>NZ_JAMHFY010000017.1 GCF_023897015.1 Desulfosporosinus nitroreducens | reverse complement strand
AAAAAATCCGTTAAATTTTTTCTCTTGTAACTAAAAAACCTTGCGACTGCATAAGCTGCAAGGTTTTTTAGTTGCTTAAAACTAACTGCTACTGTTTGCTACATTTATCTTTGTTGCAAACCCCAATGATTTTATGTAAGGCTTTCATATCTGTATATCGGGATAACAATTTGAATTTAGACAGGAATAACAATTCCCATAATGCTCTTGTCGGTGTATATTCCATTTATTGTCTTCATTTTTCGCAACACTTCTTATATTTCTTGCCGCTGCCGCAAGGGCAGGGATCATTTCGGCCGACCTTGGTGCGGGTTTGCAGATCAATTACTTTTGAATTTTGCTGACTTATCTTAAAAGGTTCAGCCGGCAAAGGCTTCAAGTATTTTCTTTCTTCCTGGAACAACTCGTTGGGAGTATGTCCCTTTAACACCCACTGGCGAGTATTGTTATATAATTCCATTATTCTTGCTGTTAACTGCTGCACAAATTCAAACGACGGAAACTCTATCCGGCTCTGCAGGTATTGAATAATCAGCGTCGGTTTGGAATCCGCATTGATCATATTGGTTATCTGCAATGCAATTTCGTTGGTTTCCTGATCAGACAGCCTGTAATGCTTTAAAAGGAAACTGATAAAGCTGTTCATCTCCAGTGTTCTGTCAACATGATCCGGATCACCGGCTTTTAACAGCTGCTTTTTTGTAAATGGATAATAATCAACGCCCGGTCTCATTCTGTGTTCTTCAACAATTTTCTTTGCATCGAAAACTCTGTCATCCTGATATCCATATGACGTGTAACTAACCTGTCCATAGAAATCACAGGCAAAGGACATTACATTCATAAATTCCAGAATGTCAACTTCCTGCCCTGTAAGCTCGCTTATCTTCGCTTTAACGGGCCATGCGTCCATGACACCATAGTAATGAAGCAATCCGTGGGTTAAGCGTATCCACTCGGTATTGCGTTGAACAATGTTTTGCAACTCACTGCTATCTATCTGAGAGAAAATGCTTACCAGTTCATTTGGCATAAATAATACCTTTTGATCGTCATATAATCCGGGGAAAATAATACTAAATCCCATGAATGCTTCCGCATTCGAAACAGTAATACCCATATCGGGTATAACTCCCGAATTCTTAATGATTAATTTAATAAAGTCGTACCTGCTTTGATCTAATGTATAGATGACCTTCTTAAACTTCAAAGGAATTAATTTTGCCAGTTCCGATGCCAACTCTGCCTTTCTGAGAGAGCTTAAATTTCTGAAATCATAGTTTTTACGGATTGTATCCATTTCAACTTTTGTTAATCCGTTAATGGTCTCATAAAGGCTACATGGAACATCAACCTTCTTCCAAAGCCGCTTCTCTCTGTTTTCCTGCAGTTGTTGGCTAAAGGCCTTTGCATTTTCCAATGCTCTTATTAGAGCCGCTTCTGTTTTCTTATCAGGTTTCTTTGACATCTCACATCACCCCCGTACCTGTGTAGTCCTCACTACTTATAGAAGTAAGAACTTATAACATTTCTATTTCAATAAGCTGCTTCAACTTTCACAGCCCATATTATATCTGATATAAGCCTCTGGAACAAGCGTTCTCTTGTAACTTTCACATCCGAATCTTAGGTGTTTCACCTCAATTTGTCACGCAGTGCGTGGCGATTTGGTAAAGCTCCTTTACGTATTGATTTCTCTCGCTTGGATCCGGCGATCGGCTATGCTAAACTGAATGTAAAGAACTTCTATGCGAGGAGGTGATTAACCTCATAAAAAGGCTTATCCTAAATTGGCCCGCGCGGGCCAATTTAGGATAAGCTTTAGTTCGTGATGGTGTCGCAAAGAATATTCGGAAGAGGATGTTAACTCTGCCTCTGCGCGTAGTCCACTTCAATCACTTGAGTTTTCGCATTGGTAATCACATTTTTGACACTGGGAAAGGATATACTCGCTGTTCTCCCTGTGGTATGCCCCCGACCATCTGCAGATGCTTTGCAGGATGGGTACAACGGATCTTCCCTTATCCGTCAGGCAATATTCCACTCTCGGCGGAATTTCATCAAATTGCCGTCTTTGCACGATTCCATCGGCAATTAACTCTTTCAAAGTCGTTGCTAAAACCGCGTCCGTGATATTGGTCATTTCCTTGCGCAGAGAGCTGTAGCGCAGAACCTCTTTCTTCGCCAGAACACAGATAATCCGGGATTTCCATTTTCCGCCGAAAATATCCAGGCCATATTCTAGTGGGCAGCGAATATCTTTTTCTAACTTGGGTTTATACATTCCGAACCCCCTCCTGTACCGTCATTATAAAAGGCATACTTTGAAAATACCAGTAACTATGAAATTTATGAGTAACTCATAAATTTGCGGGTATCTTCAAATCACGCTGCAGCTTGACTATACTTAAGTAAAGTATAAAAAAGAGCAAATCAAATAGGAGGGTTCTTCAAATGAATGCAAATGTAGTGAAGCTTCTCAAAGAGCAGATGTGGTATTTAAGTACATATTCGGATGAGCCGAATGCCGTACCCGTAGCTTTCAAGGATGTTACCGATGACGGCAAACTAGTGGTAGGTGATGTGTTTTTGGAAACAACCCTTGCCAACATTAAAGAGAACGGTAAGATAGCCGTTTCTGCCTGCAATGGAGGGACCATGGAAGGATATCAGGTCAAAGGCAAGGCCGAGTACGTGACGGAAGGACCTGTTGTGGAGACTTTCAAAAAGCTTGTCTCGGACATGTTCAAAGGTGCTATGACTGCCAAGGGTGCCCTTATTATCACCCCGGAAAAGGTTATTGTCACCACCCCCGGCCCGGATAACAAAAAAGTTATCTGATCCTATGCAAAAAACCGCTTAGTTTTGTCCTGTAACTAAAAATCCTTGCAACTGCATAAGCTGCAAGGATTTTTGTTGCTTGAAACTGACATAGGAACAGCTAACCCAAATCGCTTTTTGAGCTATCTTTTATATAGAAGACACCTCTTTTCTATCTGTAGTGGGTTCTGGACAAACTCATTTTTGCTCTGCGAAAGTTGATTTAATAATGATTTCTTTTCCGTCTTTACGCATCTTAGCGAATTCAGCTGTTGCAGTGAAAAGTACGTCAGTGGATGAGTTAAGAGCCGTTTCGCAAGAATCTTGTAAAACACCTACGATAAAGCCTACACCAACTACCTGCATAGCAATCTCATTTGGGATTCCAAATAAGCTACATGCTAGAGGAATTAGTAATAGCGATCCGCCAGCTACGCCTGAAGCACCGCAAGCGCTTACAGCCGCTAGCACACTAAGAATTAAGGCCGTAGCCATATCCACTTGAATGCCAAGAGTGTGAACCGCCGCAAGGGTCATAACACTAATGGTAACAGCAGCACCTGCCATATTGACTGTAGCGCCTAAGGGAATGGATACCGAATACGTATCCTTATCTAAACCTAGATTTTCACACAAGGTCATATTTACAGGGATGTTTGCAGCTGAGCTACGTGTAAAGAACGCTGTAATACCACTTTCCCTTAAACACTTTAACACAAGTGGGTATGGGTTTTTACGAATATTCACGTACACAATGATTGGATTGACAACAAGAGCTATAAAAAACATACAACCAAGCAGAAGTACAAGTAATTGCACGTAACTAAATAATGCCTCAATTCCATTTGTAGCAATAGCATCAAATACGAGACCCATGATACCCAATGGGGCTAATTTTATGACCCATCTAACCATTTTTGTCACTGCATCTGAAAAATTTGAAATCATCATTTTTGTAGATTCAGGAGCATTTTTTAAAGCAAAGCCAAGAAGTATTGCCCAAGACAATATACCGATATAGTTGGCATTATAAAGTGCTTTTACAGGGTTATCAACAACATTCAGCAGTAATGCTTTGAGAACCTCTACGACACCTCCCGGGGGCGTCACATTATTAGCGCCCGCTGCAAATGTTAAGGTTATTGGGAATATGAAGCTTGCAACAACCGCTACAAGTCCAGCTAAGAATGTTCCTAAAAGATAAAGGACGATAATGGATTTCATATTGGTTTGATGACCACTCTTGTGTTGAGAGATTGCCGACATGACCAAGAAGAAGACCAATATAGGTGCAATCGCTTTCAAAGCACCTACAAATAAAGTACCAAAAATTGCGATGGGTTTTGCTGTGTCTGGAATCGCTACTGCCAATATAATACCGATAATCAATCCTATAAGTATTTGTTTTACCAGGCTCAGTTTATTCCAGTTGTTCATCAGACTTTTCATAATCACTTTTCCTCCCTAATTAATTCATGATTAGAGTTCCATCTCTTCTTTGACTTGCTTGAAACAAGTAACCGCGAAGTCCAAATCTTCTTTGCTATGGCCAGCCGAAACCTGGATTCTGATTCTTGCCTTTCCCTGAGGCACGACGGGATAAGAAAAAGCTATTACATAAACTCCCTTTTCCAGCATTCGTCTAGCAAATTCTGTCGCCTTTTTAGCATCATACAGCATAACAGGAACAATAGGGTGAGTCCCTGGCTGCACATCTAAACCAATCTTGGCAATTTGTTCTCTAAAATAATGTGCATTTTCATGTACTTTATCCCGATATACAGTAGAACCGTTTAACATATCCAGTGTCTTAATGGCTGCGGCTACAATGGAAGGTGCCAAAGTATTTGAAAAAAGATAAGGTCTGCTTCTCTGCCGAAGAAGTTGGATTATTTCCTTTTTACCACTGGTATATCCTCCGGACGCACCCCCCAAAGCTTTACCTAAGGTGCCAGTAATAATATCCACACGGCCCATCACTCCGCAATACTCGTGTGACCCCCTTCCCTTTTCTCCCATAAATCCAACAGCATGACTATCATCAACCATAACCAACGCATCATATTCCTCAGCTAAATCACAAATACCGGATAAATTAGCAATATATCCATCCATAGAGAAGACACCATCTGTAGCTATCAGTTTAATCTTGGCATTACCCGCCTCGTTTAGCTTGGCCCTCAAATCTGCCATGTCATTATTCTTGTATCTCAAACGCTTTGCTTTGGATAAACGAACTCCATCGATAATGCTGGCATGGTTTAGTTCATCGCTGATAACAGCATCGTCTTCTCCTAATAAAGTTTCAAATAAGCCACCGTTTGCATCAAAACAAGAGGAATATAAAATGGTGTCCTCCATCCCCAAGAAATCGCTAACCGCTCTCTCTAATGTTTTATGTGCTTCTTGAGTCCCGCAGATAAAACGAACGGAAGAAAGACCAAAACCCCACTTATCTAATCCCTCTTTTGCCGCAGCGATTAAGTCTGGATTGTTAGATAATCCCAAATAATTATTAGCACACATATTAAGTACTTGTTTTTCGTCTTGAGTATCTATTCTGCTGCTTTGTGGTGTGGTAATGATCCTTTCTTCCTTGTAGGTACCTGTTTCTTTTATATTTTCAATTTCTTGCTTTATATACTTAATAGCTGTTTTCATGATTTTCCTCCAGCAACTTAGATTTTAGACCAATCCAAAACAATCTTACCCGACATTCCAGAGTTCATTGCTTCAAATCCTTTTTCATAATCTCGAATATCAAATCTATGGGTTATAACACCGGAAATATCCAAACCGCTTTGCAACATGGTTGTCATTTTATACCAGGTCTCAAACATTTCGCGCCCATAAATTCCTTTAATAGTTAAACAGCCAAAAACAACTTTATCCCAATCTATAATTGTGTTTGGTTGTTGAATACCCAGCATTGCAATTTTTCCTCCATGATACATATTATTTACCATTTCCGAAAAAGCCTGAGGATTTCCGGACATCTCTAACCCAACATCAAACCCTTCTTTCATCCCTAATTGCTGTATAACTTCTGATAATTTTTGTTCTTTGGTATTTACCACCATAGTAGCACCCATTTTTTTTGCTAATTGTAACCGAAATTCATTAATATCAGTCACGACAACGTGCCGGGCACCAACATGCTTACAAATAGCTGCAGCCATAATACCTATGGGACCTGCGCCCGTGATCAAAACATCTTCCCCGATTAAATCAAATGATAGGGCCGTATGCACTGCATTTCCCAGGGGGTCAAAACATGAAAGTATATCATCCTCAATATCTGGACTGCATCGCCAAACATTTGTGGCAGGTATTGCTAAATATTCCGCGAAAGCACCATTGCGGTTAACTCCCACACCTTTTGTGTCTTTACACAAATGCCTTTTGCCTGCCAGACAATTACGGCAAACTCCGCAAACTAAATGACCTTCACCGGATACCCGCTCCCCAATCTTAAGGCCCCTGACATTATTCCCAATTTCTGCAATCTCCCCTACAAATTCATGTCCAATAATTAATGGTATAGGTATCGTCTTTTGGGACCAGGTATCCCAATTATATATGTGGACATCTGTACCGCAAATGGATGTTTTATTTATTTTTACTAAAACATCGTTATGTCCAATTTCCGGTACGGGGACCTTTTCCATCCATAATCCTTTCTCAGCTTTGCTCTTGACTAAGGCAAACATTTCTTTTTTATCCAATCTCGACACACCCTTTTGTTTATTTCTTAGAATTTATTCGAATTAATTTTTCCCATAATAAATCTCCGTATAATGTCTAAACTATTTCTAATCTTTGCTCATGCACCTCTCTTTCTTAAAACCAAATGTCCTCGCTGGAGAGACATTAAGTCCAAATATTAAGATAATTCACATTAAAAATACCATTTTTTTTATAAAATGTCCACCCCAGAGAGACACGAAAATATTCCCAATTGATACCGTAAAACTTACGGTAAGGCTGAACGCCTTCTAAAAAGTCCATCTGGTCCCTACCTATGCTCCCTTGCCCACGTTCTCCGCTGATCACCCCGGCCTTTAAAAAAATGCCAGTCCAAATTGAAAGGCGTCTTTCAATTTGGACTAAAAAAGATTGACATTTGAACCTGACTAGGCCTTGGCAGCCATTCTCACTCACAGCATTTGAGAATTTTTTCGGCTTGAACATCCCGTTCTACCAATACAGGCGGTGCCGGGCTTGGACATGTATGTCACAGTAAAACTCCAGATACCGAGATAAGAAAATCTTAAGAATTCATAAGCTGGAATTCCAACATAGCTCCTAGTTCTGATACTTCTCGCTTTACCTTCCATCAATCACCAAATATTTCAAAAACTATGCAAAAGGCGCCTTTAAGCTGGCTTTTATTGTCTTTTGGATATTTATTAACTGCTTCCTCACGGTATTAGTTGAACTTATGGTGGGCTTCCAATAGCCATGGATCAAATCATCGTTACTATTAAAATGCCTATAGGGCGCAGTATGGCTTAAACCGAAAACTTTTTCCTCCCTAAGGGGAACCCATCCCCTATCTAAAATGCCGGTCCCAAAATCGAATGCGTATTCGATTTTGGGACCGGCATGGCGACAGAGCTGATTGTCACCACCCCCGGCCCGGATAATAAAAAAGTTCATCTGATCATATGCAAAAAATCCGTTAAATTTTTTCTCTTGTAACTAAAAAACCTTGCGACTGCATAAGCTGCAAGGTTTTTTAGTTGCTTGAAACTAACATAAGGTTCAATTATCTAAGAACCAAAAATGTGCAATAAATTAAGTAAAGAGATTTTCAAATCTATGCTTAATCCCTCAAATAAATAGGAATGAGCAATTTCATTATATATCATCTGCTCATCAGTATTAAAATTCCAAACACTGCGAAGAAACATCTAATTCTTTCGTCAGCACCAGGACTGCGTGGCCTGCATATACAAAAACACTGCTACTTAAACATAACACTGCAACAAGAGAGCTAATTAAATTAACAGTAGTTTCTTTCATTTTATTCATCATCCCAAGTGCTTTGGGCTCATTAAAAGGTCTTTGTCATTAAACACATTATTGACTGAATAGCATCAACAATAAAATTGACATTCGCAAATTTGTGTGGGTTAGGGTAATCAGGGATATTTTCAAATTCGAGTTTTCCAGTGAAAACGTTCGCTTTCTTCTCAATACCCCAAAACTCAGAATAAGCATCCCCTTTAATCCGATAAACAACCCCATACTGGAGACTGGACTGCGACAAAATCATCTTCACTTGTTCAACGGGAATGGCATCACTTGTTACGAAAACTATCACATAAGGAACTGTTGTTCGCTCTTTGATTAAGACTAAATCCGCTTTAAATGTACTTCCATCTTTCAGAAGAACTGGATAATCAACGATTACTTGTTCTTCTGAATATTTGTAAGCATTAATAAGCAAGTCTTTTGCACTAGTTATTAACTCTCTATGATTATTTTCCAATACATATCATCCTCTCTTTCTTTCGTGTTATTTGTACTATCTGATTTTATTATCGAAGTTTTCAGTTTCCTGGGGAACGGTATGGTTACGGGTTTCCCGTCAATAGAATTGGCCGAAAGTATTGCCGGATATAGCTTGGTATTGCCAGGAAGAGGCTGCTTGCATATAAGGTACACCATCGATGATTTCCCAACGTTCACCTTCCGGCCAGGTTAGGTAATCAGCATAAGTATATTTATCCTTTGATTCCGGAATTGGCATAAAATCGCTCCCTGTTAATATATACCTTTTAAATAGTTTAACATATCCGACATATGGATAACAGATTAGAAGCTAATTTTGTAACCTTTTGGAAACGTTAGAGTAGCTGCTACGTTTGTTAAAAATTTCTTCCCAAACTATTTAGCTCTTTTCTGATACATTTCACTTTATCCAGCGACTGCGAAGCAACATCTAATTCGTTCGTCCCCACCAGGATAGCGCGGTTTTTGCACGATTTTTCTTAGAACATGAAGTTTCCACGAAGATATTAATGAGAGCTTACCGGAAGCAATAGACAGCTTTAAACCATCAACTCAATAATAAAGACTGATAGACAGGCCAGTATGGAAACCTTGAACAGACTGCCGCCGCGATAGGCCAGGATTAAAGCCACACTGAACCCTGCCAGGGCGGACCATAGGCTTGCCGTCGCGCTTAAGATCGCGGGAAAGGTCATCACCGCCAGGGTGACATAGGGAACATAATATAGAAAGGATTTGAGATAAACATTCCTGATTTCCTTACGCATGAAAATCAAGGGAATGAGTCTGATCATATATGTAACGCCTGCCATGACCAGAATATAGAGATAGGTATTACCTCTCATGGGCAGCCTCCTTCACCGGAAACAGGATAGCAGCAATTCCTGCTATCACTACCGTTAAAATAATAATTTTGAATCCTTGCGAGATTTGACTGAGGATGGGTATTTGGGCAAATAACAAACTCAGCAGCATAGAGGACGAAATGATTCCCGTCAACAACTTGTTTCCCTTGGCCGGCGGGACAATCACCGCGATAAACATCCCGTACAGGGCAACACTTAAGGCGCTGATGATCCTTGCGGGCAAAATCTCCCCTGAAACAACACCGCAAAATGTACCCAGCATCCAGCCGGGTATACTGACGCTCATCAAACCGTAATTGTAGAAAGGGTTCAGTTTACCTTCTTTGCAAACAGATACCCCGAATATTTCATCCGTAACGCCGAAGGCCACCAGAAAGCGATGAGGCCAGCCTGCTCCTGCCTCGAATTTTTGCGATAATGAACAGGACATCAGACAATATCTTAAATTAATAACCAGTTGGGTCAGGGCCATTTCCAGATAAGTCGCGGAAGTCCCGATTAAAGCCAGTGCTCCGAATTGTCCGGCTGATGTCAGGTTGGCTGCGGACATGAAGACGGCCTGAAAGGGCGTCATCCCGGCTTTATTCGCCACAATGCCAAAAGTAAAAGAAACCGCGAAGTAGCCGAGAGCGATGGGGATACCGTCTTTGATCCCGTTTTTCCAGGGAATAATCTTATTGCTCATTGAAACTTACCTCTAATCTATCAACATATTTGTTTCATCATACTCTCCCCTCTTGACATAAGTAAAACGAATTTCCATAATGTATATATAAGATTTTCTAATGTATTTGAGGTAAACAATGAACCGCTATAAAGCTTTTATAAAAATCATTGAAACAGGAAGTTTTACCAAAGCCGCTGAAGAACTCGGTTACACCCAATCCGCTATCAGCCAGATGGTCCGCGCCCTGGAGGGGGAACTCTCCACTATACTCTTTTTGCGTTCGCGCAAAGGGATCGCCCTGACGCCTGATGCGGAGGAATTCTTGCCCTACATTAAAGCGGTCCATAATTCCCACCGGGAGCTTGAGGAAAAACACCGGGAAATGCAAGGACTGCAAAAAGGGATTATTCGCATTGGCACCTTTTCCAGTGTCTCAAGCAATTGGCTGCCTGATTTGATCAGGGATTTTAAAGCCAGGTACCCTTCGGTATGCTTTGAGCTTCACCAGGGAGAGTACACCAGCATTGCCCAGTTGATTAAAGAAGGAAGCGTGGATTTCGGCTTTGTCAATCCCGACGCTCAAGCTGTATCCGAACTCAAGACAATCCCCCTCCAACAAGACGAAATGATGGTGGTCGTGCCCAAAAACCACCCCTTAACGCGCAAAAAGAAAACTTTACTTCAGGACCTGGTCAATGAAGCCTTTATCCTCTTGGATGAAGGTCAATTAAGCGTGCCCTTGGAGTTTTTCAAACGGGAAAATCTCCACCCCAACATCCAATACCGTGTTCATGACGACTATACGATTATGTCCATGATTGAAAGAGGCTTGGGAATTTCTATTCTGCCGAAATTAATTATCAGCAGATCCCCTTATCATATCGCAACCTTGGAGCTGTCCCCGCCCATTGTCCGCACCATCTCCCTGGCCTTTAAAAACAAGAAGGTATTGCCCATTGCCAGCCGGTACTTTATGGATTTCATTGTCGAGCAGTATGGAAGGAATTCTCAAGTCACCTGTTGAATGGAATGAGCGGCCTGTCCAATCGTAGACGTGTACGATTGAACAGGCCGCTCATTTCGCATCAGGAATTGGCTCCGGACTTTCTATGGTCTCCGCGCCTGATTTGCATTTGGTCAAATTTTTGTAAGAACAGTTAGTTAATATCACAATACTTAAAAACAGTTTTATAAATAACTGTTATATTCTAATCCCAAAAGCGTGGAGGATAAAGTAGCAGGCACTATGAAAAAACCTATAAAATATCTTATGCCAATGATCTAGCTTTAAATTCATAAATATATGTCTAACACTATCCAAGAGTGATATTTTAAATCAACTGTGGTATACTATAATCAAAGAGGAGTCATGTTAGCGCATGACTCCAATGTAACAGCCACTTAAAGAGCGGACGGCGTCAAAGAGTGCGGAATAGACCGAATCCTTGGGCAGAGGCGGTCTATTTCCGTTTATGGAATGAAAGTATTAACACTACCAATGTTGCAAATGAAATCATCAGCATCAAAGTCTGGTATACTTCCATGGCATCACCTCCCTTCGGAGGAATGCCGACCGCCCTGCAAGCCTTTTCTGTTACAAATAAATTATAGCATACAAGCACTCAATTTTGGGTGCTTTTTATTATGTCTAAAAGGAGCTTCTATCTCTAGACCGTGCCGACTACGTATTAAAAAGCAATATCTTACTCATTATGCCTTAACTGCTTCACTCATTTCCTTTACTATTATTTCTAAATTGTCTCGCCTTTTACCAAGTGCCCAATTATAGACTGTAAATGATTTGTCTTTAACTTCTATAACAAGTCCTTCCTTATTAAAACTTAATGAAGATATTGAGTCGTAGGAGAAAAATCTTTGTCCAATTGCTATACTTTTACTTCCCACTATTAGAGATTGTTTCTGGAGAAAAGAACACCACAATAGATAAACAAGTGCGAATAAAAAAAATGGCATTAGTTTAGTTGTTTTTAAAGTATACACTTCAGTCAAACCAATGCTGATTAGTATTAATATCTGGATTGCTACGTGAAATCTTTCTAGTAATGATTTGAAAAGTATTTTTTCGTATAATTTCATAGCTAGTCTCGGAAATGCGTAAGCATACTCATTACCAGTGACTATAACTGGCAAGATTAGAATGGAATGCTGGTACTTTGGTTCAAATAATAAAAATAATGGAAATAATATAATTAACATTGCGCAATAAGCGAATCTATTGCTGACTTCTGGCTTGTAATCCACCAAAAACCCTCCTAACATGACCTAGTGATACCTACGAAATATGGCTTCAAATAATGCTTTCCTATGCTAAATTATGTATTGAATGAAAATCACTCAATAATAAAGCAACTATCCCTCTGATCTAATAACTCAAAATTACAGCTATTTATTTTGGATAGCTCTATTTTTTTATATAACATTTCCTCAAATTCATTCCACCCGAACCAAATTGACCAGAGCTCAATAGGCTTACCCTCTTGGATGTTAGTTTTTAAATACTCTTGAAGTTGGTTTGTCCAGTTAATACCAAAGCTCCCACCAAGCCAATAAATGTATCTTTTCTTAATATATTCTTCTATTCCATATGGCGGATTGGTACATCTTGATATTTTTAATCCACCAGTATCAACACCATCAGGAATAAAGATTGCTTTAACATCATCGCGAAGTTTATCAAGATTAAAGGACAATTTCGGTCGAGGATTAAGATTCATTTCCCTTAATTCCTTAACTGTCCCCTTAATAATACCGGACAAATCAATTTCCGGTAATTCATAATCAGACGCAATAAAAGTAAATCTACTCAAATAATCACTCCCTTTGTCATTTCGATTGACAATAGCCACTTGCCTTGCATGAATGCCATCTAGAAATATAAGTAAAAGTTTCCACTATGCCCCGGTGCAAATAGTGAAACTCCTACCTTTTTCTCCATAAAGCTACCTAAATCCTTCTTTTACCAGTCTGCTGTCCATTCTATGGGGTATATTTTAACGATTCCTATACTTTTTAACGAAGGGTAGAAATTGTCCCTAAGAGGGGTGCATCTTATAAAGAAAAGGGTTCGAAAGAAGAAAAAGCACCGTCCTAAACGATGCTCTGATATGTTCATTGATTGTATCAATTATTGAGTACTTATTTTGTAGAGGCGAACCATTCGCTTTTGAAACTACAGTCGTAACATACCCCCATAACGGACTTTCACCGTCTAGTTAATCGCCATGCGTGGCGCACGGCAGAAAAATTTACGCTTTATGGCTCAAATGACTTTTGAAAGGATAGGGTCGTTCCAATTTATCTAATTTAAGTAGCAAAACTCCGGATATAATAAGCAATCCTCCAAGCAGTTGGCTGCTTGTCAGCGTTTCTCCTAGAATGAAACCTGCCAATACGATCGTTATTGCAGGTTCCATGGTACTTAAGATAGAAGCTCGGCTGGCTCCTAAAAGAGATAGCCCTTTTTGATAACAAAAAAGAGGGATAACCGTACATAATATGGCAGTTCCAAGGCCCACGATCCACAGGGTCAACTGGGTGTGACCCAAAAAGACATTGGTCGAGGGATAAATGGCAATAGTAGCGAACAAACAAATGATGCTAGTAGAAGCGGATACGGTAAATGGATCCGACTTTTCGGAAAGATACTGTCCAAGGATATTGTATAGGGCATAAAATAGGGCAGATAAAACACCATAAAAAAAGCCCGGCATGCTGATTTTTTGCCCTGACATATTTACAACATCTACAACCAGCAAGCAACCGAAAAAGGCAATAAGCAAAGTTACTCCCTTAACAAGGGATATTTTCTCTTTAAAAATCAAGGCGGACATAAGTACAACCATTAGAGGATAGGTATAAAGCAATATATTAGTAATGGTGGCAGACATATACTTAATGGATAGAAAGTAGGAATATGAGCAGCCAAAAAACAGTAATCCCTGGAGGGTTAATAGAAAAAGACAAGATTTCGATATCTTGAAGCCCTTTTTTCTACTGACCAACCGGATAAAAACCATTAAGCTACTGGCTATGAAAAATCGTGAGAATAACATGAGATCCATGGTTAAACCCAGGTTATACCCCCATTTTACGAATATGGGCAAAGCCCCATAGCCTATAGCAGCGAAAATAATTAATAGATAACCATTTAGCATGTCATTATTTCCCTTCTCCCGTCACATATTACTCGATATTCAAGAGCCCCATTATAAGTAACGAACCGACTATCTGTCAAATACCTAAGAATGATACCGGGTATACACATCTCCGATTCCTTTTACTGATTCTTAATACATTTACCGTTTGTCGATAACACCCTACTTTTTTAATTTCCTAAGAATGATTGAGGATTCAAGCCTTAGAAAGTTCAAATTTGTTACAGTTCATAAGCTCGATCGTTTTAGTCATAATCGATATGTTCAGCCCATTATAAACATCCCCTGTCTACTAGATCAGGTTAATAAACGATTAAGCCTGCTTACCTCAAGTCAAGAACGAACCTGAGCTTAAGGATTTATATGGAAACTTAGAACTCAGTCCCTCAGCTTGGAATGTCTAGCTTTCAACGAAAAGGAAGATACTATTAAGGAAATTGAAGATGCTATACCGGAAAATGAGATAGCCGGCGCTTCATTCCCCAATAGGAAATTCAGAAACGGTAAGGCTGTTCATGAATAATACTCATCCGAGGTAGACGTAGGCAATTTAAACTTACAGCCTCCAATTTAAAAATTCGGCGGATTTGAGGTGACTAATCTAGATTAGTGAGACCTCAAATCCGCCGAATTTTAACTACCTCATTTAAGCTGTTGGTGATTCCGGAAAAAATCGTTATTCAACTAAATTTGGCGTGATTGCGTGGATATTACGTGATGCTTTAATCAACCTGAGCATTTGTTATTCAGAAGCTTTTAACTCAAAAGTCTCCTGCTTGTTATTCCATTTGACTGTAACCTTATAAACATCATCTCTGGAAGGCATTGAGCGGCTAAAGGGGATATGCTCTGTATTATCGGGCGAGATCTGAACACTGCTGAGAAGCCGAAAGAGGAATATATATCCATTTTGAAGTCTGAAATGTCGTTTGGCCTACATCATTAGCTCATTCCTCCCAACCCCAATAAATAATGCCACGCCGGTTGGACTTTGAAAGGCGCCTTTCAAAGTCCAACCGGCGTGGCGGTCGCAGCGCTGATTAATTGTCTTCCTCCAACTCTGCGAAATATCCCTTTAATTTTGCCGAAACCCCTGCCTCAAGACTGACCCGTTTTGACCAGACATGATTCCGGACGTTAAAGCGTGCGATGACATCATTGCTGATGTAGTTTGTACTGGGATCTATATTTAATAATTCCTCAATCACTTCCCGCTCATTGATGGTTACCGGGCTGGGAGTTGCTGCATTGTCGAAGTATGCTCTGTCCTCAGCTTTTTCCAGTTCAACGGATTCGATGTCCTCCAAATGCAGGGCAAATTGATCATAGTAGCCCTTATCCTTAAGCCAATTAAGCAGTGAGGTAAAACTGCTTTGAACCAGGATGTTTTGTTCATTACGCTTATTGTTTTCCAATACGGATACCCGCATATAAGAATCTCTGCTTGAGGTCATATCCTCATAGGACATCTTAATTGTTTCGTTTTTCAAAAGTTCCGTTAATTCCCGGATGTCCTTAGTTCCTGTGAGATTCACCGGCCGTTTGCCGCTGCGGTCATCTTCGACAGACATCAATTTTATGTCCTCCGGCACCAGACGCATTGCCGGAAATTTTAATTTTTTGTACTCCAAGGATTCATAAATGGGCTTGAGGAAAGCGGCATCACTCTGATCAGCTTCATTAATATTGTATTGGCGAAGGATATAATCTCCATTTTTCAGGGTGTAAATGATATAACGGGATGAACCAGCCTCCCTCTTTCTTTCCTTGATCAAATGCTTCTGAAGCTCAATCACTCCTGCAATATTCTCCTGACTTTCCAGCAGGATAGGCGGGTTATCTTCGAAGTACCCACTATCCTGGTATCTGGACTCCAGAAATTCGGGATTCTTTTCTTTTTCAAAATAAAACCAATCGTTATAGTTATAGCCGAAATAAACCTTTTCTACTTCCTCAGGGCTGGGAACTTGTTTAACAAAGCCCGAAACATCCAGGGACAGGCCTCCTAAAAGTATGACAATGACAAGGGCGTAATAGAGATAACCTTTATAGAGGTGCAAAACCCTGAAGGACTTATGGATCAAAACTTCCGCAACAAAGTAGCCCAGAGCCGAAGCAATAACATAACCCAGGATCAGCATGGGAAGGGATTGTCTGGAAGCACCGCAAAAATAGGTTCCTCCAACCAGCATTAAACAGAAGGTCATCCCGTATTTAAATGCCGGATATAAGGCCGGAAAGGCAATAATGTCGCCGGCCGTTTCCAGCCTCCTATGTTTATAGACAAACCAGCCCAGGATTAAAAAGGCGGCGGCTGTCAGGATGTAAGCAAGTAACCAGCCCACCATATGCGGGTTTCTCAGGAAGGCACTATTGAATAACAAAAATAAGGGATAATTATCCTCGATAAACAGTGAGTAAGGGGCTTCACCGAAGCCAAACAACAATTGCTCAAGGCTGAATTTAAGCAAAACATAAATTCCTATAGGCAGTATTTGGATGATATAAGTAAATACGATTTGGGCTACGGAAGATCCGGTAAACATCCCGACCAATACGGCAATACTATAAAAGAACAGACAGAAAAAGATATTAAGTCCAAGCCAGGTGAAAATCTTAGGCAGAGTATAAAAGCTTCCCAGGACCGTAAAATAGTCTAATAATATCATAATCAGAGAATTTAAGAGGGCGGGAATTATTAAAAGAACAAACCCAGCCAAGCAATGGCTGGCATAATGTGAGCTCCTTTTAATAGGCAGGCTGTGCATCATAACGGCTGACTTATCTACCTGTAAGTACCGGAATATCAATACTGCCATAAGAACCGGTACAGTACAGATTAGAATAGCTTGAACGTCATCCTGTGAAAAACTCAGCATTCTGTCGATAGTGTCTTGGATCCAGGTAATGTTCTGGACCTCCATTCCCATGGCTTTCATAAGGTGACTGAAGGGAATATAGGCCATAAGAGCCAGAGTATAGAGAGCGCTTACCCACCAATAACGTTTCAAATTGCTTAAGATCAAGGCCTTATTAAATAATGATGTTTTGAATGTCATAACCCATCCCCCCTAATTCATAGATAAATATCTCTTCAAGTGTCAGAGGCAGGACATCCAAAATAACCGGATTGGCTGATTTCATCCTTTGCAGCAATTCATTCTTATCCCCTCTGGCAATCAGCAGCAGTATGCTTCCCGTCTGGGTTCTGTGCAGAACCTCCGGACCTACCAGGAACCCTTCCGGAATGTCACCGGCAAAGCCCAGCTGAAACTTGTGAACATCGGATTTCATATCGTCCAGTTCCCTCTCCACAACGATCTTCCCCTTGTGAAGTATCCCGATATGATCGCAGACATCTTCCAGTTCCCTCAGATTATGGGATGATACCAGGACAGATACCTGCCTTTCCGCTACATCCTGGAGGATGAGGCTCCAGACCTTTTTGCGCATGACAGGATCCAGGCCATCGACGGGTTCATCCAGGATCATGACCTTAGGCATGGAGGAAATCCCCAACCAGAAGGCTACCTGTTTTTGCATTCCCTTGGACAGTTTGACTACTCTTCTCTTGCTGTCGATGGGAAATACCTGCTTTAATTGCTCATACCGGTTCCAATTCCAGTCGGGATATATTTTGGCGTAAAACTTTGCAGTTTCCTCAATGCTCGCTTGAGAAAAGAAGTACAAATCGTCGGGAATGTAAATCATTTGACCTTTTACCTGAGAATTTTCGTAGACCGGTTGATCATCAATGGTCACTATGCCTTGATCCTGGCGGTATAATCCTGTTAAATGCTTAATCAGAGTGGTCTTTCCGGCCCCATTTGGCCCTAGCAGGCCATAAACGGAGGCCTTTTTGACCTTTAAATTCAGATCCTCGAGAACTTTATAGTTGCCAAAGGATTTCGTTAGTTTTTGGGCCTCAATCATTGTTCCTCTGCCTCCCTCTTCCATATAGTTCCTCAATTCTGGAAATGAGCTGCTCCTTGGGAATATTCATGTAGGCCAGCTCTGAAACCAGTTTCTCCATCTCCAGCAGCAAGTCGTCTTTTCTTGCTTGATTGATTTTATTGTTTATGGGCGTCACAAAACTTCCTTTGGCTCGGACGGAATATATGTATCCCTCCAGCTCAAGTTCCTTGTAAGCCTTATGAATGGTATTGGGGTTAATGGTGAGGGACTGGGCCAATTCACGAACAGAGGGAACTTTCTCATTAGGTTTCAGTACTCCGCTAATGATGAGTGCTTTAATCTTCTCCTTAATCTGTTCGTACAAAGGGCTATGATCCATATAATCCAATTGAAACATAGTTACCTCCAAACTGTTATATATGATATAGTACAGTTAATACAGTTTGTATGCTAGCAGATATTTCCTTTATTGTCAATAAGAAATGCCAGTCCCACTTTGAAAGACACCTTTCAAAGTAGGACTGGCATGGTGACAGAGCTGGTTAATTGTTTTCCAACTCCCCATAATATCCCTTGAATTTTGCTGAAACAGGGGTATCCATGTTGTCTAGCTTCAAATACCTTCAAACACAGGTTTTAAATCTACCGTGAAATCTGAGAAAACAGACATTTTCGCTTTATCCTTCTCCGTGTACGCTTCTGGGCGACCGTATCGTTTATTTTCTTGTAAAGTAAATACGCTTATATATTTACCGTCTGGTTCTACGATCCAGTACTCCTTTACACCAACTTTTTCATACTTATTAAACTTTATTACCCTGTCCTGTCTAGTCGTTGATGGTGAAGATATTTCAATGATTAGAGCAGGTACTCCGAAATATCCGGTTTTCCTTAGTTTAGTTTCATCACACACTATTACAATATCCGGTTGTACAATATTTAAGATGTCATCATCGCTTTCTTCATATTCAACCAGACATAAGTCAAAAGGAGATGCGAACACTCTGCAAGGTTTATCAATTAAATAGTTGGATATTTGTCTGTATAGCTCGCCAGATATGCTCTGATGTTGCCATTTAGGTGCAGACTGCAAATAAGGTACACCATCAATTATCTCCCATCTTTCGTTTTCAGGCCATGTTAAGTAATCAGAATAGGTATGTTTTTTGTTCTCTTCTGGTAAAGACATAACCTGATCCTCTCCCTTCATTTTTCTATATATTACCATAACGATTCCCTCGTTTCCACTTGAAAGCTATTTATAGGTTTAAACAAATTGTTTACATGTTAGTCCCCTAACGTTTTTATCAACACATTGCAGTCATGTTCCTCGCATGACTGCAATGTAACTCCCAGTTTGCTTTAACATCATCACGAAGTTTATCTAGATTAAAGGACAATTCCGGTCGAGGATTAAGATTCATCTCCCTTAATTCCTTAACCGTCCCTTTGATAATACCGGACAAATCAATTTCCCGTAATTCATAATCAGATGCAATAAACGTAAATCTACTCAAATAATCACTCCCTTTGTCATTTTCATTGACAATAGAATAAACTATAACGCATCCCAAACCCCGCCAAGGATGGCGGGCCACTTGCATAGCATGAATGCCATTTCATATACAACAGTTTTCTCCATAAAGCTACCTAAATCCTTCTTTTACCAATAACATTGAACTTTAACTCCTATCCCAAATGGTGATACATGTCCATCTCAGTACTTATGTGCATAAGGTAATATCCTATAAACAGCCTGTCCGAGAAACGAATGCGCATTCTTTTCTCGGACAGGCTGTTTATAGGATATCTCCCTAATTTATTTAATAATCATATACCAATAACTACTATATACACATTCCGGAATAGGTTAAATCTTAACCATTCAATCAAGTAATCTTCCCGAATCGATTAATTTAAGCAGAGAATCCGTCGTCCATTGCTTAAAACCAAGCCCATTTTTGCCCCAAGTTTGGTGTAGTTACTAATTTGTCAGAATTGTTTTCCATTCAGTCGAAGTCAAAACCTCTAAGCCCTTAAGACGCTTGATCTCCTTCCCCTTATCCAGCACCAGGACCGTGGGAATGCTCCTCACGGCGTATTTCTCAGCAAGATTTTTTTTCGTTGCCGTATCGACACTGACGATTTTGCAATCCAGACTATCTTTCTGGTTTATTTCCTCTAAAGCTGTGCGATAGTTCAGGCTTTCATTGTCTTGAGCATTAAAGAACAAAAGCAAAACCTTAGCTTTAGCCCTTTCAGCAGCTTCAGCATAAGCCTCAGCCAGCTCCCGGATGTCCTCAATCGTCATTTCCCTGACGGATGTATTAGGCAAATCTTTCACAAGGGAAACAGCCAAGGCTGTCTGCCCGGTTAATTGCTGCGAAGCAAATCTTCCTGCATGGGCTAACTGCATAATAATTCTGCCGCCTGCAGCATGAACCGCCTTTTGTCATTTCTTTGAGGCCGGGAATAAGACTGTCGCTATATATGCCCAATTGATTTGGGCCCGCTTGTCCATCTCTACGAACATAGGAATGACCAGTAATGATTAGCCCTACACCACCCTTGGCTAGTTCTACCATTGCCTCAATTAATTCGGTAGTAACGCCTCCATCAGTACTTGCCAGCCCTTCCCAAGTTGCGGATCTTATAAAACGGTTGGAAAGGTCTAGGTGCTTTATGGTCGTTTGGTCAAATAGTGTCTTCATTGGAATCACCTCTTTTTTAACTAAGTTAATCATATAAGCAGGAATCCATCATTTCCCAAGAAATAGCTCCGTTATTGATCTTATAACCAAGCAAGTGAAGTTAATACGCAGCACCGGTTTGCCCCATAAGCATTGTACCCTCCCCGCTTCAGGACAGCGCAGATCAGCTTCTGCGAATTTACGTCATCTTCGACGACCAAAATCTTAAACATTAATTCATCTCCCAGTCATGGTCTTAAACCTCACCTTATCTTAGAAATATAATCCTTTCTTCCGGGCATTGCAATGGATAGAAATCAAACAGATGCCACACTTTATTGTCAGGTGACATCTGTTTGATTTTAAAAATTAAATTCATTTTCCCAATTAAAATCTTCCGATTCATCTAAACTTTTAGGCCAATGGCTGCACCATTGGGGTACACTCGGGGTTTCCGCCCTGTCAAGGCTCGGGGTATACGGCTTTATGTCAAGTACCGGTGTTCCATTATTAGCGTCAATATAGGCAATTTGCAGAATGCCTTTTGCGTAGTCAATGCCAATAACCTGCGCCGTAGTTAAACCCAGGGGGTTTGGACGAATTGGTGACCTCGTGGCAAAAATCCCCATTACAGGCGGAGCGTTTTTATAGGGTTGGTGCGTTTCAAGTATGTTTCTCGTTTCTTCATTATCAAAGTCACTGAACCACCAGATAACATTGATATGGCTAAATCCGTCTAATCCTTGTAACGCCGGGATATACCTCGGCTCAAGCTCAATGAACATTCCGTCGTCGTTTAGATTGATTTTGCCGATAGGAGTGATCTCAAAATTCTGCATAGTGCATACCTCCATTAATACTTGATTGATCTGCAAATTCAGTGTAGACCCTCTCATCATGTGAGAGTCAAGAATCGGATAGGATAGCTTAAAAAGCGTCTTGCAATCTGCAAAACGCTTTTCATTATATCTTTTCCAACGGTATTTGAAGTTCTGTTAGGTACTTGTCAGGGTTTTCCTCATTCCACGGCCCGCGATGAACAATTTGCCTGCTCTGCCCGCTCATTTTATATTGACTATGCCCTTGCAGCCAGTTTGCAAAGGCAAGGTACGCGCCGGCAATGTTTTCAAAAGAACCATAAACCATAGAACAGGCCATAATGGGTACAGGTTCCGTATTCCGATAGGTAAAACCACACCTATCCTTGCCTATGCGGGCCACGGGAGCACATATTTCAATATCGACATCTGTTTCCCGATAATCCGTGTCGTGATAAATGGTAAAGGTGTTGTTTGAAATGGGAATATTATTTTGACCTGCAAAAGCCGACATTTCCTTCCACAGTTGGCCCTCGGCATAATAATTACAGACAACCCGCCTTAGAGAAAACACCTGATAACTGGGTATGGATTTAAGAGAAACATTGTAATGTATCCTAATCTTTTCCTGCCGGATATCCCTCTTAGCCAGTTCAATTTTAGCTAGTTTTTCCTGCCCGGCTTTAATTCCGTTCTCAATTTCCAGACGTTTATGGTCAAGTTGATTTGCTATAAATTCATCCTCCCAATGGTTTAGAGCAACCGCAATTTCAGAAACATTAAACCCTAAATCCCGTAAAAAGATGATTTTATTCAAAACAGGAATTTGCTCTATGGAGTATAACCTGTAATTTGTAAATTTATCGATTTCAGCAGGTTTTAATAATCCTGTTTCATCATAATATCGCAACATTCGAATCGATACTTGGGCCAATTTAGAAAATTCTCCTATTTTAAACATATCTCCTCACCTCATTTTCTAACCACATTTTACCACAAAGCTAAGAAAATGAGCAGCTTGGAAATAAGGTTCCGACATTTATGCGCTGTGACAATCTTCACTGCAGGGAACTAATATCTATCCTAACCTGCTTCATTGTCCACTCTCCGGTAGCTATTCCTGCCGGCAGACCTTTGTATACTAAAGGTGTTTCTTCACCGTTTTCAGCGATTGTCACTCCGCCGCCCTGGGTATGAACCAATTTCAAAGTCGGTGTGATAAACAGGGTCTTGGCCTGGGGATCAAGATGATTGAAGGTGAGGACATACTCCATTTTAAGCATTTCGCCGCTGATTCTCCCCTGTCCTCCGTTCTCATTATAGGCATAGACATTGCCTAAATCATCCTTGATTTCCCAAACCATCTGCACCGAATCGGCCAGATCGCCGGGGACTTCCTCAGCGTAGTAAAGAATTGTATTAATCGGGGTTGCCGAGAGGCGCTTCAAGCTGATGGCCACCTGTTGAGCCACATCCCGGTTTTCGGCAACATCCAGTACTTTATAATCCAGTGCCTTTAAGGATACGCTGTAATTCAGCTGGCAGGCAGTGGGTTTTCTTTCTTCTTCCCCCAGTTCCTCATCAATATTAGTTAGACCGGAAACACTCCAGTGGAAAGAAATCGTATCCCTGTTTTCCTTCTCACTAAAAAAGGTATAATTGCTCTGCCCTACATAGACCCCGGGACTAACCTTTTTCAGCCCCTCGCTCCCTGCGGTTCCTTCAGCGAAATCAACGTCTAAGTTACTGTTCAGGTGGGGATTTTCCCCAAAATCCTCAGCGGTCTTAATAGTATAAGTCAGGGATAGTGTTTTTCCGTCATAGACACCTTGATTTAGCGACACCTCAATACCATTGTCCGCCTTGACCATATCGATATCCAGAGCGCTTTTCGTGTATAAATCATAAACTCCGCTGCGCCCGCCATTTAAAAACCGGAAAATGTCACCTATAACAGGAACTTCTTTGGCATAGGCGGGGAAGGCCATCCCCAGACCGCCGATACCTGCCGTCAGAATCACAATTGCGGCAGCTGCCGCCAGTGCCGTACTTCTTTTCCGTTTTTTCAGGCCGCCTGAATTGGATCGAGCAATCTTCTCTCTCACCATTTTTTTAACTCTGGCTCTTTCCAGTTCATCCCCTTCCACCTCTTGAAATTCGCTCAGATCCAGATCCATGTCGTTAAAAAGTTCATATATATCCTTCATTTTTACTTGCCTCCATCTCCCAAACTCACGACACCTTTAACCAGTTGTTTTTTGCCTCTGTAAATACGGTTATCCACAGCAGATTTACTCAACCCCAATTTCTTGGCGATTTCTTCCGAGGTCATACCCCAGAAGAATTTCATGATCAATATGTTCCGGTCAACGGGAGAAAAAAAGTTCATCAACTTCTCCATCTCCCGGATGCTCTCCTTAACAAGCACATGCTCCTCTGCAGATTCCTCTGGCGGAAACATGTCCATACTTTCCTTACCGGACGAAGGAATTTCCAGCCGTTTTTTCTCGCGGCGATAAAAATCAATGGCCCTGTATTTCGCTATGGCGCAAAGCCATTTGCGAAAATCCGCCTCGCTCTCGCCTTTGAATTTTTGGGCATTATGCCAAACAGAAAGAAACACATCGCTTATGCATTCCTCTGCCAGCTCCCGTTTTGCCAAGGGGAGCAGTATCTGAGTGACTATCCCCTTCACCAACGGGAAGTATTCATCCATAACAAATTCCAAGGCTTCTTCCCTTTGGTTTTTTAAGCGCCTTATATAATTGGTTTGATCCGTCTTCATGGTTTCCCCCTTTTCTCTCTTTCTTGTAAAGCTTTACACTCTATATAACGAAAGTAATAAAGATTTTTCTCAAAAATAATAAATACTACTTAGAAATCCAGCGATTTTGAGATGACAATCTAGATTAGTCAGACCTCAAAACCGCTGGATTTTTTAAAAGTTCAATATTTAAGCTAGTGATGACTCCAGAAAACTCGAATCATAGAAGCTTTTGCATCAGTTACGGGGTGAATTGATCAAATTCAAATTACTTATTCTCTACAAATTGAAGTTTCAATCCATTGGGATCATTAATGAAGAAAAACTTTTTACATTGAATGATGACGGAATTCATAAGAGCGTACTGCGAAAAAAACTCTGGACAGCGAAGATGCGACCATAATACCGGCTGCTATGGCAACTGCAATACTTACCGTATGAGAGCCATATTCGGCAAAATCTCCGAACCTACCATTGATCGCATAGCTCATTGTGTAGTATAAGGCCCGACCAGGAACTAGTGGAATTATAGCCGCTGTTAAAAAAGTAGTAGCTGGAGTTTTCTCGATGCGGGCGCAGATCTCCGAGTAAAAGGTTACTATAATGGACGATATAAAGTACTGCATCATTTCCCCGCTTAGCCAGAGACCACCCAGTAAGTATATCACCCATGCTAACATACCACCAAAAGCAGCATACCCTATTTTCCTTCCTTTAATATTGAACAGAATCGAAAAACCGAGTGAACCCATAAAAGCTGTAATGATTTGATATGTATGAATCATTTTAACATGCCTCCAACAAAAACTGATACCAAACCGAATCCAAAAGAGATGGACAAAGCTACAAGAATAGCTTCAGAAAGGCGCAGTAGTCCTGCTATCGTATCTCCGCTTATAATATCCCTTATTGAGTTTGTGAGAGCCAATCCAGGTATCAGCAGCATGATATTTCCGATTGCTATCTTATCGAAGCTATGACCTATCCCAATTCTAACTAGCAGAAACCCCAGCATGCCTACAACGAACGAGCACAGTATATTTACAAAAAAAACATTCTTATCAACTCTTTGGATAAAAGTGATTGCTAATTTCAATATCATGCCGATAGCCGCAGAAACAGCTACATCATTCAAGTCGCCCCCATAGAAAATCGTGAACGATCCAGCAATCATACCATATACCAAATACTGGACAACCGGACCATATATGCGTGTAGTACCGACTTTTTCCATTTCATTTCTAATATATTCTGCCTCGGGTGTGTGTGCACAAATGTAGTAGGAAAGATTATTAAGCCTATCCAACTTATCAAAATCCGTTGAGTATTTTAAGATCCTCCTGGTTTGAGTGAGCGTATTTCCGCTTTTCAACTGAATAGATACGACGATGCTAGACGTGATAGTAAATACATCCACCCGCTTTGCATCATATGCTTTGCAGATACGACTGATGGAGTCCTCCACGCGATTTACTTCAGCACCGCTGACAAGCATTTGCTCTCCAATATCCAATATATAACTTAGTAATTCTTTTGTAAGCATATCATTTAATGCCCTTTCAGGTTTTCTACGCAATCTGAAGTCATATTAATTTTACTTTTCTTAAGTCACGGCCCCCCTTGTCAACGGTGGCTTGATTTTATCACTTTAGGGGCCTGATACCTGGTGCGCCTGAAGTCGTGGATCGTGCCATAAGGTGCTTAGTATTTGAGTTAAGTATAAAATAATACCTTCTTAAATTCCATTGTTATATTCTAACTTGTTTGCATCATTATGTCTGCCCTTTTCTTCGATAAGAAGGATAATGAATGATTTTCATAAGGCGCAATTGCAATACTTCTACATACCCTTGTGTTGCATGAACGCGAATTTTGGCGCTTGCCGCTAGGTAACCTCTATGTTATGATTAATTAAGGGAAAATGTGGAACTGGGCAACCTGAAGAGAATCGTCCAGACTCAAGCCATTTTCAATAAAATCCTGAAAGTTGAGTTTTACCAGGATAGGATAGTCATGCCCAACGGTTCTTTGTATCGCTTGAATAATATCGAGATGTATACGTGAACGATTATAAATACTTCCTCCCTATTCATCCTGGCGCTGATTAAAGGCAGGAGACAGGAATTGACTTAGAAGTATTTCAAGAGTATTGAAAAAATGCCCCTAAAGGAATTTCTTCCTCTAGGGGCATTTCCCTGCCAGCTTTAGCTCAATATCCCTCCTCCTTTTGCCTTGCCACTACCACTTACTCCAAGTTTAAGTAGTTTTTAAGCAGCTAGTTTTTTGGCATGGGCCCACGGATTTCAGTAAGAAGAAAGCAATGATCATCATGGTCACGATCGGCGATAACATTGTCGGCACTTCGATATTAAAACCTTCGAGAATCATGACCAAGGATAGGCATAGGATGGAATACAGGTAACTATTTTTAACGTCATATATGAAAAAGCTAAAAATAAGAGTAAATAAAGGATGCCAAATAGCTTTCCATGGTAGATAAACTATCATAGAAAGCTATTTCTGTGTCTGACATAAATATCTTAATGTTGGGTGAGTATGCGAACCCTTACGGACTTAGGCGCATTATTTTTTTATTGTCATCCGCGTTATCATATTATATAATGAATCAAATTATAATAATTACAATATTAGACTATTTATTATTAATTTAATTCATTATATGACATATTCAACTTGTGAGTGAAGAAGATAAAACAAATTATTTTTTTCACACATTGTAAGCTATACCATTATGTTTAAGGCATCGTTGTCAAGGTCGGGAAGTTTTTTCTCCTTTCGTCGAAGATCTCTATCCTTCCCTTGATAATCCAGATATGCAACACTTCAATGACTTTATAATATGAGGAGGGGACTTTATGGATGAAAAAGGAGAATGCCCAGTAACAGGCAGAACGAAAAATGCCACTTCAGGCGGTGGTACTTCTAACAGGGACTGGTGGCCGAATCAGTTGAACCTCAAGATTCTTCATCAGAACTCAAACTTGAGCAATCCCATGGCTCCAGAATTCAACTATGCAGAAGAATTCAAGAAACTCGATCTGGAAGCCCTGAAGAAGGACCTATATGCATTGATGACCAACTCTCAGGATTGGTGGCCTGCCGATTATGGTCACTATGGGCCTCTCTTCATCCGGATGGCGTGGCACAGCGCAGGCACGTACCGCACAAACGACGGCCGCGGCGGCGCGGGATCCGGCACCCAACGCTTAGCGCCCCTCAACAGCTGGCCTGACAACGTGAACCTCGACAAGGCGCGCCGTCTGCTCTGGCCAATCAAGCAGAAATACGGCAGGAAAATTTCCTGGGCCGACCTGATGATCCTCGCCGGCAATTGCGCCATTGAGTCAATGGGACTCAAAACCTTCGGCTTCGCCGGCGGACGTAAGGATGTCTGGGAGCCGCAAGAGGACATTTATTGGGGTTCTGAGGCCGAGTGGCTTGGCGACAAGCGTTACTCTGGCGACCGGAATCTCGAGAATCCCCTCGCCGCCGTACAAATGGGCCTAATTTACGTAAACCCGGAAGGGCCGAACGGTAACCCCGATCCCGTCGCTTCCGGTCATGACGTTCGAGAGACCTTCGCACGTATGGCCATGAACGACGAAGAGACTGTCGCCCTCGTCGCCGGCGGACATACCTTCGGCAAGTGTCACGGTGCAGGGGATCCGGCCCATGTCGGTCCGGAACCTGAAGCCGCCGGTATGGAGGAACAGGGCCTTGGCTGGAAGAGCACCTTCGGCAGCGGCAAAGGCGGCGATACCATCGGCAGCGGCATCGAGGGCGCCTGGAAGCCGAACCCGACAACATGGGACATGGGCTATCTTAACGTACTGTTCAAATATGAGTGGGAACTGGTCAAAAGCCCGGCCGGAGCGCATCAGTGGCTGGCTAAGGACGTGGCCGAAGAAGACATGGTGGTTGATGCCCATGACCCGTCGAAGAAAAACCGGCCCATGATGACCACGGCGGACCTCTCCCTTCGCTACGACCCGATTTACGAACCTATCGCACGGCGCTACCAGCAAAACCCCGATGAATTTGCGAACGCCTTCGCCCGTGGATGGTTCAAGTTGACCCACCGGGATATGGGTCCGCGTTCACGCTATCTCGGTCCTGAAGTTCCTGCAGAGGAACTGATCTGGCAGGACCCGGTGCCGGCAGTCGATTATGAATTGATTAACGAACAGGATATCGTGGATCTCAAGGGTAAAATCTTGGCTTCCGACCTCTCCGTCTCCCAGCTTGTCTTAACAGCTTGGGCATCGGCGTCTACCTTCCGCGGCTCCGATAAACGCGGCGGAGCAAACGGGGCGCGCATCCGTCTTGCACCACAGAAGGATTGGGAAGTCAACCAGCCAAGTCAGCTGAATACTGCGTTAGAAGTCCTTGGAAAAATCCAAAGGGAGTTCAACAGTGCACAGTCAGGCCAAAAAAAGGTTTCTCTCGCCGACTTAATCGTCCTTGGCGGATGTGCGGGTATTGAGCAAGCTGCGAAGAATGCAGGTCACAATGTGTTCGTTCCTTTTATGCCGGGACGCACAGATGCCTTGTCGGAGCAGACCGACATTACCTCATTTTCAGTGCTCGAGCCGGCTGCAGATGGGTTCCGCAACTATTTAAAAACTAAATTTTCCGTATCAGCAGAAGAACTTCTGCTTGATCGTGCACAATTGCTGACATTAACCGCTCCGGAAATGACGGTTCTGGTTGGCGGCATGCGCGTCATGAATGCCAATTACGGACAGTCTCAGCACGGTGTCTTCACCAAGAAACTTGAGACGCTTACCAATGACTTCTTCGTAAACCTGCTCGATATGAACACAACCTGGAAGGCGACATCTGAAGATGAAAACGTGTTCGAGGGTCGTGATCGCGCGACAGGCGAACTCAAATGGACCGGCACCCGGGTTGATCTCGTCTTCGGTTCAAACTCCCAACTCCGGGCCATCGCAGAAGTCTATGCCTGTGACGACTCTCAGGATAAGTTCTTACATGACTTCGTGTCTGCCTGGAACAAAGTGATGAACGCAGATCGTTTCGACCTAGCCTGAATCGTAGCATAAAACGACTTTGTTGTCTTTTGAATGATCTGCCAACTTGAGTTGACATTCCTCTGCAAACTGTAATATTTGCAAGCATCCTTCCCCCGATCACCGGGGGATTTTTTTATGCTCTGAATTTGAGTTTATAATGACGCGGGAATGAGATTTCAGTTCATGGGTGACACTGGAATTTCATTAGAATACCTTTCTAGGCATATATGCTCATATTTGGATATTCAAGTTCTAGGACATATCAATCGTATATAGGTAAGGGTTTTTATCGAAAAAGAGTATGTGTTCAAGCGATCAAACTTGAACCTACTTCTCCACAAAAATATTTACGAATTCATATTTTTATCCAGGATTCATTAAAATGGGTTGTTAAATTATATCCAATGATTACATACGGTACCATATTCTACCTTTTGTGCATATTATGCAATGTACTATCTCTTACAAAGGAGGAAATGCATATGTCATTCGGTGGAGTAGGTGTTGATGGTGCTTGTGGCCCTAACTTTCTACCAGGTATCGCTGTGGTAGTAGTTATTATTCTTCTGCTTATTGCAATGGGAATCGTATTCTAATTTAGAAGGGGGAAATAATTAATGTACGGAATGGGTTATGGTGGAGCATGTTGTCCAGCCCCTGTCGCCCCAGTTGCTGCATATGGTGGCAGTGGCTTGGGTGCAGGAATTATCGCGATTGCTATTTTAATTCTTATCGCTTTAGGGGTTATTTTCTAAAATAATTTTCTTAACCACTGGCTATCATCCAAAAGGGTGGTAGCCAGTTCTATTTATGCTTAGTGAAATGGGCAGCGACTATACGTGCAGAAGATCTGTTCTTTACCATATTATGTAATATTCTATCTAGAAGGAGTTGATCGTTATGTTTGGCTTTGGAGTACTTCCCTTTGCTCTTGGTTTTGGTTTAGGGGCTGCTGTATCGAGACCGCTCTATTACCCATCCTCATATTACTATGCTTATGCACCATATCCCTACAGATGGTATTAATATCAGAGATAAGCAACACTTCGGTTAGCAGTTATCTTCTAAAAATACCTTTTAAATCTTTGTGAATAAACGAAGTAAGGGAGAGTCTACCCCTCTCCCCCTTCATACATATTTTAAAAAAGCCCCCAACTTCCGTGAGAGCGAGGTATATTTAATGTGCGCGAGGCTTTTCCCCATCAACGGCATTCATCATTACGCTGTTTTCTTTCTCTAGTGCTAACAACCAATAGTTTCCAGCTGTTCTAGGCTTGGTATGGTGAATTGGGCGATAGGTAATCAAGCTAAAGGGAAAACCATCTTCTTCATCGGTCAGTAATTTACCAGTACAATCCGCTGGACCGGCAAACCCAAACGAAAAGCCTATTATTCCTAATTGCGGAATGATAGGCTTTTCGTTTGGGTCAAAAAATAGATGGTTGACTATTCGAAAAAAAACTTCCCTAGTCCATCATTTGAAGTTAGAACTGTTACAGTCTCAAACCATTATTGATACTTACTTTCATTTTTCGCTTTCCTAATTCTTGTTCTACTAAAATAAGGTGCTGTATAGGAGGCAGAGATTCGCCGTCCTCAATGATTTTTTCGATAAAATATAGGCAGTTAGTTTTCTCCTCTTGGCAATTGCTTAAAGTTTTGTACTTAAAACAGCTTATAACATCTTTGTCTTCTTCGATACCTAAACCGCAGCACTGACATGTCTTCATGTTACAACACCCTTTCTTCAAGGTTCGTTCATAACTTAAAGTAACTCCGTCATTAAAACAATGATCGATTCAACTGTCCGGCAAAACAGATAGGCATTTTAAAATTTTAAAATGATTTATCCCTGTCCCTTATTTGCCCTTTTAGTACTAATTCAAAAATAGTTAATCAAACCACCATAGTTCTGATTTCTTCATAAATCTTGGAATTGCTAATACCACCGTTAAAGCATACCTTTCCCTCTATCGCGACCAAAGGTAAGGCATATCCCGTTTTGAACATCATGTGGGCAGTGTCATAGTCACTCAAGTCATCTTCAAGTACATCAAGGAATCGCACCTCTACTTTTTTAACCAAATCACTTTGTGATATAAAGCGTTTTAATTCCTCGAACATTTCCCCCATAGTTTTTTGAGAACTTGAACCGCAGGAACCGCCACAACTACAAACCCCTGTCGGTTCCTCGTCTCGAATTCCAAACACCTCAATCTCGATCATACCTCTTCCTCCTGAATATGATTTCGTCTCTTACTTTCCTTATTATTTTCTGGATTTATCTAAATAATCTTTAGTAAACTGCTACCATAACTTATAAGCACGATTCTATTTCAGCGTTTGTAGACGATTCCTCATTTCGTTGACAACCCGTTTTTTAATAAACCTTTTGAGGGGTAGACTGAATTCCACCCAAACACAGTTTGTACAAGTACAAGTACTCACAGCAAACCGCCTCATTTTTTGTCAGCAGCCATTCCCATCGTGAGTATTAATAGGAATCTCCTCAATCTTACTTATAAGTTTCAAGAATCTTTGCTATTTCCTTCGGTTTCAATACCTTGCCAACGGAGACCACCTTCTCATCAATGACTAAAGCAGGGGTCGACATTACCCCATAGGCCATAACATCCTTAAGATCGTTGACTTTAATTATTTCCGCTTCTATGCCTGTCTCTTTTAATGTTTTCTCGGTATTTTCTTTCAAAGTCTCACAGTTTTTACATCCAGAACCTAAAATTTTGATGATCATATTAATCCACTCCCTAACTATTTTATTAGAATCCTAAATAAAACATATAAAAGGCAATTAACACAATAAATGTGCCCATAACAACTCTTAGAAATTTACTTGCACCGCCATATTTCTTATTTGATGAAAGCTTATGTACAAAACTCACAGATGTTCCGGCAATCAACACCAGGAAACTATGGCCTAAAGAGTAAAGCAACAATAGTAATATTCCCAGCAACAAGCTTCCCTCTTTGGCAACCATAGCAAGTAATACAACCAAAACTGGTGTTGCACAGGGAGATGAAAAAAAACCACCTAAAACTCCAGCAAAAAATGCTCCCGTAAAGCCACGTTTAGTACTTTTACTTATAGCATGGGAAGAAGGGATAAAGTTAAAGATCTCCCATGTTTGTAGAGCCATTAAAAGCATAAGTATACCCAGCAGTATATACCACCAGGAGCCGGTTCCTTGCATTAGCCTGCCCAGCAGAGAAGCAACTGTCCCTAAAATGGTAAATGTGACAGCCATACCCGCAGAAAATACGACCGACAGCCAAAAGGCTTTTTTGGCATCTCTTTGTCCTGTACCTCCTACATATCCTATGACAAGGGGTACACTTGTCAGCGCACACGGAGTAAGTGAAGTAAGTACCCCTGCCAGTAAGGCCAAAAACGGTGCCAACCATAGATTGGTGAAAATAGTTGCTGAAATAGTTTCAAGCCACTGGTTGGTTATAAAATCCATTATTTCAACCCCATTTCCTTTAAAACACTCATTAATTGTTCTTTGGTCATCCCTCCTTCATGAGCTGTAAAGACATGCTCCTTCGAATCCCTCAGAGAATAAAGCTTCATCTGCATAGCCTCGGGATCTTTTGGATTGAAAGGATTCCCTTTGACATCAATAAATATCTGGGTCGGTATCAGACTGATTGGGTAACCTTCAGCCAGTGCCTGATACTTCCAGACATCGACAAACTTAATGATTGCTTTTCCTTGAAGCTCTTCATTTAATCCTTTTAATACTGGAGCCATTTCTTTGCAGGGAATACAAGAGTCAGCTCCAAAATCAATCACGATAGGGAGTCCATAGGATTTCAGTTTTCCAAGATCTAACACTTCAGTTACATGCAAAGCAAAGTCAGGGTTTTCAGTACCTGGTAGTTCAGTGTCTTTTTTGCTATTTTTAACGGCCCATATCCCGGCTACAACACAAACAAGCAGCACTGGTATTATAAGTTTAAGCGCTATACTTTTAGATTTCGTGGTATTCTCATCACTCATTTACAGCATCCTCCATTATCATCTCCCCAGGAACAAATTAAATCCCCTCCCTTCTCTCCGTGCTCACCCACATAACTAATAGCTTCCACTGGGCAAAGCTTTCCGCATCCATGACACCCTTGAATGCAATTTTCAGGAATTATTACAACCGGAGTAGGTAGTTTTTGGAGATCATACACACCGTGTTTACATTTGTCCGTACAGGCACCACACTCAATGCACTTTTCATCGTCGATAACCGGATACCAAGTTTTTGACATTAAAACTAGACCTCCTTCCTTAAATATGATGTTTAGCCTACATCAATAGATAGCCAAAGGCATTGAAGAAGTATCCAATGATTAGAATTCCCAGAGTAACAATCCCTGCAAAGATCGCTAAAAGTCTCAGCTTCACTACTTTCTTTAGCAAGATCATGGAGGGCAGTGAAAGTGCTGTTACAGCCATCATGAAGGATAAGGCAGTTCCAATTCCTACCCCTTTTAATACTAAGGCCTCAGCTATGGGCAAGGTTCCGAAGATATCTGCATACATTGGCACACCCACAAGGGTAGCTAACAAAACCGAATACCATTTATCCTGGCCAAGAACTGCTGATATGATGTTTTCTGGAATCCAATTATGGATGGCTGCCCCTATTCCAACACCGATGAGAATATATAGCCAAACTTTTTTAATAATCTCTAAGACCTGATCTCTGGCATATTCCATTCTTTCACCAGTCGTCAGCTCTTCTTGATCCACCTCAAGTACTTTATTGCCAAATACAAAGGATTCTACATACTTTTCAAGTTTTGCTTTACTAATGATGGTACCTCCAATAACTGCAAGGACAATCCCAACAACGACATAGGCTATGGCAATTTTCCAGTTAAAGATACTGGCAAGTAAAATAACTGAGGCTAAATCGACAAGAGGAGACGATATTAAAAACGAAAATGTCACACCAATCGGCAGACCTGCACTGGTAAAGCCTATAAACAATGGAATAGAAGAGCAGGAACAAAATGGTGTAACCGTTCCAAGTAAAGCACCTAATATATTTGCTGAAACTCCCTTATATCTACCCAGTATTTTTCTAGTTCTCTCCGGCGGAAAAAAGCTTTGGATATATGAAATTGTAAAGATTAAGACTGAAAGCAATATGAAGATTTTTATGACGTCATAAATATAGAAATGAATGCTTCCACCTAAGCGATCCTGGATGCTTAAACCAAAAACCTTTTCTACCAAAAGCTTTACTAAATTATAAAGCCACTCCATTCTAAGTAATTGATTATTTAACCACTCAAAAATAAACAAATGATCATCTCCCTGATTTATTTAGATAATGAAGTCTTTGTTTCCTCTATTTGACGAAGAATAATTGCTTCAACAAGGTCAATCATTTCGTAAACTTCCTTGTTTTTAATTGAGTATATAACCTTCGATCCGTCTTTTCTGCTTTCAACAATACCTTGATTTTTTAACACTGTAAGATGCTGAGAGGTATTGGATTGTTCAGAATCAAGATTAGGTAGTATATCACATACACACAGTTCACCATTTCTTAATAACTTCACTATTTGAATTCTCGTAGGATGAGCCAAAGCTTTGAATACATTTGATATAAGTTGGTTCCCCATATTTGACATTTTATCACCTCGTATAATTATTATATTAGCAATTCCTAATATAATAATTATACGAGGTGATTTTATTCTTGTCAATGAATAGAACTAACAAAAAACTCCCAGATTTATTCTGAGAGTTAAAAAAATCATAAAACCTTCAACCTGTGTGACTGTCAATAGTTAATGGCATTTTTTACACAATGATATTCACCCTTAATCATCATTCATCAAAAATCTTTTCCATAAAACAAACTGTGAATGGTAAATGCTCATATTTTGTTAAACCCGTCTCCTTGAAACCATACAGTATATACCAATTTTTCAAAAGCAAATTCTCATTAACAATACCAATGGAAACTTTCTTTGCTCCTTGAGCTTTTAGATATTTAAAAACAAAATCTAATATAGTTTTACCATACCCTTTATGCCTAAATCCTGGTAACACAGAAAGTCTTTCTATGTAGAAAATATTATCCTTAGCCTTTTTAAGTGCTACAAATCCAATTTGCCTGTCATCTTCAAACAAGCCAAATATTCTTATCCCATTATCTCTCATAATATGAAGCTTTTCCAGATTTGTAAAGGCAGGATTAGAGGGACAATTTTCCTCAGTAAAATTAAATTCTTTTGCGACAGTAATAAATGAAGAGGAACTTCTGCTTGATCGTGCACAATTGCTGACATTAACCGCTCCTAAAATGACGGTTCTGGTTGGCGGCATGCGCGTCATGAACGCCAATTACGGACAGTCTCAGCACGGTGTCTTCACTAAGAAACCAGAGACGCTTACAAATGACTTCTTCGTGAACCTCTCGACATGAACACAACCTGGAAGGCGACATCTGAAGATAAAAACCTGTCAAATAGACGTTATTATAATGCATACTTCTTAGTATATAGTTTTTCATCATAGGGAGCCTTTCTTCCAGGACAGGTTCCTCTAGGACATAGCATACAATTCTCATAGTTAGATTCTGTTGAAAAAAATATGCCTGATACTGATTTAATAGGTGTCATCAGAAAACTAGACTTAAGTTCCACCCCAATTAATTTCTCATGACCGTCAAAGAGTTGAAAAAGTTCCTTTTGTTGACTAATGGGCCACTCTTCTAAAGAACCTGGATTCATATTGGCCATTTTATCCAGTTCAAATTTATCCTTTAACTCCTTTGTAAGAGCAGTCCTTGCCGATCTCAACGCTAATTCCTTAATTGTATCCAGCCAAAACATTTCCAGCATATCTGGGAAGCCTTTTGACCAATTCTCTAATTCATGCCCACAGGTAGCAACATATGGGAACACCCTGTTAACGTTATCCAAATTGACTCTTAAGATACGACTGGAAAACTTTACACCATCAATAACAACCGTATCATCCTTTTTATCTTCTATGTATGATAACTTATATAGAACCTTAAGATTTGCATTTTTTTCGGCCTCATGGACAAGTTCTTCTATCCGTTTTTCATATTCAGTCCCTTTTTTGATACGCAATCTGTTAAGTAAATCTTCAAAGTCTAAGTCAAATGGAATATTTTTCATTACAATACAGTTCAAGTAACAGCCCCCCTATTTTTTGGTTTTTTCCACAACTACTCCAGATTACACTTCAATCCTTTATTTTGTTTGATTGGTTCCTTTTCTTTGCTTATCCCTATGTTTCAACCAATGTTTTAAATATTCAAAGTTCTTACTCTCAAGGATAATAATACCATATAATTAAAAGCAAAAGACTACCTCGTCAAGAGATAATCTTTGCTAGTTTAGCGATATTTCACCCTTCATGATTCCTGCACCTTCAAAAGCCCGGCCACATATTCTATCAATAGAGTTATCAATAAAGGACGGAAAAGGGCATGAATGATGTAATCATGGAACGTACACCCCTTGTGATCGCGACTGAAATTAATATGATTAAACACCACACCGAGAAAATCGTGCTTATCAACGCCGTCGAGATCGGCCGGCGCCTGACGGAAGCCAAGGCCTTGCTTAAGCATGGGGAATGGGGCAAGTGGCTGGAGGAATCCGTCAGTTACTCCCACAGCACCGCTACCAGACTAATGCAAATCTTCAGGGAGTACGGCCCCAAACTCCTCGTCTCCCCTGAGGGGGACAACAGCTCGAATTATGCAACGTTGCATAATTTGACCTACTCCCAAGCCCTAATCCTCTTAGGTGTCCCGGAAGAGGAGCGGGAGGAATTCGCCAAGAACAACGCTATTGAAAATATGTCCGCCCGGGAGCTGCAGCAGGCTGTCAGCGAAAAGAACCAGGCGATTGAGGACAGAGATCAGGCCCGCGCAGATAGGGATCAGGCCATTGAAGAGAAAGAAAGCCTTAAAAAAGAGCTGAACGGCAAAGACAGGGAAATCGCTCGCTTTACCGAACAGACCGAAGGCTTGGAGAAACAGGCAGACGAATACAAGCTGAGATACCATAACGAGCAGGATAAAGTCACCCAAAAGCAGCGGGAGCTGGACAAGATCAAAGAAGATGTCCCCTCCGCCAAGAAAATCACCTCAAAGCGGCACAAGCCAAAACCTCCAGTATATCCTACGACGCCCAATTCTCCATTCACCGTGAAAACATCCGCAAGGCCTGCGATGAGCTTCTGAAGACCCTCAGCGCCTTAGCCAGAATAGATCCGGAAAAGAAGGAAATGAACAGGGCAGCAGCCCATGAAATGCTTCAGAATATGGCTAATATGCTGGAAGAGTGGCCCCCAGCAGTCAAGACAAATCTAAAGATTAATCTGAGCAATTAACAGAATTCCTTGACCTCTGCCAAAAACTTTGCGCAGGGCGGCTCGCCGGTAATAAGGCCGGCGGGCACAGGCCCTGCACAGATATAAAGGAAAAAACGCAAGAGAGCATTGTCAGAATGCTCTCTTGCGTTTTCGTGATTTCAAAATAACGGCAACGGCTATGGCTATGGCATGTATACTCCCGATGTATAAGTCCAGGCAGTCTCCTTAAAAGACCCATCATAAGCATAGTGTTCAGTCGCAACCCTGTAAGTATATCCCGGAGATACTGTGTAGCCGACCATTGTAGTAAATAAATTTGTATTATAATCTTCTCGACTTATAGTGTCTAACGTAACCCATGATCCATTATTGTCGTATTGAAGATGAAATTTCACACCAACAATGTCAGTGACCTTATAAGTCAATGTTTCACCGTAGATGCTAACCTGATTGTTCCCGGCATTTTGAATACTGCTGTACCCGCCCTGAATAAGCTGTAATGCTTCAATGCCACTTCCTCCATCGATGGGGTTTGATACAGATGATTCTGGGGACGCAAGTACGGGGCTGGATCCAAACAACATTACGGCAACGAATAGAAATGTTAGAGCTAGTTATTTCATGATTTTCATCCTCCTAGTAATAATTTTTTTTCCTTATTACTTAGACAATTAAGGAGGGGGATTTTCTTCATTAAATCCAGAAAAATTCCAAATAAATTATTTTAAAATAGTCAGTCGTTCAAAATCAACTCTGCGCTAAAGTTGTATCGTTTGCTTTTTCGTTCCTTTTCAGTGCATATTGCCCCCTTCCCCTATATTTGTAATGATTGAGGTTAAAGTAACAAATTATCTAAAAGGCCCTGATACTAAATAGCTAATGTAGTTGGTTCTTCACTCTATAATGAAAACTACATCCTGTATGTAATGAATATTATGGGTTATAGAACCACCATCTACTTCCTGTCCGTCGATTTTGACGTACCAAGCAGGATAAATCAGGCTTTCAAACTGCTCTGAACCAGTTATATGCATTGCGGATGGTCCTATATTATAATGAACAACTTTATCAGTATTCGGAATTGTTGCCGTATATTGTTTCGCTGTATAGTAAACCCACAATGACAACGGACCGTAGCAGGTAATTCACAGTTGCTCCCAATTCATGTCTCATTATTACAGCTTTGAATAAGCTTGTAAAATTGATGCTGCCGCTTTCTCTACTTCAGATTCCTGCACAGTCGAATAAATCATACATTCCAAACCATTCTCAGGGATTGTAAACTTAGCAGCTGGCAAATTATCATTGTGGGTTTTACGCAGTTTAACTTCAGTTCCGTCAATTTGTTTCATATCAAAATCAGAGTCTGGTGTTAACACCGGAGTCTGTTCTCCGAACGTCTGGTCTCCTTTACCTATCTCTACATCTAAAAATGATGCTCCTGCTGTAGTATAGGACATTGTAAAGACTTCTGACTTCTTGACCCCTTCGATACTTATTCTGGAGGATGCGACTTGGAACTTATGCCCCGGCGGAACGACGATATCTCCCGGTTGAAGTGTTTTAAAACTTAACCCATCAGAAGCCGTAGGACCGGTTTTATCGATAAAAAAGTTTGTAGGAGGGCTATTCACTGGAACAACTATACTTTCGCAGATTTTCTTCAAATCATTAAGCGAAATACCTCCATCATGTCGGGCGCCGACCGTGTACTCAATACCATTCTTTATGAATTGAATAGCATTGCCATATTCGCTCTCATATAGTGTTGCTGGCACATCACCAATTTTGATTTGAGTTTTTGTTCCTTGATCTATACCAGCAAAATAGAGAGGATGCATCCCTTTTGGGCTTGTTGTCTCGTAGATCCTAAATTTAAACTCCTCGCTGCTGCCATAACTGGCTAAGTAACGACTATCATTATTGCTTGGAGGGGTAATTTCCTTATATGCCGTCGAATCTGTAAGCTGGTACCCTGCTGTGTAACTTGGAAGTAAGGGGGTGAAAGAGAGGGACTTGTTATAATCAAAACTTTCATCCATTACAGCAGATAACTGATTAGACTGGGACGTTTGTTTCGGTGTGCTTGCTCCCGCTGCAGGAGTAGCGTTTGATATTGAGTTAGTAAAACCTACTAAGCCTAAACTAATGATTATAACGATCGCAGTCCAAGTCCATTTCAAAGTGGGTTTCTGAAAAAACTTGATCATTTTAATTCTCCTCCTAATTTGCTGATTGTTTTTGTTCCCAAAGAAACCGGTTGTTCCTGGGAGCCATGAAGATTGAGCAGGGGTTACTAAACTGATGATGGATAAACCATAGCTCTGATACTCCTCAGGCTTTAAAAAACTTAAGCTATCGGCATCACAAGCTAACTCGCAGTCTTCACGCATTTTCGCAAAAGAGTACCAAATTAAGGGATTAAACCAATGAACTATCTGTGCGGCAACGGCCAGCCAATTAATAAGTATATCGTTCCTTTTATAATGAGCTAGTTCATGGATAAAAATATGTCGGATATTTTCTTCCCTTAGCCTATTGACTAGGGATTTAGGAAGAAGAAGTTTGGGACTAACTATTCCGTAAAGACAAGGTGCTTCTATACGATTCGTGATTATGATCGGAAGGTTTTTTCTAATACCCAGTATACGGCTGCACTCTTGCATGAGGTTGGACATCCTTGCGTTTGTTACAGAAGGTTCTCGTCTTACTTTGAAATAGAATCTAAGGTTTGCAGCAATGGTCAGAATAGCTAAAATTAAAACCCCGACTAACCATATAATTGCTAATATGTAGATGTAGACATTAGACAAATCCTCAGCAATAGGTTCTTCCGATTTAGTATTGCTTTGTTTGTTGAGAATAGATTGATCATTCGTTAACTGGATCTCTTTCCCTGATAGATCGATTTGAGTATCGTTATCAGTCATCCAAATATTTGCTTGATTGACCATCAGACTTGGTATCGAATTGTTAGGTAATAAGCTGTAAATACTCCACGGACTTTGAATATCGTAAGGTATTAGTAAGCGAATGATCAGCAGCATCCAGATAGCATATTGCCACTTGGCAGCTAGTTTATTTCGCAGTGCATAGTTTACCAGCAAAATTAAGACTGCCAAAACACTAGCCATAAGAGAGGATTTAATAACCCAATTGAAGACCAACTCTAATTCCATAAAATCACCCCCGTCCGGATTACTTATCTTCTAAGAGTTTCTTAAGCTCTTCTATTTCTTCTGTCGATAGTTCTTTGTTCTCGATAAAGTTTTTAACGAGTAGATTAAGAGAACCGTTATAAACACGACCTAAAAATGACCTCGCTTCTTCTTTGGCACATTCGTTTTCAGAAACTAAAGGATAATATGAGTATCCTCGGCTTCCAACCTCATAGGATAAAGCTTTTTTAGTAACCAATCGACTAAGTAATGTTTTAATCGTTTTTGGTTTCCAGTCAGTTATCCCCTTCAATTCATTAATGACATCGCTGGAACCGAGAGGAGACTCCTTCCATAGTACTTTCATTACCAGCCATTCAGCATCGGATATTTGGGGAATACTTTGCATTTCCTTCACCTGCCTACATTCGTAATCCTGTTGATAATTCCAGCTTACATTTGTAAGCGATTTTTGTCAACTATTTCCTCAAAAAATGCCCCGTTATTGATTCGATCAAAATGAATGCTATCTCTGTACCTCTACCCCAGTCAGGAGATGCCACATCCTCTGAATTCCACCTAGATCTAATGCTGACAAAACAAAATCCCAGGCCGTTAAAGCCTAGGACTAATTTATGATATAAAAGGTAACCAATGGGTTCTGCTCCGCATTTTAGATGCGCTTTTAAGACTTTAATGAAATTTTTCTGGCAATATAATAGCCTGTAATAACTGTGATAGGCACCATCACTAGCCCCCCCAACCATGAGTGTGTCTTAGCTGCTACCACAACACCGAGAATAAGTTGCCCCGGCAAAGCCATAAGAAATATAGCTTTGCTCATCGCCGCAATCTTCGATTCTGGGAGCCAGGGGAATAAACTAACATAGGGGTCCTTAATAACCTCTTGCCAAAACAACCAAACGATGTTGGATATCATGATTGAAAAAACAAACCAGAGAAGCCATCCATAATCCGGGGGAAAGACTAATATAGCTAAAATACTTACCCCAACCATTTTAAGATAAAACTCAACATCTTTCTGATTACGCAACTCATATTTAAGACACATTTCCACCAAACCGTTCACAGGGTTGCGTTTTTTAAAGAGCAAATTAGAGTTTCTGAATAATAAGGGGCGTTTTCTGGAGAATCTTGGCCTTTTTACATAGGTTCCGGCATTCTGTAGCATGTACTTAGCTAGTCTGAGTCTAGCAGTTTGCTCCCTGGCAACATCTTCAAAGAAAATCCCCTTTAATTTAGCTCGTTTATCTAAGAGCTTACTTAAGATGATCAAGAGTACTAAGATAGACAGATAAAACAGACCGCTGCGACTCACCAAAAGAGCCACACTTTGCCTCACATACACACCCATTACTAAAAAAATGATCAGTATCACCATGCGCTTAGCCCAACCCTTGAAACGAAGTTCGATGAGTTGTTTACCAAGACCCATACAGTTCTTAAGGAGAAAGACTAAAACGGTTAGCCATACGACACTTATCAAAGAAAAACCGTAATGCAATAATAAAAGTGGCGCCAGAATAGTCAGCAACAATAAGGTTACCACAAGGTTATAGACAACAGCATACACTAAACTATACTTAATAATCCGGCTAATCCACACTTTGCGCTGTAAGAGGAAGAGCTGATCCGCACCCTCCACGAAAATACGTATTGTACCTGACCAAGCGAAGATGACAATAATTGCTGACAGAGCATTGAGGGGAATATAGTCCAGCCACCCAGGGACCGTCCTCCACCAGGAAAGATAATAATAAATGAAGCCAGCCGAAAAAGGGATGACAATATAAAGTGCTACAATCCAATCTACGGCAGTTCTCCATACTTGATACTGATAGTTCCAGTCTGAAATAATTCGCTGAAAAAATAGCCTAGTCACGGTAATCATTTAGCTATTCTCCAGGAGTTTATCAAAACATTCCAATAGAGAGCTCTTAGGTGACTGGCATTGTTCCCTGATTTCTTCAAGATCTCCCCGAGCTATAACTCCCCCAGCGTTCATTAATACAAAAGAACTACAGATTCGTTCCGCAGTATCCAATATATGTGTACACATCAATACTCCTGCTCCCTTGGCTCTAGCCTGGTTTAAATAAGCCAGGAAGTCCTTCGTACCCCTAGGATCCAGCCCCACAAAAGGCTCGTCCACCACAAAAACTGAGGGCTCTAGTAAAAAACTCACAATAAGCATGACCTTTTGCTGCATGCCCTTAGAAAAGCTAGCCGGTAGATGATGCTTGACTTCCGTAAGTCGGAAGAGTTTGAGAAGTTCCTCAGCCCTTGGTACAAATACTTTTCGCTCGATTTCATAGGCAGCGGCAGCTAGTTCTAAATGTTCCCAAAGTGTTAACCCATCATATAATATGGGCTGTTCTGGGATATAGGCAAAGTTTTTCCTCGTCCCGGCGAATTCCACCTTACCCTCCATCACCGGCAGCAACCCCATGATCGCCTTAATCGTAGTGCTTTTCCCAGCTCCGTTAGGACCAATCAGTCCTACGAGTTCCCCCTGTTTCAGAGATAAGGTCACATTTTTGATGACCTCTTTGTTATCAGAATAACCTGCGTGTTTAATATCTACGGTAAGTAATTCCATCGATTCATCCTCATTTGTTTTCGAATTTCATCCACTTGTAAAGAACAATATTTTTGATACAGATCAGATAATTACCGGTTGACTGTGGATATAGTCACTTATCTCCTCTCCCAAATAAGCTCACCATTGCAGGCATCGATATATCTTAAGCCTGGATTACAGCCAGCATCCAAGGAAAATTCGTTTCGACGAGTCGTTATAGGCTCATAGAGCAACCGATAAACCGGCAGATCCTCGTCCTCCAAGTCTTTAAACCATCTAAGTCGGAATCTGACATACTCACTGTATAGGCCAAACGCCTTTTCCGCTGTCAGAGTCGGATAGAGGAAATTCCGCTCTTCCAGCTCACGAAGCATTTCATAAGAGACTCCCATATAGACGCAGATTTTCCCGGTTGAAGTGCTGACACTAACCATGACCCGTTCATGATTAACAGGGATATTGCCGATGTAGACAGGCAGGTAGAAAAACTCACGCTCACGCGGCTGCCTGTCCATATCCTCCTGATCGACTTCGATTTGAAGGTAAGAAGTGTAGTCTGGGAATACCTGTTGTAAGAACTGTTCCGCCTTCTCCCAACACTGCTCCCGAGTTAGTGACGGTGCTGCTTCTTTCTTCCGTTGACTCCGGTGGAACCCCACCAGGCGTCCCGTGGACTTCTCGACTTGAATCATAAACGAGGCTTCCAGATTCCGTAGTGAATCGCCCCATTTTCGTTTCATATAAGCATCCACTGAAAGTGCTTCAGATTCCGGATCCTCGGCTACTTCCGCTCTGAACTTATACAACCTTTTGATCCTCTCACCGTCATCCTTCGACTTCTCAAGCACGTATAACTCTGGGTCGATACCAAGCTCTATCTCCAAGGTCGCGCTGTCTTTAATCGTTGGCTCATCGCTTATATCAGACTCCATATGAGTAATTGGAAGACTGGAGGGCATCACATAATGTTTAATTCCAAACAGATCAACACCTGTAATGGCGTCTATTAATCGATGGCCAGGAATCGGTTCATAGACAAGCCGATATTCAGGCTCTGTTCCCTCCATTTCATACATGGACGGATATAATGCAACAATCGTCAGCTCCATTCGCATATCTTTCAACACTTGCTGCCTCACGGTCTCCACATCAACGATGATGCCAGGCCATTCTGGTTTAGGAGCAGCTTTTCGTCTGGATTTTTCCAATTGATAGCGGATGACGTTCAACCCACTGTCCAGTGTCATTCTGCAGCCCGTATCGGGAAGGGGTAGTCCTCCCACTTCCTCCCTATAGGTGATAAATTGCAAGTTACCTTTTTCTTCGCTATTTACCCAAGTGAATGCGTCATAATCAGGGGTATGGTTCGCTAAAAAAGCGTCCGTGATCGCCCTCACTTCCTCTGCCGAGCAGTCTTGGTCAACCAAATCTTTGGCTTCCATATCGATATTCAGGTTGATCAACTGCCCGGTTTCAATATCCAGAATAATTTCAATTTGGCAGTCATCTTTGCCTGGATCCTCCCAAATGAATGACCGTTCTTGCTCATCCCGTGTATTGTCTTCCATTGCTAGCCGATAATGCTCCGGAATCTGAACAATTGCTTTTGCTGTTGTTCTGAGCTCTCCATAGTCAAATGACATAATTCACCTCCACAATTGGTGTTTTTTATAGTTCAACTTCTATTCTCGATAAGTTCAGAGCTTTTCCACCCACTTTGACCTCATATATTTCATTGTTTTCCACGCTTAAAGAAACCATAATCTCCGATGGCATGTTCATAGAGTATCCTTGCTCAAAAACCATGTTTTTTACGTGTTCGTGCTTAAGCTGATCATATTTAAGCAAATAACAAGCCAATGCACCGTTTGACGTCCCAGTAGCTGACTCTTCAGGAATACCATAAAGAGGAGCCAAGTTGCGACAATGTGCATTTGAATCATAGAGCGAATCAAGAGCAAACAAGTGATAACCAATTGTGTTGTACTTTTTGCTGATTTCTGAAACCTTTTCAAAATCGGGCTTTATGCCATTCAATACTTCCATACTTCTGATCGGGACTATGATATCTCTGAGCCCTGTCGATACAATCTGTGCAGGCAATTTTTCATTCATGTCATCTACAGAAATATTTAAAGAATCTGCTATTTCTTGTTTTTCTACCGCCTCATAAAAACTAGGCTTCGTCTGATTCATCATGATTGATGAGTCCGCCATAACCTCAACATTCAAAACACCTGCTTTTGTTTCCTGCGTATAATTTCCACGTTTAATATAGTCCTCACTTAATAATGTTGAAAAAGCCGCTATTGTAGCATGCCCACATAAATCAACTTCTTCAGTCGGTGTGAAAAAACGCACTCTATAGTCTGCAATATCAGACTTCATGACAAAAGCGGTCTCGCTTAATCCAAGGATGCCAGCTATCTTTTTCATATCATTTTCTGATAATGAATTTACATTTATCACAACGCCTGCCGGGTTTCCACCTTCCACTGTTTTAGCAAATGCATTTATTTTATAAGCCTTTACTTTCATATGAATTCCTCCAAATCAATTTAAATATAGCTGCTTTTTCTCATCACACAGCTTGATTTTTTTGATTAATTTGGGAAACAGACTGTCATTCGTGTATCTGAAAATACCCAGCAGGAGGTAATCCTGCGTGATGTCCAGTGCCTCACATAATTTAAGCAATGTTTCAATGCTGACTTCCCCTGAACTTCTTTCTCCTTGTCATTTATATAAATAATGTGAAATTGAAAAGGCCTAAAAACAGTGTTCTGAAACCAAAATAAATCCTTAGAGAAGTTCCGGCAGCAGGTCAAATTCGTCGGCGCTGACGAATTTGACCTTAAGGCAAGCCAATTCCATGAGTACCTAATTTAGACTACACGTAGAAGTAGCACGAATCCATGAGGGTTCTGCTCAATATTTCGCACGAACTTATCAGCCTGCTCCTTGAATTCCTTCTCTTCAAGTGAGGGGCTATTATCGTACCCAACCAAGCTCTCAGAAATATCCTGGTTATGATTAGAATGAACCAATAACTGTTTTACCATCTGCAGCATACAGCGGAATTGCTCTTTTTTCAAATTTACCCATTTCTTGCATTGCTATCGCTTCCTCAGGTGTTTTAGGCTGTGGCCCACCCATGAGATCCTCATAATATACGTAACCTGAGGTACCATCCTTTCCGGCACTAATTAGCTCCGGCTGTGGGTTGCCAATAATACTGGAAGCAAAAGCGGAACCATATGTCTGTCCATTCTTATTGGTCTGGTAAAGAGGAGCGAGGGCAGAGTTTTGGCTAAATTCCGTCTTCCATTCCCCGTTTTTCAACCAATTATATAACGGCCCTGATTCTAAATAGCTAACGTAGTTGGTTCTTGTCTCGATCATGACGACTACGTCCTGTATGTAATTTATATTATGGGTTATGGAGCCATCATCGACTTCCTGTCCGTCGATTTTGACGTACCAAGCAGGATAAATCAGGGTTTCAAACTGCTCTGAACCAGTTATATGCAGTGCGGCTGGTCCGATATTGTAATGAACGACATTATCAACATAATCAGTATTCGGAACTTTTGTCGTATATGGTTTGACAGTCTTTAACCAAGACGACACTTGAGCTGAGACTGCATTTTGACTATTGGGACTCCAGAAACTACCTGACGGCGAATCATCATTGATACTGATCGATTGTCTTGAGGCTGGCAAACTGTTTGACGCTTGAAGATTGGTTTGTTCTCCGGCTGTTTGCTTGGCCGATGCGGGCAGCGATAAATGAATGTTCTCTGTTGCAGGAAGCATTTTAGCATTAGCGAAGGTCACAAAGCCGGTTAAAATTACAATTGCAACAATAACTACCGTAAAAGTTAAAGAGCTTTGGCGCAAATTGCTGATGCTGATAAGTCTCCGCTTAATTAGCGATTTTGAGCCGGAAAGGCCCGCAAGGTTTGCCATTCTCGGGGACCCGCCATAGCTTTCCAGCAATTTTATAAGGGTATCCGCATAGTCCTTAGAGCTATTTGCTCCGAAGTATTTTACAGTCATTGCATCACAAGCAATTTCCTGGTCTTCTCGCAATTTAGTAAAGGCGTACCAAATAATGGGGTTAAACCAGTGTAGAATTAATAGCACCTGCACCAGGCAGTTTACAATGATATCCCTGTGCCTCAAATGCAATAACTCATGAACAAAAACATGCTTAAGCTGTTCCGAGTTAAAATGGTTTAGAAGGGATACCGGCAATAATAATCTCGGTTTAAACAACCCAAACAGAGATGGAGTTCTTACGGCCTGGGTTAACGTTAAAGGAATATCTCTCTTTATGTTTAGTTTTTCTTTTACGCCTTCTAATCCAGCCAGTAAATACCAATTATTAATGGTTTGACCTTTAATAGAGCGTGAAAATCTTATATTCACAACAATTGTGGAAATAATCAAGGCAAAAATACCCATAATCCAGAATAGGAACAAACACTGATGGGTTAAGGGAGCGGCAGCTATGGACCGCAGGCTTATTCGGTTCTGTGGTTCTGATTCACCAAATGCATAATCAAGGTTATTGTCCTCAGTAGCATTGGGTTTAGAGAGGATTGTACTATTTTGGCCAAAGTTTTGATCAAGATTAGGACTCATCGTTCCTGCAATGGAGTTTTGTGTTGAAAGTCCGACTAAATTGTATATGCTGAACGAACTTGGCGGTGTCCAAGGTAATAGTAAACCCACAATGACAACAGACCATAGCAGGTAATTCACGGTTGCCCCCAGCTTATTTCTAAATAGGTATTTTACGAGCAACAAAAAGATGATGAAGACACTAACTTTGGCTGAAGTCCAAACAATCCAATCGAAGAAAGGAACTAAACTAAAGACATGGGACATCTTTACCACTTCCTTTCTTCAAGGATACGTTTAAGCTCTTCGATTTCTTCCTGGGAAAGTTTTTCCTCCTGCAGGAAGGTAACCAACATTGGCTTTATTGCTCCCCCAAAAACTCGTTTGACAAAGGATTTAGTCTCCGACCTGATGCACTTATTTTCAGTTATCAGCGGATAATACCAATATATTCTACGTTCTTCTCTAAACCCCAAAGCACCTTTTTTCGCCAATCTTGTGATGAGTGTTTTTATAGTGTTCGGTTTCCAATCTGAAAAATTCCCTAGAGCATCAACGATTTCATTGGCAGTACATGGAACGGCCTTGGACCAAACTATTTTCATTACTTCCCACTCAGCCTCTGAAATCTTAGGTATTTCCGACATGATTTCACCTCATTAAAATTACATTTGTAGTTATTATTACATATGTAAGTCTATTTATCAATGATCTTTTATAATCAAACCCTCCCCACAGAATGACCGGAAACAACCCTTGTATTAATAAATATTTCGATAAATTATGTTGCGAAAGCTCGTCCGAGTTGTCTTCTCTAATATAACAGGAACTCAGTACACATCTGTTTTAATGATAGGATATGAGCGAGAAGAAACCCATGAATAATTAGAGCCTAAAAAAAGTTCTATTTACACTAACGATATTTTTGCTATTACTCATGATCATATTTCACGTACTTATATTTACGATAGGGGGAAAATCTATTGTATAAAACCAAGGGAAACAGTAAACCAAATCTTCTACGATTTATCCTATTATTAGGAGTAATTTCCTTCATGCTTATCGGGTGTGACCATCCTAAGAAAAATTACGAGCCCACACCAACTCCTGATACAGTCACTTTGGGTAAGACATCTCATATGAGTCCAGATGATATAAATTCTTTGTCTACAGATGAAAACAAAATGATGACTACTATCGAAAAGATCTGTGTGACACCACGCCCAATTGGATCAAACGAAGAAAAAGCGGTATATAGAAATTTAAAGTTAGAGTTGGAATCATACGGCTATAATACTGAAGTTCAAGAATTTCCATACATATTGCAAACCCTCAAGCTCAAGAATACTCCTTTTCAAACCGGAAATTTTTTTGACTTTACGATTGGCGAACCAGAGGGAACAAGTCAAAACTTAATAGCAATAAAAAAACCTGCTGCCCCAGATAGTCAAGACATTATAATTGTAAGCGCCCACTATGATACAACCATCCATAGCACGGGTGCCATAGATAACGCATCAGGTGTCGCAGTATTAATGGAAATAGCAAGACAAATCGCAAATTATTCTATTCAAAGAGAGGTGCGTTTTATATTATTCTCTGGAGAAGAGAACTACTTGTATGGCTCTCGATACTATGTAAGTAAGTTGACAGATAATGAACGCCAACATATAATAGCTAACCTGAATTTAGATTGCATCGGCGAAGAGGGCACTAATGAAGCCATTTTAGGAACTAGCAACGGCAGGGAGAATGAAGTTTCTAAGTTATTCGCAAATTATGATATAGAAATTCAAAAAGGGCCTATGAGCGATTTTTTTTCGTTTGAGAAAGTAGGTATTCCTGCCCTAACCATTACTCAATATCCAACTATGGATGAGAACGGAAAAGATTTGCCGGACGAGATTTCCCGGATAAATAAAACAAAATTAAAGGTAGTAGCAGATACTGTCGCAAAGGTGCTTTTGGTCCAGCTTACAACTGACCAATAAACATAAAAGCATTATGCCTTCCTTAAAAAAGGTTCGCTTAGACGGGCCTTGCCTCATTTTTTTCTTTCTTCCCAAACGCCAATGCTGATCACGTGATTGTCTGCGTTGATAATAATTTTATCAGCGATCTCCAGCATTTCTTGCTTGGTAAAATCGGTGGTATTCAACTGATAGATGGCAAGATCGGTTAAGTTAGGCGTTTCTGTTAGAGTTAAGTTGACACGATCGATGCTATCGGTTGCCGCAGCAAGATCATAGATTTTGCTTTCTTGCTCGTTTCCATTGGTCCCGTCCAGCACCGTAAAATAGGCATTGTCATTGCCGGTAAGCTCCCTATTCTTCCACACGTAAAGCTCCGCTCTCTCTGCTGGTCGGGGATTTTGGAAGTCAATCAACGAAACTCCGCCCATCCCGTGACCGGAATTCGCTATCAGCAACGGCTTGCTTTCATTCTCCCTGATTAACGTAAATCCTATATACTTGTTCTCCCCACTGCTATTAGGAACCCTGGTACCATCATACTGAACATTGATATAGGCATCGATTAAGGCGATATTTTCTTTTTTCAGTCCCATTTTGACGGCGTCTTCATCCCCTAGGATATTTTTAAGATGCTGCTCATTGTAAACTTCTTTGACACTATTGACGGAAAAGCTGACGACGCCAAAATTATTTTTCAGATCATCCAAATGCAGCTTTACGACTTCAACAGCTGATTTATTATCAATATATGCACTGTTATCTGTGTTTTCAGTCCAAATCAGACTTACAGCCATAATCACAATCAAAACGATACCCAAAACCAGTTTATTTTGCCTCCAAGTATCACTTAACTTCATCATCTCAATCCCCCTCCAGCACAATGACGATTTTATAGGTCAAGTTCAAACCAGCCCGCATTTTGCCTAATTATTTTGCTGTCCAAATCTTATCTCTTTGATCAATGGTGCCTGCTCATGAAGCAGTTTGTCATCAGTTTTTTATTAATCGGCAGGGAGCTATTGAAAGAAGGTTCCTGAACTGTATTTTTTTATTCTATATATTTCACTCCTTCAGCTATCTTTACAGCAATCTCTTCCCTCGTTTGAGTCTGTATGATAAACATATAATTATCCATTTCCCAGACAATTGTAACCATAGAGTTTTTTACGATAAGCGTTCCCTCGTGCCCGTTGATACTGATTGGTTTAAATACAGAAGCATTTTCCGTATCCACTGCAGGATTATTGCCTTCACTTAATTCCATATAAGTGATAAGCGAATCCTTGTCCTGGTTTTCAAAAACGATTTTTTTGAAGAGTTCGCTGTTGGCTATGTTACTGATCTGATATCCATCAGGTATATAGGTAGGAACATAAGTCTTTGTCCAGTCTACAACCGGGCTTCCGCCGCCCAAACTACTCCCGCTCTCCTTTAATTGAAACGACGTGTATTTCGGCTGAATGTCCAATAATAAATTCAGCACTCTGACTCTCAAAGCCTGTACACTTGCCACGGCGGTTAAAGAAAGTACCATCACCACAAATATAATCACCGCGGATCGGTTAATGACCTTTAAAATGTGCCCCTTTTCAATATTCGCTCTCCTCTTTCTAAAATGAGCCTCCAGTTGTTGGTTGAATCGTTGGAAAGCCTCCTCAGAAGGTAACGACTCAGGGCCATTTTTTAAGGTTTCTTTTTCTTCCAGAAACAGCTTGCCTTCGTTTTGCCCAGCATCATGCATAACCAGCCTGAACAAACTGTCTTCATATTCCTCATAAAGCTTCTTACGGATTTGCTGGGGGCTGTTGTAAGCCATGGTTATTAGCCATCTCCTTATCCATAAGTTTTTTAGCGTTTCTGCGTGCTCTGGTCAAATACTCTCGGACGCTGGCCTGAGGCTATTCCCAGAACTTCCGCCAGTTGCGCATTATCCATCTCCAGAAAGTACTTGAAATACAACAGCTCTTTCTGCTTCTGGGAAGTCTTAAGATGATATTTCCCATCTCTTTTATTTCGTCCTGATGAATTATTCTCTCTTCTATGGTCTCTTCAAGGACGACAAGCGCTTCCCTCAGGTCTTTTTCTCCACCATAATATACATGCTTGTTCGCTACATCTCTGTGTTTAATGAAATTGATTGCCACACTTCTACTAGTATAGACAACATAAGCAGCGGTTTTGCAACTCTCAAAGGTACGAAGTAAAGAGATTTTTGCGAGGAGTTTGAGAAAAGTATCGTTTACCAGGTCTTCGATATTCTCCGCATCATGGGTTATATTGTAAACGATCTTCCTTACGAGACCATAATAGTCCTTATACAAATTAAGCATAAAAACTTTATCGCTATCGTCTGCTAAGGTGGCTATAATCATCATTACCATTTATCGCTCCTTGATCATTAATCTATATTTAGTGATTTTTTTCTTAAAGTGCAAAGCCACTACTGCAGGCGCTCGGTGAAGACACTATTTGCTATAACCATTAACCATCATCAGCACTATTTCCTATTCATGTTAGGCATTATTGATAGCAGAAATCATTAACTGAGGCTTCCTACCCGTAGGGATCACCTCGTTTATCCAGATATTGTACATTCCCTCACCAAACATTATCCCTTGTGAATTTGCAAATAAATACTTTGTGAAAGCATTGCTAACTACTTGCTTAAACTCAGGGTAAAAAATTTGATCATAATTTTGAATGAAATCATCGTTGTTATGTAGTTTAGTGACTTCCCCGTCAACCTTAACATATATGGGATATACTATCTGTTCGGCCAGCTTAGCCTTATTGCCGCTAAGGATATAGCCTTGGATCACATTTAGAAATTCCTCTACCTCTTGGTCGTTTTCAGTTACCCCATATCTTTTGCCATATTCAACTCCAGGGAGGATACTCTTAAGTGCTAATGCAAATGGGTAGCTCTTTTTACCGTCTGGACTGGTCCAGGTTCCTGCAATTCTATCAACCGTTTCCATCGTTCCTTGAAAGATACCTGTATTTTTACCCGTGTCATCGTATTCGAAGAGGATCATAATATTTTCCCCTGCTTTTCCTTTCAGTTCAATTTCTTTTCTCTGTTTCTCATAAAAATATGATCCGACTATATCGTTTTCTAAGGGGTAAATGCTCATTTGAACTGGAATGTTATTGTTTATATTCCCTTGATAATCATAATAGCCCTTGTCAAATTTGCTTTGAGAAGTCTCGATATCTCTAAGTAAACTGGAATATGTATTAGAGTTACTTGCCGATTGAGATTGTTGATTATTTTCTGAAGTATTGATTCCGTCAGGATTATTGGTCTGTACAGAGACATCATTTTCACTCTTACTAGTACTTGAGCAACCTGTCAATACCATGACAAAACAAACCATACTGATGATTAATTTTTTCATATTTGACCACACTCTCTATTCCATTTCTCTTTTTATCCGTGTCCATTGCCAAAAGTTTAAAGGCGATATCATAGAAATTACAAAAGAAGTCGTTCTATGATACCGTCTTTCACTTTCTTAGAACATTTTAGCTATTCGCATAATGACATAACGAGTAGGTCATTACTGCTTTTGGATAAAATAATCTACAGATCTCCATCTCCAACCGACTAACGTCTCTGCTTTTTTCTCCTCGGCAGCCCCGGCAATGGGTATTCGCGATAACCAAATCTGACCGGAATTATAACCGGCTCCCGTTAGATATAAATATTCCCTGGTCACGTTAAATCTCTGTATATGCATTTCATCAAAGATACTGTTTATTTTAGATTAGTCTTCACCCAAATTTCCTTTCGGTCCCCGCAAATTAAAAATGAGGCGTTTGTCTTTCCCTTCCAAGTCAACAGAAATATACATATGCGGATCATGTTCATTTCCTTCCACTAAATAGATGCGATCAGCATAAATAATAAATTCACTTATAGAATTGTTAGACGTATAGACTTGTTCTTTATTTTCCCCTTCCAGGTTTGTGCGCCAGATCGCATTGTCCTGATAGTAATAAATGTGATTCTTATACGGCTGAATATCAGTATCCGGCCAATTGGGCGTTGCCGTGAGAAGTTCCTTTTTTTCTCCGTCCGGAGACAGCTTCCAAATCTGAGTAGACATGTTTCTTTGCTGTGGGTTGCCCAACCTTGCCACGGCAAGAATGAAATCACCCCGCGCCGCAAGGAAATCCAAATCCGAATCTGGGAATTCGGCGATTTTCTGGGGAGGGTTCTTAATATCCGTCAAATCCATATAATAGAGACTGTCTTCGGCTCCCTTCCAAAAATAAGCCCAATGATCATAGATTGAATATCTGCCAGCCGACGGAGCGACAACCTCTTCTTTCGCCTCCCGAGCTTTGGTGTTGATCCGGCACAATCCCTTACCGCTGCTAAGATAATAGACAAAATCCCCCGATACTTGAGGCAATACGATAGAACTCTCATTAGTAACCAGTGTTTTGGCAAGTGTATCGTCTAGTTCCTGACTATAAAGTCCAGTGGATTCATCACTACTCCCGGCTATATAATATATAAAATAATGCGTGTTCCCTTTCTCTGCCACCATACTATTACGAATCACAAGATTACCCAATATATTGCCTTGCAGGTTCTCAACATTTTCTTGAGCGACCGGAATTGTATTGCCGCGAATATTATCATGCGGTTTTTGTCCGTTTTCCTCGGTGACTGGGAATTTCGTGCAGCCAACTCCCAAGATTATGCTTAAAGTCAGCACCATGCCAATAATACCAGTCTGTATTTTTGGGGATTGCTTTTGATGCTTGTTTTCTCCCATAGTCTTCTCCTTGTTTATTTCTTACTTTGCATCAGGATTTGGATATTTTATTTCCGGTTTAATTCCAACGTGTAACTATCGTGATCAGAATATCCTAACGTTTGACTTGGGCAGTCCATTGAGGATGCCGGATGATTCTAATCAGTTCACTCCCCTATTTCAGCATCAGTCAATTCATCGATCTTCATTATTTTCCAAATTCCATCTTCTTTTGCCAAAGAAAACTCGGTAATAAAGACCGAACCCGAATTGCCCTCGTTACGCACAATTTTTTCCTGTCCCATTATATCTGCCGTGGCCGTGTCGCCGTCACGGTGAAGATGGGATCATTGAAAGAAACGGAATAATCTCTTATTCCAAAAGGACTCCACACCTGGAAATCGTGCCGCCAGTCGTTAACCTCGTCCCCGTCTTGGCCCGTTGGTAAGAGGTAGCCGTATTTCTGCGACAAAACGGCAAGGTCATTGCTCTTCAGGGCATCGCCAAAGGTCATGTAATATTCCTTAACAACAGCCATTATTTGATTGTCAGTGCTGTTGGCACCAGGTTTATTTGAATGGTCAAGTTTAATATTAAGCACTGCATCTTCCTGCCTGATCCCCAGCCTATTATTTTAAGGGCAGCGCCATCCACCGATCGGCCGGCTGAATCCAAAACACGGTAGTTCAAAACCCAGGTTCCCTTGTCTTTGCCTTGGGTGAAAGACTTCAGGTCAACGCTGTAGCTGTGAACCGGCAATTTCCGATTGATATCCAGCTTATCCTTTACCCCGTCTAAAGGAATGATTTCTTTCAGATTGTAAGAAGCATAAATATCCGTTAATTTAACTTGGAGCGTATTGGCCGATATGCCGTCAAAATAAGCCCTGCCCACGTTTTCCCATCCCGGGATACTCTGTACGACGGACCGAAACCATAGGTCTCCGACAGGTGAGGCTCCAGATTCCGACCATTTTCGGACAGGAACAGAATCTGAGGATAGCTTCTATGGTAATAACCCGATTGCCAGCCATGCTCGATTCCGTCATAGTCCCCCAGAGTGTCGCCGGTAAGATCCTGCAGCGTAATATAAATTTCTGCCGTATTGTCATGAATATTCGCGGTAACAACCTCCATGCGGATTCCATTATCCTTGCAAGCCTTCTGTACCGGTACGAAGAACTGTGCTGCCTCAGGAGATACCAAATACATCAATTGGTAAATGGCAGGTAAGTTTGAAGCCATTACAGGCGCAGCCAAAACCAAGCACAAGGCAAAAGCAACTGCAATTACAATAGGCCTGCGATAAAGAGGTTTGGTTTTTCCCGTTTTTTGGTGTTCTGGACTGACATCAGGGTGTTGCTAATAAGACCCTGGTCAACCGAAATCTGTTCATTCATACTGTTATATGTTTTTTCCAGCATTACAATTCTCCTTCCATCATTTCAGATAACTTCCAGGGTGGATGAACAATACAAAAAAACAGGCGTCGAATACTGCTTAAGCGTTCGACGGCTGTTCGTCGTTTTAGCGTCAATTATATTATCTTCATTCGCCGTAGAGCTGGTCGATCGTCCATCTCCGCAGAATTACCGGCCTTTTGCCGCCGCGGTAATCGCTGAGGGTGATCAGTTTTATATCCTCGGGGACCGCCCTTTTGTAACGGATAATGAAAGCTCAGTTTTTGGTCCATTCATTCTGATCAAATAGCACCTTCCCGTTTTTATCGCTGATGATCACATTGGTCAATTTTCTTGCTTCCTGCCTGAGCAATTCCGCCTTTTCCTGCGGTAAGGGAATAATGAAGGCCTTCTGATTATCGACCGGCGTCGTTGTTGTTATGTTGTTGGCGTAATAGCACGTTATCCTATCAGCATCTTTTAAAAGATTACTGTCATTAATAATCACTCTGGCATACATAATGCGGCCATACTGAGAACTGCCGCCGCTTACACCGATGGACACGGGCACAATATCTGAATTGTCGTCTCCGCTGCCTCCGCCATGATGAATGATGTTTCCATCTTGATCGGCAGTCAGACGCCTCGTTTCTATCAGGGTGCTTATGTTTTCCGGAACAATATTTTTTTCCTGGTCACTTTTATCCTCACGTTTGACTTTATCGAGCACGACAGTAAAATTGCCGATGTTTTGAACCGCCAGCGGCGATATCTTGTTCTCCGCCAAATATTGGTTAAGCTGGGCCTCCGTAAGCGGGGAATATACCTTGTCTCCAATTTCATCAATGACCTTGGACATCTTTTGGCCTGGAGCGCTGTCGGTTTTAATAATGGCCCATCCCTGTTTATAAGCGATCGTGTATAAATGATTGGTACCGTCGGCCTTTTTTTGCAGAATGTAGCCGCTCTGGCCGTCCTGTTTTAAATAGGCGCTCGGTTTGATATCCCCGTAATCCAGAGTTCTTCTAACCTGGGACAAAACGCCCAGCAGAGTTGAATCAGACTGTTCTTCCTGTTGATCGTACAGTGGTTGTTCATCGACTTTTTTCAGATCCGCCAAAGATAACTGGAATGAACCGGCAATATCCTTGTCCACATCCAGCATGTGCGATTCGTATGCTTTCAAGGCTGCATCTGCCGTATCCTCACCGTTCATTGTTTGAGCGTTGGTCAGCAAAACGGCACCTAAGACAAGGATCAGCGCTACAGATAAAACCGACCATTTATAGGATCCCTTGCCGAATAAGGAAATCATGGTTATCCTCCTTTGTATTTGGGACTTGCGCCCAAGCAGGCCGACAGTACCATAAGCGTTTTTGCGGGAGCAGTTCTCCAGCAGTTTAATGATAACCCGTCCGTAGTCGCCGGAATGGTTGGCTCCTATTTTGGATAAAACGTAGGCGTCGCATGCTATTTCACTGTCCTGACGCCAGCGAGAAAATGCAACCCACAGCACGGGATTGAACCAGTGAATAATCTGCATGATGCTTATTAAAAAATAGACAGCCGTATCTTTTCGTTTGAGATGAGCCAGTTCGTGGAGTATGACATACTCGAGTTCAGCATACGTCAGCTGAGTTCCGATTCCCGCAGGCATCAGCAATTTGGGGTGGATTAAGCAGCAAACTGATGGTGATTTGCGGTTATCCGTTTCGAGGATAACCAGGCTACCCGACAAGCCCAGCCTGCATTGACAGGAGGCGCAAAGTGCTAAGATTTTTTCGTCCGCGCAAGGCCGGTAATTTTTCAGTTCGCGTATAAACTTTCTTTCTTTCACCAGGGTCAAAAAACCAAATCCCGCTATTCCCGCCAACCAGACGGCACAGAAGAGCAGTAAGTAAAAATCATGCGTATTCGTGCTGTTTGGCGAACCGGAACTGTCCGGCAGAGTGGTTCCGATGACCCCGTTATGTAAATCAGGCTGATTACCGCCGTTATTTTGCGCTGATCCAGAATTGTCAATAAGATTAATCTGCTGTTCAGACATCGTATAATTGGGTGCGCTGGAAAAAAAGCCCCAAAGATTAAAGACGCTGAAAGGAGTCTCCGGCGCATAGGGTACCAGCAAGCGGATCATGACCAAAAACCAGACCCAGGAGTGCCACTTTACATTTAATTTATTGCCCAACAGCAGCTTGAGCAAGATGATCACGATCGTCAGAATGCCGGCCATGACAGAAACGTTAAGCACCCATTGAAAAACCGGGAGCAAGAAACTCATGAAAAATCCGTCCCCTCCCTACTTTGTTTTTTACTTTGCTTTTTACGTTGTCTTTTTCTGTTCCTTTTCTTCGAGGATTTGCTTCAATCCGGCGATATCTTCTCGACTTAATTCGCATTCCTCAATAAAGTTGGCAAGCATGATCTGGGGTAAACCGTCGAAGACGCGATGCAAAAATGATTGGCTTTCCGCTCTGACGCATTCCTTTTCCGAGAGTAGCGGGTAGTAATGGTAGGTTTTTTTATCCTGCGGATCAATTTTAAATCCCAGGACTTTTTTCTTCAGCAGCCTATTAATCAGCGTCTTGATTGTTTTGGGCTGCCAGGTTACAATTTCGGACAAATATTCAATAACCTGATTGGCCGTACAAGGCGCTTGGGACCATATTGCTTTCATGACTTGCCATTCGGCATCCGATATCTGCGGTAGTTTCTGCATAATATACCCACCTCTTATTATGTATGATTTAAGCAAAAACATATTACATCCGTAATCTATTTGAGTACATATTACATAAGTAATCGTTGTTTGTCAATGGTTCCCAATATAATATTCATATAGGGGTAGTAGTTAACTTCTGGGGCAATTGGATAACAGAAGAATCCAATGCTTTTTTTATATTATTTCCATATTCCAGCCACCTTCATCGATTCCTTGAGACGTTTTGAATCATCTCCGACAATTAGACAGAATATTTTCATCTTTACTATTGTTTATTAAACAGTAGTTGGGTATACTAAAGGCATCATACTATTTCATAATTAGTAGCGGAGGGATAATAATGACACAGTCTGAATACCTGCGGGAGCTGAAGGAGAACCTTGCGGGACGACTTGCGCCTGAGATGGTGATGGATATTTTAACTGATTACGAAAGTTTTTTTGTGTCCGGCAGAGAGGACGGAAAAACCGACGATGAAATATCCGAGGGACTCGGCTCGCCCGCTTATTTAGCTAAAGCGCTGCTTCAGGAACAAGCGCAAACTGAAACGGGTCAGACGGAGAAGCCGGATAAACACATTGCCAATCCGGGCCGCCGGTTATGTGCGTTTTTGATTGATGCTGTAATTGCCGTACTGCCGGCTTTTATTGTAACGAGCTTTTTAGGCAGTGCCGTACTGACCTTCTTTCTATTGATGATGTATCCTTCCCCTTTAGGCGGAGCATTTGTTTATACCGGTTATGCAACCTTCCAGAGTTTTTCTGTGGTAGAAAGCAGTCCGGGTAGTTCAATAACGATACCGGAGGGCAGCCAGGAAAACGTCCGGGAAAACGTTCGTGAGAGCGTCCTGAGACCAACTACTCTTTCCATTGCCGCCGCTTTACTGGCTCTTGCTTTCTATTTGCTGTATTCGGTGGCCGCAACCCTCATTTTTAAGGGGCAGACCGTCGGTAAAAAGCTCATGCGTCTCAAAGTGCGCCGCTCTGATTCAGGCCCGTTGACAAAAGGCGGTATTTTCAGCCGGGAACTTTTGGGGAAAGTTCTGATCAATTCTATTCCGATCGTACCGTTGATATCGATCGTTACCATTCTGTTAACCAAAGAGCATAAAGCGCTCCATGACCTGCTGGCCGACACAATTGTCGCCAATGTCTAGGAGGCTGGTGATATGGATACCCAAATGAAAAAAGGGGTGCTGGAAATGTGCATCCTCTATCAGCTGAAAGACGAAGAGCTTTACGGGTATGAGCTGATGAAATCAATACGCCTTGTTTTCCCTGATGTTTATGAAGGATCAATCTATACCATTCTGCGCCGCTTGAACGCCACTGGCTATACCCAAATCGAGGAAAAAAAATCTTTAAACGGGCCGGCGCGCAAATACTATCGCCTTACGCCGACAGGTTTGGAATACCTGGACCAGATGCTGGCTGAATGGGGCGAGATCCTGCATAGCGTTTCTGCCTTAGGAATCAGGATCTAACATAATCTCAGCAGGCGTTCTCATTGCAATGCATTTATCTGCCCCAAAATTTATGTGCCGGTTCATATCGGCGAGGCCGATCTTTCCTATATATTGGAACATGAACGCACTCATATCCGCAGGCGCGATTATCTCATTAAGGCCCTTGCTTTCCTGGCGCTTAGCCTTGCGTTAATAATTTTTATGATTGCGCCAAATTCCTCGGATGAAATTACATTTCTATGGAGAGACAGCTCCCCTTGATCCCCGAAAGCATCTGGAGGTAATGACACAAGCCTATCTTTGAAGAATCATTTTATCTCGCTATTAGGAGATTGACTAATACATTAAAATTAGGTCTGTTTTGCTTAGGGTCCTTCATTCCAGCATCAATCCAATAACCGACCACTTTATTTTCGGCTAGGAAGAGGACTACGTCATAATTTGATTCACGGACACCAGTTTCAATTTGAGCCGTATACATCTTGACTCGTTGACCCATATACTTAGAAAAGTCTAAATTATTCAGTTTCGATAATTCGTTGCTTCGCTTTAATAGGTCGCCAACTCTAACACCATCTTAGGTTGGCTTATCTAAGCCCGCAACCTCCTCAGCCATGAACTCAAGCCATGATTCTGGCTTAACCACACTGACTGGTCATTTCATCGCTTCGTCAATTCCTAAACCGAAATTCGTATTACCAATCAACACGCCAGGCTGCGAAGTGTAGTTGGCGTCTCCCCTAGTCCAAATGAGCTTGGTCGTTCCATTGAGAATTTCCAGTTTAGGATAATGGGAACTATACCCGGCTTGCTCGGCGGTTAAGTCATCAGGGGTTTGGGCGACCTCTATGGTGGACGGATTGGCATTGTCGTACAATTTTGTAACAATAATCAAGGAAGAAGATACTAAAAAAGCGACTTTCATCCGTACTTGCTCAATTTTTCAAAAGGATATATAATTATTTCATAAGAACCTGCATAAAATAATGCTAGGATGCTGCAAACATCCTAGCTGTACAACACAAACCGCAAGAGGCGGCCATAATGGGGTAACGAAAAAGTAGCTACTTTTCAGGGTGGGCTACTTTTTCGTCATATTGTAAGCAAACTGAAGTATCAAAACTATTAATGTTGCAAATGCAATCATTGCTGTTAGCGTTTGATACCATTGGTCCACTGGCCTCACCCCCTTTCATTAGGGGAATTGGCCACCCATCCCTGCCATATAGAGTTGTACAATCAATTATATCACAAATAGCCCATATTATGTATTTTCATCAAATCGACCTTTCGAAAAATTTAAGTTATAGACATTTAAGCGGAAGATATTGGTCTGATGAAACCACGCTACGTTGTTTCCCTGTCGCCCTTGTATTTATATACCTTACTCGACAAACAATGACCGCCCCTTAGCATGTTCCACCGAGTAGGTACTCGGCTATCGTTACTCCAGGTGACCATTTTGATAGCCCTCCTTGCCTATGTTTTGATAATACCTTTTTTCAATCTTATAAACAACCGACTCTTGGTTGAATGATATAAACTAAACCGATCAGTAGAGCGGTTGCGCTGATATTGTCTCAAAGGTGCTCTTGTTCCAGCTTACAACGACTTCAACAGCCGATTTATTATCAAGTATCATCACTGTGACTATATCATAATGTTATTTATTTAGCTTTAGATTAATAATAATCTGTCCATGATTAAATTGAATAAAGCGACTTGACTTGGTCGCCGCTAACCCGGCTTGATCCCCCACCAAATCCCCTGTCCGAAATACTGAAAGCAGCAAGCCAATCAAGCACATATTGATAACCAGAGCTTGCCCTCCATAAGAAATTAGGGGCAACGACAATGGAGAAAAGAAGAATAAACCTGAATTTGCTGCAATATAGATTATACACTGTAAGGCAAAGCCGGAGATAATCGCGAGTGAAACCAAAAAACCAAGTACACTTTTTTGCTTCTTACACAGAATAAGGGCACGTATAATAAAAGGTGACAATATCATGATTATTCCAATAAGCACAATCCATCCGAATCTATAAATCAAATAAGTTAAAAGAAAATCTGTATTGACATCAGGCAAAAGCTGTAATGTCGTATATTGCTCAAAACCACTTAACGGCAAGCCTTGGCCAATAAACTGAGCATGAGACAAGAACCGTTGTATTACGGTTCCAATATATCCATACCCTGTCGGATCAAAGGCTGGATTCAATATTACATGGATTCTCCTCGTGACATACCCCTCGCCCATTGTCATGAAAAACAGGGTAGGCAAAACAGCAGCAGTTGAGGTATACATAATCAACAATGCCAATAGTTTTCTTACATTAAACCAGCCTTTTGTAACAGCGGCCGTCAAAATAATAAGGCAGGATGTGCAGAGCAAAAAGAAAACCGTTTCATTAAGCCCCCGACGCCCGAGTATGGCTAAGTAGGCTGGAATCATAATAATTACCCCACATAGGACAAATCCGGCATACCCATGATTTCGCATTTTGTAAACAAATCCAGCATAAGCGGTAGGAAAAAACAACAAGAGATTTATCGCATAGATCGAACTGATATGTACTCTCGTAAACAAATAATTAGCGACTATTATGGCGCAAAGTCCAAAAAATATAACCCATGGGAACCTTCCGATAATTGTAAAATCTACTAAATAGGCAGCAATCATCACCAACATTGCCATGCCTGCTCATATAAACTGTTTTTGAAACATCTCTGCTCCGTTATTACGATGATTAGGTCCAATCAAAACTTGAATGGCAAGCCCCAAAAGAAGAATTGCAGCTGTCATTACAAGTAGCGGCCAATCCGGCCTGGGTCTATGGGCTCGGTCAAGCTGTTCCCCGACAACAACAGGATCGCCCATCTCGGCGATTGCCCTGTCGGCTGCCTCCTCTTCACTGAGTCCCTCACTAATGAAGGCATTCTTTTGATCGATGATGTGGTTATTTATTTCTTCTAAAACAGGAAGCTGAGCCTTTTTCCAACGTATCTGTTGGCGCACAGTTTCTAAATACTCGGTAATTTTGCTAGGCTGTTGCAAAACTTGCACCTCCTAAAACATCATTTACCGCAGCGGTGTATACTTTCCATTCTTCTTTTTTCTCCTTCAACTGCTGGCGGCCGTGTTTAGTAATACTATAGTATTTCCGTACTCTAGCGTTATCAGCGACCTCTTCATAAGAAGTGAGCATATTTTTCTGCTCTAAGGTGTGGAGCAGTGGATATAATGTTCCTGCTTTTAAATCAAAAGCATTGTTTGACTTCTTTCTAAGTTCTTCAATCATCTGGTAGCCGTACATATCCGTTCCGTCAAGCAGCTTTAAGATAAGCATACTGGTACTTCCTGTTAAAAGACTTTTATCGATTGCCATATTTACACCTCCATATGTAGATAATCTATATATGATAATATATCGGCCATCTACATATGTCAAGGTTGAAATACACGTTTAAGAGCCCCATTGAAAACCTAAAAGAGCTCAGGTTACTTTGAATACCTAATCTCTTGTTAAAGCTAAAGTGATGTCTCATTGTTACAGCTTTGCATAAGCTTGTAAAATTGATTCCGCCGCTTTCTCTACTTCAAATTCCTGCACCGTCGAATAAACTATACATTCCAAACCCTTCTCGGGGATTATAAATTTAGCGGCTGGCAACCCTTGAATGTTGTTTTTCAACCGTAGTTTAACTTCAGTTCCGCCGATTTGTTTTGTATCAAAATCAGAGTCAGGCGTTAATACTGGAGTCGGTTCTCCGAACGCTATCTCTACATCTAAATATGATGCTCCTGCGGTAGTATAGGACAATGTAAAGGCTTCTGACTTTTTGTCTCCTTCGGTGCTTATTCTGGAAGATGCGACTTGGAACTTATGCCCCTGCGGAACGACGATATCTCCCGGTTGAAGGGTTTTAAAACTTAACCCCTCAGAAGCTGTAGGACCGTTTTATCAATATAAAAGTTTTGCAGGGGGGTTGTTCACAGGAACAACTATACTTGCGCAGATTTTTTTCAAGTCATCAAGCGAAATACCCCCATCATATCGGGTGCCAGCCGTGTACTCAATACCATTCTTTATGAATTGAATGGCATTTACTTTGGCAATTTCACTCTCATGTAGTGTTGCTGGCACATCACCAATTTTGATTTGAGTTTTTGTACCTTGATCTATACCAGCAAAATACAACGGATGCATAACCCTGATTAATGAACGACACATAGTCGGCAATCTTATCTAAAGCCGGGGTAATATGGGTGAAAAAAAAGACGGACTTACGCTCATCTTGGATCAGGGTAGCAAGGATGTCTAAAAGTCGTTGCGCGCCATTGGATCAAGGCCAGCTGTAGTCTCACCCATGATTAAGAGCTCTGCCCCACTATAATCCTACTTCGTAGGCACCAAGTTTGACCTAAGTAATCAGCCAGCGATTCTCGACTTTCCTTACCCTAAGATCAATTGGCCGCTTGGCGGCAACACCACCATTTTGTATCTCCACACTCGTTATCTCTAAGATTTCGCCCTTCACGTCATACTCTGATGATGATTTCTGAATGCTTAGAATCTCTATTCGATCCGGCCATGGACTCGAAACCACCCTGCCCGGAACATCCTGAAGATCTTTTTGCCATGCCGACAAAAGCTCGGGGGATACTAGATCTCCGTAGTTCTCTTGGATACTTTTGTTTACGTAATCTCTAGGCGCTGTAAGGGAAACCGTCTGAAGTTTTTTGCCGAAATTCTCGACCAGACTGATAACTTCTGCTTCAGCACCTTCATCCTGAGTTTCGGTTATACTTACGCCGGGACTGATATCTTCGCTCTTGGTAGGTGCCCCTGTAAGCAATACAGTTCCGGCAATGATTACTACAGCACCCGCAGCGAAGGAAGCTATATAAGAATATTTCCGTCCGGTTAAGACGTTTTTCACTCTATCCTTTAAATTTCCCTCCGCAAACGACGATACGGCTACAACAGGCCTGCGTTCCCCCATACAAGAAGCAACATCGAGTAATGCCCTGGCGTATTCCCTGCGTGACAAAGGCAGGGATGGAATCGCTGAACCGGTCGGCGACCTCGGTTGAAATCGCGCCAAAACCTATTCCGACCATAGCCAAAGCTTTACAGAACGCGACATCGCCTCCCCAAAGGCTCTTTTTGGGGAAAATTAAAGTGCAGTCTCACAATAAGAAAGAAACTTGAGTCGTTCTATCTTAAAGTTTGAATTTGCCAGGATTTCTGGCCAAAATTTAATCGTTGCAATTAATTCATTTCTGTTATTGTCGGATAATTTTTTCCAAGGTACTAGTAAAGGGTGTAATTTTCTCTCTTCATCTATAATAGCATCTAGTTTCCAGCCAGCTTCCTTTTTTTGAAGTAACCAACGTTCATGCTCGTATTCAGCTAAAGCAATTAATTCACGTTCTGTAAATGTTACAGCTTCGAGTTTTTCCTTAACAGAGATAATATCGTAATCAATCCTATGCAAAGCATCAGGAATATGCTTTATTTGTTCGTAGATAGACTCTTTCTGTTCATTACAAAGAGTTTCCCAGGATTTTAGGCAATTTGATTCTGATTCATTCTTATCTTTGTTGAGCAAAGTATGCCTATAAAGATCCATTGCCAAACTTTCAAATTTCTCACTATAGAAAGCATCATGCATTAAACGACGTAAAAATTGTTCTTCATCAACATGTAATTTCAACTGTTCTTTAGAAGGCAAATGTGATTGCTCCCATTTTTTACTGTCGGTTAGCATACTCATCTCTAAGATGGCTTCCATTGATCTGGATTCATGTTTATATCGTGTAACTTTGAGCATTGCTCGTAAAATACCATTATCTATTTGAGCTTCCCCTCGCTCATTTAATAGATGAGGTACTTTGCGTTCCAGTAGGGATCGCAATAGCATTGCTCTACGAACAATGAATAATTGATCCTTCTGTTCATCTGTTTGATTAGGTCCGAGAATATTTACGTACCCTCTTAGACGACTTACAAAGTCTGGACCTTTAGCACTTTGAAATTTTTTCAGAAATTGTTTATATTCCAATTCATCCGTAATATCTTCTCCGCCAAATTCTTGGAATGTACTACTGGTGCCACCGGCAAAGACAAAAATAGCTTTCCCAATAGGATGAATAGAATCTCCTTCTCTAAATTCCCCATCCTGCATAGGTGCTAGAAAATATTTTAACCAACCTAGATTTCCTTCAAAAGCCGAATCAAATTCGTCAAAAAAAACTAGCGGAACTTTTCCCTTCAGGCAAAGGTCTCGGACTTTATGGAAGGCAGCAAATAAGTCTACCAATGATTGAAATTGAGATAAATTAAAATTTAATTGATCCATTAAATCTGGGGCAATACTGGAAGCTACTTCTGCTACCCCAAAGGATTTCCCGGACCCTGGTGTTCCAAATACAGCAATGCACAGCGGACGAACCGTATTTTTCGTAGAAATATACTCCGTCATTAGGTTTTTGATGCTTCTATAACCCTCAATTTCTGCCCTGTCCACTGTTTTTAATTTGCCAAATTGTGCTATGGGGATATACTTGAGGGCACTTTTTTCTCCACTTTTGACGATATTATAAGCTATGTCTGCTAAACTACTAGAACTTTTGTCTTTAATAATATACCAGTCAGTCTCACAGATTGAAGAATTATTTGTATCACGTATCAGTACATCTTGAATATGCTCTTTACAGACAAAATCATTTTCGGCTTCCTTAAAGATTAATGGATTAGGAAAAGCACTTTCCTCAATAGTTTCACCAAAACCATAAACAAAATATTTTTGAGCAGCAACAATGCCTTCGCGTATACCTTCCCCTATTGATTTACTAAGTTCTTCATTATTACAAATTCCTGTAGCTATATTACGGGACAGCGCAGCAACAAAGCAAGAGGTTAATCCAAACATTTTGCCTTGATTGTCTTTGATGAAACCTCCTTCAAATTCATAAGTTAAGAAATACAGTTGAGATTCCGCTACTCCTTTATTTTGATAATATATCGCACCTTCAAGGCCGAAAGGTACTATAAGGTGATGACAGTGAGCAAGGAAGGCCAGGTCGGGGTTATGATTCATTTGCCACACAAAATCCTGGGCCGTCTTTTCCCAAGAAAGGCTCTTACTAATATTAACTCCTTTTGCTCGTAAATCATCACTATTGATAACAACAATGGTATTTTGAATATGAAAATCTCTTATATTATGCCAAAGCTTACTAGAACTGGTAGGATGATTCACCTTATATATTACAATAGGTGATTTTCCAGGTGTTTTTATTGCTAAAGGCCAGAATTCTTCGTTAGCATTAAAACCGTTATTCTCATCATCTAATATGACCATATCTGCATTTTGGTCATCATCTATGATCGGTAGTAACATAGGCCTACAAGAGGTCAGTCCTGTAAATCCAAGATAGCGGCTGATGCGGTAGACTTTGTGATTATCATTTTTATTGAGGGTTTCAGGAAAAAGCTCTAACTCTACAGTAGAACGAAGAAGTTCTTTGGGCAACGCAGCTTCTATGTCTTGAATTTGCGGTGAACTTATTGAAGCCTGAGATGCTAACGTTACAAACTTTGACAAAAGTAGTGCCTCGCCATTTTTTAAACTATTGTGAACATGTGGATAAGACTGCCAATTCAAACCCTTAGTACACTGTTGATCAGTTCTCCACTGTAATAAATTTACACATATATCTCCTGATATAACAATTTTAAAACATTTGTTTTCCATTGTTCTAACTCCTCGTATAACATTAGAATAATTCTAGTTTGCATCATAATTATATACTATCTATGCACTCATTTATACTACCGTTACCTATCAATGTTGCTAATTAAAGGTATTCGCCTTTTCCTTCATCAGTGTTGATTGCAATTCAAATGAAGTGAATAAAGTCTTTGGACTTAAAGCAGTACATATACTAATGTGCTTAACGAACGCATTAAATATTTGTTTACATTAAGCTCTACGCCCAAGACAAACTTACAATGAAGTAACGCTAAAGTGCCTTGAACGCATAAAAAAGATAACACAGGCTCCGACGTAACGCTGAAGCCTGTGCTTGCCCAGATAGGAGTGAGAAAATCACATAGTGCTGCTGGTGGCCTTGGCGGAATAGGCATTTTAAAACTAAATGACACAAACACAAACGAAAAGCCTATTATTCCAAATTGCAGAATGATAGGCTTTTCGTTTGTGTCAAAAATAGTTGGTTGACTATATGAAAAAAACTTCCCTATTCCATCATTTAAAGTTAGAACTGTGATTTTCCACAAGGTTCAAATAATAGACACTTAGCGAAGTTTACCCAATATCCAATTGGTTAGTAATCGTCAAGAAATCCATAAAGGGTCTATTTTACTATTAATACAGGACAGCTAGCCCTTTTGGCTACCTTATGACTAACCCCTCCTAAGACAAACTCCTGTAAAGTATTCAAACCCCGACTACCTATAACAACAATATCAAATTTACCATCATTCGCATATTTAACGAGCGCAGGCCCTGGTTCACCGTGGATAAACTTCACCTTAAAATCAACCTTCGCCTGTTTCATCTTCTCTTGTAGCGGAAGCAACTTTTGATTCCTTTTTAAGGTTATAGCGTCTGTATCTAACTCACGTAATACGTCCGCTTTAGATGCCTCACTGTTAATCACATAGACAATCTCAATCTTTGCCTCAGGGTTATTTTGCGTCAAAATGATTGCTTTTTCAGCAGCTCTTATTGAGTGTTCCGAGCCATCGGCTGCCAATAGGATTTTATTAAACATACGTTCAACCCCCAATTTATATTTGGCATTTGTCTCTTCTTAGTGTTTAGGCAGTCCAGAGTTCAAATCTGTATGGGTGGCCAATTTTTCAATCAATCGAGCACTCTGTTCGTTTAGTCCGCTTAAGGTAACCTTAATATCATATTGCCTGTATTTGAAGACAATCTTGTCAATCGCAGCTACGGCCGAATCATCCCACAGATTCGCATTGCTAAAATTTATATCCACTTCTCGTATATTATCCTTGTTATCGTTCGTAAAATCAAATACATTCAGCAAATCTGTTACAGATACGAAAAACAGCTGCCCACTAATTTTGTATGTTTTCACTAAACCATCTTGCTCAATTTGTTTCTTTGCATAAACCTTAGAAATTTTTGATGCAAAAAAGACTGCACTTAGAATAACTCCCGCCATAACGCCTAAGGCTAAATTATGAGTTACTAAAACTGTTAAAACGGTAAAAATCATGACAAAGGCATCGCTTTTAGGAGTAATTCGCAAGGTTTTAAGCGATTGCCAATCAAAGGTTCCAATTGAAACCATTATCATCACGGCAACTAAGGCTGCCATAGGAATTTGCACGACATAATCCCTGAGACCAATAATCAGAACGATCAAAAACGCCCCTGCAATAAACGTAGATAATCGACCTCTTCCACCTGATTTCACATTAATGACCGACTGACCAATCATGGCGCACCCGGCCATCCCTCCGAATAAACCGACGACAATATTAGAAATACCCTGACCCTGGCTCTCTTTGTTTTTATTACTTCCTGTATCCGTCATGTCATCCACAATCGTGGCGGTGAGCAAGGATTCAGTCAGGCCTACCATCGCTAGAGCAAAGGAATACGGTACAATAATTAATAATGTCTCCAGGGTTATCGGCAGGTTAGGTATAGAAAAACTGGGTAAGGAACGTGTAATGATTCCCATGTCTCCGATCACCGGAACCTTGATGTCAAGTATTATGGCAATAGCTGTAATTCCAACAATCGCCACAAGTGTGGAAGGAATTGACCTTAATATCAGTGGTAAACCGTAGATGATCACTAAAGCACCCACGGTCATAACGTACGCCGGCCATGATTGGCCAAAAAGATAAGGAAATTGAGACGTGAAAATCATAATTGCTAAAGCATTAACAAACCCAACCATCACTGAGCGAGGTATAAATTTCATGTATCTCGCCAGTTTAAATGTCCCAAACAAGATCTGAAATATTCCTGTTAATATCGTAGCGGCAAAGAGATACTCAATACCATGTTCTTTTACTAAGGTAATAAATAAAAGAGCCATTGCCCCTGTTGCCGCAGAAATCATTCCCGGCCTTCCTCCGACAAAGGCAATCACAATTGGAATGATAAAGGAGGAATACAAACCCACCATTGGGTCTACCCCGGCAATAATTGAGAATGCGATCGCCTCTGGAATCAAAGCCAGGGAAACGACAAGCCCAGCCAATACGTCATTTTTAATATTGCTAAACCATGACTCTCTGAAGGATAAAGTTTCCATACAAACCTCACTTTTACAACAAGCTACTTTCGATAGTGTTCCCCTCGGAGCAAAAAGAAAATACCCCTAACTGATTAACTCATTGAGGACATTAAATTTCGAGAGTGCCTGTAGTACATTATCACAAATAATCATAAACAGCAATTTGTCAAAACAATCTATATTTAGCTAAGGATTGCCTTCTTTAGATACCTACTATATAATTTCGTTATCAGTTCTAATCAACAATAATCACTATTAATGTAGCAAAATATTAAGGAGTGAGTCCGATGGCTGAATACAAAGAAATAATGACCCTGCGCCAAGTGGCTGAATACCTACAAATCAGCGAGGTGACCACCTATCGTTTGGTTCAGGAGAATAAAATCCCCGCCTTCAAAATTGGCCATAGCTGGCGGGTGAAAAAAGAAGATCTTAACGAGTTTATTGAAAAGCAAAAACGCGGGGAAAGGTTCTAATAATTGGAACATACCCCTTAATACTATGAACAAGAGGTGTTGAGGATGAGCTTACAAAAATCTAATCTTACCCAGGCTAGTCCACCGTGATAAGTATTGTCTCTATCTGACAGGGCAGTTACTAACTACAAACACGGGGTGATATTGTTGTTTGATAACCTGTATAGCCTGGTTAGGGATCATTTAAACCAAAGGCTATTTGATCCTAAAAACCTTGAATTATTAAAGCAGATCATGAATGCACTTGTTGGTATGACTGTGCATTTGCATGTCAACTCAGATTCCCAATACGATCGCAGTTGTGAATTAGTAATGCGCGTAAAGTCCACCAGTTATGTCGGCGGCAAGATAAGTATTAAGACTACAAACCATAATATAGGTTTTCCTGCTTTGGGTATTATCATCACTTCGCAACAAGAGCAAATTATGATTACTGCGCCCAGCAGTGAGGAAGTTGGATCTATGCTAATTATCATAATTAATCGGGAGGGAAACCTGGTTTAGCTAAAGTGGTCTTGAAATACTCCTTTAAAAGGATTGAGTGTTATATAATACAGGAGGTATCACTACTTGCCTAAAGAAAGCAAACTACAAATTATTCCCCTCGGTGGACTAGGGGAAATCGGAAAGAATACCACCGCTATCCGCTATAATGATCAAATCGTTTTAATTGACGCAGGTCTAGCTTTTCCTGACGAGGATATGTATGGAGTCGACCTGGTAATCCCAGACTATACTTACCTCATTGAAAACAAAGACCGCATCCTGGGAATCCTGATTACCCACGGTCATGAAGACCATATTGGGGGACTACCCTATTTGTTGAGACACTTTAACGTCCCTATTTTCGGAACACGCCTTGCCATTGGCTTAGTTCAATATAAACTAACGGAAGCCAAATTGGGACAAATAACTACCCAGGTAATCCAGCCTGGAGAAACCATAAAACTGGGCTCCTTCGCCATTGACTTTATTAATGGGAGCCACAGCATACCGGGTTCTGTCGGTTTAGCCCTTCATTCCCCCCTGGGAACCATCATTCATTCCGGAGATTTCAAGCTGGATCATACTCCGGTGAGCGGAGAGGTTCTCGACATCCACAAGTTTTCAGAACTTGGCGACAAAGGAGTTCTCTGCCTTCTCTCAGACAGTACCAATGTGGAACGCGCAGGCTTTACGAAGTCTGAGCGGCTGGTTGGGGAAAACATTGACAAGGCCTTTGCGGGTGCCGAGGGGCGAGTGATCTTCGCCAGTTTTGCTTCCAATGTCAATCGCCTTCAGCAAGCGATCACCGCCGCCTTCAAGTACCATCGCAAAGTCGCTGCCGTCGGCCGAAGCATGGTCAATGTCGTTAGCATCGCCGCGGAGCTTGGGTATCTCCATGTCCCTGAAGACACTCTCATTGACGTCGATGAGGCCATGTGCTTGCCGAGCAATCAAGTATGCATCCTGACAACAGGCAGTCAAGGCGAGCCGTTGGCTGCCCTTACCCGCATGGCGAACCATAATCATCGGCAGATTTCCATCTATCCGGGAGATACGGTTATTCTCTCGGCTTCTCCCATCCCGGGGAATGAAAAAGCCGTCTCTCGAAATATTGATCAGCTCTTCAAGTTAGGGGCGAAGGTGATCTATGAATCCCTCTCCGGGATGCACGTTTCCGGCCACGCCAGCCAAGAAGAGCTTAAACTTATGCTCAGTATGGTGAAACCTAAGTACTTTATTCCTGTCCACGGGGAATACCGCATGCTCATGAAACATGCTGAACTTGCTGTGCAAGTGGGAATTCCACGGGAAAATATTTTTGTGGCAGAAATCGGAAATGTGATAGAGTTTACTCGTCACGGAGCAAAACTGGCTAATAATGTTACCGCCGGGCGAGTTTTTATTGATGGCTTGGGAGTCGGGGATATCGGGAATAGTGTTATGAAAGAACGGTCACTCCTCTCCCAAGATGGAATTCTGATAATCATTTTAGCCCTCAACAGCGCAACCAACACAATACTAACGGGTCCAGATGTTGTCACCCGAGGATTTGTTTATGTTCGAGAATCAAACGCAATGCTCGATGAGGTAAAAGCGATCACCAGAGAGACCATAGCCCGCAGTATCCAGAATGGTATCCATGAAACCAACCTTTTGCAAAATCGCGTTAGAGATGCTGTAAGCAGACATCTTTATGCCAAGACCAAGAGGCGTCCCATGGTTATACCGATTTTTCAAGAAGTCTAATAACCCTTTAAAAAGCCTTCGCAGGATTTTCTTTAGCAGTCAAAAACAAAGGAGCTTAGTTGCCGTGCACCGTTCTCAAGGAAAACTCCCAGTCAATCCTCCCTTTTTCTATGGTTGGATTATCGTCGTCATCTCCGCCCTAAGTTTGTTTTTCTCAGGTTTCAAACCTACTCTATCTCCGTTTTTATAAATGCTTATACTACCGAATTAGGTTGGAGCCGCTCCTTGATTTCTGGTATTTATTCCCTGGCTAGCTTAACGGCTGGTCTTTCTCTATTTATGATGGGACGACTAATTGATCGCTATGGACAACGACGAATGAGCGCTGTCATCGCCCTTTGCTTAGGATTTGCCTTGCTTTTGGAACAGTTTCCTCCACGGACCCCTTTGGATATTTATTGGCTTCTTTATGCTCCGATTATTTGGACAAGGCTCCATGAGCCTTATTCCCAGCACCTTGGTCCCTCAATGGTTTGTTCAAAAAAGAGGAAGAGCCTTCAGTATAATGGCCCTGGGGGGATTTGCCAGTTCATCCTTCATTCCTCTTTTCAATGTCTGGATGATCCAAACCTGGGATTTAAGGGTTACCTGGTGGGTATGGGGAGGATTACTGATCCTGCTATTTACCCCTCTGACCTATTACTTTACCGTCAACAAACCTGAGGAAGTCGGGTTATACCCCGATGGAGACTCGCCAAAGATAATCAAGAGTCCTGATTCGATTTCAACGAACAAAGCGAAAGACATTGTTGATACAGAAATTAACTTGACTCTAGCGGAAGCAAAGAAAACGAGAACCTTCTGGTTTATCCTTCTGGCTGCTGCGGTTCCAGCTTTAGTCAATACAGGATTAACCTTTCACTTAATCTCCATTCTGGGGGAACGAGGAATTTCACCCTTGAATTCAGCCTTTATTTTAACCTTAATGGCTCTAGTGGGGTTCCCCGTTTCATTCCTTGCTGGATTCATTTTGGAACGAGTAAAGACAAACTATGCTCTGGCCTTCGTTTTTCTAGGCGAAATCATGGTTTTGTTAACCCTTCAATTTGTAGATTCTCAACTCAGTGTCATTGTTTTTGGTCTAATGTGGGGATTCTTTGTAGGCTTTGAGCAAATCACTTTAAATTTAATTTGGCCCAATTATTATGGGCGTCGCGACTTAGGCAGTATTCGCGCAATTGCTTCTAGTGTCATGATTATTGGCGCGGCACTTGGCCCATTGCCCCTAGGTATAGCCTTCGATCAGTGGGGTGGCTACACCGAAATCCTTTATGTAATGATAGCATTTCCTTTATTAGGATAATTGCAGCCCTAATGTCTTCAAGTCCAAATTTACCTGAAGGGAGCAAGTAGCAACCTATGAGCAGTCATCATCACGAATTTGACCAAGAAGCAAAACGTCTTGCTTCTACGATCACATACATGAAGAAAATGATTAATTTGATTGTGGAGAACCGCCAAGGTCAGCGCGAAGAGATTCGCCAAGCTTTTATTGACTTAGATTATTTAGACAGCAGCCAGAGTTACATTTCTATTTTGGTGACTTCTCAGCTTTTAGAATACGGAGAACAACACTTTTACCAACTCAATCAAGGACTTGCCAAGCCCTACTTTTCCCGGATTGACTTTAAACAAGAAGGCAGTCCAGACTTTAAGCGTTATTATATCGGCAAGTTATCGTTGCTTACCCAGGAAGATCAAGAGCCCCTTATCCTTGATTGGCGCTCCCCTATTGCCTCCATCTATTATGAAGGGCGATTGGGGGCTGTTGATTATCAGTCTCCCACAGGAACCATTCAAGGAGAGCTGGGTCTCAAACGGCAATATACCATTGAAAACGGACAGTTATTGGAGATTCGAGATATCGACATTACAACCAATGACGCTTTCCTTCAGGCCTCTCTGGAAGCAAGTGCCGATAATCGGCTCAAGGATATCGCCACCTCGATTCAAGCGGAACAAAACCGGGTGATCCGCGCAGATATCGCTCCCTTAATCGTTCAAGGAGTTGCCGGCAGCGGTAAAACGACCATAGCAATTCATCGCATGGCCTATCTTATCTATACCTATGAAGATCGTTTCATCCCCGAGAATTTCATTATTCTCGGCCCGAATCGCTTATTTCTTAATTATATCTCCGAAGCCTTACCGGAGTTGGGCGCAGAAAGAGTGACTCAGACGACTTTGATCGACTTCATGTTGGAGCTGATTGGTAAAACTGCGAAAATCAAATTAGTTCCCCCAGAACAAAAACTATTTCAGTTACTGGAAGAAAATAACCAGTCCTCATTAAATTCTTCCTATATTATTGGAGCCTCAGAATTCAAAGGTTCCCTTCAATTTAAAGATGTCCTCGATCATTATGTAGAACGCTTACAAGAGACGTTTGTACCAAAGGTTGATTTTAAACTCGGAGACTATGTCATTTTAGAAGCAGAAGACATTCAACGAGTTTTTCTTGAGGAATACAGTTTTCTTCCCTTACAGAAGCGAATTGAAATGGTTAAAAAAGTGTTGACTAATAAACTCAAAGCAGCCAAAGAGCCTGCCTTAAAACTAGTCGAAGAGGAGTTTAACCGTCAAATCCAGGAAGTGCGTTCTTCATCAACCTTCGATGAAGAGGTGCGGCGTGAAAAAGGGATTGCTTTAGTTGACTCGCGCAATGAAACTCTAACTAAGCTCACCAATTCCGCCAAGACTGTGGTAAAGAAGTATCTTGCGCTCTTCCCTAAAATTGATCTGTTAGATCACTATAAAAGGATTATTGCTGATCCAGACGTTTTCTTAGATACGGGTGCGAAAGGGCTGGACAGAGCTACCCTTGAATACCTGTGCAGTTCTTCTGCCGAACTGATCGCCCAAAATAAACTTGAACTGGAGGATTTGGCTCCTCTAGTCTATTTAAAGCAACTTCTGTTCGGTTATGAAGAAAAGTTTGATATCAGTCATGTCTTTATTGACGAAGCCCAGGATCTTAGTATCTTTCAGCTCTATACATTGCGCAAAGTTTTAAAGACAGATATGTTTACGATTTTTGGCGATTTGGCTCAGGGAATTCACGCTTATCGAGGGATAAAAAGTTGGGATCAGGTTAGGCAAGAGGTCTTTCCAGCTCTTGACTGCAACTATTTAACTCTCGAACAAAGCTATCGAACCACTATTGAAATTATGGAATATGCCAACCAAGTTATTAAAAAAGTGAAAGCAACCGATATCCTCTTGGCGAAACCAGTCATCCGCCATGGAGTTCCTCCCGATGTTCTAGCTTTCAAAAGTGTTAAGGATATGGTTCATGCCATAGAAAATTTACTTGAAATCCAACTTGCAGGCGGTTATAAATCAATCGCCCTTATCGGGAAAACCCTTAAAGAATGTCAATTACTCAAAAAGAACCTGAATATTCCCTGTGAAATTTTGCATGGGGATGAAACCCTTTATGAAGGACAAGTTTTGATCGTGCCCTCGTACGTTTCCAAAGGACTAGAATTTGACGTTGTGTTTATTTTTAATATCCATGAACACTATAGTGATGAAGACCTTGATCTTAAATTGCTCTATGTCGCCATGACTAGAGCGAGACATCGCCTGTTCAGAATGAGTATTAGCAAGTCAGGGAAATTTCCAGCATAAACTATCCGGTATTCCCATCTCTATAAAAACATATTAGTCAATGCTACCTTCAGGCCCCTGAAATATGCTGATTTCTCATAGTCTTTTCACCCTGTTTCTATTTTTCCTTTCTGGTTGGAAACTGTGGTGTCACATCAAATGTCGCAGATACATCTTTTAAGTGCTCCGTTATCTTCAAATGCTGAGGACAAGCGTGTTCACATTGTTTACAGTCTATACAGTCACTTGCCTTACCATGATTTGCTGCAAGGTTTAAATAATAGACAAACTGACTTGAAAAGTTATCAGTTGTAGCACGTTTTGTACTGTTATACAAGGCAAAGTAGTCTGGAATAGCAATCTTTTTCGGACAGCCCTTTTCGCAATATCTGCAGATTGTGCAGGGAATTGCAGTGTTTTCATTGATGATTTTGCTTACCTGATTAATAATCATGTACTCTTCTTTGTTAAGAGGTTTAAAGTCTGCCATATATGACGTATTATCAAGCACCTGTTCCATTGTATTCATTCCACTTAGTACCATTATGACCCCTTCCTGACTGGCCGCAAATCGGATTGCCCAGGATGAAATGGATGCTTCCGGATTATATCCTTTCATTAATTTTTCTGCTTTTTCCGGAACTAAAGCCAGAGAGCCTCCTTTACATGGTTCCATGACGATAATTGGTTTGTTATGCTTTCTGGCTATCTCATAGCACCTTCTTGACTGAATGCTTGGATTTTCCCAGTCAATATAATTTATCTGTAACTGAACGAAATCCAATTCCGGATGAGCCGTTAAAATCTCATCTAGTAATTCCGGTGTATCATGGAATGACATACCAAAGTTCTTGATTTTGCCTTCTTTCTTTTTACTAATTCCAAAACTAAAACTGTCAAGTTCACAAGCCTTCTTATATGAAATAACGCCAATATTGTGGAGCAGATAATAATCGAAATACTCCACACCGCATTTTTCAAGCTGTTCATTAAAGACTTTTTCCTGATCTTCCACAGTTTTTACATCTCTCATAGGAAGCTTTGTCGCAAGTGCAAAATTATCTCTTTTATGTCTTTTTACAAGAGCTTCTCTCATTACGTCCTCACTCATATAGCCATGATAGACATAAGCAGTATCAAAATAAGTAAATCCTTTCTCTAAAAAGGTATCTACCAATTTATCTAACGTTTCCATATCAAAAGATGTCTGGTCATCTTTATCTAGAAGTGGTAATCTCATACATCCAAAACCTAATTTTTTTTCCATTAAATTTTTTCCTTCTTTCTAATTGTCTTATATTTATAGTTTTGTTATTCGATATTACTTTAGCAATAATTAAAGACTAACAAGGACTAGCATTAAGATATTAACAGAGATCAACCTCGTATCATAGTCTAACATCCGGAGTTAACTCCAAGTCAAGCATTTTCTTCTAAAGTCACATCTATAAATTAAACTGCTCTCTATTATTTATAGAAGATAAGTCACATTTAACCTCATGTTTTAATAACCAAAATAGACCTCAAACCCGCTAGATATACGGATTTAAGGTCTCAAGGTTAACTGACAGTGTATAACTATAAATAATATAGATACCTTGAGAATCAGGGTCCCTTCTTATATAAAGTTTATTTTACACCTAGGGCTTCATTAACCAGGGGTTGCAGGGCTGGATCTTTTAGCATTGCTTTGAAAGTTGCCTTCATTTTCGGATCGGACATGGCCTCTACCATAGGCTTAAACATTGATGGATTAGCCATAATACTGACCATGGTATCTTTATTTTCGCTACTCCCCAGGATACTGATCATATTTTTTTGGATATCGCTATTTTTCATCATATCTACCATAACAGGCATCATTTGGGAAGACCCCATTACTTTAACCACGGACTGGCGAGTATCAGGTGAACTTAAAACATCAACCATTGCTGTGGTATTGCTGGTCATATATTGAGTCATGTTGCTAGTACTCATTATGTCTTTTGTTTGACTGCCGCAGCCGGCTAGACTTAATATGGCAATAGAAGTTAGACCTATAAACACTATTGATTTAATTTTCTTATTCACAACTATCATCTCCTACTCTTAATCACTTTTTTAGTTAGTCCGTTACTAATAAAATACTTAAACTAGTCTTATTCATCCATAGCACCTCGTGCATAAAATCGTTAGAAATACTATAACACAAAAAGCATGATTTAAATAAATTGTATCTATTTAAAAATACCAAGCAAAATCAATCACTAGAGCGTTATAGCAGGTTTGATTTAAATCAAACCTGCTCAGTTTAGCTTACCATTTACAATTGTGCATTTAACGGTTGCCCTACAACGGAAGGCGGTTTCTTGTGAAAAAACCCTTTGGCATCGTCCAACAGCGTATAAATTACAGGTACAACGATGAGTGTTAAAAAAGTTGATGTAATTAAGCCGCCAATAATGGCATAAGCCATAGGTGCGCGTCCTTCAGAGCCTAACCCTGTGGAAAGCGCTGTGGGAATCATACCGAATACCATCGCTAACGTCGTCATAATGATAGGCCTAAGTCGTGTAGAAGACGCCTGTAGCAGCGCTTCATTGCGCTCCTCTCCCTCGGACAGCTTTTGCTTGGCATAGTCAACTAATAAAATCGCATTTTTGGTGACCAGACCCATCAACATAATAATACCAATCATGGCCATCATACTTAAATTGCTGCCGCTAAGGAACAGGGCCAACAGGGCTCCGATGATACCGAAGGGCAAAGCCAAGACAATCGCCAAGGGATCAATAAAACTTTCAAACAGAGCGGCAAGGATCAAGTAAATGAACAGAATTCCCATCAAAAGTGCCTGCATTAAGCCGGGGATAGCTTCTGCCATCATTTCCTGATCTCCTCCGCTAACTTGGCTCACTCCAGCGGGCATCTTCGTGTCATTTTTTAAGGCTGTGTTAAACTGTGTATTCAACTGAGTTGCCGAAACTCCGGAGGCATTGGCCGTTACCACAATCTCTCGAGCTTTATCATACCTACTAATGGTCGTAGAGCCCGTGGCGAAAACTTGCTTTGTAACCTGATCGAGAGGAACCATACTGTTATTTGAACCAGGCACATAAATCCCTTTTAAACTGTCAAAGTCCTTCCTCTGATCATCCTGGAGCAACACTTTAACGTCAAAACGATCTTTCTCTGTTTCATACTGGGTTACGAGAGAACCATTAAAGAGTGTTCCCAAGGTATTGGCCACGACAAGAGGACTCACCCCTAAATCAGCGGCCTTATCACGATCCACTTCAATTATTGCTTCTGCTTTTCCAGTTTTATAGCTTATACTTACATCAACAGCCCCGGGAATTTTCTTTAAAACTTTCTCGGCTTGCATTGAATAGTCTAAAAGCTGATTAAAGTCATCCCCAGTAAAATGAATTTCGGTAGCCCATACTTCCCCCAAAGTTGAACCAATCGTCATAGAAACGCTAATTCCCGGAATCTGAATTAAACTCTCTCTCATTTTACTGGCTGCTTCACTTAAGGTCTCTTTTCTGGCATTCTTGTCTGGAAGCTGCACGCTAATGTTGATGCTGCTGGGTGTAACAGTGGAGTACAGGTACACTACTCCAGGATACTTACTAAGAATACTTTCCATTCTTTTGGTTGTTTCTGCAGCGCTATCCAGTGTTGTCCCTCCATCTGTCGTCGCTGCTATTGTGATCTTTCCATTGTCTGAGGAATCTAAAAAACTAATATTAATGAAGTTAAGAAGGAGTAAACTGCCGAAGAACATTGCCGAGGCAATAGCTATGGTTTTAATTCTGTGTTTCAGGGTTACCCTGAGAAGTCTTGTATAGACTCTGGCAAGTTTAACAAACAAGTGATTGAACCATATTAAGAATTTCCCTAGGGGACCGTGTTTTTTATCTAATTCCTCGTTTTCCCTTTTTATATATTTAGATGCCATCAACGGGACTAATGTAAAGGATACAAATAAAGAAATCAAGACGCTGACAGCAACCGTTAGACCAAATTCCTTGAAGTAGGCCCCGATCAATCCATCAACCATGGTAATGGGGAGAAAGACAGCAACTATGGTAAACGTGGTAGCCGTCACGGCCAGCCCAATCTCACTCGTCCCGTCTTTCGCTGCTTGGATGGCGGATTTACCCATTTTTAAGTGACGCACAATGTTCTCAACGACGACAATGGCATCATCAATCAGCAATCCAACTGATAAGGAGAGGCCCATTAAGGACATAGTGTTGAGTGAAAAATTCATCAGTTTCATAGCGGCAAAGGTAGTGATAATCGAGGTAGGCAGTGAAATTGCACTGATTGCCGTGCTTCCCCCATTCCGCAGGAAGAGGAAAACCACGAGAACCGCCAGAATACAACCTTCCAACAAGGTTTTCTGAACTTCAGCCACGGAGGCCCGTATGACCTGGGAATTGTCATTGACAATATCAATTTTCACATCTTTAGGCAGTGAGGTTTGAATCGTTGCAATTTTTGCTTTAAGATCATCCGCTACTTGGGTGGTGTTTTCTCCGGATTGTTTAACGATATCAATACCAATCGATTCCGCACCCTTATAATAAGATAAACTGTCCCGATCCTTAATAGTATCTTCCACTTGGGCAATATCTTTGATTCTAAGTTCAGTACCGTTACGATTGGCGACTAAAATATTCAAGAAATCATTAACTTCTTTGACCGTACCATTCGTTCTGATGGAAACTTCTTTATCATTGTTGGAAACTTTTCCACTGGACCTATCTATGTTGTCACTTTGCAGGCTCTGGGTGATTTCCGCAGTGGTCACATTAAGAGACGCCATTTTTTCTTTATCGAGTTTGATATGTATTTCCCTGACTTGCGCACCATAGGTGGTAACCGATCCAACCCCTTTAACCGTATTTAGTTTTTTGGTGATGTCATCTTCGACTACTTGTGATAAGTCCTTGTTGGAAAGAGGGCTGGTGACCACGAAGGATATAATGGGCCTTGCTGCAAAGTCAAATTTTTGAATAATGGGTTCCTCGATATCCTGCGGCAAAGTGCCCCGAATACCGCTTAGTTTGTCTTTGATATCTTGGGCTGCCACATTGACTTCTGTTCCAGAATTAAACTCAATGACGGTCTGGGAAACCCCTTCCGAAATGCTGGAGGTAATGTGTTTCACTCCCGAAATTTGTCCGACAGATTCCTCGACTCTTTTCGTCACTTTCGATTCAATCTGTTCTGCTGAAGTTCCCGGCAAGGAAATGGCAACCGCTATATAAGGAATCTCGATCTCAGGGTTTTCGTTGATGGGTAGTCCTATATAGCTCATAGCACCCACTGCAAGCATAGCAATAATGATTACAGTGGCAAATACAGGCCTTTTCAGGCTGATATCTGTTAAAAACATAAATCTTGTCCTCCTATTCCGTTACCACTGAAACCGCATCGCCATCCTGCAGTGTATTCACATTGGTAATGATGACGCTGTCACCATTCTTTACGCCGTCTTTGATCTCCACTAAGCCGTTTGTGATTTGCCCAATACTGACAATGCGTTTACGGGCAACCCCTTTATCATTCACAAACACTGTATAATTTCCTGGATTTCCACTCAAGGCTTCTGTTGTCACAGCAATCATTTCTGATGTCTGGTCACCTACAATATTCACGCTGGCATAAATGCCCGGTTTCAGTGTCTGATCGAGATTAGCAACCTCAACTTTGCATTTAAAAACTCTTGATGTAGCATCGGCAGAGGCTTCAAGAGTTTTTATAATTCCGTCATAGTATTTGATATCAGTACTTCCAACTTTGACTTTGGCACTCTGGCCTACTTTAAGAGAACTTATATCGTTTTGGTCTACTTCAATTACCGCATAGATTGGTGATATAGTCTTAACTTTTCCTAAGGCAACTCCTAGGTTGGCATATTGTCCTAGACTAACACTTTTCTCATCTATGATCCCAGTAAGGGGCGCAGTGATGGTCGTATCCGCCAGCGAATTTGCAAGAATTTTTAAATCAACCTGTGCTGCAGTCATATTCGCTTGTGCTGTTTTAATACTGGCTTGTGCTGTTTCGATATTGGCTTTTGCCGATTCCAGGTCGCTTTTTGCATTACTTACCGTTGTTTCAGCACTTTCCAGTTCAACCTTGGAAATAGCCCCGCCGTCAAAAAGCTCTTTCGTTCTGTCATAGGTACGCACTGCATTGTCTACACTCAGTTGCATTTTCTGCAATCCGGTTTGTGAAGAAACTAATTGACTCTCAGAGGATTTTACTTGACTTTCTGAGGCTTTCAGCTTGGCCTGAGAAGAAGCTATATTGTTTTTAATGTCCTGATCATCCAATTTAATCAGTGGGTCCCCTTGGGTTACATTTTGACCATTTTCAAACATCACTTGAACTACCTTACCACCGACCTTGCCACTTACAATACCCTCTTCAGAGGCTTCTAATGATGCCTTATATGAAACGGTTGCTTGCTTAATCACATTCTCTGCCACACTAACTTTGACATAAACTTTATTTGGAGCAGTTGCGATTGTCTTTTCCGTCTTTCCCATGAAGGTTGTAACTCCTGTACCAGCTAAAATTAGTACAATGACAATTGTCAGAAGTTTGTGTTTTGTCATTGTAAATCCCCTAACAGCTGGGCCTATTTTTTTAAACAAGATAAATCCCCCTCATATAATTCGGTTTGTACTCATATATCCGGTCACCTATTTTTCTCTGAGCGAACATCCTCCGGGGACGGTTCATTCACCCTCATCACCGTAAGTGAGTGCCCTTGACCGGATCAATATGGAATCCACCTTTTGCAACAAAGCGAAGAAATTCATTGCCATGCTTCGATTCCAATCGAGGCATGTGTGTATTCGCCTGGGGTTATACGTTGAAAAGCTTGGAGAATGGGTCGGTATTATGATAGCTTATCGTCAAGCCCGAACTTGTGAGCAATGGTTAAAAAGTTATTGCTCCTTATCAGGAGCGGTATGCTTACGAGAAATCAGTGCGTTTATTGTTGCTCAGCAAATCTCCACCAAGCAAATGTTCCAACTATTCCGGCTATTCCCGTAGAAGCAAGAATAATTATGCTACTCAAATTAAGGAACCCGGTGCTTTGAAATACCGAGGGGATTGTCCAGGGGAAATAAGGGGCAAATCCCATAGAGGCCAACACGTTTGAGAAAATTACGATGACCAAGATGAGTCCCAAGGGCGCCAAGTATCCTTTGCTAATATTTGCCAGAAAGGTGCCTGGTGTGGTAACCACAATAAACAATAGGGATGTTATAATAAATCTAAAGAAAACATCCCCAATAAGGGCATCTGACCAGCCCGTAACCCCCAGAACACCACCTGCGGCGAGGGCAACGACAAACATAAAGAGAGCAAGCAATAGGTCCCAGGCTAAAATAACCAGCAATTTGGACATGACAATCTGTGATCTGGATACGGGCTTGGAAAGCAAATCCTTAATCGTTTTATCTGAAAACTCTCGACCAAATACCCAGGCAGAGATAAATGTGTATCCGATAAGTCCCAGGGCGGCGAGACCACTAAGCAATTCTGTTAAATACATTTGCCAATTGATATCACCCGTGTTACTGGATAAAATAGTTCCAACTCCCATCATGATTGGCCCAAATGCAAAAACAAGAAACACCAGCCCAAACACATTAGAGCGGATAATCTTACGAATTTCACAATGTAGAACAGACAAAATATTCATTAGATATTCCCCCTTACCATACCAATTGTCCGAAGAAAGTAGCCTTCCAGATCCTCCGTAATTACTCGAAGCAGGGTTGGCGGTTGATTAGATTTAACGAGGAGTTCGGCCAACCGTTCAGGACTCTCAAGTGCATGGCCATCGGTTAATTTGAGATGACCATCCATTGTTTCCTCAAATTCATAGCCCTGTTCTTTAAGCACACTCTTTAGGGCATTTTTGTCCCGTCCATCCAACACTAAATTTTTCTGCAACGATTGTTCCAGCTTAGCCATTTCGATTTCCTGAATAAGGTGACCGTTGTGAATAATCCCAAGGCGTGTAGCAACTTTTGCGAGTTCTTCCAGCAGATGGCTGGATATAAAAATAGTAACGCCAAAATTTTTCGCTAAATCATATAACATATTCCGTATCTCAGCCACTCCTGCCGGATCAAGACCATTTATCGGTTCATCCAGGATCATGATTTCCGGGTTGTGGATCATGGCTTTGGCAAGTCCCAAGCGCTGTTTGTTTCCTAAAGAAAGCTGCTTCGCCTTTTTCTTTTCGTGCGGCTCAAGCCCCAACTTACAGATAACCCGATTGACGGACTCTTTGTCAGATACCCCTTGCATCCGGCGTGCGATGTCAAGATTTTCAATTAGGGTTAAATCAGGATAAAAAGTAGCTTCCTCCAAATACCCAACCTTATCCCATAATTTATAGTTTCCGGCATGGACCTTTTCGCCCAACATGTAGAGCTTGCCGGAGGTTGGCCTGAGCATCCCTAAGAGGGTTTTTATGGTCGTTGTCTTTCCTGCACCATTCAGCCCCAGAAATCCAAAAATCTCTCCTCGGTTCACTTCCAGAGACAGATTGTTCAAGGCTTTATATTCGCCAAAATTCTTGTGCAAACTCTCAATTTGGATTGCTTTTGTGCCACGGTTTTTTTGCTTTGAAATTATATTCATAGTCTGTAACTCCTTTCATTTTGTAGTTTTATGCTAACAATCTAATATCAACTCAACCTCAACTAGTATTAGAAAACTTGGCTGGCACCCACGAAGACACTGTCTTCCCACGTGTTGACATACGGAGAAGCCTCCGGCGCAAGCGACCGCCAAAGTCGCACTTATGCTTCCAGACGACGAAAACACTGTCTTCGCACGTATTAGCCCTTCTTGCAGTATGCAACGAAAAGTTATACTTTCTGATAGGCCCCCATGCCATAACGACACCATCAGATAATAAAAAGAGAGTGCTCCCGGGTCGGGAAGCTTCGTCGCCCAAGCTTTGCTTTTGGGGTTGGGGCATTCTTCTGATTGCTTTTTGGGGATATCTTTCAGGATAGCAAAAGACAAAAGTGCCTGCCAAGGGATGATTTATCCCTTGGCAGGCACTTTTATACTCCAAGCATTATGATTAAAACAGCTTTAGCTGCGCATATTATCCATCGGCATCCCCAAAGGCAAGAAAACAGTGAAGGCGCTACCTTTTCCCAAACTACTTTCGACTTCTATATGTCCGCTGCAGAGGCCGACAATTTTTTTAACCAACGTCAGTCCAAGTCCATTCCCAATAGTTGTGTGGGATGTATCCCCTTGATAAAACTTGTCAAAGAGATGTTGTTTCGTTTCCTCGTCCATTCCCTGGCCATTATCCCGCAAACAAAACCGTATTGATGAATTGATGCGTCTTAAACTGACTTGCAATTTTCCACCGTTATCTGTGAATTTGATAGCGTTATCCAAGAGGTTTACCCATATTTGTTGGAGCAGGGATGCATTGTTATAAATGGTTATACTCTCCAAATCCACATCTACTGACAGATTTTTAGCGCTCCATTTGGGTTCCAATATAAGTATAGCGCGGCGAATTTGCTCATCCAGCGCATAAACCTCTTTCTCACTAATGATCTCCGTAGTTTCCACCTTTGATAAATTCAGGACATTTGTGGAAAGGTCAGCCAATCTTTGGGACTCTTGAATGATTATATCTAAATATTCCTGCGCTTCTTCATTGGTTAAACCGCCCTCTTTCAAAAGTTTGGCAAAGCCCTTAATCGAAACAATCGGCGTTTTAAACTCATGGGAAAAATTATTGATAAAATCAAGACGTAACATTTCAATTCCTGCAAGGTCCCGCACCATTATATTAAAACTCGCGGCAAGGCTCTCCAGCTCTGGAATGTTGCTGCCTTTAACCGTAACCGAAAAATCCCCTTTAGCTACATCTTCAATGGCTTCAATCAGATTACGGACAGGCTTAACCATCCACCTGCTTAGAAGAGCGGTGATAGAAGTTCCAATCGATACGCTTACTAGCAACAAGGCAAAAAATCCAAAAAAACCATTTGCCAAAAATCTACTGCCAAAAATATAGTCCAGTAAATATGTACCTAATCTACCAATCACAACAGACAAAGCCATAACAAAAAAGACAAATACAACCAGTGAAACAGCGAGACTCATTCTTCTTTTTATGGTTGCTTCACCGCCTTATATCCTAGTCCGCGTACAGTAACGATCTCAAAATCAGGGTTATCTTTAAATTTGTCGCGCAGCCTGCCCATATGGACATTCAGGGTATGCTCATCTGTTTCTGTATTAAGTCCCCATATTTCATCCATTAATTGCAGGCGGGTAAAAATCATATTTGGATAACTCATCAATTTGAAGAGTAAATAGAATTCTTTCTGGGGAAGGGTAATTGTATCTTCACCATGAGTGACGGTAAGCGTATTATAATCCAAAGTGGTGCCGCCGATGGTTAATCTGTGCTCATTGACAATTTGCGCCCGACGTAGTAATGCCTTTATGCGAAATAGCATTTCCTGCTCGTCAAAGGGCTTTGTCATGTAATCGTCTGTGCCTACAAGGAAGCCTCTATGTTTATCCTTAATTTCTTGTTGTGCTGTAATCATCAAGATAGGAATATTTTCTCCTACATCGCGTAATTCTTGGCAAAGTTGATAGCCGCTCATCCTTGGCATCATCAAATCCAAGATAATCAAATCAAAATATTGCCTTTCCATCATACTTAAAGCGTCGAGGCCATCTTTTGCCGCCAAAGCATTGTACCCTCCCCGCTTTAGGACAGCGCAGATCAGTTTTTGTGTGTTGGTGTCATCTTCGACTACCAAAATATTGAACATAAATTCACCTCCTATTCAGGCTCTACTCTACCATTCTAAAATCAACTGAACCTATTGAGAGTAGTCATAATATGTCCTTGAATTTTCTTCCTAGGCGATTTCATCTCCAACCTGAATTTCTGCCATGGAAAGTGTTGCGTTAGTCTTTTTAGCTTCTGTTGACCTTAGACTCGCAATATTTATCAGTTGCTCCATTGTGTGCCATGGATCATCAGCACGTTCTTCATGCCGCCGTCCCCCAATTACTCCTGCTGAAATACTTATCTCTATTCCGCAAGTAAAGCTGTGCCGGCCTATAATATCCGCCAGATGGTAAGCTAATGCGGCACCTGTGTCCAAGTGTGCTGGTAATAAAACAGCAAATTCATCTCCTCCAAAACGGCACAAAAAGGCCTCCGAAGGAGCATTTTCTCTTAAGAGTTTGCTCACTTCGATTAAAATATTGTCCCCTACTGTATGACCGAAAGTTTTATCGATTAAACCGAAATTGTTTATGTCAAAAAAAAGAATACTGATTTCTTGCTTATTTTCAAGTAGTCGAACACCATGATAATATATGTAATCACTCTTATAAAGACCAGTCAATGAATCAATATGAGATCCTAGTTGAATCTCGAGCAGGTTTCGAGGTAGAATACCGGATAATATACCTTTTTCCTCTACTAAGAAGACATCTAGACCAGTCTCGTCAAAGAGTTCTTTGGCTTGCCAAAGCGGTATTTCAGCAGAAACTGTGACCGGTTTTCCTCTCATAGCATCTGCAATGATTCGGTTGGGATGTGTTCTCAGGAGCTCCTTGTAAGTTATTACTCCCACCAGATTACCATCATCCATTACCGGACAACAACCATTTTCAATTTCAGATAATAATGTCCTTATCTTTGAAACTCCATCCAATACATCCACTGTGTAGAATTCTTTAGAGTAAATATGTTCAACTCGCCTAATATTTATCATAAATCAATCGATTTGCTGATGTGTACAGTTATATTGACATGAGCTTTGATAATCGTAGTTTCATCAACAATCTTCCCTCCTTCCTCTAAAATGAACTCACATAATTTTTCTTCGGGGATCATGTTCATCAGAGCATTGCGTACTACTATGGCTTCTATGACTGGGTGATCAACTTTAATGATCTTATACTGATCTGGGCTGAGGACATCAACCATCCTCTTTAATGCCTCAGGTCCTATAGGTGCATTACGACCCACAATGACAACGTCTTGCATAGGAGGCATTTCAAATTCAGTCAGATTCATTTGGATTTCCGCTTTTTTGGCTTCTTTCATGACGTTCGCGTTAACCTCCGATTTTTTTGATTAATATAACTAGTTTGTCCAAAACAGTCTTTTGATAGTTCATCCCACTTCTTTAAACTCTACATGCCCAATAAAACGAGTTAAATCATGCATCAAATCTATATATGTCTCTTTATTAAGAAATCTACCATTACTATCAAATAAAAGACGAATAAGAGGTCGCGTTGGAAGTTGCAAGGGCACTGCCGCAATCACTCCCACTTCTCTCGTATTGAGGGTAACAATAGCATTTTCAGGATATAAAACCAGGGACTCTCTAAAAGCTTGTACGACTATCGGGTTAAAGTCCTTCCCTGACCAGGACAGAATCATTTCGAGAGCATGGTACGGTGGTAAGCCTTTGCGATATGGCCTGTCGGCAGTTAATGCTTCATAAACATCCGTGACGGCTAATATTTGAGCATCAAAATGAATATTGTTCTCCATTAATCCGTATGGATAACCCTTTCCATTCCAACGCTCATGATGGTTTTTGACAGTCGCCAGCACACTAGGTAATAAATGGGTATTCTTCAGCATTTCTACTCCCAACAGAGGGTGTTGCTTCATAATAACAAACTCTTCTTCTGTCAAACTACCTTGTTTGTTCAAGATTTCCTTTGGCACCCTCAACTTTCCTAAGTCATGAAGCAACGCCCCCAAGGTCAAATATTTGAGTCTCTTCTCTTTATATCCTAAACGCATTCCGGTAATTGTTGCTAATAAAGCAACATTTAGGCTATGCACAAACGTTCCATAATCATGTTGTTTGAAGTTCTCTAAGTCTAATTGCAATACATCTAAACCCAGATAGACATTTATAGGTTTAAGCTCTTTTAGAATAGTTTCTACGAGCACAACAGTTTTTTCAATTTGCTCAGGTCGAATAAGCTTCGCTTCATGGTAAATACCCCATAAAGATCCCACTAATTCTATGTATACATCTTTTGGAAAAGCTTTCGTCATCTCAGACGGACGACTTATGTTTTCCTGTTTTCTCCAAACGTAAACTTCTCGCTTCTGCAGTAGATCCTTTATCCCTTTCGTAATCAGCTGTCCTTTGCGCAGTAACAGAACTCCTAAGCCATCAAAAAAATCCACACCCGCTGTCATCCCGATTATCGAATTTGGTTCTAACCGTTCTAAGAACCAATTCATGTCGCTTTCCCTTCCTTCCATATACACTACTTGTAACTCTTTAATCCTTATATTGTCGAAATTAAATCTGTTGCGAAGAAGGAAACCGAGACCTCTCTATGTTTCTTACTGCAAGCATTCACTTAATATCGACTTACTGCTTTATGTTACACCACTACAATTGATAATCCCACAAATTTTGTTCGACATATTTTGCACATAATGTCCCGGACACCTACACCAAAAATCTGCACAAATTCGTATTGATTGAACCCGCTTTGAAGTGAAATAAACCAATGATGGGTGATATCCGAGATAATTATTCCGACGGCAAAACCTGAACAGGAATTGCTAAGGCCCGAAGTTCTGATTCGCCATTTATTTCAATATTAGTGCTGGCAAAGATAATACCTACCACCTTGGCCTGATTATCTATGACCGGACTACCGCTATTGCCAGGATTAATAGGTATATTGATATCGAAAACCTGGGTCAGGATATTTTCTATATTATAAAATTGACCTACTTTACCTCTCTGAGAGATCTTCTCAAAGCCCAAAGGGTTGCCGATAATGGTCACGCTTTCGCCACTTTGTATCCTGTCTTTTATGATTCTTGCAACAGTAGCAATCTTAAGTAAACAAGCATATTCTATTCTGGGTTTGAATACCAAAGCGTTTTGGGCAACCAGCAGCGGTTAAGGTTAAATAATGCAAATAGTAATTGTTTGTTCTTCCCCGCTTTTGAAATGGCATCGCCTTCCAGCTCTACTATCCTAATTTCTTATTTGGATCTAAATGCCATTCAACTGTCCTCGACACTGAAAACCCTTGTCCAGGGTTCCAGACCCTCGTTTTGGTCAAGAGATTGACCGTATTAGCTACTGAATAATTTATACAGAAGTATTTAACTGAGAGGATGTGCTTATCTTGGAACAAGAAGGATTAACAGGTAAGGTTATATGGCCTTTTGATCCAGAGTATGAACATGCCAGACAAGAGTACAACAGAGCTATAGATGAATATCCTCTAGCAATTGTCTATTGCTCTCATAATCAGGATGTTGCCAATGCCATTCTTTGGTCAGAAAAAAATCAAGTAAAACTTCGCATTCGTTCAGGGGGACACAACTACGAAGGCTATTCAACCGGAACAGAGAAACTGGTAATCGACACGACACTAATGAATCATATAGAAATAGATACTCTTAATGACGTAGTAAAGGTACAAGCAGGAGCTAGGCTTAGAAAATTATATGCAATACTATATGAATACGGATATGCATTTCCGGGCGGTACTTGTCCTACAGTAGCAATTTCCGGATTGGTTTTAGGTGGAGGAATAGGTTTATCTACCCGCTACTTGGGACTTACCATTGACAGCTTGATTGAAGCAGAAATGGTGGATGCCAAAGGTAATATATTAATAGCTAATCACAACTGCAATCCAGATTTGTTTTGGGCATTACAAGGAGCAGGCGGAGGAAATTTCGGGGTTGTCACGTCCTTCACATTCACCTTAAAAAAGAAAATAGATAAAATAACCCTTATTCAACTGAAGTGGAACAACAATCAACCTGCTAGGCTCAGCTTTTTGAGTGTATGGCAAGAATGGTTAGAAGATTTGGATAGAAGAATGAGTGCATTCGGCAGAGTATATAAACAAGGGGCATTAATGTATGCTTTCTTCTATGGAAAGCCCGATGAAGCCAGAAGACTATTAGAGCCTATCCTAAGTATACCGGGGATTACGTTTGAAAATATCGAGTATGTTGATTTTATTGATGCTGTAAGCACCATAGGAAACACATATCCGAAAAGTGAGAAATTCACGGACACAGGAAGATTTATGTATGAGCATCTTCCCGACCATGAATTATGTGAAATCATAGAAATAATCGATAAGGCCCCTACGGATTACAATTCCTTTGTTAAAGTTTATTCATTAGGCGGAGCAGTAGGTGATGTTATGAAGAATAATACTGCTTTTTATTATAGGAAGGCAAACTATATTATGGCCATTTCGTCAAGCTGGGAAGAGAATGATGAAGCGCCAATCAACAAGGAATGGGTAGCAGAGGGTTTTTTATATATTAAGAAGCTTACTTTAGGTTCATATGTGAACTTTCCGTATAGTAAACTAAAGGATTACCCAATGGCTTATTATGGTCAATACGTGAACGTTTTGCAAGACATCAAGACTAAGTATGATCCAAGTAATGTATTCAATTTCCCTCAAAGTATCCATCCTTCACAAAACCCAGCTACGGAATTATTCACTGCTGACCTAAAGCCCCCCTTCTCTGTTAACAGTGAAGAAGATAAGTCAGCAGATGAGGTTGAAAGCGACCCAGAGGAAACTCATTTAAATGGAGCCGGAAGTTTAGCGCCAAATCCCCTTGATCCGACAACTATTCCGAAGTTTGTAAACCAATTTTTTGTCCCGCCTGTCTTTATGCCAAGAGTTGTTAAGCACCCGATTAGCGGTAAAATAAAAAGCCACGACTATAAGGTGACAGTCAGCCAGTTCACCCAGCAAATTCTACCGGAAGGTTTTCCTGAAACAACCGTATGGGGCTATGGGGGCAAAGTCAGAATTCCTGAAACAGATGAGATCATACCTGATTTCAAGTCTACACCTAGTCCAACCTTTGAAGCCAAAAGACACATTCCCATCAATGTGCAATGGATTAACAACCTGACCGAACCCCATCCGTTGGCTGTAGATCCTACTCTTCATTGGGCTAACCCCAATAAAATGGAAATGCCTATGCCCCCCTTCCCACCGTTTCCGCCAGGATTTCCTTTAGCCCAAAGTCCCGTGCCTATGGTGCCCCACTTGCACGGCGGAGAAACTGAGCCATCATCTGATGGGTTCCCCGAAGCATGGTTTACCGCCGGGGAAGCCATAACCGGACCAACCTTTGTTAAATCACGGTATCATTACGCTAATGAGCAGGAACCGACGACTTTATGGTATCATGACCATTCGATAGGCATGACCCGACTTAATGTCATGATGGGACTCGCCGGTTTCTATTTATTACGCGACCCTCAAAATCACCTCGATGAAAAGCATTCCGTGCTGCCGCAGGGCAAATATGAGATACCCATGGTCATCCAAGACAGATCCTTCTTTGACGATGGCTCCTTGGCGTATCCCAGTAATGGACTCGTTCCGAATGTTCATCCCTACTGGATACCAGGGTTTTTAGGTAATACGATTATGGTAAATGGCAAGGTATGGCCCAATTTGGATGTCGAACCCAGGCAATACCGTTTTCGAATTTTGAACGGATCCAATGATCGTTTCTATAATATGGCCTTCTCAAATCAGATGCCATTTGTGCAAATTGGCACAGATGGTGGCTACCTGCCGAAACCTGTTCAGCTCGACGCCTTGCTCATTGCGCCTAGCGAAAGAGTTGACATCCTTATAGACTTCTCCCAGCTAACACCGGGCACTAAATTAATTATGACTAATACTGCCAATGCTCCGTTCCCTAATGGGAATCCACCTGATCCCCAGACAACAGGCCAAATTATGCAGTTTACTGTGCTGAACAAGCCCGCTGTCGTACCCCCACCATTGCCAAAAATCTTGAATATTCTATACCCACTCAAACGTGACAGAAAAAAACGAACCCTGACTCTTAATCTGGTTCTAGGCCCCACGGGACCCTTAGAATTTCTGCTGGACGGTCAGAAATGGCATATGCCTACCTCCGAACTACCCTTAGTAGGATCTACCGAGGACTGGCAAATCGTCAACCTAACGGGAGGGGCTCATCCGATTCACATCCACTTAATTCAGTTCCGGTTGATCAGTCGTCAGGGCTTTTTGGTTAACAAATATAGGAGCGATTGGTTAGCCCTAAACGGTGAGCCTCCGTTTGAGCATCTAACTAAAGTGTTACCCGTGGAACCTTACCTCCTGGATGGACCAATTAACCCACCCGCTCATGAAGATGGCTGGAAAGATACCATTCAAGCCTATCCCGGACAAGTAACTACGATCAGGATCCGATTCGCGCCTCAAGCCGAGGTGGTCTCAATCCCCGGCCTTAATCAATTTCCCTTCAATCCTGCCGCGGAGCCAGGTTATGTTTGGCACTGCCATATTCTCGACCACGAAGACAATGATATGATGCGTCCCTATAAAGTCAGGAATCCGCTGGAAGATTGTTAGCTGCTGTTACTCTCTGTAGACAATACAATAATAGTTCAGATTGGAGACTAGGTTTATCCAGTCCTCAATCTGAACTATTGGCATTACAAGTACCACTACGAAAAAAAATGTCTTTTTAGCTTTGGTATTCTTCAAGCCTTCCGAGTAACTTTTCTTATTGCTCCCGAAGAATACGGACTGCATTATTTATTGCCGTATGCATATCCTCTGCACTAATCACCAAATTATCCAGGCAATCCTCACCACTTGTGATAAACCTATCCATAGCCATCAGCGCTGCTTTTTCACATATGCCGTAAATATCAGAACCGGCAACCCCGGCAGTATGACCTGCCAGTTCTTCGATATTCACTCCCTCAGCCACGGGCCTGCCTCTCAGATGAATTTTAAAGATCTCATATCTCTCCAACTCATCAGGTGCAGAAATTTGAAAGATGTGATCAAACCTGCCCTGTCTCAAGAGGGCAGGGTCTACTAGGTCTATCCGGTTGGTGGCAGCCAGGACAACAACGCCTTTCAGTTCTTCTACCCCATCAAGTTCGGTCAGCAACTGACTGATAACCCTTTGACCCACACCTGAATCAGAGGCCCCCGAATCCCTGGCACTCGTCATGGCATCAATCTCATCGAAAAATATTATACAAGGAGCAGCCTGCTTCGCCTTTTTAAAGATTTCTCTCAATCTCTTTTCTGACTCACCCACCCATTTAGTAAAAAGGGCCGGACCTTTAACTGAAATGAAGTTTGCGTTGCTCACAGAGGCCACGGCCTTAGCGATGAGGGTCTTACCAGTCCCGGGAGGTCCTGCTAATAAAATACCTTTCGGATTTCGACTCTTTACATGGTCGAAAAGTTCTCTATATTTAAGCGGCCACTCAATTGCTTTCTTCAGTGCTTCCTTTATCTCACTTAACCCACCTATATCCTCCCACATTACATTTGGAACCTCAACAAATACCTCACGGATGGCAGAAGGCTCGATCTCCCTCATGGCACAGGTAAAATGGTCCATGTTGACCCCCAGCCTAAGTAAGCTCTCCTTGGGTATAAAGTTCCGGTGAAAATCTATTTCCGGAAGAATCTCTCGGACAGCAAACATCCCTGCTTCCCGACATAAAGCCTCCAGATCTGCTCCGACAAATCCATGTGTGATCTCAGCAAGCTTTCCTAAATCAACGTCCTTCGCCAGAAGCATTCCCCTTGTATGAATTTCAAGAATTTCTCTCCTTCCGCCTTTATCAGGTACACTGATGGAGATTTCCCTGTCGAACCTGCCCGGTCTCCTCAGGGCCGGGTCTAAGGCATCAGGAATATTCGTCGCCCCAATAACCACCACCTGCTTGCGTTTTTCCAGTCCGTCCATCATCGCTAAAAGCTGGCCGACAACCCTCTTCTCGAGCTCTCCGGATACCTCAGTCCGTTTTGGCGCAAGCGCATCAATTTCATCAATGAAGATGATGGCAGGCGCCTTACTGGCAGCTTCCTCGAACACACCCCGTAATTTGGCCTCACTCTCTCCATAAAACTTATGAATGATTTCAGGTCCGTTTACTGCAATGAAATGGGCCTCGGTTTCCGAGGCTATAGCCCGGGCAATCAAGGTTTTACCCGTTCCCGGAGGGCCGTAAAGCAATACACCTTTGGGAGGAGCTATCCCAATCTGTTCAAATATCTCCGGAAATCTGAAGGGAAGCTCGATCATTTCCCGTACTCGCTGTAGTTTAGGATGAAGTCCTCCGATATCCTCATAAGCAATTCGGACTCTACCTTTCCGCTCATCGGCAGTACTTTCAATTTCCAATGCTGTACAAGCATGGATCAGTACAACCTCACCTGGAGACGTCTTAGTCACTATAAAATCCGCAGATTTTGAGCCAAAAAGTGCGACCCGGACCCGGTTGCCTTGCCTCACAGGCAAACCTTCCAGCAATTTGCCTATATATTCGGTATCCCATCTCTGATTGGGGTTACAGTCTTCACTGATTGGAGATAAAGTAACAGAACGGGCTATAGTGCATGTGCTTTTTCCCACAACCACTTCGTCATCAATGCCGACCCCAGCATTAGCGCGCAGGATTCCATCGATCTGGAGAATCGATTTACCTCGGTATTCCTTATGGGCTGGCAGGACCTTGGCAGCGGCATCCTCTTTGCCGAAGATAGAAATAATATCACCAACCTCTACACCTAACAAGCTGATATCCTCCGGATCCATTCTTGCAATACCACGTCCCACTTCTCTGGCCCCAGCTTCTTGTACTCTCAGGGAGATTTTAGTTTCCTGACTGAAATACACGCCTGTCATCCCGGTTTGCTCCCCCTTCATGCTTATAAACTTTCCCCTTATTGTATCCTGTGACTCACCCAACCGCACCGTGAACAGCCGTTTACGAGCAAATCTGCTCTGGTTGCTTTTCTCCCGCACCTGGGACATGTTTCCATCCCTCTTCCGGCTTCATGCTCCTTGGTCAGTTCTCCAATCACTTTCTCCCATTCCCGCAGGGAAGCTTCATTGAATGAAAAGCAGACCACTTTATTTTCTTTTCCCTCTTTATATAATACAATCAGAGACTTTTCCTCCACTGGTGCACTTCCAAACTGGACATTTTGCACGGTAACGTGTTGAAGCTTTTCAGAAGGAATCTCCAAAAGCAGCTTTCTTTCAAAATCATACCACCAACAGAGCCTCTTATTCGTGAGATATAAGTGTCCCGGTTTCCATTGGTAGCGCGTGTTTCCATCCGCCAAAAAGGAGACCTGATGCCACATCTGGCCCGAATGATGCACCTCCTCCTCCTGCTCTAGAAAGTCGCCCGGCACTTCTTTTTTATCCGGGAAGGCAAGATTCTCTGCCAGGCTTAGTCCCTTTGCTTTAATGGCGTCTTCCAAGACTTTTCTCAAGGCCTCGGAATCTTTTGTGTGCAGCTGAGCTACGTCGTCTTCCCTTAACAGGAGATGGAGCTCCTTACGCCTGCTGCCTGTGAAGTGATCCCTTTCCCGAAGAGCCATCGCCTTGATCTCTTCATAGTACACTTCAAATAAAACTTCAGAGGGCATTTTCCTGAACTGGATCAGCCTTTTATTGGTAATGTATAGTGTGCCTGCCCGCCAACTGTTATAGATCCCCTTGCTGTACCAGTGGGTTCCAAATACAGAAAAAATGATATATTCATCTTTCCCCAGGGCAGGCCTATCAATTTCTGTTTCTTTCATAGCCACAGCACGCTGGGCTTCATCCCAATCCTGCATGATACCGTATTCCAACATGGTTTCCATCCCTGCCAGGGCTAGTTTGAGATTAACACCCAAGAGGGGAATCCCGGCTACAGATATAATCAGGTCTGTATTTAACAGAATACCCTTGTCAAGGATTCTATCCAGCAGGTCATTCAGTGTTGCCTGGGAGCTCCGGGTTGGCTCCATTGTAACTCCACCTTTCGGCCAGCATAAGTGTCATACTTTCTTTAATCTCCTCAACCCATTTCTTGGGTTCTGCCAAGGTTATGTAGACTTGCTCCGTCTCAAGGCCAGCGCTGTAGCTAATACATAACTGTTTCACTCTCACCCCCAGCAGCCAGCTTCTTTTGGCAATGCTCATTTCTGTAATCTGATCCAGGCTGACTTCAAATAGCTTTTTAGCAATAGGGGTGAAAAATAGCCGTCGGTTAGTAAGGAAAAAATGGCCCTGCTTCCAGGAGGCTCCAAACTGTAAGTGGCCTTGAGCCTTTAAGATCATCTCTTCGCCACTATTCAGACTGGTCTTCTCCATTGCTTGTCACCCCCTTTTCAGGAGTGACAAAGCTGTAAGGCGCCCAGGGGCCACTAAATCTTACCGAAATACCATCGACGTTTTCAATCTTCTCCAGCTCATTTCCTAATTCGCCGACCCTGTCTTTTTTCACTAAACAAGACAGGTTCATCAGCATTTGCTGATTTCCCCCAACTTTTTTTGCCTTTCCTATGACAATGTCCTCTGTGTATTTTTTTATCCTGTGGTAAAACTCCCGGAAGTACTGATCAGCACTCTCCTCAACCTTTTCCTTCAACAGGTCCTTCAAAATTTCTTTCTCCATATAGGCAATTCCTTCCGGTTTAGTATCGATCTCTGCCTTTTTGATTCTCAGTTTTTCATCTGTTGCAATGAGTTTTTCACTTAAAATGCCTGTGTCCAGAATGACCTGAACTCCATATTCCTGCTTGTCCTTAAGAACAGACATCTTTACGCGAAAATTCTCATAATTTTTTTCCAGCCATTCCCTTACCCCTTGATCAGGATCACTTCCGTTCTTTCCCTCTACGATCATATCGAAGCTCATCGGAAGCACCACTCCAAACTTCTCCGCTACCGAATCCAGTACTTCCTGCTGGGTGAACAGCCATTCCTTTACTACGTTCTCATCCTCTGATTTGTAAGGCTCAGCTGAGCAGTCGTGAACAATAACACAGGTGTCTTTATAGGGAATTGTATAAACTTCCTTACCATCCAGACCTATTGGTCCCAGATGCTCCTTTATTCCTTGATCGGCTATACCATACACATACCGGGCAGGTTGTTTCTGCACAGTCTCTTTCTTTTTGTATCCAAAGGATTCATTCACTGTTTCTGGTCCTTTGTCTTCAAGATGCCCAACAGGATAGGTATTAACTACATGCTCAGGTTCGTCTGCCTCTTTCACCTTTTCTTTGTCCGCGTTAACTGCTAATGGTCCCGACTCCTCGTAGTTGGGGAATGTCTTCTTCTCATTAGCTTTTGTCAGAGAGTTTTCCAAAACCTCAAATCGTTTCTGCAAATAACTGATCTGCTGACCAAGAGAAGATTCCGCTGTTTTCTTGATCGTTTTCCGATTAACCGTTGTTAAAACGGACAATGCGGGGATCAAAAACTGAACTTTAGCCTCATCCGCCTCCATGTCCAAAACAGCAAAAATCCTTTGTATATTTGTTTCGTTAATCTCCTTGCCAAGCTCCTGGAGAAACATCGCTAGATATAGATACTCCATAATCAACCCTGCCTTTGCCTAAAGACTAATTCCAGTTGTCCTTTATCAATTCCAAGACACCCACTTTAAGTGGGTGTTCCTTATCTACTTTGGTGGGGGTTAGACTCCCCCACCAAAGTCTCGATGTTCAGCTTTAGCGTAAACGCGTTCACTGATCCGCTTCTTCCGCCCATCTCTCAGGATTTAGAAGCCGGTCTACAACACTATCTACAATTTCATCCAATCCATCTCTTACACCCTTTACCGATTCGGTAATTCCCTGTTCCTCTTTTATTTCTTCAATGGCTATATCGAGTTCCATTAAGGCCCTCCCTAATCTCTCCATCTCCTTATCCGCTAAAATCCCACTTTTCATTCTTTCGCGAGCTTGGTGTTTCAGAGAATCTCTAATAATCTCTACCAGAGCCATAATCAAGCCCAGTAAGCCGTGTTTCAAATTGTCCTCATTAATATCAATTGCCATGGCCACTCCCCCTCCTCCCTGGATTTTATCGGAGTTTATCTAGCCTGATACTTAAGATACCCGGCCTCTGCTCCACTTTCACTCGATCGCTTACTGTCAATGAGGGAGATACCTCAGAGATTATGACAATATGGTCATGTTCATCAAAGAGATCCAGGGCAGGTTTCCCTCCGAGTTCTGTCTGAAGTTGGTTAGCTTCTGTAAAATCCAGCAACCACCAATGAAAAAGCACCTTTTTTCCGGTAACGCGGTCAAGCCTGGATTCACAAAAATCCACCAAAGGCCTACCCAAAATGCTTACGGCTAGGGGATTTATTACCTCTCTCAGTCTGTATAAGACCTCCATGTTGTTAGAAGCATTAATAAGTTCAGTCAGTTCGGCAAGCCTAACGTGTCCATGACATCGGAAATGCCAGAATATTCTCCTGCTCTTCTCGTCCAGGGCCTCCATGAATAATCTGAACTCTTCTTTTTTAATAGGTCTCTTTCTCCTCTGCTCCATCCTGCCTCTCCTCCACGCCAAGTTCTACCGTTAATACTTTTAAAGCATTATCTTTGAAGCATAGGCGGTATGGACGCAGATATTCTCTGCATCTCTTCTATCTCTCTTTCTTTTAATTTCAGCTCAGCTTTGGCGCTGATCCAGCCGCACCAAGGACAACACTCAGTGAGTAACTCTTCTTTACTTACTTCCTTGCCGCACTGAGGGCATGTCTCCACACCGGCTTGTGCCACCCTCCACGCTTCAGTCTGGTAATCGGTACCAGAGGGAAATTCAAGGCCATACTTTGCTGCAGTTGCAAAAGAGGCCAGGGCGGCCCTAACCTTTACACCCAACAGCTCCACTCCGGCTACAGATACAGTAATATCTGCATTAATTACCAATCCTTTATCCAAAAGCCTGTCTATCACATCTACAAGAGACGACCTGTCATTTTTGTCCCGAACTGCTTCCATCATCTTAACGTCCTCTTTTCTTTAACTGGTTTTAATTCTTTCCGGTCCATCTTATAGGAAAGAGCATTCGTACCAAAGATCGCTCAAGATCTGAATTCTTCTTATCTTCAACAAAAGAATACGGAGGCCATGGCCCGCTAACAACCAAAGTAATCCCCTCTGGTTCAAGTTCAGCGGATAATTGGTGCAGCTTATGGTTGAAAGCAGGAAATAAGTTTTTTTCAACAAGGTAAGAAGCCTTAAAAAACAGCGAATTATCTACCTGCTCTTGATTGATAATTTCCACAGCCGCAATTGACTCCTGCTCGCTCGCATCTCGCAGGATCTCTACAATGTGTGGAATAATCCCCTCAAGACGTTTGTCCATTCGTTCCTTAATCAGGTTGTCTATTTTGCGTTGAATGAGAAAGGAAGCCTTGATTGACATAAAGGCAAGCATTTCTCTTCTTTCCCTGATTTCTGGAGTATTATCGATAATGAACTGTTTAAACTTTTCAAAACTCAAGTATGCCTTAACTCCCCACTCCTCTCGTCCTTTCAATCTTTCGAGCGCTCTCTCATACTCATGGTAATTGTCAGCCATATAAGCTATGATGTCTTCTTTTTTTCTCACAATTGAACAGAACCTTGCTGGTAGAAGAGCATTCTCTTTCATCAATCTCTCAACTATTTTTTCATGAGTTTGCGCTTTTTCCTCAATCCACTCCCTATCAATTTCTTCGCCTACAGCTGCTATTTGTGCTTTAAAAGTATCAAGTTCCACTTCGCTGACAACAGCAGTAAGGTTGCGATAATTTTTTAAAAAAAGATTGCCAATACCATCGATTCCCTTATGGTCTTCTATCACAGCTGTGCTGCCCTGCAGAATACAGTAAATATAATACCCTTTCTCCTTTGTTCCGGATTTTTGAGAGATATTACTTTTCTCCCTATAATTCATTATTCTCCGCCCCCTTCCTATGAACAGAAATGTTTTCCCGCTTTTTCCGTTTTAGACGTGAGAAACGAATTCTTCGATAATCTTGACAAAGCTGCTTACGCTCCCGTTTGGCATTACTTCCAGGATATTTTTAATAAGGCTGTATCTGTACTTAAGAATATCTTCGAGCAAATTATGTCCTTCCTGGGTAAGATTTAGTTCGATAACCCTGCGGTCATCTGAACGTCTTTCCCTGCTCAACAGCCCGCTAATAACCAGTTGATCAGTAAGATTACTTACGGTACTGAGAGTTACACACATTTTTTCATAAAGTTCAGTTAATGAAAGGCCAGGGTTAAAGTATACCTCGACAAGCAAAATAAAGCGGGCATTCGAAATGCCTTTTAAAATCAGATACTTCCGCGTTTTCTGATCCAAAAATAATTCTATCTGGCGGAGATTCCTCTCTAACTTTACCCAGTTTTCCTTACCTTCTATCACGTCCTCAAACCCTCTCTAAGCTTCGAATCTCTAATTATTCGATTTTAAAAGTAATTAGCATATAATCATTTATATTGAAAAGCTTTACTAAGTATTCATAGATTTCATAGCTTATTTACAATTACACAGAAAATCATCATGATATTGGAAGCAACGAAAATTAAATAACAAAAACCCCATAAACATTCAGTTACGGGGTTTAGTAGGTTCACATTTTTCTTCTGTCTTGGAGTATCACATAGAAGCGTTCTCCATTGCTGAATAGGCCTTCTGCAAAAAACGCTGGATTTTCTTCTTGGTTTAAGGTTTCAAATCAGCTTAAAGTTGCCCTTTGTGAGCAATCAGGTTTGTCAGAGCTTACACTGCGTCGGTATTTGGCTCAGTATCGAGATAAGGGCTTAATAAGTTAGGTTAGGATTAACTTTAGAGAATTTTATAAACTAATATTAAGAACAGCCGATGATGAGTGAACTGACCCCTGTCAAGCAGACAGGGGAAATAATGAATAATCCGAGGTGAATTAAGCCTCTGGGTTAGACTTGACAAGGGACCCCACATCAGATGTTCAATGGGTTGAGGGCTAAGGCTAAAGTGCTGACTTATTTAGGCATAATTATGGTAAATTTAACTCAAAGGTCTGCTCAATCAAATCCTTGCCCCATGCATGATTTTCATCCGCGGCCACTTTTCTGAATCCAGCTTTCAAGTACATTTTTATAGCTGTTTTTTGGTCTTCCGTGGTTACCAAAAATAAATTTTTATACCCCTTCTCTCTACAGTATTGCATGGCTTCATTCAACAGCTTTTTGCCAAGACCTATTCCTCGATATTTCGGATGAAGTATAAACCACCTAAGCTGAGCTTTTTCTCCCGAATGTCCGACGATTGCAATAGCTCCTATCATCTCTCCATCAACTTCGGCAAACCAAAACCTATCCTTCTGCGGACTATAGTTTTCAAAGAAGTTAGATAAGGTCTTACAAACATAGCCTTCAAAAACATGGTTATACCCACATTCTTGGGCATATATCCAACCATGCAGATGAATTAGCTGACCTACATCTCCAGGCATCAACTCGTAACGCAAGTTTATCTTTTCGTTTCTAGAAACAGAATCTCTTGACAGCGCACTTTCAATCGCTTGCATACCTTCAATAAGCCTTTTTTGGTTTTGCTCCTGTAATTGTACAATCATCTGATAGATATGTTGATCGGATTGATTATCCAGCTTTGAAAGCGTCTCTTTTCCATTATCAGTAAGATAAAGATAATACAACCGGCCATCCTCAGTGGACTGTACTCTATAAGTCAAATTGTGCTTATCAAAGCGTTTTATAATCCTGCTTAGATAGCCTGAGTCGATTCTTAGTTCCTCAATTAATTTTTTAGAAGTACAATTCTCCATATGCCCAATTTCGTACAATACACGAGCTTCTGACAGGGAAAAATCACTGTCAAGCATATGATGATCCAAAAGTCCAAGGATATTAGTGTAAAATCGGTTAAATCTTCGAATGGTATGAATCAATGGTGTATATGTTGAATTCATATGGTTGCCCCTCAATAGTTATTTCACTAAAAATAGCACACTTATCTGACTTAGTCAACCATTATTATATGACTTAGTCAAATAGTTTATATCCACGGAAACATACTAGAATGGGAGTACAGCATTCCCGCAATTGCGGCGGCTATCAGTACGATAAGTATCAAGACAATCCGTTTGGAAATAAAATTAGTCAAGCTAATCACCCCACCTTCTCCTATAGTTCGCAAAGCCAGACTTTATATAAACAATAGGAAAATAGTTGTAATTTATATAAGGGTTGTAAAATACATTTGGTAGTAACTATCATATCCAGATTATAGGAGGAGGAGTATAATGAAAAGGTTTTCGGCAATACTGATGGTTCTTTTTCTGTTTTGCATCACGATGGTTACTGGCTGCGGTGGTACAACTAGTGAAGGTGGTGCAACAAGCAAAGGCTTCGAAATCGCACTCATTACTGACAAAGGCAACATCGATGACAAGTCCTTTAACCAAGGCTCCTGGGAGGGCGTAGTTGCCTTTGCTGAGGAAAACAAAATTACTCACAAGTATTATAAGCCCGAGGAAGCGTCTGACGCAGGCTATCTTGCAGCTATTGATTTGGCTATAACCGGTGGCGCTAAGGTTATTGTAACACCGGGTTTTCTGTTTGAGGTTCCGATTTACGAAGCACAGACAAGGTACCCTGATGTAAAGTTTATCCTCTTAGATGGAACACCTCATACTGCTGATTACGCAACCTTTAAAACGAATGATAATGTTGCCAGCATTCTATACTCTGAAGAAGAGCCCGGTTATCTGGCCGGCTATGCCGCTGTTATGGACGGCATGAAAAAGCTTGGTTTTATGGGAGGTATGGCAGTTCCAGCTGTTCAAGCATTTGGCTATGGATATTTGCAGGGCGCCGAGGCTGCCGCGGTAAAATTAGACCTTCCTTCAGGTTCAGTTTCTGTTACTTATCATTATACTGGAGATTTTGCAGAAACTGATACCAATAAAGCAACAGCAAAAACCATGTATCAGGAAGGTACAGAGGTTATCTTTGCTTGCGGCGGTTCAGTAGGTAAAAGTGTCATGTCGGCCTCTGCTGAAGCAGGGAAAAAGGTTATCGGCGTTGACGTTGACCAGAGATATGACAGCGATACTATTATTACATCTGCGACCAAAGGTCTTGGAGCTTCTGTTAAACAAGTTCTTGAAACTATCTATAAAACCAACAGCTGGAGCACCTTCGCAGGAAAATCTACCTATTTCAATGCAACCAACAACGGTGTAGGTCTTCCAACAACGATAATTGGACAACAAGATGGCAATGCATTTGACAGATTCAAATCATTCACCAAAAACGACTATGACGCTATATATGCCTCCCTAGCTAAGGGTTCGATAGATCCCGTCCGTACCATCACGGTTGCTGATACTAACGGTTATGCAACAGCTAAGGAGCTTGTTTCCGGCCTCAAACTTTCAAAGGTTACCGTTGAGGTAAGATAATAATAATTATAGTTTTGCTGCCCACATATTGGCCTGAGCCTTATGTAAGTAGAAGCCCTTTAAAAGGGAAAGGCAAACGCAAATGCCTTTCCCTTTTATGATATAACTTTTAAAAACAAAAAGAGGTTAATTATGGAAAACTATATTATTGAAATGCTCAATATAACTAAAGAATTTCCGGGCATTACAGCCAATGATGATATTACTTTATGTTTAAGAAAGGGCGAAATCCATGCCTTGTTAGGGGAAAACGGTGCAGGAAAATCGACACTTATGAGCGTTCTCTTTGGCTTATACCAGGCCGAAAAAGGGGAAATTAGGAAGAATGGTACGGTCGTTAAAATTAACAATCCCAATGACGCCAACGATTTGGGCATTGGCATGGTACATCAGCACTTTAAACTTATAGATATTTTTACCGTTCTTGAAAATATCATTCTAGGGGTTGAGCCAAATAAGATGGGCCTCTTGCAAAAGAAAGAAGCCCGGGAAAAGGTTATAAAACTTAGTGAACAGTACGGATTTGAAGTAAACCCCGATGCTTTAATTGAACAGATTTCAGTTGGAATGCAGCAACGTGTTGAGATCTTAAAAATGCTGTATCGTGAAAATGATATTCTGATTTTTGATGAACCAACTGCAGTTTTAACCCCACAGGAAATTGATGAGCTCATGGAAATAATGCGGGAATTTGCCAGAGAAGGTAAATCAATTTTGTTTATAACTCATAAATTGAATGAGATTATGGCTGTTGCCGATCGTTGCACTGTACTGCGCAAGGGTAAATTAATTGGTAACGTTGCAATAAAAGATACCACAAAGGAAGAACTTTCAAAAATGATGGTTGGACGAAATGTGAACTTCAAGGTGCATAAAAAAACTAAGGAACTCGGCGATGTTGTTCTATCTGTAAAGAATATTACAGTTTCCTCCAAGATTCATAGCAACAACGCTGTAAAAAACGTTAGTTTCGATGTACGAGCAGGTGAAATCCTTTGTCTTGCCGGTATCGACGGAAACGGACAAACTGAGTTTGTCTCGGCGCTTACAGGGCTTGAAAAAACAAGCAGTGGAATTATCACTCTTTGCGGCAGAGATATTACAAAGGCGACGATCCGTACTCGATCAATGTCAGGTATGAGCCACATTCCGGAGGATCGCCACAAATATGGTCTCGTACTTGATTATTCATTGGAAGAAAATCTGGTTCTGCAGCGTTATTGGCGGCCTGAGTTTCAGCATTTCGGATTTATTAAAAGCAATGCCGTGCGCTCATATGCCGAAAAGTTGATTAAGCAATATGAGGTTCGCAGCGGGCAAGGGCCGATTACTCCTATGCGAAGCATGTCGGGGGGCAACCAGCAAAAAGCAATTCTTGCTCGAGAAATTGACAAAGAACATGAACTGCTAATTGCAGTACAACCTACCCGGGGTCTTGATATTGGGGCTATCGAATACATACATAAACAGCTCGTCGCAAGACGTGATGCCGGAAAAGCGGTCTTGTTGATATCTCTCGAGCTGGAGGAGGTTATGAATTTAAGCGATAGAATTCTTGTAATGTATGAAGGCGAAATAGTTGGTGAGCTGGACGCCAAGACAACCACTGTTCAAGAACTTGGTCTGTACATGTCAGGTGCCAAACGCAGCACTGCAAAGGAGAATGAAAATGCAGGTTATTATCAAAAAAGCAGGAAAAAGTAAAGGCTTTTCGGCATTTACTGCAGCGCTGCTTGCTGTATTGCTGGGGCTTGTTTTTGGATATATCATTATGACTATCGCAAGCCCTGCCAACTCATTTTTAGGTTTCCAGATGCTCCTGATGGGTGGTTTCAAACGCATTGGGGATGTATTTTATTATGCAACTCCTATCTTAATGACAGGTCTGGCAGTAGGGTTTGCCTTTAAAATGGGCTTATTTAACATTGGAGCTTCGGGCCAGTATACAATGGGCATGTTCTTTGCCTTGTATGCAGGGTTTATGTGGAAGTTACCCGACAGTGTTCACTGGTTAGTCTGTGTTCTGGCCGGTATGTCCGGTGGAATGCTTTGGGGGTTAATCCCCGGTATATTTAAGGCATTGCTAAACGTTAATGAAGTTATTACCTCAATAATGTTCAACTATATCGGTATGTATCTGGTAGATATGCTTATTCAAGGAAACGCAACGATGTATATTTCCTCGAAAACCAGAACTTCATATCTCCCTGCGTCGGCACAAATGCCCTCTCTTGGAATCACTAATTCCAGTGTAAATATTTCTATTTTCATTGCTATTATTGCGGCACTAATATTATTTGTTGTTCTAAATAAAACTACCTTTGGTTATGAACTAAAAGCAACGGGCTTTAACAAATATGCCAGCGCCTACGCCGGTATGCACGGGAAACGCAATATCATCCTAACGATGGTAATCGCAGGTGCCATGGCAGGACTTGGAGGAGCATTTGCTATTTTAGCACCATCGACCATTGCTGGAAGCAGTATGACCTATGAGCCGGTAAGCGTAATTGCTGCGAACGGGTTTAATGGTATAGCCGTAGCCCTCCTGGGCAACTCCAGCCCTATCGGAATTATTTTTTCTGCACTTTTTGTCTCTCACATTCAGCGCGGTGGCACACTAGCAAGTCTCTACGGCTATAAACAGGAGATCATAGATGTTGTGATTGCGGTTATTATATATTTTTCAGCCTTTGCTATGCTTATGAATGCTATGGTTGGCAACCTTATCAAAAAGCTTTTCAGCAAAAACCAATCGAAAGAAATTTTGCCTGCTGACCCAAAGGAGGAGGCGTAAACTATGGATACCTTTTATTATCTGATTCAGAATACGCTTCCAGTTGCTATCCCTCTGCTTTTAGTGGCCTTAGGCGGTATGTTCAGTGAACGCAGTGGAGTCATCAATATTGCCCTGGAGGGTATCATGCTGTTCGGGGCATTTTTTGGCTGCCTTTTTGTTTACTTTGTGCAGAGTACCTCCATGGACGCACAGGGAATATTGCTCCTGGGTATGCTCGTTGCAGGAACTGGGGGATTTTTATATTCGTTGTTGTTATCCCTTGCTGCTGTTACTATGAAGGCAGACCAGACCATTACCGGTACGGCACTGAATATGTTAGTTCCCGCAGCAATTCTATTGTTTTCAAAAATGTTCTTCAACAGTGACGGTATCACCACAAACAAGAACTTTTATATTAAAGAAGTGCCTGCCCTAAGCGAGATACCAGTACTAGGCAAGTTATTTTTTCAAAATACGTATATTACTGTGTACATTGGCATTATGTTGCTTGTCATATCTGCAATCGTATTTTACAAAACAAGGTTTGGTCTGCGCCTTCGCGCCTGTGGCGAACATCCTCATGCCGCCGACTCGGTTGGAATAAATGTCTATTTCATGCGCTATGCTGGTGTGAGCCTTTCTGGGATCCTAGGAGGTATTGGCGGATTCTTCTATGCAGTGGGTGTTATGAATGGGAACACTAACGGTCATACAGGTGTTGCAGGATTCGGCTTTCTGGCACTTGCTGTTATGATATTCGGACAATGGAAGCCTTTTAAGATTCTACTCGCAGCGTTATTCTTCGCATTTCTTCGCACTGTGGCCTATTCAATTGCCTTGATCCCCTTCTTAGATGCTTTAAACATCAATCAAACCTATTACAAAATGCTGCCTTATGTGGCAACTATGGTTGTTCTCGCATTTACATCTAAAAAATCAAGGGCTCCTAAAGCTGAGGGCATAGCGTATGATAAGGGTCTTAGATAATAAGACCCCATTTTTCGGCACCATAACTAAACTCCATCCTACGATGCGAATGTATTCGTCTGTGGATATGCCCCTTCGGCATAAGTCTATCCTCAGCGCAATTGTATACGTTACGGATCGTGAGCTTTCGGCGATAATCTCCACTGGAGACTTACGTCACCAAAGTCTCGATGTTAAGCTTTAGTCGAACGAGTTCACTGTCCACCTTTTCTACAGTTCAATCGGGATGAGGGTCTGGTAGCAAGTGACAATCCCAACAATTCGGCTTTACAGCAGCGTAGTTATGGCACGAAACACAGAATTGATCAGACGTTTTTACTCCCGAATTATAATGACAGTTCAAGCAAGTTTGAAAACTAAGACTGTATGCTTTCCCTTTACTATTTACATACTCCGTTTTGCCCTCACGCACACCTTCATCTCTCCATTGGTATAGAAGTTTCATGTGATTAGCTTTCATGAATTCCGTTGACTCGATACACTCCTTAACCTCTAGTTGCCTGATCGCTGGAGTATCCAAATTTATTAAAGGCGCCTTGTTGGATTTCCCAAATTATAGAAGAAAGGTATGCTCAGTAAAGCCACAACGATAATAAGCCCCGCAACTATTTTCCCGCCCTTGAACATTATCCAATACCTCCTTTTGCGGTAACTTGGCCCATGACTCTTATTTTTCAATGAACCCAAGACTACATCTCAATGCCATTCACTTCAACATATTATCTCTATTTGTAGTTTATTATGTAGAGGAGTTGGTCCAAACATCAATCGATTGAATGATGTTTCCTATGTATCAATGTTTTGTTTCACAAAAAAACACCCTCCCTAAGTAGACTTGTTCTACCATGGGAGGGTCCTTTTGTGGTGGGTCAGGGATTTATATCTCAGTTCAGTTTCGATACGTCCCCTTTTTGGTTCAATTAAATTTGGGGTAGCAACCCTTTAGTAGTGAAATATTTTAGTTTTTCCTGTGTAAAAGAGTGTACTTTGCAATATTTACAGAGTGATCGCCAATACGTTCTAGATTACTAATGATATTGAGGAAGGTGGCACCGTAACTTCCATTACAAGTCCCTTGACTGAGACGTTCTATATGCCCCTTACGCAAACTGATTTCTAAATCGTCAATAATATCATCATATTTGAGTACTTTTTCAGATAAAGCAATATCATCAGTTTTTAATACTTCTAAGGACATCCTGAAAATCTCTTGGACTTTCTCAAACATATTCATAAGATCACTATTGGCTTCTTCTGAGAATTTAACTTTTGATTCGATAGCATAATCAGCAAGTTCCACAAGATTAGTGGCGTGGTCCCCTACTCGTTCTATGTCACCAATCACTTGGAGAATCCGATAACTCTGGTTCGATTGCTCAGATGTGAGCATTTTACCGGATGTAATGTTTAAAACGTAGTCTGTGATCTCGTTTTCAAGCTTATCGATCCCAGCTTCAAATTGACCTGTTAAGTGTTTATTGTGTGGGTTATGCTCAAAAAAGTAGTCTTTTGAATTCTCATATGCTTCACCCGCCATCCTGCCCATCCGCAAGGCCTCACGGCTAGCATTGGCTAGAGCCATAGAAGGGTTACCAAATAAACGAGGTTCTAAATATTTAGGATTTGCATTGATGATGACTACTTCTTCTTCCTCTTTGCCGGGAACAAGTTTATTAACAAATATCGCTAGAAGTCCGATAAAAGGCAATTGAATAACCGTATTTAAAAGATTGAAGACACCATGAGTTTGAGCAATTTGAAGTTTTATTCCCAGTGTATCCCAAGTTCCTTCAAACCCAGGAATCAGGATATATATATAGTTGGTTAATAAAATGACAAGTTTGGGGAAAATACCCACTAGGAAGAGCGGTAAAAAGATGGCTGTACCGATTAAATTAAAGATTAAATGAGTTGCGGCTGCTCTTCTGGCCATGACCGAAGCTCCAATTCCAGCCAGGATTGCCGTGATGGTCGTCCCAATATTATCTCCAAATAGAATGGGTACTGCTTGAGAGTAAGTAATAACTCCTTGATTCGCAAGCTCCTGCAAGACACCAATGGTTGCACTACTACTCTGAACAACAAGAGTGAAGATCGTTCCGACAAGTACCCCAAGCAGAGGATTATTTTCGACATCGGTCATCAAACCAATAAAGAAGGGGGAACTTCGCAGGGGATTTAAACCATCGCCCATAATGTCCATTCCATAAAAGAGAAGACCAAATCCTAGAAGTATTTGTCCAAGATAGTTTATTCGCTTTGTTTTAAAGAAGAACAGAAGGAAAACCCCAAGTGCAATGATCGGTAAGGCATAGTGTTCAAGTTTAAAACCAATGAGGTAAGCCGTAAGCGTCGTTCCGATATTAGCACCCATAATAATTCCGATGGATTGTCTAAGTGTCAACAATCCTGCATTAACGAGTCCGATTGCTAGGACAGTTGTACCGCTACTGCTTTGGATCAAAGCAGTGACAATTGCGCCCGTAAAAACACCACGAAGAGGCGTTTTAGTCCCTTTTTCCAGGATAACCCTTAACCGATCTCCGGCTACGGCTTGTAAGCCTTCTGACATTGACTTAATACCAAAAAGGAAAAGTCCCAGTCCTCCGAAAAAACTAAATAGTACAATGGTTAAATCCATCTCTTCCAACCTTTCCTTCTTTTATATCTGGACCTTCGCTTTCATTTGCCCCAAATTTCACTGCCTCCGACTCAATAATCTTCGTTTTTGCTACCACAGACTCTAAATAATGTTGGTTTTAGCTTTGACAATGGTATAAATGCTTCAACTCGCTCTCATCCTTAGAAAGATTATCATATTCGCTTGTACATCTCAATGTTAATTTTAAACTGTTGGGCTTGTATTCCACTCAAATCGTATGTTAGGTATATCATCCATCTGCCGATATCCTGTGCGGATGAAAACCCCGTTCAGCTCATAACATATTGTTTCGACATTTTAGGTACTCTTTCCTGCTGATCAAAAAATTACACTTTCGTTTGGCTGCTGTCAATTCAAACCCACTGGTAATGATGTTTAGCGGAATTGGTCTTGCCTATTTCCTTTTACTCATTGACTGTCCCCTGGGATTTTTCTTGCTGCATATAATATGAAAAATTCGCATAAAACCACTTAAATTACCTCCCTCGTGAATTAAAGAATAAAAATTGCCGTAAACAAGATACTAGTAAGGAAATTTAGAATTGGAGGGAAGTTCATATGCCTATTGTTACCAATGCGACAGCAGAGATGCAAGCTTGTATTGACGCTTGCAACGCCTGTATGGAAGCTTGCCAAGAATGCTATACTGCCTGCTTAAATGAACCAGATGTACAAGCAAGAACGCACTGCATTCAGGTACTTCGTGATTGTGCAGATATCTGTTCCATGGCATCACAGTATATGTCTAGAAGTAGCGAATTTGCTCAGCAACTATGTAATCTTTGCGCAACAATCTGTGATACTTGTGCCACTGAATGCGCTATGTTCAAGGATACTCACTGCCAAAAATGTGCTGACATGTGCCGAAAGTGCGCAGATGAATGTCGTAAGATGGCTAGTAAAGCTTTGGCTGCTAAATAACACTAAAGTAAAGGAGGAAGGTCTTTCAGCCTACCTCCTTTTAAATTTGCAAAGTTTAAACCGGTTTTACGATTCTCATTTCGTCATCAAGAAGTATAACCTTTTTTTGTCCGGCTTGTTCAATAACATGTGTTTCCAATTAAACTTACAATACACTATAACACTGAAGACATCATGGGGTATTCTTCATCATCAACAGTTCCTCCAGACCGGAATCGTACTCCACTATTCAGAAACGATGAACGAAAAACTGCATCCGGTCCAAACCGTTCTCGAATTGAATCGACCGTACGATCAACTGCCCTTTGTTTTTCGTAATCTCTCTCGAAAAGAGAAAGTTGCATAAAATCATTTCTGGATAGTTCAGAAACACGTACTCCAAGATGCCGAATCGGCTCTCCTTTCCACAATTCGTCAAAGAGTTCGCAAGCTACCTCGTGAATAGCATTTGTGCAATCTATGGCGGAGGCAATCTTTCGTTGGTGAGAGCAAGAATAGAATTCATTCGTCTTTATGGAAACTGACACTAAACGTGTGCAGTATTCTGCTTGACGTAATCTTGCTGCAACAGTTTCAGTCAGAGAAAGCAACACTAAATGGGCAGTTGTCGCTTCTTCCACATCAAAAGGAATTGTCGTTGAGTTGCCGATTCCTTTTATCATTGTTCTGCGATTTTCTCTAACGGGCGATATATCGTTTCCGTTTGCATAGTTCCATACTAAGACCCCATGGCTCTTTAAAAAAAGCTTAATCATCTTTAGATCTGCTTGTGCTAAATCTCCAATAGTATTAATGGATCTACTCCGCAACTTTTTCGCAGTCGCTCTCCCAACCATGAACAGTTCATCAATGGGAAGACACCACATTTTATCCGCAATCTCATGTGGGAAAATAGTATGTACTTTATCTGGTTTTTTAAGCTCACTAGCCATCTTGGCTAAGATTTTATTGGAAGAGATCCCGATATTTACGGTAAACCCAAGTTCCTCTTTGATACGTTTTTTGATTTTATAAGCTGCTTCAACGGGGTCATAATAGATCCTTCCCATATTTGTGAAATCTAAAAAATACTCATCTATAGAATACTGTTCAACCAGAGGCGAATATTCTCGAAGAATATCACCAAAAGCACGACTGCATTGCATGTATAAGCCATAATTAGGTGGTACTATAATCAACTCAGGACACTTCGCCTTGGCAGTGTAGATTGTTTCACCTGTCTGTATATTATATTTTTTTGCTGGAATCGATTTGGTCAAAACAATTCCATGACGTGTTTCAGGATTCCCCCCTACAACAGATGGGACAGTCCTCAAGTCGAGGGTTTCTCCATGTTGAATTCTGTGAACAGCCTCCCAGGAAAGATAAGCTGAATTCACATCTATATGAAAGATAATTCTGTTACCCATTGTCTCCACCTTCCTCGGGAACATATGTTCTCATTTTACTAAAACTTAGGTTCGTAGTAAAGGGAATTGATTAGGAAAATTATAACAAAGCTTTCCATCTCCGATGGAAAGCTTTGTTATAATTTGAGATCACTCCCTCTCTGGCAACCCAGGTGCTCGGAGTTCCAGCCCTATAAGAATTAGCATAGTAATTCTTTGTTTTATAGTTGCTCCGTCACACAGTATTATATACACAGAAAAACTACCTCACTGGAGATAGTCATGATGGATTATGAAACATTGGTGGTACTAGATAGAGAGCATATAGACCTTATGATTGCGATATTATGATTATTATGACAGATAAATACTCTTTACACCCCCAGACTATTAGAGTAGTATATAAATTATACTACTCCAATAGTCTGGGGGTGTAATTTTGGAAACAATAAAATTTTTTGACAGTGAACTTAAAATTAGGGACATTGTGTGGGATAAGGAGCCTGTATTGGCAAAGGAAATTACCCTTATCGCTGCCGAAACAATCGGATGGAATAAGAATAGAACTTATACGATTATCAAAAAACTTATCGAAAAAAATGCCATTGAACGGACTGAACCGAACTTTATCTGCACTTCACTTGTCAAAAAAGAAGATGTACGGAAGGCTGAAACCAAAAGCCTTATCGACAAGCTTTATAACGGCTCAAAAAAGGCCTTTTTCGCCTCATTCATTGAAAATGATATTTCTGATGATGAGTTTTATCGTCACTTTGCTTTGCTGCATTAGTAATGGTAATTGCCGTAATCATCATCACGAATGCGACGGTTTAGGAAGTGCTGTTTTGAGTACTTAAAAGCAATCTGTGAAGACAGTAAAAACATCCCCGTGGGACAAAGCAACTATCGGAATGGCTACGCTAAAACATCGACTTTGGTAAAAGAATGGTTAAAACTATACGATGAAAGGGTTGCATTATGAAATATAAAAACTTCTATTTAATGTCGCTGCTTGCGGTTATTTTAGCATCTGTTTATCCGATATACATGGGTTTTGTAACGCTGAGTAGCTATTTGCAAAATGGTTCTATTGATGTGACTGAATATCCCAAATATATCATACCCTACACACCGATCTGTATTGCGTTAATTATGTCTATCGCACTCATGCCGCTAATCTTTAAGCTATTCGAAGGGTACACTCTGCCTGTCGTTTCATTTTTAGGAACTGTAATATTCTTTGCTTCCGAATTCGGGTTTGAACAGATCAAAGTGATTGAGGGATATGTGGAAATGCCGCTTGAATCGTGGCAATTAAGCTTGTGTATTACTACTCCGGAGGTTCTCCGCTCCATCGGCGAACCCATCTATGCAGCGAACAATCCTGCTTTCAAAATTCACTTTTACCTTATTGCTATTGTCATCATACTTGCTGTACTGAATGTGATAAATGGTTTTTCAAAAATGCTCAGAGAGCAGGACTTCTGTAAAAAGCGTCCGCTGATTGCTCAAGCTGTTTCTGTTGTGCTTTTTATCGGTCTTTGTATACTCGCTTGTTTTACCGCTTTTTACAGAAACGGAACCATCAATATTTCAACCTTATCAGCGATACTAATGTCTGTATTCTTCATCGTGTTCGGCATTACTGCCGGTATTTATTGTGGCTCGATATTTTATGGAAAAAGCAACTTGTTATCGAAGATTATACCTGCTATGACTGCCTCGGTAACAACGCTCATCATGTATATCGGTGAGCTGGTGTTGATGGATGGGGTGCTTTTCAAATATGGCAACGGCTTTTTCTTTGAACCTATAGAGGGAATTCCGTTCTCCGCAGCCGATATTGTTATTATTCTAGTTTCCGGTGTGATCGCATATATCGTTATGCGACTTCTTAACCATTCAAATTCCTAAGACGATTACGGAAAACAGGGTAGAATGGAATATTTTACGCTTATTCCTCCTTGGTTTATTGTGCTACTATGTAAACAAACTATCTAATAATGAATCAAGGGAGTACATATGACAGCTAAACATCTAGGTTACAACAAGAAAATTTCTCTAGTTTTCATCATAGTTACCGCTTTATTGATAAGCGGTATTGTTGTTTATACTGGAATGTTTGGGGCAGAAACAACATCAAAGGAAACTGCCCTAGTTAAGAATCAAAATGAGTTAAGTGACGAGGTTACATCGGTTGAGGCATCCATTGATACCAACGAAGGAACAGAACAGGAAACGACTGAGGTGATTGAACCGATAGCGAAACCAGTCATTGTTCAGCCTAAACCAACTATGCAAGAGAGTCCATTACCTTTTAACCAATTAGTCTTGGCACAAATCAAGACTTATAACAAGGGAAGCTACCCGTATTTGTTAAACAATGACTACGCTAACTATAATGGTGTGACATCGAACCTCTATTATCAGGAAAAGTTGCTATTAAAAGCTCATCCCAATGGAACCCGAGCCAGTCATTGCGTGGGTATAACTTTTGAAGTTTTTTTTAATGCCATGAAAGAATGGAATCAACAACAAGGGTATGCTGGAGACACCATTAAAGATCTAAGCTATGAGCAGTTCTATGATTTCATCCTTAAATGGTATGTCGCTGGGCCAAAAACAGAGAATAATCTGGTTATCGCTTTGGAAAAGTATCAACTGGGTAAAAGACTCACTAATTTCGAAGAGGCAAGGCCCGGTGACTTTATCGACTTTTCGAGAGAAAACCAGACGGGGCATACAGTCGTGTTGATTGATTGGGTCAGAGTTAATGGCAAGATTGTGGGACTACGGTACTGGTCAAGCCAGGAGTCCACGAACGGGATCGGTTATAAGACAGAGTATTTTAATATTCTGCGCAGTGATGGCACCAAATACGGAACGATTATGAAAGATAAAATACATATTGGCAGGGTAGTTCCATTATAGAAAACCACTAGAGTTTGGCCACCATCATTTGCACTAGGTTTTTAGTTGTATATTTATTCAGCCTGCCGTTTCACATTTTGAAGTAAGGAAATTCTGTTTACTTAACAATTCCTTTGGCATTTATCAAGTCCACTTTAGTCTTCCATTCAACTATGCGCTAAAATAATCTTTATTGGCACAGTTGAATGTTGTAACGTTTATATATATAATTATCGATAATATTTTTACTTCGAATAATTGCTATGTTGAATCTATCAACTGATTGTGAATGGTAAACTAAAGCATACACATTTACGTCAATGAAAGCATACAGGTTTCTGCCACAAAGCATACAACTTTT
>NZ_JAMHFY010000016.1 GCF_023897015.1 Desulfosporosinus nitroreducens | reverse complement strand
GATTTAAACACCAAGGAAGTAAAGGAAAAGGCCAAAGCATTTACGACACGTGAGGATTTATCCATAGGAATTCGAAAATGTATCGAAAATATGGGTGATTTAGACCCGCGTCAAGTTCAGCTCGTATCTCTGTCGACGACATTAGCTACTAATGCCATTGTAGAGGGGCGTGGTTGCCGGGTCGGCTTAATTCTTATTGGTCATGAGTCGACCGGCAACCTCCCAGCCCATCAGGTATTTGTAGTTAGAGGTGGGCATGATATTAAGGGGATACCTGTAACGGAACTCGATCCGGAGGCTATACGAAGAGCAGTGACTGAAATGCGCAATCAAGTCGACACGATTGCCATTTCTGGCTATCTTAGCATTCGGAATCCAGAGCACGAACAGAATGCTCAAAAAATAATTAGGGAGCTCTGGGACGTACCTATTGTGTGTGCACATCAGCTCACGACTGCCTTAGGTTTTCATGAGCGGACAGTGACGGCCTGCCTGAATGCCAGACTATTGCCGAACTGCTTACAGCGGTAAAAGCCGTCCTTAAAGAGAAGCGGATTTCAGCTCCTTTGATGATCGTCAAAGGGGATGGTTCACTCATGAGTGAAACTATGACTCGTGAAAAACCCATTGAAACGATCCTTTCAGGGCCTGCGGCCAGTATTGTTGGAGCAGTATTTCTAACAGGGACCGAATCTGCTCTTGCTTTAGATATGGGTGGGACGACCACGGATATAGCAATCTTAGAAAATGGCCGTCCCCGGATGAACCGTGAGGGGGCGACCGTTGGAGGTTGGAAAACCCGTGTTGAAGCTGCAGAAATTAGTACCTTTGGTCTGGGCGGAGACAGTTATATTCAAGTTTCAAAGGATCGAAAATTAGTAATCGGCCCGAAGAGAGTCTGGCCATTGTCTGTCATAGCAGATAAATATCCCAATCTGATTGATGAATTAAGAAGAGTGGATCCAAATAGGCTGATAATAGATTCACAGCCCGTGGATTGCTTTATGTTGGTTAAAAAACCAGTCAATAACGAGCAGTGGAATCAAACTGAATGGAAGATAATCAACGCTCTTGAAGAAAGTGCTCACAATATTTTTGCTCTCGCAGAAAAAGTTGGCCGTGATCCAAATTTATTGCCGTTAAAAGACTTAGAGCAGGCTCAGGTCATAGGTCGGATTTCTTTTACCCCCACGGATTTACTGCATGTCCTAAATACTTTTACCGACTATAACGTGGCAGCGGCTCAGGAAGGAGCGCGGATTCTAGCGCATAGATTGCGCTTAGAACCGGATAAATTTGCAGCTAAAGTCTTGAGTGAGATCCAAGCCGCTCTATGTATGACTATTTTACAAAGCTTTGCTTACCGAGAGGGTTTACGTATTAAGCTTAGTAGTGAGGCCAGTGTCTCATTTCTATTAAGCTCCCTGCTTAATGGAGATCATAAGCGAGGATTCAAGTCCGAAATTACTCTTGAATATCCGATTGTTGCTTTAGGGGCTCCCGTATCCGGCTATCTTCCAGCTGTTGGAAGCACCTTGAATACCCCGGTTTTAATACCCACGCATGCTGAAGTGGCAAATGCGGTCGGAGCTGCCTCCGGTCAGGTCGCGGAACAAATTCGTATCTTGATTAAACCCGGGGTAGCAGGGGGGTATGTAGTGCATGCTCCTTGGAAACGGGAAGCTTTTTTGTATCTGGAAGAGGCTGAAAAGAATGCTTTGAAAAAAGCAAAGGAAGTAGCTCTAGAGAGAGCACAGCGGGCGGGTGTGGTCAATCCTGAGTTGTTGGTCGAAAAAGAAGAAGTACTCAGTCATACGGCGGGAGGAAATGATGTCGTGTTTCTTGAGACGCGGATTGAGGTCACGGCCATAGGTCACCCCAGCTGGGAGGTTTGAGAATGAAGGCCAAAGTATTTGCTTGTTACACCTTGGCTGATGAAATTCAAAAGATACTTCCATCCAGGATGGATTTAGAATTGTTGCCATATGCCCTGCATCGCGAACCACAGAAACTTCAAAACGAACTTCAACAGCGGATCGATGCTGATCATGAACATGATACCTTACTGTTTGGTTATGGCCTTTGCTCATACGGTGTAGTAAACCTTCATTCTGAACGTCATATGTTGGTGATTCCCAGAGTGCATGATTGCATAAGCATTTTAATGGGTGCCCGGAAAGATTACGACAAGGAATTCGAAAAGTACCCTGGTACTGTCTACTTGAGCAAAGGCTGGATTGATCAGGGTGCGGAACCATTAGCAGAGTTCAAACGTTACACCAAATCTTATGGTGAAGAGAATGCTCAATGGATGATCGACACTCAATACAGCAATTATCAACGAGTATTATTTATTGATACTGGTGTGGGGAATCGCGAAGAGCTTGCCAAGTATTCAAGTGAAGTTGCTAAGTATATTAAGGCAGATTACCAAGAACAACAAGGTTCTTTACGTTTATTAGAAAAGCTTCTTCAAGGTGATTGGGATGAAGAATTTGTGGTCACCTCTCCGGGTAGGATGGTTTTGCAACGTAATTTTCTATAATTCAGGAGAACGCTTAAGTTGAAAAATGTTGATAAGTGTTAAGTACATAGAAAAAACTTAACAGCTTACAGGGGAATTTACTGTGGGGATTGCATTCATTTCAGGAACAAACATAGTAAATTAGCCGGAGATTTAATGGATGAATTAGAAAAAGTATATAAAAATTTTATATGGATGTAGCTATTAAGCGGATCTGCGAAAGTTAAGTTAGGAGGCGACAAATGTTAATTATTGGCGAACTTATAAACACCAGCAGAAAGGTTGTTAAACCTGCAGTAGAGCAAAGAGACGCAGTCTTTATCCAGGAACTGGCGAAAAAACAAGTTGAATCTGGAGCTCATTACGTAGATGTCAACTGTGGTACTATGGTACACGATGAAGTAGAGACAATGGAATGGCTTGTTCGCACTATTCAGGAAGCAGTGTCGGCTCCTCTTTGTATTGATACGCCCAGGACAGAGGCTATGGAAGCAGGACTGGCAGCTGTAAAAAATGGTCAACCTATGGTTAACTCAATAACTGCGGAAAAAGAACGCTATGTAGCGGTACTGCCTCTGGTTCTGAAATACAAGGCAAAAGTTATAGCCTTGTGTATGGATGATACGGGTGTTCCGACATCTGCAGAGCAACGTATCGCCATTGTCAAAAAATTAGTGGGTGATCTTACAGCTGCAGGAGTTCCTGAAGATGATATCTACTTAGATCCGCTTGTTACTCCAATTAGTACAGGGGATAATTGTGGTAACGATGTTCTCGATACAGTTCGTTTCATTCGCAAAGAATTTCCTCTTGTTCACGCAGCTTGTGGTTTAAGTAACGTTTCTTATGGACTCCCTAACCGAAAAATTTTAAATCAAGCCTTCATGATTCAAACAATGGATGCAGGCATGGATGCCTATATATTAGATCCTCTTGACAAAGCAATGATGGGCTTTGTTTACGCCTCTCAAGCTTTATTGGGACAAGATTCATTCTGTATGCAGTATTTGACCGCTCATCGTAAAGGGTTGTACGATTAATTTGAGTAAAAACTGAAAGAAATGTCTGGAATTTCACTCTTGTAATCTAACGCAGTTTGCATTAAAATACATATAACTTAATCATTCGTTTGTTACTGGTGCCCTGCAAAGGGAGAATAGGGAACTGGGTGAGAATCCCGGACGGACCCACCACTGTAAAGAGGAGACTTATGCATAGCCACTGGGAAACCGGGAAGGCGCATAAAGTTGATGATTCTAAGTCAGGAGACCTGCCTGTAACTTAAAGTCATGAACAAAGGTAAAGTTCATGGTCAGTTTTCATTTTCATACTAGTTGAAAATGAAAATTAGACTGTGAACTTTTTTGTTTTGTTAATTTATATGAGAGGTGAAAAAGTTTGGGATATCTCGGTCGGGATGTTGAAGTTGTTTCGATAAACGAAACACAATCTTTGGTCGTTTCCTGTGATTCCTGTGGAGCAATTGGTATGAAGGAATTTGATGTGTACAAGATTTCGTGCTTTATAACAGGAAAATTGACCACAAGGGTCGCGCTGTTGGAGGTCCTTTCTACAGGAGGTGTACCACAGATGCTAACCGTGGCAATTTCAAATGAGCCGTGCCCGACTGGCGATGAATTATTAAAGGGGGTGAATGATGAACTGGAATCCGCAGGATTAGAAAGTCTCCCTGTTGCGATAAGCACTGAGAAAAATATGTCCACAATGCAAACTGGCCTTGGAGTCAGCGTAATCGGACTAGCTGAGAAAAATAAGCTGCGTATTGGAACAGCACAACTTGGAGACGCCGTCTATTGTTTAGGCTTCCCTAAGGTCGGACCTGAACTTAGCAATCCGGAGGACCCAGAAATTATAAAAGTAAAATCGGTTCAAACCCTCTTAGAAAGTTCAAGTATTCATGACATAATTCCAATAGGATCAAGAGGGATACGACTAGAAGCAGAACAATTGGCCTCTTCGATCAATACTAGATTTAAATTTGCTCCTGCCTGTACTCTTGATTTAGATAAATCAGCAGGTCCGTCTACATGTCTTATTTTTTCGTCATCCGGGGCCTTAGATCAAAGATTATTAAGTTCTCTAAATTTGCCCTTAACGATAATAGGTGAATTATACTAAATAATTTAAATTAGGGAGGAATATTTGTATGAAGAATCTAGGAATAGAACAACAGGAATTACAACTTTCCGCTTGGAATGTTAAAAGATTATCGATTATGGCCATCTTCATTGCTTTAAGTGCCGTAGGAGCGCTCATTAAAATTCCAAGTCCGGTTGGAACGATTGGCATGGATTCTGCGCCCGGATTTTTTTGTGCCTTAGCCTTTGGCGGGCTAACCGGTGCGATAGTTATTGCTTTTGGACACTTGTTGACAGCGGCGGTTGTCGGATTCACTTTGACAATTCCGGTCCATCTGTATGTTGCATTGCAAATGGCTTTATGGGCTGTAGCCTATCGTTGGGTCAATGAGAAGCTTGGTTTGATTCCGGCAGTCATCGTTGGAATTGTGCTTAATGGGGTAGTCTCAGCCTTTGCCATGCTTCCAATGATGGGTATGGGCGGAGTTCTAGCGCTTTTGCCTTTCTTAGTGGTTGGAGCAACTCTTAATGTTATTATTTCTGCAGTAGCCTACAAAGCAATTAAAGGAAGCCGGCTCATTTAATTAATGGGGTGAAAATCGTGGAGACCTTGGAAAATGAAAAATGCCAAGCAAGTGCAATCTGCATTAAAAATCTCTCTTATCGTTATCCAAATGCAGTAGAACCAAGCTTGAAAAACATTAGCTTAGACGTGGAAAAAGGAAAATTCATTCTCATAATGGGGTCCACTGGGGCAGGGAAAACGACTTTGAGTTTATGTCTGAACGGTCTGATTCCTCAGCTTCTGGAGGGAAAACTAACAGGACGGGTAAGTGTAGCTGGAAAGGATGTCGGGAAAACCGCAGTACAGTCCTTGTCTAAAGTTTTGGGACTTGTCCTCCAGGACCCAGAGACACAAATTATTGGACGAACGGTTGAGGAAGACACCTCATTTGGTCCTCGAAATTTTTTAGTGCCCTTAGAGGAGATTAAACAGAGAGTTAATCAAATCTTAGAAAAGGTTCGCCTCCAAGGGTATAACGATCGTTTATCTGAGGAGCTGTCGGGGGGTGAAAAACAACGCTTGGCGATTGCGGGTGTCCTGGTGATGGAACCAGAAATTCTGGTGCTGGACGAACCAACTTCAGAACTCGATCCGGCAGGACGCTCAGAAATCTACACGACATTAGCGGATTTGCGGCGGAAAAAGGATTTAACCATTATATTAGTCGAACACTCCAGCGAAGAACTGATTTATAAGGCAGATGAAGTCGTGGTACTTAACCAGGGAGAATTAGTTTGGAGAGGAGTTCCTTCAGAACTCTTTCGCAATCTGCCCCTCTTGCGTCAGTGGGGGATTAAGCCCCTCCCAGTCACTCAGATCGGATGGGATTTCTACGAAAAGGGTTGGATTACCCTCGCTGAAATCCCCTTAGATATCCCATCTGCAGAAGGTTTGATTAGAGAGCTTTTACCCAAATACGGACATTGGCAGGGGCATTTACAAGGCCTAGCACAAAGACAAGTGCAAGTGCCAGTACCAGGTCAAGGGTTTGGGTCAGAACAGAGAAAGGATGGCTTGCTTCAGCAAGAACTGCACTTGTCTAAGAAAGAAATTGCAGTTCAAGTCAGGGATCTAAATTATCAATATAACTCAGATCAGACCGCATTGAGAGGGATTAATCTGATGGTTGAAGCAGGGGATTTCGTGGCTTTAATCGGACAAAACGGAGCAGGAAAAACGACTTTAGCCAAACATTTTAACGGACTTTTGAAACCAACCAGTGGTGAGGTTATCATTGGGGGCATGAATACTCTAAAGTATGATACCTCCGATTTGTCAAAAACTGTCGGCTATGTCTTTCAAAATCCGGATCATCAGATTTTCTCAGCTACGGTCGAGAAAGAGTTGGAATTTGGGCTCAAGAACGCGGGATTTAAAGGTAAGGAAATCAAGGAACGTGTTGAACAGGTTCTCCAGTATACTGGTTTAGAAAGATACCGCAGCGTTCATCCGTTTAGTTTGGGCAAAGGAGAACGGCAAATGATTGCTGTGGCTTCAATCCTTGTCTTAAACCCTAAAGTCCTGATCATAGATGAACCGACCACGGGCTCAGACTGGACAGGAGTTCAGACCATGATGGCTTTGATCCGTAAACTTCACACTGCAGGGACGACAATTATCATGATTAGTCATGATATGGACTTAGTTGCTCAATATGCAAAGAGGGTTATTGTCTTGAAAGACGGCGGTGTTTTGTTAGATGGCACGCCAAAGAGTGTTTTTTCCAACGAACAAATTCTTCTTGACTCTGCTATTGTTCCACCCCAATTATGCAGGCTCTCATTCCAATTGGAGGATATTTTCGGGCCCGAACCCTTGATCGAATCAAGTGAGTTTGCGGCGATGTTCGAAAGCAGGGAGCAGTCAGGATGCTTATAGAGTATTTACCAGGGGAGACCTTGCTCCATCATCTGGATGTCCGGACAAAAATGCTCGGGTTCTTAGGGTTTATTATAATTTCCTTTCTATTTCAGGATCCAAAATATCAGCTTTTGCTTGTCTCGCTTACTGGGCTTTTAGCCTTTTGGATAAAAATCCCCTTGCAAAAGATCTGGGGAATGATGATTCCCTTGATTCCTATCTTCATATCGATTATTCTAATCACAGGATTTACATTTGCACCTGAGCGCTTTGAACATGTATCCAGTCAAACGATCCTCTTTTATGCCCTTCCTGGAGAAAGGCTGGGGGCTACTGTAGGGGGATTTATGATGGGAAGTACGTTTATTTTTCGTCTTTTTAGTATGATGATCGCTTCGTCGGTCTTGATTTTAACCACATCAATTGATGATTTCACCCAGTTCTTTCAAAAGATGAAGATGCCAGTTGAAGTTTCTATGATGCTGACAACAGCGATTCGATTTATTCCAACCCTAGATAAAAAACGCCGGCAAATTTTAGAGGCCCAAAGAGCGCGTGGTACTAAATTCAACGAGAAAGGGATCATCGGTTCCATCCGATCCTATATACCGATTATGGTTCCCTTGTTTATTAATTCAATAATGATGGCTAATTCACTATCGATGGCAATGCTTAACAGAGGGTACGGTTTGACGCGAACTTGGACATCTATGCGCGAAATAGCCTTTGCTCCAAGGGATTATTGGGTAATGTCATTTATAGTTCTGTTGATAACATTGAGTTTCTTTGTCCGATTCAGACTGCAGCTGGGAGTATTATAGGTTCATCAAAAACTGGCTCTATATGACTTACATTTTCTTGATATCAAAGGTCGATGAATCAATTCAGGGCTATATAATAATAACGATTGTACTTTCGATTAAATTTAATGTGGGAGAGAAACTATGGCACGAGATAAAGATAGACATACTTGGCGTGAAGGATATACTACAGGAAGTTGTGCTGCGGGTGCGGCAAAAGCCGCCTGTCAGTTGCTTAAAGGGAACAGTTTAGCGGAGCAGGCAGAGATTCCACTGCCGAATTCGGCGCGCTTAATGATGCCCATTCACAGCGGAGAATCCGGATACCCTCAAGCTTGGGCCAGTATTCTAAAAGATGGTGGGGATGATGCGGACATCACTCATGGCCTTGAAATTCGTGCGATGGTACGTTTCATTTCTCATCAAGGAGAAGTTCACATTCGCGGAGGCAAGGGAGTTGGGACCGTCACGAAAAAAGGCTTGGCGATCTCAGTTGGGGAAAATGCCATTAACCCGGTACCTAGAAGAATGATCCGTGAAGCAGTCCGAGAGGTTTTTCCCGATGAAGAAATCGAAGTTATTATCGAAGTTCCTAAGGGAGAAGCTACCGCTTTGCGCACGCTTAATCCGAGACTTGGGGTCATAGGGGGAATTTCAATCCTCGGGACAAGTGGGATCGTCCGACCGATGTCCGAGGAAGCGTTTAAAACTTCCATACTGCCGGAGTTGGATCAAGCAGTTGCCTATGGGCATAAAACCATTGTGTTCACCCCGGGGCACTACGGATACAGGGTAGCAACTGAACGCTTTAAAGTTCCGCCCGAAGCCGTAATACAGATGAGTAATTTTGTAGGCTATATGCTAGAGGAGGCCGCTTATCGGGGGATTGAAAGCGTCATTCTCTTGGGGCATGTTGGCAAGCTCATTAAGGTTTCCGGCGGAATTTTCCATACGCATAATCGAGTTGCAGATGCTCGAATGGAAGTCTTACTGGCACACGCTGCATTAGCTGGTCTTAATTTAGATACCTTGAAGCATCTGGCCGAGTTTCCAACGACAGAAGGGGCAACCTCCGAACTCTTGCTCCTTGGAGAGCAAAAATTGCTTCATCATCTGGCACACTTAGCGAGTGAAAGAGCCCAGGCTTACACCTTTGGGCGTCTTAGCGTTGGAACGATTATGACCTTATTAGACGGCCGACCGGTTGGCTGGGATCAGGAAGCTCTTAAGATGGTGGAGGAACAAGGGTGGGCGTGGTCGATTGAGCCTTAACCAATTACTGAGTATTTCAACTTTATCGTGTAATGCATATAACAAGGTCTGAATGTGATTGAAGCTGTCTGTCATATTCAGACCTCTTATTTCTTTTTCTAGGACTACCATCAGTTAAAGCCTTACCAATTACTTTTCCATGCTACTCATCCGACACACTGTCCGACTATAAAAGTACGGCTTTTACGACGTGATTGCAAAACCTTACAGGCTTCAAGAGCTGGGCAAGGTTTTGGCTAGCGTCATCCATGGAAGTAAGGTGCGAGCATAAACAATAGAGGCTATGTGGGAAAGAAATTATCCAATTCCGATTTCATGTTATAATAACATGAGTAGGAAAGGTGGTAATGCAGTGGGAAGCGTCGTTAGGTCAAGGAAAATATGGTTAGGAATTGGACTATTTTTGTTGGGAATTTTAATACCGTATTGGTTAAAACCTCAACTTTTAGGATTGGATCAATTACTCCAAACCATGAACCAAAAAACAGACGGAAGTGCGTTAATGGTTAATGCCTTTCTCGTTGTGTCAATAAATACCATTATTTCCACTCCTCAGTTTCTCAGCGTGGTGATGTTGGGAGATGGGATGGCAGACGCGTTCAATTGTCCTGGTTTTAAAACCATCATTCCCCTGACTGTAGTACCGCTCGCTTACGTTATCGTCAATGTGATGACTCCATTAAACTATAGTTTTGGGGCCACAGATATTTTTCTTTGGCTATCAATCGCGGTGATGCAGAAATTAAGCAAACAAAAATTAAATATGGGGATGAAACTACTGGTTTTCTCCCAATTGATCTTTGGTGTTGCCTGGTTAAATCAAATTCCTTTTCTTACTTCTTATGGTTTCGGACAAGGTTCTTTATCGATAAAAATAAAACAGGTAGCGATCCAAATTGGATTTGGTCAGGTTCTCGCACTTTATGCGAATGTGTTGTTTTTTATCTTCGTAGCTAGTGCTATTACTTTATGGATTTACTTGATTTTATATATGGAGAAATGGGCTATTTCACAGGACCTACATCGTGCCCAACTTGAAGCCAATGAATCTCGTTCAGGACGTGAAGTTCTCCATCTTGTCCACGACCTTAAAACTCCGCTTGCTACAATCGAAGGACTGGTTTCATTGATGGAGATACGATGGCCGGATCCTAAGATGCGAGAATATTGCCAAACTATCTATGGTTCTATTAATTCAATGAGCAAAATGGTCTCAGAAATTTTATATGAGGATCGAAAGAACTGGTGTGAGCTTAAAGAACTAATCGATTATATTCGAGCTAGTCGTCTAAGTGGTACGAATTTAAAGGTGGATATTGAATTAGAGGGGGAACCTCAATCAAGTCTTTACATTAATAAAATCAGGTTAACTCGAGCAATCATAAATTTAATTGATAACGCGTTGGATGCCATTCAAGGGCGGGAGAATGGAAGGGTAGTCTTGCGCGCCAAAACATTGCAAAACACTGTAAAATTAGAGGTTGAAGACAATGGATACGGTATTTTGGCGAATGATGTAAAAAGTATCTGGAAGACCGGCTACAGCACAAAAAACCATCCTGGAGTTGGCTTAGCTTTTGTACAAAAAGTTGCAGAAGGACACGAAGGATCCGTTAATATAAAAAGTGAAGTAGGGCAAGGGACGAAGGTCTGGATAACCCTGCCACTGGGAGAAAGCCAATGAGAATAATAATCATTGATGATGAACTATCCCTGCGCTATACGTTAAGTGAAATATTTAAGTATGTTGGTTGGGATCCCATAGCCTATCCCAATGGGAGAGAGGGAATTCAGGGGTTCCTTAATCATGGAGCGGATATCATTTTAGCGGATTATCATATGCCTGAAATTGATGGCTTAGAAACGGTTCGCCTGATTCGGGAACAAGATCAACAAATACCTATTCTTGTACTCACTGTAGATGAAAGGCAAGAAATTGCCGACCGTTTTCTGGATGCAGGCGCCACCGATTTTGCACTTAAACCGGTCAAAGCGCCGGATTTGATTGCTCGCGTTCAATTGCATAAGCGGTTGTTGGATATGACAAAGACTGTTCAAGCAACACCAAAAATGCAATACGAAGTGTTTGTAACCAAAGGAATTAGCGAAACGACCCTGTCCTATATAGAACGACACCTCACGGCTTGTCAGCAACCTTCTACAGTGGAGGAGATTTCGAAAGAATTATCGCTAGCCGTCCCTACAGTTTATCGATATCTTACGTATCTTGTTCAAAATGGCAAGGTGCGGTCAATCCCTAGTTATCAAAAAATAGGAAGACCAAAAAATCGATATGGTTGGATTTAATTGTATAATCATTATCGCCTTAGGGATATCCCTAAGGTTTTTCTTCTTGGATCGGACAATGAAGAATTAATTTCCCCTTTTTCTCATTTTTATTTCTTCAATTTAGTCTAAGTTTCTTGTTATAATTAGTCAGAATTGTAGTATTAATTTAGAGGGGGAAGAGAATGAATATTTCGAATAGGTTCATTACCTGAATCTTAACAACTAAAGGTAGAATTCACTGAGTCACTACAGTGAAGCCAGAGACAACCTCAAATTTGCTCTCTAAATATATTTCTTTATAATTTAGAAGAAATAAATGCAGAAGAAAAGCTTTGGTTTAGAGAGTAATGATAAATTATTGTTCAACTATGTGAGGGAGGGAAAGAAAATTATGTTTAAGAATCACAAATGGTTAGTCACCACTACCTCTATAGCTCTGGTACTTGGCGTAGTATTAACGGGTTGTGGCTCAACAGCCCCTACTGCTGGTACAACTCCGTCAAAAGAGATGAAAATGAGTTATGCCCCTGGCTCGGAGCCAAAGACTCTTGACCCCCAGATGTCCAACGGTATTCCTGAGATGATCATGGAAATGAATATGTTCGAAGGGTTAATGCGCTTAGACAAGGATAGTAACCCGCAAAATGCCATCGCTGACAGTATTACAGTTTCCCCTGATGGTCTTATATACACCATTAAACTTAAAGATACCAAGTGGAATAACGGCAACCCTGTAACGGCGGATGATTTCAAGTTTGCTTGGATGCATGCATTAAATCCGGAAGCAGCTGCAGAGTATGCTTACCAATTGTTCTACATAAAGAACGGCGAAGCTTATAATAGTAAGAAAGCTAATGCCGAAGATGTAGGAATTAAGGTCGTTGATCCTAAGACAATGGAAATTACCTTAGAAAGTCCTACTCCCTACTTTAAGTCTTTGCTGGCTTTCCCCACTTATTACCCGGTAAACAAAAACAATGTTGAGGCTAATCCAAAATGGAATTTGCAACCGGAAACCTTTGTTTCCAACGGTCCTTTCAAAATGCAATCTTGGAGTCATAATGACAAATTGGTTCTTGTTAAGAATTCTAATTACTGGGATGCCAATAGTGTTAAGCTTACGGAGTTAACCTTCAACCTTGTTTCAGACGGCAAAGCTGCTTTGACTGCCTATGAGGCTGGGCAATTAGATGGCATTGACCAAACTGCTGTACCGATCTCAGATCTGGATCGCCTCCGCAAAGCCGGCAGTTTGAAGACTTCTCCTTACTTGGGAACTTATTTTTATCGATTCAATGTAACTAAGAAACCTTTAGACAATACTAAAGTTCGTCAAGCCCTAGCTCTTGCTATTAACCGCCAAGCACTGATTGATAATGTGTTCAAAGCTGGCCAAACTCCTGCCTTAGGTTATGTTCCAGGAGGGGTTCCGGATGCTGAAACTGGTAAGACCTTCAGAGAGGTTGGGGGAGAGTTATTTAAAGAAGATCTTACCAAGGCCAAACAATTATTAGCTGAAGCTGGTTATCCCGATGGCAAAAACTTCCCAGAACTTAGTATTTTGTACAACACTAATGGTTCTCACCAACTTCCGGCCCAAGCAATCCAGGATATGTGGGCCAAAAATTTAGGGATTAATGTTAAACTGGTTGGTCAGGAATGGAAAGTATATCAACGGTCGCAACAAGACTTGCAATATGATATTTCCCGGGCAGGTTGGATTGGTGACTACATTGACCCCATGACATTTATGGATATGTTCGTAACTCAGGGCGGAAATAATCAAACCGGATGGTCGAACGCTGATTTTGACAAGGATATTGAAACTGCTAAAAAGAGCGGGGATCAAAAGGTACGTATGCAAGCTATGCATGACGCCGAAAAAGTCTTAGTGAATGACATGCCCATTATGCCAATTTACTATTATGTAAATTACTACGTGCTTAAAGATAATATTAAGGGCCTCATTCAATTACCGTTAGGATTCACTGACTTCAAAAATGTTACTGTAGAGAAATAAGTTCACAAGACTGGTAGAAAAAGGGGTGAGTTGTAATAACTTGTCCCTTTCCAGATTTACTTTTTGAAAGTGCGATCTTAGGTCAGCTTAAGTTCAACAAAACTTCCGTCTGCGCCTAAAGGCTTGGTGCAATTTTTGTTGAGGATGACTGAGGAGGACGTTATATGGCTCGATACTTATTTGGACGAATTGTTTCAGCTCTTTTAGTTGTTTGGCTTGTTGTTACCCTCACATTTTTCTTAATGCATGCTATTCCAGGTGGGCCATTTTCTTCGGAAAAGATCTTACCTCCGGCCATCATGGAAAATATTAATCAGCGTTACCATTTAAATGACCCTTTAGCTAATCAATATCTTGATTATCTCAAAAACATAGCGCATTTTAACTTTGGCCCAACTTTCCGTTATGAGGGACGTACGGTTAATGATTTATTTAGGGAAGGTCTACCTAAGACCATAGCTCTCGGGCTTGTGGCCACTGTCCTGGCCCTGGTCGGAGGGACTATGATGGGGATAATAGCTGCTCTAAAACAGAATAAGGCTCCCGACTATATTGCCACCTTTCTGGCAACTATTGGTGTTTCCGTTCCCAGTTTCGTTTTAGCAACCTTTTTGCAATACTTTGTAGGTTTTAAAACCCATTGGTTTCCTCCGATCGGTTGGGGGGAGGCAAAAAATTTAGTTTTACCGGCACTGGCTTTAAGTGCCTATCCCATTGCCCAGATTACGCGTCTCACCCGTTCTAGTATGTTAGATGTTTTAAACCAAGATTATATTCGTACTGCTAAATCTAAAGGATTACCAGGGTATATTATTGTTTTACGTCATGCTTTAAGAAATGCTTTGATTCCAGTTGTTACGTTTATGGGACCTTTTTTTGCGTATATTTTAACCGGAAATTTTGTTGTCGAATACGTTTTTAACATTCCAGGTATTGGCCAGTTTTTTGTAACCAGTATAGGTAACCGAGATTATCCAGTCATTATGGGCACAACGATTTTGTTTGCCACTTTGCTTGTAACCTTTAATCTCTTGGTGGATATTGCCTATACCGTAGTTGACCCCCGGATTAAACTTACGGGACGAAAGGGGGCCTAGTCTTGAGTATTTCTGTTGAGTCATTTTCTCCTTTGCAGCAGGGACTTAAGGCAGAGGGCATAAATCGGCCTAGTACAACTTTATGGCAAGATGCTTGGCGCCGTTTCCGGAAGAATCCTTTGGCCATGGGGGGACTAACGGTACTTGCCTTGATTATTCTCTTTGCTCTTTTCGGGCCCTTCTTTTCCCAGTTCGATTATAAAACTAATAATTTAATGGCCACAAACCAATATCCTAATTGGATACATCCCTTTGGCACAGACGAGTTGGGTCGGGATATTTTAACCAGGTCGATGTTCGGTGCCCGTATATCCTTATTAATCGGTTTTGGTTCAGTAGCTATAAACCTGACAATTGGAATTTTTTATGGCGGAATATCCGGTTATAAAGGTAGTTGGCTTGATAATTTCATGCAGCGGATAGTTGACATTATTTTTAGCATTCCAGACTTGCTGTATGTTATTTTATTAATGGTTACGTTCGGTCCTGGCTTACGGAACATTTTTATTGTTCTAGGGCTCGTAAATTGGGTGCCAATGGCTCGTATTGTCAGAGGACAAATTTTAACTCTCCGGGAACAGGAATTCGTTCTGGCAGCTCGTACCTTAGGCGCTGATACGAAAAGAATCTTGATTAAACACTTGCTGCCGAACAGTATAGGGCAAATTATTATTGTTGCTGCCTTACAAATTCCGGCAGCGATCTTTATGGAAGCGTTTCTGAGTTTTATTGGTTTAGGCGTACAAGCACCGATGGTTAGCTTGGGATCTATGGCCTCTGATGGGAGAATGAATATTCCGTCCTACCCTTATTCCTTGATTTTTCCGGCAGCTATGATTGCCCTCTTAATGTTGGCCTTTAACTTTGTGGGAGATGGCCTGAGAGATGCCTTTGACCCGAAAATGCGTAAGTAAGGGGAGAAAAATGTGCAGCAATTACACCATTTATTAGAAGTAGATAACTTAAGTACCTCTTTCTTCACTTATGCTGGGGAGGTTAGAGCAGTATCCGGAGTAAGTTTCTATATTGATGAAGGAGAAGCTTTAGGCATCGTTGGTGAATCAGGTTGTGGAAAATCGGTAACTGTTCAATCCGTGATGCGTCTTATTCCCAGTCCTCCCGGTAAAATAGTTAGTGGACAAATCCGTTTTTTAGGGCAAGATTTAGTAAAACTTCCCGAGAAACAAATGACAACTATCCGTGGTAAATCAATGGGTATGATTTTTCAGGATCCGATGACTTCCTTGAACCCAGTTTTAACGATAGGACGGCAAATGACGGAAGTTTTGCAAAGGCATGAAGGCCTCGGGAAGCAGGAGGCTATGGATCGGGCAGAAAAATATTTAGAGATGGTTGGCATCCCTAATTGTAAGCGCCGCTTAAAGCAATATCCACATGAATTTTCTGGGGGAATGCGCCAACGAGTTATGATCGCTATGGCCTTGTTATGTAATCCTAAGTTATTAATTGCCGACGAACCGACAACCGCTTTGGATGTGACAATCCAAGCTCAGATCCTTGAATTAATGAAAGACTTAAAACAGAAAATTAACACCTCAATTATTTTAATTACTCACGATCTTGGCGTGGTTGCTGGTCTTTGTTCTCGGATTATCGTTATGTATGGGGGTAAGATAGTCGAAAGTGGTACTGTCCAGGATATTTATAAATCCCCTCAACACCCTTATACCTGGGGATTGTTAAAAAGCGTACCTCGTTTAGACGCTCTAAGCCGTACCAAGCTTGTACCAATCCATGGGACACCGCCGGATTTATTAAAACCACCGGTAGGATGCGGATTTACGGCCCGTTGTGCTCATGCCATGAAGATTTGTGCCGAACAACCACCAGGAATCACTGAAATAAATCCCGGCCATCAAGTGGCCTGTTGGCTCCTACATCCAGATGCACCGAAGAGTACCTTTGACGAAAAGGGGAGAGTGGGATGAAAAATGAAGTGATTTTAGAGGTCGAAAATCTAGTAAAACACTTCCCCCTTGAAGAAGGAATCTTTTCTCGTCATCATAAAAAGGTTCATGCCGTAAACGGAATTTCTTTTCAATTACATCAAGGTGAAACGCTCGGATTGGTCGGCGAAAGCGGTTGCGGCAAATCGACAGCCGGTCGCACGATTATCCGTTTATATGAACCTACTTCTGGTATAGTTAAGTATCAAGGTAAGAATATTCTTAGCTATAATGCTAAAGAAATGCTTGCAGTTCGTCGAGATATCCAAATGATTTTCCAGGACCCTTATGCCTCTCTAAACCCCCGAATGACAGTAGGTGATATCATTGGCGAGGCTCTGGATATTCATCATTTGGCCAGAGGACAAAAAAGAACCGATCGCATCTATGAATTATTAGAGACAGTAGGACTTAATCCCGAGCATGCCAACCGTTTTCCCCATGAGTTCTCTGGTGGGCAACGCCAGCGGATAGGCATAGCCCGATCACTATCAGTTAACCCTAAACTGATTATTTGTGATGAGCCGATTTCCGCCTTAGACGTCTCTATTCAAGCGCAAATTGTCAATATGCTTGAAGAACTTCAAGAGAAGCTTGGTTTAACCTATTTGTTTATCGCCCACGATCTTTCCATGGTTAAGCATATTTCACATCGAATTGCTGTGATGTACTTGGGCCGAATTGTTGAGTTAACTGACAGCTTTACCCTTTATGAAAAACCTCTTCATCCCTATACTCAAGCCTTATTATCGGCTATTCCAATTCCTGACCCTGATATTGAAGCCGCACGTCAACGTCAAGTACTGAAGGGAAACGTGCCTAGCCCAATTGATCCTCCCTCAGGGTGTTATTTCCGAACCCGCTGCCCAAAGGCGCAAGAAGTTTGTGCTCTAAGTACTCCAGAACTGATTGAACAGGGTAACAATCATTGGGTCGCTTGTCATTGTATTTAATTAGGACCTAAAATACGGATATCTTGGCTTAGTATCTAAAACGGCTGGAACTCCGAAGCCTTGCCGTTTACTTTTTCCCTTTATACACTAATTCCAAGTATTTATACTCGGCGGCGTCATTCAGACTGTTGGCTGGCAGCATCCTGTGGATGCTGCCAGTTCCACTATAATAGGCGGTGGGATTGTGAATTCTTCAAAGCAAGGCTTATCATAGTGCAATCCTTGATTTGGCAGATAAAATAAGACTTAATAAACATATTTACCTTCACTTTAGAGGATATAGTTAAAGCAACGGCGCTTTGGAATTACTCGGAAAACAATGATTATCTAATGCGCCTTTTAATTATGGCGGCTAATAACTAACTAATTTGCGGATAACAAGTATCTACATTTAAAGCACAATAATTTTGTTTATTTATTATTTATTTTGAAAAAGAGGAATTTAGTATATACTTATAGAATAAATCACTATCCGTCTAAAGAAAAATTGGCTAGCGCCAAGCCTTCAGGCCTAGGCGTCGCCTTAGTTGCACTTATGCGTCCGGAGAGAATATAACGATAAGTTATACTTTCTGACTAGTAGAACACTCGCCTCGTGAATTTAATAGCGTTATACTTAAGGTTCCTTTAATTTAAAGGATCTAAAAGGGGAAGTCGGTGAAACTCCGGCGCGGTCCCGCCACTGTATACAAGGAGTTCTCTTTGTGAATCCATTTTGAAACACAAGATGGATGAAAATGAGAATGATGACTTGAAGCCAGGAAACCTGCCTTAAGTAGCATCACAAACCTACGAGCGATAGGAGATGTGTGTGTTTATTCAGGGTAAACCATACGAGCCGCTCAGGCTCGTTTTTTATTTGTATTCGCTAATGTATCTTTAGAAATTTAGTTAAACGACATTATGGAAGAGGGGTAAAGTATGTTACAGGTGATCGGTATCGGCCCTGGAAGGCCGGAATGGTTGCCCCCTGCGATTATTGAACTGGTGAAAAACTGCGAAATTTTAATCGGAGGGTCTAGGGCTCTTAAACTCTTTCCAGATTTCACAGGACATCAATATGTCCTATCCGGCAACTTGTCCAGCAGTGTTGAGGTGATCAGAAATGCACTTCAGGAAAAGAAGGTTGTGGGAGTTCTCGTTTCTGGCGACCCTGGTTTTTTTAGTTTTTTACCCAGACTAAAGAAGGAATTCCCAGAGGAGAATATCGACATTCATCCTGGGATCAGTTCTCTTCAATTTGCGTTTGCCAGAGCCGAGCTTCCTTGGCAAGAGGCGACTTTTGCCAGTGTCCATGGCCGAGAATTATCCGTATTGCCTCAAGTGATAACTCGTCCGACAGCGGTTTTAACCGGTGGGGAAAATACTCCTCAGAAAATCGCTCAATTTTATTTGGAACGCGGCCATAATCCGAAAATTTCGGTTGGGAATGCCCTTGCTTATCCAGAGGAATTTTGGGCAACAATGGATGCAGAACAGTTAGCTCAGGAAAAGACCTTTTTAAAGAACGCTATTGTTATTCTCCATCCACATTCCCATCGGTATTCCACTATGCAGGGCACCGGGTCCAGGCTTGGAATTCCAGACGAGGAGTTTCTGAGGGGCAAGGTTCCGATGACAAAGGCGGAAATTCGAGTTCAAGTACTCGCTAAAGCCCAAATTTCTAAATTCGATAATGTCGTTGATATTGGCGCTGGTACAGGGAGCATTAGTATTGAAGCCGCAGGGCTCGCTTCTGAAGGGGTTGTATACGCAATTGAACATAATCCGGAGGCGCAAGAACTCATTCTTACTAATCAACATAAGTTTAACGTTTCAAATCTTTGCTTGATTCCCGGAGTTGCACCCGATGTCTTCGGAGAGCTCCCCCCTGTCGATGTTTGCATTATTGGCGGGAGTAATGGGCGTTTAGCTGAAATGTTAAAAACTGTTCCTCTTGTTGAAGGGGGAAGAATCGTGATCACAGCAGTGACGATCGAAACAGTGGCTCAAGGTCTGAAACTTCTTACAGACAATAACTATCAAGATATTGACACTGTTTCAATTCAAGCAGTTCGGTGGAAAGCCGTACAAACTCTGCATATGGCTCAAGCTTTGAATCCAATCTTTATAATATCAGCAAGAAAAGGGGAAGCATCATGAATACAACATGGGGAAAATTCTATGGAGTAGGGGTAGGTCCCGGTGATCCTCAGCTCTTGACCTTGCAAGCCGTTAATGTCCTTCATTCAGTCGATCTGGTAGCCATACCAAAATCCAAGCTGGATCGAGAAAGTGTTGCCTGGGATATTGCCAAAATTCATTGTCCCTCTAATGCTCGGCTTGTCGAACTTGAAATGCCCATGACTTCAGATCCGCAGGTTTTAGCTAAGGCTTGGCAAGATGGAGCACAAACCATCCTGGCTGAATTGAAACAGGGTAAATCTGTCGCCTTTATCACATTGGGTGATCCTTCACTTTACAGTACTTATAGTTATTTACTTAACATTCTCCAGGAGGAACTTCCTCAGGAATATATTGTAACAGTACCTGGAATTACGGCTATGGCTGCAGCCGCCGCTAAGATTAACCTGCCCCTGGCCACAGGAGATGAGCCTCTGCTTATCTTGCCAAGTACGGAAGATGTTGGGGAGTTCCTTAATTTCCCCAATTTAGTGTTAATGAAAGTCTCCCGCAGACTTCCTGAAATTTTGACCCTGCTTGAAGAGCGCGACAGAAAAGCAGTCTTATTGACTCGCCTCGGACAATCTGGTGAGAAAATTCGCTGGGAACCTAAACCAGAAGATTTTACAGCTGATAAAATTGATTATCTCAGTTTATTACTCGTCAAAAAAGATTTGTTGGGGAGGGAAAACAGTGAGCCAGAAAAAAACTAGCGGTGAAGGTGAAGTAATCTTCGTCGGAGCTGGTCCAGGGGATCCTGAACTAATTACGCTTAAAGGATCTCGCGCCCTTGAGAGAGCGGACCGCGTGATTTTTGCCGGGTCCTTAGTCAATCCAGAATTGCTGGGATTGTGTCGTCCTGGAACCCCTTGTCATGACAGTGCCCATCTCACCCTTGAAGAGGTGATTGCTCTTATGTTTGAGGGAAGCAAAAATGGAGAAACGATTGTCCGGCTCCATACAGGTGATCCCAGTATGTATGGAGCAATTAAGGAACAATTTGAGCATTTAGATAAGCAAGAAATACCCTATTCCGTCATTCCTGGGGTTAGTTCAGTATTTGCCGCCGCAGCAGCGGTTAAACGTGAATTTACCCTGCCTGATATCAGCCAAACCCTGATTCTTACCCGTATAGCTGGGCGCACTCCTGTTCCAGAGCGTGAAGCACTGGCCAAGTTAGCACAACATCAAGCCAGTATGTCAATTTTCCTAAGTGTTCAGGACATGGGATCTGTTGTCCAGGCTTTGCAGGAAGGCGGTTATCCTATCTCGACGCCCATTGCTGTGGTTGCAAAAGCGAGTTGGCCAGATGAAGAGATTCTCTTGGGAACCTTGGAAACCATCGTAGAAAAGGTTAAAACAGCAGGAATTCGAAAACAGGCTCAAATCCTTGTCGGCGATTTTTTAGATCCAGCTAACGGATACGCGCGTTCAAAGCTCTATGACCCGACCTTTACACACGAATATCGGCAAGGGACAGATAAGTGAACAGGAATCTTGACAGGGACACTGACGCAGACGTAAACACAAAAACTAAAGCAGCTCTTGTGACTTTAACTGACCGTGGGTTAGATACAATCCTGCGTATTGGAGAGGGTCTTCCGAATGCCATTGGAAGAGAATATTATCTTCATGAGAAGGTGCTTAATCAAAGCAACTATCATGGAGATTCACAATCCTCCCAAAGTTTTAAAATTAAATCCTTTTCTCGTTTGAGCGATATCATTCCCAGCCTGTGGCAAGAGTTTTCTGTTCTTATCTTTGTTATGGCTTCAGGAATCGTCGTACGTCAAATTGCTTTATTAATAGAAGGGAAAGACCGAGATCCAGCAGTTCTAGTTTTAGATGAGGAAGGAAAATTCGTGATTCCTTTGCTTTCCGGACATTTAGGCGGCGCAAATGCTTTGGCCCATCAGATCTCTGAGCAAATTGGGGCTGTACCAGTAATTACGACAGCCACGGATGTGAGGGGTATGGTAGCACCGGACGAATATGCCCGCAGGTATGGATGGAAAGTTGAACCTGTTGATCATTTACCAGCGGTCAACCGCTTACTTTTAGAGCAAAAACAGCTCAATGTCTGGGCAAGTTATCCGTTGACGCCCGAGCATGAAACATGGGTTAAGGATACCCATTATTGCTTTTTATCCGAAAAGGAAAAGGATAAAGCGAATGTCATTATTGATGCTTTTCCAAACTCAAATATTAAGGCGGATTGTCTGTATTTAGTGCCACCAATTTTAAGTATAGGAGTGGGGTGCCGCCGAGGGGTTGCCAGCGATGTCATTCTAGAGAGAATCAAGCTGGCAATAGAACAGCTCGGAGCGTCCCTTAAAGCTATCGCAGGAATCTATAGTATTGACCTTAAATCCAATGAAGTGGGACTGATTGAAGTTGCCAAATACCTGCGGGTTCCGTTTCGAACCTTTCGAGCAGATGAGCTGCAGTCAGTTAATCTTCAAGAACAGTTAAGTCGATCAAACTTTGTAAGCGAAAAGATAGGAGTGGACGGTGTATGCGAAGCAGCGAGTTTACTGGGAGCCAAAAGGGGTCGGTTAGTACTGTCAAAGACCAAGGGGCAGGGGGTAACAGTGGCAATCAGCATAGAAAACTCTACGTCGTAGGTCTCGGACCTGGAGACCAGGATCATATGACAGCAAGGGTTCAGTCAGTATTAAATGAAGTTGAATACATCGTGGGATATAAAACCTACATAGACCTTATTCGATCGTTTATAACCCATCAACAAATTGTTGCAACGGGGATGCGTCAAGAAATAGACCGCTGTCGAGAAGCAATTCGTTTAGCTGCTGAGGGCCATCGAGTAGCTGTCGTAAGTAGTGGTGATGCTGGTGTCTACGGTATGGCAGGGATTATTATTGAATGTTTGGAACAAGAGAACCTGCTGGATCTGCCCTTGGAAATCATTCCTGGAGTGACGGCAGCCTCTGCGGCAGCTTCCATGTTAGGAGCTCCTTTAATGCATGATTTTGCAGTGGTTAGCTTAAGTGATCTGCTGACTCCTTGGGAAGTTATCGAGAAGCGAGTTCGCTTAGCAGCTGAGGGAGATTTTATCTTCGCACTTTATAACCCGAAAAGTAATGGTCGTCCCCATCACATTGAGACTGTTCGGGAAATTGTTTTACGTTATCGTCGCCCTGATACCCCGGTTGGATTGGTTCGAGAAGCCTTACGAGGTGAGGAGTCGAGCGTAGAAATTACCACACTGGATGATTTCACGAATCATCCCATTGATATGCTCACGACCGTCATAATTGGAAACTCTCAAACCCGGATTGTTGGCCCTTATATGGTGACTCCTCGCGGGTATAAACTGTGAAACTTCTAGTTTTAGCAGGGACTGAGGATGGGCGTGACTTGGCAGATACTCTAAAACAGCGCGGTCATGAGATATTAGTCTCTACCCTAACTGCCTATGGGGCAGAATTAGTACAGGAACACGGCTTGCAGGCTCGTTCGGGAGCGATGGATGCCGAAAGTCTTACAGATCTTCTAAAAGGTAATTCCTTTGCGGCTTTAGTGGATGCAACTCATCCCTATGCCGTACAGGTTAAAGAAATGGCTAAAAAAGTTTGCACAGATTTAGGGCTGCCATACTTGCGTTGGGAACGCTCTGCATTGGAGGTAGACGATCATCCTCTTATTCATTGGGCGGAGGATATACCCGCTGCCGTTCAAATTGCATCGAAACTAGGAAAAAACATTCTGCTCACGACTGGAAGTAACGGCTTGCCCGATTGGGTATCTCATCCTTCGCTGAAGGATAAATTCCTATATGTCCGCGTGTTACCCACTTCTCAGGTATTAGCCCGTTGTGAATCATTAGGCTTTAAACCCAATCAAATCGTAGCGGCTCAAGGTCCGTTTTCTCAAGAGTGGGATGAAGCGATGTTTAAACAACTAAAGATCGATGTCGTAGTGGCCAAAGAAAGTGGAAAAGTTGGCGGAACCCATGAAAAGATACAGGCCTGTCTTAACCTAAACCTGCCCTTGGTTCTTTTAAAACGACCAGTACCCGAAATGGCTTCAGATAGTCAAACACTTACTCAATTTATTAAACATATGGAGGAATTGATATGAAATCAGAAATTATTATCTTAGGGCACGGCAGCCGTCGTGCAGAAGCTAACCAAGGACTTTTAGAGGTTGCCGAAAAAGTGAGTCAGTTAATGGGACAGACGGTAACCCCGGCATACATGGCTCATGATCACCCGAGTCTGCCTGAAGCAGTGGAAGCAAAGATTCAAAGCGGTGCGGCTCACATTGTAATAATGCCACTCTTTCTTTTCCGCGGAATGCACGTAACGGTAGATATTCATGAGGAATTGCGTGAAATTCGAGAACAGCATCCTGAAGTTGAGATCATCTTTACCAGAGAACTGGGAGCTGATGACGGGATTGCAAGCTTGGCCAGCCTTCGCATTAAGGAGGCTTTAGGCGAATGACAGCAGACTTCATTTTAGACCCGGGTCAAATTGAAACTGAAAGTATGCGTATTATCCGGGCTGGATTAACCCGTCCCTGGCTGGAAGCGGACTACCCAGTGGTCGAACGCATCATTCATACAACCGGAGATCCCTCATTAGAGTCTTCGATTGCGATTCATCCTGAAGCAATTGCTTGCGGTCTCCAGGCTCTGAAAGAGGGCGCTAACGTCATTACTGACGTAGAGATGGTTCGGGCAGGAATTTCCAAGGAGAAACTCAAGTCATTAGGTGGGAGTGTGGAATGCTTCCTAAACTCTCCTGGAGTTTCTGAACAAGCCAAAGCTTGGGGAATCACACGCTCGATGACCGCTTTTCGTATGAATGCAAATCGTCTGCGGGGGGCGATAGTGGCAATCGGCAACGCGCCAACGGCTTTAATCGAGGTCTTACGCTTAGCTGAAAACCCAGAGACTCGACCTGCATTGATCGTGGGAATTCCTGTTGGTTTTATTGGAGCGAAAGAGTCTAAGGATTTATTATGGGAACACCAAGAGTTCCCCTCGATTTCTGTACTCGGAACTCGGGGAGGAAGCCCAATCGCCGCAACCGTGGTTAATGCGCTGATTTATACGGTCTTAAAACACCTTAAATAAATTACTTCACTCAAGGTGACAATAGAAACTTCAATTTAACTCCTATAAACTGCCGCTTATTGAAGTGATTCGTGAAAACACGAAAATTATTGCGTTAAAAAGCACCAGCTTAAGAAGAGAGGGTGAAAAATGATGTCTTCAAACAATAAATTGACGGCCAAACTCATGATCCAAGGAACCTCTTCAAGCGTTGGGAAGAGTGTCTTGGCTGCTGCTTTTTGCCGAATCTTTTACCAAGAAGGATACCATGTAAGTCCGTTTAAAGCACAGAATATGGCCCTCAACTCATTTGTGACAGCGGCAGGTGGAGAGATGGGCAGAGCTCAAGTCGTTCAGGCCCAAGCAGCTGGAGTAGAACCTGAGGTGCGCATGAACCCAATTTTACTGAAGCCGAGTGGACCAACGGGTTCTCAAGTTGTCATTATGGGCAAGTCGCAGGGTAATGTGACAGCGTTGCGTTACCATGGTGAGTATCAACGTATGACCTGGCCGTATGTAACTGAAGCTCTTCACGGATTGCTCAATGAGTATGAAATCGTAGTTATTGAAGGGGCGGGAAGTCCGGCTGAAGTCAATCTTAAGTCAAACGATATTGTAAATATGAGAGTGGCTATGGAGGCTGCTTCACCAGTCATACTCGTGGCAGATATTGATCGTGGCGGGGCTTTAGCTTCCGTCGTAGGGACCTTAGAATTAGTGGAACCTGAAGAGAGAGCCATGATTAAAGGGATTATTTTCAACAAGTTTCGTGGGGAAATTAAGCTTCTTCAACCTGCTTTAGATTTTATAGAGGAAAAAACAGGAATCCCGGTAGTTGGAGTTGTTCCCTATTTTAAGATTCGTATCCCAGATGAAGACTCCGTTGCTTTGAGCGAAGCAGACGAAAAATCCAGGGTTTCCTCAACGGAACAGTTGGACGTTGCGGTGATTCGCTTACCCTATATTTCAAACTTTACAGATTTTGATGCACTTCAAGATGAGCCGGATGTTTCTGTACGCTATGTCACAGATCCGGCAAATCTGGGAAAACCAGACCTGGTGATTATTCCCGGCAGTAAGAATACTCTTGCTGATTTACGCTTTCTTCATGAAAGCGGCATAGGTAACAACATTCTTACACTTTGTACGAAAGAGATTCCTATCATAGGGATTTGTGGCGGCTACCAAATGATGGGTCGCTTAGTAAAGGATCCGTTGCATACAGAGTCCGAGCTTGAAGAAGTAGCGGGACTTGGTATTCTGCCGATGGTGACGGAATTTTATCCTCAAAAACATACTGTTCAGAGCAAGGGGACCATCTTGACGGATCAAGGATTCTTTAAAGCTTGCACTGGAGAAACTGTGGTGGGCTATGAAATTCACATGGGGCGATCCACATTAGATGAAGGGAATTTACCTCTGTTCAATTTAACTTCAAACGGAGAATCAAATCTTGATGGTTTACAGGCAGGGAATTCTTATGGATCCTATTTACATGGGATTTTCGATAATGACAGCCTGCGGGCCTCACTCTTAAATTGGCTCTGGGAGCGCAGAGGGTCTAAGAGACCTGTTGAGGCGTCACTATCTCAGGCAGCGCTCCGTGAATCAGCGTTTAACGAATTGGCGGATTTAGTCCGTCAAAATGTGGATCTAGAACGGATTCGAGCCATTATGGGCTTAAGGGCAGATTCTTAGGGAAAGACCGGGTAATTAAATATGATAGAAACGCTTTCTTCAATTTGGGCGGTTCTTCCGATTACTGTTTTCATAGGGTTTATACTCGATCAGCTTATTGGAGATCCACGTAGCTGGCCACATCCAGTCGTAGGAATTGGCAAGGGGATTAGCATTTTAGAGAGCAGACTTAATCTAGGTCCCCCGGAGATCCGTCGCCGTAACGGTGTCTTGCTAACTTTATTGATCGTGGGTGGAAGTTATCTATTTACCTGGGGTGCGATATCCTTAGCGAACATATTTCATCCCATACTGGGGTTTGTCTTCAGCGCTTATTTAATTTTTACAACCTTAGCTGGTAAATCTCTTTTAGATGCTGGGCAAAATGTCCTTATCCCTCTGTTAAAAGGGGATTTGAGTGAGGCTCGAACCCAACTTTCTTGGCTGGTCAGCCGTGATACGACGAATCTTTCCGAGGGAGAGATTGTCCGAGGAACGGTTGAAACGATGGCAGAAAATTTTGTGGATGGGATTTTATCTCCCCTTTTTTACGCGGCTCTTGGCGGTGCGCCCTTAGCGATGGCCTTTAAAGCGGTTAGTACTTTAGATTCCATGGTCGGCTACAGGAATGACCGTTATGAAGAGTTTGGCTGGTTCTCTGCACGGACGGATGATTGGGCAAATTATCTTCCAGCACGCTTATCTGTACCGATTTTACTCCTGGCTGGAAGGTTAAGAGGAATGTCTGTCAATCATGCCTATCAGATGTGGAAGCGAGATGCTTCTGGTCATCCCAGCCCCAACGGCGGTAATCCGGAAAGTGTGGTTGCAGGGTTGCTGGGCATTCGCTTAGGTGGAATCAACATCTATCATGGAAAGCCTCATCACCGAGCAGAGATGGGGGATGCACTCCATCCAGTCAATGCCACTGACATTGTTCGTTGCCGTCAGCTTATTAAAACAGCGACCTGGTTGTCCCTTGGACCTATATTAATTGCAGCTTATATAGTCTTAAATATTTAGCGAGCGGGAAGGGAGATTCTGCATGAAAATTCCACGGATTGTCCTGGCAGGAACGCATAGCGGAGTAGGAAAAACAACCCTTGCTACAGGTTTGATGGCAGCTTTGAAAAAACGTGAGCGTCCAATCCAAGGGTACAAGGTTGGACCGGATTACATTGACCCCAGTTATCATGCGGCAGCGACGGGAAGGGCTTCCCGCAATCTTGACCGCTGGCTGTTGGGCGATAATCTTCCTTCCGTTTTTGCTCAAAGCTCTAGAGACCAGTGGGCAGTGATCGAGGGTGTCATGGGCATGTTCGATGGAATGAGCGGAACCGCAGGTTTTGGGAGCACCGCCGATGTGGCAAAACTTCTCGACGCTCCGATCATCCTCATTGTTGATGCATCTTCAATGTCTCGCAGTGTCGCGGCACTTGTGCATGGATTTAGCTCATATGACCCGCAAGTTAAGCTGCAAGGAGTTATCCTTAACCGCGTAAAATCTTCTGCACAGGAAAAAATCCTGAGAGAAGCCCTTAGTGAGATCCAAATTCCAGTTCTCGGAGTCCTTCCCAAAGAATTGTCACTACAACTTCCCGAAAGGCATTTAGGATTAGTTCCGGTAGGGGAAGGCGGACTCTTAGAAGGCTTTATCGAGACTCTTTCAGAGTTAATAACCAGGCACGTTGACTTGGATCAAGTCGAAAACATAATGCTCGGTGCTCCTGAATTTAAGAAACCTGCTTTAGCTAAAGAAACTAAGAAAACTATCACGGGTACAGCCCCAAATTCTAATGGTAAAATTGAAAAATTCAGGCTAGGCTTAGCTTGGGATGAAGCGTTCCTTTTTTACTACCAAGACGCTTTAGACCTTGCAGAACACTCGAATGCTATAATCATACCGTTCAGCCCTTTGCATGATCACTCTATCCCTGAGGACTTGGATGGAATTATGTTGGGCGGGGGGTTTCCAGAACTGCATCTTAACCGCTTAAGTGCAAACATCTCATTTTTAGATTCTTTGCGCGAATATGCTGCGAGTGGCAAGCCAATCTACGCTGAATGTGGAGGGTACATGTATCTTGGTAAGTCCATTCAGGATTTTGAAGGAAACGAGTTGCCTATGGCTGGCCTAATTCCTATGAAGGCCGAAATGACAAAACGGTTACAGGGTATAGGATATCGAAAAGGAGTCTTTCGTGAGGATAATTTTCTCGGTCCTCGAGGGACTGCAGTTCAAGGGCATGAATTTCATTATTCACGTGTGGTCTATGATAAGGACTATCCTCCTGCTTACGAACTATTTAGAGGAAATCAAGCGGACCGAATGGAAGGGTATGCCCGGGATAATATTGTAGCTTCCTATCTGCACCTTCATTTCTCAGGACATCAAGAATTACTCGAGCATTGGTTTGCTTCTCGTTCTGGGAGAATTGGAGTATGATAACAGTCTATACTGGTCAGGGCAAAGGAAAGACCACTTCAGCCATCGGAGAAGCAGTGCTTGCCTATTCCGAGGGGAAACGAGTTTTAATGGTCCAATTTCTAAAGGGGAGTACCTACAGCGGCGAACTTGCAGGACTTAATCGCTTAGGAATTCCTCTCATACAATTTGGTGTAGGTTGTCGCTGGTCAGGGATGATTCGTACTGGTATGAAACACTGTACAGGATGTGGTGAATGTTTTCGTCAAAACCGCAATCCGGAAATCGCTTTAGAGCTAATTCAACAAGCTATTAATTTTGTGGCAGAGGAAATTGAGGCAAACATTTATCAGGTTATCATCTTAGATGAAATAAGCCATGCGTTAAATCGAGGTTTTCTAGACTTGAATCAATTAAGAGAACTCTTGTCGACTGAGTCCTCCCGGCACCTGCACTGGATTCTTACCGGTCGGGGGATGCCCGTTGCCTTAGAATCATTGGCAGACAATTGGTGGGATCTAAACATGCTAAAACATCCTTTCTCTAAAGGGGTTAAAAGTCGTAGGGGGATTGAATATTAATGGATTTCGCAGTCGGGTTGGCCCGGTGTCCGGGAACATGTGGAGAATGGGTACAAGGGGCTCGGGGAGGAGTTCCTTTTCTTATAGATTGTCCCATTGATCGATTTTCTGAGGCTAGGGTGGCGTTGAGCATGCACAATGCTGGCTGGGATCTTCCTCTGAATAAAATAAAAGCACTCCAAGTATTGGAGTTACTCAAAGAGAACTTAGGTCTGCCTATGCTAGGCGGTAAGGTGAAGTTTTCCCATCAACTTCCGGAAGGGAAAGGAATGGCAAGCTCTACCGCTGACATTACCGCCGTGGCTGCAGCGGCTTTGATTGCCCTCGGAGAAGATCCTGCTCCAGCACGCTTGGCTGATTTAGCTTTAAAAATTGAACCGAGCGACAGTGTGATGTTCCCTGGAATTACGGAAATAGAACATGTTCAGGGTCATAACCACCGCTTGCTGGGGTCCTCAGTACCTGCCCTGTTTTTGGCCTTGGATTGGGGGGGGACGATTGATACCGGGATGTTTAACGCACGCCCAGGGTTAGCAGAACACTATCGACGTCACGAAAGCGAAATCAAGAGAGCACATAAATTAGCCTGTGAAGGAATAACTCAAGGGGATTTAGAAAAACTGGCCAGTGCAGGAACGATCAGTGCAAAATGCAATCTGGAGATAAATCCTAAATCGTTCTTCGAGCCCTTCTTATCATGGGTGCGTCAAAAAGGTGGACTTGGTGTGGTAACTGCCCACAGCGGGACACTATTAGCGGGGGTCTTTCCGCAAAGTGGATTATTCAATTATGACGTGTGCAGGAACTTGCGTATTGAAGCCCAACAACTGTTTAAACCTGCCTACATCGATCTCTTTCATAGTCACTCGGGTGGAATTGTTGCCACGAAAATGGAAATTAATAAAAATACGGGGTGATACTATGCACGGTGGTAATCTCCGCAGAGCCAAGGAATTATATGGCTTAGAGTCATTTATCGACCTTTCCGCAAATATTAATCCCTTTGGACCTCCACCAGGGGTTTGGGCTGCCTTGCAGAAGGGCATGGTGGATATTGTAAATTATCCAGATCCTGAAAGCTTGGCCTTAAGAAAGACGCTTTCCTACCATCTAAAACAACCAAACGAAACGATCATGGTTGGTAACGGGGCAGGGGAATTGATCTTCACGATCTGTCAAGCGTTGAAGCCAAAAAAAGTTATGATTCCTATTCCTACATTTAGTGAATACGAACGAGCTGCACGATCAGTTGGGTCTGACGTAAACTATATCCCCCTCGGCCCCGAGGGGTGGGCAAAGTTTAATAACAATGGCGAGATGTGGGGCGAACTTCTTAAAGGATGTGATCTACTCTTTCTATGTTCTCCCCATAATCCGACGGGTAGTGTCCTTGAGAAAGAGACGTTTGGACAAATCCTAAAGGTAACCAAAGAAATTGGGTGTAGAATTCTCTTTGACGAATCTTTCCTTGATTTTCTGCCGGATGAGTATCGCCAGTCCGTTCGTGGCCACTTGGTCGAAAATGAGCATCTCATTGTGCTGTATTCATTAACAAAGTTTTACAGTATACCGGGGTTACGTCTGGGCACTGTCTTTGCACATCAATCCTTAATTTCTAAGTTTGAGCACTACCGTGATCCCTGGTCAGTAAATGTTCTTGCCCAGCATGCTGGTATAACTGCGCTAGAAGATTTAGGGTATCCGGCAGCAGTACGAAACAAATTGAGGGAGAGCAGGGAGTATTTTTACCGAGAGTTTAACTTAGGCAACTTTTCGGATCTGAAGCTTTGGCCAACCACGGTTAATTTTGCCTTGATCGAGGTATTAAACCAGACGCCCGGTGAACTGATTGAGCATTTGGGTCGTTTGGGGATTCTTGTGCGCGACTGTTCCAGCTTTGAAGGTCTACCGGGTAATTTTATTCGGGTTGCGATCAAAGACATCCATGTTATGCAACGGTTAATTGAGGGGTTGAGAGGCTGGGCGAGATCCTCGAAGGGATGCTGATCAGCTGCACGAACATAACAAATATCAATCAAACAAGAAAAAAACACTTCCTTAAATGTGGGGTGTGATAGGGAAGTTTTAGTATTCCCTGTCAGGCGGGGCACAGGATACGGTATGTATCCTGTGCTTTTTCTGTTTTATCCTCCGGAAGTATTCCGAGAAATTTGTAATAAATGTCTATCTGCTTCGTGGCATTCTTGCCATTTCGGACGCTGCAAAGACAGAATTCTATTGATATTAGATTTTGTCACTGAATAATTAGTTGATATGTCAAGCATATTTAAGAGAAATAATCTATAGAGCTGGTGAAATAATATTGAAAAATCAGGAACGCAGGAGTATTGGAAGATGGATTTCAATACTTCATAGACAATTTCAAATTTATATAAATAATGAGATAAAGTCATACGATTTAAATTCATCGGAATACGTTTATCTATTAATCTTGCTCAAAATGAAGGAGTTAATCAAAAATATTTATCGGATATGTTAATTATTGATGACGCACTGATGTTCTTGGGCCAATTTCTTTCGCCGGTCATTTTGGATGCCGCGGGTGTTATCTTGGGCAATGAGACAATTCGCTTTACCTACCAGTTTACCGGAGTAGTAATAGCAGCCATTTCTATTGGCTGGCTGGCAAATACTATGCTTTCCCGACAGCCGGTGCGCAGCGAGTCTTAAAGCATAAATGATTTATTTGTTAAGATACATCAATATAAAGCAAAAAAATCCCTGTGATAATAACCGATTAAAGGCTAAAATTAGAATTACCAACAAAATTCAAAAGTGTAAGAACTCATTCCGCCATAGGTAAAAAAGAGAACAACTTAAAGAACGTTCAGGTCATGAAATCTTAACAAAATAGAGGGAGGAACACAAACATGCTAGTTGTTGGCGAATTAATTAATGCTAGCCGTAAAGCAGTGGGAGAAGCGATTAAAGCACTTGACGTGGGATACATTCAGAAGGTTGCAAAAGATGAGTTCGAAGCCGGAGCAGATTATATAGATGTTAACGCCGGAATCTTTGTCGGCAAGGAACCTGAATACTTGCAATGGCTCGTGAAAACGGTTCAGGAGGTTGTCGATGCGCCCTGCTGTATCGACAGCCCCGATCCGAAGGCAATCGAGGCTGCTTTATCTAGCCACAAAGGAATCGCAATGATAAACTCCATCTCCCTAGAGAAAGATCGTTATGATGCCTTAATTCCGGTTGTAGCTGGGACAAACTTAAAAGTTGTAGCACTATGCATGAGTGACGATGGGATGCCTGAAACCATGGATGCTCGGTTAAAAATAGCAGAAAAACTGATTGATGGTCTTGTCAAAAACAATGTACCCTTGAACAATATTTATGTAGACCCATTAGTTCAGCCAATCTCGACAAACAGTACTTTTGCCGTAGAATTTATTAATTCTGTCGAAGCGATTATGACACGGTTTAAAGGAGTTCATACAATGTGCGGACTGTCGAACGTATCCTATGGCTTACCGGTTCGTAAATTCATGAACCATGCTTTTGCAATTATGGCCATCGGAAAAGGGTTAGATGGTCTAATTATTAATCCCCTGGACAAAATGATGATGGCAAGTTTGATTACAGCTGAGGCGCTGGCGGGACGAGATAATTACTGTGTCAAATACCTTAAGGCTTTCCGTAATAAACAATTTGACTTCTTAGACTAAAACTAAAAAGTAAATGATGGGCTGTAACAACGTTTCTTTTATTTGTTACAGCCCATTTTTGATTTAATTCATCATTTTCGGTAGTCAATAGGATTATTCAATACTTATAGCAGAATGAGAAACTTTGATAGAGGTTACTGATAGATAGATAGATAAAAGTAACCTCCAGATTTAAGAAGTAATAACAATCGTTGTTGTTATCTAAAGGCGGCAGTTAGCTTTTCTTTCTGTAGATTATTACCTATAAAGCTTATAATGCCAACCTCAACATCGGTTGACTCCATTATAGAATATTGCCCATCTACATAATTAAATTCGAAGTATTTAGCTCCTGAATTAAGGATCCCTTTGCCTCGTATCACATCTCCGAATCCGCCTTTTTTACACGTTCCGAGAATATTTTCCAATTGTTCTAAACTTAGAAGTCTAGAAGTTTTCAGTCCCATGGAATCAAAGTTATGGTTCAAGAAATGTTTAGGAACATTTAAACTAGAATTAGAATTTCCATTGATTAAATCTTTGATATCCTGATTAGATAATTCGGCCCAATTCTTTGAGATAATATGGGCAGTCTCATTTAAAGTTCGTAACTCATGTTCCAATAAGTAAATTTCTTTGTCATTTAGAAACTGGGCTTTACTAATAACCAAAGATGAGGCATGTAGAATTTGGCTTTTGAAGAAACCTGAGTAACTCTGTATATGCTTAGTAAAATTTTGAGCATCCACAACCGTGGTCACTGAGTTAATAAAACATTTGCTGGAAACTTCAATGTCCTTAAAAACGTCAAGAATTTCACTCAAAATAAAAATGCCGGATGGTTCAAAGATGATCCGATCAATTTCTTGGCTCAATAGATGCTTAAGAGTAAGAAGAAAATCCCCTTTGAGTTTACAACAGACACATCCATTGGATAATTCATAAACCTCAAAACCTTCAATTTCTATGATCTCACGATCCACATTGACTTCGCCAAAATCGTTTTCAATTAAGACGATTTTTTCACAAGTATCCAGTGAATGCAGGATTTTTTTCACTAAAGTTGTTTTACCTGCACCTAAAAAGCCAGAGACAATATCAAATTTGACCATTAAATCTCATCCTCCTAAAAATCCTCAAAGACATTGCTTCATCTAAGTAAGCTTAATGATAATTGTGCAAGTATACCATGGATTATTCTGTATTTTTGGGGATTTTCCGATGTATTTTGCAGAATTGTCTTAATTTAATAGATTGACAGGTATAGAAAATTCTATTGTAAATACTTTGAACTCTCAAGACCCCCACTTCTATAAGGGGGGGTGGGTTCTTCGTAAACTTCAAGTGGGGTAGAGTCCCCATCTGAAGCCTCGATGTTCAGCTTTAGCTGAACGAGTTCATTACTCTGTAAAAATATAACAGGTTAGGATTTATCAAGATAAAACAAGATAGTCCATGGTAAAGAAAGTCTAGAAAAGACTACAATATTATTAATAAAACTAATCAAAACTTTTTGAACATTCATTCTATTGGTAAAACATGGATCATAGACTGAGACTTTATAAGAGAGGGGTGAAAAGGGAAAGAGTGTACTTTGAATAAGTGACCGCAGTAATTACCTTATGAAAAAACTAATTAAGGCAAATTCAACAAATAACTTTTAGGAGGATATATATGTTTGATTTTACTGGATTAAGTAATGCCGTAATAGAAGGCGACAACGACCAAGTGCAGGCCAAAGTCAAAGAAGCTATCAGTGCAAACGTGGATCCACTCGCGATCATTAATCAAGGACTTATCGGAGGAATGAATGTCGTTGGACAACGCTTCAAAGTTAATGATATGTTTGTACCAGAAGTGTTGATGTCAGCCCGCTCGATGAACGCAGGTATCGAACTGGTTAAGCCATTACTCGCCGGTGGTGAAATGACCAATAGAGGTACGGTCATTATAGGAACTGTCAAAGGAGATCTACATGATATTGGTAAAAGCTTAGTAGGAATGATGCTTGAATGTTCAGGATTCAAAGTAATAGACTTGGGTGTAGATATCTCTCCAGAAGAATTCATCGCTGCAATCAAGGAGAACGATGGAAAAATCCTAGCCCTTTCAGCCTTACTTACGACCACGATGCTCTCCATGAAATCAACAATTGAAGAGTGTGTAGAACAAGGTATGCGAAACGATATTAAGGTCATCATTGGTGGTGCACCAATTTCACAGGAATTCTCGGATCAAATCGGTGCAGATGGCTATGCTGGGGATGCTGCTGCGGCCGTGGAACTAGTTGCTAAGTTATTGCAATAATTAATGATATAATGAATAGGAGGGACTATTGTGGCTAGTCTTCAATTTAATGAGCTTGCTTATACAAATTTGAATGAATTTATATACGGTCATGCCAAGAAACCTGTAGTTTGTAGCAATGGAATGGTCATAGGCGGAGGAACAGTTTATCCAGAAGTAAACCTTACTCTCCCAACTATGTTGATTAATGAAGAAACCATGCCGAAAGTATTATCCCAGTATGAAGAAATGATTCATGGTATTTGTTCGAAAGCACATGAACTTCTTTCACCCGGAATTATCATCGAAATTGAATTGCTTCCTCCATGTACCTTCAATCCTGAATGGGGCGTTGATGTCACCAAAGTTGTAAAGGGTGTAATGAACGAATACTATACAAAATTCGGCTTAAAGAGTCTCTTAAGAATGACGGTTGTCGATATTCGTGAAGGTAAGACCCTTACTCATATGTACAAAGGTGAACATTGGGACAATGTTATTAAAACGTTTAGAGGTTGTGCTGAAGCTGGTGCAGACTTCTTGGCAATTGAATCGATTGGCGGCAAGCATCTCCACGATGAAGCAGTAATGAACTGTGACCTACCTAGAGCATTGTTTTCTTTAGGGGTTGTAGGCTGTCGAGATATGGCTGCTTTATGGGATGAAATTGTAAAAATTTCGGCTGAAACGAACTGCATCCCTTCAGGAGACACAGCTTGTGGCTTTGCCAATACCTCAATGGTCATGGCTCATAAGAATTTTATTCCAAAAGTCTTTGCAGCAATTGACAGAGTTATGTGTGCAGTAAGAACATTAGTCGCTGTAGAACGTGGAGCTATAGGGCCTGACAAAGATTGCGGTTATGAAGGAGTTTATCTCAAAGCAATTACTGGTACACCCATTTCCATGGAAGGAAGAACTGCCGCCTGTGCTCACTCAAGTTCAGTTGGAAACATAGCCGCCTGTTTGGCAGACTGCTGGAGTAACGAGTCTGTAGAAAACGTTAGATTATTGGGCGGAATGGCTCCTACTGTTTATATTGAGCAACTTATCTATGATTGCCGAATTATGAACGTTGCCTCAGCACGTGGCTCTGCTCTGGAGATGAGAGATATTTTGTCGGAATCAGATCGAATGTATGACCCCCAAGCATATGTCTTAGACCCTGGTGTCGTTCTAAGAATAAGTCAAGAGATTGTTAAAGGGAAGACTCACTTTGAGCGAACGAAAATCGCCGCTTCTGCTACAATTAAAGAATTACGAAGCGCTTTCCAAGACGGCTTAGTACAGCTAGATGCTAAAGAATTAAAGTATCTTGATATTTTCGAAAAACAGTTAAAGACTATTCCTAATGATGAAGCTGAATTTACACAATTCATGATTAAAAATAGTACTTTAGATAAATTTGATCCAGCAAAATATGATTTTAACTTTGATGCAGTTGCTAAGTAAATAGAATTAACTCAAAATATTTATTTTAAATAATCTATGGCACCCTTGCCTCTTGCTGGTTAAGTATTAAATCCAGCCGGAGGCTAGAGTGTCCCTTTGAATTTTTTATTTATAAGTTTACAATAGTTTTAAGAAAATATTTCCATATGTTATAATAATATTATTAAATTGATATGTAGCCTAATCCGCATTTGCTTCCATAAACTTGTGTTCAGGAGTGAAATAAGTATTTGCACACATTTAAAGTGTGAACTTGCTTTGGAGGTGGTAATGTGAATCAAGGAGACCAGAATCAAGACAAGAAATTACAGTGGCTCGAAAAATTGGTTGATCGAAATCTTTTGGATAAAATGCTTTGTTCATTTTCAAAATCTACTGGATTAAAAGCAATTCTCGTCGATAACAAAGGAAATACACTAATTTCTACTGATCATGCCATCAATGACTGCAATTTTTGTGAAATGATAAAATCAGATAGTAATGGGGCAAAAAAATGTCAGCGTTCATATGCACGAGCTTGTACTGAAGCATCTAAGTATGGAGAGCCTTATATTTTCCGGTGTCATGCAGGCTTAATAATGTGGGCAGCCCCTATTTTGTTGGATGAGTATGTAGGCTCCATTATTTGCGGCCAGGTACTTATGTGGGAGCCCGAGGACTATTTTCTGGAAGAGATAGAGGAAATGGTTAGGGGACTTAATATAGACGTTGCAGCTGTCAAATGGTCAGCTGCTCAATTAGAGATTATGTCAAGCGATAAAGTACAAGCAGCCGCAGATCTGTTGTTTGTAGTAGCGAATCAAATTATGCAAAGTGGCATGACAGTTTTAGCGCAAAGAAGGGAAATTACTGCTCAACAGGCTAGATTGGCTGAAGAAATCCAGGCTCGCAAACGTGCGGAATTCGCCATGGGTACAATTGAGTCTAGAATCATCAGCAGTAATTCCTTAGACAAAGAACAAGAGCTTAAGTCTATGGTACGAAATGGGGAGAAACAAGCAACTGCACAACTTTTAGAAAAATTATTAGTTGATATTATCGCCAAAAATTCTAATCATATTGGTACATTAAAAACTAGAATAATGGAGCTCGTTGTAATTATCTCAAGGGCAGCCGTGGATGGAGGCGCAGAGTTAACTGAAATTCTAAAGCTAAACGCCTTGTTTCATCAGGAATTGCTAGAAATTACTTCTCCTGATGAACTCTGCCTGTGGGCAAAAAATATGTTAGAAACATTTATGAACTATTTGGAAACTAATAAAAACCAGAAAAATCTGCTGGCAATTCAGAAGGCTGCCGAATATATTCGAAAGAATTATCGGAATAAGCTGACAATAGATGATATTGCCCAAGCAGTTTATCTTAGTCCGTGCTATGTTAGTAGAATCTTTAAGCAGGGTCTGGGTTGTACTTTAATGGAATACCTCACACAGGTACGGGTGGAAGAAGCTAAAACAATGCTGAAGAATCCGAAATATAACGTAATGCAAGTTGCTGAAGAAAGCGGTTTCGAGGACCCCGGCTACTTTACTAGAGTTTTCAAGAAGCTTGAGGGAGTTACTCCCAGCCGGTTTAAACAATATGCCTTATAACGAAAAGTACCGAGGGGAGTGAGGTAGGATTGGTAACTTCAGAATTAGAATTAGAGTCAATAACGAGAGCGCTGATCAAAGGGCAAGCCAACCGAGTTAAGACACTTACTACGTTAGCAATTGAAAATGGTGTCACACCACAAAGGGTTTTTCAAAACGCACTACTACCTGGTATGCAAGTTATTGGCAGGCAATTTAGAGATAATACAATTTATATTTCAGATGTACTAATAGCTTCAAGGGCTATGCATGCGGGTTTACACGTCTTAAAACCTATCCTGTCAGATCCACAGAATTCTTCACTAGGTAAAGTTGTAATCGGTACTGTAGCCGGGGATTTACATGATATTGGCAAGAATTTAATCGTCATGATGTTTCGCGGTTCTGGCTTAGAAGTAATTGATCTTGGCATAGATGTCCAGACTGAGGATTTTGTGGAAGCAGTTAACGAACACCAGCCAGATATTTTAGCAATGTCTGCAATGCTTACGACGACCTTAGCTATGATGTCTGAAACAATTAGAGAACTAGAACGTCTTAAACTGCGTGACGGTGTCAAAATAATTATTGGAGGAAATCCTGCAACACAAGATTTTGCCAATGCAATTAATGCGGATGGTTATGCTGTTGATGTTTTTAAAGCTGTTGATTTAGCTTTGAAACTGGTTCAATAATTAATTGAATTATTGTCCAAGGGAATGTTAAAAACAACAAAGTTGAGGGTCGTTGGTCATTAGGACAAATTGGCTCTCAACAATGGATTAGTCAAGTGCAAACAGATATCTAAAAAGGGGATTTAATCGAGGATTTGAAAGGCTGGACTGGATTATAATATCTGTCTGACTGAGATTTTGATTTATTAAATAAGAAATACCACGGCTTATACCGTGGTATTTCTTATTCAATTGATTAAGCGATTTTTATAATTTCTTCTTCCGATATTTGTCCTTTAAGTTGTAGTAAGAGACCCCTTGATTGCCAATTCAAGGTGCCATGTAACTATTATGCATAAATATAATTGCAGGGTTCTTCCTAATTGAAAAAATTATTGGTAAGAAATAGCACAACTAACTTTTAGGAAGTCCAGCCAAGCAATTAATCAAGCTGAAGATGATTAATTATAAATTCTAAGTAGAGGGCCAGATAAAATGGTTTTGATTAAGACTATTAATGATTAATTCTGGAGATAACTAGACTCTGTGAAAAAGTCTGAATATAGGAATTAACATTTGATACACTGATAAACTAAGAGGGTCGTGATACAATGTTATGGTGCTTTTTATTGCTTATAAACCTTCTTCAGGTTATCTTCCTTTGGTCGGCAATACTCTTAGAAAATCGGACTCCTGGAAATACAATAACCTGGCTTTTCATACTTGGTCTCCTTCCTATACTTGGGTTCATCCTTTACATAGTATTTGGGCGAAAAACTCGGGGACCTTTGTTTCATGCTAAACATATCCAAGATAATTCATATAATCGTTGGATTAGTGAGCAGCAAACAAACATTAAGAACGGAGATTTAAATCCAAATACTAATTATGAGTTAAAATTGGTCAAGCTTCACTTAAACTCAGGCTATGCTCCTTTAACGGTTCATAATCAAGTGGAAATCCTCTTGAACGGTAGGGAGAAATTTCTAGAATTATTCAACTCCTTAGAAAGTGCAAGCCATCACATACATCTCAGTTATTATATTTTCAAAGACGATGAGATTGGTGCAGATGTCTTGAAGATCTTAATTCGTAAAGTTACTGAGGGAGTAGAAGTTCGTGTCCTGCTTGACGGAATGGGAAGTATTTCAATTTCAGGGAGTTTTATGAAAAGTATGCGTGAAGCAGGAATTCTGGCAGAATGGTTTTTCCCAATTCGCTTTCCCTATCTTACTTCTAAATTAAATCTGCGTTATCATCGCAAAATCGTTGTCGTAGATGGCTGTACCGGTTTCATGGGAGGACTTAATATTGGCGATGAATACTTATCTCGCGACTCCAAACTAGGTTTCTGGCGTGACACACATTTAAAACTAGAAGGGGAAGCCGTCTATACCCTCCAAGCTATTTTTCTGAACGATTGGTATTTTGTGACTCGTCAGGAGGTTAAAGGGGAACGTTATTTCCCCGAAACAAAAATTTCACAGCATCTCCCAATCCAAATACTGGGGAGTGGACCAGATTCAAGGTGGACATCAGTTCTGCAGAGTTTTTTTAGCTCGATCACAATGGCGACTCATTGTATCTATATAGAAACCCCATACTTTATCCCCGACGCAAGCTTGATCATGGCCTTAAAAACCGCTGCCCTCAGCGGTTTAGACGTGCGGCTCCTTGTCCAAGGAATCCCAGAACACAAACTGACGTTTCTAGCTATGAATTCATATTTTGAAGACTTACTTCAGGCGGGTGTAAGGATTTTCGAATACATGAAAGGAACTCTTCATGCCAAGATCCTTATCATAGATAATCAGCTTGCTTCGGTAGGATCTGCTAATATGGATTTGCGAAGTTTTCTCCTGGATTTTGAGATTTGTGCCTTTATCTATGACTCAACAATTGCCGGACGTTTGAAGAAACATTTTGAGATGGATTTGAAAGAGAGCAGGGAAGTCATTCTTGAAGAGTTTCAAAAACGCTCAGTCATAGAACGATTTAAGGAATCGAGTGCCCGTGTGTTTTCACCGCTTTTATAGCAGATTTTTCATTTTAACCGAAAGGATGCATCTTTGTTCGAAATGACAGGGTGTATTTTTTTGTTTTTATAAAAAATTTACGGTTAGGGTGTCAGATGAAGCAGAGAGAGTACGTCTATTTAAATGTAAATCCAGTCATGGTTTTAACTCCTATATGCTTCCGAAATCCTATGGTATGATAGCTTGTGTAACTCAGATAGATAATAACGTATTAAAGAGAGAAGGCAGGAGGCTGACGACGAGGTGGAGGCCAATTCGACCTTTGATGAGACCTATGAACTTTTATTTCCATTGATCTACCGATTTGTTTCGATTCGAATACCTAAGCCAGATGTGGAAGATGTAACCGCTGAAATAATCGTGAAAGTGTGGCGCGGTCTGCCAAATATGGAAAAAAAGACGGCCCTTAAGTCTTGGGCCCTAAAAATTGCTACCCATCAGATTGCAGATTATTACCGAAGTCATAAACGTACCCCTGTGATGACGCTCGAAGATACGCCGCTACCCATGTCGCAGCAATCCGATCAAAGTGAAACGTGGGCAACTCTGTTAAGTGTTAAAGAAACCCTGGCTAAGCTCTCTCCTCAACAGGTTAACGTTATCCAACTCCGATTAATTGAGGGTTTCAGTGCAGGAGAAGCGGCAGAAATCTTAGGAACAACACAACAGGCAGTGGACAGCCTTCTATACCGGGCTAAGAAAGGGTTCCGAAAAATCTACCAGGGGAACCTGGACAGAGGAGGCAGAGTCCGATGAAAAGATTTTTTTATAAAACGGATCTCACCGCACTCTGGGAAGAGGATGGTGATTTGCAACGTATGAAAGCTTTCTTCCAAACGATTGAGGGAGATATAGAGGGTAATGAGCAAATTAAGCAGAGTGTGAAGCAAAAGGCTCTTGAAAAAATGGCCAGCATTGAAGATTCAAAACAGTTTCATGTTGATGTGAATATTAACGAAAAGGAAAGTCTAGCTCAACGATTACGTTCAAGACTGCTCACTATGAGTAATTTTGGTCATTGGAAACTAAGTCTTTCTGTGGTTGCGCTAGCCCTCTTCGTGATCATCGGGCAGGAAGCTATGAATGGTTCATTGAACATTTTCCCTCGCATGGGGAGCACTCAGAAGTTAGCCCAATCGGTAGGAAGTCCCCCCCAGGCTGCGGATTCAAAAGGTTCAATGGAAATGGGCGCGGATAGTAATGCAAAAACAAAAGGGGTTAATGACACCTTTATAGCAAATGACGAAATTGCTGAAGCACAATCACTTCAGAAAGATTCGCTTTACAGTACAAATACCTCTTCAGACATGCGTGAAAATGTTGAAATTCCTCCTCTTTCACCAGATCAACCAAGCGTTCCTCCCGCAGATACTGGGGTTTCGAGGAAAATCATTCATGATTTAGAGTTAACCCTTGAGGTGGCAACCATCAAGGATACGGTGACGCAAATCAGCCAAGAGGTAAAACAATTAGGCGGATATGTGGTCACATCTCAACAAAGCGAATCAGATTATCATTCATCCGCGCAGTTGACGGTTAAGATTCCGGCCGACAAGCTTGCTGGGTTGCAGGATACCTTTTCTGCTTGGGGTAAGGTGCTCGAACAACGCTTGCAGGCCAATGATATAACTAACCAATACTATGATTCCCAGGCACGTTTACAAATTCTAGAGGCCGAAGAGAAACGTTACCTCGAAATCCTTGACAAGTCGACAACTATTGAGGACGTGCTTAAAGTGGAAAACTCGCTGAGCAACGTTCGTCAACAGATTGAACAATTAAAGGGTCAATTAAAACTTTGGAACCATCAGGTAGACTACTCCACGGTAACCCTTCAAATCGTTACTCGCCAAAGTCCAAATCTCAATGTCACGAACCCGTGGCAACCGATTTCTTGGAGTGAAACCTGGAAAGCGGCAGGGGATGCTGTATTGAAAACTTTGAGCAGTACCTGGAATGGACTTAATTATCTGGTAGTCGGGATAGGGTATGCCTCCCCTTACCTTTTAATCGGTGCCTTGAGTTGGATCCTTTATCGAGTATGGCAAAAGAGTAAATCACAGTAATTATTCGGCAACCACAAGGAGGGCTTAGATCTGCAGATAAATGCATGTCTAAGCCCTCCTTGTATTGAGTCAGGGCCAGAACCTTAAGTCTTGGTGCCAGTAAGTTGCTGTATCGTGACTCGACTTTACGTACAATCTATATGTCTGTATAATGAAATGTAATCTTTAACCAAAAAGTAGGGGGCATTTATTTGAAACTATCAAAACGATCAAAGTCTATTGGAGGGATTATAGGGATTGCTGTCGGTGCCATCCTTGCCGCTTATGGAATTCAAGGCTTTATTGTCTATTCCGGTTTAAGTGGAGGCGGCGTCGGTGGAATTGCCCTGCTCCTCTACTATACTTTTAATCTTCCGATTGGGATCGTGACATTTATACTAAATGTACCGTTATTTGTTTTAGGATGGAAAGAAGTAGATAAACAGTTCGTTTTTAAAACCATATGGGGATTAGCGATTTTCTCTATCTTTCTGGATTTATTTAACGGCGTTAAACCTTTCGATTTTAACGACATTTTTTTAGGGGCTCTGTATGGAGGGGTCATCTCGGGGGTTTCCTCTGCTATTGTCTTTCAATTTGGTGGCAGCCTGGGGGGCACCGATATTGTCTCTAAAGTCATTCAACGCAAGTATGGAGTACCTATGGGCACCTCAGCCCTAGCTATCAACGGAGTCATTATCTTGATATCTTGGGCAGTACTTGGCTCGAAAGCAGCACTCTATACTTTGGTAATGCTGTTCGTATATGGACGTGTACTTGATCTAATTGAGAGTGGCGTTCCAGCAAAGTCAATTACCATCATTTCAGATCGATCCGAGGAACTTGTCGCCCGAATTATGGTTGATTTAGGACGGGGGGCTACGTTTTTACATGGCAGAGGTGCTTACTCTTGTGAGCCGAAAGACATTGTTATTTGTGTCGTAAGTCTGCCTGAAATAGGCCGCCTAAAACGAGCTGTGCGGGAAATAGATCCTCAAGCCTTTATAATTATTCAAAATGCCGGAGAAGTTTTCGGAAGCGGATTTATTTCCAATGAGTGAGTTAAAGCATTATTACTTTGTTTCTGAATCCAAGGTTTTAAGTTCACTCAAAGTAGCTAAACGATAACCGCGAGCTCTCAAAGCATCAATAATGGGACCTAGTGATTTTACTGTTTGACTGCGTTGATAACCTCCGTCATGCATGAGGATAATTGAGCCCGGGAAAACATTTTTAACAACATTGTCCACAATTTGTTTTACTCCGGGATTTCTCCAATCTTTGCTGTCAACGCTCCACAGCGCTACAACATGGCCATTTCGGTTAGTGGTTTCCAGTTGAGTTTTTGATACGAACCCGCCGGGAGGACGATAAAAATATGTGTGGTAGCCTGTTGCAGCATAAACTGCTTGATCTGTTTGATTCATTTCTTTAACTAAATGGCGTTGTTGATAATCATGGTTAAAACCATGATTTCCAATTTCATGTCCTTCTTTTACTAAGCGCTTTAATAAGGCAGGGTTTGATTGTGCCGCCTTCCCCAAAACAAAGAATGTGGCCCGCGCCTCCTTTTCTTTTAGGATATCCAGTATATCAGGAGTATCGATTGGATCCGGTCCATCATCAAAGGTAAGCGCTACAACCTTTTCTGGGGTATTTGCCAAATAGTAAGTACCAGGAGTCCGAACCAAAGAGGGGGTTGTCAGCGTAAATTGAGTTATAGCTAGAGTCCCCCCCACAGTGAACAGGAACAATAATCCTAAGAGCAGTTTTCGCCGAGACAAAACATAAATGCGCACTGTCCATCACCCCCAAGTCGCTTCTATATACCTATGGATGAACAATGGGTTACATGCATTCTGCTCTCTAAACTATTTTAAAACTTGGAAATAATTTTGTAAGCTGATGAAATGTCTTGTGGAAGGGAGGGAGTTATATGGGTTTCCGTTTCGTTTTTGGTCGAGCCGGCAGCGGCAAGAGCACCCTGTGTTTAGAAGAAATCCGAAGTGAGCTCCGCAATGAACCGGGAGGGGCACCATTTATCCTCCTCGTTCCTGAACAGGCTACCTATCAGTTGGAGGTTGCTTTAGCAAATACGCCGGATCTTGGAGGCAGCTTGCGAGCTCAGGTTTTAAGTTTTCGACGCTTGGGCTGGCGGGTATTTTCAGAGACTGGAGGCGGACAAAAAGTTCTGATCGGCACGATAGGCAAACGGATGCTGATTCGCAAAATTCTTTTAAAGCACCGTCTCAAATTAAAGGCGTTCGCGCGCTCTGCTACTCGACCTGGCATGGCTGAACTGCTTGCTCAAGCCATCGGAGAATTTAAGACTTATCGAGTTGTCCCAAATGATTTACGAAAGGCTAAAACTGCGAGCAGTATTTTATTAGATAAGCTTGATGACTTAGCCCTCATTTATGAAGAGTTTCAAGCAACACTTGGGCAGGGAATTCGAGATCCAGATGATGAACTGACAGTTTTGGCAGAAAAAATCCCTTATGCCCCTCTTATCCAAGGGGCAAAAGTATGGGTTGACGGGTTTACCGGATTTACCCCTCAAGAATTAGAAGTCTTGAAGATTATCATGTCAAGTGCTCAGGAAGTTGTCATTACGTCCTCTCTTGATCCGAGTTACCTTTCAGAGGAGCGCCATCTCGAGACTGGGATATTTAGAGCGGGAGAGGAGCTGTTTACAGGACCTTGGAAAACTTACCAGGACCTGCAACGCATTGCTCTGGAAACGGGTACCATTATACACCCTCCTACCTTGCTTAAAGCCTCAAAACGATTTAAACATCCTTGGCTTTGGCATTTAGAGAAATATTATTCTGCGTATCCAACTATATCTTATGGAACTAATCAGTCCTTCGATTCATGCAATTCTATGGATGAAGCGCCTATCACTGTTGACACTGCAACTGAAGGCATTCAGGTTTTTTCAGCAGTCAATCGGAGGGCTGAAGTAGAGGGAGTAGCACGAGAACTAAGGCGCTTGGCTAGGGATGAGGGTTTTTGCTGGAATGAGATGGCGGTCACGACTCGTGACCTCACAGGTTATGCAGAACTGATTGCTCAAGTTTTCACGTCCTATGAAGTCCCTCATTTCTTAGATTATAAACGTTCTGTCCTCCACCATCCGCTAATTGAACTGCTTCAATCCATCTTGGAAGTTGCGCAGAGCAATTGGGGGTATGAACCGCTATTTCGCTGTTTAAAAACAGATTTTTTTTCGCTTCAAAGGGATGCGGTCGATCGATTGGAAAACTATGTACTAGAACATGGGATACATGGCGAGGGCTGGACGAGAAATGTTGATTGGCGATATCACCGTCAATGGACTTTAGGAAAAAATGAGGAACAACGAGTTACAGAGCTTATGTTTCAAGCGGAACTAAACTCCTCCAGACAGACTGTTTACGACCTCATTGCTCCATTGATGCATGGATTCTTATCGAAAGCTCAATCTAAAACTTCAAATGTGCGGACAGTCACGGAAGCATTATATGTTTTTCTAGAAACTTTAAATATTCCTTCAACCTTAAAAAGGTGGTCGCAAAAAGCCCAAGAAGAAGGAGATCTGAGCGAGGCTCGGTTGCATGAACAAATCTGGGAATCCGTCGTTCAAGTCCTGGATGAAATTGTGGTTGGGTTGGGGGAAGAAAGCCTAGAGCTTGAGGACTATGCCTTAGTACTTTCTTCCGGGATAGAAGGGATTGAACTAGGTCTGATTCCCCCTGGACTTGACCAAGTTTTAGTGGGTTCATTAGATCGATCACGAAATCCTGAAGTACGAGTTCTTTTTCTCATAGGGGCTAACGAAGGCATACTTCCTGCACGACCAGTTTCTGACGGAGTACTCGACGCTGAGGAAAGGGTACAGTTAGAGAAAGCAGGGGTTGCCCTTGCTCCAAAAGGGAAGTCTCAGACTTATGAAGAACAGTTTTTCATATATATGGCACTCACCCGCGCTGTAGAAAAACTTGTGGTTTCTTATCCTTTGACTGATGAAGAGGGGAAAGGGCTGACAGTTTCTCCTGTTGTCACACGGATCGGCCACCTTTTCCCAACCCTGAATGAGAATTTCCTGGGAAACCAAGAAGATATACATCAGATTAGTCAACCGGATTCTACTCTTCAAATCTATGCTGAACAACTTCGCACTCTGCGCCAAGGAGAACCGCTTTCAACTCTTTGGCAGGCAACTGAAAAGTGGCTCATCGAGGATCCGCTTCGCCATAATCAAACTAAGAGATTACAGGCCAGCCTCACGACCCAGAATCAGGAGGGGAAACTGCAGCGTCCGCTAGCTCGACGCTTATATGGTAAACGCTTGATGGCTAGTGTCTCTCGTCTGGAACAATTCGCCAAGTGTCCTTTTGGTCATTATGCCCGCTATGGACTGAAGTTGCGTGAGAGATCTGCTTATCAATTATCCAGCCCCAATATGGGGGAATTCTTTCATACTCTTTTACATGATTTTGCAATCGAACTACAGTCACGCGGCTTAGATTGGGGCAAATTGACGAAGGAAGAATCTTGGGCACTTATTAGTGATCTGGCAGATCAAATAGCTCCTAGTCTGCAGCATGAAATCCTTTTAAGCAGCGCTCGCTACCGCTATTTAACCCATAAACTGAAGCGCACAGTTCATCATGCAGTTCGAGTGTTAGGCGAGCATGCCCGAAAAGGGATATTTATTCCGATCCAACTCGAAGTAGGTTTTGGCCCGCAAGAGACGCTTCCTGGAGTGGAGATACCGTTAACTGAAGACGATTCGCTGTTGCTCTGCGGACAAATTGACCGAGTGGATGCTGCTTTCTTGGATGGACAAGTCTATCTGCGTATCCTTGATTATAAGTCCCGTGAGTTATCCTTATCGTTGGATTCTATTTATTACGGCTTAAATCTCCAACTGCTTACTTATTTAAACGTCGCTCTACAGGGAGCGGAAGTCTTGTTAAATACTACGCTAGCTTTGCCTTCGTCAGAGGAAACGGAATCAAGTACAGAAAGCAGCATGAGTGAGATTGCTGCAGGGAGAGATAACCCATTTCTACAGAAGATCCCTGCGGGATTTCTTTATTTCCCCGTACTGGAACCTCAGCTCGAAGAGAAACTTCCTCTTAGTACGGAAGAGTTGGAGCAACATCGAGTCAGAACAGTCAAAGTCAGTGGCTATTTATTAGCAAATCCTAAAGTGTTAGAAGCCATGGATTCAACGTTTACGACAGGGCAATCCGAATTATTGGGACTTAAATTAAAAAAAGATGGTACCTTTAAAAAAGGGACCAATGTCCTTACTGAGGGTCAATTTTCTCTGCTTAGTGACTATCTTCGTCAGTGGTTTCGAGAGAAAGGGGAAGAAATACTAGACGGTGACATTTCCCTATCTCCTTTCCGCAGAGGAAAGAGTACGGGATGCCAGTATTGTGCATATAAGCCCGTGTGTCACTTTGACCCCTACCTGCCGGAAAATCAATACCGAGATCTGTCTGCGCTAAAACCAGAGGAGGTTTGGGAACGCCTGGATATATCAAAAGAAGATACTCCTTGTGACTCTTTGCCCGAAATAAAAGATTCCAACGTTTTAACCTTAAACTGGCTTGGTGAAGAGAGTGAGCCGAAGAAGGATCGAAAGATCCAGACTCGTAAGTTGAAAGGCGGTAATCTGAGTGAGTAAACCCAAATGGACAGAGGAACAGGATGCCGCCATCATGTTGCAAGGAGAACTCTTAGTTGCCGCCGCAGCTGGTTCAGGCAAAACAGCTGTACTTGTGGAACGATTAATCCGCCGCATTAAGAATGCTGAAGACCCTGTCGATGTTGACCGTTTTTTGGTTGTAACCTTTACAAAAGCAGCAGCCAATGAAATGCGAGAGCGTATCGGCAAAGCCTTAGACGACGCTCTGTTTCAGGAACAAGAGCCTAGGGAAATCGAGCGCATTCTTAGCCAACGCACCCTTCTTCATCAGGCTAGTATTACTACACTGCATTCATTCTGTCTAGAGTTAATCAGAAAGTACTTTTACCAACTTGAGCTTGATCCTGCCTTTCGAGTTGCGGATCAAGCCGAGGCAGAGTTGTTGCGTCAGGATGTCATTGAAGAAATCTTTGAGACTAGGTATGCCAAAGAAGACAATGAGTTTTTGAGGCTTGTCGAAGCCTTTGGCACGGATCGTGATGATCACCCCTTAATTGAGCATGTTCTTAATCTCTATTCATTCGCCTATAGTCAACCCCAACCTAAGTCCTGGTTAAGTTCGCTTAAAATGGCCTATTCTTGGGATAATATCAAATCCCTAATGCAAAGCGAATGGGGGCAAGCCCTTCGCCAAGGACTACTCGATCTTGTAAGTGAAAGTTTAAACTTACTCACAAGGGCCGAACACATTACCCAAAGTCCTGGGGGGCCAATGCTTTACTCAGCAACCTTGCAAGATGATCTAAACCGCGTTGGTTTACTTAACCGAGCTTTACAAGAAGGGGATTGGGCTGAGGTTGAAGTGGAGTTTTACTCTGCGGTCAACTTTCCAAAGTTGCCGGCGATAAGATCAAAATCGAAGCAGAAGTCTGCTCTGGTTGCTGAACAAGCCGAATACGATGAATCCATGCAAAAGGGGTTACAGGAAGAAAGTAAAAGATTAAGGGACGACGCTAAAAAGAAACTGAATTCTTTAAAAGAAGCGGTCTTCGCTTATCCTCTCAATGAACAGTTGCCTGGCTTGCGAGAGATGGGAACTATGGCTCAAACACTAAGTGACTTAGTGAGCGAGTTTTCTCAAGTTTATGCGACTGCCAAGGGACAACGCAACATTTTAGACTTTACTGACCTGGAGCATTTTGCCCTCCGATTACTGGAAGAAGAGGGTGAGGCTTCTTTGATTGCGCAAGGATTAAAGGAGTTTTTTGCTGAAGTATTAGTGGATGAATATCAGGACATTAACCCTGTTCAAGAACGCATTTTACATCAGGTATCCAGACAAGGGGAGTCCCCTAATCTGTTTATGGTGGGTGATGTCAAGCAAAGCATTTATCGTTTTCGCATGGCAGACCCAAATTTATTTATTGCAAAATACAACCTGCTTCCCCATTGGCAATCAGACATGACAAACGATACTAAGACAATGGTAATTGATCTAAACCGTAACTTTCGTAGTCGGCTTGAGGTGGTAGAGGGGGTTAATTTTCTCTTTCGTCAGATCATGACCTTGAGCGCCGGGGAAATCTCCTATGATGACCAGGCAGCCTTACAATATGGAGCATCCTTTGTTTCCGGGAAAAATCAAATTCGCACTGCAGAAGGCCCAATTGAAGTTCACCTTATTGACTCAAAGAGTATAAAAGACGAGCTGAGTTCATATTCTGATGAAGGGACAAAAGATGTTGCGACTTTGAGCGAAGGACAATCAGAAAGTGACAGTGCAGAAAGTGTCAACCCTGCAGAAAATGACGCTGAGGACTTGGGAGACACTTTATCATCAGAAGATATGGATAAGGCTCGAATCGAAGCACGCCTTGTCAGCCAGAGGATCCAGGGTATTGTCCAAGGAGCGGAATTTCAAATCTATGACAAAAACAACACAGAATTTCGACCAGTACGATATTCTGATATTGTCATCTTGATGCGTTCTTATTCAGCGGTGGCGCCAATCTATATAGAAGAATTCCAGAACACTGGCATTCCTGTTTATGCCGAAACAACCAGTGGTTACTTCGGAGCCAGTGAAGTGGAAACGATTTTGTCACTTCTTAAAATCATTGATAATCCACATCTGGATATTCCTTTGGCAGCAGTCCTGCGCTCCCCGTTGGTAAGTCTAAATGGGAGAGAGTTAGGCCAAATTCGCATGATGCTCCCCGAGGGGGATTTCTTTGAAGCACTTACCATTGCAGTATGGGCCGGGCTTGACGAGGGAAATTCTGCCTCAGAGCAAGTCGATGAGTTTAAAATCATCTTAGGGCTATATGAGGAATCCTTACCAGAAAAACTTAACAAGGCTCGTCTAATTCTATCCGCCGCTCCGATGTTAAAGGAGAAAATCTCAGATTTTTGGCTTAACCTGCAATCATGGCGAACACGATCCCGACGTACTTCCTTGGCAGATTTGCTTTGGTCTCTTTATGTAGAAACGGGGTACTTGGCTTATGTTGGAACCTTACCGGCAGGCGTACAGCGTCAAGCAAATCTGCGTGTGCTCTATGACCGTGCCCGTCGCTTTGAAGCAACTCGTTACCGCGGCTTGTTCCGTTTCCTGCGCTTTCTGGATCGCTTCCAAGGACAAGGTAAAGACATGGGAAGTGCTCGAGCATTAGGGGAAAATGAAGATGTCGTTCGGTTAATTACGGTTCACGCCAGCAAAGGACTGGAATTCCCTGTTGTTTTTGTGGTTGGGCTAGGTCGAACTTTCAATACCCAAAGCCTCCGAGGCAAGATGCTTCTACACTCCAAATTAGGAATTGGTATGCCAATCATCGATGTAGAAAACAATGTGCGCTATCCGTCTTTAATTCAATACGCTGTCAAACAACGCTTGGCTCAAGAATCTTTGGCTGAAGAGTTGAGGATTCTTTATGTAGCTCTTACAAGGGCTAAGGAACGTCTATTACTTTATGGCTCCATGGACAATTTCGATAATACACTCAATAAATGGTATCGTACTTTAGATTGGCAAGATATCCCCTTGCCATCAGGTCAACTCCGGAGTGCCAAGTGCTTTCTGGATTGGATCGGTCCTGCCTTAGCACGACATCCAGACCAACTTTTTGGTGAGGAAAATCCTCCTTTAACTTTAACTATGCCAGATATAAGTTCAAAATGGGAACTTCATCGACACTGCAGTTTAACATCAGTTAAAGAAATAAACAGGGAAGAATCTCAGGAACTTGGCGTAAGCGTCGAAGAAGCACCAAAGAAGGAAACGGATACCGATACCGAGCAAAGCAATACAGAGAACTCTTCTATTATTAAGACGTTTGAAGAATGGTATTCTGAGGTCAGTCGACGTCTAAGCTGGCAGTACCCACATCCAAAGTCTGTTCGGCAGGTTGCTAAAACGAGTGTTAGTGAACTAAAACGTCAACAAACCTGGCATGTAAATGATGAGGCGTCCTCAATATCCACACTTTGGAATCAATCGGATACCATAAAAAGGCCAAAATTCCTTCAAGCAACAAAACAATTAACTGCTGCCGAACGAGGAACCGCGTTGCACACAGTTATGCAGCATCTTCCCCTTAAAGAATGGGAAAACCATTGGCCAAGCCTGTCTCTGAAGGAACAAATTAATGAAATAAACGAATTTCTGAATCAATTAGAACATCGAGAAATACTTAGTTTTGAGCAACGGAGTGTCATTCAACCAGAACAGGTTGTACATTTCTTGGGCACCCCCTTAAGTCAGCGACTTTTTAAAGCAGAACAAATTCTTCGAGAAGTACCCTTTACACTAACGTTTCCGTCCGAGGACCAGACAAAAATCCTGGTCCAAGGGGTTATTGATGTGGTTATTATGTACAAGGACGAATACGGTAATATTACAGCAGAGATTCTTGACTATAAGACAGATTCATTTCGAACAGACAGTGAAACTGATCCAGAGCAGATTTTAAGAGAGAGGTATACCCTGCAACTGTCACTCTACGCCCAAGCTATTGAACGCTTAAATAAAATAGTGGTTACGAGTTGTACGCTCTATTCGTTTACCCTTGGCCGCGAAATTACGATTTCAGAGGAGCTGCGTAAAAGCATTTTAGAACCTGGTTTTCCATTTCTCTAAGTCATACCAAATCTATGGATTTACAATTATCTTTAGTAATATTACATTCTAATTCTAGTCTAAAATAGTATAATATTTGAGCTTTTCTATCCTTATTAGTGTTCAAATTTTTGAACATATGTCATTAAATGATTAAATAAGGGTAGATTGCTATAAAATTATTTAATTCCATAATATTTCGTCATTTCTAAAAAGGATTTTTCAATTAAATGGCGAAGTTAATTACAGTTCCTTGTGATTGTTGTAACTATCTTTAATAAGGAGTAAGGATGAAAGAGGGGTTGTAATGAGTCAAAATAAAATAGGTTCTGTTTTGATTGTTGGCGCAGGAATTGCCGGGATTCAAGCTGCACTGGATTTAGCAGAGTCGGGATACTTAGTTCATTTGGTAGAAGAATCGTCAGCAATTGGCGGAACTATGCCAATGTTGGATAAGACCTTCCCAACCAATGATTGCTCGATGTGTATTTTGTCCCCAAAACTAGTTGAATGCGGACGCCATCTTAACGTGAGAACCTACACCAATTCACAAGTTGTTAAAACTGAAGGAGAAGCCGGAAATTTTAAAGTCACTATTAAGCAAAAGGCACGTTACATTGATCTGGAAAAATGTACGGGGTGTGGAGCCTGTGCTGAGGCTTGTCCGGTAAAAGTCGATGATGAATTTAATCAGGGCTTAGGAAAACGAAAAGCTGCGTTTAAACAGTATTCGCAAGCCTTCCCAAATGCCTATGGAATTGACGAAAAGAATTGCTTGTATCAAACTCGTGGTAAAGCCAAAGGGAAAGACATTTGCCTGAAATGTGTTAAAGCATGTCAAGCTGGCGCAATCGACCATCAGATGGAAGACAAAGAATTTGAAGTTGAAGTAGGGTCAATGATTCTTAATCCCGGCTTCAAAATATTTGACGCCTCCAGGCTCGATTACTACGGTTATGGAAAAATCAAAAGCGTTATAACAAGCCTTGAATTTGAGCGTCTTCTCAGCGCTTCTGGTCCCTTTGACGGACATTTAGTAAGACCTTTTGATCAAAAAGAGCCACAAAAGATCGCTTGGATCCAATGTGTCGGTTCCAGAAACGCCAAAATCAATAATAATTATTGTTCTGGTGTTTGCTGTATGTACGCTATCAAAGAAGCCGTTATTGCTAAAGAACATAGCCATATTCCAGTGGATACAACCATTTTCTATATGGATATGAGAACCCCTGGTAAGGATTTTGAAAAATATTATAACAACGCTAAGAATAATCAAGGGGTTAACTTCATTCGTTCTCGTGTATATGAAGTTACCGAAGCCAAAGATGATTCCGGAGATGCTTGCATAAGATACTCCACAGAAGATGGAAAAATTTGTGAAGACCAATTTGATTTAGTCGTTCTCTCTGTGGGTCTTGAGCCAGGCGACAGTTCCAAAGAATTAGCACAAATGTTAGATCTCAAAGTCAACAAATTTGGATTTGCTGAGCTTGAACCGCTTAGTGGGGTAAATACCTCCAAAGCAGGTGTTTTTGCTGCAGGAGCCTTCAGTGGCCCGAGAGATATTCCTGAAACTGTTATGCAAGCCAGTGCCGCTGCTGGTGCTGCCTCCGCTTTATTATCCGATGAGCGTGGAACCCTGGTTAGTGAAAAAGAATATCCACCTGAATTAGATGTTGTTGGAGATGTTATACGAACCGGTGTCTTTATTTGTCACTGTGGTGTCAATATCGGCGGGGTTGTAGATGTACCCAGTGTTGTAGAATATGCCAAAACTCTGCCTACTGTAGCCTATGCTACAGACAAAATCTATGCTTGTTCTCAAGATGCTCAGGCTTCGATCAAAGCATTGATTAGTGAACAGAAACTGAATAGAATTGTTGTTTCTTCCTGTAGTCCGCGAACTCATGAACCTTTATTCCAAGAGACTTTGAAGGAAGCAGGTTTGAATGCCCACCTGTTTGACATGGCTAACATCCGAGACCAATGTTCCTGGGTTCATATGCACGAGCCTGAAAAAGCGACCGAGAAAGCGAAAGATCTCACAAAGTTAGCAATCGTTCGTGCTTCCATGCAACAACCTGTCCAACCTATCTTCATGTCAATGAATCATACTGCATTGGTGATCGGCGGCGGAGTAGCTGGGATGACAAGTGCCGTATCTTTAGCTGATCAAGGCTATGAAGTTCATTTGGTCGAAAAAGATAATGCTTTAGGTGGAGTTGCTAGAAGATTCTCTACCGGTTTCAGAGGAGAAGACATGAAAGCCTTTGTTGCTGGGCTTATCGATCAAGTAAGCAACCATCCAAACATTAAACTTCACGTAGGTGTGGGAATAAAAGACGTTGGAGGTTTCTTGGGTAACTTTACCACCACTTTGGAAAATGGAGAACAACTGGCACATGGTGTAGCACTCCTGACCATTGGCGGGCAAGAATACAAGCCTAAGGAATACTTATATGGTCAAGATGACCGCGTCATGACCCAAATCGAAATGGATGAGGCAATCTATAACCATGACCCTAAAGTAGATAATGCTAAGAATTTTGTCTTTATTCAATGCGTGGGTTCTCGTTCTGATGAAAACCCATATTGTAGCCGTACTTGCTGTACTAAATCCGTTAAATTAGCTCTTAAGGTCAAAAAGAAAAATCCAGGAGCTAATGTATTCGTTCTATACAGAGATATGAGAACTTATGGCTACTACGAAGAGGACTATGAGGAAGCAAGACGAATTGGGATCATCTTTGTCCGCTATAGTGAGAATGCCAAACCTGTCCTAAGCAAGGAAGCAGACACCCTTGTGGTAACAGTCACAGATCATGTCTTAGATCGACCTATAGAGATTGAAGCAGATCTAGTTTGCTTAGCTGCTGCCATTAAAGCGCCTGCTGACGGCAAGAAACTTTCCAAATGGTTCAAAATCCCCTTAAATGCCGAAGGTTTCTTCTTAGAAGCACATATGAAATTACGTCCTGTCGATTTTAGTACAGATGGAGTCTTTATGGCAGGTATTGCTCACAGTCCTAAAAATATGGAAGAAGTTGTAGCTCAAGCTAAAGCAGCCGCTGGACGCGCAGGTGTAGCCTTATCACAAGATCAAGTAGAATCTGCCGGTCTAAACGCTTTTGTCAACAAACGCAAATGTACTGCCTGTGGAACTTGTGAAGCAGTTTGCTCAGCCAAAGCAGTCACCGTTGATATGGTTAACCGCGTAGCAGTTGTAAACGATGCTCTATGTAAAGGCTGTGGAGCATGCGCTTCGAGTTGTCGTTGCGGAGCTATAAGCCTCAGAGGGTGTACAAACGAGCAAATTGTGGAGATGTTAAACTCCCTATAAATTTTGGGCACCTAATAACTATTGGGAAAGGTAGATGATTATGGGAGAAATTCAGGTAGAAACTGAAAATAAAAAGTATGAACCAAAAATTGCGGCATTCTTGTGTAACTGGTGCAGTTATGCAGGAGCAGATCTAGCGGGTGTCGGTAGAATTCAATATCCTGCAACTATTAGAACAATCAGAGTCCCATGTTCCGGTCGAATTAATCCCCTATATGTCTTGAAAGCAATGGCTAATGGGGCAGACGGAGTCTTGGTTTCCGGCTGTCACCCAGGAGATTGCCATTATATTAGCGGCAATTATGTAGCAAGAAGAAAATTTGCGCTTATTAAATCCTTACTAAACCATGTTGGTTTAGAAGAAGATCGAATCAGTTTTTCATGGGTATCAGCAGCAGAAGGCGGCCGCTTTGCTGAAGTTGTTAAAGGGGTTACCGAGCGCGTCAGTGCTCTTGGTCCTAATAACGGAATCTTTAAAGTAGTCGACGGGGGTGCAGCGGATGAATAAAATCATTAACGATATCCGAGAAACGGCCCGTCAATTACTGGCTGAAGGCAAAGTAGACGTTGTCATCGGTTACGAAAAAGGGTCCTTACCACTAAAAGCGACTCCTTGCTTTGTTCATTCTTCAGAAGGGGTTGACTCCTTGATATGGGATGAAACTTGCGAGAATAATTTAGCGACTTATGTAGCTAAGACTCCCGGAAAAAAAGCCATTGTCGCCAAAGGGTGTGACAGTCGCGCTTTAGCAGTCTTGTTACAAGAAAATCAAATTGTCAGAGATGACTTATACATCATTGGAGTTTCCTGTCACGGTGTCATTGATCAAAGAAAAATCGGAGCTGAAGTGGGAGAAATTCTCGAAGCTAGTATCAGCGACGGTAAAATATCCGTAAAAGGAATGGAAGGGGATAAAGAGTATCTCTTTACGGAAGTAAAGGATGCTACCTGTCAAACCTGCCGTTACCCTAACCCTGTCATGGAGGACCTTCATATTGGCGATACGATTGAAGTATCTCAAGAAGCTGCTGCCTTTGCAGACGTAGAAGCCTTGGAAAGCAAATCTGACAGCGAGCGCCAAGAATATTTCAAAGAGCAAATGAGCAAGTGCATTCGCTGTTATGCCTGCCGTAATGCTTGTCCTTTATGCTATTGTCAGGAATGCTTTGTGGATTGCAATTCTCCAAGATGGCTCACTGGCGGAGTAAATCGTGCCGAAAATCTCCTTTTCCAAGCTGGCCGCGTTATGCACTTAGCTGGCCGATGTGTTGATTGCGGTGCATGCAGTCGTGCATGTCCACAAGGTGTTGACATCCGCGCCTTGAACCGTAAAATGACGAAAGATGTATACGTCATGTATAACCATGAATCCGGTATCAGTGAAGAGGGTAAACCTGCTCTTAATGAATACAGCGCAAATGATCCAGAACAGTTCTTGGTAAAGGAGTGAGGTGAAGATAATGAAGATAAGTAAAGAAAAATTTGGCCAGGCATTTGATGCTTTAGTCGCTGAGTACCAAATAATTGCTCCGGTTAGTGATGCTAACGGAATTGCTTTCAAAGGAGTCAAAAGCTTCTCAGAAGTTAAGCAAGATTATCTAAATTCTAAACTTCCTCCCAAAGCCTTCTTTTTTCCTCAACATGAAAAACTCATGTCTTATAAAAAAGAGGGTAAAGATGTAACCGTTAAGAGCGAGCTTAAGGTAGAAAATACAGTTCTTTTTGGAATTAGACCGTGCGATGCTAAAGGGATGCAACTCTTAGATATGGTCTTCAAAAATGATCAGTATACAGACCCATATTATTTTGAACGCCGAGATAAATCTGTCATAATCGGGGTAGCGTGTAACAAAATTGCTCCTACTTGCTTTTGCTCCTCATTTGGTCTTTCTCCGGCTGGCAGTGAAGGGTCCGATATCTTTTTAATTGATCTTGGAGATTCCTACGACGTTGAAGTGATCACAGAGAAAGGGAAAGCCGTAGCTGCTCGTTTCGAAGCGCTCTCTGAACTTTCTGCAGATGAACAAGCCTTAGTTGACAAAATTAAGGACGCAGAGACCTCGAGCAAGGTCGATGTATCAACCACCACCAGTAAGCTGGACAAGATGTTTAATAATCCTTACTGGGATACTCTCCAAGAAAAGTGCATTGGGTGTAATGTTTGTTCGTTCTCATGTCCTACCTGCCATTGCTTCGATATTTCCGAGGAAGTGCGCAAAAATGAAGGCACGAGAGTTCGAACTTGGGATGCTTGTATGGCCCCGCTCTTTACACTTCATGGATCTGGTCATAACCCGCGGGATAATAAAAAGACTCGTTGGCGTCAGCGGATGATGCACAAGTTTAACTATTTTGTCCACAACAATGGGTCTATGTCGTGCGTAGGCTGTGGTCGCTGCATAAAAGGTTGCCCAGTTAATATGGATATCCGACAAGTCATTGATGGGGCTAACAAAGCAGAATTGGTGGTGGAATGATGCAACTGAATCCATATATCCCAATAACCATGAAACTCGTTAAAAATTTAGTAGAAACCGAAGATAAGCTGATCAATACCTTTACACTGGAGTTTCTCAATAAACAAGATGAAGAAAACTTTAAATATATGCCGGGGCAGTTTGCAGAACTAAGTGCCTATGGTCATGGCGAAGCACCTTTTGGAATTGCAACCTCTCCGACTGAGCCTGGAATTCTAAAGTTTTCGGTTGCTAAAGTAGGATGCGTATCTAATGCCTTACACCTCATGGAAGAAGGAACTATGGTAGGGGTTAGAGGACCAATGGGCAATTATTATCCCATCGAAGAATTTAAAGGGAAAAATATTGTCATTATCGGTGGAGGTTTTGCCTTTACGACTCTGCGTTCACTTGCTAAATACATGCTTGATCCTAAACATCGCGGTGACTATGGTGATATTACGGTTATTTACGGTGCTAGAAACCCTGGCTTATTGCTTTACAAGGAAGAATTAGCCGAGTGGGAAAACAACCCAAACATTAATCTGGTAACCACCATTGACAGACCGGCAGAAGGCTGGAATAAACATGTTGGTTTTATTCCCAGCATAACTGAGCAAATTGCTCCTTCTTCAGTCAACACCTATGCCGTTGTTTGCGGACCACCGGCTATGATTAAATTCACATTGCCAGTCTTAGAAAAACTCAACTTCCCTCCTGAGCGAATATACACTTCATTAGAAATGCGCATGAAGTGCGGTTTAGGAATCTGTGGACGTTGTAATATTGGTACAGAATATGTATGCAAAGATGGCCCGGTTTTCTCTATGGCTCAATTAAAAGAATTACCTAATGAATATTAATCAAGTCGGAGGTGATAGTAAGAATGGCTGAACCCATTAGAGTTAAAGACTTAGACCCTACCCTGCGAGATGAAATGGCTGGATTATTAAAAGGCTATGATTTTTCCAATTGCCTTTCTTGTGGTATGTGTACTGCGGGATGTAAGTATAGTGATTTAATTGAGGATCAAGACCCTCGTAAATTCATTCGCAAAGTAGCCCTTGGCATGCGGGAAGAATTGGCTAACGATCCTTTCGTTTGGAATTGCAATATGTGTGAACGATGTACCGTAGAATGCCCGATGGGTGTGAATATTGCAGCTATAACAAGAGCTTTCCGAGGAAAAACTCCTGTGCCTCCCGGTCATTTACAAATCATTGCCGATGACCATATCCGTACGGGTAACCAAATGGCTGTAGAACAACTTGATTATGATGAAACTCTGGAATGGCTTGAGGAGGAACTTCAGAAAGAACTGAACGATCCAAATTATAAAATTCCTATCGACAAGCCGGATGCAGATTTTATGTTTGGCTTTAACGCCAGAGAGGTCAAGCATTATCCTCATGAACTGCAGACTATTTTACATGTCTTTTACGCTGCGAAAGCAAATTATACCCTGAGCAGTAAACGTTGGGACGCAACGAATATCTGTCTGTTCACAGGAAAGAATGATGAATTTCAAGAAATTTCTCGACCGCTCTTTGAAGAAGTAGAGCGCTTAAATGCTAAAGAACTAATCGTTACAGAATGTGGTCACGCTTTCCGCTCCAGTAAAATGTTTGAGCGTACTTTCTGGAAAGGGAAAAAATTCCCTGTCCGCCACATTGTCGAACTTTACGCCGATTGGATTAAAGAAGGCAGACTAAAACTGGATAAGAGCAAAAATCCTCTCCCAGTGACCCTTCACGATCCTTGTAATACGGTTCGTAAAGAAGGAGTCTATGAACCGCAACGCTATGTCATTAAACATGTCGTTGAGGATTATCGCGAAATGAATCCTGATGGCAAGTATAACATTTGTTGTGGAGCCGGCGGTGGCGCTTTAGCCGTAGCTGCGACCAAACAGCAGCGTATGATTAAAGCTAAACCTAAAGTTGATCAATTATTGGCTACTGGGGCACAAATTGGCTGTATTCCCTGTCATAACTGCATTGACCAGTTTAATGACATGAATAAGTTCTACAAGCTTAAAATGAAAATGCACCATCTCAGTACTCTCATTGAAAATGCATTAGTACCCGATGATGCGCCGGAGAGTCCTGCAGCAGAGTAGACCAGTCTGGTTGTCCTTGCTGAATGTCTTGAACCGTGGCATTAGCAAAAATACTATTTGCTTTATTTTAAAGTGAATCAGAAAGCCCCGTCGGCGGAAAAATAACCGCGCGTACGGGGCTTTTTTTGCTTCCCGTATAGTTCAGAATCTGATAGAATGTCTTATCAATTCATAATCCTTCACTTTGTTTTATTGAAGGATGCTGGGGGAGGAAAAATGGTTAAATGGATAACGGTTCTAGTAGTGGAGCCTGGAAAATCTCCAGATATTCGAGAAATGCCCAATAACCTTAAAGCGTTCGAACTGACAATCGGAGGTTATCTTGAGATTGCAGAGAGTGTGCGTCCTGGGTGCTCAATAATATACAATGGCAACAAACCTCTTCTCAAAAAGCCCCTCAGAAGATCAGATATTGAGGGAACTTTCATCATTGTCCGAGTAGATCCTCCGGAGCCTGTATCACTTAGTCAAGAAGATATCACCACACTATTGGAAGTCTATAATTAAATTCTAAACAAATTACACAGTGAGTTAATAAAGGTATAATATAGAGATAATTAATACATGCGCATTCAGCTTATTAGCATGTAATGAAAGAGAGCTAAAAGGATGGCTGTACAAATTTTGACAGATAGCACAAGCTACTTGCCAGAAGAAACTAGAAAAGAATTAAACATAAGAATGGTATCGTTAAATCTTTCATTTGGAAATGATAGTATGAGGGAAATTGACATAGATAACAAGACGTTTTACACAATGATGGATGCAAAAGGGATTCCAACCTCTTCACAACCTTCAGTTGGGGAAATGTATCAAGAAATGACAAGTGCGATTGAGATGGGGGATAGCCTTTGCTGCATCTTCTTGTCTTCAGATATGAGTGGTACTGTATCAACTGGTCAAATAGTAAAAGCCATGGTTTTAGAGAAATATGAAAATGCCCAAATAGAGATCGTTGATTCTAGATCAAACTGCATGCAACTTGGATTTGCCGTTGTTTTAGCAGCCAGAGCTGCTAAGGCGGGCAAAACCCTGGAGCAGGTTAAAGAAGCAGCTTTAGAAAATATCAAACGAAGCAGATTTTTGTTTATTCCGGAAAATTTGGAGTACTTGAAAAAAGGTGGCAGAATTGGTGGCGCTAGTGCGTTAATAGGAAACTTATTTAAAATCATTCCGATTTTAACTGTAGAAGATGGTAAAACAACGGTTTTAACGAAAGTTCGAACGAAGAATAACGCTGTTAAGGCTATGGTTGATAGAATGATGCTGGATGTAGGTATGTATGGTTTAGGAGAAATTGTTGTTTTGCATATTAACTGTTTCGATGAAGCGATAGAACTAGCTAAAATAATCAAGGAAAATTTGAAAGTTGATATAGATGTCATGGATATTGGACCGGTCATCGGGTTACATGTAGGTCCAGGTGCAATTGCAATTGCTTATTATACAGAAAATGCTATGAGAGAATGATATAATATAGGGTAAATGACACTCCAATCGAGTTTAACTAACTGCACAGAAAGAGGTAATAGGTAATCATGATGTACGAATACAATGGAATAATATTTAAAAACGCTAATCCCAAGCATGCTGACGGAACAAAAGCATGGAGCCAAATATGCAGAATCTGCGCAGGGAAATATAAGATTAAACGCAGCATGCTGGAAAATGTTTGAAGTGGAACATGTGGTGTGCAAGGTTGTACACGTCAAGCCGGTTTTTATATCAATTTTGAGGATGGAGAATTAGTTGAAGTGGTCGATTGATTTTAAAACTGTAAGCACTTATGATACAATGTAATAGGATGGTAAGAGGGTTAAGATAAAGGAGGTTTTCGCATTGCCAAAACTTAATAGAATTCTATGGTCCCTTGCGATTCTATTTGTTGTTATCACCACTGTGATTTTTTCCTTTGGGATTATTTTAGTTGGTGCAGCAACGCTGAGTCTTTACGGAATTTATCGACATTACTTTCCGAAAAAGAAATTTCCTAAACACCATAATTCAAGGTCACAAGTCTATACTTTTGGGGAAATCATCGATATAAAATCTGAAGTGATTCATGATACGATTGATGTGAAAAAATTAAGATAATTCATAGCCTATTCTTTACCTAGGGTATAGTTTTTCTAGGACTTGAAGATACAAAAGAAAATAGAAATGTTCAGACAGATAAGCCACCGCTTTTTGGGCGGTAACTTATCTGTCTTTTGTTTTTACCAGGATTATTGTTCTATCTGAGCTCACTTCTTGACCTGACTGGCCGCAACATTTATTTGTCTGTACAGGGTGCTATAGTTAAATCATTAAATAGTTTAATGAAAGAAGGGAATAACATGTCTGTCTCAAAAGCAAGTCTATTGGATTTTAATGAAAAAACCGAATCTAGAACAAAATCTAAATTGACATTAATAGCTAATACGTTTCTAATCTCTGTATCTGTCCTTTCAGCTCTAGATCTACTGGTTGCATATTACAGTGGTGATTCAATAGCCAATTACACAATATCTGTTCTAGTCGATCTAATCTTAACAGTAATAGGCATAATTTTCTGTTCTGATCTTATTGCAAATAAACATGAAGATTCAATAATTTGCTTTCTCGCCTATATGATCTTCCTATGGTTATGTACTACAGTACTCAAATTAGTTTTCTTATTATGAAGAATGAACAAGTTTCCAGTAAGCTCGACCATGGAATATAATACCATATACCTTCGGAAGGAGGGTTATACATGGTATATGAAAACAAACGAGTGGAGGAAATGAACTATTTTGAACTGATTGCTTGGCTTGGAATAGGAAGTTCCCATCCCGGAGGCTTTCCTGCTACCAAACTTAATTTAGATGCAATACAAGTCACACCTGAGGAATATGTGCTAGACGCAGGATGCGGAAGTGGTCTAACAGCTTGTCATTTAGCCAAAACAGTGGGATGCAAAATTGCAGGCGTAGATATTAGTCCTCAAATGATTGAAAAAGCAAGACTAAGGGCTGAAAAAGAAGGAGTATCTCATTTGGTTGAATTTAGTGTTTCAGATGTTTATGATCTGCCGTTTAACGATAACCACTTTGACTTAATAATTGCTGAATCTATTACCGTTTTTTTAGATAAAGTCAAAGTTTATCTGGAATTTTATCGAGTATTAAAGCCTGAGGGGAGAGTAGCTGACCTAGAAATGGCATTGTTAAAAGAAATGCCTGCTAATCTTAGACATCAGATGGAACAGTGCTTCGGTTCTGGCACTAATCCATTGTCCTTCGAAGAGTGGCATAATGCTTTAGAGCAAGCTGGATTTCAGGATGTTGAAATTAAAAATCCTCAAGTATTAAAAGATAATGGCAATGTTGTTATGAATGAACTCAAAAAGGATTGGCTACTGATAAAAGACCTTACCACTAAAATCAAAAGACAGCCTAATTTATTGCCCAGATTGCAAAAGAATGCCGGCTTCATGAAGAAGAACCGTAGCTACTTTGGATTTGGCCTTATTTATGGTCGCAAACCCACTCCCAAGAAATTGGGATTCAAGGATTGGGTTAGGCAAGTTTTATTTCGAAGAAAAGCATAGTAATGCTCGTATGCAACGTATGTATTTTATGATTTTGCTAATCCTATGAGTGGACCTATAGGAGGATGCAAATTAATTATGTATAACAAAGCCAAAGCAAACAGCACTGAACAAGTGACAATCAATATTTATTTTAATCGTTGTTTTTCCTCAACTCACAAAGTTATTAAATACTTTTTAAGCAATAATAATTCCAATAAGTTTAAGATCTTCATTTCTCATGTTTGTGCAAACAACTATCTAGAAGAAGTTGCAGATTATTTCGAAGTGGAACCATCTCTTCATGGAAACGACTATGCTAACTATTGTTTAGATTTTTGTCTTAAAAACAATATTAACTTGTTTGTACCAAGATATAATGTAAACACTTTAATCAACTTTAAGGAACAGTTTGAACAACTTGGAGTTAAGGTAATGTTTATCGGGAACAGTGCAACTTACCAACTTCTTGACGATAAGTTAAAAACGTACGAGGCTTTAAAAGATACTGATATTGTCGCTATCCCAAAAACATTTTGTATCAGAAACTATGTGGACTTTGAAAAAGCACATGATGATATAACAAAAAACAGAAGCAGTTCTTGTTTGAAGCCTATCTCTGGAATTGGCGGAGATGGCTTCAAACAAATCTTAGAGGATATGAAAGAAGTAGATGAGCTTTATAAAACAACAGGTCCGACAATCGCCATGGATAGGATAGTACGGGTATTACAGAACTCCAAAAATGTAAACCCCTTCATAGTAATGGAATACTTGGAAGGGGATGAGTTTAGCATTGATTGTTTAGGGAATAAGGGCGAACTTATCGTAGCTATTCCTAGGAGAAAGCTAGACCTGTATCGTCAGAACATTGAATATCGAGAAGATTTGATTGCTCTAGCTCAAAAACTAACTAAGGAATTTTCCTTGAGTTATCTGTACAATATTCAAGTTAAGTATCACAGAGGCAAGGCCTATCTTATAGAAATAAACACCCGTATGTCAGCAGGGATTCATAAATCCTGTTTTACAGGGGTGAATTTCTTAGATCTTGCTATTAAGCTGCTTATGGGAGAGACCGTAACAACTCCGGACAGTATTCATTGGGGCTTTCAAATACGAACTACTGAGAACTATGAAATTGTGCCAACCTTGGCGATACCCTAAGCTTCCAACGTCCTGTTTGAGTCATGTCCATCGCCTGGAAGGCTCGGAGATGTTTCTAAATATCTCTTACTTCTTTATACTTGCTCCTTCTATTTCCAACCATTTAAAAAATAACAACTTTCTCAGTTTAATTTTAATATCCGAATAGCCATCTCTTACTTTAAGTTTTGTTGAATAGTAGATTTTGATTCCATCTTGGTCGAGAACATTATATTCGAGTTGTCTATTTGAATGTGGTTCTCTGATAGAGATTTTTGGAACGTAACGACCTGTTACGTTTGGACTGGGACATCATCCGCCTGAAGACGGATTTGGCTTCAAGTCAATAACTATAGAATTCGACTTGGAATTGATATATTGCAAGGCCTCTTTGTCAACTAAAAACATAGTGGATTCCTCCTGTAATCAGCATTATTATAACGTATTATACTTCCTTTAAGTGGTTGAGACAAATTTAGCTTCTCACCTATGGTACCTGCAAAGTGAACTCGTTCAGCAAAAGCAAGTAGAATAAGGAACACCCACTTGAAGAAGTGGGTGTCTTGGAATTGATAAACTTCAGAGTACCAATAAGTTATGAGAAATAGTTCATAAACTGATATATGCTAGCTGATTAAACCTAGTTCTCTTTTTGTTCGTTCTGCCAGCTTTTTAAGCATTTTTTCTCTATCACTATTGTATAACGGTCCATAAAAAACTATTCCGTACTTCTCTAACATTTTAGATTCGATCTCTTTTCTGGTGCGTCCGACTTCAGGGATATAGAGAGATTTCCTTTTGGCCTTGTGGAATTTCGCATGATGAGCGCTATCAATGAACACTGCAAGGTTTGCAGTTCTGTCGTCATCATTGACTTCGTTAAGATGGTGCAGAATTTCAGTATCTTTCAATTTTCTTTCTAAATACCTCTCAATAATTGACCTTGAGAGCTCAGTTTTCATAGAAATGTTATCGCTCATTAGTTGACTCCTTTCAAAGTGACACCCAAATAAAAAACAAGCAACAACCATTGGGATGGATTCTGCTCCTAGTCCCGCCAGTCAGGTTGCTTTGAATTCAAATAATTTATGAATTGATTAATTCGCTTTTTTATTATACTATATAATGTTGAAAAAAACAACAGCATTTATTTGCTCCACCAAAAATCTTGCAATAACTCCAATATTATAATTCTCACTAATCAATTACATAATTATGTTTCACCATATCGCAGACGTATACCAATCAGTGGACACGAGGGAGTAAAGATTGAGTTAATTTTTATATGATGTTTGCAAGCATGTTTTTGAGGATGTATGGTTAAAGTAAGATAAGGTTCAGTAATCAAGGGAGGGTAAATCAATGGATGAATTGGCTAAAATACAGGATGCTCAAGCAAAAGCTGAAAAAAACAAGAAACATCAAGATAATGAAAATCCAGCTAAGAAGTTACCCAGTAAGCAGCATAGTACTAACAAATAGTTCTATAAACCATGGTCTTTCAAGATCATGGTTTATTAACAAGCTTGACATTGTGACTATGTACTCATATAATCACAAAATGACACGTGGTTATACTTTGCTAAGTGGAGCGATTAAATGCCAAATCAAACCTTTTTCAGACAGATTCCTTAGATTTCTATTTAGTACACGTTATTAATCAACAACTATGGCCTACGTTAAAAGAGGCTAGAATAGGTTGATTTTTAGATCAACAATTTACAGGCTCCAAGTTTGGTTTCTAGGTGACAAGGTAATGAATGAACATAGCACTGATGTTCTAATAATAGAAGGTCGGTGCTATAATTATGTTACTCAAAAAACCAAAGTTTCATTTCAGTTTTTCTAACTGTATGGTATATAATTAATCCTAGTTTTATAATAGATAGCCGAAATGGAGCGTAAATATTAATGAATGTAGCATTTTTTCTTATACCTAAAAAGAACATCGTTTTTTTAAAAGAAAATGCAACGATGCGTCAAGCCTTGGAACGAATGGAGTATCATAGCTATTCGGCGGTCCCTCTCATTAATGACGAGGGAAAATATGCAGGAACGATAACAGAAGGAGATTTACTCTGGAAGTTAAAAAATACGCCTGGTTTATCCTTTGAAAACACGGAGGATATTTTTCTAAGCGAAGTAAAACAACATGTTCAGAATTTGCCAGTAACGATCGAAGCCCATATAGAGGATTTAATTTCCAGAGCGGTAGTGCAGAATTTTGTGCCTGTCGTGGATGATCAGCAAATCTTTATCGGAATTGTACGTCGTCGGGAAATAATTGAATACTGTTCTAAAATCTTGATCCAAAGAAAAGCAGACACCGTGAATACTATGGAAAGACCTAAACCTAGTTCGTTTACTGAACTTCGAGATTAAAAATCAGCAACAAGGTTGCTGAAAGAAAGAATTGGCTATCACATACTAAGATTAGAAGCTATCTGAAATTTTGAGGGGATTAATATGATTTTAGGAAAAAGTATTGAGCGTTGGCAACAAGAATATCCATTGCTTACTGAAATAATCAATACTAACGAAGTATTCTGGATAAATCCACAATATCAAGCATATAATGACGCCATTTTAAAGATTTCCCTCACTGAAGCAGACGTAAAAGCTGCTGACGAACGACTGAAAAAATTTGCTCCATATATCGCCAAAGTCTTTCCAGAGACAAAAGAACAAGGTGGTATTATAGAGTCACCTATTATCAGAATTCCTCGTATGAAAAAACAAATGGAGGAAATATTTAACCTGAAAATAATTTGTGAAAACTTGTTGCTCAAATGTGACAGCCATCTCCCTATTTCTGGGTCAATCAAAGCAAGAGGCGGAATTTATGAGGTACTTAAGCATGCAGAAGATTTAGCGTTTGAATTTGGAATGCTTTCTAGGGAAGACGATTATTCGGTTTTAGACAATGATATATTCAGAAATTTCTTTTCCCACTATTCTATTGTCGTTGGCTCTACAGGAAATTTGGGATTAAGTATCGGCATAATGAGTGCTAAATTAGGATTTAATGTAACTGTTCATATGTCTGCCGATGCAAAGCAATGGAAGAAGGACCTTCTCAGAAGCAAAAGGGTTACCGTAATTGAATATCAATCGGATTACAGCAAAGCTGTTGAAGAGGGTAGAAGACAGGCGGATAACGATCCAAAGAGCTATTTTGTTGATGATGAGAATTCAATCAATCTATTCCTAGGGTATGCTGTTGCAGCACTAAGGCTAAAAGAACAACTTAAAGATCTAAAGGTTGTTGTGGATAAAGACCATCCATTATTTGTATACTTTCCTTGTGGTGTTGGAGGGGGACCCGGTGGAGTAGCATTTGGATTAAAGCTAATTTTTAAGGATTATGTGCATTGCTTCTTTGCGGAGCCTACTCATTCACCTTGCATGTTAATAGGATGTATGACAGGTGAACATGATAAAGTATGTGTTCAGGACTTTGGAATTGATAACATCACGGATGCAGACGGATTAGCTGTAGGCAGAGCTTCAAGCTTTATCGGAAAAACAATGATAAATCTGTTAAGCGGCATTTACACTTTAAACGATAATATGTTGTATAGAATGTTGAGTGTTATGGCTGATACAGAAGAAATATTCGTTGAACCCTCAGCGTTGGCAGGTGCTCCCGGTATGTTCAATTTATTCATGACGAATGCAGGAAACAAATATGTAATAGATCAAGGTTTAACAGACAAAATCCAGAATGCATCTCATATTATCTGGGCAACCGGCGGCAACATGGTGCCGCAATCAGAAATGAGTAATTATTACCAAAAAGGTGTCGACTTATTTCACCATCTAAGCTCAATCTGTAAAAACACCTAATATTGACTCTGTAGCGGGAGTGATTAAAATGTGAACTCGCCTGAGTTGAATACCGATTTTATAAGTGGCAAATTATATAGTAAGTGTAAAAACAGGATACTAAACTGGAGGATAAAATGATTAACTTTAAAGAAATAGAAATAAGTGACAAGAAGTGGATAGACCAACTTCTTGTCACTGCTGATATGCGTGGTTGTCATCAAAATTTTACAAACATATTTGCATGGTCCAAAATCTATAAGTATCGGGTTGCACAAGTAAATGACTTTCTTGTGGTTAAAGGAGTTATGGATGATTCCCCCTATTATTTTTTCCCTGCTGGTACGGGCGATATCAAAACTGTCTTTGAAGTATTGAAACAAGACGCAGTTTACAATGGGCAAGAATTTGTAGTAGCAGGAATATCCCCCGAAAATATCGCAGTAATGAAAGAAGTTTTTCCTGATAACTTCGAGTATAAAGTAATACGAGATAACTTTGATTATGTTTATCTTCTGGACAAGCTAGTCACGTTAAAGGGGAATAAACTTCACTCTAAGCGCAATTATATCAATCGATTTATTAAGGTGAATTCTGATTGGAGTTTTGAACCGATATCATTAGCAAATCTGGCCGAATGCTGGGAAATGAACCTGCAATGGTGTAAGCTCAATTCTCATAATGAGAATCGGCACGAGATCGCCAATGAAACCTGCGCAGTACGGCGTTGCTTTGACAATTTTACCGAACTTGGCTTAGAAGGTGGGCTTATTCGTGCAGAGGGTAAAGTAATTGCTTTCACAATGGGAGAAAAACTAAATTCGGACACTTATGTCATCCATATTGAAAAAGCCTTTGGCGAGATAGCGGGTGCCTATCAAATGATCAACCGTGAGTTTGCTGCGGTTATCCAAAAGAACTATCCCCAACTCCTTTATGTCAACCGTGAGGAGGATATGGGCTTTGAGGGATTAAGAAAAGCTAAGTTATCTTACCATCCAGATAAAATGGAGGAGAAATACTGGGCTACTTACTTTGAACTTAAAGAATTAGCCGTTTAAGGCAGATGGAGATAAAATTTGATGTGCGAAATCAGACTGGCCCGAAAAGGTGAGACGGATCAGCAAAAAGAAATATGGAAACTTTGCTTTGGAGATCCTGACAGTTATATCGATTTCTATTTTGCCAATCGATATAAAGAGGATGAAACGGTTGTATTGCTTCATGATGGAGAGATTGCGGCTATGCTTACGATGATACCTGTCAGAACGGTGTTTCCGGATGACCGAAGCCTTAATACAGCCATGTTCTACGCTATCGCAACACACCCTAAATTCCAGAACAGAGGTTTTGCTACTCAATTAATGGACTATAGCAACAACCAGTACCTCAGGGCTAGAAAAGAGGAACTTTCCGTTCTTGTTCCAGCTCACACTCAGCTTTTTGAGTATTATCGAAAACAAGGCTACCAGGACGGATTATATATTAGGGAGATTCTATTTAGTCGAGAAGGAGCAGATAGCTTGCCTGTCTCTAAGCCGTTCAGTTGTACGATTTTACCAATAACCTCTGAGGATTATAATCGCAGAAGGAATAGCCAACTTAACGGCCGTCTTTATATTTCGTATCCTGATGAGAACATTTCCTACCAGAAAAAACTGTCCCAGCTCTCTGGAGCAGATATCTACGCTATAAATATTGATGATATACAGGGGTGTTTAGCAGTTGAAAGAATTACTTCTGACAAGGTGCTGATCAAAGAAATCTTACTTCCTGATGATCTCCTTAACACAGCTGTCAAACAAATCGTGCAACAACTTACTGCAAAAGAATATGTGCTGCGCACCTCACCCCACATAGGTCAGCAATTAGGAGGCTCCATTCGTCCTTTCGGAATGATCAGGGTACAAAGTGCCATAGATACGTTAATAATGCCAGAAGATTTAGGGTATCTGGGGGTTGCCTTCGATTAGAGATGGAAAAATCACAAACACAAATCCCTCTTTATTGATAAATTCAATAAGAGGGATATTGATCTATTATTAGTTCATGATTATGTTTGTAATATCCTTCACAGGTTTTCCATGCTGATCACAGATTTTTACTCTAACCTTGTCATTTTCTAAGGTGAAGTAGAGAATGTATGGGTTTTTGATATCACTTTTAGCCAAAGGATCAGTAGGATCAAGAATGCTTTTTCTATCAATACTAACTGGTCCAAAGAGGTTCTCATTTTCAAGAATAACTTTGGGTTCTTGCTGATAATTACATATTGTGAGCTTGCCTTTATGGCTTTCATCATAGCTGGTATAGACAACAGAATAGTCGTCATTAAAGGTAGTCGAATCCAAGGCCGGTGCTGAACCTAGAGGGTCAGTGTTAAATGGAATAGTATCCAAGACAAGTATTTTATCGTAATTAGCTTTATATCTTCGAGCCATAAAGATATTTAAAGATTGCTCAACAGAGGAACCAGAGGATTCTTTAATTAAATTCATGCCAATTAAACCAAAACTGTCCTCGATGCTTTGAGCGTTAATGACGTTTTTTATAATGGGTTTATTAAAGTCAGCCACGGGAGTGCCATCAAAATCCATGGCATAGAGGTCAATCCCATTAGCAGTGAGAGAGGTATAGGTCAGTTTACGGTCTAAACTATTAGCATTGACTATTTGATAGGGCTTTCGTAAGTAGGTCATATCCTTAACAACTTCGTTATCATTCATGAAAAAAGGGAAAGATGGTTGGCCAAAATGCTTTACAAATAATAAATGATCATTTGGTTTAGAGTAATAGAGATCACCTTTTAAATCCATGCTGCTAGCTTTCTCAAAGCCTTCTATAGGCATGAATTCTTGTTCGGCGAATAAAATGTGGTTGTCATTCCGATTGAGAGTAATTTTAACAACTCCTTCATTGAAAGCTGTTATTATACCATTGTTTTGAGAGAGGCGATTATCAAATAAAATAATGTTGTCAAGGAATTGGTGAGATGGAAATTCCGCTAAGAGTTTAGTCTCACCATTAGCTATATCTAAATACGATAAAGAAGAGTAGACAATATTATTCTTAGGATTTGTGGCTAAGACTAAGACAGCATTTTCACTTGATACAAAGTTATCTAACCAAACAATGTTTTTAATTTGGCCGAACTTTGTAGATTCAATGTCCAGAAAAGGCTCCCTGAACTCAGGTTTTGGAAGTGTTTTGTATTCTGATATTTGAGTAATAACAGTAGCTATCATCACCACAAGTGTAAATAAGAGCATAGTGTATTTTTTCATAGACTAACCCAATACTCCCTCCATAATATGGTATAATTAATTATTATACCACACTTTAATGGACTAAAAGGAGTAAAAAATGTCTATAACTGATATGTTGAATAAACAGTTTCAATCAATTCATAAGGTTATTTGGATCATTTTGCTGCCTCTAATAATCGACATTGGAGAACTTAATCTTTTTGAAAGGATTTTTAAGACTGAGTACCAGCCTTTATCAAAATTAGTATTTAAGTTAGGGTTTATTTCATCTCCACCTAGTATAAGATACACTCTGGAGGATTTTCCTTCGATCTTCTTTCAGTATAATTCAAGCGGTTTTCGAGGTCTTATAAATCAAATAAACCTGACTAATATTTTGCTCCTTATGTCGTTTGTTCTTATCACAAGTTTTTTACATAGTGGTTATTTATCCGTGATAAGTCAGGCTGGACACAAAAGAGTAACATTTAAGGATTTTCTTCGAGATGGTAATCAATTATGGTTTAAGTTTTTTGTCCTAACCCTCTTAGGGATTATCCCTTCACTTTCGGTATTTATATCGGTAAATTTATTTTATTTAAATTTCATATTTATCATCCTTGTTTATGTCCAATACTCAATAGTAGTTGATAAAGTAAGCCTCAAGGATAATTTTAAGCTGGGAATTAGTTTTCTGTTTGAAAACTTAGGATTAACAATCAAAATGGCCTTTGTTTTTGGCTTTTTGTTTTCCCTTATAGGTATAGCGATTATTATTTTGGCCGGAATGGGTCAGAATGGCATTGTCGTTGGAGTAATTATTACTGCCTATTTTGGAGCAGTTATTAATAAAGCAGTATTAGAGATCTATAGAGAGGTATCCCAAAAAACAAGTGAGGAAATAAACTTTTCGAAGTATGCATAGCCTTTCGCAGGGTAAATCAAATCTAATTATCTCATAGATAAGGCCAAGATATGAGTGGATGTGCTATGTGCGATAAGTTGAAACCTTCTACACATGATGTGGAAGGTTTTATTATTTTCTGATAAGCGTCTGCACCTTTCTCTGTTCTTAGAATAAATACTCAATATAAGAAAACGGGGAGTAGTAGCTCCCCGTTTTCAACGATGCTCTCAATCCTCGAAATGGAGAATAACAGAAGTAGAGAGGTTGAACTAATTATCTCTTTCGTTTTGCCATAAGATTGCTGATAAAACCTTTAAGTCCACCTTTTTTGGGTTCTTCCCATGCAGATTGTAAAGGCATTTGTCCTCTATAATCTTGATTATATCCCTGGGGGGAATATCCTTGGGACGGATAACTTTGAGTCAAAGGCAACTGGGGTTGGGGGTATTGTTGTAGCTGCCCGAAGCCTTGAGGCGGATACCCTGGTGTGGCGTAGCCTTGACCACCCACATTTTGTGGTCCGGCTCCTAAACCAAGATTCCCTCCAAAATTTCCTTGATGTCTAGGCATTTCTCCCCCCAGACTGCTTCCGGGACCATTCATATTCATGTTGCGGCTATATCCTGGTGGTATCGGAAAACTGCCTTGCCCTCCCATCGTGGACGGTACTCTCTGACTCTGATTCAACATCCAAGTGGGAGCGCCCCCGCTAAATTGCCCCGGAGCAGCCGAAGGTTGAAAGAACTGATTCTGTTGGGGCATTGCTTGTTGATTCCAAAACATATTCATTCTATCTAAAGACATAAGGTCACTCTCCATATCTCTATTAAAAAGGTAATATATGGTAGATTATTCGGGGCTATACCATTTCGCTACCCGAAAAAGTTGTCTTATATTATACTTTTTTGAAAGGGGGGAGCCCTCATATTCGCTAAGTGCGATGGGTGTAAATCGAATAATTTATTCATAAACTGCAAGCATTGTAAAATAAGAGCTTGTGCCATCAATCGTAAGGTAGAACACTGTAACGAATGCAATCAATATCCTTAATGGAATTTTAATTGAATTTAACCACTTCGTAATACCTTGCAGAAAAAACCATATGTCTATGATGAAGAAATAAAAGGATGATAATTTTAACGTGATTCGTTGTTTTTAACTCCTTAACGGGACCCGTTATTATGATAAAAAGTAATCACTTAATCTTCTTGGCCCCGCTAGTACCTCTCTGCCAATGAACAATGTACCGTCATCCTTTGTTTTGACATTCCATTTAACAAGTGCAATAAAACCATCAGCAATTTCAATTGCCGTTATACTACGAGGATGGACACTGCTTCCATCATTAAAATACTGGGGATTACCGATCTCTGGAAACATAGGCTTATGAGTATGACCGGCAATAAGCATATGTTTTTCCTGTATTACCCACTCTGTAAGTTTATTTTCAACTGCATCTTTCATATGATAGTTTTTGGCTGTACTTGTTGGATCATTTACACCGAATAGCTCCAGGGGTCTCCATAAATATCTAACCAGGAATCTCGATAACCTCCACATTTCATAATCCATGAAACTTGCTTGATGCCCATGGATCAAGAGAATCTTGTGATCTGTCATTGAATGCCTTAAAACCAGGCCCTCATGAACCTTAATATTCTCAAATAAGGGATAGTACTTTTTGTCCCTTACATCAAAGTATTGATACAAATTGTTTTTAACAAATTTGTCACTTTTTTTGCACATGTCATGGTTCCCAAAAATTAAATACAGCCTGCCCTCATTGAAGAATTTAGAAAGAAGCCAAAATGCATCACTATGTACGTATATAACGTCAGAAGCTTTTTTATTCTTCCAAAGTTCATCACCATCACCAATCTCAATATAAGTATAATTTTCATTATAGTAATGGGTTAAGGCAGCGAAATATAGATTTTGGTTCTTTGAAAAATCATCTGCCCAGCTTCCATCACCCCTATGGATATCACTCATTAATACAATCCTAGAGGTGTCGTCAAAGGAAATTTCGTCTGCTGAATCAAAGACTTTAGAAATGCGTTTTAACTTATTCATATATAACCCCCACGAAATAGATAAGTTCTGAGATAGGGAAATCTTTGTGTCAAAATTACACAAGCATGATCTATTTCCGGCTTTGTTTAACTTAATATATTGTAGTAAGTTAAAAAAGGTGCTTTAATTGAGGGTTAGAATCTCATTCCACGAGAGGACGTCTTATCCCTAATGAGCATATTGATCATTTAATTTTCCTTCGATTTTGTTGATGATGAGGTCAGTCTTTGTAAGGTGATATGAAGACTCTTTTAATTGTCTCACTCGAAAAAAAAAGACAGTTCAAACTGTCTTTTCAACTACCGTTAAATATTTAATTAAGTATCAAAAGGAATGCCAGTATTTGTTCATAAGACAATAGAATACTATCTTAGGTCTAAAATATCTTTCCTGGATCATCACTGTCATTATCAGTATCAATATCGGTATCAAAATCAGTATCAGTATCAGTATCTGTTTCAATATCAGCACCAGTACCAGTACCACAATTAGCATCAATTTCACAATAAATATCACTATTACTTTCACTGTCTTTATCACTAACAAATTCTTCTGTTGCATAAACAGGAACAGTCTTTGTCAAAGCACCCTGCTGAATCTCAGATACTAATGTCTTCAGGTTACTAACTAATTGTTTTCCTTTGTTAATCCAGCTCTTACCATTATTAACCGTCACTTGGGTTTTTTCCTCAACATTTTGCCAAACACTCTGCGCTTTGTCTTTAATATCTACAGCTTTGTCTCCGATTGCATGGGCCTGTTCGACTAGATCTTGACGCATTTCCTGTCCGCTTTTTGGAGCAAGCAATAGGCCCATCACTGCTCCTGCTAGACTTCCAAACATAGCCGCCTTAATTACCGTACCCTTTTTGTTTGCGTTATTTTTTCCCACTTCTTATCCGCTCCTTTTAACGCCATGAAATTACAAAGCTAACCTCTATTTTGTATATCTAGAAGTCTTTGTTTGATGTGCAATCGTTGCTATCATGGTCGTAAGTTTACAAGTCTTATTTATTATATGCTCTCCGAGATAAAATGCTTCTGGTTTCAATGGTTCAATGCTTAAACTAATGTTGCAGAGAATGACTAACAAGGACATGAACACTACACCATAAGAAGACATAAGATGAAGTTAGAATATTACTTAACTTGTTGCCCGGATATAGGAGGCTGACAATGTTAAACAAAAGTTTTATCAGGTCAGATAACAGGAAGGGACACCAATGTCCATTTACAAGTGTTGTGATACTGCAAAAGGATTCGACCGGGATAGTTCATGCTTGTCCGGTTTCAAAGGCGAACATAATTGGAAGCTCTACATATTCGGTTAAAAGCACAACAAAACGACTCTCTTCCAGTAGTGTAGTTCTCAGCAGATCTTACCGAAAAATTCCTCCCCCAGCAATGAGTTTGTCAATCAAGCCGAAGTATTGGCAAGGAACTTTAAAAGTACAACGTGTTTCAGAACCATCAAATCCTGTGCTATTGACTAGTGCTACTTCGGTTAAGAGACTTATCCAGGTGCTCTGTATCCTTTTAACAGCAGGTGTGATTTTTTTAATTGCCAAACCTAAAAAGCTGATAACTTTAGCTAATAGTTTAAGGGCATATTTATTAAGGCCATGTAGGTTTCACAAAAAATAACGTGCTATTTTGTAGAATAGCGCTCCACTCATAAAAAAGCAGGCTGACGTTAACTCCTAAGAGGTTAACGTCAGCCTGCTTTTTTATGCTGTTAAGCAATGTATTAGAGGAATTTAGTATCTGGTGAGGAAAGTTATAATATGGTTTGTTTAAATCAAGCGTACAGTAGAACCAATTTAAATAATTGAACGAGAATCAAGCGAAAGATTTCAAGGATGAATGATGTATTTAGGGAGGTAGAAAAATGATAGTAAGTCATAACCGGGAAGTTTTAGGAACACCTATAGACAATGATCAAATAAAAAATGCCGTCAAGAAAGTACTTATTTCTCCTGGGCAAGGGTGGGAAGGCTATGTTATGCGCGAATTTGAGCTGGGTCAGGGAGGCTATACTCCTCGCCATACTCACCCTTGGCCGCATATAAATTACATTCTCGAAGGTACAGGGTCTTTGTATTTAGATGGACAGGATTATGCGTTAGAAGCAGGTTCGTTTGCTTTTGTACCTAGCAATGAGTTGCATCAGTTTACAAATACTGGCGAGGGAAGATTTGCTTTCATCTGTATTGTACCTGAAGAAGGAGATAAGTAGTCCTACAGGAACCAAAGGTCAAAAATATTACGGAGGCCCTTAGGAGTCACTTCGCTTTTTCGCCATGTTTCGCCGCAAATCTAGAATATAGTATAAACAGAGACAAACCTTTTCGATGACAATTAGGAATTATTCGATAATTACTTATTGCTTAGAACTGATTTTGTGTCAGCGGCAAGTTCTATTTTAAATAAAGGGGGAGGAAGAGTGAGTAACCGTGAGGTAGCAAGTCTTGCTTGTAAGATTCTTAGTATTTACATGATTATTCAAGGGATTAACGTATCAACCAATGTTCTTTCTTTTGCTGTCGCAATGTCACATCAAATGACTCGTGAAAATTTACTGAATATCAGTTATCCGTTAATGTATATTCTTTTCGGAGTTTTACTATGGCTTCTATCGAGTAAGTTATCGGTAGTTATTGTAAAGAAGGAAACTCATTTTAACGATGGGATAAGGATAAGTGCTAGTGATATTCAAAGAATTGCATTTTCAGTTCTCGGTCTATTTTTTGTAGGTAATTCATTGCCTAGGCTAGTTTCAGTAATCGCAATTTTTTATACCAAGAGTAGTCGAGGAATAAACATTTCTACAGCAGAAATATTACTTGGAGCAGGAGGAGACATAACCCAATTAATCGTGGGTTTATGGATTTTTCTCAGCTCAAAGGGTTTAGTCAACTTCCTAAAGGCAATTAGGACTGCGGGATTAAAGAAAGAAGAAGAGGATTAATGCAGGACCCAGGTGCTCAAGAACTCTGGGCCGCCCTTAGTAAGTCAATAAAGGAATTATAATGATAACGTCCTAAAAAACTGCAACATTAACAAAACTTTTTCGAACAGAGCTTAACTTGAGAAGGGGATGGAGGATATGAAAAACAAAGAGCGAATACTATGGATTGGTTCAATGGCGGTAATCTTAGCCGTTTCTTTAATCATTATTTTTCAATACCAAATAAAGTTAAGCAACGCTGAGGAAAAGAAGACTAGTTTATTTAACGACAATAGTCGACTAAAGCAAGAAAATGAAGATTGTGCCACTCAAGCTTCGGGATTGAGGAGCGAACTTGAGAAATTAGAATTAGGAAATTATGACAAAACTACAATGCTTAAATTACAGGCTAAAGGATATACAGGTCAACTGAAAGATATTGTTGCAGACCTCAAGATGCATAATGAGTTGATTCCCTATAAGGGTATTATGGGTGGCACAATGGGTTTTTATCATGATAAAGACATACACCTTCTTACTGATAGGTGGGCATTGGCATATTTTGATGATGGACATATTTCCGGATATATGCTGTTAAGTTACGATATAAATAATGGAACTATCTCATGGAAAGTAATTGATTCACACCTCGATGTTTAAGGGTACAGAAGTCTAATAGAACCAGTGCCTCCTCGCTTACATTTATTTGACGAACGCGTGTTTAACTCGGTGACTGGGGTTAGCAGATAAATTTATTTTATCTGTAATACAAATGTGACACGCGACATAATTATATTGCAGGGCAAAAAAAGATAAGGGAGTGTCCTTATCGGTGCGAGCAAGGCAACCTTATCGGCCGGTGAGAAGTAGCTCGGTTTGGCGCTGGCTACTTTTTACCTTTTTTTACCACTGAGGAGATAGTTCACCTCACAATAACTTTTATCACCTCCACGATTAAAACTAGCAAACTAACTAGTAATGAACAGGATCCGATGGCAATCATTAACGTTTCATATGTTTTCATGATCCAACTTCCTCCCTTCAGAGAGAAATTTGGCTGCATGCCCGCAAATATGATAATTATGTCTATTACAAATATATATGCAGTAATGATGCCTTTAATAACGTTTTATAAAAATAAAGTCGTCCATAAGGCGACTTTTGTTTTGTCGGGTATTTAAAAAAATCATTACAACGACTTTCAATCGAGAAACGATATAGCGTGTGCCAAGCCCTAAAGCTGTAGCGACTAATAACATATTCTCAACAGCTTCAGCGCAGTCTTGATCAGCAAATGGAGCATTATCTTTCGGTGATAATAATTTCACATATTATACTGCGAAAAAAATGGTTTTGATTAAAGACAATTTGCTAACAAAAAGCCAGCTTCAAAGCTGGCTTTTTGCGGTATAATTTTAACATCTTACAAGAGAAGCGAGAATAGACAAGAAAGATATTCTCACTTCGACTATACTTGAAGACGTTATTGTTGTATAATAAAAAATAGACATAAAAAACCCATATTATCTTTATTTCCCTTACTAATATCATATCACAAAGTCTAGATGATGTCAAATGGGTTTTAAGGATTCTGAGTTTTAGGAGTGTGATTTAATGGACAGTTTTCAAGAAAATCATCAAGAGGAAATTGAGTATCTTACTAAAACAATAGCCTTTATTAACGAAGAAATGGAAAAGGAAGAGATTGATTTAGTAGAGAAAAAGAGTGATTTAATTGCAGCTAGAAAGGATATGTATGAAAACACCGTTCATATTTCAAGTGACTTTGAGAGTCTTGTTGATATTAGTTTATATCTCACGCCAGTTAATAATCAGATCTCAAATTACAATTCAAGGCGTATTAAGAAGCTTAAGAAAATGATAAGCTCGCCTTACTTTGGACGGTTTGACTTTACAGAAAAGGGTTTCAGTGAAAAAGAGAAAATATACATTGGACTTTACAATTTAATGGATAGGGATACAGGTCACGTATACGTTTATGATTGGCGTGCTCCCATTTCAAGCATATTTTATAGGTATGAACTAGGAGAAGCGATGTATGACACTCCGATAGGGATTAGTCGGGGAGATGTTTCATTAAAAAGGCAGTATCAAATTCGAAATTCTAAGCTAAAATATTTTTTTGATTGTAGTGTCAGGATTACCGACGAAATACTGCAGGAAGTATTAAGTCATAATACTTCCGCCAAAATGAAAAATATTATAGAAACTATTCAGAAGGAACAAGATGTAATTATTAGGGATAGGGACCATGAGCTTTTAATCGTACAAGGTGTAGCGGGGAGTGGAAAAACTTCGATTGCCTTGCATAGGATTGCCTTCCTCCTTTATGAAGGTCTTAATTCCAATCTGCAATCTAATAATGTCATCATAATTTCCCCTAACATTGTTTTTAGTCACTATATTTCTAGTGTCCTCCCCGAGCTCGGAGAGGAAAATGTGAGACAAAGCATTTTTGATGATCTAGTACTAGATGCTTTTAAAGGCAGGTTTGGTGAAGAAACTAGAGATATGCAGCTTGAAACATTGATACATTCCCGAGCGAAGATCGTAGGAGACCAAAGGCGGCAAAGCATCGATTTTAAAGGTTCGAGGATCTTTAAGCAAATTCTTGATAGACTATTATGGCATTATGGGCATCAGCTCATTGTTTTTGAAGATGTATATTACAACGGAACGATTATTACGACAAGGCAACAGCTAAAGAACCGTTTTTTACACAATGAAATTGGTATTCCGATGGCAAAACAGCTCAAAATAATCGAAAAGACACTCTTGGAAAAGGTCCACCCCTTACAGAGAAATAGACTCAAACGCTTGGAAAAGATTGTTGAAAAAAGTGAAGGGCATGAATTTGAGATAAAGTCATTCAGCCGATTATTAGCTATTAAACAAGCCAAGGCATTTAGGGAACGAATTCAAAGATTTACGAACGTTGATTATAGTCAGTTATATGAGCTGCTTTTCAATAACCGTGGGCTTTTGGTTAAGTTATCGAAAGGTCTAGAACTCCCAGAGAATATTGAAGAAATAGTTACAACAACCCAAGAAAATCTTCGAAAAGGACAAGTGCACTATGAGGATTATGCACCACTTCTTTATCTTAAGTTAAAAATCGAAGGAAATGATTTGTTTTCCGAGATCAAACATGTGGTCATTGATGAAGCTCAGGACTATTCACCCCTGCAATATGAGGTTTTTAAGCTTTTGTACAAAAACGCGACTTATACGGTATTGGGAGACATTCAGCAGACGATTGAAAAGACGATTAACCGTTCACACTATGATGATATTTCTGAGATACTCAGCAAAAATAAAACGATTAAGCTATCATTAGATAAAGGGTATAGATCAACTCTTGAAATCAACACTTTCACGCAGAAGCTTCTGAGTGAAGGTGCCAAACAAAATTATTGTTCTATTGAACGGCATGGTGAGGAACCCTTGGTTCTTCATCAAGAAACATTTGAATCGATGGATGAGGCGATCATCGGGGATATTGCTATGTATACAGAACAAGGGTATGAATCCATAGCTGTAATATGTAAAACTCAAAATGATGCAGAAAAGGTGTATTGTCGGTTGAAAAAATCAGTGCAAATTACCCTTATTAAACCCCGGGGCGGAGAAGTAATAAAAGGTGCATTGGTCATTCCATCATATATGGCGAAGGGATTAGAATTTGATGTTGTGATCGTTTACGATGTTAATAAGGAGAACTATTCGAGTGATTTTGATAAAAAATTACTGTACATTGCCTGTACGCGAGCGCTCCATCGGCTCGTTATTTATTATAAAGGAGATAAAAGTCTGTTGATTTAACTGTGAAGAACCGGATAATCAGAAGCGTAATAAAAGCTACCTGACAATTGCAATCCTGATTTCAATTAATTATGAAATAACGAGGCTCTTAAAACGAGACCTCGTTTTTTTTACGCCTTTTCATATTACCAATAGGCGATATTACGAGCTATATAGTACAATAGAACGTGAAACAATAACTGAGAGAACACTAGACGGGGTATAATTAAGCTTAACGAGGATTAGAAATGGGAGTAGTGAAGAATGTATCATAATTTAGATGAATGTATTCTTGATTTAGAAAAGGCTGGTCAATTGGTTCGGATTCGTGAAGAAGTCGACCCTTATCTTGAAATGGCAGCTATACATATGAGAGTCCATGCTGCCGGTGGCCCTGCACTGTTATTTGAAAATGTAAAAGGCTCGAATTTCCGAGCAGTATCTAATTTATTCGGTAACTTAGAGAGAAGTAAGTTTATTTTTCGGAATACGCTAGGGGCGACACAGGACGTGATCGCGTTGCGCAATGATCCAATGAAGGCATTGAAAAATCCCTTTAAACATTTCAGTTCAGGATTGGCGGCTTCCAAGGCATTGCCTTTGAAAAAAGCAAATAACACTTTGACTGGGTTCAATGAAATACGAATTTCTGATCTTCCGCTTATTCACCATTGGCCAGATGATGGCGGTGCGTTTATAACTTTGCCTCAAGTTTATACAGAAGATCCGGAAAAACCAGGGATTATGAACAGCAATTTAGGTATGTACCGTGTTCAGCTTAGCGGTAACGATTATGAACAAAATAAAGAAGTTGGTTTACACTATCAAATCCACCGCGGAATCGGCATTCACCAAGAAAAGGCAAAAAAGCTTGGTGTTCCGTTAAAAGTCAGTATATTTATTGGAGGTCCTCCTGCTCATACCCTGGCAGCAGTCATGCCATTACCAGAGGGTCTAAGTGAGATGACGTTTGCCGGTTTGATTGCTGGACGTCGTTTTCGTTACAGCTATGTTGATGGTTATTGCATTAGCCTTGATGCTGATTTTGTTATTACAGGCGAAGTTCATCCAGGTGAAACAAAGCCAGAAGGGCCTTTTGGTGATCATTTAGGCTATTATAGTCTTATTCACCATTTTCCTTTCCTGAGGGTACATAAAGTATTTGCCAAGCCAAATGCGATCTGGCCGTTTACAGTTGTTGGTCGTCCACCTCAAGAAGATACTGCTTTCGGCGATCTTATCCATGGGTTAACGGGACATGCAATTAAACAAGAAATTCCTGGTGTGAAAGAAGTTCATGCTGTAGATGCTGCAGGAGTTCATCCTTTACTATTTGCGATTGGAAGCGAACGCTATACGCCGTATCAAATCGTCAAACAACCGACTGAACTTCTCACTATCGCTAACCGCATTTTAGGTACAGGGCATGTAAGTCTCGCTAAATATTTATTTATTACGGCCGAAGAGAATCAACCTTTAGATACCCATCGAGAAGTAGAATTCTTAACATATATACTCGAACGAATTGATCTGCATCGTGACATTCATTTCCAAACTAATACAACAATCGATACCCTTGATTATTCGGGAACAGGTTTAAACTCAGGCAGCAAGGTGGTTATCGCCGCCTATGGTGATCAAAAAAGAGATGTGTGCAGAGCAGTCCCAGAACAGTTGAAAGATTTGCAGGCCTTTAAGAATCCATGTTTAGTAATGCCAGGGATTGTTGCGATCGAAGGACCAGAGTTTATAAACTATCCGCAAGCACAAAAGGAATTAGACGAGTTAAGCTTGGCTATACAGACAAGAGGTGAAATGCCAACTTGTCCAATGATTATCCTTTGTGATGATAGTTCATTTATCAGTGGCTCTCTAAATAACTTTTTATGGGCGACATTTACGCGAAGTAATCCTTCACATGATATCTATGGGGTTAATAGTTACTATGAAAACAAGCACTGGGCCTGTGACAATATGATCATTGATGCCCGCAAAAAGCCTCACCATGCACCGCCATTAATTCTCGATCCAGCCGTTGAAAAGAACATTGAACGTTTATTTCTAAAGGGAGCGAGCTTGAGCGAAGTAAAAGCAGACTGATTCAAGAATTCATTTGAGCCCTCATCATTTAAGGTGAGGGCTTTATGATGAAAATAACAAAACACTTTTAAAGCAACTAGAGGTTGCTTTTAGAAACACTGGGGTGGTTTGTTTTTCTCTTCAGAATGCTACAATTGATGCATAACGTTAAAAGGAGAGAGAAACATGAAAACCGGAGAAAAAATAGCTAAGGCAAGAAAAGCTATAAATTTGACACAGGATCAATTAGCTGAATTATTGGAAGTTACAAGGCAGACTATTTCCAAATGGGAATCCGAATTAGCCTTTCCAGAAACTGCAAAAATCCCCAAATTAGCTGAAGTGCTGAGGGTAAGTTGTGATTATCTATTAAGAGATGAGAAGTCGGTGACATCTGAAGTTTCTATGAAGAGTTCAAATGGTTATGTTGTTGACTGGACAAAACTTTATCCGATTCTCGGGGAATATCAAAACACCGTAAATTGTAAGCAATATCATAGAATATTTACTGAGATGATCAAAGAAATGATGAAAACCTATAATTACTCTTTAGATGACACGGTTTTAGTTCTCAAAGATTTGCAATACAATGCATTTTTGGATATGCAGAAAGAAGAATAATATAGTATTGAAAAGATGTTTAATGACTGTAGTAAATGATCATATTCCGAAGAAAAAAAGCGACGTGAGAGGTAATCCTCTCACGTCGCTTTCTGCTCGGTACTATAATTCCACATGCTTCTTAAGAAGGTACACGGAAAAAACGAATAATAGTGATGAGACTGCGAGAGAGATAAGAAAGGTTGTGAAGAAATCACTCCCATTTATGCTAAAGCAAAAGCCTTGACCAGAGTGTGAGACAAAGGAATCCTTCTGTGGAGAAAGACCAAGGGCCTTAGCCGCATAAAGATTGGTCATTAGGCCAAACATAACCCAAATTATTAGAGAGCCAGGTATCCAATATGACCTTGTAAGGATAACCATCAAGGCACCTAGAGTAATTGAGAAGGGGCTTATAATGAGTAACCAACTTAGATCTCTTGCACAAGCCTGAAGCAAGTCTAACAGTTGAATTTTTGGAAAAAAAACAGGCAGAGTTGAGGTATAAATTGACCCCATAATTACTAATGTAGCAAAGAAAATGCCATACATTTTTAAAACCCGCCAGAAACTAGCAACCCATTTGGCACTAAGCAGTAAACTTCTTGAATAAGGAAGCGCCAGCCACCACCCTGTGGTTCCTTCTTGCCATTCTTTATTGACAACTAAGATTGCGCACCCAAAAGGAGTTAAAATTAGCAAACACCTAATAATCAAATTAATGTCAATGTATCCCTTGGAAAAGGTTAAGGCAGCATTTATTAAGACTACTGCAAAAACTGCATAAACTTTACTTAAAAGAGATCGATGACGACGATCTTCTTTTTCGAGTTTAGAATCATTTCTAACCAAAGTTAAAAATGCTTTCATCGAAATAACCCCCTGTAAATGGATTCGATAGATCCCTTTTCTTGACGCAGGGCTTCCGCATTTCCTTCTAAAACAAGTTGTCCCTTGTTAAGAAATACAACATGTTCAAACAAGCTTTCTGCTTCGTGGATTTCATGGGAGCTGATCAATATAGTCTGTGGTTGATCCAGCATAGAATTAATGAGCAGTTGAATAATGGTTTCACGGGACAATAGATCAATCCCGGAAAATGGTTCATCAAGGAGCACAAGTTTGACCCTCCGTGCCAGGCAAAGAATGATATGTAAGCGGGCCTCATAACCTTCTGATAAGGTGGATACCAGTACGTCCAAATCGAGACTCATGAGGTTGGCCATTTCAAGAGCGCGTGGCAGGTCAAAGCCAGGTAAAATATTGAGAGCATAGGTTAAGGCTTGTTTAATCGTATGGGATTTGTACCATTTTGCACGATCAGGGAGGTAGGCGATCTCTGAGTTTAACTTCCAGTGAGCTGGTTGACCGAAAATCCCGATACTTCCCTGTTGCGGTTTGACAAGCCCAACGATGGCCTTTAAAAGCGTCGACTTTCCCGCGCCGTTAGGACCAATAAGTCCTGTTATTTGACCTGCTGGAAAAGATACGGTTAAGTCGTTGAGGGCGATCTTGGAACCATAGGATTTGCATAGGTGTTTAATTTCAAGAGCACTACTCATGCCAAGTAACCTCCTTTAGAAAGGACTCTGTTGTAGATCGGTCGATCCCCAGATTTTTCATTGACGAGACGAAGGCAATCACTGCCTCACGTGCCAGCGCCTTTTTTACTTGTTCGACAGTTTCAGAATTAGAGGTGATAAAGGTTCCCTGACCCCGGCGAGTTTCTGTTAAGTGATCACGATCGAGTTCTTGATAGGCTCGCATTACGGTGTTGGGGTTAAGTTTTAATTGTTGTGCAAGATCGCGCACGGAAGGCAACTTTGTTCCTAATTGAACGTCTCCTCTAGCTATAGCCTGGCGTATATGCTGCAGGACTTGTTCATACAAAGGTTTTGACAAATCCAATCGAAACTTAAAATCACCAACTTGTATGCTGTCCACTAACGGTCCCCCTCAAGATAGATCTCTTTGTATTAAGTGTATTATATCAAATATGACACTTAAGTTGAAGATAACGTGTAATAAACTTTTCGAGTTCTGGGAATTTTTAGCTTTGAAATGCGGCTTTTAATTTTACGCAAAGGGTAAGGATCATTGATTTATAAATAAATGTTACAAACGGCTAGATTCGCTGATTCGTGGCGAATATAGCCGTTAATTTTTTGATCATTATCAATTCAGGAAACACTCAACAAACGTTCAGCTAGCATTTAGGCCTGATTCAGAAACAAAGGATATAGTTATTTAGCAACACTTTTAACTTTAAACAGGAGGCCAATAAAAATGAAAGTTTACACTTTTAAGTTAAAAATCATAATATTAATAACAATTTTCTTAGTTGGTACGGTATATGTATTATCGCCATTTCCGAGTAAAGACTCCACTTCATTAATAAATAATAATAAGTTTTACCTACCTGTATATAGCAACTTTGAACTCCAGATAGGAAATGAATGCGCCGCATATTCTGTTGCTTTCGTTTTAAGAAACTTAGGTAATGAATCCAAGGGAGCTGATATCTATGCTGAAATCCCTTTCAAAGACCCTTTTATGGGCTATGTCTTGACAAAAGGACTATTTATATATCTTCAAACACAAGGGTTAACGCCTATGATATATAAAGGGGATCTAGCTACACTCAAGGCTAGACTTGTACAAGAGGCGTCTCCAATTATTGTGTTAATTGGAGAAGGAATCTATTGGCAACATTATATTACATTTTTAGGATTTGATGACGAAAAAAACGAATTGTATTTCTACGATTCTAACGAAACAAATGATAATAACGCAGAACTTCCCGGAAACAAAACTATGGAAAAAGAAGTTTTTTCAAACCTGTGGAACAATGGTTTACCAGTCTTCAATCACGTCTATATATCGACAGGGGAGAAACTGGTATCGCCTACTTAACAAACTTAATTTTATAGCCTGTTGAAACACTGGGTGAGAAGCAAGCGCAAAATTATAACCAATTGATGAATTTGAATAAAGTCTATTATAAACCTTGTGTTGTCTCAGAAATTAGATAACCTTAGGGTGGTAGGAGAAAAGCTAGCAACTATGTTCTAGAAATTTATAACTTAATAATTGATACAGTGAATTAAGTCCAGTAATAAAACTGGACTTTTTGCTTACAATGATCTTATTAGTGATTACGCAACGGATAAAAGCCCGTTGTCGGAAGTGTATAATAAATTAACAGAAGCAGACACTAAAAAAGGTTGCCTTTGTGTTGGAACGAATGTAGATATCAAAAAATATCATAGAATCCCTATGGTATCTTGTACTATGTAAAAGAAACAACTAGGATACAATAAGAAAAAGGAAAAAGAGAAGGAGATGCGATGACAAAGGAGAAAGCAATAATTGAAACAGGATGGAACTTAGACAACAGTTATGCACGGCTGCCAAAATCATTTTTCACCAGCCTCAACCCAATCCCTGTACGCTCGCCCAAGTTGATTATCCTCAATTATCCGTTAGCAACATCCCTAGGGTTGGACTTCCAAGCGTTGGAAAGCATAGATGGCGTTGCAGTGTTTGCTGGCAACCGAATTCCTGAAGGCGCTTCGCCTCTTGCTCAAGCTTACGCGGGACATCAATTCGGTCATTTTGCCTTGTTAGGGGACGGCCGGGCTCTGTTGCTTGGCGAACAGATCACTCCGAAAGGTGAGCGGGTTGATATTCAGCTTAAGGGTTCAGGTCCAACCCCATATTCCCGCCGTGGTGATGGCAGAGCAGCGCTTGGACCGATGCTGCGCGAATATATCATCAGCGAAGCAATGCATGCGCTTGGTATTCCTACCACCCGTAGCCTTGCGGTGGTGACAACCGGAGAGTCAGTAATCCGCGAAACCAAGCTGCCGGGTGCAATTTTAACCCGCGTAGCTGCCAGTCATCTGCGGGTCGGCACCTTTCAATACGTTTCAGAATGGGGAACGGTCGAGGATCTCAGGGTTTTAGCTGATTACACATTGCAACGACATTATCCTGACGTTGCAGATGCCCCGAACTGCTATCTTTTGTTGCTTCAGGAAGTTATCAAGCGTCAGGCCGAATTGATTGCCAAATGGCAACTCGTTGGTTTCATTCACGGGGTGATGAACACCGACAACATGACCCTTAGTGGAGAAACCATTGATTATGGTCCGTGCGCCTTCATGGATACCTATGACCCGGCAACAGTATTCAGTTCAATTGACGTTCAAGGCCGCTATGCCTATGTCAATCAGCCGAATATTGCCGCATGGAATCTCGCGCGATTTGCTGAAACCATATTGCCGCTGGTGCATAACAATCAGGAACAAGCGATCAAAATGGCCCAGGATGCGATTTCGGATTTTACTGACTTGTATCACCGTAATTGGCTCTCAGGAATGAGAGCAAAACTAGGAATTATGAACGAAGAGATCGAGGATGAAGCCCTTATTGAAGGTCTGCTCAGTATGATGCAGAAGTATCGTGCGGACTATACTAATACTTTCCGCACGTTAACTTTTGACAGACTGGAGGATTCGGTCCTGTCTGGCACCCCAGAATTTGGTCAGTGGCATGAGCAGTGGCAGGCAAGACTAGGCAGGCAACAGGAATCGAAAACCTCTTCCCATCAATTGATGCGGAACTCCAATCCTGCGCTAATCCCTCGCAACCATCAAGTAGAGGCTGCACTGGAAGCCGCGGTGAAACAAGAAGACTACAGCGTAATGGAGCAACTTCTTGATGTTCTTTCAAACCCCTACGCACACTCCCCCGAACAGGCTGATTACTGTACATTGCCAGAGCTATCAAGCCAACCTTACCGAACTTTTTGCGGGACCTGATATAGAAGTATTAGGGGCGATTCTTTCTTGAGTCTTTCAAAGTTAATCTCTAAGCGCCAAAAGTTCCAGATCGTTTTAAGACGGTCTGGAACTTTTATATTTCTTAGTTTGATTCCTCGATTATGAAGGAAAATTATGTAATAGTAATTATTGACATATGTTCAATACAGAGTATAATTGAAATCATAAAGGGCATATGTCAGTAACTTCGAGGAGGTAAATAGATGTCAGGTAGAGTTGAAATGGGTTAAAAGGATAGCAAAGGTGGAAGAAGGACGCTCCTTTTACTTTTGTCATGAAAAATGAAATTATACCTTGATGTCTGATGAGTAAGAAACTATACGGCTCATCGACTTAAAGGGCTGCGCAGGAAGAGTTGGAAATCTAAGGAACTGTTAAATACCTAATTAATGATAGAGAAAAATATCGCAAGGTCTTAAGGCAACAAATTAAGGTTGATAAAATTGAGGAGGAGACATTATGATTGCTGTAGTAAACCAAGATGAATGCATCGGGTGTGAATCATGCCCTGAATTCTGTCCTGAGGTTTTTAAGATGGGGGCAGACGGGTTAGCAGTAGCATACACAAACCCAGTCCCCAGTGAGTTTGAAGAAGCTGCCAAAGAAGCTGCCGAGGGCTGCCCGGCACACTGTATTACTATTGAATAGTTTAAGTGATGATAAGGTTTCAAGGGTTGAATTTGGGGACTTTGACCAAAGTCAATCGGAGGTGAACATAAGTTGAGAGTACCAATAAGAATTAAAAATACAGATCCAACCTTACGTGATGAAATCGCGGAATTATTGAAAGGCTATGATTTTTCTAAATGCCTTACTTGTGGTATGTGTACGGCTGGTTGTGTTTATAGTGATCTGCATGAGGATCAAGATCCTCGTAAATTTATACGTAAAGTAGTCTTGGGTATGCGAGAAGAAGCAGAGAACGATCCCTTTATCTGGAATTGTACAATGTGTAATCGTTGTACCGTTGAATGCCCGATGGGAGTGAATATTAACGCAATAGCGAGGGCATTTCGAGGAAAAGTTGCAATGCCTCCTGGTCATTTGCAGGTTATTGCTAATGATCATATACGGACAGGTAATCAGATGGGTGTCGAACAAATTGACTATGATGAGACATTACAATGGATTGAAGAAATGATGCAGGAAGAATTGAACGACCCGACTTATAAGATTCCTTTAGATGTCCCTAATGCAGATTTCTTCTTTGGATTTAATGCTCGAGAGATTAAACATTATCCAGCTGATCTGCAAAGCATTTTAAACGTTTTCCACGCGGCCAAAGCAAACTTTACGATTAGCTCTAAGCGTTGGGATGCAACAAATATTTGTTTGTTTACGGGTAAAAACGATGAATTCGATGCGATTTCGCGTCCGATGTTTGAAGAAGCTGAGAGGCTAAACCCTAAGGAAATTATTGTCACGGAATGCGGTCATGCTTTCCGTTCGACAAGGGTGTTTGCGCGAGATTACTGGAAAGGGAAACAGTTCCCTGTTCGGCATATAGTCGAGTTGTATGCTGATTGGATTAAAGACGGCACATTAAAATTGGATAAGAGCAGAAACACAATCCCGGTAACTTTACATGATCCCTGTAATACGGTTCGTAAAGAGGGAATTGTCGAGCCTCAGCGTTATGTACTGAATAATACTGTGATGGATTTTCGTGAAATGTTTCCTAACAGGGAGTATAACCTTTGTTGCGGAGCCGGCGGGGGCGCAGGTGCCGTAGCTGCAACTAAAGCAATGCGTATGGTTAAAGCCAAGCCTAAAGTTGATCAATTAGTGGCTACAGGTGCGAAAATTGGGTGTATCCCTTGCCATAACTGTATGGACCAGTTTGTAGACATGAATAAGCATTACAAACTTGGTATGAAAATGATGCATCTCACCGCCTTAGTAGAAGTTGCATTGGGTTTAGTAGATGAGGAGAAGCAATTTTCTCATTAAATTATTAACATTACGCCAGTAGTAACTGCCTTAGTTTAGTGAAATCAACGCAAAAAGCACAGGACAAGAAATTCTGCCTGTGCTTTTTGCTTTTTATTTTCCTATTTTCCTGCTAACATATTGTTAAGGTCAGTCTTGACATCTCCGGTCAGTTGAAGGTTGAAGTTTTCCTGGAGGACACTCAAAACACCAGGCGTAATAAATTCCGGAGCCTTTGGCCCTACATAGATGTTCTTGACACCTAAGCTAAAGAGTCCCAAAAGAATGGCCACGGCTTTTTGTTCAAACCAGGAGAGAACAATACTTAGCGGAAGGTCATTTACCCCGCAACCAAAGGCATCTGCCAGTGCTAAAGCAATTTTTACGGCTGAACCGGAATTATTACATTGACCCAAGTCGATATAACGGGGGATTCCATCGATCGTACCAAAATCATGGTCATTAAAACGGAACTTACCGCAGGAAGTCGTCAAAATGACACAATCTTGAGGAACGGAGAGGGCTAATTCACGGTAATAGTCGCCGCCTTTTCCTGGTGCATCACAGCCTGCAATAACAAAGAATCGTTTGATTTTCCCAGCCTTTACAGCTTCTATTATTTGCGGGGCGATACTTAAAACGGTGGTGTGGTGAAATCCTGTCAACAAGGTTTTATCGGATTTGACATCCGCTTTAGGCAAGGACAGTGCTTTTTCAATGATTGGAGTAAAATCATCATTGGCGATTTTTGCGACTCCTTCTAAACCCGCAACATCGTAGGACCAGAATCGATCGCTATAGCTCCCTTTGATTGGCATCACGCAGTTGGTTGTGCCAAGGATTGCCCCAGGAAATGCTTCAAAGAGTTGCCTCTGATCAAACCAGGACTTACCGATATTACCTTTTAAATGAGCATATTTTTTCAGATGAGGATAACCATGAGCCGGCAACATTTCGGAGTGGGTATAAATATTAACGCCTTTGCCTTCGCTCTGTTTGAGAAGCTGTTCGAGGGCAAACAAGTTATGCCCGGTGACTACGATACAATGTCCCTCAATTTTGTCTTCAGAAACGGTTACAGGGGTTGGTGTTCCCAGCAAAGCTGTGTGGGCTTGGTCCAAGACATCCATAATTTTAACTGTAGCTGTTCCAACTTTAAGGGCCATGCCAATAGTCTCGGCAAGGTTAAAGTTTGAGTTGGTCAAGGTTGAATACAAAGCTTCATGAGTTATTTTATCGACTTCCGTGTCGCTGTAACCAAGTTGCCGTGCATGTGTGGCGTAGGCTGCAACCCCTTTTAAACCAAAGATTATGGTATCTTGCAGGCTAGCGATATCCGGGTTCTTACCGCAAACTCCGAATTTAGTGCATCCGCCACTCGGAGTTTGTTCACATTGATAACAAAACATGGCGTTGATTTCTTTTGAAGTTTCTTTATCGTTTTGGGATTTGCCGCCTAAATTCGCGAAAAGATCTTTTAATGACATTATTTAGTCTCCTTTGTTGTTTGTTTGTATTTATAGTTTTATGATACTTTAAGAAAAGAGATTTAACTGTGACTGGTTAGTTTTTTTAATGTGATATAAATCATATCTTCACTGTTAACACAATCACATAATCTGCAAACAAAAGGAAAGTAGAAGCCTTTTTATCAGGAAACCTACGCCAAAGATAATTGGAATACGATCTTTGCGCACGCGCCTTGGCTTAGGCTTTTACTGAAAAGGAAACCATCCGTAAAAATTTAAGGTGGTTTCCTTTTTATAAGTTTAATGTGAGCTGTATCACACATTAATCATCTTAAAATTATATAATTAACGAGAAATAATTTACTATATGAAGCAAAGGAGAACTTATGTCGAAGCATAAAAACACTTACACTTGGCGCAGACTCATTCAATTACTATTCACCATTGTTGTTGTCTTGATCGGGGTTCAATTTATTCGTTTTGTTTACAGCATAACCGATCCAAACACCATGCAGTTCATTGCAAGACCGGCGGGAGTGGAGGCATTTCTTCCGATCAGTGCTTTGGTCGCTTTAAAATCGTGGCTCGCCAATGGTATATTTGACCAGATCCACCCGGCTGGACTTGTGATGCTTTTGGCTGCCATGAGCGTCTCCCTTTTATGGAAGAGGGCATTTTGTTCTTGGATTTGTCCTTTTGGTACATTATCTGAGGGTTTAGCTTTATTGGGTAAAAAGATGTTCAAGAGGAATTTTATCCTGCCAAACTGGCTCGATTGTCCTTTACGCTCTCTAAAGTATATAATTCTTGCTTTTTTTGTCCTTTTCATTTTTGTGCTTATGGATGGAGCTTCAACCTACATGTTTTTACAAACTCCCTATAACATGGTTGCGGATATTAAGATGTTAGACTTTTTTAGAAATATGACTTGGGTAGGATTCAGCGTTATCATCAGCTTGATGCTGCTTTCCATCCTTATTGAGAATTTCTGGTGCCGGTATCTCTGTCCCTATGGAGCTTTGTTAGGTTTATTGGGCATATTAAGTCCTTGGAAGATACGAAGAGAGCCCCTCTCATGTATATCCTGTGAAAGATGTTCGATCTCTTGCCCGAACCGAATCGAAGTCGATAAAGCACTAACCGTTTGGTCACCGGAGTGTACAGGGTGTTTAAATTGTGTGGATCAGTGTCCAGTAAGCAACACTTTAAGATTTGATCTTCCCAAGACTTCGTTCCCTTTGTCACCAAGGATGTTGGCTCTGGGAGTAGTTGCTTTATGGATCGCCTTGGTCGGTGTTGCCAAGCTGACTGGGTATTGGGAAACGAGTATCTCAACGGAAATGTATAAGATGTTAATCCCAATTATGGACCAGTTAAATCACTTTTAAGCTAAAATCCATTCCGTAAAATATACTCCAGAGAATGTTAAATACTTGGAAGTTAAGTGGCTATGAATTTTGTCTTTCTTAAAAGTGAGTCGTGATAGTAGATTGTAACCATAATGCTAAGAGGAAAAGCTATGACAGGTTCGAGAAAGAAATGAAATGGTGAAGAATTCTTATAATGCGAAAGAAACAGTAAATACTAAGTGAGGTGACATATGAAGATTGGAATTCTCGTAAGAGAAGATACCATGATGAAGTGTACAGGAAAGGGCTGCTTGAACGCTCTTTTACAGAGAAAAGATGCTTTTGCTAGATATAATGGAGAAATAGAGTTGCTGACTTTTACCCATACCGGCGGTAATTTAAATCGTAAGATTGAGAAAATGCTTGAAGCCGGCATCAAGAGTGTACACATATCCTCCTGCTTAAGAGCAAAGTCCCCGGAATATGAAACGTTAACTAAAACTCTTTCTGTTAATTTTACCGTTGTCGGATACACACACGGTTCAGAAGCAGGGGTAAGAAATTCTTCGCTTCATGATATAAAACATGATATTAATGATTGAGTATGGTATGGAATTTTGAAGCTTTATAAGAAGAACAAAAGCCATCTGGGGAACGGAAGGACGTTAGGGGAACCAATTTTATAAATGGCAAAACCAGATCGTTTTTGTGACGATCTGGTTTCGTTTTATCAATGTTAACTTCTGTTATCTGGGAGGAATTAAAGAAAAGATGACGAATATTGTATGCATAACATATAATCTGTAGGTATCACTCGAATTATCAGTCATCAGCTTTTGTTGATCAACAAAAGCTGACATTGTTTTAGATTGATTTTTTGCTGGAGAGGCCGGAGTGTTCAGCCTAACAATTAATAAAAGGGAGATAGATGATTGAACAAGGAAGATATCGCAGGCATTCGTAAAGAATTAAAAACAAATAATTCTAAATTAAAAATTCAAGAAATTTGCAGCTATTTTATCAAACAAGACAGTAAGGACATCCTCTGTTCTGAAGAAATATACTTTGATATGATGGACGAGCAAAAAAAAGAATTGTATTTAAAAAACTTCAAAAAGGTCTTGACAGGTAAGATTGATTCGAAAATTTTTGAATTAGAATTCAAAAACAATAAACTGGGCGAAAATCAAACTCAGAAGCAAATGATTCATATTTTGAAAACAAATAATTTCAAAGAGGCAACACAAACTATCGTGAGTAAAATTCTGGACCAAACTAGTGAAAAATATGAGCTAGATTTTATGGTTAGTTTTGTTCGAGGAGAAGTTTATAAGTCAGCTAAAAATAAAGATAACGGTGAAGTAGATAATGACGTAGCCTACTCCTTGGGATTTTTCATATGCAGTGTCTGCCCTGTTATCATTCCGAAAAACTCACTTAATTTTGATTTCATTGAAAGAGAGTTTAGCACCAGTGTACCTGCAAAAGCTATCATTAATACAGCGTCTCCTTTTGAGGGTTTTATGTTTCCTTCGTTTAGTGAAGATGCTGCAGAGACTGACAAGGTTGTTTACTATACCCAAAAAGAAAACAAGCCCAATGCTTTGTTTGTAGAAAACATTCTCGATTGTGATTTCAAATCGACAGCCCAGGCTGACAAAGAGCGCTTTTTTGAAGTTGTTCGAGACATTGTAGGAGCCGAAATTGAGCCGGAAGTTGTTTCGAGCATTTATGAAGAACTTGGTCGTCGACTTGACGTAGAGGAAGAAAGTGGAGAAGTTTCTTTAATAGGTTTGAAAGATATGGAGAGAATTTTAGAAAATAGCGGAATTAACACCGCAGATAAGTTGAGATCTTCGTTTCTGGGAATTATGGGTGAGGAAAACTACGAGTTTAAAGCCTCGAGTATTACCCCTAATTATGCAACGAAGTCGATTAAAATTGACAACAACACAGCGTCAATTTCCATTGGCCCACAAGATTTAAAAAATGTTAAGCAAGTAACCAAGGACGGTGTACGATATTTGATGATTAGAATTGATGACACAGCCACACTTGAAGGCTTTGATTTGATTACTGAGGAATTTTAACATCATAAAACTTTACCAGATCGTTAGATCTAGTTTTTTTATATTTACTTAGATTATTTACTGATCTTGGCAGGAAGTCTAAAGAAATATGTGGAATAATAAATTGATCTCCATATTAAAATTTATCAATGGCTACTCCCGTGGTTGGCAAAATCCCCGAAGATAGACCTAAGATGCTTAAAGTATTGCAAGACACTATTGACGATTTTGACGAAGATGAATTAAGGCAATATCGAGAGCAGTTAAGACAGTTGTAATGAAGTCTGCCGAAAAGCTGGATATGATAGCGGTGTCCAATAATTCCACTGCATATTTCTTGATAAACCGAAGAGCAAGGAAAAGAGAAAAACAGAATAACCATTACGACAATGCCTTAACTCATTCAGGAGGATATAACTATATGGATATAAAGATAAGGGAAGCAGTCATAAAAGATTATGAAAGTTTATGTGAAATTTATGTCGAACTTGATGAACAACACAGGTTAAATCATCCTGAACTTTTTATTAAACCTGAAGATTACGCAAGAGCAAAAGAATACATATCGGAAATCATCAATGATAGTAATAAGGCACTTTTTGTTGCTGATATTGATACAAAAGTTGTGGCTTTTGCAGAATGTTTCATTCAGAGGTCATCTAATTTCCCTGTTATCAAGAAGAGGGAATGGGTACAATTAGATGGTATTGCAGTTAAGAGAGATTATCAAAAGTATCATATCGGTTCTTTACTTTTAAGGAAAGTTGTTGAGTGGGCTAAATGTCAGGAGATAAAAAGAATCGAATTAAAAGTATATTCCTTCAATAAGTATGCTGATGAATTTTATTCAAGGAAAGGTTTTAAAGATTTAAGTAAGGCTATGTATTTAGACTTATAGTATTTGTTCAGATTAGCATTTGAATTTTAGAAGGCGTATCCGGTTTCACGAGGTCTGCTGGTACTTTTTTTAGAGGCAGATGACCCGAATGAGAGTGACAGCATTTATGGTTTATGTGATAATGAAAAAAATGGGTTTTAGGGGGAATACCACCATGACTAAACTCATAAATCCAGTTGCTTCTCCGGTAGAAAGTTGCTGAGCACCAAAGAAGGATGCTGGTCAGCATCCTATGAAGAACAATACGGAGCATTGCCAAATCTGCGGTCAAGCGTTGGACTATTTAAGCGTGGGCAAAGAGAGCACCTGTGTTAAATGCGGGAAAATCGAGATTGGAAATATATGTTGTCCTAATGGGCACTACGTTTGTGATGATTGCCATGGGAAAGATCTATTTGAGTTCATTTTGAATGATATTGAGACAACTCAAGAACATAATCCATTTGTGATTGCCGAGCGATTGATGAGTCATGAAAGAGTGCCAATGCTTGGTTGTGAGAATGCCTGGATCGCTGCCGGGGCTTTCCTTGCGGCACTTAAAAACGAAGGAACGTTAAAAATAGCTGACAATCAGATTCGAGAGGCTTTACAGAGAACAAAAAAACAAGCTATCGGCGGATATTGCGGATTAACGGGTGTCTGCGGCATTGCCCCGGCTATTGGAGCCTGTTTTAGCGTTCTGCTGGGAGCAGCGTGTCCAAAAGATCAAGAAACAGCAAAAACCATGAACGTTGTTGGCAATATCGTTCAGGTCATCGCCAGTCTCACCGGTCCATGCTGTTGTAAGGCTTTTGTTAGGGCTGCCCTAGCTGAGGCCTCAGCTTCAGCCGAAGAGTTCTTTAATGTCTCCCTGCCTGCGTACGAGCAGATCGACTGCACCTATAGCGCACGTCACCCGCACCAATGCCGAGAAGATAAATGCCCTTATTATAAGTATCCCCAGGAAAAAGCAAAGACGTTAGACCTTTAATCGTTTTATATATAGTAATGTATATCAATGTAATATTTTCAAAATTGTTTGATTGGAGTTTTAGAAAATGTCTTTTATACTAAAAATCAATAAGTAGAAACAAGTCGTTAACTGGTATCTATAGACTAGACACTTTTAAAAAGAGTTTAGTCTATAGATTTTTTTACATCGTTTTCAAACGAACTTCTACTGGAGATCCTATGGTTATCCCGTCTTCAGAAACTATAGAATCATAGGCCAAGATCGTCACTCCTTTTTCACTTGCAAGCTTCAGCGCCTTTGTAAATTCCGGATCCCTTATCTCAAAGGGGGTAAAATACTTTACGCCTTTCATCTGGACGAGAAAGAAAATGAAACCGGCATACCCATCCTCCACTGCTTTGATCATTTCATAAATATGCTTGCAGCCTCTCTGAGTAGGAGCATCAGGGAACATGGCAATGCCCTCGGTTTCAAGGGTTACACCTTTTACTTCAATGAACCCTCTTTGATCGTTGGTTTCAAAGTATAAATCAAATCTAGAATTACCGTAAACAACCTCTTTAGACAGTTTTGTAACTTCACGAAATTCCTTAATTTTCCCCTCCTTGATACCATCAAATACAACCAGATTCGGGATTTGTGAATCGATATTGATCAGAACATTTCCCTTATAGCAGGCTATAAGGGAGTACTTTGTCTTTCGCTCTGTATTTTTTGCTTCTTCCAGAATTACCACAGTTCCTTCTTGGAGTATCTCTCTGCACCGTCCTGTATTTTTAACATGAACAATTTCTTCATTATTGTCTAACATTACGTGAGCAATAAATCTATTAGGCCGTCTTATAAATCTTGCAACTTTAACAGATGTATACTTCAATGTTTGCACTCCTTTAATTTATAAGCCATAGCCTTCTTATAATAATTATTTCCATGATAAGATTACCGCCCATTTTATAGTCCTGTATTGAGGAGGGGATAGCTAATCAACGGTATTATATTTAATGCGCCACTTAGAAAATTCAAGGGCAGTTATTCTTTCAGCGGTTATGCCATCAGACATGCTAGAGGCCAGGAAAATAATTGGTTCTACCATAACTCTTGGACGTAGCAGTGGGGATTTTATTTGACGCTTAAGATCTTCGGGAATCATCCCGGTATCAGTTGCTCCGCCAGGAAGGAGCATATTAACGGTTATTCCATATGGGCGGAGATCCTCTGCCATTATGTATGACAGCGACTCAGCTCCGGAACCAGAAGGGCCGTAGGGGATAAAGCCCTTGCACCTCGTGGTTTCACGATTTATCATAATGTTGATAATTTTTCCATGTCCCTGCTTAATCATAAGTGGGGTAAACCCTCGGGCCACAAGAAAATAACCCGTAAGATTTGTGTCGATTAAATTTCGGAATCCGTCAGGGGTAACTTGGAAAAAGGGTTGTGGTTCTACCATGAATCGCTTATTTACTGTATGCATACCAATTCCAGCATTATTGACTAAAACATCAAGTTTCCCCCAGGTTCTCTGTACCCATTCAACTGAATCAGCAACCGATGTTTCCGAGCGAACATCCAAAGGCAATCCGTATGCATTCAAACCTGACGATTTAAGTCGCTTAACTTGATTATCCAGTTTTACTCCTGGTCTTGAAGCCAGAGCAACCGTAGCCCCTGCACGAAGAAGACCTTCCGCCATTGCAAGTCCAATACCGCTTGAGGCACCGGTCACAACTATATGGATTCCCGATAAATCCGTATCGGGATTTGAAGTATTAGTTTTAGTCATCTTATACCTCCTGAAAAATTGTGCTATGAGTATAATACCTCCTATCCTTTAACACGACAACTTCAAGCGAAGTGTACATTCATAGTTGTCCTGGGCACCCGATAAGAATATTGAAGATTTTCTTGCTTCTTATATCATTGAGGCAACAAAAGAAGAAAGTGAGATCAATGTTGTTAAAGAGAATTAGTGCTAATTTAGAAGCCGAAATTGGCTTCTTTTAAATACACTAAGAATTTCTAAGTAAAAAAGGAAATCGACTGACGCCTAGGCCCTGGCGCAGCTAGCTATACTTAATACAAATTTCTTAATACTAGTTTTCTTTTACTAAACTATGATGTATAATACTCATATAATCGCGTAAGCGAATATATGAGTATAATTTAAAAGAGGTGATTCAATGGAAAAGCTGTTAGATGCCTTAAAGGCCCTATCTGATGAAACTCGGTTAAGGATTCTAAATTTATTATTTGAAAAGGAACTCTGTGTTTGCGATATAATGGAAACCTTACAAATTTCACAGGCCAAAGCCTCAAGGCACTTAATTTATCTTAAGAATGCTGAATTGGTGAAAGACCGCAAACATGCCCAGTGGGTTTACTATTCCTTGGCTATCGATGAACGGATCAAGTTTATAGACAGCTTGGTCTATGATAATTTGAGGAATCTAGAACTGTATCAAAATGACCTGAAAAACTTAAAGGATTGGTTAACTCGCAAGACTCTGAACTGTGATTAGATTTATGGAGGGTGATTAAAGTGGAAAAGGTTGAACAAGCTAAGTTGTCGTTTTTAGACAGATTCTTGACACTCTGGATATTTATCGCTATGGCAGTCGGTGTCTTTGGTGGGTATTTCTTTCCTGACTTAGCAAAGTCACTGAGTGAATTCAGCACCGGAACAATATCATGGCCGATAGCTGTAGGTCTTATCATTATGATGTATCCCCCCCTTGCCAAGGTAAAGTATGAAGAGATCGGAAAAGTTACACAAAATAAAAAGATCTTTTCCTTTTCGCTAATTCAAAACTGGATTATTGGTCCTATCTTGATGTTTGTGCTGGCTATATTGCTGCTGGGCGATAAACCCGGCTTTGCTATTGGACTTATTATCATAGGTCTTGCCAGATGTATTGCAATGGTTATTGTTTGGAATACCCTCGCTAAAGGGGATAACGAATATTGTGCTGCTTTGGTTGCCCTTAACTCTATCTTCCAAATTCTTTTATACACAGCCTATATTTATATATTTGTCACTGTCATACCTAAGTGGCTGGGGCTTTCCTGGGGAGGCCAGGTGGTAGATGTTTCGATGTGGGAAGTAGCAAAGAGTGTACTTATTTACTTAGGTATCCCTTTTGCAGCAGGTTTTATAACAAGGTTTGGATTGATAAGAGTCAAAACAAAAGAGTGGTACGAAAAGGTATTCATTCCTAAGATATCTCCCTTGGCTTTGATTGCACTGCTTTATACAATCGTCATTATGTTTATAACAAAAGGAGAACAAATTATTCAAAATCCTGGAGATGTCATTAGAATCGCAATACCTATGTTAATTTATTTTGCAATAATGTTTTTTGTAAGCTTTTATATGTCTTTTAAAGGCGGTTTCAGATATGACCAAACTGTAACCTTAGCTTTTACAGCGGCAAGTAATAATTTTGAACTTGCCATAGCAGTTGCTGTAGCTGTATTCGGTATAGCATCAGATGTTGCCTTCACTGCGGTAATCGGTCCTCTAGTTGAGGTGCCAGTCATGATTGCTCTGGTAAATGCAGCACTCTTCTTCAAACGCAAGTATTTCGATAAAAATGGCCTACCAAAGCATAGCCTTTAGAAAGGGGTTTAAATTATGCCTCAAAAAATTAAAGTTGCCTATATTTGCGTTCATAACTCATGTCGCTCACAGATGGCAGAGGCAATATCAAAGCTAATGGCAGCGGATAACTTTGAAACCTATTCTGCAGGGACAGAAATCAAGCCACAGATTAATCAGGATGCAGTTGAAGTAATAAAAGAGATTTATGGTGTTGATATGAACACAACCCAAAGATCAAAATTGCTCTCAGATATTCCTCCTGTGGATGTTGTAATTACCATGGGATGTAACGTCAAGTGTCCTATTCTACCGTGTAAATACAGGGAGGATTGGGGACTGGATGATCCTACGGGTAAGGATAAGCATGAGTTTATAAAAACTGCCCAAATAATAGAACAGAAGGTTATGGACCTGAAAAATAGAATAAACGATTTGTGGTAGCGTATTAGGAGATCTGGCCACTTTGCCCTATAGATCACGCGTATTCATAAATTATAGCCCGATAACTTGATGCTCACAAAATCAAGGTAATCGGGCTATTTTGCACTGCCATCCAGGCGTGAAAAGAAAATTCATGATACTGAAGCAGGATTTAAATGTTCATTAGCCGGTAGTATTTCGACACTATGATTGTAAAAACAACAAAAATATAATAATATAAATACATTATTAAAACACATTTATGAAAGTCGGGGATAAGATGACAATTAACAGAGTGAGTAGCATTGAAGTAAGAAAGATCAATCGAAATGCTATCTACAAATTTTTATATAAGCGGGATCCTATCTCTATTCAAGAAATAGCTCAGACGTTAAATATGAGTTTACCCACCGTTACCCAAAATCTTAAAGAATTACAAGAAAGAGATTTAATTATTGAGACAGGTTTATTCGAGTCTACAGGAGGCAGAAAAGCGAAGGCTATTACGTTTAATAGTCATAAATATGCTATTGGGTTAGATATTACCCGAAATCATGTTGGAATTGTATTAATTGATTTAAGCGGAAAGTTGATCAAAAATGTCCGAAAGCAATATCCATTTGTCAATTCTAAAGAATACTTTGCAGGAGTTGGAAACTTAGTACAGCAATTCATTAATGATTGCACAATAGAAAGTTCGAAGATTTTAGGTGTAGGTATTGCCTTACCTGCAATATTATCAGCCGATAAACAAATGGTGAATTACGCAACTGTTATAGATTTCAAAGGGGGAAGCGTAAAGGACTTTTGTGAGTTTATACCATATCCATGCATTTTGAGTAACGATGCAAATGCAGCAGGATTTGCAGAACTATGGAATGAAGACGATATACAAAATGTGGTATATCTTTCTCTTAATAATAGTGTCGGTGGATCTATTATTATAGGAAAGAATATCTTTTCAGGACAAAATCAACGCAGTGGTGAGTTTGGACATATGACAATTGTTCAAAACGGTCGCACTTGTTACTGTGGACAAAAAGGATGTGTTGATGTATATTGTTCAGCTAAAATCCTATCAGATAGCACAAACGGGAATATTGCTGAGTTCTTTAAACTTCTAAGATCAAATAATGAACCTCAAAGAACTCTTTGGGAAGAATATCTCTCGCACTTGGTCATCATTATCAACAATTTAAGAATGCTCTATGATTGTAATGTAATTCTAGGTGGATATGCTGGAGCCTATATGGATGAGTACATTGACCAATTAAGAGAATTAGTATCAAAAAGAAATTCGTTTGAGGTAGACGGAAGTTATCTGCATGTATGTAAATATAAGTTGGAGGCAACAGCCGTTGGCGCAGCCTTGCAGCATGTTGAAACCTTTATCAATAATATTTAAATATATTTACTTAACTTACTCAACCCCTGCAAGGAGTACCAATTCTAATAATGTTATCATCTTTACTGGATAACTTAGTAATTCAGGCAAGATGATTTTTCATGTTTGTGTTGCAGAAAAATGGAAAAAACCATAGAGTTCAGATGACAAAATTAATTCAGAAATGTATAACTTTACTAGTCAAACACAGGTTGACTTAAGTGAAAAAAGGGATATAATTTTATTAAATCTTATTAAAACATATTTACAAAAGTCTTATATAAATCACGGAAAAATAAGTTCATTTTTTACAAATGTTTAAGTGGTGAAATATGAGGGATGTTAAAGTATGACTCTATTCTGATTTTAAAATCAGCATGAGAAAGGATTAAACAAATAATCTCATGGGGGAAGAAAATGAAAGAAAATTTTAAGCTGCGAGTATCTCAGATTGAGAAATCGTTTCCGGGTGTTAAGGCTCTTGATAAGATTGATTTCGCTGTTAAAAAAGGTTCTGTCCATGTATTGTGTGGAGAAAATGGGGCTGGAAAATCAACATTAATGAAAATCATTAATGGAATCTATCAACCGGATAGTGGTCAGATTTACATAGACGAAAAACCGGTGAAAATCAATAATCCTATCCAAGCGAGAACTCTAGGGATCTCCATGATATTTCAAGAGATGAGTTATGTTCCTGAGATGACAGTTGAAGAGAATCTTTTTCTTGGAAATCTCCCCGTCAAAAGGTTCGGTAATGTTAATTGGAAAGAGGTAAGACGACGCACTAAAGAGCTCTTACTGGCTGAAAATCTACCGTATTCTCCGACGACCCCACTTAAAGATCTTACTATTTCAGATATTCAGATGCTGGAAATCATTAAAGCTATTTCCTACAAGTCCGATATCATCATAATGGATGAGCCCACCTCGGCGATCACACTTAAGGAAGTAGAAAAATTATTCGTTAAGATAAGAGAACTCAAAGCTAGAGGAGTAAGCATCATCTATATATCTCATAAGTTAGATGAGGTTTTCCAGATAGCGGATGATATAACAGTGTTAAGAGATGGAACGGTTGTAGAAAGCCACCCTAAGGAAGAACTGGACATCGAAACGGTTATCGCCTTGATGGTGGGACGTAAACTTACCACGACATTTCCAAAGGAACACGTTGCTATTGGGGAAGATATGCTTCAGGTTGAAAACTTGAATTGCACAAATGTGTTCCATAATATTAATTTCCATGTTAAAAAAGGGGAAATTTTAGGATTTGCCGGGCTAATGGGTGCCGGAAGAACCGAAGTTATGCGCGCTTTATTTGGCCTTGATCCAAAAACATCGGGTATTGTAAAAATTAAAGGCAAGGAAGTTACGATTAAAAACGTGCGTCAGAGTATCGATCATGGGATGGTCATGCTTTCAGAGGATAGGCGACGATACGGTATAATTCCTATGCGATCAGTCAAGGAAAATACGACCCTTTCTAATTTAAAAAGTGTTTTTTATGCTTACAGGAATCATAAAAAAGTTGAGAAGAAACTGGTCTCCGAAATTCTTAATAAAATGAGAATTAAAACACCAACCATAGATACACCTATAGCATCATTGAGCGGAGGTAATCAGCAAAAGGTTGTTCTCGCCAAATGGATGATAAGAAATCCGGATATTCTAATCTTGGATGAACCTACTCGAGGTATTGATGTCGGCGCCAAGTTAGAAATTTATAAGCTTATGACGGATTTAGCTAAAGAGGGTAAAGTCGTAATTATCGTTTCTTCTGAACTCCCTGAGGTCATTGGTATGTGTGACAGGATTTATGTCATGGCCAAAGGAACAATCACAGGGGAGATAAATCGAGGAGACTTTTCTCAAGAGCTCATTATGAGATATGCTACCGGAACTTTGACAGCTGAGGGGGTGAACTGAAATGAAACTAGGAAGTAATTTTTGGAGTACTGTTAAAAAGAAATACAGCATTTATATGATTCTAGTCGGGTTATTCATTGTATGTTCACTGGCAAATCCTAATTTTTTGTCAGTCAATAATTTAACCAACATTTCAAGGCAGTTATCAGTTACCACTATCCTGGCACTGGGTGCGACGCTTCTTATCATCAGCGGAATGCTGGACTTATCATCAGGGTCAGTCCTGGCACTTGCTGGAGTATTTGCAGTATCTACCTATAAAGCGACAGGCTCTTTGTTATTAGCACTTACTGTAGGTATTCTGACTGGGATTGTATGTAACGTAATCAATGCCATCATGGTTAGTACGTTTAAAGCACCTCCTTTTATTGCTACATTGGCAATGCTTACAGTGGCTCGTGGGGTGGCACTTCTGTACACGAAGGGACAGAACATCCTTCAACTGGGAAACTTTACAGAATTAGGACAGGGATCCATTGGAGTTATTCCAATTCCTATTATTTTTCTAATAGCGATTGCAATTCTAACGTGGTATTTGTTGAATCATACTCGATTTGGACGTTCTCTTTATGCTGTCGGAGGTAATGAAGAAGCGGCTATTGCCTCAGGGATTAACGTTCATAACGTTAAATACACTGCTTTTATCATTAATGGTATTTTTGTAGGGATTGCGGGTGTTCTATTCATGTCCCGTGTCAATGCAGGTCTTCCGAATGGCGCTATCAATTATGAGTTTACCGCTCTAACCGCAGCTATCATTGGGGGAACGAGCTTTTCCGGCGGTATTGGGACCGTAGGAGGAACCCTTGCCGGTGCGTTCATTGTTGGGTTTTTAGATAACATTATGAACTTAAACAATGTAGATTCTTATATGCAACAAATAGTTCGCGGTACCATTATCGCACTTGCTGTTATCTACGATATTCGATCAAGGAACCGCAGAGCAAAAGCTACGTTAGTCAAAGCAGAGGATCTGGGAGCAGATAAAAAATAAAAACATCAGTTTAAGGCTTGTTTAATGATGAGAAATAATCAGATTCTTTAACGAAGTATTATATGAACTGAATTAATAAGCCTTGCTGTTTAAAAATATAACTTTACAAGAGAGAAGGATGGAGAAAAAGATGAAGAAAAAACTGTTAAGCGTAGTTTCATTGTTATTAATGGTGGCTTTATTAGCCGGTTGTTCATCAAGTAAGCCAACAACACCTGCTCAGAGTGACTCGTCTAGCGAGAAAAAATACAAGGTTGCCTACATAGCACGCGCCCAATCCGATTCATTTGCGGCTTGGCTTGCTAATGCAGTTAGAGACGAAGCTAAGAAATATCCGAATATCACCCTAGAGGTTTTCGATGGTCAGGCAAACGATGATAAAGAAAACTCTATGATTGAGAATGCTATAACCAACAAATTTGATCTAGTTATCGTGCAGCCAAATAGTGGCGAATCTCAAAGACCTTATGTAGAAAAGGTTGTTAAAGCCGGTATCTTTGCAATTACAACTAATGCACGTATTTCCGGTATTGAAGGTGCATCGTCAGTTGATGCTCAACCTTATGAGCAAGCAGCGGTCAATGCACGTGCAGCTTTAACACAAATTCCACAGGATGCAAAAGTCGTTGTCCTAAAAGGACCTTCCGGTAACTTCCATGCCGATGAGCGTCGTGCCAGCTGGCAAAAAGAGTTCTTTGACAAACGCCCAGATGTTAAAATTGTTGGCGAGCAAATTGCTAATTGGAACAAAGATGAAGCTATGAAGTATATGGAAGACTGGGTTCAAGCTAACGATAAAATTGATGCTGTTATTGCCATGAATGATAACATGGCTGCCGGAGCACTTGAAGTAGTTAAAGACAATCCAAAGTATGCAAAAATGTTTGCCTATGGTGTTGATGGAACAGCTGAAGCATTATTCCTCATTAAAGAAGGCAAAATGACGTCTACTTGTTTGCAAAATGCTAATGAACTTGCAGAGAAAATGCTTGATGCAAGTAACAAGCTTTTAACTGGTGCAGAAAAAGAGATTAACACTGATATTGGTAACCCACTCGTTACTAAGGAAAATGTTGATGAATACATTGAAATCCTAAAAAAATCCGGAACAATTAAATAATACTTTCATGCTCTCTGGAGTACGCAGGACATTCTCCCTCAGGGATGAATGTCCTGTTGGCTAACATCTACCCTAGCGTTCATATGTGATTGCACCATTTTTAACTAACTTACATTTACTCAAGGAGGGGTACTCAATGAAAAATAGAGCAGCCTACATGACCGGTCTCAACAAATTGGAAATCCGTGAAATCGAAGTCCCTGTACCGAAAGAAAAACAAGTCCTCGTAAAACTTGAATATGTAGGTATTTGCGGGTCTGACGTGCATTATTTGGAACACGGGAAAATAGGAGATTTTATCGTCAATGGTGATTTTATACTTGGTCATGAATGTGCGGGAACTGTAGCTGCCATCGGATCAGGTGTAGAAAATCTCAAAGTTGGAGATAAAGTAGCTTTAGAACCGGGATGTACTTGTGGTCAATGCGAATTTTGCAAAACAGGCAGATACAATCTTTGCCCGGATGTAGAGTTCTTAGCGACACCACCCTATCATGGTTGCTTGATGGACTACATTGCATTTCCGGAAAACATGGCCTTTAAGCTGCCAGAAACCATCTCAACTAAAGAAGGCGCGCTTGTTGAGCCATTAGCAGTTGGCATGCATGCTGCAGCGCAGGGTAATGTTAAGTTAGGAGATTCAGTGGTGATCCTTGGCTCAGGTACTATTGGTCTTGTTACACTTCTGGCGTGTAAGGCGTTTGGTGCAACGGATATTATAGTTGTGGACGTTATTCAAAAAAGGCTGGAATATGCTAAAAAACTGGGAGCAACGACAGTTTTAAATGCCAAAGAAGTGGATGTTTTAGCTGAAATCGATAAACTTACGAACAAAAAAGGCGTTGATATTGTTATCGAAACTGCGGGGTCTACCCAAACAATTGCTCAAACCCCTTATCTTGTCAAGAATGGTGGATGTATCGTTCTTGTTGGCATGGCACCTCAGGATACTATCGAATATAACTTCGCAAAAATTATGGCTAAAGAAGCAGAAATTAAATCAGTTTTTCGTTACAGAAATATCTATCCTCAAGCTATCAATGCAATTTCAAAAGGTATTATTGATATCTCTGGAATTATTACGCATGAGTTTGATTTTGAAGATGTTGCCAATGCTTTTGACTTCGCGATTAACCATAAAGAAGACGTTGTTAAAGCTGTTATAAAAATCGGCTAATCTATTTCTACCAATATTCGTAGACTACTAAACCAGGAGGGGTGCGCGATGCAATATTTACTTGGCGTTGACTTAGGGACTTCGGGTACAAAAACTGTGTTGTTTGATCTTGCCGGAAACGCCATCTTTTCAAAGACGATTGAATACCCATTATATCAGCCAGCAAATGGTTGGGCAGAGCAAGACCCTTCTGATTGGTGGAATGCGACATATAATGGTATTAAATACGTTATCAATGAGAGTGGTATTGATGCATCTGGAATTGCCGGAATTGGTCTTTCTGGACAGATGCATGGGCTTGTAATGCTCGATAAGAATGGAATCATCTTGAGAAATTCAATCATTTGGTGCGATCAGAGAACAGACAATGAATGCCAGCAGATGAATAAAATAATCGGTGAAAAAAGGCTCATTGAAATTACGGCCAATCCTGCTCTTACAGGCTTTACTGCTTCCAAAATTCTCTGGGTTCAGAACAACGAACCTGAAGTTTATGAGAAATGTGCTCATATTTTGCTTCCTAAGGATTACATCCGCTATATGCTTACGGGTGAATTTGCTACAGAAATGTCAGATGCGTCAGGTATGCAACTTATGGATATTCCTAATCGTTGTTGGTCTGATGAAATATTATATAAATTTAATATCGACAAGTCTATGCTGGGGAAGATCTATGAATCACCAGATATTACAGGCAAGGTACACAGAAGGGCAGCAGACTTAACGGGACTCCGTGAGGGTACAATCGTTGTGGGCGGTGCAGCTGACAACTCTGCTGCAGCTGTTGGTACAGGGGTCGTAAGGGCAGGGAATGCTTTTACGACCATCGGAACTTCCGGTGTGATTTATGCCATTTCAGATGACGTTTCCATTGACATTAAGGGCAGGGTGCATACATTTTGCAGTGCCGTACCTGGGAAGTGGACGGTCATGAGTTGCACCTTGGGTGCTGGCTTATCTTTGAAATGGTTGAGAGATACTTGTTGCTCTGAGGAAATGATGGAAGCTGAAAAGCTAGGGGTTGACCCCTATGTTGTCATGAATACCATGGCCGAACAAGTTATGCCCGGAGCAGGGGGATTAGTTTATCTGCCTTACTTAATGGGTGAACGCTCTCCTCATCCGGATCCTTATTGCAGAGGAGTATTCTTCGGATTGTCTGCTTCGCATAATCGCTCTAACATGATTCGTGCCGTAATGGAGGGGGTAGCCTTTTCCCAGCTTGAATGTGTTGATGTATTTAAGGAAATGCGAGTTAACGTCGAAGATATGATAGCCTGTGGTGGCGGAGGAAGAAGTCCCGTCTGGAGACAGATGCTTGCAGATATGTACGGTTGCCCTGTAAGCACGATCAAAGCGGATGAAGGGCCTGCCTTTGGTGTAGCGATACTAGCAGGAGTTGGAGCAGGAATCTATGATTCAGTAGAAAACGCCTGTGATAATTTAGTTATCAAGAATAGTATCCAGAAGCCAAATCTTTCTACACGAAAGGTGTACGATGAGTATTATCAGCTGTATAAGAAATTGTACATTGATTTACAGGGGTCATTTAAGTATTTATCTAAACTCCCAAAATAAGTCTGTGAACGGCAAGATTTTAAGAGATCTTTGTGTGAGTGAACCTACTTAGTATAATTACAGGGTTATAACGGAACTAATGTTTCGTTATAACCCCTTAAGCATTCTCTGATATACCCTTAAATTAAGATTTCCTTAGATGTTTCAAGTTATCCCGGAGAGTTCTGAGCCGAATTTAATGCTGCTATACTTCGTACAAAAAAATATGCAGCACCAATTACCATGCTGATATTTAAACAGGGCTACTCTTCATTTGATGAACTTTCTAAACTTGCTGAAGGTGAATGCAGCCAGTTGGTAGTTACTGGAATGTCTATGACAAAAGGAAGAATTAAAGTAATACTTGTTGGGATTTGTTTAGGTTTTTAGAAATAAACAATACATAGTTAAATGAGTTATGATTGAATATAACCCATTCAATGAAAGTTTATTTACCACGCCGAGGGAAGCTCGCATTGATCACGAAAAAGATAAGCAGTTAAATTATTCAAACGTATGAATACTGATGCAAGGGTCTTTTTTCAAGATGAAATATCTTTTTTCCCGGTCAATTATATTAGCCGCTTTAAACTCTTTAAGTGCCTGAATGACCATAACACGCGAAGAGCCAATCATATCAGCTAATTCCTGCTGGGTAATTTTTAGATCTATCAACGTCGAGGTTGGCGTTTTTCGTCCATATTGTTCTGCTAAACGATAAAAAAGTTGCAACAATCTCTCTTTTACAGGTAGTCCAGCTTCTTTTCCTAATTTCAACATGGTTTCATAACGTTTTAGTCCTAAGTAGCCAATAATTCTCATGGCAAACGAAGGATCTTGTTTGATTAACGCCTCAAATTGGAGTTTACTGAAACAGCATATGCAAACATCTTCCATAGCTATGGCGCTTGAATGCTCATTTTGTTCTTGATATAAGGACAATTCACCTAAGACTTCACCGGGTCCGCATATATCCAGAATTGTTTCATTGCCCTCTTTTGTAGTTTGTACGAGTTTCAGCTTACCCGATTTTATGAGGTATATGGTACTTGTTGCCTCTCCTTGCCGAAAAAGGTAGTGTCCTCTGGACAATCTCTTTCTTTGCGTACATTGGCACAAGTTAGTAAGTTGATCTTGTTCTAGTCCCTGAAATAGGTCCAATTGCTGCAGACAGATGATGCAACGCTTCATACTTTTCCTCCTCATGTATCAACGGTTGCTATAAATAGAGTGTATCGGGAAAAGGCTCCAACACTACTATAATACCTGAAAACCTGAAATGCACAATAATTCCGCCTGTCGTAAGCGGAATTATTGTGCATTTTCGGAAAAATTTACAGAAGCACTTCTACCTTTTCTGCCTTAAATAAAACCATTTTCTCCTCTATACATGCTTTGCCTGTGAGCCTGAAGCCTTTTGGGCCACCTTCCATAGTTGCTATTATAACCTGCATCATTCCGTTATCTTTGATGTTCTGCTGAGTGATCTCCATCTTGTAGATACCAAACCCTAGTACGTCAGCTTCTCTTATTTCCGCTACTTTCCCTACCACGATCATGTGTGGTTCTCCATGGACAGAAGCAGTTGTAATAGGAATAAACGGAGCCTTTGCTATTACATCTTTAATTTCTTGAGTTATAACCATTTAAATTCACTCCTTAAACTTTTTATTAATTATGTCACTTAACTTTACTGATGTAAGTAGGGGTTTCTTTGCCTAAAGCTTTCTCTAAAGTTTTAAGCACATTCTTTTTGAAAACTGACAGATCAACGCTCTCAATTTCGATTGGCACCTGTGTATATTCGAAAAAATCTAAGATATCCTCATCATTGAACTCGGAAACACCGGTGTAGAGGAGCAAAATTTTATCATAGAAACCAAAATTCTGCCTAGCGTCAATTTCGTCCCAGCCTTGTGCTTGAATGAAAATTTCTCGCCAATTTTGCAACCAACCTTGAGTAAGGTAAAATATCTTAACCGATTTTTCTAGTTTCTCCTGTCTCTCCTTACCTAAAATCAATTCAATACAATTCCGGGGTTGCAACCTGATAACATGATATTTTTCTGTAAACTCGCTCATCTCAGGATGGCACATAGAGCCAAAAAAGAGGACTGTCTTTTCTTCGGTCGAATTATCATTTAGCGCATCGGTGATGCCATCTTTCAGTTTATCATAGTCTACATGCAAAGCTGGTGCAGTATAGATAACTTTAAACACGACATCAGATGCCCATTCAGTTCTAATTTCCTCTAGAACTTGCTCAAGCTCCAGTTGGAAGATGCCGCAGGCAACTATGCGTACCTCCATATTAATATCACCTCTTCTCTGAGTTTCGTTGTACGATAAGTCATGGGATCTAACAACTTACTCGTCTTGTGTGATCTTAACATGGGGCTAAAAAGATTAATGTTAAATAATTAACAAAAAAGTTAAAAATAATATGTTAATAGCAAGGAACGTATAAGTGTATAAACAAGCGTCAGTATTACGCTCCTATACAAATGGGGTAGACTGGTGAGGCATTGGAGCACTTGCTTTTTCTATTATGTTCCGCACGTGGAGTACGTGGTATGCTATATTGGGTTTGAGTGAAAGTTTTGATATAAGCGGGACGCAGAGAAAGTATATTATTTTTATTTTAGTCGTGGCGTGTAGCGAGCAAGCACGAGTGAAAGCTAAATTGCCCAATAAATTGAAGTATTAGTAGTTATTGAGGCTGTTTTGGATTGATGCTTATTGCTTCTTATAGGATGGGGAGTCAATCTCGGATGGACGCAGTTCTTTAACTTAAAGAAAGTTATCTGATATTTTAAATTTGACATATGTAGATAATCTATATAATATAATTATATAGATTATCTACATATGGAGGCGCAATATGACAATCGATAAAAGTCTTTTAACAGGAAGCACTACAATGCTTATTTTAAAGTTACTTGACGAATCGGATATGTACGGCTACCAAATGATTGAAGAACTGAGAAAAAAGTCAAACAATACTTTTGAGTTAAAAGCAGGAACATTGTATCCTTTGCTCCACACCTTAGAGCAAAAGAATATGCTCACTTCATACGAAGAGACCGCAGATAATGCAAGGGTACGGAAATACTACAGTATAACAAAAAAAGGTCGCAAGCATTTGAGCGAGAAAAAAGAAGAATGGAAAGCATATACCTCTGCGGTAAATGATGTTTTAGGAGGTGCAACTTTTGCAACAGCCTAGCAAAATTACCGAGTATTTGGAAGCTGTGCGCCAACAGATACGTTGGAAAAAAGCTCAGTCTCCAGTTTTAGAGGAAATTAATAACCACATAACCGATCAGAAAAACGCCTTTTTAAGTGAGGGGTATAATGAGGAAGCAGCAATTGACAAGGCAATTGCTGAGATGGGCGATCCCTTTGTTGTCGGAGAGCAACTTGACCGTGCTCATAGACCTAGGCCGGATTGGCCGTTGCTTGTAATAACAGCCACTATGCTTGTTTTGGGGCTAGCTATTCAATTTTTTGTTAGACCAGATGTCCCTCTTGGAGAATGGATGTTTGGAAGACAAATTTTATGGGCAGGTATTTCAATTCTTGTGATGTTTGCGGCATATTTCTTAGACTTCACAATCATAGGGAAGTACCCTAAGTTTATATTTTTTGGTCTCTGTACAATAACGTTAGCTTCTTATTTGTTAAAAGGAGAAGGCAGAGGGACATCTACTATTTATCTGCTATTGCTGTTTCCTACCGCCTTTGCGGGGTTTGTTTACATGATGAGAAAAGGAGGGTATAGCGGACTTATTCTTTGCGGGGTAGCTTTTATTATTCCGGTATCGAGGACTAATGGGAATGTCACTGTTTCCTTTTTGATTTGGATTTCCTGCCTTCTTATTTTGGCGGCGGCTGTTAAAAAAGGCTGGTTTAACGTAAGAAAACTATTGGCTACACTCATTTTAGCTATCCAGACTGTTGTCGTTTTGTCTATACCGTTTTTGAAGGGCAAACAGTATTTCTTTGATAAAATGCGAGTAATCTTAAATCCAACGCTTGACCCGACGGGGTATGGATATATTAGTGCTGTGATACAACGGCTTTTATCCCATTCGCAGTTAATCGGTCAGGGCTTGCCGATAAGAGGGTATGGAGATTATTTGGCATTAAAGCTTTTACCCGCAGCCAATACCAATTTTCTGTTGACTTACTTGATTTACAGATTTGGATGGATTGTACTTATCGGGACAATTGCGATATTCTCAGCTTTTATTATGCGTGCCATTATTCTTTGCAAGAAGCAAAAAAGCGTACTAGGATTTTTGGTTTCTCTCGCGATTATCTCAACATTTTCTGCACAGTTTATTTTGTATATTTCTTCAAACTTAGGTTTTTGGCGACTTGATCCGTTGTCGTTACCACTAATCTCTTACGGAGGGCGAGCCCTAGTTACAAATATGTGCCTAATAGGACTTTTGCTTTCAGTGTTTCGTACAGGGGATTTGGTGACGGATAAAGATGAGGAGAGTGTAGGTGGAATAAATTCAAGCCGATTTATTCAATACGATAACGGACAGATTATCATTAACCTAAAAAGTCACTCTATTAAGTAGGAAATATTTATATTTAATGAAGTCACTAGCATCCTTATTGGGCTTACTAGTGGTCAAATAATACAGCCATAGTCAATAAAATAGGGGAGTGGTTCATTTGAAACGAGATGCAATAATTGGCGGAGTCATGGGGGTAATTATCGGTGACGCTTTAGGGTTACCTGTTCAGTTCATGACAAAAACAGAAATAAAGAAAAACCCCATCACAGATATGACGGGAGGGGGGGCCACCGGACTCGAACCGGGGGCGTGGTCGGACGATAGTTCTCTTACCCTCTGTCTGGCTGAAAGTCTGTATGAGGTGGGCTATAATCCTGCTGATATTGCTCGGCGCTTTGTGATGTGGTATCGTGATGGCTATTTGACCCCGTTGGGCAAGTCCTTTGATATAGGCGAAACCACAGAAATAGCCATGAAGAGATTGATCCATGGGGTTGCTCCATTTAAAGCGGGTCCTACTGATGCCAATAGTAATGGGAATGGAAGCCTGATGCGAATTCTCCCCGCAACCCTATTTTTCGCCCATGAATCTGATTACACTATGATTCAGCGAATATGTGAAGTTTCCAAGATAACCCATGGACATCCGCGTAGCCAATTGGCGTGCAGTTTGTATTCTCTGTTCGTAAGGGAATTGCTAAAAGGGAGCAGTCCTCAAAAAGCCTATGACACTATGAGACTTAAATCTCAAACTGTGTTCTTTATAGATCGCAAAATTGGTAAGCAATTAAGTCATTTTAAACGTATTATTAGCGGTGAACTTCCCGATCTTGATGAAAGTGATATAAAATCGGGGGGCTATGTCGTTGAATCCTTGGAGGCCGCTCTCTGGAGCTTTCTCACCACATCGTCGTTTGAGGACGCGGTGCTCAAAGCGGTAAATTTAGGTTGGGATACGGATACAGTGGGAGCAATTACAGGTAGTATGGCTGGTGTTCATTATGGGTTTTCGAACATTCCCGATCATTGGCTGAGGAAACTATTAGATTATGAAAAAATAATGAGTCTAACTAATCAATTTGCAGAACGGATATTACAAACAAAGTAATTAGCTTATGGCGTGATATATTTAGAGTTTCAATCGCAATTCAGATTAGTTGTTGACAACGTAAATTAAAAATGCTAATATAAAGTTCCGGCTTAAACGGCCACTCAATCTGGCGGCATAGCCAAGTGGTAAGGCAGAGGTCTGCAAAACCTCTATTCCTCAGTTCAAATCTGAGTGCCGCCTCCAATCAATTTGCCGATGTGGCGTAACTGGCAGACGCACGGGACTTAAAATCCCGCGGAGTAACATCCGTACCGGTTCAATTCCGGTCATCGGCACCATACAGACTACTTAGCAAACCTCGAAATCCTTTGATTATGGATTTCGGGGTTTTTTATACGTGGGTTGGACGAAGGTTACACCCTTACCAGGATGTCCTTAATAGGGTTTGCTAATTAATCAAAAAGTCTAGATTTTGCAGGGATTTATGGGTAGTTTTGCGTATATATGTGCATAAAAAAACAGCTTTTGGCGTCAAAAACCGTGCACATGGAGTTAAAAACGATGTATCGTAAACCAAATAGTTAACGTCAGACCCGGCCTAGCTTGTCTCCAAAATCGTACCGCGTACGATTTTGGAGACAAGCTAGGAGAAGGCTCCGACCCTTTCGGGATTGCCCAAATTCTGATTTGGATATTGAGGCGGAAAAATAGTAAGATTCTGGTTGCCTAAGAGAAAAAAAGGGGTTTGGTTAGCAAGCCCTATTTATTAAAAGCCTGTGTGCTAGTGGCCGTAATGGCTATTAGGGGCTTCCGTCATTGTATAGCTTTTGAATTAAGTAGTTCTCTATAATAACTTCAGGACAAACATAACTGACATCCCCAGACCCAAGGTGGCGATAATATTACGGCTCTTATAGGCCACAAAAGCAGCAACTATGCCCGCAATCAGGTAATCATTGTGTAAACTAATATCCAAATATCCCTTGGGCAAAAGTAACAATGGCACAATTAAGGACGTCAATATTGCAACTGGGACATATTTTAACCATCTGTTTAACCAAATTGGAACCCCTGTAAACCGGAACAAAGCTAGCGCACCAAATCTGGTGAAATATGTAACCAAGGTCATCCCTATAATAATGTAAAAAACTTCACTGCGCATGTTCGCTATCCTCCTCTAATAAACCCCCTATTAGACTGGCTATAAGGCAGGCGATAATAATATACCATTTACCTGGTAGGTACAGAGCAGCAATTACTGAAACCACTGCAGCTATAGCGAATACAATTAGACTGATGCGGTCTGCCAACAGCGGTATCAGCAATACCAAAAAAGTTGCCGGCATGGCAAAATCAAGCCCCCAAGTTAAGGGGTCAGAAATGTAGCCCCCCAAAACGACCCCGGTAATAGTAGCCAAAACCCAAACTAAATAAAGTACAATACTCACAGTCAATTGATAGGGCACACTGTATCTGGTTTTGTGAATTCGGCTAATGGTCAAGGCATAAGCTTCATCAGTCAAAAAGAATGCCATAAATGCTTGAAGGGGAAAAGGCAGTCTAACCATATAGGGCGCCAAGGATGATCCCATGATCAAGTGGCGTAAGTTTACCAGTAAGGTTGTAAGCATAAGAATTCCCCAGCCCGTTATGCCTGCGCCCAGCATCGTAATGCCAATAAACTGTGACGCACCGGCAAAAACAAAGACAGACATTAGAATAGTTTCTATTCCTGACATTTTTGCTGTAAGCCCCATTATCCCACAGGTGATACCAAAGGGCACTACCCCAAGCACCACTGGGGTGCATTCGCGAAGTGCAACCCATACTTCTTCTGCTAGTTCGTTCTTACCTGAGAGGAGATTTGATAGCAGCATAATCATCCACCTACCTTTAATATTTCTTTAAATCTTAACGAGTATCGAAAATATTGTAAATATCCAATTGTGCTTATATAATATAAATTGGATACAAAATAAGGAGAAATGCCAAATGGATATATCCAAATACCTAAATAGCACAGAGTTGGATACCTTTAATAAGCAACCTCTCTATCTGCAAATTTCCTTACTCATTGCTGACAAAATCCAAAAGCAAATCTTTCCTTCAGGTACGAAGCTGCCCCCTGAACGGGAATTAGCTGACCTCTTTGCTGTAAGCCGTACAACTGCTATCAATGCCTATCGTAAGTTGGAACAGCAGGGATTGGTATGGACCAAAGTGGGTAGCGGGACTTATGTAGCCCAAGCACGTGATTTAGAGTCCTTATCTGAAGTCCCCTGGCCCCAACTGTTTACTGCCTATCCTCAAAACCCGTTAGCGTCAATCCTGAGGGATCTGGTTTCTACTAATACTCCGGGTACTATATCTCTGGCTGCAGGTATGCCTGATCCAGCCCTTTATCCTCTGGAAACCTTTACCGAGTTATTTAACCGCAATATTGGAACTGTCCCTCCTGCAGATTTTGGACATATTCCTACAGAAGGTTATTACCCATTGAGAAGGGCAATCGCCGCAATGTTGAGCGAGAAGGGGATACCGGCTTCGACGGAGAACATACTAACTCTCTCAGGATCCCAACAAGGCATATATTTACTAAGCAAAGTGTTATTGGAACCTGGCGACTATGTTGTGATGGAAACACCAACGTTTATCGGTGCTATCCAAGTTTTTCAGGCTGCAGGAGCAAGGGTTTTAAGCCTCCCTTACTCGGAAAAATTTTCAATAGAGCTGTTGGAGGACTTTCTAATTCGCTACCGGCCGAAATTGTTATATATTATACCTACCTATCAAAACCCGACCGGCAGGGTAATGCCGGAACAAGAGCGCAAAGATTTGATAAAACTTGCAAAACGTCATCGGCTTGTGATAGTGGAAGATGATCCATACAGCGATTTGTGTTATGGTGAACAGCCGCCTCAAGCTCTTAAATCAATGGATTCCTACGGAGGAGTAGTTTATTTGGGGACTTTCTCGAAAATTCTATTCCCAGGTTTACGTACAGGATACCTTGCAGGTCCGCCAGTTTTAATCAATCGGCTTGCCTTAGAAAAACAGTTCATAGACCTACACTCAAGCAACATAGCCCAATGGCTCGTGACCATGTTCTTAAATGAAGGGAAGCTTGCAGAGCATCTGACCAAGGTTCGGAGAGAATACAAAAAACGCCGAGATACAATGGCAAAAGCTCTCCAGCGTTTGTGTGTAAAAGAGATTGATTTTACCGTACCAGAGGGAGGGTTTTACTTTTGGTGCAAGTTAAAACAGGCTGGTACCTCCCAACAACTCCTACAAGCTGCTGCAAAAAACCGAATTTCCTTTGTGCCTGGCGAAGCTTTCCATACAGTACCCACCCCTGATAAAGAGTTTCGTCTCTGTTTTACGACTCACAATGAAACCGTTTTGCTTGAAAGCGTGCAGCGCTTGGCCAAAACCTTGACACAAATAACAAAAAAGAACAAAGATAACGATGCACCACCTTGTTCGGTATGGCCGATTATTTAACCTAGCGAGGAAGAATTAGACAAACAAACGCCCACCCTTGTTGATTCCAACAAAGGTGGGCGTTAATTAATTCCCTACCTAAACTTTATTAATTCGGCTGAACGTTTGAGTTGTTCATCTAGAACCTTAGCATATATTCTTGTTGTTCTGGGGTCGGTATGTCCTAAAGCGTCTTGTACAATTGCAAGGTTATCCGTTTCACGGAGTAGTAATGTGGCAAAGGTTGAACGCATTTTATGTGCACTGAAACCGTCAGTATTATGTCCCAATGTTTTAAGAATTGCCATATATTTTGTTATGAGATTTTGTACTGCTCTTGTACTTATGCGTTTTCCTTGCATAGAGAGAAATAATGCCTCTGATTTGCCTTGAGCATATCGTTGTCGTTCATTTTGAAGATAATCGTCCAAAGCTTCCTTGATTTCAGTATTAAAGTATACGACTGTTTCTTTATTTCCTTTGCGAATAACTTCAAAGTAGCCTTTACTAAGGTTTGTAGTTGTGAGATTAAGATGACAGAGTTCGGATAAACGCAATCCTGTACCAATAAAGGTAAGAAATATTGCGTAATTGCGTTTTTCAGTATATGCGTGATATTTGAGTTGTTCCTTAGATAAACCAACACCGTTCTGTAAAACGTCAGTAAGGTCAGCAATTTGATTAGGCTCAAGAGCTTTAGGAAGCTTTTGGTTGACGTTAATCGGGTCTAGCTTGATAGTAACATCTTTAGAAATCATATCCTCGCGCAGCAAATAACGATAAAGGGATTTTATGACTGCTTGTTTACGAGCAAGAGCGCGCACACCATTATTGCGTTCAACGCTGGCCCAGCTCAAATAAGCTTCGATGTCGCGGTGTCCGATGTTTTCAACAAGTAATAAGCTTACGTCAACAGGAGAAGAGGGGAAGGCAGCCTTGGAATTGCATAGGAACTGAAAAAACAAACGAAGTTCATTGGTATAGGCATATTGGGTATTTTTCGACTTATTTATGACTGCAAGGTGATTAATATAATCTTGTACAAAATGTGGAAGGGAAGAGGAAGTTAAGCCTTTATTATGATTCAATAGAACCGTACCTCCATCAGTGTAAGCAGTCAAGTAAAACCAGCAACTTTTCGCCACAAACCATACAACATTTTATTACTGGGTAATAGTCTTCCTA
>NZ_JAMHFY010000015.1 GCF_023897015.1 Desulfosporosinus nitroreducens | reverse complement strand
TCCGTTCGACTTGCATGTGTTAGGCACGCCGCCAGCGTTCGTCCTGAGCCAGGATCAAACTCTCCAAAAAAAGTTATCTCACTTCAATGAAGAAGATGATTCGCTCATGATTTCTTTTGAAACTCTTTCGAGTCTCTCTCATTGGCTGTCCTTGTTGTTTAGTTTTCAAAGACCATCATTTTCTATCGCCCGTTTGGGCCGGATTCACATCTTAGCATTTTCAACTTACGTTGTCAATACCTAAGTTGTCATTACCTTAGCTGACAAGTCTAAGCATTCAATCTTCTACTTGTTAACTATTACCCATCTTCGTGGCGCTCAGTTATAATACCATTTTCATTGTATGCTGTCAACTGTTTTTGATCAATTATTTGGCAACAATAATGTTTCTTCATTAAAGTTATTGAGGTTGCGAGTCTGACAATGGTTGACCTATTGATCTAAATAGTTATCTGTGTTTTGGAACGCTGATTTAAAGTTGTCATCATGGATTATTTGCTCGATCATAGCTTGTTTTTCATCTTTTGTGTACTCGTAAAAGATTGGATTAAGATCCCATTCGTTTTCTGAAGGATAATAACGCAGATTTGCCCTTACTGTTTTTTCTGTCATATTATTCTTAAAGACTAGAGTTAAGGCGTAATTGTCAAAGTTATATTCCTTATCAAATCCAGACCCGTCAACTATAACTTCAGTAATCTCCATTTTTATATACCTCCCACTTAAGCTCTCTTTAATCATATTATGTTGCTTCATTCACTTCATTATTCAATCATAATTTATTCGAGCTTGCTGCAGGAGGTAAAATTGATTATCTGCTCTATATTATTCCGACTGTGTAATCACTCAGTAAAACAGGGATCCATTGCGTTCCGGCTTTTACCCGGGACTCTGTTTTAACGTTTTTCACCTCAAGTTTAGTTACGATTCCGCTGAGTTGTATAACGTTTAATATGTCATCATCTTTAACTTGCATGACGCCAATAATAAAACCCGTACCAACAGGGTCAACCTTGCCAATGGCAATCCCCTTTCCTGCACGGCCTTGGGGTTTGTATTCTTCTAAGTATGTCCGTTTTAAGAATCCTCGTTGAGTAACCGTCACTAAATCTCCGAGAGGATCTTCATCCGAATTAGTTAACATCAAGGCGTCAACAATCCAATCTTCATTCCCTAAAGTCATTCCTTTAACACCGCGTGATTTTCGGCCCATGGTATTGATTTCCGTTTCTTGGAAACGAATCGCTTGTCCTTTATATGTAGCCAAGAATAATTCGCCCTTGCCATCGCTGAGGAACACTTTAACAATAACATCTTCATCTTTAAGCCCCATGGCCTCCGAAGAGCGAGCACTTATAAAATCACTCACCGGACTCCGCATAACCTGTCCATCCTTGGTAACAAAAACAAAGCATAACTCTTCTGATGCATCTTTAAGGGGAAGGGTAGAAACTACATTTTCTCCTATTGGCAATGTGAATAGGTTGGTCAGCGGTCCCCCTTTGTCTTTATTCTTTGCTTCAGGGACTGTTTTTGCATTAATAGTGTAAAACTTACCTGTTTGGGTGAAAAAATATAAAATATCCTTGTTAGTACAGGTTATCCTCTCTTTTAAAATATCTCCATCCTTAAACGAACAAACAAGGGAGTTATCTTTCTTGTTTCTCGTTTGGAGTGGAATCCGTTTAATAAATCCATTGGTTGTAAGCATGACTTGAAACAAACTTTCAGGTTCTTCAAAAGAACTTAGGTCCATCTGATCCCTCATTTCCTCAGGCAAAATGAAAGTACGACGATCATCTCCGTATTTATCAGCAATGTCTTTAAGTTCTTTTTTAATAATCTCATATACTTTGTTAACATCCGCTAAGATACTTTCTAAATATGCAATAAGTTTTAAAGCCTCTGCATGTTCTTTTATAATTCCATCTAATTCAAAGTTCGTCAAATGTTGAAGCTTCATGTCTAAAATGGCTTGAGCTTGAATCTCAGACAGTTCGAAACGGGTAATAAGTGAAGCCTTAGCTAATGAAGGGGTTTTACTGGCACGAATAAGGGCAATCACTTCGTCCAGGTTATTGATAGCAATAACTAAGCCTTCCAGGATGTGAGCTTTTAAACGAGCCTTCTCCAAATCAAATTCTGTACGTTTTGTAACAACGATAGTTCGATGTTTAATAAAAGCCGCATTAATCTCTTTTAAACCTAGAACCTTCGGAGTGCCTTCTGCTGTAATAACTAAGTTAATGATTCCAAATGTATCTTCCAGTTGAGTGTGTTTATAAAGAAGTCGTAAGATTCTCAGTGGATCGGCCTCTTTGCGACATTCGACAACAAGCCGAATTCCCTCTCGGTCCGACTCATCCCTGACCTCACTAATTCCCTCTATCTTACCTATATCTGCCAGCGTTTCAATCTTGGCAGCCAGTGTTGATTTATTAACTTGATATGGAATCTCGGTAATTAGGATTGAGCTTTTGCCGTTTTTACTTTGCTCAATCATTGCTTTACCACGCATCGTCACTTTTCCGCGACCTGTTTTATAGGCATTAACAATGCCCTCAGTGCCGATAATCAGTCCACCAGTTGGGAAATCCGGACCACTTACCTTTTCCATGAGTTCATCGACCGTGACTTGCGGGTTATCTATTTGATGTATCACGCCTGCAATGACTTCTCGCAAATTATGGGGAGGTATATTAGACATCATACCAACAGCAATCCCTGATCCCCCGTTTACTAAAAGGTTAGGGAAAGGGCTTGGCAGTACAACAGGTTCTTTGAGTCTTTGATCATAATTTTCTTTAAAAAGAACCGTGTTTTTCTCTATATCTTGAGTCATAAGCTGGGATAGATGCGTCATTCTCATTTCCGTGTAACGCATAGCAGCTGCATTGTCCCCATCAATTGAACCAAAATTCCCCTGACCATCTACCATAGGGTATCGGGTTGCCCAAGGTTGTGCCATGCGAACTGCAGATTCATAAATTGACGAGTCACCATGAGGGTGGTATTTCCCCATACAGTCCCCCACTAGTCGGGCTGACTTACTATAGGGTTTATCAGTGTGCATTCCAATTTCGTCCATGGAAAATAGGATTCTGCGATGAACCGGTTTGAGTCCGTCCCTGACATCCGGAACAGCTCGCTGTAAAATAACGTGTTTGGAATAGCCTAAAAAGGCTTCTGGTAAGACGTCCTCAAGCGGACGCTGAATGATATTGTCTTCTGTTATACTCATTGGGTACTCCCCCTAAAACTCTACATATCATCGTCAGTAAAAACGATATTTTCCATCATGAATTCACGCCTTGGTTCAACTTGCTCACTCATCAGAATTCTAAGCTTACGCTCCGCTTCTAGAGTATCGTCTATCGTCACCTGAATCATGCGCCTATTAACTGGATTCAGGGTTGTTTCCCAAAGCTGTTCAGGATTCATTTCGCCAAGTCCTTTATAACGTGATATCTTCGCTGTTTTTCCCAGTTCCTTTAGTTCTTTTTTTAATTCATTGTCATCAAAAGCATAACGGATAATCTTGCCTCGTTCCTTCTCCACTTTATATAAGGGAGATTGCGCGATAAAGACCCTTCCACCTAGAATCAGCGGTTTCATATATCTATAGAAGAAAGTCAACAACAGGCAACGAATATGCGCACCATCGATGTCAGCATCAGTCATAATACATACACGTGCATAATTACCCTTCTCTAAATCAAATTCTTTGCCGATTCCCGCGCCAACCGCGGTGATGATGCTCCTGATTTCTTCGTTTTCTAAAACCTTGTCTATCTTAGCCCGATAAGTGTTAATGACTTTTCCTCTCAGAGGAAGGATGGCCTGAAACCGTCGATCACGTCCCATTTTAGCCGACCCTCCGGCACTGTCTCCCTCGACTAGGAAAAGTTCATTACGGGCTTTGTCCTTCCCGCTGCAGGCAGCAAGTTTACCACTTAGTGCCTTAACCTCAGCATCTCGAGCTTTCTTCTTAAGTTCCTTAGCTTTCTTCGCCGCCAGTCTTATAAGGCAGGTTGTTAAAGTGCGATTGATAACGTCTTTAGCTATTGAAGAGTTATTCTCAAAGAACTGGCTGATCCCCTCATTGGTTAGTGACTGCACAATCCCCTCAATTTCCATGTTAGAAAGTTTGGTCTTGGTCTGTCCCTCAAATTGAGGGTCTTTAACTTTGAGGGACAGTACACAAGTTAAACCATCTTTCAGGTCATCCCCAATAAGATTTTCATCTTTCTTAAAGAGATTGTTTTTACGTGCATAATTATTAAAAACTTTAGTTAACGCCGTTCGGAAGCCTGACTCATGAGTTCCTCCCTCATCGGTAGGGATATTGTTAACATAAGAATGCAGAGATTCATCATCTCCGTCATTATATTGGATTGCGCATTCCACAATTACATCATCTTTTTCTCCATTAAAATAGATGGCCTTCTTATGTACTGGGGAGAAGCTTGATTCTTTAATCAAATGTTCCACAAAGCCAATGACTCCATTTTTAGAAGAAAAGGTTTCTGATCTTGTTTCTCCACGCTGATCATTCAGAATAATAGTTAGTCCGCTGTTGAGAAAAGAGAGTTCCATTAAACGACTTCTTAGTGTGTCATATTTGAAAACAGTTGTTTCTTTGAAAATAAGTGGATCAGGTTTAAACGTAACAGTTGTTCCGGTGCCTTGGATATTTTTCCCTACTTTATGTAAATCCGACTTCAATTGACCCCCATTGACATACTCAACACGATATAGTTTTCCGTTCCGTTTTATGTCTACGGTGACATAAATACAAAGGGCATTGACCACGCTTGCTCCGACGCCATGTAATCCTCCGGAAGTTTTGTAGGTTTCTCCATTAAATTTCCCTCCGGCATGCAGAGTTTCAAAAGCCAACCGCACAGCCGCAATTTTCTTATCAGGATGTATGTCAACCGGAATTCCGCGTCCATTATCCTCGATGGTTATTGATCCATCTATATTAATAGTAACTGCGATACGATCACAAAAACCTGCCCCAGCCTCATCAATCGCGTTGTCAATGATTTCATAAGCCAGATGGTGAAGCCCTCTGCTTCCCGTGGAACCGATATACATGCCAGGACGTTTTCGGACTGCCTCCAGTCCTTCTAAGACCTGGATAGATTCTGCATTATATTGCTTTGCTGACAAGAACGGTTCACATCCTTAAAGATATTAATTCGATACTGTAATAGCTGCTAAATTTGTAATACCCATCAGTGAATGATTAATATACAGTTTAACAATAAATTAAGTATTATCACGGATAGTATAAATGATTATCCGCCAACAAGTACATTATCACTTGCTTGTCCTTCTTGTCTAGATATAGTTTATTTCAAACTAAAAGCCATCCCTTTCGAGATGACAAATATTGAATTGTTTTTTTATTCTCTCCCTACTTTGAATGGCCTTTTCTCTATCATCACTTCATTCATTATACCATAAGTATTTTATTTAGGAATTTACACACGTAAATGTAAAATCATATACTCACCACTAGATTTTAAACACCTAAACATTATAATTTTGACCTTTTATTCGATGATTTCCAAGATATCGAACTTCTCAAGTGCCAAAATTAAAATTGAATTAAGAGGGTTACACTTAGAACTTTGAGAAAAAAATGAAGAGAACGCATAGCATACCAAAATCTAAAGCGTTCTCTTCCTATCTACTTTACAATCATAACCGGACATTCCGCTTTGCTTAATATTCGTTGGCTAACGCTCCCCAGCATAGATCCTGCAATCGGTCCGTATCCGCGGTTTCCCATAACAACAAGGTCAATTTGTTCGCTCTTGACCTCTTCCAGAATGGCGTTTGCTGTATGCCCAGGTTTTTGCTTCTTCTCAAGCTTAACTGTTCCAATATCAATTCCGGCAAGAGTTGCCGCTAAAGCCTCATTCCCATAAATACTGATTTCTTCCTGGGGTACTGGAATTCCGTTTGAAAGTGTATACCCCAAAGCCTCTGGTGTATACACCACATGAAGGAGGAGAATACGAGAATCAAACTTCTTCGCTAAATCTAAGGCTAATATTAAAGCACGTTTAGCAGCTTCGGAAGCATCAGTTGGCACTAAAATATTTTCAAACATATATTATCCTCCGTTCAATAGTCCTTAAATATTTAAAGCTTCAGCTTTCGACTGAGGGCCCAAACAGGACTCTAACTTCAGTACATTCTACGCTCGATCATTAATATCGAGTTAGTACCAATACCTGGGGTAGTTCCTATTGGGAGACAAGTTATTGACAAGAAGTCCGATTATTACCAGTATTACGGCGCCAGCCATAATCGGCGTCAAAATATAGCTCGGTTGGGCTTGACTCAAGATGGCGAATAATGCCGTTGCCCCCCCTGGTGGATGAGTTGTCTTTGTAATAAGCATGATGAGCAATGCCAGTGCTGTGCCTAAGGCAGGTGTCCACCAAGTTAACCCAAACATCAGAAACGTTGCAACGCCCGCTACAGCTGAAAGAGTATGTCCGAAGATAACATTACGGGGTTGGGCCATTGGAGCATCAGGAACACCATAAATTAGAACAGCGGATGCTCCAAACGATGCCACAACAGAAAGGTTATACTTTTGAGCAAAAAATGCTATTGCTATTATCCCAAGAAAAGCACCTAGACATGTAATGATTACATCTAAAGGCGGCGGAGACACAAGGGGAGTTGTCCTTTTGTAGCCTTTCATTTTGCATATGTACCTTATCAGCAGGGATTGTATTTTAGGTATTAAGACATGCTTATTTCTTGGTTCATCCGGATCTGCGTTTTTTTCCAACTTTCTCAATTCATCCATTTTGACTCAACTCCCCGCTTAAATAAATATACCTAATAATAACTCGGTGTCAGTCGGGAAGCTGTGAACAGTATCACACTTTATATTCTTGTACGACCTTAAATTAAGAAGATACTTTACTTTCGCGAATAATTTACGTTATAATTTTGTAGAACAAAATGAAATTTTGACATTTAAGATATGATATTATGAAATAATTAACGGAGGTAATAGTTTGACGAATAAGACATTCGACCATTTAATTCATTGGCGTGACTTTAAACTTAAGGTTTTTTTTGAAGGAATAATTATTGGACTTTTTTCCGGCCTAATAATTGTAGCTTTTAGATACTGTTTAGAACGCGCAGAGTCATTAAGAGAATCTATTTACAACTCAGCAAATATGTACAGTGTCAAGATTATCCTCTTAATTCTTGGACTTGGTCTTATTGCATTCTTATTGAATCTAATTGTCAAGAATGAGCCTCTTGTAAGCGGTAGCGGTATTCCACAAGTCAAAGGCGTTTTAACAGGTCATCTAAAAATGAAATGGTTAAAAGTTCTTTTGCTTAAGTTCGTCGGCGGTATAATTGCCATTGGCGCTGGTTTATCTTTAGGACGTGAAGGGCCTTCTGTACAAATAGGAGCTACAGTAGGTCAAGGCGTAAGTCGAATTTTAGGTCGTTTAAAAATTGAGGAAAAGTTCTTAATAACCAGCGGAGCAAGTGCGGGTCTGGCGGCTGCCTTCAACGCACCTCTATCTGGTGTTATTTTTGCAATGGAAGAACTTAATAAAAACTTTTCCCCAGCTATTTTAATGTCTACCGTTGCAGCCTCCCTTTCGGCAGACTTTATTACGAAACTTTTCTATGGGTCATCTTCAGCCTTTGATTTTCCTGAAATTCCGATTTTACCCGTTAACTACTACTTTTACTTAATTGGACTAGGTTTGATAATTGGCTTGTTCGGTGGTCTTTTCAACCGCTCATTAATGAAAACCCTCGAATATAAGGATAAATTAGTTGGTATTCCCAACACAATAATAATCGCAATTCCTCTATTGATCGCCGGATTATTGGGATTTATTTTACCTGAAGTGCTTGGTGGAGGTAATCAGTTAATAGACTCTTTAAACCAAAATTATTTTCCCATAAGCTTCCTGGTCCTTTTAGTATTAGTAAAGTTCTTTTTCACATTAATCAGCTATGGTTCAGGGGTTCCAGGGGGGATATTTTTACCCATCTTAGTGATCGGCGCATTAACAGGAAATATATATAACGATCTGATCGTAAATCTTTTCCACGTTAGCTCACATTACAGTAATAATTTTATTATCTTCGCTATGGCTGCCTACTTTACAGCCGTTGTAAAAGCGCCCATCACCGGAAGTATACTTATTACAGAAATGACCGGCTCCTTTAGTCACTTATGGGCGCTCATAACTGTTTCTACTGTGGCTTATCTTGCCAGTGACTTATTAAAAACCAAGCCAATTTATGAGGCACTTTATGATCGAATTTTAATGCAAAAACAAAGCCCCATAGACCAAAAAGATACTATGATCCTTATCGAGACTGTCGTTTGTTTAGGGTCTGAAATTAGCGGTAAAAGTGTTAAATATATTATTTGGCCTAAACATTGTTTGTTAGTAAATATTAAACGAGGGGATCAAGAAATAATTCCCCTGGGAGATACGAAGATTTATGCGGGAGACCATATCTTCGCCCTAGTCAACAAGAACCATGCAACGGAAATTGAGCAATCCTTTTGTTCGCTTGCTATGGAATTAAATAATTTGCCTCAATAAATATCTCTAACCATAATTCATTTTAGACTTCTCATCAGTTATACTTTTATCCTCCGTACTTGATCTTATACTTTCGCTGTTTTCGAAATACCCTGGATACAAAGTCATAATAGGCCTGTCTACGTCTGATAAACCGTAGACAGGCTTTCGTTATTGTTCTCGTTCATATCCCAGTCCCCCTGCACCGGAAACTCAAATGAAAAACAAGCCTGTTTCCGTGTGATGGAAACAGGCTTGTTTAGAGCAACTTCTATTCTATACTTTAATAATGAAGAAGTTCTTCTTTTTATCGGCCTTTCTCTAAAGCCATTCTTTTAAATTTTTCCCTGACGTTTTCCGGGGGTACTGACAACACTGATCGGCGAGACATGGTCAGCAATTCGCTTGGACAAGCAGCAGAACACGCTCCACAACCAATACAGACCTCACTATTCAAAACCGGTATTTCACTTCCACCCTCTCTGTCTGACATAGTAATTGCATGGATTTGGCACTTTTCAGCGCAAATACCACAGCCGATGCAACTGTCTAATTCTAGGAGAGGCATGAAGTTACTAGGATGGGTGGCAAAGACTTGTTGTTCATTGATGCCGCGGAGAACTTTGCAACAACAACCACAACAGTTACAAATGTAGGTCGGTTTATTCAGCACGTTATCACACAGATGAACTAAACCCAGTTCCTGCGTTTGCTTAAGTACCTTCAACAGGTCATCGACAGATGCTGGCTTTCCTAGACCTTTGCGTATTATCCATTCGGCTGCACCTCCAAGGGACATACAGACTTCTGTTGGTGCATCACAGGCTGTACCAAGATGAGATGCCTCATGTCGACAAGCGCATATGCTGATAGCACCACCACCGGATTGCCGGATAATTTCTGTAGCCTTCTCATAGTCTAAGACTTCAGTCTCTACTGCCAAAGGTATGACATTTTCATAAATCAGGGTTCTCATGACTTTGGTATCCATACCGGCAATTTCTTTCATCACACCTGGGCTGTGAAAGTAGGTTTCAAATAACTCTGCCAGCTCTTTTAAGTTAACCTTATCCCCCGTCCTCATAAAAGTGTATTCAAAAAAACCAACTAACATCGGGGCTAACATATAATAGAAGGTATCCTTACGTGGAATGTCCAATACCAACCCTTTGTCCGACATTCCATCCAGTATTACTTTCAATTCTGATTCTTCAATGCCGGAAAGAGACGAGATCTTGCTCAAAGGCATCGGTATGGACGAGAATTTGCTGCCCACTAAAGCTTCGCTTTCCGTATAAAGACGATGGAGAATTTCCATGAGATGTTCGTTGATTGGCGCTCCTTCCGGAGTCTTACTTAAGCGTTCGGCTAGTGCAAAGTATATCTCTTCTTTAGCGTTAATAATATGGCCCAAGCTTTATATCCCCCTCCTTTTAACTACTTGATCCCCTCAGCATAAGCCTCATGGATAGCATCGAGGACTTTGCGCGGTTTTGCCGCATCTCCGATAATGCTTAAATTCTCTAACTTACCTTGCAGATTATTGTAGAGTTCATTCTGAGAACAGGAACCTATAGCTAAAACGACGGTGTCCGCCGGAATTACTTTTTGAGTACTGTCACCGGTGCTTTCCACTAACACTCCATCCGCACGTATTTCGAGCACAGTATGATTGTCCAAACAATTGACCTTGTGGCGTTTTAAATCTGCCAACATAGACCAGCGGGTACTAGCACCGATATCTCGTCCAATTCCTTTCACCATCTCTAAAACTGTAATCTTTTTACTTCCTTGTGTCAATAAGCTATAGAGTTCTTGATCTGTTTCTGCGTGTTGCAACATGAGAAAACGTAAAGTTTCACTATTCAGTGTGCCAGCTTCTGCCAGAAGCAGAGCAGTATCCACCCCAACAGCTCCACCGCCAACAATTATAACGTTCTGCCCCGTTTTTTCACGACCTAATAATACATCCCAAGCCTGAAGTACCCTTACTCCTTCTTCTCTTTTGATAGACGGAGTAATGGGTCGGGCTCCGGTAGCAATAACTACCCTGTTAAACCCTTCGTTCTGTACAGCGGTCAGAATCATATCTGAGGTAGCCTTAACATTATACTTAATTGCTACTCCAAGTTTCTGGCAAGCACTGGCCAAGTAATTTGCTAAGTAACCGAAGTCTTGTCGGTCCGGAGGAGCTGCAGCTAGGGCTAATTGTCCCCCCGTCTGTCCACTCTCTTCCCAAATAGTTACCTTATGACCCCCAAGTGTTGCGACTCGTGCAAACTCCATTCCTGCGCATCCAGCCCCAATGACTAGAACTTTCTGAGTTTGAGCAGATTGAGGGATTTGACCTAGTTCGAACTCTCGTCCGGCTTCAGCATTTACTAAACAGCTGACTGGTTTCAGGCGAAATATATTGTCTAAGCACCCTTGATTACACCCTATACAAGGACGAATGCTATCTGTCTCTCCAGTCATGGCTTTATTTGGCAGTTCGGGATCCGCTAGCAACGGTCGGGCCATACCGACAAAATCTGCCAGTCCCTCTTCTAAAATGTTCTCAGCCAATTCAGGCGTGTTTATCCGATTACACGCTATTACAGGAATAGAAACCGCCTGTTTAATGCCATGAGCGAGGTAAGCATAAGCTCCAGGGGGAACATTCATGGTAATTTGAGGAACTTGAGTTTCATGCCATCCCCCAGTTACATTAATTGCATTAACTCCAACCTTTTCGAGAGCTTGGCAAAAGGCACGTGATTCTGTATTCGTGTTGCTGCCTGGAACAAAGTCATTCCCAGCAACCCTAACAATGATAGGAAAGTCAGGTCCGACCGCTTTACGAATTGCCTCTACAACCTCGAGTCCAAAGGTCATCCTAGCTTCAAGGTCTCCACCATAACGATCTGTACGTTTATTAGTAACAGGAGAAAGAAATTGGGATATAAGATAGCCGGCACTCGCTATAATCTCCACACCGTCAAATCCTGCTGTTTGGGCCCTTTTTGCAGCGTTGCTAAAGGAATCTATCACTTCTTTAATCTTTTCCTCGGTAAGCTCTTCAGGAGTCTGCCCTGTTAATTTAGAAGGGATTGGAGAAGGAGCCACGGATGGCTTACCTGTAAGGGCAGAATGTGTATATCGCCCGGCTTGATAAAGCTGAGGCACAATTTTTGCACCCTCAGCGTGTACCGCATCAACTAATTGACGCAATCCCGGAATGTAACGGTCATCATCAATTTGAGTCATTCCAAATGCATTTCCAATCCTGTCGATACCGCACCCGCCAACTATAATTAAGCCAACCCCGCCACGAGCTCGCGCTCGATAAAACTCGATTAGCTGGTCATTAACCTCTCCTTTAGGACTATATCCTAAATGCATAGGTGTCATCACCAGACGGTTGCGAAGTTGGAGTGTGCCTATCTTAGCGGGAGAAAAAAGAATTGACATTATAAAGTCCTCCTCTTAATTAATATTTCTTTAACAAAAATTTAATTATACCTAAACAAATGGTTGAATATTCTAACAGTTAATATTAAAAAAATTTATTCCTGGGATAGTTTTTCAAGTACTCTTTCAAACGTCGCGTACTCTTCTTCCGAAAAACGTTCTTTGATTTCCTGATTAAGCTTTTCCGCCAGACAGGTTATCTCGACAATACTCTGGTTAGCCTTTTTAGTTAGAAAGACCAAGAGTGAACGCCTGTCTTCTGGGTCGTCTCTCCTCTCGAGTAAATCCTGCCGTTCTAACCTGTCAAGAATGGAGGTAAGAGTCGAGCCATCCATCTCTAGGCTTTTAGCAAGGTCTTTAAACTTGACTCCATCATTTTCCCACACTGCGCTAAGTACATAGAATTGAGCAGGAGTAATACCGTATTGTGAAAAGCTGCTTTCGTAATAACGATGGACCTTTCTCATCACCCTGCTGAGTTTGTAGCAGACATACTTTGACGGCCTGCTGCTGTTAGTCTTAATCTCGTTCACTAATTACACCTCAATATTGTTGGTAAGACATTTATTTGTATATCATTAATTGTATACAAACGATTCATGAGTAAATTATATCTCAGTTTCTTTTTTTTGGCAATATGAATTTCTATTCATTCTTTGAATATTTTGACTGTAAGCAAAAAAGATGCTGTCTCTTACCCTGACAGCATCTTTTTTTAATAATGGGCTAATTGGTTGCAACTATATTTTTATACTACATCATTAGCTAAATTCGCTCCAGTGAACTGACTGTTGTAAAGATCTGCATAGAAACCGTTCTTTGCAAGAAGCTCAGCATGATTACCCATTTCAATAATACTTCCTTTGTTCATAACCAAGATCAATTCTGCCTCTCTAATCGTCGAAAGTCTATGGGCAATTACAAAACTGGTTCTTCCTTGCATTAGTTCCGTCATCGCTCTTTGAATATAAACCTCAGTTCGCGAATCAACACTGCTTGTCGCTTCATCCAGAATTAAGATCGCCGGATCTGCCAGGATTGCCCGAGCAATCGTGAGCAGTTGTTTTTGACCCTGAGAAATATTAGACGCTTCCTCATTTAAGAGGGTGTTATAGCCATCAGGCAGTGTTTTAATAAAGTGATGAGCATGAGCAGCTCTGGTTGCTTGTATAACCTCTTCTTCTGTAGCTCCTTCACGACCGTAGGCTATATTCTCCATAATTGTACCGTTAAAGAGCCAGGTATCTTGCAACACCATGCCAAACATACTGCGTAAAGCTCCACGCTTAATATCTCGGATATCAACTCCATCAATCGTGATTTTACCGGCATCTAGTTCATAAAACCGCATTAATAGATTAACAAGAGTCGTTTTACCGGCACCCGTTGGTCCAACGATAGCGATTGTATTTCCCTGTTTGACATCAATATTCACGTTCTTGATCAGTGGTTCTTCTTCTTTATAGCTGAAATCTACATTTTCAAATCTCACTTCTCCCTTAGGGAAAGCAATAATTTTGGCATCAGCACTATCCGGTAATTCTTCGACCTCATCAAGAAGTTCAAACACACGCTCAGCTGACGCCACCGTCGATTGAATAATATTAGCTATATTGGCGGTCTGAACGATTGGCATCGTAAATTGTCTTGAATATTGAATAAAGGCTAGAATATCACCAATAGTAATCGAACCATTAATGGCAAAAAGAGCGCCTACAACACTGACAATCACATACCCCAAATTGCTGACTAATCTCATTAAAGGCATTATTATCCCTGAAATAAACTGTGCTTTATAGCCAGCAGTATATAGGCTGTCATTAATAGCATTAAAGGTTTCGATGGAATCACCTTCACGTCCGAAGGCTTTAACAATTCTATGCCCAGTGTACATTTCTTCAACATGCCCATTAAGTTCTCCCAGTGACTTTTGCTGAGCAGCAAATTGTTTCTGAGAGTGTTTGGCAATATTCATAGTCACTACAACATAAAGTGGCAGAGTTAAAATAACAATAAGTGTTAATATAGGGCTTATTGAAAGCATCATAACAACTACACCGATAATAGTTGCGATAGAAGTTATCAGTTGGGTAAGACTTTGCTGCAACGTTGTTGAGATATTGTCAAAGTCATTAGTTACCCGGCTCAAAATTTCGCCATGTGTTCTGGCATCAAAGAACTTAAGCGGTAAGCGAGAAAGCTTCTCATCAACTTCCTTACGCATATTATAAACGGTTTTTTGGGAAACTCCCGCCATAATATATTGTTGCAAATAACTGAATGCTGCACTAATAAGATATAATCCTAATAGAATTAACGCGATCTGGCCTATATACGTGAAATCCATAGGTGGAACAGGCTGATTCATCTTTTGGGCCATCATTTTACCCGTAAAGCCTTCACCTATTTTTGTAATCGCCTTACCCATGACTTTGGGTCCCACAATACTGAAAATTGTGCTCAGGAGGGCAAAGATAAACACTGCAATGAATTTGGTTCTCTGAGGCTTTAAATATTTCAGCAACCTGAAAAGTGTCCCCTTAAAATTCTTTGCTTTTTCCACCGGTTTTCCCAGAGATCCTGCCGGGCCTCCTGCCTTTCCACCAAACCCTTGAGATTTATCTGCTTTACGTTCTTCGCTCACGCTAATTCCTCCTCTGACAGCTGGGAAGCTACAATCTCTCGATATACCTTACAGGTATTTAGCAGTTCTTTATGCGTTCCAATGCCAGAGATCTCCCCCTCATCTAAGACTATAATTCGATCAGCATCCCGAACTGTTGAGACACTTTGAGCAATAATAAAAACCGTAGAGTTTGCAATTTCAGGTTTAAGCGCCGCCCGCAACTTGGCATCCGTTTTAAAATCCAGGGCGGAAAAACTGTCATCAAAAATATAGATCTCAGCTTTTCTGATTAAAGCACGGGCAATTGAAATCCGTTGCTTCTGTCCACCCGAAACATTAGTACCTCCCTGGGCAATAGGATGATCAAAGCCTGCTTCCAACCCAGTGACGAACTCTGTTGCTTGGGCAACCTGCGCCGCATGTTCAATCTCTTCCTTAGTAGCATCTTGTTTTCCGTATTTTATATTTTCAGCAATGGTACCCGAAAACAGCACGGTTTTTTGAGGAACGAACCCGATCTTGGCACGAAGCGCTTTCTGACTCATTTCCCGAACATCGACTCCATCGACCAAAACACTGCCGCTTTCAACATCGTAGAAACGTGTCATCAAATTAATCAATGTGGATTTACCTGAACCGGTACCTCCAATAATCGCTGTCAGCTCACCTGGTTTGGCACTAAAGGTTATATTGTTAAGAGCTGGTTGGTCTGCACCAGGATATCTAAAGGAAACTTCCTTAAATTCAACAAAACCTCTTTCATCATTCACTTCTTTTGATTTTTCGGGATCAATAATGTCTAGATCCGTATCAAGGACTTCATTGATTCTTACTGCTGAAACCTGAGCACGAGGTACCATAATAAATAACATTACCAGCATGAGCAAGGAGAATAAGATTTGAGTAGCATATTGAATAAAGGCTAAAAGTGACCCAATTTGCATTGATCCCTCGTCGATTCTAAGAGCACCAAACCAAACGAGTGCTACAGTGGTTAAGTTCATAATTAGCATCATAGCCGGCATTAAGACAGCCATAATTAAATTGACCTTGATTGCGTTGTCCATGAGGTCTGCGTTGGCCTCATCAAATCGAACTCTTTCTTTTTCGATGCGATTAAAAGCACGTATAACTCTAATTCCGGTAAGTTTTTCCCGTAGAACAAGATTTAATCTGTCGATCTTTTCCTGCATTACCTTAAATAAAGGCAACCCTCTCTTCAAGGTTAGACCGATAATAGCGAAAAGTATTGGAATTGCAACCACAAGTACCCAAGCTAATGATGTATCCTGTTGCAAAGCCATAATAACTCCCCCAATACAGGTTAAAGGCGCAGTAATCATCATACTAAGGATCAAAACAGATACTTGTTGAATTTGAGTTACATCATTTGTCGTTCTTGTAATCAGTGTGGCAGTTCCTAATTTATCGAACTCATGCAAAGAGAAACTTTCAACTTTAGCGAAAATCTTTTCACGTAAAATCTTGCCAAAACCGACGGCTGTTTTTGAGGAGAGATAGGTCGCGATAATCGCGCATATAGTTCCTCCGGCTGCAATGAACAGCATGAAACCACCAATTTTAATTATATAATTAACATCTTTGTTAGCTAAACCTTTATCAACAATATCAGCCATTAGGGTAGGTAAATAGAGATCTGAAAGTACTTGTACAAAAAGAAGTACAATCACAACTGCTATCTGTACTGTATATTGTTTTAATAATTTAAACAATTTAATCATATCTGTCTCCTCGTCATTTAATGCTATTGATTGTTTTTTCCAGTGTCACTTAAAAGATTTTTTAGGGTATTAAGACCCTTAAAAATCTCATTGAGATCTTCTTGGGTTCCTTGTTTCAAGACTTTTTCAATATTAGACTTCAAATTATTATGCATTTTTTGATGAACGTCCTTAAAGTGGGGAGAAATACTCACATAGACGACTCTCCGGTCCTCTAAACTTCGTTCTCTGACTACCATTTCTTGTTTTTCAAGCCGATCCAGAATCCCTGATAAAGTACTATTAGGCAAGCTAAGTTTACTGCTGAGTTCGGTTATCTTGACCTTTTTTTCCATACTTATAATTCGAAGCACCATACTTTGCAACGCTGTAATTCCTGAATCCTCAAAAACTTTACTCATACTCTGCTTAAAAAGGACCATCACTTCCTGAAAAAGGTTTGCAACTTTAGTGCTTTCATCAAAATTGTCCATTTCTTCTCACTCCTCAAACATTTCGCACACATACATTTCCATCCCGAATATTTCGTTAACGTTTATTTCGCACATGAAGTATATTACTCTCAAAATTATCTATAGTCAACAAAGAAACCCTTTCATCATTTAAGATATTGAATAATTTTACAGATACTATATTTGTCCCTTAAAAAATACTGCTTCATTCCAACAATCGGAAATTAGTGCTTGTTTTCTAATTACCAATTATTTCAATTAAAAGAATTTCTATCACCAAGCCACATGCGGGGTATTGACCTTAATTGTCGTTTATGCGCTGGCGATAACTCGAACAGGACTTCGGGATTATATATGGACTATTACAACAATGACCGTTACCAATGGAACCTATCAAAACGGTACCTAATCAATATGCCACTTACTTGAAAAGCAGTGAGTATTCAATAAAATACAGAAGAATACCCTCACATCATAATTATGACATGAGGGTATTCTTCTGTATTTTAGCCTCTTTTCTAAATTGCCCTTGACACATGGTCCATTTTATAAACAATGTGATTACCCCTATTTTATACTTGTCAGACCCCCGGGCGACTGCGCTATCTTACAATCCCGCGATTAACAAAGTCTTGTTTTAGCACCTCTAATCTTTTTGTTCCATCCAGACGTTTTTGTCTCATTTCTTCTTGGATCGCTTTTGTTTCCTCGATGCCGTTGACGATCGTTTGCCATGATTTCTCAAGGGTTTCAATACTTACAGAACTTCCTGAAGCCAGCTTGGCAACCATCTTTGATTGCAACGCGGTATTTTCAGCATTTCGCAGTAAAAGCTCATTGGTCTTCTCATCTAAGGCACTCATCGCTTTTGCTTGAACGGATTGGCGTTTTAACATTATAGCTTGTACCAAGCATTGCTTAAAGATTGGCATTGTGATCACAAAAGCAGAATTAATCTTGCGAACCAAGTTATAATTACCATATTCAATGGCCTTAATGGTGGGCATGCTTTGGACGGCCACATTTTCAGCAAGTTGTAAATCATAAATTCGTTGTTCCATAATCTCTTGTACCTGCATGAGGTTATTAACCGCAATTTGGTCCAGCCTTTCGCCAGTCTGGTTGGCTTTTGCTTGGGCGGTAGGGATAATATTATTCTTAAGCTCAGCTAGAACGACTTGACCGGCGTATATATATTGCCCTAATTGCTCGTAATACTCGCTATTTTTGTTAAACATATCTTCTAAATGTTTGTTAGCAACGCCAATTTCCGCTTCGTATTTTTTCAGGGTGACAAAAACTTTATCAACTTCATCACCCATTGAGTTGTATTTCTTAAAGAGCGCATCCACTGAATTTTTAGCTTTAGAAAATATTTTTTCTAAAAAGCCGGGAGGTTTATCCTCAAAGTCCTTTATGTCAAACTTTTCCATAATTTTATTGAGTTGAATTAACAGTTCCCCTGAGTCTTCGACTTTAGTCGATTGCATAGAATGAAGAATAGCATCTGAAAACCTCGAAACCTCTTCTGCAGTGTTTTTTCCAAACGTCATAATAGAATTTACATCTTCTATATTAATTTGGCGTACAATAGAGCGAACCTCAGGGCTTTCCATAACTTTAGCCATAACTTCATTTTTCTTCTTTTCAAGATCAAATACTGGAATGGGTGCCGGAACTAAGCTTTTATCCTCAGTTAGTTTCGTTGTAAAACCTTGAATCTCCATTTACGCTCCCCCTTTAATTTAAATTGATTTCATCTGCTAAATCTAATGACCTAAAGATTCGTACACAAAGCTGTAGAAGTTAAGCCAATGGTCTGTCCCAAATCCTGTCTATTAATAATTAGGCAACAGGATTGATCAACGAAGTTTAAAAAGCCGAGATAAAAGCCCGGGTTTCTGGCTGAGAGCCGTCGGAATGTTGTTTAAGGCCGGAAGTACTAAGTCGTATTTTACTTGTGGAAGCTGATACAGATCGAAAAGACTCGGCTTAATGAAATGCTCAATAGTCCTGTAATTAGTTGGGGTAAAGATGAGAATATCAAGGCCGATAAGATTAAAATAGGCAAGCAGAATGGAATCGTTTTCAGTGAAAGATTCTTTTTTATTATCATAGATAATGATTTTGGGTATTTCTTGAGGATAATCAAATACTTCAATGAGTTTGAGCATTTCATCATCCAAGGTTAAAATTGTCATGATTATTTTTAGTTTAAATTTTTCATCTACCGATGTTAAAAACAATCCTGAACAAAATAATTCGTTGATTTTCATAATTAGAAAATGCTGTAGCGGTGCTTTAAGATAGCCAAACTTGTAATGACTGCTCTTTACTGCCTTGAGCTCATCCAAAAGACCCTGTTCGTCCAATAAATAATTTGAGTGATATAGTTCTTGTTTGGTGTAATTGATCTTCGTAAACGGAACATTTTCCATGAGCCTGGTATTAGGAGCTGTGGAAAGTTCTTTTAGGTCTTGCCAATAAGCATTTAGCTCCTCGCTAACTCCATTGATTTTTGCAAATAAATTAGGTACATACACCTTTTTATTCTGAATTTTAAACTCTGGACGAAGTTTAGATGGTTCTCTCCAAAGTATTTTGAGTTCGTCATAGGTGGTTTTAAGGGTAATAGGCTGTGTCACGTAATTTTCAAACTGCCACGGTTTAAAAAGCCCCACCTCTTCACTATAAATCACTTCCTCAATCTCTTTAGAAGCACTATAGGCAATTGTGCTTTTACGAATCAATCTCTCCCCTTTTGGAAAGGGTTCCAAGGGCAAATTATGCTTATTCCTAATAAGATGGGTCAACGTATTCTCCTCATCAAAGATTTGAAACGGCCTGTCTCCATCTTCATCAGAATGCATAAAAAGCACATCGCATCCTAACCTGTGAAAAGCGGTTAGCAGAAAGATTTCATGAGCTTTAATATGTCCATAGAACAAGATTTTGGGGTTATGTTCATAATTAAAGGCCTCGATCCCAGCGTTATTGTTTAGATTACCTTTTGGAAATAGTTGGGGAAGATATCGATTGAACCAGCTAATTATTTTCAACGAGAAATTTAAAACTATAGAAATGTTAACATTTTTGCTCTTCTCTGCAAAAAGATTAACTATCTCAACAAAGGTATTTCTGATTGTATTATCCAATAGCTCATCGTGCGTTTGAGGAAGTATTTTGGCCATAAGAATTTGTTCAATAATCTCAAATCGATTTTGGAACCGATAACATACAAGCCTATTGGGAATCATATCACTTTCCTCTGCACTCGGAGCAGCAATGCCTTCCATGAATTTAAGATAACTGCCCGACATCTGCAATGATCTGTCCAAATTATAAAGACTATTGTAATATTCTGCCTCCCAATCATCTGAAGAGGCGGGTACCCCAATATAACGAACAAAATATGCCGGAAGTATGGGATATGGTTTACCAATATAGCCGCTTCGTTTGCTTAAGGGAACAAGTATCTCCTCCAAAATCGTCTCAGTTCTCTTAAGTTTTACCACTGCTGCCGGATCACTCAAGAAGCTATTATCCAGTTCATTTTGTTGGGTTGGCTGTTCAGTTTTCTTCTTCTCCGATTTAGGCTGGGCAGTCTCAATCTTCACTTTTTCTAGAGTGTTCTGTGCGGGAAAGGCTCCGATCGGAAGTTCATTGGGATATTTAATAATCATGGAAAATTCATTGTATTTATCTATATTATCGAACTTATCTCTTAGAGAGGTATTTAGTACAAGAACATCACACCCTATAAGGGACATTAGGATAAGAAAATAAATTTCATGTTTTTTGGGACTTCCCCAGTAAACCACCTTAGGATTAAAGGGTGATTTCTTGCGAATTTGTTTACCATAATCTCCAAACCAGAGCAAGATTTTAGTACCAAAGTTTACAGCAATACTTAAATTAATCACTTTCTCATTTATTATATAGAGATTAAGAATTATGCCAAATGCATTTTTTATCTTTCGATTAACTTGGCTATCTGAGCTTAATGAGAAATAGCCCTTTGAATCTAACAGATTTAAAAGTGCTCCATTGCTATAATCCTTAAGCGGGACTGGCTCAAACAACTTTCTTGCACGGTCGATTATTTTAGAATCAGTACTGACAGGAATTGATTTTTCAAACAAAATGTAGTTGCCCGTTAATTTTAGTTCTTCATCTAAACTAATAATCTCAGATAGGTACGCTCTCTCGTCATTACATCCAACAATACGATAGAAATAAACATAGGGTTGTGAACCCCTTTCTGTTAAAGGAGACAGTATATCTTTAAAAATATCATTGGATTGTTTTAAGACAGTTCTAGTTTCCTTACTTGTCTCCGTATCTTCTCACTCCTTTATTCTTGCCACGACTCCCAAATCCTCGGTACATAACCTACTGTCGCTTGTTTTCCATTGCGTACGATAGGAGTATTATAAAGACTGGGATTATTCAAGATCATTTCCTCCCTGCCAGACTCAGAAATAATGTGATCCATATTTAACTTTTTGTAATCCTTAGCGTTAAGATTAATCAAATTCTTTAATCCAACAGCGGTTTTGACACTTTGTAGTTCTCCTTTACTCAAGCCTTTCATTGTCAAATCAACAAATTGATATTTTATCTTTCTCTCTTTAAAATAACGTTCAGCTTTTTTAGTGTCAAAACATTTCTTGACTCCAAATATTTGAATGTTCATTCTTAGTTCGTCTAACTCCTCAATTCAATTCTCTAATTAGATTATGGCAATATTCATTCTAAGTAATACTTCATCTCTCTAATTATTCTACAGTAATATATCTAATTCCTTTATATATGTGAGAAAATAAGGTTTTACTGGATAAAATAGCATTAAAATACCCCTAGCCCTTATGGAGGCCAGGGGCACTTTTTGCTATTAAGCTCAATTGTCTATACAGGTTAATTATTGCATGCTAATGGTATTTACTCCCCTGACAGGCATAGTAGCTGCAACCCGTTGCTGCCCAAATCACGGTATCACCGAACTTTTGCACCTTCTGGCTAGAAGCCGAATCCAAGGGAGACCTAAAATATAAACTCCCTAGGGTCTAAGCGAACCTCGTAGCAAATCTCCTCTACAACTTTCTTTTCCACTGGAGCAAATTCCCCGTCGGCAAAACCAATTGCACAGCACAACCGAACCACCAAACGTGCCGCTTCAGGTTTACTCGCTAATTTCCCGATCGCTCTCAAGGCTTCGGCCTTACCTAACATACGATCACTCTGAATTCGTTGTACATAGTAATTAAAACGAGAATCTACTTCATTAATATTAATCCCACGCATTTCCTGACTGGTACGGAAATAATCAATGAGCTTTTCCCTCTCAGAAGGTTCGAGAACCCCGTCCGCTATAGCTACCAATGCGCTGCCGGCAACCAAGGCTTCTGTGAGATCTTTCCCCATATATTTGTTCACAATGCTTTTAGCATTTTCAGTTTGCTTTTGCAACCACTCAGCGGTATTTGTATTACTGCCCGAATTCCAGCGTTCCTTGCAGCTTAAACAGACAAATTCCACATTTTTGCTTCCAATAAACCCAGCCAACAACCCTACTGGACCTAACAAAACACCGCCAATTGCAGCCTTGCCTAGACCAAACCCTTTCTTACCCGCAGTTACCTGATTCGAATGGCAACGGGGACAGGCCATTCCACCTTGATGGCCGGCATTCTGAGCTTGTCCATAGGATTGTGAATTATTCTGGCTAAAGGACTGAGAGTTATTCTGGCCATATGATTGAGGACTGTTTTGTCCATAAGAATTATTTTGGTTGTTTTGGGGACCGCCGTAAGGCACAGCAGAGCTGCCTGTTCCCTGATTTCCAAAGTTAGCATTTCCAGTATTTCCATAACCAGAGTTAACTGAAGGATTAGCACCTGCAGAGGATTTTTGTTCTTCTTCAACCTCCAACCCAAAATTATGGCAAAGAGCAGCTAACCCCCCTTGAAATCCACTTCCAATAGCATTGAATTTCCACTCCCCGGCATGGCGGTAAATTTCAGCGGCAACAATAGCCGTTTCCACGGAGAATTCCTCGCCAAGTTCATATTTGAGCAATAATTCGTTCGTACTGGCATTTAGAATCCTTACATAAGCATTCTTGATATCTCCAAAACTTTGCCGTTTCATTTGCGCGTCATTAATAGTAATAGTAAAAGAAATTCTCTCGATATACGCAGGTACTCCTGACAGATTGATGCGAATCTGCTCGTCATCACCCTCCCCGGAACCCTTCTTATGATCCCCGCTGTGATTTACGGAACCTTGACCGCCAGATGGATTATTATAGAAGACAAAGTCACTTTCATCCTTTACCTTACCATTAGATCCAATCAAAAAAGCCGATGCATCTAAATCAAAATTATAACTACTTGCTGACGGATTTGAAGCCCAACCTAACCCGACAATTATTTCCTTTAAGTTAGGATTGCTTTTTGTAAGGTCTACTTTTTGCCCTTTGCTAAGTCTTACTGCCATTGCTCTTCCACCTTTCTATTCATACCAGTAGTGCTTTAACTTGCACAATAAATGTCCGTATATAAGATTCAAGGTAAAATAAACCCTTCTAACAAGTGCATTTTACCATATTAAGCCAAGCACAAGCAAACTTCGAAGCAAAGACATCTCAGTGCCTGAATTTACATCTTCATATTTCCTTCACTAAATTATTTTGTATGTGTATTTATATCATATAAAATTAACGTGCTTGGTATTAGGAATGGGCTCTTGAAATTCTAGGAATATCTTGACGCGATCAAATAAGCCCAGAAGAGATGCAGTATCTCTCCTGGGCTTATTGACACATAATATAAAAGTCATCTAATACTACTATTAGAATATATATTATTTAAGATTAGCAACATTCGTTACTCATCGTCGACAGAGCGATAATTATCAATAAATTCTTGAGGGAGCTTCTTAATCAATAAGACCGGTATATCCGACTTGTTAAGCACACTGTGAGCCAAACTTCCATAAATCAGACCTTTTAAACTATTAAGTCCTCGCGTTCCCATTATTATTAACTCAAAGTTCTTTTTTGTTGCGTAGCTAAGAATTGCCTCAGTGATATCCGGTATATTGTAATTGGAATAAATCACCTGACGATTGACATTTTGTCCTTGTTTAGAAAAAATATTATTGGTTGTTGCAAGAATTTCAGAGTACTCCCTTCCTTGATCCGAATCTTCATCTATTAAGTGTTCTACCCAATCTGTGTTAGGGTTAGAAGACCAAGTTTCCAATAAATTATAATCTCCTTCAATAGACCCTTGAGCACTTTCATGTATATGCAATATTGTTAATTGCATTTTGGATAAACTAGAAAATAAACTGGCGGCATATACAGTCGCAGAAAAAGAATGCGGTGAACCATCCGCGTAAAGAAGTACCTTTAGAGATTTCGAGTCAGTCATGATAATTCCACCTTTAAAACGATTTAAATTTAATTATATCATAATTTAGTATATGTTATAATAGTAAATTAATGTTATATGCTTGACATAAATCAAGAACGGAACCAAAAATAGCACATACCCTTCGGAATTCCGTAGGCATGTGCTTAATCAGTTCTGATTCTTTATGAGTATTGTTAACAACAATTAATGCTTCATAAAACCTTGGGGGAGCTTCTTTATTAGCATCATTGGTATAGAAGAATTGTTGACTAAACAACCGAAAAGCAAAACTTTTAAAGTGGTAAGTCCCCTTGTACCCATAATAATCAAATTATATGAATTCTTTGCTGCATAATCATAAAGTGCCTCAATAGTATCGGAAATACCTGGATTACAATATATCACAACATGACTGACATCCTCTGCCCTTTCAAAAAATACTTCGTTAGTTTTGGAAAGAATCTCATTATATCTATTCTGAACGGTGGAATCAGCTCCCTCAAAAACTCGATTTATCCAATCCGAGGTTGCGCTTATTGGCCATCGATATTCAGTTCCTTTGACATTGCTTCTTGTCATGGCCCAATTAACCAGGTCCTTTGTATCGATCCAACTATATTCTGTAATCTTAGAATCTTCACAGCCATCTCGTGCTTGCACTACGGTCAAATGCATATTGGGCATATTTCTCAAAAGTGTTGCCGTATGAACAGCCGCATAAAAGGCCTGCTGTGAGTCATCAAAGTAAAGGAGCACATTAAACTTTGAATCATTCATATCAATCACCCCTTCCCTTAAGATGATGCGCTATGGTGCAATGCAGGTGGCATTAATTGAACCTGACGTTTTGTTAATCCAAATATTTAGTTGATCCTTGTTCTCAATAATCTTTGCACCTAATTTAGATCCTACATAACGGTAGTAATTTTCGTCGTCTTTCCTGCAAAAATAATTGTGAGTGTCGATAAAATTAGCACTTGCTCCAACTCGATGGAGCAAAGGAATTATATTGGTTTTGCTAATATCAAAGTTCTCGATGGATCTTTCAAATTCTTCTCCCAGGTTAGCCGTACTCCATGCCTTTGGCCCCTTTTCAGGCTTGATTTCATAGACACGTCTTAGAAATTCATAGGCAAAAGCACCTAAAGAAATTAAGATTCTCGGTTTATATTCTAAGGCAATATCCCTGAACAACTCGATTTCTTTTGCTACTTCAGGTCCCCACCAATTTAGAGTATTAGGAACTATTCTGCTGTCGCTAACGGCATTCCTGAAATAAATATTCGAAGTTTCAATTCTAGTGTTCATTTCTCTATAGACTTTGTCCTGAATTTCATCTAATACAGGTGTCCAATTGTCGTGGCTAATAGGGTGTTTTGGATTAATTAATACCCAAATGGGATAATTTCTATCTCCCGAATCTCTCTTCATCATCTCTCAATCCCCTCATCAACAGAGTTAGGCTATCAAAAATAACGGGATATTAAAATGCCTTTCATGCTAGAAAAATGAAACCTTCTGCTGCAACTAATGAGTTTCCAGTTGTGCTTCTAGTTGCAGCAAAAGGTTAAGTCTCATGAATAACTGAACCGGCAGATCATATCAATAAATCATTCGCCAACAAAAGGACAACTAAAGGTCCACTATTCTGACTCAGGCTTCCTTCTTCTTCGATTTGGCAATAACAATACCAAGACCATCAAAGAGATAATAGAGACCAAAACCATACCACACGGTATATATCAGGTAAAAGCAGAGCAGAAAGGCGAGACTGAATTTATTCTCACTAACCTTTTTGATTTCAACTCCGTAATAATTGTAGGCTGGCTCAAGGGCCTTTTGCTGAACTTTAACCAAGTCAAATTCTTCTTTAAATTGCGATTTAGCTTTCAGTTCTGCGTCAATTTTTTTAAGAGAACTGTTCCAGTTGTAGGTTGCTTCACGACCATTGTAACCATATTTATTTTCTAGTGATTTACTGTCATTGTGATACATGAAGTCGCTGTCAGCCACTACGGCGCCAAGAATTTCACCATAATCTCCATCGATAGTCACCGAAGATTCTTTAACAGTTACAGTTGCACCTGCTGTAGTGTACAACGCACCCCATTTCACAGCATCTTCATGTGATGAAGCTTTAATTGTAAGGTTGATGTTTTTTCCCTTTTGACCATCTGCAACTTTCTGAGCGTCCTCAATAAAATAAGCTGAGCCCTTAGACAAAGAGTTAAACATATCATCAGCGTATTGCAAACCATTTCTGCCATTACCAAAGTTTGGGGACATCATGCCCACATAACATAGTACAAAGCTAAGGAGCATTAAAAGACCAATAGAAAAAGTCTTTTTATTTCGAACTACACTCATTGGGAAACACCTCCTTTGGTGACGATAGCATCATGCTCTTCAGCAGCCTCAGCCCGAAGCTTCGGGATATTTCTGATAAAAGTACTTATTATCCAGAAGGCAAAGATAGATACCAGTCCAAAGAATAACCATACCCCTAATTTGGTAATTAAAGCTCCAGAGGAAGCGGACAAGGTGATATACCCCATCTGAGTTAATTTTTCAGGCAGTGCGAAGAGTCTATTGACAAAGCCTGCCAAAATAGCTAACGCATAGAAAGCCTTGATTTGCGTGCCAGGGACTACTTTAGTCGTAATGGCACCGATTTGGATGCCGAATAACGAACCCAGCAACATACCCATAGCTAAGGTATAAAACACATATCCATAGATGGCATACTGGGCAATAGAACCATATCCAGCTGTAAAAATAATCTGGAATATATCTGTTCCGACAGTGGTTGCTGTGGAAATTCCCAGTCCGTATACAAACATAGGGAAGGTCACAAAACCGCCGCCAACACCTAGTATAGAAGCTAGAAAGCCCGTCGCTGCGCCGCATATTGCAACAAAGAAACCAGAAATCCTTCTCCCGCCAGGGACTACGTGACTATCAAATTTAATCATCGGAGCTAGGTTAATCGATTGGAGTTTAGCTCCAAGCGCTGTAATTTTTTCTGGGCCGCCATGTGCATCTCCACCAGCTTTAGGAGCGCTTTTTCTCATAGTTAGATACTCGCTCATAGCAAAGATGCCAAGGAATCCAAGTAGAATCACGTAGATAGAACTTATTACAAAGTCGCTCATTATGGGGTTGAAATTATACAATGCACGATTTATCATACCGCCGCCTGTAACCCCTAGTCCAGAACCAACCAGAAAGGCGATGGCTAGACCAGCATGGACGTTACCCATTTTCTTATGCAGGGTTGTTCCCATGATAGCCTTAGCAAAGATGTGAAACATATCAGTACCTACTGCTAATATCCCTTTTACTCCCAAGCTCATCAGTGCCGGAGTAATTACAAAGCCTCCGCCAGCCCCTATACAACCAGTAATAAGGCCTGCAATAACGCCCACGGCAATAGAGCCGTAAAACGTAGAGGGTGAAAAAAAGGACGGACCGAAGGCGGCTTTACCACCGATAAAGGCAGGCAGAGTTGCTGCCGCATGAGCCATCGCCGGAATGAGTAAGGGCAGAGCCATTACGAACAATATCAATAGCTTCTTCCGGTTTTTTATAATGTTAAATGAAGTCTCAATCTCCCACTGGGCATGGGCCCTGGCTGCGTACATTAAAGAGTTATATAAATTTTTCATAGTCGTCTTTTCCTCCTCCATTGATCTTCACTTTCGATCGGAGCTTAGAATTTTAGTGATTATTCACCCTCACTTTTTCGAAATTTGTGATATAATTACTATAAGAAAATTTCTTTTGCGGCCTTTTATAGGCTGCTTTTTTTCTTGAAGAGGTATCACTTTACATCGTAGTGGGACTGATTGATAGTCACTCACAATCTTTTATCTTTCGGAACAATACTTAGATTACCCACTGCGAAATGCAGACAATGTTATTCGATCCTCTTCAATTATATTGATAATCCCAAATTCAAAAGCTGTTTACTTACCTCTCCTTTCTTTAAGATTGCTTTCACAAGTAAAGAGTAGCATTGCATGAGAAAGGTGTCTATAGTGTATCCATATCCCTATAATCAGTCATTCTTATATCAAGACTGCTTAATAACCATAAAGATGTTGAAATTGTGCTTTTTTGAAATACTGACAAGCTCAGTTACTATTTGATTGATATTTTGACAATAGCAATATTAATGCTATTTCTTCATGAGCTTTTATGTCTTTACATATATCAAAGTTCTTCCTGCGAGTTAGGCCTTCATGTCTAAAACATGATAAGATACGCCACGTCAGGCACATAGTTAATATCCCAATGACTTTTTACACAAAGAATTGGATGCACGATTCTCGATAAAGAAGAATTTTCATACACTAGTTTATTAAATACAGAAAACAATTCATTGTAATTAAAATTCCCAATATAAACCCTGTACAATTTTAGAATTTAATTAGTAAAACAAGTAGCACCGTTCATTTGCTTCTCTTAATTTGCTTGTGATTTCTTACAGCAGCCGAACTATTCGTGTATAATTTTCTTGACACAAAAAAGAAGTGCAGCAATGCCACACTTCTGTAAAGCTCGAATTTCTGTATTGTTTCATTTCTGAACAATCTTCAGAATTGGTTTTGATCTATAAATATCTAGAAGATCTTGAGGAAGGCTCTTTACCATTAGTACTGGTATTGGAGACCTGTCTTGTAAAGAACTGGCTAAACTTCCAAAAATCAAACCCTTTATAGTTCTAAGTTCTCCGGTACCTATGACTATTAGCTCTATTGACTTCTTTCTTACATACTCGAGAAGTGCCTCTACCGTATCGGGAATATTCGGGTTACAATAGATTACCTGATGATGAACGTCCACTGCTCTGCTTTTAAATATATCCATAACATCCTGCATCCAGTCCAAGTTTTGATAGATTGGCCCAGAATTTAGCCAGTTATTTTCGCTTTCCATTGAGCCATTATTGCTTTCTTTTAACCTCACAACGGTTAAATGCATATTGGGTATATTTACCATCAGAATAGCTGAGTATATAACTCCAAAATAAGCAAACTGGGACTCATCCAAATAAAGAAGCACCTTAAACTTTGCTTCATTCATCTCTAGTACCCTGAAGACATCGCTAAGGCATTGTTGGAAAAAATATTGTACTGATTAAGATCAATTACTCCACTCATCCACAATTCTGAAATTACTTTATCTTTCTCTTCGTCTGAATTATTTCTAATCGGGCAAGTTATTTTAATGATAAACTCTTCTTCTGAAGGGTTGCCTCCTAACTCCCGAAACATTAGCGTGGCAATGTCAGTTGGTAAATCGCTTAATTCTTCTTGGCTAAATGGCACATCCGGTCTGATCTCCAAAGTAGCATGAAATGATCGTTTAAACATACCTTCTCTGATTATTGTACCTACACTTGTAACAAGAGTTGCTACAGGTCGTTTAGCCCTGACTCGATTATTATAGATTTCAAACTTAAAATTACGGTCAGCCTTAGATTGATACACTGGGACAACATTTAAAAACTTGCCTCTAGTAAACCTTACCCCATAATCAAGAGATTCCTCTCCCATAATTAACCCTCCTTCAAGATGGAGTGAACTGTTAACTGCAAATGAAAACGATTAAATTTCTTAGCGACCTTTCTAGGCAGCTTTTTATTATTTTCAAAACAAAAATACAAATAGTTTTAATTTTGCTATAAGTCTGTGCAAGTTTGAATTCTTTCCTCCTTCAAAATCCTGCATAAATACTTACAATAAAAGATTATCATTAGATTTAAATTACGTATATAGCAAAACAAAATGCCCATAATCAATTAATGCAATATCTAGAATTCGAATCCGTTATAATATCTTTAAAATTTGGGGAAACTGGGCCCATCTGGACATCTTGTTATAGGAGGAAAAGATGCATGGAAAACGCAAACGAATCTTTAGAATTCCTTTTAGAATTTGAAAAAAAGTACTGCAACTCAAAGTTAGCGAATTCTCAGATGATGTATTGGTATTACAAAATTTTAGGTGATAATTCATGGAAAACAGCTATTCCAGAAATCGACAACTGGGTTTATCACTATGAGCAATTCTTAAACCACGGTGGAGATCCTTACCAGTTGAAACAAGCAGGTACTTTTCTGGGACAGTACTTTTAAAGAAATAACAGACATCTTTATTTCATCCATATTTTTAAACTATTCTTGTTCTGAATAATCCTTTCAGATATCTTTGTTCCTGCATATTGAAAGTATTGCTCAGAGTCATAATGGTTGAAATAAACCGGTGTTTCTATGGACTTTTCATTAGGAACAACTCGACGAAGCAAGGGGATAAGATTGGTATGGTTCACATCGAAACTTTTAATTGATTTATCAAACTCACCTCTTAAAATCGAGGAGTTCCAATATTTAGGTCCTTTTTGAGGTTTAATCTCAAAGACCCGTCTCAAAAACTCAAATGGAAACCCACCAAAAGAAATCAGTATTTTGGGATTGTATTCAAGGATAATTTTCCTTAACGACTCTATTTCCGATGCAACCTCATTCCCCCACCAATTGAGAGAATTAGGAACTATTCCACAATCACCAACTACACTCCTAATATAAATATTATTAGTATCAATTCTAGAGTGTATTTCCCTATAAACTTTGTCCTGCATTTCATCTAAAACATGTCTCCAAATGTCGTTGATAACGGAAGGATATTTTGGATTTATTAAAAGCCAGATTGGATAGGTTATATCTCCAGAATCCCTTTCGACTAGAGGTATATATTTATCTCGTGCTAAGCCGACAACGAATCTCTCCTTTCTTATTTTGTTTACATTCGATCCGCCCAAAAGCGTTTTTAAGAACGTGACAACGAATTGCCAATGTTTAGTGGATATGCCAAGATCAATGATCCCGGCATATCCATTTTTAGATTACTACTTTAGTAGTGCAGGCATTCCAACTATAGGCCAATAGGTAAAGGTCATTATTACTAATAGGCCCATGATAACTGCACTGGCAGGGATACCGCTTACGAAGAATTCACCCGTAGTAAACTGCTTGGATTCATAAGCCATGGCATTAGGGGCCGCACCAATTAATAGTAAGAAAGGCATTCCGGCCATTGCTACTGCACCGTACATAACAAGCTCTGGGTTTACCCCTAAATACTGCGCCATAACAAGGGCAACTGGCAAGGTAATGGCTATAGCTGCTACATTCATAATGAAGTTCGTCATAAGCAACACTAGGAAACAAACTGCTAATAAGAACACCAACCAGTGTGCACCGGCGATCATTGCTAACCACTTAATAGCAATCCACTGAGCAGCTCCTGTTTGCCATAAGCAGAAACCAATACTCATAGCACCCGAAAACAGCAACACAATATTCCAAGGAATTTTCTTTTCTAAATCCTCTACTGTCAAGACATTAGAGAGGAAGAACAGTATTCCGGCGAGCAGTAATGGAACAGAGCGGTCCATGGTCTTTAAAGCCGGAATAACTGCTTGCAAAACGAGCATGACTAGAGCTAAGGCGACAACAACACTAACAAATATTTCCTTGCTGTTAATTGGTCCGAGTTTTGCATACTCTGATCTGGCCTTATTGCGCAGCCCAGGAATCTTGGTTTTTTCCGGTTTGTAAATGATCATTAACAATGCCCAAATGAGAAATACACTTGCCCAACCAAAGGGAGCCAAATGGATGGAAAAGTCAACAAAAGAGACTTCTTTACCTGTAAACTCTGTATAAAATCCTACAGCAGCTGGATTTCGAGCACCGCCCAAAAGAGTACAAATACTTCCAGCGCCAGCAGTGTAGGCCATTCCAATGAATAAAGCCTTACCAAACTTAGTAGGTTTGCCATCAGAGTTGTCTCCATTATACAGGGCTAAAATAGTCACTAAAATTGGAAACATAGTGGCTGCTACGGCTGTATGAGCCATTATATGGGTTAATAATGCCGTTACAATAAATACCCCTAATAATATCTTTCTTGTGTCTTCGCCCACCACATCTAACATCTTATAGGCTATCCTTTTTGTAATTCCTGACTTAGTAAAAGCTAACCCTATGAGCAGTGATCCCAGAATAAACATTACCGTGGGATCCATAAAATCCCGGAAAGCTTCCTTTGCCGGACGGATAAGGAATAAGGCTTGAGCGACCCCTATCATGAGACTGGTAACACCAATAGGAGTTACCTCGAACACCCACCAAATACTGGCTAAGAAAAACAGACCAATTGCTGCTTTCCCTTGTTGACTTAGTTCAAAGGATTTACCTGAAGGATCTACCGCAGGTCCAAACTGTGGAGCGTAAAAAAATATTAAAAATATACCAATTCCAAGCAAAATAAAGAAGATTCGTTTTGCATTATTACTGTTCATTAACCCACACCCTCTTTCATTTTTTAAGGTGCTTATTTATTCATGTTTTCGTTCATTAACAACCACCTACAAAAATTTTAAACGCTTCTCACATCATCCGGATTTTGTGTTATAATGATCCTACGATTAAATTTCTTAGCGGCCTTTAAGGCTGCTTTTTTTATTTTCTAAAACACTTTTAGCTATTCGACTTTCATACCTTGTTTTGTTCAATTCATCCCTCCCAATCACTAAAGGCCTATACATCCATAAAGGTTAGAAATTTCTTGAGCATTCTTATGATTATGATCAATCCTCCCTTCTTTTATGTGACTATACTCACAAGTAAAGAGTATCATTGTGATAGTATTGCGTCTATAGCAAATCAAAATACTCTTAATCGTTTTAACCTATTGCAAAACCGGGAGTTCGTCAGATATTACAACAGTAATTACCTGAACTTATTAATATCGATGATCCGTAGGGGCCGTAACGAAACTTGAGATTTTTTCAAGCTGGTGGTGCGTTATCCCAAAATAGAGGACTGTACACCTTTGAAGTGGTGAACAGTCCTCTAATATTAAGGGGATTACAAATAGAGCGGGGATGTAATAAACTGGAAAACAAGTTTCGTTACATCCCCTACAAGATAGGTGTCTCCTTCCAAACCTTCTCCTTCGCAATTAACAAGGGCTATAAATATACCCGTCTAAATCTTTCTTAATTAAACAAATCTATTACAAAAAATACTCCAAGGAGAAAACTAGTTTTCTCCTTGGAGTATTTTTTGAAGCAAGAGCAGCAATCCTTATCCCATGTCTAATAGGGCAAATCATCTTATATTGTAAGCAGGTTCGATTTCGGTATACTCACAGCCATAGTAGTTCCTTCAGCGGAAGTTTCCAAAACCCAAATCCTGCCCATGTGCATGTGAATAATTTGATAACTGATAGACAATCCTAACCCAGCACCATCATCCCTAGTCGTGTAAAACGGATCAAAAACACGTGAAAGATCGTTAGGCTCGATCCCAGTACCCGAATCGGTGAAAATTACTTCAATGGTCTCTTCCTTGACGATCGATTCAATGATCAGTTTACCTCCGCCCTCCATTGCTTGAATAGCATTAATAATTAAATTGACAAAAACCTGTTTCATCCTATCCATATCGATGTTTACTAAAGGAAGGTTTGGTTCAAATTTTTTCTCCAACTCAATTTTATTTTGCCGTAGCATCGGGAAGGTAAAGATAAGAACGGATTCCAGTAAATGGTTCAACTCAGTTGGACTAACGATTGGTTTACAAGGACGACCAAAGTCCAGCAACTCTTTAATAACAAGATTTCCTCGATCAACTTGCTCACAAATCACCTTCGTATATTCCCTCAACCCTTGTTGTGTTTTGAACTCTCCTTCCATAACTTGGACAGTGGCTTTAACAATCGCCAAGGGATTCCTCAACTCATGTGCTACCCCTGTAACAAGTCGACCCAATGCCACCAGTCTTTCCGACCGCCTCAATTCTTCTTCTAGTCGTTCCTTTTCCTTTAAGTTATCGGCCATGTTGTTAATGGCTTGGACAACTTCCCCGATTTCCCCAGGCATCGCAGGCAGCCTCTTTTCACTGTCTTCCTGCATACTCAAGATTCCATTTTTAATCACTTGCACCTCAGCGGCCAAGTTATGAATGACATAAAGAGCAGTTCCCAGGCCAAATATCAGTCCTAAAAGCGTCATGTATCGAGTGATCAGACTGAATTGCCTGCTCTGTGCAAATACCGGATGAACCTGTTCGTCTGCCCAGGCTATAGCGATCAGTTTTCCTTGTTGCATCACCGGCATTAAATATTCAAAGGCTTGGTTTCCTTGAGAACCTGCGATACGGGAAAGCGGCTCTTTAGTTGCATTAACAGCTACTAGTCCTGAGGAAGCTTCGTCTAAAATTCGATACTCTCTCGCCTTTATTTCCTCGGGCGTTTGAGGCCGATATTGATGGAGAAAACCATAGACGAACAGATCATTCGTTTCTGGAATGTACAAACCCAAGCGTACTCCCGGGTTCCCGTCTGACAATGGTTTGGCAATTATATCAAAGGCATTGGCGATTGTATTTATATCCTTCTTAGAGAGCAGGGAATTGTACTCTAGGTTCGAACGGTCCAAAACTTCAGTTAAACTCTGAACTGTGGCATTAACCATAGTCCCTAAACGCTCTTCCTTGGTTTTTAATAGCATTTCATCTTTGGCACCAGAAAAAAAGATATCATACGTCATCACTAGTATGGGGATCAGCAAAATGGCTGAAACAGTGAACATTATTTGAGAAGCGAAAGATTTATTTTTTAGTCTTAACAAGCAAACACTCCCTTAGTGTGAATTCAGACAATTCACTTGTGACTGTTCAAAAACAAACAGAAGCAGAATGCCTGGTAATAAAGAGCACGATAAGAAGCATTAGAAGTTCTTCAGGTGCATTCAAACTCTTAGTGTTTGCTCTACTGTAGATTCACATGTCTGAAAACATACAAAACTCAACTGGAAAACGAGTAAAATGGCTGGCACTATAATTGCAAGAGTAATTACTAAGTTACACTGAGAAAATGAAATGAAAGGTAAGTATGTATTGTATTTATGCAGGTATACCAACCAATGGTTCGCTGGGCTTTTAAATATATTTCATATTAGGAGGTAATTCTCATGACTACAAATCAATTCACTGCATGGGTTCAAGAATTGTTTGATACTTGCAATATTCATAATGAGATTGAAACGAGCAAGCTTATTGTGGAAGTAATGCGGAAATTCCGCACTCTAAATCAGGACAAAATCCAAGAGCAAGTAACAACAGAATGTGTTAGAAATTAGCTTATTAAAAGCCAAACCTCTTTCCCACATAATCAAAGCATAACATATGAGATTATTCAGTCTATAGCAAACCGAAACATTCATAATCAATATACTCTATGTAAAGCATAAATTTTCAATATTATTCACTGAAAGGCGGGATTCGTTTGCCAAGCTTAGTACTCGATAATTATTCAATTTCTGTTGATAGTATGATGAAAGAATCCGGAGATAGATCTTTTCCGATTTGGCTCTTAGTTAATCCCAAATATCCCACTGACGTTCTTAATATTTGGAATCCTATAATGTATGAAATTCAGGACAAAGTATATCGCAAACTTCATGCAAGAATTAATAGTAGAAATATTTATATTAAGAATGCAATAAGCAATATTGGAAGAGTCTCTCATACCTCAAGTGAGGCGGAAGTAAACAATAACATTACAATGCTAAAGAAAAGTGTCTTAGAATATCAGCCTAAACTTATAATTACTTTTGGAACCATTACAACTGAGTTTGTGAGGCGCGTCTTCGATGTTAGACCTGAAAAAGAGCCTAATCATTGGAGTACTAGTAACTTAGGATATGAATTTGAACGATCTATTGCAAACTTCGACATAACTCAAACAAATTGGATTCCCTTAAATCGTCGAACAATGAGGGCTACCACTAACATTAAGGATTGGGAAGAAGGCAAAGGTCACTATCAAGACGTTGCAACAAAGATGGCCGATCTGTTCATTGAAAACAAAGACAGTCTGGAAATATGGATTTGATAAGCGACACTTATCAGAGGACCAAACGATCAAAGGAAAGGATGATAAATTATGGATGCATTAAAATTTATTTGGGGGTTTTTGGCTTTCTTCGGTGATTGGCTCTGGCATGATGATCAAACATTATACAAATGCTAAATTGACTATGATCTATATTAAAGAAGACGATTCAAATTTTTTTCTTAAATTTGAGTCGTCTTTTTAATAAAACACTTGACTGCAGCCTGAATTCAGACAATACAATTGTAACTGTTTAAAAACAAACAGAAAGAGAATTCCTACTCTAAAGAGCAATAATTTAAGAAATTACAGGTTCTTCAGTTCTTTTGAATCCTAGTAATTGCTAGCTAACAGATTTATATGTCTAAAATAATACAAACATCTGGATGAATTGACGTAATATTGCTGGCATGATAATTGCATCAATAACTAAATGAGTGCACTAAGATAAATGGAAAGTGGTTTTTGGACGTCAGAAAATCGCCTTAAAACGCACCTTGTTTCACAAGACTTTTGTTGGGGGGGCAATAATTATGAACATTGTTAAATTTATCCCGATTATAGATACCTTAATCAATTATGATAAAAGAAATTTTAGATTTGATTTGATTGCTGCACTAACAGTTGCCGTAGTTGCTTTACCACAAACTATGGCTTATGCAATGATCGCAGGGGTTCACCCGGCATACGGCCTCTACTCCGGTATTGTGCTAACAATCATCGCATCATCCTTTGGAAGTTCCAATCAGTTAGCCACGGGGCCTACTAACGCTATCTGTCTCTTAATAGCATCCTACATGATACCCTTTGCTGGAAGCGAGAATTTTTTTGGCAACTTATTTCTTCTAACATTTTTAGTGGGAGCCATTCAGCTTACAATGGGTGTTCTGAGACTAGGCTCTCTAGTCAACTACGTTTCCCATGCAGTAATCGTTGGCTTTACCGCCGGGGCGGGTATTATCATCGCTATGGGGCAACTTAATAACTTAATGGGTATTACGCTGACAAATGGACACCTTTCAAGTATTGGCAAGGTTATAGCATGTTTTCAAAGTATTGATAAAATTAATTATCACGCCTTTAGTATCGGGATCTTTACTATGGCAGTAATAATAGTACTTAAAGGAATTAATAAAAATTTACCTGGAGCTCTATTAGGGGTTATTTTGTCAGTACTTTTAGTAATGATTTTGGGGTTGGAGAAATATGGAGTTAAGGTTGTAGGTCAAATACCTCAAGCCATCCCGCCTTTAAGTATACCTAATTTCACTCTCTCGGCTATCGGTGATTTGGGAACAGGGGCAGTTGTCATAGCTATAATTGGTCTGGTAGAAGCAGTATCGATCTCCAAGGCCATCGCGTCTAAAACACATCAAAAAATAGATCCAAATCAGGAATTTATAGGGCAGGGAATGGCTAATTTAGGAGGTTCATTTTTTAGCAGTATAGCAGGTTCCGGTTCCTTTACTCGTTCGGCTATTACTTATCAAAATGGGGGGAAAACTAGAGTAACCGGGGTACTGGTAGGTCTGATAATACTCATAGTTTTGGTTTTCTTTGCACCCTTTGCGAGGTATATTCCAAATGCGAGTTTAGCTGGGGTTATCATGCTGGTTGCCTACTCCATGATTGATAAAAAAGCATTAGCAAAAGTATTAACAACCAACCGCAATGATGCCGCGGTATTGCTTGTAACCATGTTGACTACCGTCTTCGCACCTCATTTAGAACAAGCAATATATGCAGGAGTTGCAATTTCATTATTACTCTATCTCAAAGATTCGGGTGTAGCAACTGTCAGAACCCTTGAACCGGTCAGGGGGAATGATGGGCAATTTGTAGAGCAAATCGGCAATGGGCAAGACACATCTATCTCAATTCTTCAACTAGAAGGAAATTTATATTTTGGTTCCTCGGCCGATCTAGACAAGAAGTTGAGTGACTCTTACTCCAACTCTAAGGTCTTCCTTATTCGTTTCAAAAGTGTATTAATAATCGATATTACTGCATTGGAAGTTATCGAGGGATTTATTAACCGTGCTTTAGAGGAAGAAAAGAGAGTTATTCTATCTGGAGTTACACCTAAAATATTACGTATGTTAGATAAAATGCATATTGTCAATCATGTCGGGCAAGAGAATATCTTCATGGAAGACGATGAGGTATTTGCCACATCCGGGAAGGCGCTGGACGAAGCAAGTTCGTTTGTCCGGAACGTAAGTTATAAGACCGAAAAGAGATCTGCTCAAGCATATTAAGACGTTTTGTATATTAACTGTGTGAGGTAATCAAACATTCCCCCTCAAAGATAGTTTATCTCTAAGGGGGAATGTTTGAAATAACGAATTATTAATAATACTCTCCTCGCTTCGTACATAATTGAATGACATGAAAGCGAAACAAAGAACCCATCATACAGCAGCAGTTGCCATCATTCTCCTAAATGTGAATAAACGCCCACGTTTTTCAGCCGGCTCATGACGGCATTGATAATTTTCGCACCGGGTTGGGATAATCGAAATGTCTGTAAGGATCATATAGTCTATCTCTTTGGGTGACAATTCTTGAATATCAGCTTCCGATTTTTTAATTACTTCCTGAATTATCTTGTTAAGATTAGAGCGAATATGGCATGATTCCTTATTAATACATCGGCTACACTTAGAGGTATTGTTCATGATATTATCCCTCCCTAAGATATAACTCGTTAACGTACAATTTTCTGCAAAGCAGCTTTAAATTACTTATTAGAATACCGTGATTCGTTATAACCTTACTTGGTACTTTTGAGCCCTATATAGAAGCGCCGACCGAGTAAGGCCTAAAAGTTGAGCCGCTTTAGTTTGATTTCCCCTACTTTTCTCAAGAGCCTTAAGAATCAGTTCTCTTTCAACCTCATCAAAGGATATCCCCTTGTCTGGGAAATTTAGAATCAAACCTTTATCCAACTCGTTTTTTCTTAAATCAGCTTTTTGAATTTCCTTTGGTAAATGCTGCACCTTAATCTCATTCCCCTGAGATAGGATAACAGACCTTTCAATGACGTTTTGCAACTCACGGATGTTCCCAGGCCACTCATAGTTCATTAATAATCCCATCGCATCTGAAGAGATCATTTGTTCCTGAGCAGGGTTAAATTTTTGAAGAAAGTGCATAGTCAATAGGGATATATCTTCTGATCTTTGTCTTAAGGGGGGAATGTGAATCGGCAATACATTTAATCGGTAGTACAGATCCTCCCGAAAAGTGCCTTGTTTAACACAGTCTAAAGGGTCCCGATTAGTTGCTGCTATAACCCTTACATCTATTTTTATGCTTTCTGTTCCTCCGACCCTTTCAAACTGTCTTTCCTGAAGAACTCTTAGCAGTTTTACTTGCATAGACAGAGGCATTTCAGTAACCTCATCTAAGAATAGCGTTCCTTTATCAGCTAATTCAAAGCGGCCTAATTTTCTGACTACAGCACCAGTAAAGGCTCCCTTTTCATGTCCAAACAATTCACTCTCCAGTAACGACTCAGGCAGTGCTGCACAGTTAATAGGCACATAGGATTTTTCCCTGCGATAGCTTAGATTGTGAATCGAAAGCGCAGTTACCTCTTTGCCAGTCCCGCTTTCTCCTGTAATAAATACAGTAGCATTACTGTCAGCGACCCTTTCTACAAGAGTGTTAACTTCTTGAATAGCAGGACTGTTGCCAAGAATTCTAGGGTGTTTTTTGTTCAGTTCAGAGCGTAAAAATACAACTTCTTCCCTTAGATGGCTTACCATTAAGGCCTTTTTCACAACTATCTTGAGTTCGTCTAGGTCAAAAGGTTTGGCAATATAGTCAATTGCCCCAAGCTTCATAGCTTCGATAGCAGTGTCTATTGAACCGTGAGCAGTTATCATAATTACCGGAAGCTTTGGGATGAGGTCTTTAGCCTTAACCAATACCTCTAGCCCATCCATTTCGGGCATTTTGAGATCAAGTATGACCAAGGAAGGTGTTTCATTCTGAATTAGTTCCAGGCCTTCTTTCCCCCGCGTGGAGGTTATCACCTGATATCCTTCCTGACGGAGGCCTTTCTCAAGAGCCCAACATAGATGCTCTTCATCATCGATGATAAGGATCTTATTCAAGAAAAACACCTCCTTTAATTAACTTAAAATGAGTTACAAATTCTAACTGACCTTTTAACGTCCACACATTGATTCCGGTGGTTTGAATAAAATTCCTTTACTCTGCTTTTTGCTATTGAGGTTTACTTAATCCAAATATCCAGATAATCCTTATTTGCAATTATCTTTTCAGCAATTTTTGAGCCAACGTGTTGAAAGTAAGTCTCCCTATCTGTCTGGGACAAAAAATTGCTTGTTTCTATGAACTTATCAGTAGCAATGACCCTGCGCAATAAAGGAATTCTGTTAGTTTTATTTATATCAAAATTATTCATTGAATTTTCAAATTCATCTTTTAGAATAGATGAGCTCCAAGCCTTAGGTCCTTTTTCTGGTTTGACTTCGTAGACGCGCCTGGCAAATTCAAATGGAAATGCACCAAAAGAAATTAGCATTTTTGGTTTGTGAATATGAGCAATCTCTCTGTAAAACTCGATCTCTTTTGCTACTTCCTTACCCCACCAATTTAGAGTATTAGGAACTATTCCTCCATCGCTTACAGCACTCCTGATATAAATATTCGAGGTATCTATTCTTGTATGCAATTCCCTGAATACTCTGTCCTGGATCTCGTCTAATACTGGTCTCCAGATGTCATGGCGAACTGCAGGGTATTTTGGATTGATTAACAGCCATATAGGATAAGCTCTTTCTCCTAATTCTCTTTTCGTATTCTCACCATCAGACTGAGAGTCATTTAAAGTAAAGCAGGACAAATCAACCCCCACCTTTCATTTTCTGTGTTGCCACAGCCAGCGAAAGAATTCGCTCCCTGTTTTGTAAGGTTCACTGAGAATGCTCGTAAATTTTCACTGTTTAGATTTTAATACTACGATCAAATTTCTTAGCGGCCTTTCAAGGCGGCTTTATAATTATATCGTAAGAGGAGGTAACATTGATGAGCGAGCTATTAAGAACTAAATTATCCCAACTCCTTTCTCTAATTGTGTTTTTTCTCACAATTAGAGATTATCATTATGACACAATCGTGTCTAGTGGAAAACAATATGCTCATAATTAATATACTTAATATCAAGCATATAATTATTTATCATTCAACCTTGTACCGCAAAAAATTGACCTACAAGTATCAATAACCTGAAAGTAAATATGACTTGAAGCATTTGTGTATTTTTCAAAACCAGCTTATTTCCTGAAAAATATCTCTTTAACTCCCTCTGACCACCGTTAAATTGTGTCTATTTACAATGTTTAGATATAAATCTCCTTGTGCCGTAATTACAAATAATCATTATGTTCGTTTTATCCACTCCAAAACTATTTCTTCATAATCCATTTATATTATTATGGTTATATGGTATTTTTGAGAAAATTAAAAGCCCCGACGTTATGCTTATCATTCGGGGCTAAAATTTCATTGAATTATAAACAAGACTCTATAGGTTTAGTCCATCCATATCTTAAGACTTTCTTTATTCTCAATAATCTTATCCGCTATCTTTGTTCCAACATAATGAAAGTAATTCTCGGAATAACTGGGATCTTCTATAAACTTATCACTTGAAACTACTCTTCGTAGTAATGGAACTATATTGGTTTTATTTATATCGAAATTTTCCATTGATTTTCCGAATTCATCCCCTAAGTTAGTTGTTCCCCAAGACTTAGGTCCTTTTTCAGGTTTTATCTCGTAAACACGTCTTACAAATTCAAACGGAAAGGCCCCAAAGGAAATAAGAACCTTTGGTTCATGCTCAAGAGCAATATCTCTAAACTGTTGTATCTCGGCAGCTACTTTAGGATCCCACCAATTTAGAGTATTGGGAACTATTCTACTATCATTAACAGCGCTCCTAATATATATCTTTGAGGCATCTATCCTTGTACGCAGTTCTCTATATACTCTGTCCTGTATTTCTGCTAATACGGGTGTCCAAATATAGTGACGAACACCAGGATGTTTCGGATTAAATAATAGCCAAATTGGATTGGTTCTTTCACCTGACTCCCTCTTCATCTTATCGACCAAAGGCATATCTTCATTAAGTGTTATACCGGACAACCCCATCCCACCTTTCTGTTTGAAGGATTACTACAACATACGAAACGTCTCATGAATGTGATTGCTAGGCAACTATTATATAAACAGGTTACATTGTCTACACTTTCAAATTTCGTAATTTAAATATATTATTCACTAAAACTTTGTTTCTAAATCGATGGCTTTAAATTAAATATGTGAATGATATAATAACTAAGATGGATTAAGCAGATTTGTTTATAAAACCTATAAAGCCCCGCTGAGACAATTTCTCTGCGGGGCCAATTGTTTTGCGGACAGACTAATCACAAGACGAATTTGCACACACAAAGCTAATTCTTACAATTGATAAATACACTTTAGACAGCAAAATCAGGTGTCTGAGCAATAGCTGTCAATAAAGTCTTGAGGTAACTTCTTAATCAGTAACACAGGTATGGGAGATCTGTTAAGGACGTTGTGCGCAATACAACCAAAAATTAATCCTTTTAACGTAGTAAGTCCTCGTGTACCCATTATAATTAATTTAAAATGTTTCTTTTCTGCATACTCGAGGAGAGCGTCTACAGTATCTGTAATACTCGGATTACAGTATATTACATGGTGATTGACGTCCTTGACTCTGTCTGTAAATATTCCATCAGTCGTAGTTAGTATATCATTGTACAGATTTCTAACATTCGTATCAGATTCAATAACGCGTTTCATCCATTCCGAGGTAGGACTGACTGGCCAAGTATCAATCCAACTATACTCTACCCCCATCGAACCTTCATCACTTTCTTGAACCTGTACAATAGTTAATTGCATATTCGGCATTTTTTTTAGTAGGTTGGCAGAATAAACAGCCGCAGAAAAAGCCTGTTGAGACCCATCAGAATAAAGAAGTACATTAAACTTTGAATCACTCATGCCAAAAACCTCCTTCACTATTTACACTGCTTCCTATTTATAAGGAAGCGGTGTTCTTATTTATAACACTTGGGCCTGCATTAGCAGCAGTTTCGGATTCCAGCAGAGTACACGCAACAGATTTATCTTTATCATCACTAACTTCACAACTTAAAACAGTTCTTGCTCTTTCTAAGGCATTGGTTGAAGAGGCAAAAATTTCATTCTCAGACATAAAGATGTTGTCTTCTCCTATATCTGAAGTAACATTCGAATTCGTCAGTAATGAATTGAATTCCGATTTTACACCACTAAAGATAATAATTCCTCCGGATTCTTTGACAGTTCTAATAAATACCTTCAAAGCGCCTAAGGCCGTCAAATCTATTGTTGCAACATACTTCATCCTGAGGATAAAGACCTTAGATTTATCAACTAAGTCATCCAGCTTGGTCTGAAGGTCTTCCGCCGAGCCAAAGAAGAGATTTCCTTCCGGCTGAATAATTACAATATCAATTTTTTCCTTAAGAGCCCTTACTTCTTTTTCAATGATGTGTCCATTTTTCTCTTGCGATGGAACGAGTATTTTCAACGGAGCCTTGTTAGTATCTTTCAGGTACAAAGCGATGGATAGTGCTATGCCCGTATATATTGCAACGTCAAGATGAGGCATCAGGATTGTTGCGATACAGGTTGCCCACATTGCAAGGGAATCAGACTTGAATCTGCCTGCTTTGACTATATGCTTTATTTCCTTTTTATCCACCATGTTATAGGCGATAACTAAAATCACTCCTGCGAGACATGGATTGGGAATAAACTGGGCAAATCGAGCAAAAAACACAAGGACTATGGCTACTATCACACCTGACAGCATCCCCGCGATTCTGGTAACTGCACCACTTTGGTAATTGATCGCAGAACGTGTGAATGAACCTGAACCAGCAAAGCACTGAAAGAATGAAGCGCCGGCGTTTGCTAAACCTTGTGCTATAAATTCTTGGTTGGCATCAATTTTCTGTCGTGAGGTAGTCGCTATGGATTTAGCAATTGCTATGGCTTCAACTAATCCGATAATGGCTATTGCTATTGCCCCACCGAAAAGATTCTGCATAGCAGTAATGTCGAATTGTATCATTTTGAATGGTGGCAATGAAGATGGAATAACGCCAGTTAGTTTTACACCCTTCTGATCTAAAGCAAAAATAACAATAAAAATAATTGGGATTACAATTCCGATTAAAGCACCAGGGAGTTTCTTATTGATCTTTTTACAAATTATAATAATCGCCATCGTCATAACCCCAAGTCCAAGGGCATATAAATTGGTTTCACTTAGGTGAGTCATAACATAATAAAATTTTTGAATGGTTGACATATGAGCTGAATCTTTAATGGATATACTTAACAGTGTGCTCAGTTGGCCGAGTCCAATTAATACACCCGCACCAGCTGTAAAACCGATAACTACAGAATGAGACACAAAATTGATTACTTTACCCAGTTTAATGACACCAAAAAGTATCTGTAAGATACCCACCATAAAAGTCATCAAAAAAAGCATTTGATAGACGTTTTCCTGTCCCATATAGCTGCCCAGGCTGCCTGCCACAAGCAGCGCAATTGCATTAGTCGGTCCAGCAATGATGTGATTAGAGCTTCCAAAAGCTGAAGCAATAATAGTCGATACGATAGCCGTATACAGACCGTAAACTGGATTAACACCCGCAATCAATGCATAGGCCATAGACTGTGGAATAACTACTACGGCTACTGTCAAAGCAGCAACTAAATCCTTACTAAAATATTCCTTTTTGTAGTTTCCAATCGTTCCAATTAAAGGAATATATTTAAATCGTGTTAAGTACAAGTGAATTCCACCTTTCAGTACGAATATTTTCCACCTGATCCACATAACTTTTGAATACTTTCATCATCCATATATCTTTTAATTATTATTCGAATTCTTAATACCAAAGATTTTTTAGGGGATAAAAAATACCCTCCATCCTCTCTTGAAAGGGTGTATCTAATTTAATCAACCATTTTATTTAATGAAGATATCATAAGAGCACAAACACTATTAAAGATATGATCGAAATTATTAGATAATTGCAAAAGATTTTTTTCACTAATTACCAAAAAATCTACTTTTTTCTTAATATAACGGCCATCCCACCTTGATTATTTAGACCCCTGCGTTCCGTGAAGTCCTTGTGGGAGTGAGCCCTTACATTCCACCTCCAGTGCACCAATTTCATATATTTACATACCTATTTTAATGCCTGTATGGATGAAGTATAGATAAACGTAATATTTTGCACAAGCTATTCTGCTATTAACTCATAACTATCTATCAAGAGTAGATTAGCATTGATAGTATATCAAGTCAATATTACCGCAATCAGTATATCCTATTGCAATCCATATATTGATTGTAAACTTTATAACGCCAAAAAATGGCAAACATCTAACGCAAGATATTATGTCATCGCGTTTATGTGTCGCCATTTTTAATGTAGAAAGATATTTATTTTTCACCAGTTTTTACCCATTGATGGATTCAAGGTACACCGAAAAACCAATTATCTCATTTATAAATTAAGGTTTGTAGCGTGCCACCTCCAACAATGGCTCATCCGGTGTAATATTCATGGACTTTAATACCCCCTGAGGTCATCGCACTATCTAAGCAAATGGGGGGTGGTATGCTGGGAATTAGTTATCTGTATCGTCATTTATTTATCGACGCTTTTAATCCCATTTTTTATATTGCTGGATATCTGCTCCATAAACTCCTGGAACCTTGTGTTAGCCTCGTTCGAAGACAACACTTGACGATTACGTATACATGTTTGTTCTAATTCTTTTAGTTCTTCCTGTTCTGCTTCAGTTAACACAATACCGGCCATCATCTTACCACGATGTTCTTGCTTCATTTTTTGCAGATCTTCTACTAACTTTCGTGCTTCACCATTTTGAAAAAGATCATACTCAGCCTTCTTAAATTCCTTGTACACATCTGTTTGAGCAATGGCTTTACCTAGTTCGATGCTCTTTTGCATAAGTTCTTCTACTTGATCCATATCATATTTCCTCCTTTAAATTAGTTCAACAAAGTAAGTTCTTAGCTTATAAATTATAACTGATTACCACAAAATCTTAAAGGAAGAATTTAGATTTGTGCTAAATAAATGGGGGATGAATACAAATTCCGAGATATTACGAAAATTTGCACCCATCCCCTCTTGTAATCAGTTTTGGAATAGATCATAATTTAAGATCTGATCTATTATACCAACTGACCTAATTTAGTCTTACTCAACGCCAAACATATCGATAACTGGCTTTTTGAAGACTGACCATTCGTTTGTGTTAGGATCCCACTTCATGTTAACAAAGCAGTGCCAGTTCTCTTCGTCAAGGGTTGGCTTATCTGTTCTGAAGTAGTATCCAGGCCAACGAGTTTCTTCACGGAAGGTTACGGCGCGAAGGTGAGATTCAGCTTGCCATAATCTGTGTTTATTTTCCCAAGCTCTCAACAGTTCATAAAGATCTCTAGCGGCTAGTTTTTGGGAGTCCTCTTTAAGGAACTCGAATAATTCAGCTGCGCGAGTCAGAGAAGCTTCGTTCATGTTGAAGAATACGTTAGCTCCGCCAACATACTCGTCCATGAGCTTTTGTAAGCGATACATGAACTGTTTAGGCATAATGTAGTTAGGGTTAACTTCAGGATCTGTGCTGAAGCCACTGTGTGCTTCGAAGATTTCGAGAGGTTTAACGATCTCTGCTTTAACAGCTTCAATAACTGCAGGATCTGCTTCAGTCAGAGTGTTATTCTCTAAGATATATTTGATAGCTGATTTAGCTGCGATACGACCTTCAGCATGAGTTCCTGAGGAGAACTTGTGTGGGCAAGCTCCGGTAGCGTCTCCAGCAGCGAAGAGTGCAGGTACTGTGGTCATTTGAGCATAACCCCAGAAATAGTCTGTTCCAGCGGAAAGGTCTTCTGGTCCAGATACCCAAGCGCCTGATGATCCAGAGTGAGAACTGATGAAGTATGGCTCTGTAGCAGCGATTTCAGAAGATCTAACTTCTGGCTCGACATTGGTAGCAGCCCATAGTAAAGCTTGAGCAATTGTCATATCGAGGAAATCTTCCCATGCTTCATTCTCGAGCTCTTTCATCTTTTTCTTGAAGGCTTTAGCATCGTCTTCATATTTTTTGGCAAGGTTAGCGATAGCTTCCTCTGTACGCATGTAGAGAGGTCCTTTACCTTCTTTGATGTCTAACAAGCCAAGGTGGTTACGCAGATTGGCTGGGATCGGCTTAGCTGATCCGTATTTGCCCCAGTTTTTCAGTTCATCAGCACGGGTTTCCATATAGTTTTCGCCCAATGCATTGGTTGCGCGAGATTTGAAGAGTAAGAACCAAGCTCCAACCGGACCATAAGCATCTTTAAAACGGATTGGCACGAAACGAACTTCTTGACAGGTCATTTCTGCTCCGGCCTTCATGGTGAAGTATGCGGAAGAACCTGTGGAGAACGGAGGGTACCAAGAACGGCCAGCGCCTTCACCAGTGGATTTAGGTTTGAATACTCCAACAGTACCACCCATAGCACATAAAGTAGCTTTAGCTTTGAAGACATAGATTTTGTTCTCACGAACACTGAATCCTACAGCTCCTACGCATTTGCCATCTTTCAACAGTGGCTCAGTGATGAAAACTCTCTCATAGATATTCTCTTCACCCAAAGCATTCTTTGCGGCTTCAGCAACGATGACTTTATAAGATTCACCGCTGATCATAAGTTGCCATTTACCCTCGTGTACATATCCGCCATTCTCATCTTTCCATAAAGGAAGGCCCCATTTTTCGAACATATGAACGGAGCTGTCAACGTGACGGGCAATGTTAGCGACTAAGTCGTCACGGGCTACCCCCATCATGTCAGTTTTTACGTATCTGACATAGTCTTGAACAGTGTTATTGCCTTCAGCAAGTCCCACATATAAGTTAATAGCGGACAATCCCATTCCAACTGCACCGGAACGTGGCATTGATGCCTTGTCAACTAAGGTTACTTTAAGTCCATGTTTTTTGCCCCAATAGGCTGCTTCAACAGCTGCACCACAGGACCCCATTCCGCCTCCAATGATGAGAAGGTCGGTTGTTACTTCTACTGTTTCAAAGTTCATTGGCATTGATTTAAACCTCCCTATTTATTCCCTTATTAATAAGAGCTTACTTTTTATAAGTCCATACTGGCATATGCATTGAAGCAGGTTCGGTATACAGTTCGTGGCTGTTGATGTCAGTGGTAATTTCATAACCGGCATCTGGAACAGCTGATCCTTCTTCGGTTGTACGAATAGGGAATTTGAAGCGTTTGGTCATGCCGTTACGGAATTTAACAGTCCACATGATGCTGTCAGAGCTACGAAGAGGTGTAACTGAAGCACCTAGTGGAACAAAGTCAGCATAGCCGCGGACGTCCATTGCTTGTTGAGGACAAGCCTTAACACAGCAGAGACACTCCCAGCATTGGCTAGGATCCAGGTTTGTAGCCTTCATTACATCTTTGTTTAACATCATCAGGTCATTTGGGCATGCATACATGCAAGCTGTTTTGTCTTGCCCTTTACATCCGTCACATTTTTCTGCAATTACAAAACTTGGCATTCGTTTAACCTCCATCATTCATATATTTTTTGAAACTAAACAAGAGAATATATTCTCTTGTTTAGTTTTCAACCAACGGTTACTTCTTCGAAGCGTAGTATTTGAGTAGGATTTTTAAGACTTCTGGACGACTGAAATTGCCTGGTGGAAGCTCTCCAGCTGCTAACATTGCTCTTAACTTTGTTCCACTGATTTTGAGATGATCTTCCTTACCGTGCGGGCAAGTTTTTTCTGTAGTCATACCATCGCATTTTGTGCAATACATAGCTGCAGTAACTTTGATAGGCTGACAAAGAAGTTCACCTGGTTTGAATAAGTCAAAGATTTCTTGAGCTTGATAAGCGGAATAATAGTCGCCTACACCTGCGTGGTCACGACCCACTAAAATGTGGCTGCAACCAAAGTTTTGGCGGAAGATGGAGTGAAGAATAGCTTCGCTAGGTCCTGCATAACGCATTTCCATAGGATAAACTTTCATCACTGCATTCTTTTCATTGAAATAATTCTTTAAGAGAACTTCATAGCATTCCAGACGTGTCTCAGCAGGAATATCGCCCTCTTTGAGTTTTCCTACGATTGGGTGAATGAACAGTCCATCACAAATTTCATTTCCCATCTTGCATAGGAATTCATGGGAACGATGTAACGGATTCCGAGTTTGGAAAGCTGCAACAGTTGCCCAGCCCTTTTCATCGAATAATGCTCTGGTTTGCGCTGGGGTAGCATAGTAATCACCATATTTGGAAGCGTAGCCAAGTTGGCTGAATGTTACTAACTCACCGCCGACATTGATACTACCTTGAGCCATAACTTTTACAACACCGTCGTGTGCAGCGTCATCTGTGAAGAAAACTGCCTTGCACTCTTTGACTTTGTCATACTCATATTTATCGCTAACCGTAAGAATACCGCAATAGGTATCGGTTTCATCATCTACTAAAGCGACTTCCATGCCCACTTTGAGAGTTTCAGCCTGTTCAGGAGTAACGGACAAAGTGATCGGAAGCGGCCATGCCAAGCCATTAGTTAAGTGCTTTGTTTCAACAACACTCTCATAATTAGCTTTGTCCATGAACCCTGTTAATGGGCTGAATGCACCCATTCCAATCATTAATAGGTCCGAGGTTTCTCTGGAAGACATGCGAATCACTGGTAATGTTTTAGCCTTTGCTAAAGCATCTGCTCTTTGTGATTCAGGGAGTAATACCGGTGTTAACTTTCCACCATGTGGTGGTACTAGTTTCGACATCGTCTTATCCTCCTTTAATTAATTTTATAATGAATGTGAGTCTACTGCAGAAACAAGTGTTTAAGATGCCCACAGTCATAAGTAATTCCGTCTGAAGAGGCACCGTTAAAACAGAGTTTCTGGCATCCCCCCTTTCACTTATACTTTGTAGCTTTTTTCACCATATCAGTTAGCTAACCTCATAATTCGTATCAAAATATTGATTATGAGGTTAGCTGAACATCTAAATACAGGTAACTGTGTCAAGGTCTATTTCTCAAGCGATTCACAAAGGAATTCGGACATTTCCATGACTTTCAATACATCGCCCTTTTCTAACCCTGCACAGGCGTCATCAAGCATTGTTATGCAGTAAGGACAAGCAGTGACTATAATATCTGCATTTTGCTTAACAGCATCGTTGATTCGCAATTCACCAAAGCGCTCCCCAAAAGGTACTTCAGCCCAAATCCGTCCGCCTCCGCCTGAGCAACAAAGGCTCTTATTCTTAGCACGATCCAATTCAACGAATTCTGCCCCCGGTACAGCTTGGAGAAGTTCTCTTGGTGCATCATAAACTAAATTGTGTCGTCCTAAATAGCAAGGATCATGGAATGTGACTTTTTTAGCTTGTTCCCCTGGTAAAGAAAGCTTGCCATCTTTCAAAAGATTACCAAGAAGTTCCGAATAATGCATCACTTCATACTCTCCGCCCAGTTCTGGGTAGTCTGTTTTGAAGGCATACAGGCAATGAGGTGAGGTTGTAATAATTTTCTTGACACCTTTTCCGTTGAACAGCTTAATATTTGATTCTGCCAGTTTTGTGAAGAGATCCTCATCCCCGATTTTACGAATCGTCTCACCACAGCAGTTCTCTTCAGCCGTTAAGACTCCAAAACTAACTCCAGCTTGTTGTAAGAGTTTCACAACGCTTTTGGCAATCTTTTGACTGCGAGTGTCATAACACGAAGTACAGCAGACATAGAGCAGATATTCCATATCTTCGGTATAAGCCGGAACATTTAAGCCTTCTAACCAATCGGCTCTCTTCTCTTGAGGTCCAGTCCATGGGTTACCATTAGCATGAAGACTTCCTGCAACAGGCCGTAAATGTCCAGGCAAGATGCCAGCTCCAACTATAGTATTACGCATGGAACGTACATTTTTTATAATTTCTACACTTCTTGGACAGTTTGATTGACACATGCCACAGGTAACACAAGCAAAAAGAACTTCTTCATCATCGAATCCTTCTAAGCCGAGTTGGCCTTGACGTTGCATTTTTCGAATGTTAAATACTTCGCTCAGCTCGCCAGGTACCTGTCGGTAAGGACATAGATTGGTGCAGAGACCGCACTGCATACACCAGTTGAGCGTATCGGCGCCTGAAGAAATAATATATTCTCTCATCTCCAGAGATACTTCTTTTATTTCATCCATCATAATGCTCCTTTGCTATCTAATGGGGACATACCTCCTGCCCGGAGCCTAACTCATCACTAGGAGGTGACCTTAGATCACTTAGAACCCTTTGTAGGGGTTAGGGCCCAGTTCATCCAGTCTCTTGGCAAAGTCATCCAATAGAGCCGGTATCTTGTCATAATCCGTAATGGAGACTTGATCCATTCGCACTCGATCAGAGTCCAGATCCAGCCTGTCTAAGGTTTCCGACACTTTTGATAGCCTGATTTCGGCCAGCTCACTTCCTTTGATGAAGTGGCACTGATAATCATCGCCATGCTTACATCCTAAGAGGAAGATTCCATCGATACCAGCTGACATTGAATCGGCAATCCAAACTAAGCTCAATGAACCCAGACATCTTAGAGGGATAACACGAACCCAAGCATTATATTTGAGTCGATTAATACCCGCCATATCCAAAGCAGGGTAAGCATCATTTTCACAAGCGAAGACGAGGATTCTTGGTTTTTCTTCATCTTCATCAGGAACTTCGATAGATTTAATAAGATTGCCAATCATTGGGACTGAGTAGTTTTTAAACGTAATAATCCGTTCAGGACAAGCGCCCATACAAATTCCACATCTGCGACAACGTGTAGGATTTGGCAACGGATTGAATTTATCATCTTCGTTAATAGCACCGAAGGGACATTCCACTGTACAACGTTTACATTGTGTACATCTCGACATTGCAAAGTCTGGGAAAGACATATCCCCGACACGAGGATGTACAGCAACGCCTTGTGCGCTTGATTCCATGCATTGGATAGCTTTTAACGCTGCTCCAGCAGCATCTTCAACCGAAGATAACTCATCCATCGGAGCTCTAACGCTACCAGCGGCATAAATACCAGTTCGGCGAGTTTCATAAGGGAAGCAGATAAAATGAGAATCTGCATAACCGTATTTTAACGTAGGCATCTCTGGACCTTGGCGATAGGCCAAGTTTAAAAGATTCGACTTGCGAATAATTTCCGGCTTAGGACCATCATCTTCTTTACAGTCTTCTTCAGTATCAGCCTTGGCTGCGATATCCTCTCCTAAGGCTGTGGTGGGCACCATACCATTTGCCAAAACCACCATATCTACGCCTTCAGTAGTAATCGTTGCCCCTGATAGAACATCCGTTGCTTCAATAAGCAGATTCTTTTCGCCATCCTCAGTGATACCATTGATTTCTCCTCTGACGAAAATACCTCCATCTTTTTGCACTTGTTGATAAAGACGTTCATACTGACCGGATGCTCTCATGTCTTTGTAGAAAATAAAGACGTTTGCTTCCGGATTTTGTTCTTTTAGATAAGTCGCTTGTTTCAAAGATTCTACACAGCATGTTGCAGAGCAATAAGGCAAGTGTTCCTGATCGCGAGATCCAGCGCATTGAATAAAGGCAATACTCTGTACTTCTTTGCCGTCTGGGCGTAGAATTTTACCCTTGGAAGCTAACTCTTCCATTTTTTGACTAGTAATTACGTTTTCATATTTACCATAACCAAGATAGTCTAACTTAGCAGGATCATAGGGCACGGCCCCAGTAGCAAGAACTACCGAACCGACTCTTTCCTTAACAGTCGTACCATTTTGGTTAATAGAAGCATCGAACATGCCAGGTGCACCGGCAATTTCCAAGATTTCAGCACCTGTGTATACTGTAACATCAGGGTTGGCTTCAACTTGACTAACAAGCTCTGCGATATCAACTGCTTCAGGTGTTGTAAAAGGCGCCTTGCGAGGAGCTTGTTTAAATAGGCCATTCATCCATCCGCCCAGTACTGGGCTTTTCTCTACTAAAACAGCCTTGTATCCAGCTTTGGCAGCTTCTAACGCCGCTGTCATTCCTGTCAAGCCACCGCCTACTACCAGTAAGGTTTTAACCATATTTTCACCTTGATAAGGCTCCGGCAGATCGATATGCTTCACTTTGGCAAGACCCATTCTCAGATAATCCTCAGCCATCATCTGGGTATCCTCATCATTGGCTGGTTGACTCCAGATAACCTGTTCTCTAATGTTTACTCTCTCCATGATACATGAAGAGTCAAATTCAAAAACATCATAATTGACACGGGGTGAGCATGCAGCTATTAGAAGTGTATTAACGCCCTCAGTCTCAATGTCATTCTTGATTAGCGCCACCCCTTCAGGTCCACAGAGAAAGGGGTGTGTTTTACAAACCGGAACCTTGCCCTCCTTGGTGGCAACCTTGGACAGGCTCTCTATTTCCAGAGATTCTCCGATACTACATCCAGTGCAGATATAAACACCTGTTTTTTTATCCATTGGGCTACCTCCTCACCGTAGATTGAATGGCCTTAAGAGCAGCAGAAGTAGAATCTTTAACCGATGAGGAAACATCCAAAGGCTTCTTAACGCATCCTGCGCCATAAATCCCTAATTGTTGCGGATTGGAAACAACGAAACCATCCTCATCATAGGCAATTGCATCCGGTACATTCGAAGTAGCCGGTACCATACCTGTCGCCAGTACAACCATGTCAACAGTTTCCTTCATGATCTCCCCGGTCAACTGATTCTCTACTTGAACGATCAAATCTTTGGTCACGGGATCTTCTGAAATCTCTCCAACTTTTCCCTTGATCATGGTGATATCATCTTGAACTTTGGTATAAAAATCTTCATGTTTACCCATCGCCCTGACATCTATATAAAACATATAAACCTTAGAATCTGAATTCATTGCTTTAACGTATGTGGCTTGTTTTAGTGAAGCCATACAGCAAACTCCAGAACAATAGGGCAGATGATTTTCGTCTCGAGAACCAGCGCACTGGACAAAAGCAACCGATTTAACTTCTTTGCCGTCTGAAGGACGAACAATTTTTCCGGCTGTAGGGCCATTTGAGGCCGCTAATCTTTCCATTATGACGTTTGTAATAACATTTTCATGCTTTCCATAACCATAATAATCAACTTTCTTGGCATCGTAGGGCTGCCAACCTGTAGCCCAAACAATAGCTCCAACATTTAAATTGAAGCTTTTTGCCGACATGTCCAATTCGATAGCGCCATACTGACAGGCAGCAACGCACTTTCCGCATTCAGCCCCCAGACAAGCTTGATCGTCGATCACATACTTCATAGGGAAAGCAAACTCATGAGCTCTATAGATAGCCTGAGTTTTATCCATTCCATAATTAAATTCGTTTGACCTCTGCGCAGGACATACTTCAGAGCACTTACCACACGCTGTGCAGTTCTGATTTACATAACGGGGATTTGACTTAACAGTTACTGTATAATCTCCTTCTACACCGTCGATTTTTTCAATTTCGGCCAAAGTGAAGAATTTGATCCGGGGATTTTGCTTAATCCTTTTAAAATTAATCTCCAACCCGCAGTTCGGGGGGCATAACTTGGGAAAATACTGGTTCATCTGGGCAACTCTGCCACCTAAATAGGATTTCTGTTCAACCAGATAGACCTCGCTTCCTGCTTCGGAAGCTTCAATAGCGGCTGTAAGTCCGCTTACTCCCCCTCCGACTACTAAAATACTCTTATGCGCCATCCTTCTACCTCCCTTATATGTCAATAAACTCTCAGCTTCCGCCGAGGCGGTTGGAACAAAGATATCCTTGAAACCAACCTTATAGCATTCCTCCTATGTTAATAGGAGATATTTGCTTTCTATAGTACTTTTGGGATAAATATAGAGACTCTGGCTCGTCATAGTATAAATCGAGTTTTTAGCCTTCAACTAAACTCTCTAAGTAACAATAGGGAATATGATTTCTTTCACATATAATATAAGGAACTTGCCTCATGGCAATGAATCCAAGTTAAACGTAACAAAATGCACAATCTATTTTAAAAAAATTTGTATTTGCAAACTAAGACTAGCACTGTGGTCGTAATTAGTCAATATGGCGATAATTAAGAAATCGTATGGTAAAATTGTAATTATCCTACATTTATGGTTCTGGGCGAACAATAAATGTAAAGTAATCCTGTCAGTTCGACTTTAGTTGCGAGCAATTTACGTGTTTAATCCCCTATTACAACATACTGTCTGAAAGTTCTTTTTAGTTTATCAATCTCTAAGCAAAACTGAATTACCTCAAATATTCATATTAATTCCAATTCAGAGCATTCTTTCCTTGTATCTTTCATCTCTTCCACATTCACCCTTAGAATTCCTTCTATTGGTAAATAATTTGTCCCTAGAGAGAAAGCTGGCAATAGAAAAACTTCATATGAATCTATTCTAATAACAGGGGGAGAGTGGTGCAGTTGCGTCACTCTCCCCCTGTTATTCAGTTTATAATTAGCTCTTGCATTCTTGATAAAGTTTATATAATGCCTGAGTTCCACTGTTTTCTTCTCCTTGATCTGCTAACTTCTCATATAGTGTTTTAGCTAACGCCAAACCCGGGGTAAGCAGACCCATTTGTTGCGCGGAATCCAAAGCAATCGTCATATCCTTAATAAAATGTTTAACATAGAAGCCTGGGGCAAAATTATTGGCTAGCATACGTGGAGCCAAGTTACTCAAGGAAAAACTGGCAGCTGCACCTGTTTCGATGCTTTTTAAAACATTTTCTGGATTCAATCCGGCTTTTTGCGCATAGGCCATCGCTTCACAAACCCCAATCATATTGGAAGCGATAGCAATTTGGTTACACATTTTCGTATATTGCCCGGAACCGGCACTTCCTTGTAAAACAATATTCTTTCCTAGGCAATTGAAAATAGGAAGCATTGCTTTATACGCTTCTTCTTCTCCGCCAACCATTATAGCCAAACGAGCTTCTTTTGCACCTACATCCCCACCGGATACAGGAGCATCGAGCGCATACATTCCCAAGTCCAGAGCTTCTTTATAAATATTCTTCGCCAAGTCTGGGGCTGAGGTTGTCATATCTATTAAATAACTCCCCGCCTTAGCATGCTTTATAATTCCATCTGCTCCTAAGTAAACTTCTTCAACATCCTTCGGATAACCCACCATGGTGATGACAACATTACTTCGTTCAGCCAATTCAGCAATTGTATCTTGCCAAACCGCCCCCATTTCAATTAAATCTTCAGCACTTGTCTTCGTTCGGTTGTAAACAACTACTGGATAACCTGCCTTCAATAAATGTCCAGCCATACTCTTACCCATAACACCCGTGCCAACAAAGCCAATGATAATATCCTCTTTAGTAAGTGTCATTGATCCATTTCCCCCTTCAATTAACCCATCAGAAAATACTATAGAATATCGAGAAAAGAGTGTCAAGCAACCCCTTTCCATATGACAGGAATCCAGTTGCGAAGTTCTTTAATCCGTAAGTGCTTCGGAAGACGTACAAATAATCTTGCATAGTTCTATGGAAATAAATCAAATCTCTCCGAGTGAACTCGTTCAGCTAAAGCTGAACATCGAGACTTCTGTGACGTAAGTCTCCAATACGATAGTCTCCGGTGGAGATTATCGCCGAAAGCGCACGACCCGTAACGAATACAATTGCGCTGAGGATAGACTTATGCCGAAGGGGCATTTCCACTGACGAATACATTCGCACCGTAGGATGGAGTCTACCCACCGAAGTAGAATGAGGAACACCCACTTACAAGAAGTGGGAGTCTCAGAATTGATGAATCCTCTAAAAGACTTTTTCATGATAAAGATAGGCAGGATAAAATCCTGCCTACCTCTATATTTTCTAATAAATTACTTACCGGCCTTCCAAAGACCGTGAATATTGCAATATTCTCTTACTTCGACAACGTCGTCTGCCGAGACTAGGAAAGATGCTTCGGGTGCTTGGCCTGGTTCAAGTTCTGCTCTAAGAACCTGATCCTTAGTAAGAACTTCAATAAATCGGATTGAATGCTTTTCCTCCATGGGGTGCGCGACACTGCCCACTTTAACTTTGATTCCCCCGTTTATCTCTTCAATAACAGGTACATGTTTTTCAAGACTGGCATCTTTAGTGCCTGCCTCTAATTTTTCCATTGGTTTGTTACAACAGACCAATGCAGACGCTCCCGAATTAACAACCTCAATCACATTTCCACAAATACTGCATACATATAGTTCTCTTAGATTTGTCATGTACAAGCCTCCACTTCTTTTTTTACTTGTAATTAGTATTCTCCAGAAAAAGTTGTTTTCCTCCTTATAAACATTACTTTTTTATAATAATCATTAAAAACGCAATCTATTATTTATTTACGCATTGAATCCGGATTCATGAATAAAATTCTTCTAACATAATTTTCTGTCTAATCTAAATATTACAATTAATCTTTTTGCCTAGGTTAATTTCACCTTAACGTGAAAAAGGAGGGCAAGTAATGAACAACATCTCGACCAATGAAAAACTCCTTCCTTGGACTAACCATTACGATCTTGAAGTCCCCATTACACTTAATTATCCGAACGTCAGGCTGGATGAATTATTCCATCGAAGTGTCAAAGACCACTCGGAGGCTATCGCCTTAATTTTTTTCGGTCGAGAGATACGTTACAAGCAATTGGGCCACTGGGTAAACAGCTTAGCTGGTGCGATGCAAGAAATGGGCATACATCAAGGAGACCGAATTGGGCTTCTACTGCCTAATTGTCCTCAATATGTGATGTCTTATTATGCCATTTTAAGCATTGGAGCAGTGGTCGTCCCTGTTAATCCCCTCAGCACGGAATCTGAACTCCTGCATATTTTTCGAGATGGGTTGATCCGGGTTGTCATCAGCTTAGATCTCTTAGCAGGACGGTTAGAAAATGTTCGAGATACTTGTCACAATAGCGGAGAACACCATATCCTAGAACACACTTTTTATACTTCTTTAAACGAATTTATGCCTCTCCCAATTAAGCTTTTATACCCATTGTCTCGGAAATTATCTGCCGAAACTAAAGCTCGTTTACCTCAATGCAAGTGGTTAAAACACCTGCTCCAACAAGAATCTCAGCCAATCATCCCAATTAATATTGATCTCACTCAAGACATTGCACTCCTAATTTATACAGGAGGAACAACTGGCAAACCCAAAGGAGTCATGCTCTCGCATAAAGCTCTAGTTGCTAACGCCGCCCAAGGAGCCTCTTGGGTCCAAATGCGAAAGGATGACCGTTTATTAGCGGTTCTCCCAATATTTCATGGCTTTGGCATGTCTGTTTGTATGAATGCACCTCTGATTTCAGGATCTTCTTGTGTTCTTATTCCACGCTTCAATGGAGATGACATTCTCAAAGGAATTCACCGCTTTAACCCTACTCTCTTTGCTGGAGTACCCACCATGTATATAGGTCTCATTAACCATCCTCGTTTAGCACGCTATAACCTTTCCTCTTTGCGCGGATGTTTTGTCGGAGCCGCGCCTTTAGCCCCAGAAGTTAAGCGCCAGTTTGAAGAACTCACTCAAAGCAGACTGATGGAAGGCTATGGTCTTACTGAAGCTGTCACAGCACTCTGTGCCAATCCCTATAACGGCGTAAATAAAGCAGGCAGTATTGGTATACCCTTTGCTGATGTCATTATGCAAGTCAGAGATATTGAGACCGGGGAAAAACTCCTTCTGCCCCTAGAAATTGGAGAAATCGTGCTTACTGGTCCGGAGATCATGCTCGGATACTATAATCAGCCTCAAGAAACTAGTTCGGCAATCCGGGATGGTTGGCTCTACACCGGAGATATTGGCTACATGGATGAAGAGGGTTATTTCTATATTGTAGACCGCAAGAAAGATATGATTATTACTGGCGGGTTCAATGTTTATCCACGCGAAGTAGAAGATGTCCTCTATCAGCACCCAGCTGTGAAAGAGGCATGCGTTATAGGCATCCCTGACGATTATAAGGGAGAACGTGTAAAGGCATTTATCACCTTAAAAACAGATGTGATGGTCGAAGAGCAAGAGATTATCACCTTCTGCCGACAGCATCTCTTGCCTTATAAAGCTCCCCAACTCGTTGAGATTCGCCCAGACCTCCCTATGACAGCTATTGGAAAAATTCTAAAACGCACTCTGCGGGAGCCATCCTCCCCTGCTCCAACAGAAACTCAGTGAACTCGTTCAGCTAAAGCTGAACATCGAGACTTCGGTGACGATAGTCTCCAGTGGAGATTATCGCCGAAAGCGCACGGCCCGCAACGAATTCATTTGCGCTGAGGATTGGAACACCGTTACCCGATTAATTATTAAACGCCTAAGGAGATGAACTGCCTAAATGGTTGAAACTTTTAACCCGACAGATTCTAAGGAATCATTGAAACTGCTTATTGAAGAGGCCTCTCTCAAAGGCGCCGATCGCCTAAACCGGTACCCCAAGTACAGGTTTTTTGGTTATTTCTGTTCCTATTTTCCTGAAGAACTAATTATAGCGGCAGGTTTACACCCCTTGCGCCTTTTACCGGATTCAGAGAACTCAACTCCAGTTGAACTCCCCGCCTATTGTTGTTCTTTAGCCAGGGGAACTCTAGACATGGAAGTAAGAGAGAAGTGGCGCGACCTTGTCGGTATCGGGTTTACTCATACCTGTGACACGATGCAATGTCTAAGCGGAATCTGGGCAGCCAGCGGTCAGAGCAAAACTGTTGACATTGTTCCGCCAGTTATGTTAAAAGCCCCGGGAGCTTCCCGCTATTATCATGCCGAACTGCATACTCTCTTAAGTAAACTAACGGACCTGACTAAACAAAAAATCGAAGCCGAGGCTATCAGAAATGCCCTAATCTTATGTGCAAATACGCGAAAATTAGCTGCTGAACTTGATGTCCTTCGTCCTAACCTTCCTTCCCCTTTGATTTTCTCCCTGCTCAGAGCCGGACAGCTAATGCCGCGTTCTGAGTATACCCACGCTCTTGTAAACAGCTTTCCGGCGTTAAAAGAAATGGCCGAAGAACCTCATAACAAAGCAAAGGTTCTTGTCAGCAGCGCCGTGCTGGAAAATGACAGCCTTTTCGAAATGATCGAAGAATTGGGAGGCAGAGTCGTTGCGGATGATACATGCACCGGGTTTCGACACTTCTCAGGAGTCACAGTGAGCGGATCGGAAGACCCTCTTTTAGACATCGTCCGAAGGTACTCTGAAATGCCCCCCTGCCCGTGTAAAAACCGCAGTCTGAACGAAAGAATTTCCTATTTAACTACTCTAGCTAAACAACGACATGCTCAAGGCGCCATTATTATCGTCAGAAAATATTGCGAACCCCATGCTTGGGATGCCGCTACACTCTCCGAGAGTTTGCGCAAGAACGGCATTCGCACTCTGACGCTTGAACTGGAAGGGGCAAATGCAGGAGGACAAGAAAGAACTCGACTTCAGGCCTTCCTAGAGAGTTTGCTAGGCTATGAATTATAAAGGAGAAAGATTAAGATGCATACAACAAAAGAGAAACGCCGCAATTACCGGCCTCTAGTCAGCAACAAAGCACTCCAACAAACTATGGGCAGCTACTATGCTTTGACAAGCTGGCATCGTTACTGGGGCAAATTCTTACGACGTCCTTTGGCCTGGGTCACCAGCGGTGCCCCGGTCGAACTCCTGCGCGCTTTTAATATTCATTGCGCTTATCCGGAACAATATGCGGCTATATACAGTGCGCGCAAAGCCACTGTCGACCTTTGCGAAGTTGCTGAAGCGGCTGGTTATTCCCAAGACCTCTGTTCCTATGCCCGGTCAAATATCGGTGGAGTCCTTCGGCCAGACCTGGCCCCTTTGGGCGGGATGCCGAAACCCGACCTCTTGGTAGCCTGCAATAATATTTGCGGAACAGTGTTAAAGTGGTATGAAGTTTTAGCACGTCACTTTAATGTACCACTATTAGTTCTAGATACACCATTTCTGACTGACCAACTAACCCCGCAGGTCAAAGACTTCGTCTTAGAACAATTATATGCTATGGCAGCAGATTTGGAAGAAATCACCGGTCGGCGCTTCAATGAAAAAAAATTAGCTGAACAAATGAACTTGAGTCGAAAAATCACCTCTCTCTGGATAGAAACCCGACAATATTGTCAAGCCAGTCCCTCTCCCCTCAACGCTCCCGATCTCTTCATCAACATGGCACCTATTGTAGTCTTAAGAGGCTCACAGAAAGGAATTGATTTTTACCGCAAACTCAAAGACGAAGTCAAAGAACGAGTTGAACTTACTCAGGGAGCAATCGAAAATGAGCGAATTCGCTTAGTCTGGGACAACATCGCCATCTGGCCGCAATTGTTTAGTTTTTACAAAATGTTTTCTGAAAAAGGGGCATGTTTTGTGACTGACACCTATAGTGGGGGTTGGGCTGTCGAGCAAGCTCCCGGTACTCCGATGGAAAGCATGGCGACGACTTACACTGAAGTTTTTCTCAACCGTTCCCCTAAGTTCCGTGCCAATCAATTAATTAATCTGATCAAGGAGTACAGAGCCGATGGTTTCGTAATGCATTCAAATCGTTCCTGTAAACCTTATTCTTTAGTTCAAGAAGTGATTCGCAAAGAAGTAATGCGTGAAACAGGGGTGCCTGGGTTAATGATTGAAGCGGACATGGCAGATCCCAGAGCCTATGCAGAAGAACCCGTCCGCAATCGAGTCCAAGCTTTCTTAGAAACATTTGATGATCTAAAATAATCGAGACCGCAGCACAAGGTTGAGGTTGTAAGTTCGAAATAATTCCTCACAAAAATATAGGGCAAGGATTTATATTCTATGTTTAGTGTCTGATCGTACCGTGAATCGAATAAGGAGGACTGTTCATGTCAAACTACTATGTCGGAGTAGATATTGGATCTCTTACTGTAAAAGTGGTTCTAATAAACAATGATTTAGAAATTCTCGGACAGGCAAAAATCCGCGCAGGCTATCATGGGCGTGAAGTCGCCATACGCCTTGAAGAGCAACTTCTCGCTGATTTCGGTTTAACTATTAAGCAGGTCACTGCCACGGTTGCAACCGGTTATGGCCGAGTCACCTTCCCCTCTGATCGGGAACTGTCTGAAATTACCTGTCAAGCTAAAGGAATTAGTCATCTTTTTCCAAGTTCTCGAACCATTATCGATATAGGGGGGCAAGATAGCAAAGTAATTAAATTATTTCCAAATGGCAAAGTCGCAGACTTTACAATGAATGACAAATGCGCTGCAGGTACAGGTAGGTTCTTAGAAGTGATGGCCACGGCTCTGGAAATAGAATGGCATGAGATTGGGGAATTGGTTTCATCCTCTGAAAACCCCACAAAGATTTCCTCGTTTTGTACTGTTTTCGCTGAATCCGAAATTATTTCCCAGGTATCCGCAGGAGCATTGAAATCAGATATTTTAGCGGGGGTTTGTGATTCGGTAGCCAGCCGAGTAGCCTCTATGACTCGGCGAACCGGATTGGAAACGGATATTGTGTTTACGGGCGGAGTAGCCCTCAATCGAGGCGTGGTTAATGCCCTAACCAAGCAGCTGGGCTACCCCCTTCTCGTATTTCAAGAACCTGTTATTACAGCCGCGTTGGGCGCAGCTTTACTGGCCAGGGAGATCAGCAAATAGTAAACTTGTTCAAAGAGAAAACGCTCAAATTTTATACATACATACCCATTAAGAATATCCCAATTACCTTGCCCCATATCTCCCAAAACTGAGATATCGGCAGAGGATTAATTCCGTGACCACATTCGACTGTAAAGCCAGGTCGTCTCCATTCTTGAATAAACCAATCCTTATACCCTGCGTCACTTTCCACATACCGTACTGCTTCGTATCCGCTAACTTCTATGAACCGATTCACGATCTGTTGTGATTCATTGGGTTCAAACCCCCTGTACCCCCAATAAATCTCCTCTCCCTGAGTATGAAAAGCACTCACCAAGCGAAAGTTATGGGCCCTTGTAAACTCCGCCATCGCTCTAGCTTCCGGCTCGGAGAGAGGTGCCGTCCCTGTATAATCCCGGGGAGACGGGCCAGAAGATGCTCGTCTGGACACTTCAGTCTCCCAGTAGGCCGGAAACTGATCATTTAAATCTACCCCTCGAATGTTGGCCTTCCAACCACTGAAATCTCGTGATCCACGATTGATCCGCAGTGCGTTTGCAAAGGTTGAAGAATTCGTATCGATTTTCCCCTGTACCAGTTGCACTCCATCAGGATTGACCATAGGAACAACCCACAAGGAAACACTGTCAAATAGGCTTTTGATATTAAAGGTTCCAATTTTTTTCCCTGAAACGTAAGCTTTAGCATAGACTTCAACAAATTTCATCAATAACAAAGTTGTAATCCACTCATTGGCATGAAAAGATCCATTATAATGGACTTCTTTTTTCCCTTGCCCTATCCTTACAACTGGAATTGAACGGCCCATAACCGTAGTTCCAATGGAATCTACCTTAATGAAAGGATAGCTTTCTCTAAGTGTCTCAAGGTCACTAACCATTTCATTATAACCGTAGCTCTCTCTGGGAATAACGATGGTTCTCTGGGGCGCTGCCTTTGGGACATTTACCACCTGCCCTGGTCTAATCAAGGAAGGGTTTTTTATATTTGGGTTAGCAGCGAGCAGCGAGCTAAGGCTTATTCCATACTTCTGAGCAATAATAAAAAGTGTTTCCCCTTTTCTTACTGTATGTTTTATCACTGGCTCATTGACACCTCCTGAATATTGAATAATTACCCTGTATGTAACTATGGAAAAATATTTATTTTTGACTTATAAGCAGTATATACCCGACTCCGCAACTTCGTGTCAGCACCCTGACTTGCAGTATTAATTTTAGCTCATTATAACCACTTCTCCATGATGAGGCGATGTTCATAGATGATTTCCACATATGCAGTGCGCTCAGATGCACGGACGTATGTAAAGTAAATAAGCCAGTCGCTTCACATCAAAGCAACTGGCTTATAACTTTTTAACTTTTTTACTTTGTAGCTTTTTAATTTTGTAGCTCTTATCTAAATCAAGATCTAAAAATCTAACCATTGAACAATTGATATCCGGGAGATCTGAGCAACTCTCTTAGAAAACATCCTTAACAATTCTCTGTAAATCGCTGGCCGTTCGGCACCGATAGACCTTTGAGCAATTATTTTGATATACTTTCATAACATTATCAGGCTCAGACCATTCCATTACCTCTAAAGGATTCAACCAAAACACCTTACGCACCTTTTCCGAAATCTGGGCAAAATATTCCGGCTGCGCCGGACGATAGTTGTTTTTACCATCTCCCAGTATGATGAGAATAGCTCGTGATGACACTTCTCTAAGTATGTTCTCAGCGAGTTCTTTAAATACCGCTCCATAATCTGAAAACCCCGAACTTGCTTTATGCCCCCAGCTTTTAATCTCTTGTTTCACTCCGCTAAGATCATCATCCCAAACAAACTCACTAACATCCCAGACTGAATCGATAAAAAAGAATACCCGTATTTTTCGAAAACGAGCCCTAAGACACGTCACCAGATGAATTAAAAATTCTACAAATGAGGCCATGGAATTCGAGACATCGCAAAGCACCACCAGTTCGGGAGCACGGGGAACTTTACGCCGGTAGCACAAATGGAAAAGCACCCCCTCCCACTGAACGCTTTGCTGTACAATTCTCCCTATATCAATGGTGCCTTTGTTATAAGATTTCCAACGAGAGCCTGGTCGCAAGGCTAATTTTCGAGCCCATTTTCGAATACTTGTCTTCACGAGTTCTTTTTCTTCTTCAGATAATGAACTTAACGCCTTGAACAACCAGTGTTGCTGCACAAGGGGTTTCCAGCTATTTTCAAGTTTAACTTGGATCATCACTACCTGTTGCTGAATTTCACGCAGGATAAAAGCCCGATTGTTTTGATGGGTATACCATTCGTCCTCAGAAAGAGTACCTCGCTGATAAGCTAAATCAAAGGAATTAATCCACGTATAATAGTCAATATCTGCCAAAACAGTTTTAACAACCTCTTCATACTCTGCCCCACTGCTTGCTAACTCTTCAAGCCGTGAAAATGGAATCAATTTAGAAATGTGACAATGATCAAGAATATCTCCAATTGCAGTCAGGCTGATTCCTCCTGATCCACGCCCTGCTCCTTGGCCTCCAATTCCTTGACTGTCTCTGTTTTCTTCAATATTCTTTTTGTAGGTTGCATCCAGCGAATCGTTCATTTCAGGGGACTCAGCGTTTTCAACAGCGATTTTCCAAACCGTCTCAAATATGCCCGCATCTTGGGGGCGATGAATTAAAAGCGATTTCAATATCTGTTTACATGGTATGTCAGGATATCGAACCAGACAAGTTTGAGCGTCAAGAATATCCTGCGAGGAAATCGGCAAAGAAACCTGCCTGAGAGCGTGAACCAACCTGATAAAAACCCATCCGTCCATAGTCTCCATCCCTTACTGCTCCATTATGCCGGGGTTAAAACCGATTACTCTCAGGATCGCAGTGCTTCGGTTTCCCATTTTTTAAGACGCTCTTCCAGCTTAGCAACATCTTTTGGATATTTCAGCAACACGCTGAGTGTTCCCATTAGGTCTCCATAGTTCAATTCTGCTTTTTGGAGAGCATTCAGCGCACGCGCAAAATCGATGGTTTCAGAAACACTCGGAAGCTTCTGCAAAGGCAACTTTCTTATCTTGGCAACAAACTCACAAACGTCCTTAGATAACCCCCTAGATAGCTCGGGAGCATGCGAACTTAGAATAGATATTTCTCGCTCTAAGGAAGGATAGGTCAGATAGATATGGATACAACGACGTCTTAGGGCATCACTAAAGTCTCGTGAATTGTTGCTGGTTAAGATTACAATAGGTTTAGTTTTTGAAGTAAGAGTTCCCAGTTCAGGAATTGAAACCTGTTGTTCAGCGAGTAACTCCAAGAGAAAGCTTTCAAACTCCTCGTCACTTTTATCTAATTCATCAATCAGCAACAGAACTGGTTCGGGCGAAAGAATTGCTTCCAAGAGAGGCCTGGAAAGCAAAAACTCTTCCGAGTAAAGATCAAATTTTATCTCATCCCAATCTTCTGTCTTGGCAAGTTGCAAGCGCAATAGCTGTTTGGCATAATTCCAATCATATAATGCCTTACTTATGTCCAGGCCTTCATAACACTGCAGCCTTATCAGTCTTCGTTTTTCCGCCCGGGCGAGTGCTAAAGCCAACTGTGTCTTGCCAACCCCCGCCGGACCTTCAATAAGACAAGGTTTTTCCAAGGCCAAAGCAAGGAATAAGGTTGTCGCTGCTTCTTCACCGATAAGATAGCCTTCTTTTTCAAGTTCATGCGCTAAGTCCAAGGGCGATGTCTTCATAATCTCAAATCTCCCTCCATCTCTCCCCAAGGCACTTTACAAAGTCGGTCTCTTACGTTCTGGTACCTTTATCTTCAATAAGCGAACGGACCAAGTTGTAAGAAGAAAATTCTCCGAGACTGAAATAGGCAATAGCAGGCGTTTGTGGAAAGATTCTCTTGACGATTGCTTTAATATCCAGCCCCTTCTGAGAAAGGTTCAAAATTTGGTCTTGCAATTCTTCAAGGTAAGCCAGCTTTTGCTCAACTAAGCGATATCCTTGTTTAATCTCTCCTCCATGAGAACAATATATTGTTTCAAAACTTTCCTTCAACAATGTGCGCAAGGATTCCATGAGTAGGGGTATGTTCTCTTTTCGACGAACAACCCGAGTCTTTTGGTGAAGAAAAAGGTCTCCGCTAAACAACCTGCCTAGCTCCCTGTCCAAAAATACAACATGATCTGTCGTATGCCCAGGAGTTTGAATCACTTCAAAACGAGAATGTTCATTTTCAATAAAGTCAGGCAATGGCTCTGCTTGGAAGCCCATTCTATGCCCCCAAAAAGCTAAACGATAGAAGGGTATATCCCCTTTCTGACGGCAAATACCCAAAGATTCAGGATGAACATAAGCGGGAACTTGGAGTTTTTCTACTAGATATGCTGTATTTCCGGTATGATCTTCGTGAAAATGGGTGTGAACAATTTTATCAGGTTGATTTTGTAGACAAAAATCTAAAATTCCCCTTCGGAGTTTATGGGGACCACTATCAATGAGCATACCGTCAACTATGTAAGCATAAACATTGAGCGTGGTACCAAACATGCGTACTATACTGTTGAAGATTCTTACTTCTTGTTTATCCTGTCCTATGTGACGGGTCAGTATATGGACTGCCATACAAGAAAACCCCATTTCCTCCAGGTTTTACTTAATTATACTATCAGTGAAAAAAAGAGCAATATGAGATTTCCCCCTTACCCTTTCTTCTGTAATTTCTTCCTTACATCGACAATTTTCCCTTGGAGCATTTCTTTAGGACTAAACTTAATCTCAAACGAAGTTTCCAGTCTTCGCAAGTATGAAACTTCTTTTGCGTTGGCAATGGAAATAGCAACTCCCCTATTACCTGCTCTTCCCGTTCTACCGACCCGATGCAGATAAAGCTGGGGATCTTCCGGCAGGTCAAGGTTAAAGACATGGGTAATCCCTTTGATGTCCAATCCTCTCGAAGCAAGGTCTGAAGCCACCAGCAAAGTGCTTTTTCCACTTCTAAAATCATCCATCGCCTTTTTTCGCTCGATCTTATTTGCTCCTCCGTATATTCCTTCTGCATCCAAACCATGAAAATTAAGTTTTTCCACCATTTTTTCGATCTCTTCACTTTTATTAATGAAAATTAAAGCTCGAGTCGGAATAATAATCCGAATCAGCTTCCTAAGAACTTCAACTTTATCTCGCTGTTCTGCTAAGAAGAACATATGCTCAACAGTAGGAGCGATCATTATTTTATCTGTTACCCTAATCACCTCAGGAGTCTTTAATAATTCAGAAGCCCGTTGATAAGTCGTTGGGGGTAATGTCGCTGAAAATAACAAGAGTTGAGTTCTGCTTAAGGTTGTTTTGATCACAGACTTAACATGATGGGCATTATTTTCATCAAGTAAACGATCAGCCTCATCGAGCACTATTGTTTTAATAGTTTGAGCGACAATTTTTTTCTTCTGGATTAACTCTAGAATTCTACCACTGGAACCCACAATAATGTGTGGTTTTTGTTTTAACTTTTCTATCTGGCGCGCTATATTCACGTTCCCGATGATAGCAGTTGACGTGATATCCAGACCAGAGTTTTTTGACAAAGTTTCCATTTCACGTTGAATCTGAATAGCCAGCTCATGTGTCGGTGTGAGAATCATCGCTTGAGTTTCTCGCTTTAAAATATCGATTTTCTGAAAAATCGGGAGCAGATAAGCCAACGTTTTACCCGTGCCTGTTTCTGACTGACCCAATACATCTTTTCCAGTTAAAATAAAGGGTATCGCTTGTTCTTGGATCGCAGTTGGTTCAACAATTCCTTGCAGTTTAAGGGCATTTACCAAAGATTCGTCGAGCCCAAGCTGGTTAAAGGTATTCATGATAATCCATCCTATCTAAATTAAAGTATAAATCCATTATATCCTTTTTCTTGGCATATCAGAAATAAAACGTCATAATAAATTCATTTCTGCTAACATATTCGAAAGGAACCCATCCCACAAGATAGGTTCCTTTGATTTTCTATATCAACCATTATCTATTAGCACATTAGCTACTTTAATGATTTGTCTTATCTTAATTGAGCGTTAAGTTTTTCTTTCTCCATCGAATAGTCCAATCGCTTGATCTCTTGCCCTCTGTCCAATACAACAACTGAAGGCACGATTTTGACATCATACTTTTGGGCAAGATTTTTCTTAGTGGCCGTATCGACTTTCACCACTTTGTAGGGTTCCGACAGTTCTTGATTTGCCTCTTCTAATAAAGTGCTAAACTCCAAGCTTTCATTATTTAAGGCATTGAAGAAAAGCAAGAGCACTTTTTTGTCACTTTTCAATACACTCGTACTAAACGCATTCAGTTCCTCAATATAGCGCTCGGCAGCGACTGCGGCCGTTGCCCCATCACCTGCAGCTGAAACCACTTGCCTTAAATATTTAACCCGATTGTCTCCGACCGCATATACCCCTTCGAGATCCGTTTCCATCAAGTCATTAACGGGAATGTATCCTCTTCTGTCCATCCCAATGCCACTTTCCTTAATAAAATGAGTCGAAGGAATCATCCCAACAAAGAAAAATACGCCCTGGCAAGGAAGTTTAGTCGAACGGCCTGTTTTTAAGTTCTTGATTTTAACCCCCTCGACATTAGCCTCACCCAGGACTTCTTCAATCGTGGAGTTCCATACAAACTCCATCTTTTCATTTTGGAAGGCCCTTTCCGCACTTATTTTATTACAATCGAGAACCGCCTTCATCATGGAGAACAATCACAGTGACTTTGCGAGCAAACTTGGTAATGTACATGCCTTCTTCAATCGCTTGATCTCCGCTGCCAACGACAACAACGTCTTCTCCTTCAAAAAACTCGGCATCACAGGTTGCACAATACGCAACCCCACTGCCCTGAAGCCGCTTTTCACCAGGAATATTTAATAGTCTCGGCTCACTGCCACAAGCAACGATAACCGCCTTGGCAGTGTATTCTTTACCTTTTTTCGTACAGATGATTTTATCTTCTTGAGCAAAATTAACACTCACAACTTCATCTCGTGAAAATTCAACACCAAAGGAATCGGCATGCTTTTTAAAGTCTTTCATAAGATCAGATCCACTGATTTGGCCATAGCCCGGATAATTGACAATTTCTCGTGTAGTATTGACCAAACCGCCAACCGTTCCTTTGTTGATAACCAAAGTTCTCAGCTTCGCTCTTCCCCCATAAATAGCTGCCGTGAGCCCTGCGGGGCCCCCACCGATAATGATTAAATCGTACGTCACATCTCCCATTTTCCTAAATTACTCCCTCTCTTTAGAATGTTTTAGTGATTACGATTCCAGAACCTCCGCAATTTTATCTATGACTTTGTCTTCGTCAACAGCCCCTGCTAGTTTTGCTTGATATTCGCCATCCTTAAAGAAAAGAATCTGAGGAACTCCTTTTAAGGAGAATCTTTGGGACAAGTTTTTATCTTCTTCTACATCCACGTAATAGAATCCAACCCTATCTCGGTATTGCAGTTGAAGCTCCTCCAAAACAGGAACGACCTCTTTACAAACGTGACAGGATTTTCTTGAGAAAATAACGAGACAGGATTCTGCATTATCATAGATGATTTTTTCGAAACTATTAGCATTTAATTGTTCTAAGGACATATCTTCCACTCCTTTAAAATAGTCCATATTAAACATCCATTTATTTTACAAGCTCCTGATTATCTATTTGCTACTTCCTGTATCGACCGTTTTATATTAATCGATTTGGCACGCCGAATATAGAAATCGTTGATAATCTCGAGTTGTTTGTCAGGCTATTGAGTACGGGAGTCAATAAAAGAATAAAGGCAGGCTATTCCACGAAATCAAGTTTATGTGAATTAGCCTGCCTTTTATATTACATTTCTTCGGTTAAAATCTGATAGATTGGTCCACCTTCACAGTGGGCAGGCATTCTTACACCTATTAATGTTGCAATAGTCGGTGCAATATCAACTTGTCTAATGGTTCTAGCTGTTGTAAAGTTTTCTTTAATTCCTGTCCCTGCAGCTAGAAAAATAGGGGAAACAGAAGTATCGAAAGCACCCTCTACAGTGGATAACCCATCACCATGTAAACGGCTAAATCCCTCATCTACAGTGAAGAAGATATCCCCACATTGCGGACCGTTTGTTCCTAATACAACAGCGTCTTTATTCCGCATTGCAAGCCCTATAACACGCTGTCCTTTATATCTATAAGAGTACAGGTCAGACATAATTTTTCTTTCCAGTTCATATTTGTCCGCCGGGTCAACAATGCCATGGGCATCCCGACCCTTTAAGTTAATATAAATATAGTTGCTTCGAGTCTGAACAGCTGTTGTCTTTTCCCAATCTACTTCTTTCAAAGTTTTACCGTTTGCATCCTTTTTCATTACGGTATAACCGAGTTCCTCCATTACCTGTACATTCATGCCGCCATATTCACCAATTTGTGGTGGGAATTCTTCCCCGACCAGTAAACCATGGTCAGCTAGAATCATGATTGTCCATCCTTCATCTAACAGATGTAAGAATTCACCCAAATATTTGTCTGTCTGAATGTAAAACTTCCGGATAAAGTTCTGATTAACTTCAGGGTCAGTATAACTCCAGCGCTCCAGATTTTTAGCTAAATGCCAAAACATATGACCTGCACAGTCAACATTATGCAAATGAGAGAATACTACCTGGTATTCATGTTTTTTAATTAAATGATTTAATGCCTTTGCTTGCCATTGACAATACGAATCCCAGGCTGGTTCATAAACCTTCTCAACCAGGTAAGCATCTTCTCCCCCAACCAAGCTAACAGGCTGAACCGGTCCAACATTTTCTACGACATCTTTTAACAATTCTTTTGGATGCCATAATTTATCCTGGGCAATATCCAATGCATTACTGATCCAAAGTTTCACCGATGTTCCATCCGGAGAAAGTTCTAGGAGTTTCATAGAACGACAGGCGGGTTTTAATACACCCTCTTTATTAATGTCATCTACAATACCGGAAACCATTTTCCCGAGTTCTAATACTACGATTGGCTTCTCTGCCTTCTTATTTTTATAAATTGCTATGCGGTCATAGATGCCATCAGAATTCTTTAAAATCAGGGTGGGTCGTCTTACAATACCATCAGACGTTAAAATAGTAAATTCTTTTGCATCTGCCGGTACAGCTGCCCATCCTTCTGCATTTTTCAACGGGGAATTGACTACATCATAATGAGGAATACTTTCAATGACCATTTCCATGTTTTCTGGTCCCATGATATATTCACGGATTTCACTGCCTGTCATGGCAGCTTCACCATACCATAATTCCATCATATCGGTAGCTGGTTCTTCTTCTTCTTCAGTAATAGCACTCAGATCGGAAATCATGCAGCCAGTACCGGCAGGACGTTCAAGTTTTGGAGCATATATTAATTCTGTAATTTCCTCATTAGCAGCGATAACTTTTTCCCAATCAAGTTGTGCCACACCCATGTTAACAGAACCCGGCTGTGTTCCATCAACAACGTTTAAATTTGGGTTGTCACTGGTCGGAGGCCAAGCGGAACCGGGCCAATGCCATACTAATGTTTTAAGGCCGGCTTCAGTCGTTACGTTCCATAATTGCTCAGCTTCACAGTTTCTGGAATCCATATTATATACAACAGCGTCCAAGCTCTTTGGGGACTGTCGCCAAAAGCAGGTAATACCGTGTGTTCCAGGATAAGCACCTGTCGCTAAGGTCGTCCAGCATGCAGGTGTAATCGTTGGCAGGGCACCTAAGTGGGATAAGTCTTCTCTTGCCGAGCCTTTTTCTATAAATTTTTGTAAGTTTGGCATTATTCCTTCGGCCAAGAACTTCCGGGTTACTTTGGGATCCATCCCGTCGACCCCTAATACCAATAATTTCTGGGTTAATGCTTCTCTTTTCATTATTTAAATCACAACTCCTCAGATGGTTTGAACCGAGTGGAGATTTTCTTACGGGATTGCTTTATGTAGTAATGAGAAGAACTAAAGTAGTTAGCTCGTTCTCCTCATTACTATAATTAATATTTAGCTATTCGGTCATTAACTTAACTATTGACACCATACTCTTTTTCAGTTTCTTCTACTATCGCACGTAATTCAGCTTGAACACTTTCAGACAGGTACTCAGGTTTATAGTTCTCTAAAATTGACCTAGCCACTTCATAGGCCCTTTCCGAAAAATCCTTACCGCCGTCCGCCAGCCAAACATCCCTCATACGACGGTCAATAACATTACTCTTAGATTGTGTACGCATATGTTTGAAGGTGTGCTCTTCGCTAATAAAGTTACCAGCGGTTCCTACCTGCTTAATAACATCTATCGCTAAAGTTTCATCAGACACACTTATACCACAAACAGCCTTTTTAATCATCCTAGCCATCTCATTATCCATTACCATTTGTGCATAGTCATAGGTAATGCCGAGTTCTAACATACCCGCACCATAGATCAGGTTGGACCCTGCCAACGCTGTCAGCATAGCGGTAATTGTAAACTCATGAGATGCCTGGGCATCCGGAAGTTTGCTATCTACCTAGCCACCTGCTACCCAGCTTGGCAGTAAGTAAAACTGGGCAAGTTTCGCCACACCTGCATTGATCATTCCGAGTTCCGGAGATCCAACCGGTGCCGTAGCAAAACGCAGATCCATGATTGTCGTTGAACTGCCATAGATAACTGGTGCTCCCTTGCGGGTTAGCTGGCTTAAGACGATGCCACTTAAAACTTCAGCATTGTGTGTTACAAGACTGCCTGCTAACGTAATTGGAGAGGTAGCTCCAGCCATAGCCATTGATAGTATGTTTACTGCTATACCAGCCCGGGCACCTTCAATAATTACTTCAGTACAGTGGCCTACTAATTGTAACGGGCTTGTCGGGCAAACATTGCACGAGAAGATTGGTCTTTCCCGCAACTTTTCTTCTCCACCGACTATGGCAGCAGCCATCTTCAGAACCTTTTTAAAGTTTTTTCCACCTTCAGTACCGATAAATACATGCTTGGAAGTATTATTGAAGATAACCTCGGCATTATGAACCACAGCAGCCTCTGCCGGTACATCCTGAGGAGCCACCGGACGTAAAACTGCATCCATTTCACTCATTGCATCACAAAAGCGCGAAATATTAGCTACATCCTGCTTAGTAGTCTTCCGATACTCTTTGGTATACGGATCGATGATTGAGACACCTTCACCAAAATTTATGAAATGAACCCTCTTGCCGCCTAAGACAATGTCGTGTTTCGGATTTCGCCCAGCTAATAACACTGTATTAGGAGCAGAGCGAATAGCGTCTTCTACGATGTGAGGAGGTATCTTGACTACGCGAGTTTGAAAATCAACATGAGCTCCCCCTGCCGCAAAAATTTCTAACGCCTCTTTGGATTCCACCTTGATTCCGGTTTTTTCTAATACCTCCAACGTTCCACTGTGGATATCATAAAGTTCATTCTCCGAAAATATATTGAGTCCGAAGCCCTCAAATTTCGAAACTCCTGCTTGAACTTCACTTCTCAATTATTCCACCTCCTATGATTCTTCCTATAAATTTTCGACTCAATATTAGAACCTAATTAGTTTAAGTACATGGTAGCCATTTCTTTAGCTGCCATGGCATCTGCACAATAACCATCAGCTCCAACTTCATCGGCAAAACTTTTAGAAACTGGTGCTCCACCTACAAGAATTTTAACTTCGTCACGCAGACCTTCCTTCTTAATAAGATCAATAGTTACCTTCATATTAAGCATCGTTGTAGTTAAGAGCGCCGATAAACCGACGATTTTAGCATTATGCTCTTTAATAGCAGCCACAAACTTCTCAGGCGATACATCAACACCCAGATCCACTACATTAAAGCCACCGCTCTCCATAATCATCACAACTAAGTTCTTGCCAATGTCATGGAGGTCTCCGGCAACGGTTCCAATGATAATCGTTTTGCTTACAGCAATGTCTGCCCCTGTCAGCAACGGTTTTACTATATTCATACCCTCAGATAGAGCTTTAGCAGACATCATAACTTCCGGTACATACATTTCGCCCGCTTTAAATTTTGGGGTAACAATGTCCATACCAATCAGTAAACCTTTAGAGATAATTTCCATGGGGTTGCCACCAGCATCCACCATTTTTTGGGTTAGGTCTTTTACTGCAGCAGCATTTCCTTTGAATACATAATCGGCCAATTGATCAAAATCACTCATCCTATAATCCTCCTTAAGATTACTAAATAGATCCTCAGCAATTTCTCATACTACAAATTAATAACTCTTACCAAATAAATAATATTATAAATAGATTTCATTGTATAATTCCGTCTATTTATGCCGGGCATAAGTTGAAGTAACCTCAGTGAGAGTTCTATTAATGGACCTTAGCTTTCTCGATAAAATTTAATAAAGCTTTATCGATTGCCGTATCGAGTAAGGATTCAGGCGCATTTTGCAGTATTTGTTTATATCTGCGATTAGCACGAATCACGACATCCTCAGAACCGGAGCCCTTCCAATCACTGTAATTACCCCAGTCCGAAACTGTGGGGGTCCACAGGGAACGGAATTTTTCGAAGGTACTCATGTGGGATAAATAGGTCCCAGTATGCCCCACCTCTTGAATAACATCAACTGACAATGCTTCATCCGAGGTGTCAATCCCCTGAGATATCCGCCTCACTCTTCTGATTAGTTCTTCATCGATTACGAACTTCTCATAGGAGGTAGTCATGATAGCATCTAATACTCCTAAACTTTGTACCGACATCTGAGCTCCGCTCATCATTCCCATCAATAAACTTTGCATAGTTTCATACCCTGCCTGGCAATCCACTGTCTTAGAATGTGTGATTCCTGACATAGTTCTCACTGGCAAGTGGTAGAAATCCAAGCCCATTTGCAAGCTGGCAGTATTGATTAACATAGCTTCTGGCGATCCCGCAGCGTAGGTAGCCTCTTTCATATATCCTGAGGTGGAAGCAGTAGCGTAAACCAAAGGAGTACCAGGATTCACCAATTGAACCAAAACCAATCCCGCGATAGTCTCTGTATTTTGCAAGACCGCTGTCCCCAATAGTGATATTGGTCCGCTGACTCCTGCCATAATACAAGGTGCAAGCAGGATAACTTGATTGCGCTTGGCATATTCAATCATAGTTTCCAAAGTATCAGGAGCATAGGCTAAAGGACTTAAGGAATTTACTAAAACTGCTGTACAGTGGTTCTCTAATAGAAATCCCGGTTGACCCAGAGCAATCTCAACCATATCCAGTTGTTCGCGAACTTGCTGAGTATTAGCGCAGAATCCGATAATTGGTTTCTCTGTGTTTTTCAAAGCCTCGTACATCATAAGTAAATATTTATCGTTGCTGTTAACATCACTGGGATCAACTGGGATTGTGCCTACCAGATCAACCACATCGCTGGCCTGACACAGTTTTTGGATATTGGCATAATCCTCAAGAGTTGCCTCACGACGTCCCCTATCCAAGTCTTGAATATAAACCGGACCTACATTAGGCTGTATTAAAAAACCTTCACCAACGGTGATAGAATATTTTTCATTACGAGCACGCATGCGGAAAGTACGTGGAGCTGTTGCTAAGGCTTGATCTACCATCTCACGAGAAATAAAAACTGTTTTATTTTCAACCCTAGCACCATTTTTCTTGAAGATTTCGACAGCTTCCTCACTATGAAATACTACACCTGTTTCACGAAGAATTTTTAAAGTTGCTTCATGAACCCGCAATAAATCATCCTTCGTTAATACTTCCAGCCTTGATTTTAAAGCCATTATTACACCCTCTCTTATCATAACTTAACGCGAATCTCAAGGTATTAATTGGCCTTAGACCCTTAAAGCCCCTAAGTCAAATTGACTTAAGACAGAGTCAACTTGACTTGCTATAAATATCTTAAGAATTTCCCAAGTTTAGATGTAATTACACCACCTCTCTGTATTCCTTGTTCCAAATATCCCACCGATTCTCTGATAACTGATAACTGATAACTGATTCACTCATTCAGATACATACGATGGTATGGCTTAAACAATTTATTCAATTTAACTCTTAGGGAACTTACATAAATTATAATGCAATTTTCATGCCGTCATAAGATTTTGAATTGCCAAACATAAAAAATGTTCTCATAAGCATAATGACGTTAAATATAAAGCTTAAAGCTCTATTTAGTGTATTATTCCAAACAATATCGTCTAAATAATATCCATTTTTTTGGTTTCAGGCATGAAACGCTAGAATATTCTAAGTCAGACTGACTTATATATTCTAGCGTTGCAGGATTTTGCGTCATCTTAAACGAATAAATCTAATCATCAAATAATTTTGCTTTTTTATACTAACTCTCTATGTAATGACTAGTAAGTGATGAAATACATGTTATTTTCTAATTACGCTTTGATGACATAGCAAAAAGGGAGTTGTCGAAATTGGTAGATATTAACGAAAACAGTTTGGATAGAGAAGAATTAAAAATGATATTAGACAATTCATTTGATGAAATTTTCGTTGTTAACAACAAGGGAATAGTTACCTATGTGAACGAAGTATGCAAGAAACATTATGGTTTAGCCCCTTCCGAGATCATTGGGAAAAACTTTAACTATTTATTAAACGAGGGATACTATTCGCCTGCACTTGCCCCCATTGTTTTTAGAAACAAACAAACTGTTACAGTAGAACAACAAACCAGATCTGGAATCAAACTGGTTGTGACTGCTACTCCAGTTATTAATGAGAGTGGTGAAGTTGACTTCATTGTTATGAACAGTCGCGATATCACTCAAATTGAACAATTGAAACAGGACCTAGATGAAACTAAAAAACTCGTTAAACATTATAAGAACAAAGTTGATGAATTAAGCCAGCAAGTTAGTTATTTTAAAGGATACTCTTTTCGCGATGAGAAAATGAAGTTGTGCTTAGAAGTTGTACAGAGGGTAGCCCTGGTAAATTCAACGGTCTTAATCCTAGGGGAATCTGGGACCGGAAAAAACGTCTTAGCAATGGATATTCATAAAATTAGCGATCGAAAAGAAGGGCCCTTTATTTGTATTAACGGTGCTACTATTCCCGAGCACCTTTTAGAATCAGAGCTATTCGGTTATTGCAGAGGTGCTTTCACAGGAGCAGACAAGTATGGAAAGGTTGGTTTAGTCGAACTGGCAAACGGCGGAACTCTATTTCTTGACGAAATCGGCGAAATTCCCTTGGGAATTCAAGCAAAGTTGTTAGAGCTTATTCAGGAGCATAGATTTATTCCCGTCGGCGGAAAAGAGCATAAGAAAATTAACATACGGATTATTGCAGCAACAAATCGAAATTTAGTTCAATTAATTGAAGAAGGTAAGTTCCGCGAGGATCTATATTACAGGTTGAGCGTTATCGAAATCGATACTCCCCCCTTAAGGGATAGATCCGAGGATATTATTCCATTATTACAGTTCTTCATAAATAAATACGATTTAATGTATAAATACTCTCATAAGTTCGATAAGCAAACTCTTACTATCCTCAAAAATTATTCATGGCCTGGCAACATTCGTGAAATGGAGCACCTAGCAGAACGATTGGTAGTTACAATTCCGGAAGGAAATATTTTACCTGAACATTTACCCAGTAAAATTTTCAAAATACCATCTGTCCCATTAAATGCAAACATGCTGCAAGACGAGCTGTCGAATTGGAAGAATCTCAAGAAATCAAGTGACGAAGAGGCAATCATAATTAGATTATATAACATGCTGGGAAGCTCTTATAAAGTTGCAACCACTTTGAATATCAGCCAGAGTAAAGTAACTAGGATTGTACGTAACTATAAACAAAGCTGTACTACCAGCCAAGAAACTTAAAAGCAATTAAAAGAGTTATACCCAAAACTTGGCTACGACCAAGCCACCAGCGCATGCGGCATCTTTAGAGAGTGCGCCACGGATGGCCAAGTCTTCCGACTTTTTCTAGAAATGAGCTTGGTATGCAGGCGGAGGTATTTTATGAGATTGGAACAATTATCCCTTTTAATCGAAGTAGCTAAATACAACTCTATAACTCTGGCAGCGGAACACGCCTTTATTACCCAACCGGCAGTCAGTTCATCGATTAGCAAACTTGAAGACGAACTAGGGACAGCACTTTTCAAACGTACCACGCAAGGCGCTTACCCGACAGCAATTGGTGAGATGATTATTGAAAAAGCACGTTATATTCTGGATACGGTTGAGGAAATTAAACAGATCGCAAACACCTCGGATTTAACTGGCAGCCTATCGGTCGGGATAATACCTAGTATGGGTGACAAGATAATACCACACGTTTTATATCTCTTGAAAAATAAGCATCCTAATATTAATATTGTCTTGACAGTAGCTGAGTCAATAACTATTCTGCAAAATATCCAATCTGGCAAGAATGATCTTGGGATTGTTCTTTTAACTGAAGAAATCCAAGGAAAAGACATTTGCAGAGAGGAATTATTCTCAGATGAATTTTTGATATATGCTGGAAAAGATTCTCCTCTCTCTGCAAAAGAATCAGTCTCTTTGAAAGAAGCACTTGAATATCCCTTTGTTGCCTATAATGACGAATTTACAAAGAATAATGGGGGCATTACAAGTATATTGAAACAGTACGGCGAACCAAATGTGGTGTTTAGATTCTGTAATTTTGAACTCATCAAAAGAGTCGTTTCTCAAGGAATTGCTATATCCTTCTTTCCCAAGTTCATGTCGACTAACGATATATACTTGCAATCAGGAGAAATAATACCTATTCCCATTAGTGATGTTAGTCTAGGGATAACCGTTGGTTTAATAAGGTCGAACCGATACGCTGTTTCTCAAGTAGAAAAAGAATTTATAGAAGCCCTTAAATCCATGTGTAAAATTGCCGCACCCATTTAAAAATAGCAACTAAAACGTAAGAAGTCTCTTTATCTGTGGAAAGAACACTATAAAGAAAACTTGGCCGGCGCCAAGCCGCAGGCGCAGGCGGTTGCCATAGTTGCACTTATGCTTAGAAAGTATAATAACGAAGTTTTATACTTTCTGATAGTACCAAAAAGAGGATGGCCGTGATCAGCCATCCTCTTTTGGATACTTTTACTTATTCAACCTCGTTATTTATTTGACGGCAAAAGGCGGCTTCTGGCAGAAGCCGCCTTTTGCTATTTTCCGGGCTGGTCTTACTGCGACAGCCCTGTTATGATTAGTCTTCTTCCTGATAATCGACAACTTGCACTTTTGTTTCTTGGCCGAAATCCTCCTTAAGCCACTTGCATAAGGACATCCCTAAGATAATGATAATAAATATAATGGGTACGCTGGTGGCAACAGATGAAAGCTGAACTACGGGTAATCCGCCCACCATCATGATAGCCACCCCGATCACAGCAAGGAGTGCACACCAGAAAAGTCTTGTCCAGCGGGGAGATTCCTGATCATTCCTAACCTCTTTGCTAGAAATCATTGAAATAATATACGCATTGGAATCAATGGTAGTAGCTTGGAAAATAAGCATTACAAATAAGAAATAGGGAATCACTATTCCGGTTAAGGGTAAGGTATGCAAGACTTGGCTAATCATTGCCCCGGCACCGGCCTCCACCATAGTCTTATCAAGTGCTATCCCTTGATTAAGCTGAAGATCTACTGCATAGGTGCCGAACACTAAGAAGAACAGTGAACAGCCGATTGTCGTTATAACCATCATATTTATAACAACGTTTTTTATCGTTCTCCCCTTGGAGATCCTGGCAACAAATAATCCGAAATACATGGCCCATGCTGCCCACCAGGCCCAGTAAAATACTGTCCAGTCTTGAGGAAAACCAGATTTGGTAATCGGATCTGTATATAAACTCATCCGTAAAAAGTTAGTAGCCAAAACCCCTAGGCTGTCAACATAAAAGGATAACATAAATAAGGTGGGGCCTACAAGCATAACAAACGCTAATAATCCCATACATAACCAACTATTTAATTCCGATAACTTTTTAATTCCGCTATTTAAACCGGAGTAAGCGCTATAGGTAAATACCGCTGCAACCACCAGTGTGACCGCAACTTTTACCGTCATAGAATTCTCAATACCCAGCATATCGGCGCTTACAGCCGCCATCATAGGTATAACCGTTCCTAAGGTTGTTCCTAATCCGCCTACCAGACCGATAACAACAAAGATATCGATAGCTCTGCCAAGCCATCCATCAACCCGGTCCCCCAATACTCCCCTGCAAGCATAGCTTGGGTAGAAGTAGGGTTTTTTTCTTACGTGAAGCATGTAGGCAAAGGCGATGGCCCCTGGTACAAAGATAGCCCATGCCGTAATACCCCAGTGAAATATTCCATAAGCAATAGAGAATTGCGCAGCTTGCGCTGAAAATGCCTCACCCCAGAAAGGAGGCCACTTAAGATAAAAAATAGGCTCGGCCATGGACCAATAAACTAAACCTGCTCCGACACCGCCAGTGAACATCATCGATATCCAGCTGAAGTCTGAGAATTCAGGCTTATCATCTTTTCCGCCCAATTTTACATTGCCATATCTGCCAAAAGCCAACCAAAGTGAAAACACTACACAGCCCAAAGCAAATAATAACCATAACCAGTCCATTTTATAGGTTATAGCTTTTAATATGGTTGAAACATAGGGTTGCAGTTCTTTACCAAAAATAAGCATTGGGGCATATAACACAACGCATAAAATAGCACTGCCCCAGAAAACAACAGGATTAATAAGAACAGATTTACCTTTAGATTTAGGTATTTTTTCCAGATTCTCTTGTAACAAGTTTTTCACCCTTTCTTGTGATTTAATCTGAGAACCGGGTTTAAGAAGATACGTCAGCTGATAAATTCCACGTGTCTATCTATAGTATGTGTTACGAAAGCAAATCCTTGGTTATTACCTTCTTGGTATTTTCAGGTCAGTGAAAAACAATCCTCCTATGCTGATGCCCGTTAAGAACCCTAGGTTATCGGCCTTAGTATAGCTATTTTTTACCTCACTAGACTTGCATAAAGTTTAAAATGATTTGTCAAGCAAAGAAATACAAAGATATATCATGAAAAATGAGAATAATACCGTTAATCCTTTACTTTTATTCCTCCTTTGATTCAAATATTTCATTGCCCTGAAATGACCATCAAAACCTCCTTTTATAAAATGCTTAACTTCTGTCCCACAACTTTAATTGCAAATTCTTTGCCAATTATCACATAAATTAATATGTTATCTCAGAAAGTTTAATAGCAGTGGACTATGTACGTATTTCAAGGACTTATGCCAAACTTTCAGGCCCTATTTATCAAACGCTTGAAAATCCTTAACTCAGAGTAATTTAAGGATTAGAACTTTTCCATCACAAATTATTAAGTCTCGGCGACTCATTTAAGTCACCAAGACTTAAACGAGTCACCAAGACTTAATTTTCGGAGTATTGCTATTAGTCAAGAAGATTTAAACTTAAGAGGAGGGGAGCCGGTTCAACAATTCCTTGTTGTTTGAGAGCATTAACCAATGATCCGTCGAGCCCAAGCTGATTGAATGAGAATGCTTAGATAACATTATATCCTTTTTTTCTCTGAAGAGGCAGCTTCTAGGGTTTTGTGTCGGCTCTGTACGACTAAAAGACGCCCTAATAAACCAATAGCACTCACAGCCAATCCCAGAACTAAACCAATCCAATAACCCGTTGCCCCGAGCGTAGTATAACTAGCCATATAGTATCCAGACGGTAATCCAATAACCCAGTAGGAGATACAGGCCATGAGGAACGTAACATTGACATCTTTATAGCCCCGCAGCGCTCCCTGGATTGGAGCTGCAATGGCATCAGATAGTTGGAAGAATAAGGCAAAAACCAGAAAATGCTGGGCCATTTGAATAACTGCAACTTCTCGAGAATATAAAGAAGCCACTTGTTCACTAAAGAGCAAAAGAACTGAGGCACAAATACAGGCCATTCCTATGGACATCCCCATGCCAAGATAGCTGTACTGACGCGCATCCCTATGACGCTTAGCCCCAACTTCAAACCCCACCACAATAGTTAATGCCGAGGAAATGCTAAGGGGTACCATATAGAGCAGTGTAGCGAAATTCATAGCTACCTGATGAGCGGCAATAGTCACAGTATTAAACGTGCTCATCAGTAAAGCAACGACCGCAAAGATACTGGTCTCTACGAAAATTGCAAAACCAATCGGCAGACCAATCTTTAATTGCTCTTTCCATTCCTTGAGCGATATACAATACCAATGTCTGAATACTTGATAGGGTGTGAAGGATTCCTGACGCAGGATAATCGTCAGGGTTATAAGCAACATACACCAATAAGTAAGTGCCGATGCTACACCAGCCCCAACACCGCCTAAGGCTGAAAAACCAATTTTCCCAAAAATAAGAACATAATTCAGGGACACGTTAATTGGTAATGACAATACGGCAATCATCATAGTTACTCTGGTTTTCCCCAACGCATCGATAAATGCCCGCAAAACTTGATATACAAAGAGTGCCGGAATTCCACAGGCAAGTGCCAACAAGTAACTGCGTGAAATTCGAAGTACGTTATCCTCCAACCCCATGAGCGAAAGAATTGGATCTAAAGCAAAGGCCCCTCCAGCTATAACTAGAATTGAAATCAACAATGCTAAATAAATCCCCTGCATTACTTGGAAAGCTATATCTTTTTTATGCCTCGCCCCAATTAATTGAGCAACAATTGGAGTTACAGCTACGAAAATTCCGCCTATACCAGCACCTATTGGCACCCATACGCTGGAACCGATTGCGACTCCCGCCAAATCTGGAGTGCTTGCTTGTCCAGACATGACAGTATCAAAAAAACTCATGGAAAACATTGTAACTTGTGCAACCAGGATAGGCCACAAAATTGCGAACAATTGTCTAATCCTTTGCAGGAGCGAAAATGTCTGTTTCATGAGGTCTCAATTTCAAACTTCAATTTAGCTTCAGACTGATCTTCCCAGATCAAATAGGCCGAGAAAGACTTTCCCGATTTCGATTTAAAACCTTTAATCAACGGAGTCTTCCCCTTCTTCAACAAGCTTTTGATTTGATTTGGAGTAAGCACCTTACCACAGATCGGAGTTTTCCAGAGGACAAAATGACATCCTTGTCTCCAATTCGAACACCCAAACCCCTTCTGGCCTTCGATCACCTCTGCACCGCACTTAGGACAGTTCCCTAATGCTAGCACTTGACTCTTGTTTGTTACTTTATTTTCATCGACCTGCTTCGAGGACTCTCGAACCTTATTTTCTTTCTTACGAGCAGTTCTTGCTCTTGGCTCCTCTTTTCCTTTACCCTTTATTGAAGCATGTGCCGTCGGTGCAAGAGCCAAAGGGGTTTTACCGTGTCGTTGTTCGAAGGAACGCAGTTCCTTAATAATTCGTCCAATTGCATCTTCTACTTCTGTCATATACTGTTCGATGCTTAGTTCCCCTTTTTCCACTTTAGAAAGATCAAACTCCATTTGTCCAGTCATTTCCGCACTAATAAGGAGCTGAGCCTGAGGAAGTTTTTCCTTAATCAGTCGAATAAGTTCGACCCCTTTTTCTGTGGGTTTCAAAGCCTTATGATCCTGCAGTATGTATCCCCTGTCAATTAAGTTTTCCATAATAGCCGGACGAGTCGCCACAGTACCTAACCCTTTCCCTTTCAATTGCTGACGGAGCACCTCATCATCAATCTGCTTGCCTGCACCTTCCATGGCTTTGAGAAGGTCTCCTTGGGTAAAGCGTTTTGGCGGTTTTGTGCTCTTTTCTTCGCTGAAAACACGTTTGGTCTGCACATCTTCCCCCTTACTCAAAGGAGGCAGAGTTGCGTTCTCATCCTCTGTCTGCTCCCGCTTGTCCTTCTTCTTGCCTTTTTTGACACCCTCATCCTCTAAATCATCTGGGTCGTAAATTTTCTTCCATCCCAGGCTTAATAATACCTTGCCTTTGGTTCGAAAAGATTCACCCTCGATCATTGTTACTACATCCGTCTGATGATATTGAGCAGGGGGAAACCAAACAGCCAGAAAACGTCGAACGACTAAATCATAGAGGTTCTGTTCTTCACGATTGAGCTTATGAATGGCGACTTTTTCAGTCGTCGGAATGATGGCATGATGGGCAGTGATCGTATTGATTACGCGTTTACCTTTAGGCACACCTAATAGACTGGCTTCATCTGCCAAATTCGAATAGGGCTCTTGGTGTACCGCTTTAAGATGATCTGGCAACTTTGGAACAATGTCTTCTGAGAGATAAGCACAATCAGTTCGTGGGTAAGTAATAGCTTTTTTCTCATAGAGTGACTGGGCTAATTGGAGAACCTTTTCCGCACTAAACCCATATTTTTTGGAAGCAGCAATCGTCAGCGAGGTTAGATCAAAGAGCAGGGGCGCAGGCTCCTGTACGTTTTTTTGTTCTATTTTAGTAATTCTTCCTAGTTTTCCTTGAGTTCTGGCTACGATCTTCTCGGCAACTTGAGAATCTGTAATCCGTTTTGAGTCCTCGCTTGGATCAAACCATTTACCGAGATACTCCCCATTTGCACTCGAAAATTCAGCCCTGACTTCAAAGAACGGCTGAGCAACGAAGCGTTCAATTTCCCATTCTCGCTCGACAATCAACGCAAGTGTCGGGGTCTGTACTCTCCCTATAGAAATAACATTGGGTTTTTTCCTTACAGCATCGAAGCTCCCAAATAAGGCGGTAAACCCTTCTGTCAAATTCATTCCGAAATCCCAATCTGCAAGCGCGCGGCCATTTCCTGCAGCTGCCAATCCTGCCACCGATTCTGCGGAACGAAGGCTTTTCAATCCTTCTTGTATAGCCGCAGTTGTCAGCGAGGAAATCCACAGCCTCGACAAGGGCTTATTACACTTAGCGGCATCCCATACTTCCTGAAAAAGCAACTGCCCCTCCCGGTCAGCATCCGTTCCACAAATAATCTCTCCAATGTCCGAAGACCTTAACCAATTTTGGATTACTTCATATTGTTTAGCAGCTCCGGGTTTAACCACCCGACGAAAGGCCTGCAAACTGGGTAAGACTGGTAAACGATTTAAACTCCAGCGTTTCCCTACTTGATCCAAATCCATATATGCTTCAGGACGCTCTAGCTCTAAAAGGTGTCCATAGCACCATGTGATCACATATTTTTCATTTTCCAGGTACCCGTCGCCTCTTCCTCTTGCTCCCAGTGCTGCAGCGTATTCACGAGCTTGCGAAGGCTTTTCTGCGACTATAAGTGTTCTTTCCATTCCTAAGCCTCTCTTTATACATTAACTGTCTGTAAACTTGTTACGATATAACATGATGAAGTCTAAATCATATACTGAGCAACATGTTTTAGATATTATAATCTCAAACTATTATATCTTAACACAGAGACATTTTATAGGATATATGGGGCAGCTTTTATCTCCGACCCAATTGATCCGCCCTATCATCGAAAGTGGAACATATAAGAAATAAAAAAACAAAAGGTGCTGATCATATCTCTACGGTCAGGCACCTCTAAATAAGACTTGGCAAACACTACTTTTAAAATATTAAATTATTATTCTAGATACCTCACATCACGCTTCTGAACTCCAAGACCCTAGATAAGCTTCCTGCTCTTCCGTTAATTTATCAATCGATAAACCTAGTGATTGAAGTTTTAACATCGCTACTTTTTCATCTATTTCTGTATTTACTTGATAGACCTTAGGCTCTAACTTCTTATAATTCATTGCAATATATTCTAAAGACAGAGCCTGTAAAGCAAATGTCATATCCATAACTTCTGCAGGATGCCCATCGCCGGCAGCCAGGTTAACCAATCGGCCTTCGGCCAGAACATATAAGTTTTGACCGTTAGGAAGGGTGTACTCTGTAATATTAGTTCGTGCAGTTCTTTCGGAAACAGAGATTTCTTTTAATTGGGCTACATTAACTTCAATATCGAAGTGTCCTGCATTACACATAATCGCTCCAGATTTCATGACAGCAAAGTGCTCCTTATTGATTACATTCATATTGCCGGTAACTGTTATAAAGAAATCTCCGTGCTTTGCTGCTTCAACCATAGGCATTACTTCGAATCCATCCATCAAAGCCTCGTTTGCTTTGATAGGATTAATCTCGCAAATGATTACTCGCGCTCCTAATCCTTTAGCCCGCAGAGCAACTCCTTTACCACACCAGCCATACCCAGCAACAACAGCTGTTTTACCAGCCACTACCAAATTAGTCGTGCGCATGATTCCATCCCAAACGGATTGTCCGGTACCATATCTGTTGTCAAATAAATACTTGCATTGAGCGTCATTGACGGCTACCATCGGAAACTTAAGAACCCCATCTCGAGCCATAGAATGCAAACGTAAAACACCAGTTGTCGTCTCTTCGGCTCCGCCCTTAACTTTTTGCAGGAGTTCAGGACGAGTTGTGTGGATGGTTGAAACTAAGTCTCCCCCATCATCGATGATAAAATCGGGTTCGGTATCGAGCGCCAACTGCAGATGAGAATTATACTCTTCTTCTGTCGCATTGTACCAAGCATGGGCCCCGATCCCACTTTGAACAAGAGCAGCCACAACATCATCTTGAGTAGAAAGAGGATTGCTGGCAACCACAGTCACCTCTGCCCCTCCAGCTTTAATCACCTGTGCGAGATAAGCAGTCTTAGCTTCTAGGTGCAAACAAATTACAACTTTCTTTCCTGCAAAAGGCAATTGTTTTTCAAATTCCTTACGTATACTGTTAAGCACTTGCATTCGAGGAATGATCCAATCAATTTTCCGCTGTCCTTCTGATGCTAATGATAAATCTCGAATAGTATAATTTAAATCCATTCTATGATTACCTTCTTTCTTGATTCGCGTTAAGGAACTAGAATTAAAGTATTTTCAACATTAACTCAATTTCAATTCAGATAAAATACGGTCTGGTAAGTATCTATTATATGCAATTAGATCAATTATGTGTTGTCCTTACTAATTATACTCTAAAATTATGAATTTCTTCAACAATTCTTAGATCACCCTATTGTATACGGCTTATTAGAAATAAACAAGGTGGGAGTCTCCTTTGAATTGATCAATGACTCGTCTGTCACTTTTGACCATAACCTTGAAGATAGAAATTTCGCATTCCGTCAATATCCCCTTGGGATAACTCAATTGCTCCACCCATCATTTGCGCAAGAAGAACGATTTGTGCTGATTTTTCAACAACTTGACATATTTTAAATGCTTCATCCAAATCGCGCCCGACCCCCAACATACCATGATTAGCTAACAACACAGCATTTCGGCCTTCTAGTGCTTTAACGGTATTGATGCCTAGTTGCTCTGTACCAGGTAATGCGTATTCATTGACCCGCACATTGCCGCCTGCTATCTGGACTAAGTCTTCAATTGCTCCCGGAATTTCTTTTCGCGCGACTGCCATTGCAGTTGCATAAGCACTGTGAGTATGTACAATGGCCTTGACATCTTCACGTGCTTTATAAATCGATATATGCAAAGGAACTTCAATAGAAGGCTTTCGAATACCATTAACTATATTTCCTTCTAAGTCCATTACCACGATATCTTCAGGCACTAAGTCATCGTAATTCATTCCGGTAGGAGTGATCGCTATGTAATTCTCTCCAGAAATCCGACAACTAATATTCCCCCAAGTCCCAACCGTTAGGTTCGTTGCAAGTATTTCTATCCCCTTTTCGATCACTTTTTTGCGAGCAGTCAATAGTTGGTTCATTTCTTAACCTCCTTTGAAATACCTTCAAAAAGCTCTCCATTCTTTCATCAGAAAGGAGAGGCTTTTCTTAAATATTGCAATTTATATCCTAAACCGATACCCCGCGCCCCAAACCGTTTCAATGTATTGATAATTTGGCTCTTTTGATGTTCCTTTCGTGCAGTACGTTTCTACATATTGAGGATTAGATAAGTCACTCTCAATTTTTTCGCGTATTCGAGCGATATGAACTGTGACTGTGGCAGAGTCACCTAAAGCATCCAAACCCCAAACACGTTCAAATAACTCCTCACGCCCAAAAACCCTGTTTGGATTTTGAGCTAAATACAAGAGTAAGGCATATTCTTTCTGGGCCAGATTAACTTCCTTGCCGAGAGCAAAAACTCTGCGTGAATCCTTATCGATTTTAAGTCCGCGAATCGTCAAAATGTTTGACTTCTTAACCCCTTCGCTAAACCGAAGTTTGAGCCTCTCATAATTTTCCAAATGGGCTTTTACTCTCGCCACCAGTTCGCCTGGACTAAAGGGTTTCGTTATGTAATCATCAGCCCCTAAACTTAGCCCTTTGATCTTGTCAATTTCTTCTTTTTTAGCGGATACTAAAATAACAGGTACATCTTTATCTTCTTTCAAACTTCGTAAAATCTCTAAACCATCCATTCCCGGCAGCATAATATCCAGAATGAGCAGATCAACCTCATTCTCTTGGAACGCTCTTAATCCTTCAATTCCATTGTCATGGACGCTAACTTCAAAACCGGCAACTTCCAGATAGTCCTTTTGTAACTCTGCAATACTTGAGTCATCTTCAATGATTAATATCTTCTTGTTCATTGCTTTCCCCCATCATCATGACTTACTGAGCGAGATCATGATACTGGTCCCTTCTTTTCCATGGCTGACAGCCCATACCCTTCCATTATGCCCTTCAATGATCTGCTTTGCAATGGCCAGTCCTAACCCGCTGCCTTTGGTTCGAGCTGCATCCGCCCGATAGAATCTATCAAAAATATGAGGTAAATCTCCTTCATTGATCCCGGAACCATTATCACGAAGCTCAACGATGATACTGGCAACAGTTTCTCTGAGAATGATGTTAATATCACCTTGATCATTGCTCATGTACTTACGAGAATTATCCAGAATGTTCATAATGACTCGTTTCATTCTTTCTCGATCTAACAGGACATTTCGCTTATGATTCAGCTCATTGTGAAAGGAAATCACGATATTATTACTTTCTAACTCCGGTTCATTTTCTAGTATACACTGCTGGAAATACTCTGCGATGTCTACTCTCTCAAAATCAAAAGGAATCTGGTTTAAATCCAGTTTGGCATAAAGTAAAAGATCGTCAATCATTTGATCAATTTGGTGAGCCTTTAAGGCTATAGTCTTTAAATAGCGTTCCACTTTATCCGGATTACTGGCTATCCCATCCAAAATACCTTCTACATAGCCTTTGATGGAGGTTACAGGGGTCTTTAAATCATGAGAGATACTAGAAATGAGCAACTTTCGATTATCCTCATACTTCAATTGAGTGTGTACTGACTCTTTTAGCTTAATGCGCATAAGTTCCAAATCACGACACAACTCTTGAATTTCCCGATCCCCTTCCTCAACAATCGAGTAGTCGAGATTCCCTTTAGCTATTTCTGCAGCAGCACTTTGCAAGGTATATAGAGGATTAATAATACTTCGTGAAAATTGATAGGAGACAATAATATTCGTTACCGCAAAGGTAATTAAGAACGTAATAGAAACTAGTGCGATTAAACCCGTAAAACTTGTCTCCCACCGATCTACAGGCACGAGTAACAGCAAACTCCCTTTAGAGCCTTCTTTATACATAAGATCTGTAACAAAGACAGTATATGAAACATCATTGATAACAACAGGCTCGTTCCTTCCCTTAATATTCCCTGCCGCTAAACTTTTGGCCACTTCAATTTTAGAAAACTTCTTGGAGGAAAATTCCACTTCGTCATCCTTGATCAACACAAGCTCCCCATGAATCTCAGCAAGCTGTTCAAGGAGATATTTCATATAACTCTCTTCTTCCAAAACCTCGGGTGTCCGTTTCCAGGTGCTAGTTTCATTGATAAGCTTAACCTTGATCATTGACTGTTTTTGTTGATGTTCATAAGAAATCCCGCTTCCGAATAACTTGTCGAAGACAAAAAAAGCAACCAATGCAACTAGAACAGTAATGATCATAGGAATGATTACTGTCGAAGCATTGGCTAAAATTAGACGTGTTTTGAGTTTCATACCGTCACCTTAAAATTCCTTTTTATCAAAGATATAGAACCCTGCCGTAAACAACATGATCCCAGACCCGAGCATGATTAAAAACTGACGCAAAATCTTTAAGATTGGAAAAGAATTTACCAGAAATAGATTATACCAGTCAAGTTGAGTCGTCAAGAACAAACTTGAATACTGAGAAAAAAGTACACCAAGCACTTTTAAGGCAAGGAATGTTAAAATGGATACAAAAAAGACAGCTATTCCGCTCTTGAAGATATTTGCCAACAGGGCAATAGCTAAGGCCAAAACAGTCAACGGAAGCAAGCTCACGAAGTAGGAAAACACAGTTCTGCCCAATGAATCAAGTGTCGCCGAATTTGTATTAAAGATAAATCCAGCCAGCAGAGAAAAAACAAGGAGCAGAAGAAGAGCTCCCAAGATAAATAAGACAATAGATGTGATTTTTGCTGTGTAGATCTTAAATCGACTGACAGGTCGAGTCAGAGTGATGCGCATACTGTTTTGAGTAAACTCACCTGAGAAACTGTCAATTGCAACTAAGGCTGTAAAAAGTGGCAGAATGGTATTGACCACAACCGATAGAACAAGCATTGGGAATTCTACACTGCCCGTTCCTCTAAGTCCAAATCCGCTTCTTACTCCTACAATCACCAATTGCCCAATAACAATTACTGCAAGAGACAGCAAAATGGCAACTAAGACTTTTTTCTTTTTATAGAGCTTCTCCAGTTCATTAAGAAGCGCTGCTTGAAACACGGCCATTTCTCTCTACCTCACTTACAAAGTAATTCTCAAGTGTCGCATAGTTTTTCAAAATCGTTTGAGTGTTTTCGACATTTAATATTTTTCCATTGTAGATTACCCCGATGCGATTACAGGTTAACTCTACATCATGGATCAAATGACTGGAAATGAAAAATGTAGTCTGTTCCTTTTCCGCTAAATGCTGGATCATCTTGCGAATATCAATCATACCCTCGACATCAAGCCCATTTAAGGGTTCATCAAGAATGACAACCTGAGGTCTCGACAATACGGCTGCTGCAAGTCCCAAGCGCTGTTTCATGCCAAGAGAAAACTTTTTCGACTTTTCATGCTTAAATTTAAGCATTCCCGTCAGTTCAAGAACCTCATCAATTCGTTTATGATCAACACCAGGATAATAGCGTGCTAGTTGTCTTAGATTATCAAAGGCACTCAGATAATGATAAGACTCTGCAATTTCAATCAGACATCCTACCTTTGCCATGGCCTTCTCATACTCTTCCGTTACACTGTGTCCTAAAATTCTAACATCACCCTGTTCAGGTCGGATAAGCCCTGTCATAATCTTCATGGCCGTCGTTTTTCCTGCCCCGTTCGGTCCAAGAAAACCAAAGATATCCCCTTTATAGATGTCCAAATTCAGATCGTAAATTCCGCGACCATTTCCATAAGATTTGGTCAGGTTCATGATCTCAATAACTTTCTCCATGCTCAACCTCCATCGTGAGAAACTAATGCGACTGCCGGGATATATCCCGGCAGTCATCACCTTTTCATTGTGACTTACGCTCTTAATCTAAAACTGGACTAAAGGATGAATTAAACATCAAACCTCTTCCGAAAGATCCATTGAAATTATCAATATTAAAGTTTACTTGGCCTTCATACTCACTCAGATAGATATGACCTCGTACTTTATCTCCAGAATCGTTTGTGCCTTCAAAATTCGCACTCGTTTTTTGCTCTTGTTCAAATTTGGCTTCAAATTTGAAACTGCTCAAACTTGTTGCGTATTCTTCAAATCCGGGCTTAAACTCTGAGTAATATCGGCCCTCAACACTCTTTCCGTCGATTTGAGTAATATCTACAAACCGCTCACCGACTTTGACAAACTTGCTATCTTTCTCAATTATGATGTCGTTTTTGAATTTGCCTACGAACTTCTCTGGATTAGACATTTCAGCATCTCCATATCTGGCAATGTCCTTAACAACTTTCTTCCCCGTAAGATCAGGCTTAGTGACCGTTGTGGTGTTAATGCCCGTCACTTTAACTAGAGCTTCAAGCGATATATCATGGACAGTCCCTTGCTCATCTTTACCCGACAATACTGCAGTTCCCAGGATACTTTCCATCACGCCATCTGCGTTTACTTTTGCTGAACCTTTTACCTCTTTGACAAAGACATCCTTGGTCAGACGAGGCATCTTGCTGTTATTTTGATTGCTATTTTGATTATTAAACTCTTGTTTCAACTGAAACGAAGCAACAGCATTGACTAAAGACGGGATTTGCACCTCTGTTAGAGATCCTGTGATTGCTTTGCTTCCATCCGTATTTTCAGTAACTACGACATGATCTTTAAGACTTCCTACTATCGCATCGACTATTTTTTCAACATCAGCGGCTTCATCTTCCTTGAAAGGATTAGTAAAAGGATCGTCTTTTCTTTCCTTGGTAAATTCAGTCACATAGTAAGTCGGGTCATTCTCACTTACCCGAATCATGGTCGTCTTGTCTGAATAACTCTGAGAAGATCTTTTATCCCCGTTTAAGCTTAAACCTGAAGATATGTTTTCAGAAGCATCCTTTGTTCTATCGACCTTTAGAGTTTCGTTACTAGACTCTAACGTCTTTCCATTATCCTTCAAAGCCATTGAATAATCCAGGGTGAAACTGTCGAACTTTTCACTGGCTTGTTCAGTTGTTAGCTTAATCGCACCCTTAAGTTCATCATACCCGCTTTTACTTGCAATGTCGGCTAGAGCTGTTGTTGCTAACAACAGTGTTCCAACCGTGAAACTTACAAGCATCACTGATTTCTTTTTGAATTTCATCTTGTCAACTCCCTATATATTTTTAAGACCCTATATATATTCTAACCTAGTGGTCTTGATTTTCCCTAAACAGTATATAAACAAATTATAAACTATTCCCTTCCCTCTTAGACATACATTTCAACTGCGGCAAATTAAATTGTTATAGAAAGAAGGCTTCCAAGTCATTAAAGTGAGGGGTCGCTTGGAAGCCTTCCTGATTTCGAAATAATACTTCTTACTCGCAACTGCCTAAAATAATCTAACAGCAGTACAGCATATCACACCTTGTTCCACGGTCCGAGATGAATACAAAAAATCCCGATTAGTAGCTAATTAATGAAGCCATTAAGATCCCAGTTGCTAAGCTTAAACAGAAAGAGAAGAATCCTACAGCAATATTTCCATTCGGAATTTCATGGCGAACTTTGAGCATAGGAGTTAATACCTCAAAGAGCCAGTAAACGATTATCAGGGAGATCGTCCCTGTCAATGTCCAAGCAATCATGTCCCAGATGCCTATAGAGTGGTAAATAGCGGATGCAAGCAAAATGGCTGTTCCTAATACCTTGCCCCCTAAATCAAATGCCACAGCTTTTGCCGCAGAAACTTTGCGATGATTTTCCAGATCATCTCCATCAGCTAGAATTTTAAACTCTTTATAAGGTGTTGTGAATGTAAAAAGCATCACAGAGAAAATCATTAAGGGAATTGTAACTCCTAAATACATTAAAAAGTTTATTAAATACATGAACCCAATTCCACCTCACTCTACTTTTATTCCCGTTGGTAAGAAACACGCCAGATTACCAGTTATTCTCCCTCCGATTCGTGCACTGATGGCCGAAGCTTTACCTCCAACTAAGAAAGATCCCCAAAGTAACCTGCCTGTGAACAGCCCAATTTCTGTATTGCATTCAACGTTTTCCATTTCAACTCGTTTCTGATAAACCATAGGTTGATCCCAATAATCATTGTCTTTGTCCCGTTCTACCAGTGTACCATCCGCTTCATGCAAACAAACAGCACCACCTTCTCGACCAAAGATGGGCTTTGTTACATAAGGATACTTATTTATAAACTGATTTTCCATGTAAGTAGGCAGCATATACTTCTCAATCATCTGGTGTTCCTCAGTGGTATAGAACTCTCCGACTTCATGCAGATTCCAGATAAGGCTAAGGAGTGCTTTCGATTGAGCTACGAACGCTGATGGCGGATTAATGATTGCCAGCTTACCTCTAGCCACGAGATCAAGTACATGGGCACCCGTAGGATATTGATCTTGTTCATCACGTTCCACAGCCAGTTTCTCAAGGGCATGAAGACGATACCAGACGTCAATAGGCACAAGCTGTTCGTCAATTAACGCGCACAAACGATCGCCCGAAATACGCAGATCTTCAAGCGCAACAAATGTTGCCGGCAAACCGGATTGATCCAGCAAATACCTTACTGTATCCCTATCCTCATTGTGCCAGCCTAAAGCACTAAATACTATAGAGTCAGTAGCATAACCTAGCTCCTTGTATGATTCAAGAATTGTCTTAAAGGCTTCTTTGATATGTACTTCCATACCATCATTTATGCTTCTTGCGCCAAAATAGGAGCAGGCTTTATGGTTAGCATAGAAGGCTTCAACAACACTCGTTGGTGTGTCTGAGTTAAACTCAATCATCTTGAGTCCCTCAACCGTATTAATAAAATCAAATCGGCCTATTACCGTGACTATTTCAGGTTTTAGAAGAATACGAGCCGTAGTAAGCACCTCATGAGGTATTCCCAATGCATGTAATAGTGTGTCATCAGCAGTTTGTACCGCATAGACAGTTTTGGCAAAAATTTTACCCAAGGCTTCTGTGGCGAAGGCAATTTCTCCGCGAAATTCTTGAGTAATATAATGAATTCCAGCCAGCCCATATTCTACACCATCCAAGCGATCCCAAGAAAATACAGAACGCATCGGTCCATAAAGTCGTTCTCTGATTTCCTCATAGGACAACTCAGCTTGCACTTGAGCCACCTCCTCCAATCCCGCCATGTGTGCCGCTTGAAATTCCAGTTGAACTCTTTGAACTGCTCCCAGATGAAATACCGGCATTACTATTCGTCGAACCGGGATTATTTGTAGTTCCTGAACTGTCCGTGTTTGGATAACTGGATCCACCGCTAGTAACCCCTGATGGCTGTACAGGACGTATTCTACTGGAAGAATGCTTCCTGGAAAAACCGAACGGGGCTAAAAACATACCAAAAAAGCCATCATCATCGTCATCTTCTTCAACCGTGATTGGATTACCTTCTTGATCAAAAACTTGCTGTTGCTGCGGAGCACATGCAACGGTTCCAAACACTAAAGCAGTTGAAAGAAATAAACTCACCATCTTAGAACTCTTGTTCACCTAGTTTCCCCTTTCAAAATTAATTTAACGTGTTTTAATTGCATAAAGAACATATCTCTGTCGGTCCTCATCGACTTCAAAAGAAGTCTTTTCCCACTCTACACCACCTAATGTTAAGTAATTGCATTGTGCGAGAAGAGCCAAGTCAGATAATGAAGTAAATTCTAAATTTGTTATGATAGGATATTCAGATGCATACTCAATAAATTCTCTTATTTCTAAGACAATATAACCCATAGCCGCTTTCGATAATCGATTGTTTAGTAACGGTTTTTCATCTTCTGAAAGTTTAACATAGATAATATAGAGTGGGACCTCAATTGCATTCGAAGTTTTTTCGTAAACGACACCATCCTTGACCAAGTAATCCGCTAAGAAGCGAACCATAACTTCGTCTTTATCGATAGATTTGAAGTGATAAAGCGCCGGAAAATTCTTTTGCTCGTCGAAGAGCCGATACTCCAGTTGTTCCATATCATTATCCTTTCCCAAACGAGACTATTTTCCTAATATATTCTACATTATAATTGGAAGTCCTGCCCCTCAGGCCACTTTCGAAAATATCGTAAATTCATTTTACAAAATTTTGATGAAAATCACCACCCTTAAAGCTCATCTTAAAAGTATTAATACTATCAATTATCATCTAAAAAAAGAGCCAATCACAAGTGTGATGGCTCTTTTGGTTTGGACTGTAACCGAATAAACAAAACCTAGAGGCTTATACGCAACCGGTTGGTTTAGGAAGTCCAGCAATTTTACAAGCACCTTTTCCTGGGCCAGCTGGGAATAGTTCATAGATTTTCTTTTGGTCATAACCAGTGTCTTTAACCATTTTACGAACCATTGGTGCAACACCAAACTGCTCATAATAGTCACGGAGATAGTTGATCATTTTCCAATGATCTTCAGTAAGTTCTTCAACTTCCTCAGTAGCAGCAAGAGCATGAGCTACATCTTCATTCCATGCTGAATGATCCTCAAGAAAACCGTCTTCGTCCAGTTCAACAGTTAAATCGCCGACTTGTAATTGAGCCATAATTCAAATTCCTCCTTATGTGTGTTTATAAAATTGATACTGTTTGAGCTTAAGTTACCGGATTTTGTACTGTCTATCCACATTCGTGATTTTACAGTTTCAATTCGTGCTGGGACAGCACGTTCTGAATGATAATCCCTCACCCCCCAAACAAGCATCAAAGACCATCAATAGCTAACTTTAGCTTGCTTTCTCTTCTCTAACTGATATTGCAACTTTATAGAGTATTGTGATTAGCAACGCTCCAATAGCATAGACACCTAACGTCACCAATATCTCATTAAGAGTCGGTGCATATTCAATGACTCTTTCAAAGGAATTTGGGACAAAACCTGCAACAATTAGGATCATACCTTTATCAATCCAGTTAGCAGTAATGATTGACAATAGGCCGACAGTTAAGGCTGCTCCATTTTTCCGAGTTGGGAAAACGAGCAACGCAATTCCTAAAAATGCTAAGGCAGTGGCTGTCCACATTATGGGAACCAGACTCGTATGACCGTCTAGGCCAAAGAAGATATACCTTAAAGGTGCACTGTATTCTGGGATATTACTATAGAATGCAGTAAATAACTCTAAAATATAGAAGAATACATTGGCAATCATGGCATATCGAACAATTTTTACAAGGGACTGAATTGCTCCCACACCAGGATCTGGATCAAACTTACTGACCTTTTTAACGATAAAGCATAAAAGAATCAGGATTGCCGGACCAGCTGCGAAGGCAGATGCCAAGAAACGCGCTGCCATAATAGCAGATAACCAGAGATGCCTGCCAGGTAAACCGGCGTATAAGAAGGCTGTAACTGTATGAATACTAACAGCCCAAGGGATTGATAGATAAATGATTGGTTTAACCCATTTTGGTGATGGTGCTCCCTTACGTTCAGCACCGAGAGTCGTCCAGCCAACTACTAAGTTTATGAGAAGATACCCGCATAAGACAATCATATCATAAAACATGACTGATCGTGGACTTGGATGGAGGATTACGTTCATAATCCGCATTGGTTGCCCTAAATCTACGAAGATAAATAAGATACACATTATCACAGCTGGTATTGCTAAAAACTCTCCTAGGATAACCATCTTGCCGAATTTCTTAAAGTCATGCAGATAATATGGTAAAACTAGCATAACGGCAGAAGCAGCGACACCCACAAGGAAAGTAAACTGGGCAATATATAATCCCCATGATACATCCCGGCTCATGCCTGTAACACCTAAACCATTGTTAAACTGATTCATATAAGCAAATAAGCCAACAGCGATAACAGCTAATAACAGTGTAACCCAAATCCAATACCTTTTACTGCCCGACAGTGCTTTCTCAAGCATCTTCGCCACCCCCTACCAGGTAGTAAACACTTGGCTGAGTGCCCAATTCCGGTTTACGTCGAATAGTAAATTTCGTGCTGACAATTTTCCGCACTTCTGAATTAGGATCATCTAAATCTCCAAATATTAATCCACCGTTAGATTTTTCCACACAAGCTGGCATGAGACCGTCTGCCAGACGTTCGTAGCAAAAATTACATTTTTCTACGACACCTGGAGTTCTTGTTGGATAATCCGGAGAAATTTCTCCTTCAATAAAGGGCCTTGGATCTCTAAAGTTAAAGCTTCTCGCTCCGAAGGGACAGGCACCCATACAGAATCTGCATCCTATACAGCGATGAAAGTCCATTGCGACAATACCATCCGGTCTCTGGAACGTAGCCTGAGTAGGACATGCCTTCACGCAAGGAGGATTCTCACAATGATTACATAATACCATAAAAGGACTGTGCAATACATGATCATCCAAATATTCGTTATGCCCACCTGCAAAGGTATGATGATAATCATCTTTCCATATCCATTTAATCTCATCTTTTGTGTTTGGGAATTTAGGAACATTATGAAGCTTATGACAAGCTTCAATAACCCCATTAATATCAGCTTCGGTTTTGAATTTACTCATATCGACAACCATAGCCCAACGTTTAGCCGGTAAATCTTTTGGAGCCTTGGCAAATCCAGCTGCTTCAGCAACCTCTTTTTTACGGAAACCGCTAATTATAAAGGAACTCCCTAGTCCCAAAGCAGTGATCATACCAGCTCTTCTCAGAAATTGTCGTCTATTGATGCTCATTTAGTTGCCTCCTTTGGCTCAAAATGGCAACTCCAACATAACGGCTTCACAGCTGAATAATCGTGGCAGGAGGCACAAAATTCAGGTGACTCGTTTAAAGCCGGATTACTCACTCCTGCGGTAGTCGATACTGGATTGTTCAGAACTGCTGGTTTCGAAGCCGACTCAGTTGCATGACATTTTAGGCACGTATCTTGAAGACTAATTTCGAATTCTTTCCCTTGGCTATTAACATAGACTGTCTGACCATTTCGAACTGCTTCTTCTCTCCATTGATTGAGAAGTTGCATATGATTGGCTCGCATAAATTCCGGTGACTCTACACATTGTTGCTCCGATGCCGGCAGTTGTTGGATAGCGGCAGTATTTAGCGCTACATCCGGTCCAGCATTAACTTTCCCCATATTATAGAAGAACGGTATAGTGAAAAGCGCAGCAAAGATAATGAGTGAAGCAAATATTTTTCCGCCTTTATACATTACTCATTACCCCCTTTTCCTGGCAAGTCTTCAAAGCGAAGGTTAGTAGTTCTCTCTTTTTCGCCTTTCATCACCAAGGCATTTGCAACTAGCTCAGTCACACCGGTGACCCCTACCCCTGGATTCCAGTAGTCCATTAGAGCTGGTAAAGCGGCACGGTCAACAGCGCATATGTTGGCCAGCATGTTAACTCCGTGTTTTTCTTTAACGTACTTAACAGCATTGGCCCTTGGGAATCCGCCTCTCATGCGCTGTTCCATATTTTCAGAGGCGTTAAGTCCCGACCCGCTTCCGCAACAGAATGTTTTTTCTCGGATCGTGTTCTCTGGCATCTCATAGAAATTATTGCAAACAGCCTTAATGATTTCTCGCGGCTCCTCGAGCAGTCCCATACCGCGAGAAGGATTACATGAGTCATGATAGGTAACCTTCAGATGGTCATTGCGAGTGGGGTCTAGGTTTAATTTGTTGTGTTTAATTAAGTCAGCCGTAAATTCGGAAATATGAATCATTTTAGTGGATTTAGCATTTTCAAAGACTGTGCCTGTTATTGGCGATACCGGAACCTCCAGGAAGTCTGCAGGACCATGCCAAGTATCCATATATTGATTCAGGACCCTCCACATATGGCCGCATTCTCCGCCAATAATATATTTTACCCCTAATCTTTTTGCTTCTGCATAAATCTTGTAATTGAGTCTCTTCGCCATGTCATTCGATGTGAAGAAACCGAAGTTTCCACCCTCGGAAGCATACGTGCTCCAAGTATAGTCAAGACCAAGTTCGTGGAAAAGCATGAGATATCCCATACAAGTTTGAATCCCAGGTTCACCTAAAAGGTCGCCTGAGGGAGTGACAAACATTATCTCGGCACCTTTTCTGTTAAAGGTAGGATTAACCCTAATACCCGTTATATCCTCAATATCATCTACCATGGATTCAATGTTTCCAGCAATGGCATGAGGCTCTAAGCCAAGGTGATTACCCTTCATGTAACAGGCTGCAGCAGGTCCTGAAATCCAATCAATGTTCAAACCAACTAAATTTAGAAGCTCTCTGCCAATGATCGTGACCTCTGCTTGGTCGATACCGTAAGGACAAAAAACCGAGCACCGACGACATTCAGTACATTGGAAAAAGTAAGACCACCATTCCTTTAAAACGTTCATGTCCAGTTCTCTGGCTCCTGCTAAACGCCCTAGGAATTTCCCTGATTTCGTAAAATACTTTTTGTAGACGGATCTAATCAGCTCTGCTCTTAGAACCGGCATATTCTTGGGATCACCTGTAGCGATATAAAAATGACATTTATCAGCACAGGCACCACATCTAACGCAAATGTCCATGAAAATCTTGAAAGAGCGATACTTACTGAGTCTTTCAGCCATTCCTTCCAAGATGGTTGTTTCCCAACCCTCTGGTATCTTCCAGTCTTCGTCGGCTGGCGACCACTGTCTTGGGTTAGGTAAGCCTAACGTGAGCAGATCTTTTTCTTTTGATCCCCAGCAAAAGGTACCCGGTTTGAACTCAACTGGTGTATCCATCCAATCCGTTGCCGGTGTCTTAAAATCTATCTTAGATAATTCTCCCGGTTTCGGAAGTTTAACTTTCGGCGCCATCCACGATCACTCCTTTTCTACCGGTATACCAGCTTTTTTCATTTTTTCCCTGAACTCGTCTTCATACTGTTCATAAGTATGAACCTCTACTTCGGGATTCCAGGGATTAATGTGTCTGACCATACGATTGTTACTAATCATGTTGCGCGTTGGGCTCATGAAAATCCCGCCCATGTGCATTAATTTACTCATTGGGAAATAGGCAAAGAGAATACTGACTAAGAAGATATGAATAAAAAACATAGGCCCGATTCCTGTTGGAAGCACTGGTTGAAAAGTAGCTAATCCAATTGCTAATTGCTTAACAGCAACAAGATCTACTTTATAGAAGTAACGCATCAGGATCCCCGAGATTGCTATGCTCATAATCATAAACAGTGGAAAGAAATCTGCAGGAAGTGAGATGTATTTCACCTGTGGAACAAAAATTCTTCTGAGGAACAGATACGTAACTGCGACTAAAATAAAAGCATCTGTTAGATAAATGGCAGGCAACCCGATTTGTAACATTCCGTCAACACTCTCAAGAATTTGCACTGCAAACGGAATAGGCTCTAAGAAAAATCTAAGATGCCTGATGATGATTATGAGGAACGACCAGTGAAAGAACAAACTGCCTAACCAAAGCCATTTTGCCGAGCCGTAGGATAGTTCAGGGCCATTCTGCCCTTCCCTTAATTCAGTCTTAGTATTACGGAACAGCGAGCGAAAAAAGAGGACTTCCATAGCCATTCTGACAATAACACCAAAGGCACTTGTGGGGTTCTCAATCTTATTTTGCTTAATCCAAGGGAGAGATTTTTGCTGACCAATGGTTGTAGGGATACGAAACGGCACTGGAGACCGACCCCATTTAACAACTCGGTAAATAAATCCACCTACAAACATGGCAAAGGCTAAATACGGGATAATAATACCAAAGACAAAATGCAAATTTGTAATAAACGCTCCCATGGTGGCGACTAGAATGAGTAAAATGACTGCGAGGAAAGAAAACAAGACTTTCACTCTACGACCTCCTTCCTTTATTTTTGGTCTTTGTGTTCAAATTCTTGATCTGGAATCTCGGACATTAAATTCGCTTTCTTTAACAGTGAAAAGGTCATTCGTTTTAGCTCATCTGTCCTCAGTTCATAGATCTGTTCTCGGTATTTTACATATATATCAAAGGCAGTAAGCGCCAGATCGTCTATCTTTGATTCAAAATCCAATAATGCATCATAGATCTGGTTCTGCCTTATTTCCTTTCCAAGTTCTTCTCGAACTATTGTTTTGAGTTGGAAGACAAAAGCCATTGCCTTTGCGGGTGTGAAATCCTGAATTGCCCTGACCTTAATAATATCCTCAAGGAATGATACGCTTTCCGAAAAGTCTTCCCCTTTAACGAGTACCTCAATGATGCCTTCAATCCCTATTGTAAATGTGTAACCCACCGGGTTTGCAAACCTGTCTTTTTGATTCATCAAAAAACCTGAGTTGTCATTGGGATACGATGCTATCATTGCATCTAACCATCGACTCGAAATGGCGGTTTTTTTTTCGTTGAATATTTCAATAAACTTTACGTCCAATTTTGACCACTCCTTGTAGTTTAAATAGCAAAATCCATTTTGTCTTTTCTACCAGGAACGTTCAAATCCACCATTTAATACGTCTTTGTAACACAATTCAGTCGATGTTGAATAAAGCTCTGTTCAACATCGACCTATCCTGAGAACGTTTTCACATAAATGGTGTCCTATCTCTCCTTTTAACTATGGCTAACCTCTACTCATAAATAGGAGCGCATCCTCCTTTATCGTTAAACTATTAACAAAGGGGTTAGTAAACCAAAGTTCGAGAAATACATTTGTTCTTATTATCACTATCAGTCTAAGTAATTTTACTTAGCTTGTAAAATTCTTATTTCTTATAGATCAATTAGATAATCGTATTGCGATCATTAATAAGAAAGAGCTACGAAAATATGTAGCTCTTTCTATTACTCGGGCGTCCTTGGCCAGCGTTTATCTTATCCTAAGGCACGTTCCAGGATCTCATTGAGACGATTTACCATTCCCCTGGGGTCTACGATAAGTCCTGCAGCGATTTGAGCATTTTCGAATATCTGTTCTGCAGCAATTTTAGCAAAAGAGTCTTCATTTTTACGAGCAGTATCCAAGCGCTTAATCATGGCATGTGCCGCATTTATTTCTAAGACACTGGGGCCTACATTATTAAGATCCTTATTCATCATTTGCATCATCCGTTGCATACTGTTCGTGCCATACGGACTAAGCACTACTGCCGGACTGTCAACTAAGCGCTTCGACTCTCGCACATCAGTTACCTTACTCCCTAATACTTCTTTGAGCCAACTGGTGAGGTTTGAGACTTCTTCTTCCGAGAGAGCCTCTTCCCTTCTATCCTGCTCTTCGGTATCACCTAAATTCAAATCCGCTTCATCTGCAGAAATAAGTCTTTTTCCCTCATGTTCTCTGATTGCTCCAAAGATATAGTCGTCAATAGCTGCATACGTATATATGACTTCAATCCCTTTGTTTCTGAATACTTCCAGATAGGGGCCAGACTCAATAACTTCACGTGATGGGCCATTGACATAGTAGATTGCTGATTGATCATCTTTCATCCGGCCTGTGTAATCAGCCAGAGACACTAGTTCCCCAGCCTCTGTGTTCGAAGACTCAAAGCGTAATAGTTTAATTAGATCTTTTTGGTGAGTATAATCATTGGCAGCCCCTTCTTTAATGAAGAAGTTAAATTTCTCCCAAAATTCTTTGAACTTCTCCGGCTCTGCTGTCGCTTGGCCGTCCAGAAATTTAAGGAAGCGACTTGTAACAACTTTGTTTAGCTTACTGATCAAGGCACTGTCTTGCATTGTTTCTCTTGAAATATTAAGGGGCAATTCTTCACTGTCTATTACCCCTCTTAAGAAACGCAACCATTCAGGCAAAACCAATGGGGACTTTTCTTGAATAAGAACTTTTTTGCAATAGAGGCTTACCCCAGGCTCCGTTCGTCCAAAACCAAATTGTTCGAGATTCTCCTTAGGAACGAATAATAAAGTATTTATATTTAAAGGAGCATCTGAAGAAAAATGCAATCGAAGGAGTGGTTCATCATGAGCATTAGCAATGAACTTATAGAATTCATTGTAGTCATTGTCTAAAATCTCACTTTTATTTTTGGTCCATAGAGCGTCAACTGTATTTACCTTCTGCTCATTGACCATGATAGGATAAGGTACAAAACTGGAGTACTGCTTAATGACTCGTTTGATAGTTTCTTCCTTGGCAAAGTCATAGGCATCCTCCTTCAGGTGGAGAACCATCTTTGTTCCTCTGACGCGATCCTCCCCTTCAGTAATTGTATAACTTCCGACACCGTCAGATTCCCAAGTAAAGCTTTCACCCTCTTGATGATATGAGCGTGTGTAAATCGTCACTTTATCTGCCACCATAAAGGCTGAATAAAAACCAACTCCGAATTGCCCAATGAGGTTAAGATCCTTTTGATCCCCTTTAGCACTTAAATGTTTAAAGAATTCCTTTGACCCCGAATGAGCAATCGTTCCTAAATTCTCAACTAACTCTTCTTTGGTCATTCCAATTCCGGTATCCGTTATAGTTAATGTATGAGAGTTATCATCCGTATCGATATGGATTTCTAACACTGCGTCTTTATCCTTAACCTCAGGTCCTGTTAACTGCGTGTAACGGAGCTTCTCCATAGCATCGGCGGCATTGGAAATAAGCTCTCTTAAGAAAATCTCGCGATCAGTATAAAGAGAATGAATAACAATGTCCAATAATTGTCTGATTTCTGTTTGGAATTCCTTTGTTTCTACTGCGGTACTCATTGTTTACCTCCATCGTTGTTTAAATATGCAGGGGCACCGACAAGTCGAGCCTCTATCCATAGTTTAATCAAATTTTACCAAAAGTGCAAAGTCTTTTGCAACATTCTAGAGTTAAAGTTCTTGCCCATCGCTAGTAAAGCTTGATTTAAGTACTGCCAGCAGACAGCTTTCAAATTGCAGATCATTTTCAGGCATTCTTTTTTTGGGACCTTTCGTTCTGCCCCCGCTTCTGCGGAATTTCGCTTTGGCCTCTCGTTCCTCCAGTAAAAACTCAATAGTGGAAGGGTTAAACTCTCTTCCTATAGGATTTAAACACTTTACCCCTTTCCCCAATAACATGGCCGCCAGACCCCAATCCTGAGTAACTGCTACATCTCCCCTTTGGGCAAGATTTATAACCCGGATGTCTGCTTCTTGTGAAGAGTTACCTACAACAATATGATTGTCAGATACTATGTTATGGTTAAAACTGGCTACGGTCCAGACAGGGATAGCATAATCACCGGCTAACTTCTGGCAAATCTGTAATACTGCCTTCGGACAAGCATCAGCATCGACGATAATTTTCATAATCTCAACTTCTCTCAACCGATATGTATGAAACACCTCTCGAAACGGACCATATTCTCCTATCGGTTAGGTAATTTTTTCAGACCATCTTCTGTCTGGATCACTTTATTCTCCTTAAGAAGTTTACCTAAAGCTCTTTTGAAGGCTGCCTTACTCATGTTAAGACGACTTTGGATTTCGATGGGACTGCTTTTATCATTAAGTGCTAAAAATCCATCGTGATCTTTAATTCCTTGCAGGATCTTCACGGTATCTGATCCCATTTGAATATGCGAAAGTTCTCTCGGAGACAGGTCAAGCTTGCCATCTTCTCGAACTCGGATCACTCGAGCCTCTACTTGATCCCCTTCTTTTAGTTCTGCGAAATACTCATTAAGAGGAATAAGTCCCATGTACTTATTGTCTACAGCAACAAAAGCCCCAATTTCGGGATTTACGGAGTAGACCGTACCAACAACTTTATCGTCCTTTTGATAAGGCGTACTTGCACTGAGATACTCATAAATTTCTGTCGTAGCACTCAGTCTCTGACTCTTATCTAAATAAACTTTAACTAAATAACTTTTTCCTACTTCAATCGGATACTTCTGTTCCTTAAAAGGCAGAAACAATCCTCTCTCTAAACCCCAATCTAAAAAGGCTCCAATTTTTGTCTTGGCGTTGACCTTAAGGTAGGCTAAATCCCCTAATTTAGCCAGCGGTTTTCTAGTCGTGGCGATTAATCGTTCTTCAGAATCTCGATACATGAAAACCTCTAATTCATCTCCCTCTTTAGCGCCCTCTGGTAATTGTTTAATCGGCAACAAGATATTATCGTGCCTTACGCCTGTACCCGCATCTAAATAGGCACCGAAGGATGTAAAGTTTGCAATCTTAAGTTTATAAAATTTCCCAATTTCAATCATTGTTAGTTTCCTTTCCCTAATGCAATATACCATTCTAATTCTTAGTCCATTAATAGACACACCATGTATTCCCATTCATTATAGCGAAAGGGGGCTCATGGTGCAAAATAATTCAGCTGCCAAAGGTAGTATGTCTTATTTACATATCATTATAATCGTTTAAGTGTTACATTTGCCTTGAAACAGGTTATAAAGCAAAAAGGATTAGCCTAGAGGCTAATCCCAAGTATTTGGATCTATAAAAACATTCTTTTCTGGATCTGAATGACTAATGCTTATGAAAATCCATTATCAAAAGTAATTTGATCTATCAGGCTGCTCGTGACAATTTGGACGACAATATTGACACCCATTGGCGCAACATGGGCCGAATAAACTTAGATTATCTTGTTGTACATTGCGCTCTTCATCACTGAATGACATTCTTGACCATGCTTCTACGGAACTCATTTCGTTCTGATGAGCAAAGGCTTCTTCTTGCAGAGTTTTCATAGACTCAAAATCTCCTTTTCACTAATCTAACATTTAACTTAGAATTGATCGAAGCTATCCATTTTATACTACTAGTATATTTAGTAGGTGAATTAAAATTCTGAATTTTATCAAAAATATTACTATATTGTTAAAATATCACTTTCTTAACCATTGATCAAGAGCAAATTTATTAGTTTCACGATTTAAGTCTGCCAAGCTGGTTGTCAGGGGTATCTCCTTTGGACAGGCACGTACACAGTTTTGCGAATTGCCGCAATCAGCGATTCCACCTTCATCCAGCAACGCCGCCAATCTTTCATGTTTATTCATTTCACCCGTAGGATGGGTATTAAACAGACGAACTTGAGAAATAGCAGACGGACCTATAAACTTAGAACGTGAGTTGACTTGTGGACAGGCTTCCATGCAGCATCCGCAGGTCATACACTTAGATAATTCATAGGCCCACTGTCGCTTCACTTCAGGCATCCTAGGGCCTGAGCCCAAATTATAAGTCCCGTCAATAGGGATCCAAGCATGGACTGTTTTCAAGTGATCGAACATGATCTGCCTGTCAACCATTAGATCGCGTACTAAGGGAAATTTGGTTAATGGTTCAAGAACAATCGGCTGGTCAAGTTGGTCTACCAGTGCTGAACACGCCTGCTTACCCTGTCCATTAATATTCATGGTACAAGCTCCGCAAACTTCCTCTAGACAGTTACATTCCCAAACCACCGGGGTCGTCTTTTTACCAGATGCGGTAACCGGATTTTTCTGAATCTCCATTAAACAAGAAATTACATTTGACTTTTCACGATAGGCTATTTCGAACTCTTCCCAATGGAAGGGTTTATTTGGTCCGTCCTGGCGGCGGATTTTCAAACGTATAGTTTTTTGCTCAGCCATCTTAAACCCCTCCTATTTATCAATATCGTAACGACGGGCACGCAACGGAATCAATGAGACATCAACTGGTTCATAACTTAGTTCTGGGCCGCTCGTTGTCCACGTAGCAATGGTTGTTTTTAACCAGTTTTTATCATCTCTTTCTGGATAATCCGGCTTATAGTGAGCCCCTCTGCTCTCATTACGGTTTAAAGCTCCTAAGGCTATGACTCTGGCTAATTCCAGCATGTTCCAAAGTTGCCGAATAAACGTTCCTTCCTGGGTTCCCCATTCGATGTTGTCACTTCTTCCGATATTATGCCAACGTTTCATGAGACTTTGAAGCACAGCGTCTGTTTCAGCTAATTTATCGTTATAACGTACGACAGTAACGTTCAGAGTCATAATATCACCAAGTTCTTTATGAAGAAGATAAGGGTTTTCCGGCCCTTTCATAGCCTGTATCTTAGCCCATTGATCAACTTGATGTTTCTTTTCTTTCTGAAACGCCGGCTCATGAATGCTAGGAGTCTGTTTTTTATTATTGTTCTTAATATATTCCATCACCTTCGGGCCAGCTACCATACCTCCGTAGATAGCGGAAAGCAACGAGTTAGCCCCAAGACGGTTTGCTCCATGATACTGGTATTCACATTCCCCAGCAGCAAAAAGTCCCGGAATATTTGTCATCTGGTCATAATCCACCCAAAGACCGCCCATAGAGTAGTGAACTGCCGGAAAAATACGCATAGGCACTTTCTTCGGATCATCCCCAACAAACTTCTCATAGATTTCCAGGATTCCACCCAATTTAAGTTGCAGACGGTGCGGATCAATGTGCGACAGATCTAGATAAACCATATTTTCGCCATTAATACCAAGCCCCTTGTCGAAGACCACTTCATAAATCGCACGAGTCGCAATATCCCTTGGAACCAAATTTCCGTAAGCTGGAAACATTTCCTCAAGGAAATACCAAGGTTTCCCGTCTTTATAAGTCCATACGCGTCCACCTTCTCCCCGAGCAGATTCAGACATTAGCCTAAGCTTGTCATCACCCGGGATAGCAGTGGGGTGAATTTGGATAAACTCACCGTTCGCGTACTTCACTCCTTGTTGATATAATGCTGAAACTGCACTTCCGGTACAAATTGTGGAATTTGTGCTTTTGCCAAAGACCGCTCCCGGGCCTCCGGTAGCAATGATCACGGCGTCAGACGCAAATGATTCAATGCCCATATCTCGCAGATTTTGAGCAACGATCCCTTTGCAATCCCCTTCATCAAGCACAACCGAGAGTAATTCCCAGTGTTCGTATTTTTGAACTAATCCTTCAACCTCATAACGTCGAACTTGCTCATCGAGCGCATAGAGAAGTTGCTGACCAGTTGTAGCCCCGGCAAAGGCTGTCCGACAAAACTTTGTTCCACCAAAACGGCGAAAATCAAGAAGCCCCTCAGACGTTCGACTAAACATCACTCCCATTCTGTCCATCAAATGGATAATTCCTGGCGCTTCATCGCACATGGCTTTTACGGGCGGTTGATTAGCGAGAAAGTCTCCTCCATAAATTGAATCATCAAAGTGATTCCATGTAGAGTCTCCCTCTCCTTTGGTATTGACTGCTCCGTTAATTCCCCCTTGGGCACAAACGGAATGCGACCGTTTGACAGGCACTAAAGAAAATAAGTCGACGTGCGTACCAGCCTCGGCCATCTTAATCGTGGCCATAAGTCCTGCTAAGCCGCCTCCCACTACGATGACTTTACTCATCCCCTGACCCTCCACTCTTTCATGTCAATTTTGTGCAGATGATATTGATACCGGTGTCTAAGCAATTTGCTATTATTTTAGAAAAGCAAAGATATCCGACATTCCGATTGCAGACAGGAGAACAAAAACAACTCCTAACGTATATAACCAAACTTTCTGTGAATGCGGTCCAATGGTCAAACCCCATGTAATCGCAAAAGCCCATAGACCGTTAGTGAAATGAAAGATTGAGAACAATACGCCCAAAACGTAAAAGAGCAGTCCCAGAGGCTGACTCAAAAATTGTGACAACGCTGAAAAATTTGCTTCTCCGAAACGCAAAAGATAAACATGAATAATTACAAAGACAAAAGTGTAAAGACCAGAAATTCTTTGGATAATATAGAACCAATTTCGGGCGTATTTATATCTTAAAATATTGGCCTGCCCGGTATAGACCACCCATGTTCCATATATCGCATGCACGGCGATAGGTATAAATATGACGACAAGTTCAATAATGAAAATCCCCGAGAAACTCTGCATGGTACTTATAATCAGGTCATACTGTTTTGCCCCCCCAAGGGCTGTTAAATTAAGAATCAAGTGAAAGGTCAGAAAGAATCCGATTGGCACCAAACCTAAAATAGAATGAACTCGTCGAATTAAAAAGTGGTAAGGGCTTTGTGTCGTACTCATATTCTCAATCCTCTCTTCCGAACTCATTTGTCGAGTAATTCAAGTATTTTTTCTGTAGAGTGAACATCTTTGTCTAATCCTCCATTTATGTTTTTGCTTCTATATCTATAGATAGCAATCTCCGTGCCAAATAGATAGAATATAATCACTTTTCTGATTTTTATTAGTAAAAATTTTTTTATCCTTTTGTTTAGCTGATTCCAGTTATACTTTGAAGTAATATAATTTTGATTCAAAGTACAACTGCAACTTTAAATGAATAGCTGGCAACAAAATAGTTTATAAATTCTAGAATCTATAAAAGATAGTTCTAAAAATTATAATAGTAAATTATATATTTTTGTACCTAGGTCATCATCTTCAGTTTATTATAAAGAGTTGCCAAGGAGATCCTTAAGGCCTTAGCTGCTTGCTTCTTTCCTTCTACAGAGTTACCATAACGCTCCAAGGCCATGCGGATTAGTTGCTTTTCCATTTCTTCAATGGGGATAAGTCCTTCGATTGTATGCTCTTGCTGTGAGGTTAAAGGAAAATCCACAAGATTAAGGAGTTGTTTATGGGTAATTATTTCTTCATCTACCGTTACCATAGCCCGTTCTATGACATTTTGAAGTTCACGAATATTGCCTGGCCAGTCGTATTGCATTAACACTTCTTCTGCTCGTGTTGTTAGTCCTTTAACGTGTTTTCCAAACTTTCGGTTAAACTTAGCTATAAGGGAATGCACATAAGCTGGAATATCATCCTTATGATTTCGAAGTGATGGCAAACGCAATTCTAAAACATTGAGACGGTAATAAAGATCTTCTCGAAAATCCCCTTGTTTGACCATCTCGAGCAAATTGCGATTAGTTGCAGCAATTACGCGAACATCCACTTTGATTGTTTGTGACCCACCTACCCTTTCAAACTCCATTTCCTGGATGACTCGCAATAACTTAGCTTGTAAATAAAGGTTCATATCACCAATCTCATCTAAAAAGATGGTTCCACCATTAGCTAACTCCATCTTTCCCAGTTTTGTTTTCAACGCCCCTGTAAATGCACCCTTTTCATGTCCAAAAAACTCACTCTCGAGCAGTGTTTCCGGAATAGCAGCACAGTTGACCTTGATAAATGGTTTGTCAAGACGCAAACTTGTGCCATGAATTGCGTGAGCAAACAACTCTTTTCCAGTACCGGATTCTCCTGTAATAAGAATTGTTGTATTGCTTTTGGCAGCCTTTCGAGCCAAATCCAAAGCGCTTTCGAATTCAGGATGACTTCCAATTAGATCATCAAAGGTATACGAGCTGGTGGAGATCTGATTAATGCGGGTTTGTAAATCGTCAATCACTCGATTGGATGCTTTCAACTGTTCCATTAATTTATAGATATCCGTCAGAGGTTGAAAAACGACGACAGCACCTTCCATTTTGCCTTCAACGACTATTGGAGATGCATTAGCGACTACCTCTACATTAGCTCCTCCGACAACTGCACGATGAGCAAATACTGCTTCATGCGTACGAAGAGAGCGAGCTAGAGCACCATTGGGAGAGACTTCAAAAATATTGTTGCCTATTCTGCGACTTGCGGGAATTGAAGTTACGCGACTAAACGACGGGTTGACATATTTGATGCTCCCATCAATACCAGCTACTTCGATGGCTTCCTGGACAGAGTTCAGAATAGCATCGAGTTCGCCTTTTAAACGTTTAATATCCGCTAACTTTTCCTTTTCTTCAATAAGAGACATCATTAGATTAGCTCCTTGAGCTTCAATCACTGCACAAGATTTTTCTTTATCTCGTTCTATTTGTTTTTGAACATCTTCAATTCCCGTAGCCTCAATAATTACATCAAGATTGGGGACCTTTAAAAAGTCTCGAAGGGATAAACAAGTAGATATGCCATCAAGCTGTGCAATCTTAATCCCCTGAGCATTTTCACGACAATCACATACTGCTGTAATCTCAATATGTTCTATGCTGCGTAACGTCTTATAAATGGATGCCCCCCCTTGGCCCATTCCAACAATACCTACTTTTACTTTATGAGCCATCAGTTAAACCTCCAAAATATTCAACGATACTTTTATTCACTGCATTTTCTTATTAAAATTATTCGATCCTTAGGCTTAAAATCCTGCTGTTATTTTGTAATTTTTAGAATTATTCGACATATTGATCATCGGATACATCTAATAAAATTTCGCCTCTTCTTAAGGTGAAATCTCTTGAAAATACAAACCCGGTCGTTAATACGACCAGGTTCAGCGACTTGTTAGCTTTTTGCCTGACGGCCTAACGAAAGCTTTAAATAAGGCGTCTATGGGAATAACAATTAATCCATTAATACGCGTGGGATATAGAGCGACAGCTCGGGGAAAATAACAAACAGGATCATTGCGGCAATCATCAAAACTATAAAAGGAATGACCCCTCTAACAACTTCTCCTAAAGGTTCCCTAGCCATTGAACTGACAACAAATAGATTTAAGCCTACAGGCGGAGTGATCATCGCTAATTCCATATTTACAGTCATGACAATAGCAAAATGAATCGGATCAATGCCTAATTGCTTAATAATCGGTAATAAGATTGGCAAAGTAATTAAAATAACCGATACTGCTTCTAAGAAAGTGCCCATTACAAAGAAAACGAGTTGAGTGACCATAAAAAACAAGAAAATATTTAGATTTGCATTACTTATCCAATCAGCGACTTTATTAGGTATTTGATTATTTGTTAAATAGAGTGCAAAGACTAAAGCTGCAGCGATGATCAGAAAGATCATCGAAGATGTATTTATTGTTTCCCTTAAAATCCCACGAATGTCTTTAAAGTGAAGTTCTCGATATATGAAGATGGAAACAACTAGAGTATAAAAGACGGCAACCACCGCTGCTTCTGTCGGGGTACAAATTCCAGAGTATATACTTCCTAAAATAACCACAGGCAACAGAGCCGCAGGTATGGCCTTTAGAGAAGCCTTCCATCGTTCAGACCAAGTGTATTTTTTCCCATGCCCATAGTTGTGCTTTTTAGCATAGATTATGGCAGAAACTACTAAGATACTTCCTAAAATCAAACCAGGTATTACTCCAGCCATAAACAACTTTCCAATTGATTCATCCGCAGTAACACCATAAACAATCAAAGGTATGCTGGGTGGAAGCAATATACCAAGAGTCCCGGCTGCTGCAATTAGTCCCATTGCATAGCGTTTTGGATAACCGCCTGCCACCATAGCCGGAAGCATTATAGCTCCGATGGCTGCCGCAGTCGCAGGACTAGATCCAGATATCGCTGCAAAAATCATGCAAGCCAAAATAGTAACTACAGATAACCCCCCGGGTAAATGCCCAATCCAAGACCGCAAACTCTCAATTAAGTATTTTGAGACTCCCCCGCGAGACATCAAAACTCCAGCTAAAATATAGCCTGGTATCGCCATTAATGTCGCCGAATTCAGTCCAGCGAACATCCGTTGAGGAATCATCATTAAATTAAACGTTTCCGTAGTGACAATAAGCGCAATTGTCGACATTGCCAAGCTTATGGCAATAGGAACGTTCAATAAGAAGAAAACAACGAAAAGCATAAACAATAACGCTACTAACATCTTATTACATCCTTTCCGCCACTTTACCGGCCCCGCCGGTATTACGTGAAGCTTCATAGAGTTTGATTACAAAGCGAAACGTTAATAGTGCTCCAGTCAGCGGAAGAATACTGTAAACCATATACAGAGGAATTCCTACGTCTGTAGACACTTGCCCTGTATTGTGCGTGAACGAGACCAATTTATAGCCATAATAACCCAGGAAAAGACTGAACGTGATTCCAACCGTATGTGCAAACAAGGTTACATAGTACTGCACCCTTTTCGACAAGACATTAAATAACATATCTACCTTGATGTGATGATCATTGCGCAAGGCGACACTTGTGCCAATTAACGTCCCCCAGATAATCATGTATTGAGAAATCTCATCAACCCAAGAACGTGCATCATTAAACACATAGCGCATGATAACCCCGTAGAAAATCATCGTAACACCAACCGAAAGCAGGCCCCCAGAAACGATGTCCTCCAAGAATTCAAAGACTCGCCAAAACTTTCTCATTCATTTCACCTCAAATCTTATGCGATCACACTGGGATAACTTTTGATAAAAAAGGGTTCTCGCAAGAAGAACCCTCTTTATCTCTTTAGAATTCGAAGAGACTTGCCTTATTTCTGTCCGGCTTTAATGGCAGCATCGATTAACTCTTTGCTGAGGACACTTTCAAATTGGGCATAAACTGGTTTCATCGTTTCTCGGAAAACTCCCAGTTGAGCAGGAGTTAGCTCTGTGAACTGCATTTTCCCACTATTTTTTAGGTTATCCATACTTTTTTTATCAAGAAGTTCTGCTTGTTCAACTGCATATTTGGTTGCTTCAGCCATCGAATCATCTAATGCTTTGCGGATATCCGGCTCTAGTCCTGACCAAAAACTCTTATTGACAATGATCATATAATCGAGCCGGCCATGATTTGTGACTGTAAGATGCTTTTGAATTTCTTGATATTTCTGAGTATCAATATTATTAAAGGTATTCTCTTGTCCGTCCACCGTGCCTTGTTGCAGGGCAGCATAGGTTTCACCAAAAGCAATGGTCGCAGAACCAGCTCCTAACGATTTAAACTGAGCTTCCAAAACTTTTCCTGCCTGAGTTCTGAACTTTAAACCTTTAAAATCTTCCGGGCTTACTAATGGACGCTTATTATTGGTAAATTGCTTAAAGCCATTTGGCCAGACAGCTAACCCTTGCAGATCATATTTATCTAAGGAATTCATGAGTGCTTTCATTTGATCTGAAGCAAAGAATTTATAAACAGCTTCATTATTTGGGAATAAGAACGGAAGATCAGTATATTGGAATTTGGGGTTCAACCCGACTAATTTTGTAACTGATGGTGCAATGATTTGCACATTACCTGACTGAGCTGCCTCCAATTCCTCCTTATCTCCATAGAGCTGAGATGAGGGATATACTTCGACTATTACTTTTCCATTCGTTTTTTGTTCTGCTAATTCCTTAAACTTTAAAGCTGCCTGCCCCTTTGGGGTATCGGGAGTCACAACATGAGCAAATTTAACGATGATCGGTTTCACTTCTTTATCCCCAGCGGTAGTAGCGGGCTTTCCTCCACATCCAACTAAAGAAAGTGTTAAGACAAGCACAGTGCTTAACGCTAAAGCCATTGGTTTTTTTCTAAACATTTTCTCTCCCCCTCTTATTTATTCATACAGTCATTACCTGAATTTCTATGTTCCGTTACCAGCCTCACCTCCCAATCTAATTTTTAAAATCTTCTCTTTCGGCTCACTCCATTTCTTTACTTAATTTCTTTACTTCGGTAAGAAATTCTGACCCATTTTCATTTTCAAATTTGGTATAAACAGAGGAGAAGTCTTTTTTCCAAATCACTTTTTCCTGAGGGGTTAAAGAGTAGATATTGAGCATCTTCGATTTTTTAATTTCCTCTAATTGTTCTCTGTCTAATTCTTTCGCAGTCTCTCTTTCCCAAAGTGTTACTTCTGACATAGTTTTCTCTATAAGTTCACGTGCTTGACTTGGCAGTTGATCCCAAAAATCCGCATTCACGATTACGGCGTACCCCATAAAACCATGTTGACTGAGGGTTAAATATTTCTGAACTTCGCTGAATTTTTTTGTATAAATATTGGAAATAGTATTTTCTTGGCCTTCCACGCTGCCTTCTCTTAAGGCCTCATATACATCATTAAAGGGAAGAATAATAGCATTTGCTCCAAAATTGAAAAATTGTTCCTGCAAAATCCCCGGAGACATGACTCTAAACCTTAAGCCTTTTAAATCACTGAGTTTGATAATTGGATGAATGTTATTTGTTAGATGTTTAAAGCCGTTATCCCACATGGCCAGTCCACGCATATTTTTCTCTTCTAACTGCTCAAGTAAGGTTTTTCCCAGGGGACCGTCCATTATTTGATGAACACTTTCAAGATCAGAAAACAAATACGGAAGATCCCATATCTGCCACTGAGGAAATAGTTGGGACATCTTAGAGGTGGCTGGAGCAATCATTTGTACATCTCCCCTACTTAAAGCCTCGAATTCTTCGCCATCTTTAAATAATTGGGAGTTCGGAAAAACTTGAACTTCAATTGAGCCCCGTGACCGTTCCTTAATGAGCTGGGCAAAGCGTATGGCGGCCAGTCCCTTAGGCGTATTTTCCTCAACAACATGTGAAAACTTAATGACTATTTTTTCTTCCTTATTGACTTGCTGCCCATCTACAATTCTGTTACTACAACCCGATAATCCTAGAAAAAGGATCATCATTAAGCAAATCCAGCTCTTCCTAGCCATATGGTACGATCCCTTCATTTATTAGTTTGAATGTTTTTAGTTTATTTTATATTCTGATAATTCACAATACTTTAGGTCCTTTTGATATTTATGGTCTTATTGGTCAAAAAGTAAAATTGTACCTAAAGTACAATTTTATATTTGTTGATAGGCCTGCCTACCGATCCATATTGAGTTTCCAGTATAACTCTCTCATTCTTTTCCAGATACTCTAAATACCTGCGTGCTGTAACTCGCGCCAACCCAACACCTTCAGCCACTACCTCTGCCGACAGCCCTACACGGCTCTCTTTAAGAAAGTTATAAACTTGTTGAAGGGTAATTTCTCTTAATCCCTTTGGTAATTCCTCCCTGATCCGATTAGATGGATTTTCCTGACTAGGGAGAATTTTAATCAACCTGTCCAGATCCTCTTGATTCATTTCTCCGCGATTTCTAAATTGCTCCGAGTAAGTCCGATAATTGTTTAAGGCTGTATTGATCCGTTCAAATTTAAAGGGTTTTATGATATAGTCTACAACTCCAAAACGCAAACCTGCTTGAACTGTTGCAACATCTTGAGCTGCAGTGATTAAGATAATATCTGTGGGAATCCCTTGACGCCGTATCTCTCGAAGAATCTGAATTCCATTGAAATCAGGCAGGTAAATATCTAAAATGACTAAGCGAGGCCGCAGCTCTTGAATAATTTCGAGTGCTCGCTTCCCTGTTTTTGCTTTACCACAAATTCGAAATCCACCGATTCTTTTAATAAATCCTTCATTGACCTCCATTACCATGGGATCATCTTCTACTAAGACTAAGTCAATAGGATTCATTTTTGTCACCCTCCTAACGAACTTCAAATTAAGTGTTCCTACCGTCACTAGAACTTTTGCGAATAATTAAGAGGGATCTTCACTCCAAAGCGCGTACCCCAGCTTCCTGACTCCAGATCCAGGGTACCTCCAAGCCTTTCGATCGTCTGTTTAACTAAGGGCAGACCAATTCCTCGATTCCCAGTTCCTTTTGTTGAAAATCCCCACTGAAATATCTTAGCTTGGTTCTCTGGAGTTATCCCTCCCCCAGTATCCTCGATACTAAGAATCAATTCTGTCTCCTCTTGTTTGATACGACAGTGCACTTCACATAACGCCTTTCCCACCACCGCTTCCATGGCATTTTCCAGTAAGTTCCCTAAGATAATTGTTAGCGAGTTAGTATCCAAGGTCTCAGGTAACTCCCCTAAGCAGGAATCCTGATCAAAAAAGACGTCAACTTTAAGTTCTTTACCACGGTTGTATTTCCCTAAAAGTAAGCCAGCCACACTTGGATGTTTCATCTTATGGCTTAAGAATCTCGTAACTTCTTGTTGTTCCTCAGTCACTTTGTAAACGTAATCCATAGCTTCTTGAGCCTTATTTAGCTGAATCAACCCTGAAATAGTGTGCAATTTATTTAATGATTCATGATTTTGGACTCTTAAGGCTTCTATAAAGGTCTTAACTCCCGTTAATTCCTCAGCCATTTTACGCACTTCTGTTTTGTCTTTAATTGTAATGACATGCCCTACGATCTGATCGTTAACCTTCACCTTTAGAAAATTAATAAGAACCCACGTTTGATTAAGGAGCAGTTCCGTGGTTTCCGAAGAACTGTTTGCTTCTAGAAGGTCAGCAAGAACATAAAGCACTTCCAAATCATCTAAACGAACTCCTAGAACCTTTCTATTTATACCAGCAATTCGATAAGCTTTATCATTAATCACCGTAATGCGGTTTTCGATATCTAATGCTACGACCCCTTCATCCATGGATTGGAAAATAGCTACACGTTCTTCTAGTATCCTGGCAATCTCATTAGGTTCAAGGGAAAACATATTCTTTTTTATGTTTCTCGCTAAATAAAATGAGCCTATGATTCCAAGCGCTAATCCTACTAACAAGGAAGAATAAAGTTGGATTCTTAATGTACCCACTATATCTCTAATTGTCGGCACGAGAATTCCCACCGCTACTACTCCAACTTGTCGGGTTCCTTCATCAGTCAGAACTGGCACAAACGCACGTATTGATGGGCCCATTACCCCAACCGCTTGAGAAAGATATTCTTTTCTTTCTAAGGATGGTCCCTCGTCTCCATCATTAAAAACAGTTCCTATCCGATCTAAATACGGATGAGAATAACGCATTCTTTCCATATTAAAGATCACTATATATTCAACTCCAGTTGCAATTCGTATTCGCTCAGCAAGCGGTTGAATCCACTTAAAGCCTTCTTGCTTATTTAGATTTTCTTGAACTTCCTGTAATTGAGCCACAGTACGAGAGATTGCCATAGCCCTATGTCCAATCTCTTGTTCCATCTTACCCGAAATACGGTTGACTATAACCACTCCAGCTAAAACCACAGACAATAAAACTAAAATAAAAGAGAGGATAGCAATTTTCGTTCCCAATTTTAAATGAGGTACTTTCAAGAACCGCTCTCCTTTCTTTGATATTTCTGAATATACATATTAATTCGTCAATTCAATTAAAATCCCTTCTAAATATTGGCCTGTAATCTCTTCAAATTTTATACTGTATACATATAAATTTTTCTCTTGTCAACGGTTCAATAAAATGTTAAGTTTATATCATATTCAAATAGAGCAATGACGCTCTTTGAAGATTTATTGTATAATCTTTGAGGGGAGCGTTTTTTTGTTTTTTACAAAAAAGCTAAAACTAGAAGGAGGCAATGATCAATGGATATTTTTGGGGAAAACGTCTTTAGTGACGCAATAATGAGAGAGCGTTTACCAAAAGCTACTTACAAATCTTTACGCAATACAATTGAAGAGGGACTCCCTCTAGACCCTGATGTAGCTGAAGTTGTGGCCAACAGTATGAAAGATTGGGCCATTGAAAAGGGAGCAACCCATTTTACCCATTGGTTTCAACCTATGACCGGAATCACTGCGGAAAAGCATGATTCTTTCATCTCTCCTACCCAAGATGGCCGCGTGGTTATGGAGTTTTCTGGTAAGGAATTAATAAAGGGTGAGCCGGATGCATCGTCCTTCCCAAGTGGCGGGATTCGCGCTACGTTTGAAGCAAGAGGTTATACTGCTTGGGACTGTACATCTCCAGCCTTTCTTAAAGAAGATGGCGGTGTCTTAACCTTATGTATTCCAACAGCCTTCTGCTCATACACTGGTGAAGCACTCGACAAAAAAACCCCTCTCTTGCGCTCTATGCAAACCCTCTCTACACAAGCTTTGCGTTTATTACGACTCTTCGGCAATACAACCTCTACCCGTGTCACCAGCACAGTCGGTGCAGAGCAAGAGTATTTTCTCGTTGACAAGAAATTCTTCGACCAACGTATGGACCTTATGCTCACAGGCCGGACTCTTTTCGGAGCGATGTCAGCAAAGGGGCAAGAACTTGAAGATCATTACTTCGGTAGTTTAAAAGCTCGGGTAGCTGCCTTTATGCATGACTTAAATATTGATTTATGGAAGCTGGGCGTTCTTGCCAAAACTCAACATAACGAGGTGGCTCCAGGACAATTTGAGTTGGCTCCTATATTTGGAACAACAAATATTGCCACCGACCACAACCAAATTGTCATGGATACCATGAAAAAAGTTGCCCTGCGTCATGACATGGTTTGCTTGCTTCATGAAAAACCCTTTGCTGGAGTCAATGGGTCTGGCAAGCACAACAACTGGTCAATGTCCACCAACGATGGACTTAACCTCTTGGATCCCGGTAAGACTCCCCATGAAAACTTGCAATTCCTAACGATTTTATGTGCTATTGTTAAAGCTGTTGATGATTATGCAGAATTACTGAGATTTTCAGCAGCCACTCCCGGAAATGACCACCGACTTGGTGCAAACGAAGCCCCTCCAGCCATCATCTCTGTTTTCCTAGGCGAACAACTCTCAGATATTTTTAAGCAGTTGCAAAATGGGGAAGTCACTCGTTCCCTTCAAGGGGAGAGATTAGCCAGCGGTGTAATCACCCTGCCCGCCTTCCGTAAAGACTCTACAGACCGTAATCGCACTTCCCCCTTCGCTTTTACCGGCAACAAATTTGAATTCAGAATGGTAGCATCTTCTCAATCCATCTCAGGTCCTAACGTAGTACTCAATACTATATTTGCTGAAGTCTTCTCCCAATTTGCAGATCGCCTCGAAAAAGCAACCGACTTCGATCAAGCCCTCCTTGAGCTTCTTAAGGAGACAGCTACTAAGCACAATCGAATCCTCTTCGATGGAAATGG
>NZ_JAMHFY010000014.1 GCF_023897015.1 Desulfosporosinus nitroreducens | reverse complement strand
GTATTAGCCCTCGTTTCCAAGGGTTGTCCCGGATTTATGGGTAGGTTACCCACGCGTTACTCACCCGTCCGCCACTATCTAATACTTAACACTCAACATTCAGCGTTCCTTCAGTTGTGTTGGTACTTATGAATGCGTGGAGCGCTCATTCTTCGCGCTCTCGCTGTCCCCCACCTTACTGAACACTCAGTGTTAAGCATTAGACCGTTCGACTTGCATGTGTTAGGCACGCCGCCAGCGTTCGTCCTGAGCCAGGATCAAACTCTCCAAAAAAAGTTATTCAAACTTCTTATATTGAAGAAGATGATTCGCTCATTGTTTCTTTGAAACTCTTTCGAGTCTCTCTCATTGGCTGTCCTTGTTGTTTAGTTTTCAAAGACCATTTGTCATTGCCCGTTTAGGGCGGAATCACATCTTAGCATTTTCAGCTTACGTTGTCAATACTAATTTTAAGTCCGAATTTTTATCGTCGTTCTGTGATTCTCTTTGGCTTTTTAGGCCGGAGTTGTATCATAGCATTTCCAACGTGCGTTGTCAACAGCTAATTAAACTTCTTGTTTGATGCTTGGCCTGTTTTTTGGCCGGATGCATATATTAGCATCTTCAACCCTAAGTTGTCAACAACTAATTTTTGCATTGTTCAAATCAAGGCACCACGTTTTTGGCGCTCAGTTAGAATACATCTTTTAAGGTTTAATGTCTACTGTTATTTTTACCCAATTTTAGCCTAAAGCTTACTATCTGCTTAACAAAGACCCTAAGTAATTGGTGGAGCTTGCGTTCAATCATGGGAACCTAGAATCACCATGGTAACGACGAAGAGAAGTTCGGCCGTTTACTAGCATTGGCTAAATAGACCATTTATAACGGACAACCAAGTCTTTCCAGAACCTCTTTAGCATGATGTACAGTTCCGCACCAATTGCCTCGGCATTAAATAAGTCCAAGGGAACTATCTTTTAATTAGTGACTATTCAAGTCACCACTCTCTCTGCGTTCTCCAGCAAACAAGCGTCCGTCCCTGTGCACGTTATCTTTCTCTTACAAGCTCTTTTTGTAACAGCTTTTATAATACTAAGTCCATCCTTTAACAACAGACAAGTCCCTGTCCCCTTGTCCGTCCCATTGTTAACCTTATAAAGAACTTCTGATTATTGAATCCAGCGATCCGTCAATGATTGAACAATATAGTATAATAGATTATTGTCACAAGTTAATAGAAGAGGGTAATTATGACAAATATTCAACTTTGAATTAGGAACTCCCTGGCAAAACTCGTATGGTAAAAAACCCGCGCCAAGAGCTGAAACTTCCCATTATGACAAGAAATTAGCTTTTGGAAAGGTTCTCAACCAAAATCCACTTGAAAGCTGGGTGAAAACTATGGCAACAATAATATATTCGAAAAAAATCACGGACACAAAAGGATATAAATTGACTTCAGATGTATTAAAAGAAGCTTTCAATGAAGCAATCACCATTAACAAAAAACTGACCGCCTATAAAAAAAGAATTGCTTACTTTTTTATTGATCCACTCCTGAATAGTTTTGAAGCCGCAAATGACTTCTATTTTAATATCCTGGGATGTCATTCAATCTCAAAAATAAATACCTATAAAAGCGGCGCAAGTCCAGTGCAAACACTCTGTGATGCTAAAGAGCTTATTGACGAGGATTTATATGATGCAGTTTTTATTTTTGGCTACGATCCTTTGCTAACGAATAAACATGTTTATGGAAAAAACACCATTCAGCAAGCTATGGACATTTTTAACGGTAAGAGTATTTTGGAGTGCTACAATTTAATATCACATAGAATGTGCGAAGAAATGGGGATTTCTAAGGAGTTCTTTCTTCAATTAACGGACGATCTGTACAGAAACTATTTAAAAACTTATGTCAAGAATACTAACCAAAAAGTTACTTACGACCGAGGGCGAATGCTAGAGAATCTAAAGGGCGATTTGTTCAGAATGACTGATTGCGCTAACCCCAATATCGATTTTGCCGGTGGCGTAATTCTTGCAAATGATCAAACCGCTAATTTAATAACTCTCCCATATGGAAGAGTTAAAGTTTCAGGTACAAAGTACAATATGGTTAAAGGTACGCCCGAAAGCATTGATAAACTAGTTGGTCAGAAAAATAATCTCTTTGCACATTTACGGAGTTCCTTTTCAGCAGCCCAAGAACAGGCGAAAATTAACGTTTTTGAAGAATTCAGAAAAGGGAACTTATGTTTAGAAGTGTACACATGTTATCCCCCAATTCCTTTGGCTTTTTTATTAACCACAGAAATGGTTGAAAGTATACTGGAACTACCAGAATTCTTATTAAACCATGAGATTACAGTTACCGGTGGGATGAACCTTAATCGGGCACCCTGGAACAATTCAGCACTAAACAGCTTAATTGAAATGTGTAATACCATGATTCATAGCGGTATTAAGTACGGATTAGTTCATGGTAACGGCGGAATCGGAGAAATCCAAGGTGTCGCAATTTTAGAAAAGGTATGAACTCACCTCTAAAGAATGGTTATCACTTCAATTATGCGTTAGTGAACCTGTAATACTCTTCTGACACCGCTGAAAGGGCATCCAATATTTAATTTTTCTCAAACTGGAAGTAACGTTCATTCGATCTAAACAAGTCCACTTAAGTAAAACTACATTATTTAGAGACAAAGCGACTATCTTTTACCCAAAAACGCCAAGGGTAGTGTACAGCTTCTCTACTGTTATGAATCCCTATTCTTGGACCTACCACAATAGATCCGATTTCTTTTCCTTCTGCTGAATTACCATCATCCTACCCCATTATCTATCCACGGAAAGGATATCTGGATATTGTTTCTCATGTCGCTGTAACCAAATATTAGCATATGAACACGTGGCTGTAGCTTTTAGCCTTTCTTTCCTAAAATACTCAGCCACTACTTCCATCATCTTCCCGGCGACACCTTGACCTCGCAAAACGGGATTAACATAGGTGTAATCTATATTCACCTCTCCATTTTCTTTACGTATAAACGTAGCCTCACACATCAATTCTCCTTTTTCATCGGTACTATAGATACGTCCATTTTCATAGTTCCAATCCATGGTTTCCCTCCTCTTGTTTAGTAGAATCAATAAAGATGCCCAAAATTCGAAAGGCGGTGGGCGATTCGGCACCGGCCAGAGCTGACTGAATGTTGTTGAATAAACCAAAGCTGATCTCTGCCAAATAAGATACTCCCGGTATAGAGGATAATAGCAATTCCAATACTGATGGTTTACCCTTGCATTATGTAATGTTACAAGGAAAAGAAAAATATTACTTTAGGAGTTTATAATAACTTATACAACACCCTCAAACGTTGTTTAGAGAGTTTAAGTGATTGTAATTCACGAATGATTGTTTAACCTCTTCAGCTGAGCAGCTAAGTATATGCCAAGATCGATACAGATCGCGCTCTGGAGCAGGAACTCTATGGAAGGATCGTAAAGGATAGTAGCATTGGCCTTGACTTCATCATCTCCCTCCCAAACAATAACACACAAAGGTACTTCCGGAAATGCTCTGAAAACTACGGAAGTATCGCCAAAGGGACCCGCTTGACCGCCCAAGGAGCGTGCTGCTGTCATTAATCGACCAACCTGATGTCCGAACGCCTCGATCACCACTGAGATAGCCGTTTTATGAAACGCTGCATAAAATATCATTCCGCCCGGTATTTCTTTAACGCTCACCCATCTCGGAGAGGATTCCGGCAACGGCTGCGCATAAGCCAAGTAATTAAGGATAACAATCGTCGCCACCACATCAGGGACATGTCCGTCTGCTTTGCGGCAAATTGTCTCATTAACGCTATCCGCGATATACTCCTCGTCAAAGAAGATTACATTGAACTGATGAGTGTCGCTACTGTATGAAACAGCCCGTACTGCGGTGATCTCGGCAGGGTCGCGTTTCTTAATATCCTGCCAATATTTTTTATAAACAACCCGGTAACCGGATTCAGTTTCCGCTTCCTTGTCGCCCATTTTTCGTTCACATCCTCGCCGTCTTATACACCAATTTTCACCCTATTCAATATTAAGCTTATCTTTCTTTCTATATCACGCGAAATCGGCTAACTTAAAAATTGCCCCGCCTGTCAACGCCCTTAGGAAACTCCTCTTAAATTAAGCATTTAACAATTTTTCTAAATATTCCTACCCAAGATATATTATTTTTCAGCTTGTAATATGCCCCTTCTGTTTACCGCAACCAACCACCTGCGTCAAACTGATAAATCCGCAGGAGCACAAAGCATCGTTCACTTTATGGAGCCTTGATGGACGGATGATAGCCTCAATCTTCTTAACATTTAAACCCTCCAATCGTTGAGATATTGCCATTGCTTATACAATCTTAACAATCTGGTTCGAAGTCTTTAAAATTTCCATGGGCATCTTTTCGTCGAGCTTATAGGTGATGCTGATGGGGGCGGAACCTTGGTGGGAGACGTATTTGGCCAGGCCTAGCAACCGGTAAACTTCAGTGTTGCCGTAGGCGTCTGAGCGTTCTTCACGGACAAATAGGAGCACTCGTGATCCGTTTTCCCGCATGGTGATGTAGCGCTGACCAGTTGGGCTAATGTCTGAGGTACGACTTTGAGATTGCCAGTGAAAGAGTTCTTCATTAATCGCGTAATCCTCATATCTTGTAGACTCTTTATAGTGTTTTTCGGACTTGTTGAGTGTGACAAAAAAAACGTCCAAGTTATGACCGCTGAAATACTTGGCACCTTCTCTGAAAGCTTTCACTGAATTGATGGAATTCTCACCAACGGCTGCAAATACGTGAAGTGTTGAATAGGACGCATGCAGTTCAAGTGGGATGTCAGCTTCTATCGTAACTTGTTTAGGCAAATGGTCTATCTGTTCTAAGTTGTAACTGACCACATCTTGAATCTCTTCAATCATCTCGTGAGTAAACTCATAAACCCCGAGCATAAACTCTTGAATGGTGCCATTCCATTCCGTGTTGAAAAGAGTATAGTAAAACTGCGTTGCAAGACGAATATCTCGTTCCCTAACCAGTTCAAACGGACCATTAAAATAGTTCTGGATAAACTGCAAAAGCTCAACAGCATTAAGCTTAGCCAACCTAACCAACGCTCCTTTTAGAGACTTAATGCTAGCGAGCGGACTTCTAGAATCCATGACATAAGGCTGATTTACTAGTTCCGAGAAGGTGGTAAAACGGTAAATCTCAAGCGGCTCAAGATCGTAGCGTTTTAAAAAGTTAAGAAAAGTGCACTCTAGAACGTTATTCATCCTAAAGTCTGTCATTAACTGCTGCAATTTTCTTCTATTAATATACGCCGATTCAACGTTCTTCAAGATTCGTTCTTTAGCCAGTCTTTCCAGTTGGATATGGCAATTATTCGGTAAAGTAGTAAAGCCCTCGTTTATCTCCGTAACAAGGGAGCCGCGGGTACGGCCGATGAGACTTTGGAATTTCATACGATAGTCATACTGCATATGCGCCTGTCCTATAAAGTCGAGTACGGTGAGAACTTCCTTATCTGGATGAAGCCGCAGACCTCTACCCAACTGTTGGATAAAGACCGTAGCAGATTCAGTTGGTCTCAAGAACATGACTACATTGATTTCTGGAATATCGACACCTTCGTTATAAAGATCCACGACAAAGATGACCTTAATCTCACCTTTAAGTAGCTTTCCTTGAACCTTCTGCCTTTCTTCCTTGGAAGAATCAGCATCCAAATGCACCGCAGGTATTCCACGCGCATTAAACACTTGGCTCATATAACGAGCATGGTCCTTAGTGACACAAAAGCCAAGCGCCTTCATCTTGACAGTCGAAATGACATACTGATCTATCGCCTTCAAAATCCCATTATTACGCTGCTCGTTGCCAATGAATTTAATACCGAGTTCTGCAAGATCATAGTGCCCACTCTGCCATTTAATTTGGCTCAAATCCGTCTCGTCTGAGACTCCAAAATAATGAAAAGGGCATAGCAAGTTCCGATCAATGGCTTCTCTTAGCCTTATTTCATAGGCAATCCGATTATTAAAGTCCGCTAGAATATCCACACCATCCATCCGCTCTGGCGTCGCAGTAAGCCCCAATAAAATCTGGGGCGTAAAATGCTCAAGAACCTTGCGATAAGAACCAGCGGCGCCGTGGTGCGATTCGTCTAAAACTATGTAATCAAAGTGTTCCGGCTCAAATTTCAAATACTGTCCACTACTATTAAGGGTCTGAATCGAAGCAAAAACATGCTGATAATCTTGAGGTTGATACCCACCTACCCAAAGCTCACCAAAATTCGCATCCCTAAGAACACCTCTAAAAGCTGACAAACTTTGTTTTAATATTTCCTCTCTATGCGCCAAGAACAAAACCTTCGCCCCTGGCTTTTCCTTATAAAACTGCTTGAAATCAAAGGCCGCAACAACTGTTTTCCCAGTACCCGTAGCCGCTACAATCAAGTTCCGATAAGACCCATAAACCTCACGTTCAATTTGCAAACGATCCAAAATAGTCTGCTGATAGGCATAGGGAATAATATCAAAATAGTATTGTGGACTACCAGCATCCTGTTTATTTGACTCTTCCTCCAGGGCAACTTTAAGTCTTTTCACATCCTCAAGCTTTTTCGGATCAAAACTTTGAAACTCCCCAATATTCCAGTATGTTTCAAAAGTGATGCGGTATTTTTGAATCAGTTCGACTGAGGAATATTCAGCCACCTTAAGATTCCACTCAGTCCCCTCACTAAGTGCTGCCTTTGAAAGATTAGATGAGCCAATATAAGCCGTACTGAAACCCGATTCCCTATGAAAATAATAAGCCTTTGCATGAAGCCGTGTGCGGTTAGTGTCATAAGAAATTCGCACCTCTGTATTTGGAAGCTGTGCCAATAGCTGCACCGCCTTAAAATCCGTTGCGCCCATATAGCTTGTGGTAATAACGCGTAAAATTTTGGTCTTCGTATGTTCTACCAAATCTTCATAAATCAGCCTTAGACCGCTATGCTTGATGAATGACACCAACAAATCAATCCGATCTGCCGATGCGATTTCTCGCTTTAGCTCCATATAAACCGGCGGTTCATGATCACCACCAGTAAACAAGCTACTTCTAGCAACAGAAGACACCGGCATAAGCTCCTTAAATCTATCCTTTGAAAGTAGTTTCTCAGTAATTCCCCTTAATAAATGATCCTCCATAATCTGAAACTGACTGAGTTCGTTATCTTTAAGAATCCCACCGAGGTGTTCAATCACTTGATTCACCACGTCTATTTGAAATGACAAATGTTCAGGCTTTTTATAATGCCGTAACCCCGATTCGAGGACAGTTTGTATGTACGCAGCTAAAATAGACCCTGAGCTAACAGGATCTAACTTATCTTTATGAACGCCCTTTAAAGCTTCTAACTTATTAAGGGTTTCTTCTAAAGTTTTATTGATAATAGATTCGTAGAGTTGGATGTTAGACATAGAAAACTCCTTAGATGATGTGTTTTTTCTGAATTATTTATTAGAACGTCTTTTGCCCGACCATACTTTTTGGCAGTCATTACCTCTTCACCCTTAGCTTTTCCGAAGCACCATTAATATCCTTTATTTTAATAGATTCCTCTGTATGCTCATTTTTTACGTTGAGCACGACCTCACATAATCAACTGGTACATCCATACGAATGGCCGTTTCTTCAATCGAAAGTCCAGTTTCTATAAATCTCTTAACAACAATAGTCATGTTTTCCCCTACTTCAATAATGTGCCTATCCAAGTCATAGAAACGAACTACTCGCTGGCCCCACGAATGTTCAAAGAGCGGATGAATATATTCGATACCTTTCATAATGTTTAACTTTGCAACAAAGCTGTCCATGTCATCTTCCTCAAAATACAACTCACATGCATTGTTTCCGAAAACAATTTCTTCATCTTGCTTATGAATAAAGCCTTTCCAAGTATCAGCTGTCTGCAATGCAATACCGCCTGTCATAGTAACATTTGCCCCAAAATCAGCAACAACCTCTAACCCCAAAACATCGTGATAAAACTGCTTTGCTTTCTCAATATTTCTTACTGCAATCAACGTACAAGTATATTTCATTCTCACTATCCTCCCATTACGTGGGTCACCCGTGAGCGAAAAATCTGGCATCCTATTTCTAATAGCTCGTGAAACTCCAAACACTTTCTATAGCCTGAATTCTCCTTTATTCTGTAAAAACCCTGCCAACAACTGTTCCTTTTTACCATATTCTTTAAAATTATACTCTATCAGCACAGACCTTCTGCTTGATAATCTATCTTGCATAACTTACTATGAGTAAACCATAACACTCAGCTCAGACAATTCTATGTGAAAAGGATTCCATGCATTGCTGACCGTTACTGAAGTAAGTAATCGTTCCCTCTTTGTAGCCTTTCCATATGTGAACCGGTTGCATATTTTACAATTCATGGGTATAATATAAGAAAAGGACTGACGTGTTGCAAGCACGCCAGCCCGGCAGATTGTCTAACCAAACGGTTAGCCCGAATTACAGGTTATAAGAAATAACCGCGATCCTTGGAGGGGGCGGTTATTTCTTCTTTATGATCAAAACAATGAGTGTTGCAAATGCAATCATGAGATACATCGCCTCAACCATTGAGATCATCCTACCACCCCCTTTCTGAAGGGTGTGGCTAACCGTCCCTCGACAACCTGTTACAGATATTATAGCATAATCTTCCAGACAATAAGATGAAACTTTTCTCTGACTATTCGCAGAGTTCAGGCCGCCTCCTAAAACGAGGCGGCCTGATTTGTTCCGCTGCCCAAGATTCAAGTTGAAGGACTCTGTTCCTCACACCGATACAAATCGTTGAACGGAAATATTGGCTACCATTCAATTTGTTCTGGGTAGATGTCCTCTGGCGTCAATCAGTCAATAGCATCGGTATTATATGATGAAACAAGATGGATTTAATTGGCACTTGAGCAGATTCCCATAAACAGGAATAGTCCTGTTAAACAGGTGAATCCTCAAGGATTATTTTGCCAAAAGGAAATATCATTCGCTAAAACGAATTAACTCCTGTCCTACGGATCAAAAATAAGCTGCAATAGAAAGAGAGAGTGACCATTTGAAAAAGAATAAAGGATTCTTTGCACTCATGATCATTGTTTTTATGTTGTCTTCACTATTCACTGAGCAACCAGCCTATGGAGTTACCAATAATTTCATCGCGGCATCAGGTGGCTCACAGTCTATGCTGGCTCTTAACTCAGACGGAACCGTCTGGGGTTGGGGAATCAATCAAAATGGACAAATCGGAGACGGCACTACGAATACAAGACCCTATCGAGTGAAAGTTACAGGATTAGCAGATGTTAAAGCCATTGCTTCCGGTTCCACACATTCGGTTGCACTTCAAAAGGACGGTGAACTTTTTACCTGGGGCTCAAACTTTAGTGGTGAATTAGGAAACGGAACCCTTAAAGAAAGCTATCACCCTGTCCAAGTAACCGGTTTGTCAGACGTAAAAGCTGTTTCTGCCGGCAGTTTCTTTACTGTGGCATTAAAAAATGACGGAACCGTCTGGGCTTGGGGGAATAATAGCAGTGGAGAGCTGGGCAATGGTACCACCAAATCTTCAATAACACCCGTACAAATTCCCAGTCTGGCGAATATTAGCGCTGTATCTGCCCAAGGAACTCATACTCTTGCCCTCACTGATGACGGATCTGTTTGGAGATGGGGAGACACTATTTCTTCTCCTGAAAGAGTTGAAAGTCTCTCAGACATTGTTGCAGTATCTGCAGGATATGATCATTTCGCTGCCCTTAAAGCCGATGGCACCGTCTGGGCTTGGGGAAAAAACCATAGCGGTCAATTAGGGGATGGTACGATAACTTCTCGAACCAGTCCGATTCAAGTTCCAGGGCTAACTGCGGTCAAAATGATTTCCGCTGGAGTTCGTAACACAATCGCCTTACGCCAAGACGGTACGGTTTGGTTTTGGGGGATCGATTTCACTAAACCCATGGATCAGCCGACAGATCTGGGTTATCATCTTAATTTAAGCCCTGTTACCGTTCCCAACCTAACCGATGTCCAAGGAATTGCCACCGGTCCAAGCGGATATCTCATCATAACCACTGAAGGCTCCATGTTAACCTGGGGTTTTAATCACGGTACATTGGGAGATGGCACAGCCAATAACCGCACAACACCCAGCCCTGTAGTGGACTCCCTTCTTCCTGACAATATGCGACTTGCCGGTTATGACTTAATTGGTACTTCTATAGCTATTTCTCAAAAAACCTTTCCTGTTACTCACAGCGCAGATGCCGTACTGTTAGCCACCGGTTATAATTTTCCGGATGCTTTAGCCGGAGCAAGCCTCGGAGTGCTGGAAAATGCTCCGCTTTTACTGATCAACCCTTATACTGATAATCAGAAAACAATCACCGAGATAAGACGAGTTCTAGAACCTGGAGGCACAATCTATATCCTTGGCGGAACAGCAGTGGTATCTTCGACTCTTGAAGCCAAGTTAAACGATAATTCCTATCATCCCTATAATATTAAGCGTCTGGCAGGCATTACCCACTACGGGACAGCTGCAGAGGTTGCTAAACAAGTCAAGCCTTCCGGAGGCGGAGAAGTCATCATCGCCACCGGCGAAAATTTTCCGGATGCTCTGTCAATCTCCCCTTATGCTTCTGCACAGGGTATTCCAATGATTCTCGTTGAGAAAAACAACCTCCCTGCTGAAAGTCTATCTTATCTTAAAGACGTCAAGCCCACGATTGTCACTATTGTTGGCGGCGTAGGTGCAGTGAGTGCTACATTGGAGGCACAAATCCAAAACCTTTTCCCAGAGGCAAACATCCGACGTTTTGGCGGTTATGACCAGTATGAAACCTCGGCTATGATTGCTAAGGCACTATTCGGCGACTCAAGTCCTAATCTTTTTGTGGCAACCGGAACAAATTTTCCAGATGCCCTCTCCGGCTCAGTTATTGCCGGCTCGACCCAATCCCCTATCGTTTTAGTAAAACCCAACGAGATTCCTGAGAAAGTAAGCTTGATCTACCTCAACTCCCTTTCAAAGAAGACCGTCGTTGTCCTAGGTGGTACAAGCGTCGTTTCCGAGTCTGTCTTTAACACACTTAAGTCCAGGCGCGCCCTCGATCCCGGTAATATTCAAAGTAACCTGCATAACTCCGGACTAGCTGCCGCAAGTAATGGATGGATATATTACCGGAGCGGTCAAAATAATACTCTATTATATAAAATGAAACCCGATGGATCAGAAGCGACTAAAGTTCTGGACGATAGTGCGGAACATCTGAGTGCCATAGGCGATTCCATTTACTTCTCAAATGTTGTTGGATCATATCAAAAGATCCTAAGTGAGGACTCCCCTAAACCTTCTCTTATTTCGTCTGCAGCTATGCCTTATGTCTTCGCGGATGCTAAACAAGTATACTATGCTAATGATGGGGGCCTCTTCATCGACGGCAATGGTTTTTTGGCTTCAAAGCAAATTTTGAATAATTCCAGAAACGTCTTTATTAACTCCGGTTATATCTATTATCAGAAGGCATCAGCAATGGGTCCAAATCCAATTTACAGAGCAACTATGGATGGGACAGAGGAAACTTTGATGGTTGATGATAATGTAAAATCCTTTAGCATCAGTGACAATAAGCTTTTCTATATCACTTATAACAATGGAAAAATATACACCACGAATATCGACGGTACAGGAAAAAGGGAAGTTACCAGTGATGCTGCCGGAGCTTTAAATGTGCATAATAGCTGGATCTACTACAGCAATAAAGCAGATGGGTACAAACTTTACAAAGTTAAACTTGATGGTACCAGTCGGACAAAACTCACGGATAAAGATGAAGTATCGGCTATAACTATTGTGGGTGATTGGGTCTTTTTCACAAGAGGATTATCTGTCATGTCAATGGATCCATCGGTATATATGATGAAACAAGATGGATCTGAGATTCAAAAGATATAATAGGTATGGGGTGTTAAGCCCAGGATTGCTTCTATGAGGAATTGCTTATCTGATTGCATATTTTACAATTCATGGGTTTAATACTATAAACATTAAATACATCGCCTCAACCATTGAGATCATTGAAGAAATCCCTGCCTTAAAAGCTAACGCGAGACAAAAGTTGTCCCGCGTTGCTTATTTTTTTATGCTCAATATTAGTCACTATTTCGTTTTACAGCCCGAATTGCATCTGTGACACTATATGGTGGAAGAAATCACACCGAATATATAATCGATCGGTAATCGGATAAACCTCTAGCTCTCAGGTTTTCTACAATATCATTGACGGTAACCACATTTGCAAACTCGTCATCAGTAATGGTTATCTCGAATTCATCCTCCAGATCTCCAATAATCATCGACATATCTATAGAATCCACAAACAAGTCTTCCCGCAAACGGCTCTCCAGGGTTATCTTTCTCTTCTTCTTTTGTAAAATATGATTTAAAGTGAATAGTACTCTGTCTTCCATTTTTAGTCACACACCTTCCCTCGATGCTTAAGAAACATTGTGTTGGCTGATTCATATTCTAATTCGCCTTTTAAAACCGACTAGACTATGGTTCCATTTTACAATGGAGGTGTTATTTTTGGAAGAGTAACCATTTGCATATTTTACAATCTATGAATATAATATTAAATAAGGACTGACGTGTTGCGAGCACGCCAGCCCGGCAGATTGTCTAACCGAACGGTTAGCCCGAATTGGAGTTATAAGAAATAACCGCCATCCAGCCGGGGGCGGTTATTTCTTCTTCATGATCATAACAATGAGTGTCGCAAATGCAATCATAAGATACATCGCCTCAACCATTGAGATCATCCTACCACCCCCTTTCTGAAGGGTGTGGCTAACCGTCCCTCGACAACCTGTTGCAACTATTATAGCATAATCTTCCAGACAAAAAGATGAAACTTATCCCTGACTATTCACAGGGTTCAGGCCGCCTCTAAAAACGAGGCGGCCTGATTTGTTCCTAGCCAAAGGTTAAACTTCAAGGGCTCTGTTCCTCACAGCGATGCGTATAGTTAAACAGAAACATTTTGCTACCAACCAATTTGTTCTGGGTACTCCAACTTCAGACTGATATCATCAGGATTTCCTTCTTTATGAGTTTGATGTTTTAAAGCGATTTCCTCATGTACAATCTGCAATTCCTTTAATAATTCCTCAAATTTTTGCTTGTACAATTCTTGAAAGTATTCTTCAGAAATAGCTTCTGCTTGCTTATCTTCTTCTAACCCTAAATGAGCACTAGTCTCCAATTCATACCATTCTTTTGTAAAATAATGCACTTTGTCCACCTCTGACTCAATTTAACCGAGAAGCAATCGTCATACCCAAGTACATGAAGAATTCAATCATTGCTTCATAATGTCACTTGCAGGACTCCATTGTCCTGGTTCCTTGATGAAAGATTGTTTTTGCTGCATCTCTGTTCTTTATCTATGAGATAATTTGGGGAACATAAGTTGATTGATTTGGAATAATTTAAGGTCTTTTCCCCTTGCGAACATCAAATTAACTCCTTCAAAGAATCAGCGTTAAAGTTTGAATTTGATTGAAGATATTGTGACATTCCAGTATATTAATACTACATCCATATGATTATCTCCTTCTAAGTTGGTAAAACTAACCATACAGTATTGAAACAGCATTTGGAAGGTGATATGATATGGACAAGAAGATCGGTGTTGATACAGAGATCAAGGCAAATAAAGTAATTAAATTGTTTAGAGGAGGGAATAGACATATGCATGCCGTAAAAACAAGTCCTATAAAGGCAACTGTCATAGAAGGTCATTACGCTCAAGATGTGATAAAAGAGCTGATGAGTAAGCCCTCTCCTAATGCTATTATTAAAAATAAAAGGGCTTCAGATCTAGTTAAAAAATTAAGGAAGTAAATTTGATGTTGCAAAATATATATGATTTGCAAGACATGATTAAATTGGTTGATTTGTCTAAAGGTTATAGATTGAGTGATTTTGTTTGTGAATTTGAAGAGTATAACGAATTTTTAAGAGATGAAGCATTGGGATTGCAGGAAGCTGAAATTTCAAAACTTCATCTCTTAATTAATAAAGAAAACGCTGATGTTATTGCATTTATGTCGCTGTCGACTGACTCAATCAAGCTTGGCAAATAAGATCTTCGAGAAATCGGGGGGTCTTTGCTCGTTCCCAAAAACAGTCATATCCACATTCACAAATTTGCTCATATCTCATATCTCATATCTCTGGTCATTTTCAGGGTTTCGTCGTTCAAGTCTGCATTTCTTGCTTGCCTGCTCCACGTCTCGTCCTTAAGCCACACATTCAAACGATCGTATACTTTATTCTTATAAGTGATATACGCCTCCTTGTCATTGGGGGCGATTTTGAGCAGCTCTTGCTTCACATCCTTAATGGTTTTATCCAGGTTTTCACAGAGGAAGGCGATATGGTTGGCCCTGACCTTGAGCGCGGTATTAATGAAGTTCGTTTTCATCCTCTCGTAGCCCTTGGCGGATGAGCTTTGTTGGAGCGATTCCAGCGAATCCTTCAGCTGCCTGGCCGTTTTATCGAGTTCCGCTTTGGACGTCTTGACGTTCTCCAATTGGACCTTCAGATTGGCAAGCTCCGTAGTCAGCTCGGTGATGATACCGCTTTGGTCTTCCACTGTCTTCTGGAGGTCTGCGTTCTCCTGCAGGGCTTGGTCTTTTTTCTGTAAAACCCGGTCTTTTTCTTGCAGGGTCTGCGTCCGTTCATTGACCGCTTGCCTGAGTTCCTGTTTGGTCATTCCCTCGATATCCATATCGAGGATGAATTGCGCCCGTTCCTCCTTTGGGATCCCTAAAAGAAGCACCACCTGGCTGTAGTTCAAATTCGGATCCGGATCCGAATTTGAGGAGGTAAGCTGTTCGGCTCCGTACTCTTTGAAGATACGCATCAGTTTATTGGCCCTGCTCTGGGAGAAATCGACCGACTCCTCCAGCCACTTGCCCCATTCTCCACTGGAAAAGCTATAGTTTCCCTTTATTAACTGGAACCAAGCAGTTGGACAAAGCAAAGTTTTACTATGGAACAACCTGGACGGCCATAACATAAGATATTGTATCCCCGGTGTTTAAGCCTGGGGCGGATCAAAAAGGGAAGAAACCCGCTGCTCTTTAAGAGTTCAGCGGGCTTCTTCTTTATTGTCATTATCCTATTCAAGATATGAAAGTGGTGGCTTTGATATTCCGAGTACCTCGCTTATTAAACTTGCAATTCTATTAAACAAGTATCGACTATCTAACATAGAGGTTTTCGGGACATTAAGGTTATTGATACCACGACCGATGACCTTTTCGACCCGCCGCAGGCTTAACCGGCAGTTTTTAAGAAGCGTTAACGTAACCCCCGGCTGAATCGGCGTTCAGACTGCTGACAACGTCATATTTGTCAGCAGTCTGACGCTGTCTGATCAATGACTAAAGACTTCTTTAGTTTTTCAACTGTTCCTTTGTATTCCTCATCACTATCCTTCTTTTGAGCTCCAGATTTTTTGAGCGAAATAACCGGGGTTACTTCTTCAGTATAATCGTACTCTCCTTGCAGCTGCGCTTCAACGAGAATATCAACCACATTTGCTACTTCTGCAGCAAGTCGAAAATACATATCCTTATAATCCGGCACGCGAAAACACCTCTCTCCATAATTAGTATTATATAACTAATTATGGCACAAAATTAATCTTAGTGCTATATCACTAACAAAATATTTGTATTTTCTGTATGCTTTGATTAGTGATAAACCACTAGGAGGTGTATTCATTGGATACAAGACAAGCAGTAGTGAACAGAATCGTTGAACTTTGCAAAGAACGGAATATTACGCCCAATGCTTTGAGCTATCGTGCCGCCGTACCACAATCGACTATAAAAAGCATCCTAAATGATGAGAGCCTGAACCCTGGTATTGTAACAATTAAAAAATTGTGTGATGGTTTAGAAATCTCACTATCGGACTTTTTTAATACGGATGTCTTTCGCAATTTAGAACAAGAACTCACATGAATCTCCGATATTAACGCTGCATCTCCCCGAAATCTTTAACCGTAAATGCTTTGTTTTAGTTGGCCTTCCCGCCAAGCAGACCTAAAAGTAAGATTATCATTCATCCTTTAGATGCTCTTGTACCCTACCAATATTTATGGGAACTGGGAAACGCTTATCTGCGGACAAAGGGGGCCAACGCCGAGCTTTCCAGAGGTATGGGCTTCTATTTCTTGGAGTTAGGATTTAAAACCCGCCTCTCTGAGATTATCTCGGACAATTAGAAAACTTGGCTACGCCCACACGAAGACACTGTCTTCGCACATATTAGCCCTTCTTGCAGACACTGTACCTGCATGTCCCTTCTGCTCCTTTATTCACAAAATTGTGGCCAGACTCATGAGGATGACAAACCTCATATAAAATGCCTATTCCAAATTGGCCTGCGCGGGCCAATTTAGAATAGGCATACTTTTCTTATCCCAAATTAGCCTGCGCGGGCCAATTTGAAATAGCCTGGGTTCTGACCTTGGCGACGAATTTGGATTGTTGTCACTGTCGGGGAAGGCAAGTAGTATTGTCCCATACTAATCTTGTTGTCCTCAATCCATTTCGCAGCGGAATCTGGCTTTACCATGGATAACATTTATGCCGACTGGACGTGTTTGGGGTTAGAGATTCAGAAATCTGAATGGTTATAGGGTTAGCCCGAATTGAAGACTCAGCTCAGACAATTCTATGTGAAAAAGGAGCGAAGCCTAAGATTCCCTCAGTTTCGCTCCCTTTGTTAGTTATCCGCTCAACTGAAACTCTCTCCGGTTCTATCTTCAGAACATCAGCTTAAAATGCAAAATCTTTCCGTTTTATCCTACAACACTAAGCCACAAATCTAAGCTAATATGTAGCCATCCCCGATCCGAGGGAAGACTTGGATAAGGCTGAAACCGAGGCTGTAATGGACACGATCATTCAGAAGAATGTATTCCTTACGTCCAGCGATGAGCTGATCGGAAAGCGGGATATTAAGGTTGTTGGAACCACGATCAACGACTTCTACGACCCTCCGCAAGTTTAGGTGGAGCCAAAAAAGAACGGCGGCCGTGTGGCCGCCACTTCTCGCCTAACTTGTGGCAAGATAAACTAAGCACCGGCATATACCTAGACCAGCTCATTCTCCGGACCTCTGATCATCCTGCAGAGACACATCCGCCAGAGAGGCCCCCTCCAAAGAGTCCAGAATCAGCATCCCTTCTCCCTGGAAATTTTCCCAGAATGTATAACATTCCCTGATGACTGTCGGTTCGTCATTCATAACACCCCAGTTATGGGCTAATAGCATTGGGCTGTGCCGCTAGTTTTTCAAATCAGTCGAACTTCATAGGTATTGAAGTCAATCAGAATCACCATCTTTCCCAGGGTGCGAGCAATAGAAAGGATTTCCCCCGCGCCGCCGTGTTTGCCATTCCATAGCACAAGCACATAATTACTTTGCTTGACCATGTATTCCTTTTTCTTTCTGATGCAATCTTTACTATAATGACGCTGCAATAGAGTTTCCTTATCGCATCGTTCTACAATAGAAAAGTACCTATCACGCTGCGCTATCGTCCAATTTGCCGCCTGATCCTCACAGGGAATAACGCACTCTAGGGTAACTTCGGGATAGTCTCTTTTGAGGTCAAGGACGATTTCTGCGAAAAACTGGCCTACACATAAATCAACACCGCTGATGAAATGATTAACTCCCATAGCTTCAATCAAATAGACCGCCTGTTCCATCAGTACCTGCTTCAATCGCAGGCTCCCTGCGTTTTTTTCGTCAAACTCAATATGAAAGCTTTTATTGCGAGGTTCCGAAAAGCAGCAGGCAGTCCTTATATTGGCATCTTTAATAATCATTGCCATTTTAGGCAACCACCTTTCTCATAATAATAAGGAATTAAGGCATATATCCTCTTGCATTATACGGAATACAATTCCCTATGTCAATAGAAACATATGCTGTAATTCCGTATAAAGAGCCGATGTATTGTCTATAATCATATACAAGGTGGTGAATTGTAATGTATGAGGATTTATTTTACGAAAGATTAACCACGCTCCGCACACAAAAAGGAGTTTCCGCAAGGGATATGAGCCTGTCTTTAGGTCAAAGTGAAAGCTATATCAATAAAATTGAGAACAAAAAGTCGCTGCCTTCCATGACAGGATTTTTTTATATCTGCGAATACCTTAATCTCCCTCCCAAGGATTTCTTTAATGACGAAGTAAGCTTTCCGACAAAATTAAATGATTTAATTAACGAATCTAGGAAGCTAAGCGACGGCCAGTTGGAACATCTTCTGGCTATCATTAAGGACTTAAAAACAACGTAAGAAAAGCAGTCAAAACAAAAGGACTGACGTGTTGCGAGCACACCAGCCCAGCCGATTGTCTAACCGAAGGGTTAGCCCGAATTAGAAGTTATAAGCAATAACCGCAATCCTAGCAGGGGCGGTTATTGCTTTTTTATGATCAATACAACTCCTCTGATTCCCTTAGTAGGTCATGTTGTTCAGCATTTCACTTGTTAACCTTAAACCTTCACCGTCTTCTTCATCACAAACCCCGGCAAAGGCTCCTTCATCTTCCAGACAATACTAATGGGTGCTGAACCATAATGGCTTTGAAAATCGGCAAATCCAATACAAGTAAAGGTCGAGGCAAAAGCCCCCTCTTTCTTATACTCTCTCACAAAAAACAACATCATTCCCACCACTGGTTACTTGGTTAAGATACCTCTGCCCTGTCAGCGATTCCTCGGTTGTTCGACTCTGAGACTGCCAATGAAATAGCTCTTCACTGATGGAATAATCCTGATACATGTTTGACGGAGAATAGTCCTTTTCGGACTTGTTCTGGTCACAAAAAAGACATCCAACTTCAAAAGGGCTACAATAAAAGGCGTAAACTCAAGATTATTCCAATACCCTTCAAAGGTGGCCCGGATCTTCTCCAGAATATCGTCTGAGTCATATTGGGATAGCTTAATATTCCATTCCAATCCGCTTGTCATGGCAGACTCAGAGATATTCGACGGCTTTAAAATCCGTGGCTCCCAGATAGGAAGTGGTGATAACCCGCAGTTTGCCGCCTCCCATTGTTAAACTGAGTCAGCTCAATGTTGACCCTAGAGTGAGACTTAATATAGGGGTGACGGATGCTACACTTGGGAAAGGGATGGGGCTTACCTCAAAGGAATACATTCTATTGAGCCTCAACCCTAAACAATAAGTTGATAAGTTGGTGTCTGGCACTGGTCCCTTTCTATCTAAAGCTAAAAGTGCCTCGTGGCCAAGCTTTAAGGACTTAATAATGTCCTTATACTCCTGGGGTATATCACGAATCTTTTCGTATTTACGAACAACTGCCCTGGCAATGCCAGTTTCCTTGCTAATCATGTCGATATCCCACTGCATACCTAACAACCGATGAACGTAACGGATCCGTTCTGAACTACGCATTTTTTGCTTATTGTAGTCCCGACGTAACCGCTTTGCGATACGATAGGCAGGATCTGATTCTGGTTCGATAGTACATTGGACACTTTCCCATCCAAGGTGAACCAGACTTATATACCTCTTATAGCCGTCTACAAGAATATAGTGATCGTTGATTGGCCCCTCGACGATTAAAGGATTGTCTAATTTATTCTTTCTGATATCGGCTGTTAATCGTGTATCCTCTTCACATCCAAATAAGGGGTCCAGAAATATTTGGGACAATCTAATCCAATCAATAAGCCCGGGCATAGGAACACACCCCCAATCCTCCTAAGGAAAGGTTATGTGAGAAATAAATTGTCCTATTCTCTAATCGTCCAGTCTCTTTACTCCTAAAACTTTTCGTTTCGCGTCCTAGCCATAAAGAAAGTTATGACACTTTTAGTGCTGAGTCTTCACGATGCAATTGAAACCTTATGCCAAGCAAATTCTAGTTTACACGTTAAATTAAAACGAGGCGGCCTGATTTGTCCCTCAGCCAAAGGTTAAACTTGAAGGACTTCCCCAACACTCATCCACATGAATGAAAACGTCACTTATCAACTTCAGACCTTTACCGTCTTCTTCAACACAAGCCCGGGCAGCGGCTCCTTCTTCTTCCATACAATACTCATGGGCGTTGAAGCATTCATTTCATCTTGAAAATTTCTCTTTTAGAAATTCGCCTTATACAAGAACATCATTTTCAAAAGCAAACCGGTTATCTATGGACAGTCCCCTTTGGCAAAAAAGCGAATTGCGGACAAAAAATCGCCCCACACTTCAATAGTGTAGGGGACAGTTTTTTCTGATTCGACAGGCACCAGTGCTCCCAGGGCCCCTTATAAGGAGCAGACCCCTCCCTCGATCAGTAGTCTCAATCTTTTAGCACTTTAACTTCGTTTTCCGTCATACCTGTTGCTTTAGCTATCTTTGAAATCTCCATTCCCAAGTCCAAAAGATTCTTCGCAACTTCTACCTTTCCCTTCTGGATTGCTTCCCTCGACCGGAGTTCTGCTTCTCTGACGGCCGCCTTCTCATCTAAAACTGCCTTGCGTCTCGCAAAGTACTCTTCTCTCACATTCTTCCAGTAAATGTTCGAAATATTCCTCGTTTAAGAAGGTTCCATTTTTTAATCTCTCTTTGTCCAATATATATCCTCGGATGGCGAAAGTACGCAATACTCCGGTTGCCCATTGTCGAAACTGCGTTGCTCTGAGCGAATTCACCCGATAACCAACTGAAATGATGGCGTCGAGGTTATAGAATAAAACATCTCTTCTAACTTCTCTGTTTCCCTCTTTTTGAACTATCCGGTTTTTTCGGATAGTTGCTTCTTCCACTAGTTCACCCTCAGCGTAAATATTTTTCAAATGGTCATTTACCGTCCTAAGATCCACACCAAAAAGTTCTGCAATTAATTTTTGAGTGAGCCAAACCGTTTCATCTTCAACTCGAACTTCTATTGTATTTTCATTTGCTTGTGAAGTGAATATTAAAAATTCTGCTGTACTATTTCTGATTCGCAGTTTATTCTCGGCTTTTTTCTTATAATCCTTCACAGCAACCCCTCCAAAATATTGTAAAAATTGTCACAATGTAATAATATAACCAAACATATGTTCAGGTCAACCCCCAACCTATATTTGGTCTCAAAAGCTCTTAGTTTACCTATTAATCTTTCGTGCGTTTGGCTATGTCATAAAACATCTTCGCGCGGCTCACAACTTAGCCAACTAAACGGCTGACATAAGCCCCTGATTATCATTTGCTTACACTCTCCATAGGACGTCTGCGGGGTACATCTGCTTTTCAGGCTAATACCCATATCCGTACTGATCAGGGAGGATTTAAGATTTAGCTGATTGGCGAATCAAATATTCTTATTCGTCTTCATCTCTACCTTCGGTAAAAAGCTCATCTAGACACCCGTCATCAATAGCTGACCCTCTATTTTTATATGGAACTGGCCGTGGCCTACCCATTTTGTAAAATTTGCATGACTTAGGTCCATAACAAAAGGCTTCAAATCTATATTTTTTATGTTCTTCTCAAAATCCCATTGAATTTAACATTATCATATTTGCCTAGATACATTTATAACATTTTGTTTCCCACAAACCTTTACTTAATAGCCTGGCACCTCTTTCTTCATATGTCTGCATCGATGGAGGCATCGTCATCCAAGGCGGTGGTATATTTTCAAGATTCGTGACTGCTCTACTCAAACATTTTAAAGAGCCAGCTCTATAATAATCTGCAAATTCTCTTTCTTTATATTGTTTTGTCCAGGCTGTACCTTCAAGTACATCACCTATTCGAAATAAACCCTTAACCTGCTGATTCTCAGAAATTGCAACCGAAAACTGATTTTTACCCTCACTGCTATCGCCTACAATAAAGAGATTATACCCTATGTGATAGTGTGTTCGATTATCCATAAGATATCTCCAGACTCTGGTTCTAGGTTGAATAGCTACAATTTCACCTTGCCAATTCAGTTTTAATGAAATATTACCATAAACTCTCTTATTCATCTTCACTATTCATCCTTTAAATCGTTATCCGGGCTAGTTGATAAAGCCCCATTAAAATCAAACCTTCACCGTCTTCTTCATCACAAACCCCGGCAAAGGCTCCTTCATCTTCCAGACAATACTAATGGGTGCTGAACCATAATGGCTTTGAAAATCGGCAAAGCCCAGACAGGTAAAGGGAGAGGCAAAAGCCCCCTCTTTCTTATACTCTCTAACAAAAAACAACACATTCCCACCATTGGTTACTTGGTTAATGTACCTCTGCCCTGTCAGCGATTCCTCTGTCGTCCGACTCTGAGACTGCCAATGAAATAATTCCTCATTGATAGAATAATCCTGATACATGGTTGAGGGAGAATAGTCCTTTTCAGACTTGTTCAAGGTCACGAAAAATACATCCAGCTTCTTCTCAGCTAGATAGAGAACTCCTTCTCGAAATGAGCTCCTCTTTTGTTCCGTATGTTTTCCCAGAGCCACTAAAATCTGATCAAAGGTATAAGCACAATATAAGTCGAGTGGGAATTCATCCTCAAAACCAACTAATGGCTTATCCACAAAATTGATATTACAGAATTGAAGATCCAGCAAATCCATCAGTTCTTTGTAAAGCCGCGGATCATTAATAACCCAATATATCGCCTCTTCTATAGAAGCAAACCTATTTCCTAGATCACTCCCCCCCTTACCCCACAAGGTATAGTGAAGCATGGTTAGCATTGTCCGTTCCACCGCGGTCAAAGAATTCAATGAAGAACCTTTACCTAAAAGAATTTGCGGCAGGATCTTCTGCATAAAATTAATCCAGCGCCTGGAATTCAGCAAAGACAGCCTCCCCAGCGCTGAAGCCAGCAATCGTTCCCTCTCGGCATCGACCTGATAGCCCTTAAGTAAACCGGCTTGAGCTGCCAATCCCACAACCGTTACCTTTTTGCTGTAGATATCTTGCGGGGTTACATGATAAACCCTCGAAAAACTCCCTGACCTTTAGCTCCTGTCTGGTTTCTATAAGAACATATAGCTTGCTGATTATATTACGTTTAGTATTAATCGCATTTCGAATGTTCTCTAGAATGTAGTCCTGGGATTGTTTTTCCAATTGAATCGAGCAGCCTTTAGGAACATTGCCAAAACCCGTCTTAATCTCCTGCTCAATGGTTTTTCGACTCCTTGATAACAAGGCTTTAAAACGGTCTTCAAAGGAATACCTCTGATGCGCTTGTCCCACAAAATCTAATACCGTCAGCGCTTCTTTTCCCGCACAGAGTCATAGCCCCCTGCCTAACTGCTGCAAAAAGACGGTTAAGCTTTCCGTCGGCCGTAGAAAAAGAACCGTGTTCACTTCAGGAATATCAATTCCTTCATTATATATATCCACCACAAAAACTAAGGTGATTTCCTTCGTGACCAGGCGCCGCTTCACGCTGTCCCTCACTGCGTTATCCGACTCCGCGACTAGAAACTCTGAAGGAATCCCCGCTTTTGTTAAAAACCTGAGCCATAAATTCAGCATGCTTTTTACTTAAACAAAAGCCAATTCCGATGATTTCGGAACGATCCAGACAATATCGTTCCAGGGCGTCAATAATAAAACCAACTCGTTTTTCGGCAACGGCTTTTTCGAACACTTAGAGGTTCTCTTGTTCCCTCTCATCATAATTCCTAGCAACCCATTGAACCTGACTGAGGTCAACATTATCTGTTACACCGAAATAATGAAAGGGACTGAGCAATTTCCGTTCAATGGCTTCCCATAACCGGATTTCGGCAGCAACTCTGCCCTGGAAATAAGTATAGATGCTTCGTCCGTCCGCTCTCTCAGGCGTTGCCGTCAGTCCTAGTAACGCCTTCGGCTTATAATACTCTAAAAGTTCTTGGTAGGATGGGGCTGCGGCGTGATGGAATTCGTCAATCACAATATAATCATAGAAGTCAGGCGTAATCTGTGGCCAGTCCCCTTTGGTATGCCCTTGTTCAGGAACCTTCACGAAGTATGGTCCTAGTTAATTTATGTCTAATATAAGGGGATCATACCACATCCCTTTGATCTCACAGACAGTCGACCCAAGGTTTCACAAACTCAACAAAAAGTTGATAAGTTGGTGTCAGGCACTGACCCCTGCTGACCCCTGTTTTGATAAGTTGGTGTCAGGCACTGACCCCTGTTTTACCAGTACCGCAGCCGATTTCCAGTGTCTTACAAGGATTTATGTCCATCGTGGTTACTGTCTGAATAAGGTTAAAATCAGGTCTGCCAAGATCCCAAGGAGTTTCTCCTGCTTTATATCTTTTCTTGTAACCTTCCCCTATCATGGTCATATTTTTGCCTCCTCATATAAAACCAGTGCAATTTATTATTTGTATTCTACTTTGTACACTATAAAATATGTATTTCACCTAAGAATTAGCCACCTTTTGCAGGTCTTTGCTTTTGGAAACAATTCAGGCCAGACCTGAATGATCTGACCTTCCTCATCAAGGACTTAAAAACGATTTAAGAAAGGCAGTCAAAAAGGAACTAACTGTACTTCCTTATCTCTTCAGCTTTACCCAGTGTGACCTGTTGCATATTTTATAGTCCATAGGTATAATATTATAAAAGGACTGACGTGTCACAAGCACGCCAGTCCGGCAGGTTGTCTAACCAAACGGTTAGCCCGAATTAGAGGTTATAAGAAATAACCGCCATCCTAGCCGGGGCGGTTATTTCTTCTTCATGATCATAACAATGAGTGTAGCAAATGCAATCATTAAATACATCGCCTCAACCATTGTGATCATCCTACCACCCCCTTTCTAAAAGGGTGTGGCAAACCGTCCCACGACAACCTGTTATTAAATATTATAGCATGATTTTCCAGACAAATGGACGAAAATTATCCCTAACTATTCTAGGGATTAGGCCGCCTCATAATACGAGGGCGGCCTGATTTGTTTTTCCATGAAGTGTATTTCTAAGACTTCCGCAAGCTAATTGTATCTGTTTTCTTATAATCAGGCACGCAAAATACGCCTCTCTGCAAAGTCTTGACGCTCTCCAATTGGCCCTTCAGATTGGCAAGCTCCCTAGTCACCTCGGTGATGATACCGCTTTGGTCTTCACCGTTTTCTGGAAGTCCGCGTTCTCCTGCAAGGCCTGATCTTTTTCTTGCCAGGTCTACATACGCTCATTAAGAGCTTGCCTGAGTCCTGTTTGGTCATTCCCTCGATATCCATATCAATGATGAATTGCGCCCGTTTCTCCTTTGGACAGTTTCGCATTTTCTGCCACTTGAATCCCCCTCCGCTCCTCGTAATCATTCCCTATGACATTTTATATCCGTGAAAAATCATTTACAGAGGTAACAGTCTATAAGCTATTATGAATCGAGGTATTTTTGGAAGAGGTCCATGTGTTTCAGCCTCGCCGGTGAATAAAGGTTGGCAGTCATATCGCTGTAAAGGTCAGATAGAGGTTGTTTCATCCCTGACCGGCGACATAACAACTCCCTTAACTGAGGTATACCTTTAATGAATTCCGTGAATTCCAAGGCCAGAAGTTCAATTTCCGGCAGATCCAGCCGCAAGGATTCCAGAACTTCTCTCAAGGTCTTGTCATTGGACTTATCCCCCAAAGCACGTGTGTCGTCAGTCTCATAGGTCCCCTTAAGCTGCCACAGTAAGGTTAAATATCTGTTCTCGGCGCTCCTCCCCCTCTTCTATTCTAGAAACCTCAGGTTCGATGGTTACCTGCAACCATTCCACTAAACAAGCTATCTCCCCTCAGCAGACTCTCCACGTAAAGTCATGCAGGTACTTGTAACAAAGGCGACCAGACTTTTTTTACTGTCAGTTACCTCACACTGTAACAGACCGATTGTCTTTCCCATCTTAATAACCTTGGCTTCGGCTCTTATTAATCCCTCCCATACTGGCTTCATAAAATTTATCTTCAACTCTAATGTTGTAAATGATTCATCTTCCCCGAGCGTGGAATAATAAGCCGCACCCATAGCAGCATCAGCAACATCGCAAATTACTCCTCCGTGAAGAGTACCCATGGGGTTAGTGTGCTTCGTTCCAGCTTCAAGCTCCATCACTGCCTGACCCACACCAACTTCTACAATATTAAACCCTATCAGGCGGGCAATTGGGGGAATGGGCATGTCCCCGAATTTTCTCCTAATTTTTTCTGTCATTGTTTGGTTTCATCTCCTTTTGTGTTTTTTAAATTAGCACCTTGGTCCCCCAACTCCCATTCTCAGCCCACTATTGTGCATGAGTATTATTCGGACGGTTGAACACTCAATTTAATTGACGATTTCGCGTCTCCTTTACGATATTACATATCATTACTGGCCGACAGGACATGACTTCATACAATTAAAGCATTGATACTGATTACCTAAATGATGCGATTCACGTATTCTTTGATACTCTTCACTCATAAGCATTTTCTTTTTCTCTTCAGGCGAGGCCCCAAAAAGCTGGTTCCAGAACATTATCTCAGTCCTCACTCCGTATGGAAGTGAATGCGGCATACATTTCATCAAGTCGGTTTTTCCCTCTATATCCAAAGCTTTTCCTGGGCAATTTTCAACACAAAGATTACAATGAATACAGAAATCCTCGTTAGGTCTTGGCGAAGGATGCAAATTAAGGTTGGTAATGATACTAACAAAATTAACTCGGGTACCGAACTGAGGGTGAATTACTAGGTTGTGGCGACCAAAAGACCCCAGCCCAGCAGCAATAGCTGCATGACGATGAGAAAAGTCGGCAATAGCCCTTCTGTCATTATGGATCTCAAACGGGGCTGTCCATGGAATATTTGCTACTTTTGCCCTGAATTTGTTCTCCAGAAACCTAGCAACTCGATAGCATGCGTTCCTTGCGAACTGCTCCAAATCTAAATAGCCATTAAGGGCAATACTTAAACTTGGACTTTCGCAACTTGATAAGACTTTAAATGCTAAAACTATTATAGATTTCGCATCAGGTAGAAACTTCGTGATCTCATAAGATTTTGGGCTGTTGTAATCAAACGCATTGGCAAATCCTACATCATCAACACCTATGCTTAAAGTAAACTCGCGAATCTCTTTCTCCATGATTCCATACTCCTTTCACATTAGGAAATTGACCCTATATATTAAGTTTACTAGCAATTCTTAAGCACTTTTACTTTATAATAATTCTAACTCATTGTGTGTATATACACGTAATTGTGTAAAAAAACGTTTTAGAGTTTGGCTTCGCGCACTAAATCCTGCAGGTCGTTCAAAAGTACAGTCAAACGTTTATTGCCCATTTTCTCAGCCAGCTCTAATTGAACTCCCTCCCACATGGGTATAGCCTCTTGCAGCAATGAAATTCCCTCTTCAGTAAGGTTAAATATCTGTTCTCGGCGATCCTCCCCCTCTTCTATTTCTAGTAACCCTTTGTTTTCTAAAATTTTAGCATTACGACTTAAGGTGGACCGATCCATTCCAAGGGGACGAGCCAGCTTCCCAATCGGTATACCACGATTCCCGGCAACGGCCATCATTAAAGAAAACTGCGTTGCTTTTATTCCTGTTGGCTTTAGCGCTTGGTCATAGACCAGGCTCAAAAGCCTAGAGGCCTTGCGCAAGTTGAAGCAGACACAAGTCTTGCCCGTTATCCTGGACATTTTTTTTAAGTCTTCCCTTGTAGTTTCTTTGTGCATTTAAAGTCCCTCTTTAGCATTTAATGTTAATATAAGTATATACACATATTAGATATAATCAAGATTTATTTGATAATTTCAATAACTTTCGAAAAACTCCCTGACCTTTAGCTCCTGTTTAGTCTCGATAAGATCATAGAGCTTGCTGATTAATATTACGCTTAGTATTAATGGCATTAGCGTGATGGAATTCGTCAATGACAATATAATCGTAGAAATCAGGGCAGTGACCTCTGTTAAATCCTTCGAGTTAAAGGATTGAAATCGGCGGAACGACAAAAAGTGACTGCCCGTAAGCATGTTCCGCCGAGTACATCAGGACAGCAGCACAATGTGCGAGGAAATGTGTTCTATGCGCCTTATGAACCGGGTTATGAAAAAATAGCGTTAAATTGTGTTATATAACTGTTTTGCAAATCATTATCCTGATATTGACACCGGCTAAGATCCTTGATATACTGACCAAACAAAAGCAAATTGCAATGCGATGATTAGGAGAAGTACATACTCCCGATATTTAAGAGAGAAGATGGTTGGTGCGAATCTTCATGGAGGAAGTATGGAAGTAGCCTTTGAGCAGTGAACCGAACGAGAGAAATCTTTAGTAGACTTCAACGGAGTTTCCACCGTTACAAGGAAAGCGGTATCGATCACAGTAGTCGTGCTGATTTTATTCAGGACCATACATGTTTTCCGTACTGACAGAGTGCAGAGGTTTTTCCTCTGAATTTAGGTGGTAACACGGAAGTAGATTCGCCCTAAGCTAAAGTAAAATTTAGCTTAGGGTTTTTTATTTCCTTTAAAATTTTAAGGAGGAGACAAGATTATGCAACAAATCAGAGGCACCAGTTTATTGGTAAAAGCGTTACAGGAAGAAGGAGTAGATACAATCTTTGGCTATCCGGGCGGGCTGGTAACGGATATTTTCGACGAACTCTATCACCATGATGACATTAAAGTTGTCTTGCCGCGCCATGAGCAGGCCCTGGTTCATGAGGCAGACGGTTATGCACGTTCGACAGGTAAAGTGGGAGTCTGCCTGGTTACCGGCGGTCCCGGCGCAGCAAACATGGTCACCGGAATTGCAACCGCTTACTATGACAGTGTGCCGCTGGTTTGCTTGTCCGGGCAGGTTGCCTCCAGTCTGATTGGCGACGATGCCTTTCAGGAGGCTGACATCGTCGGGATCACCAGAAATATTTGTAAACATGGAGTTATTGTTAACGATCGCAAGAATCTAGGCAGAATACTCAAAGAAGCTTTCTATATTGCCAGAACCGGGAAACCCGGTCCGGTCTTAGTTGATTTGCCTAAGAATGTTATGGTGGAGTTAGGCAGTGATGAATATCCGGACAAGGTGAATATCCGGGGGTACAAGCCAAGTACAAAAGTCCACATCGGACAGCTTAAAAAGGCGGTAGATTTATTAAATACTTCCCAAAAACCAATTTTCCTGATTGGCGGAGGCGTCAATATCGCCGGAGCCCAGGCTGAACTGACCAAGCTGGTGGAACTGACCAAGATTCCTGTGGTCACCACCATGATGGGCAAAGGCAGTATTGATACGAAACATCCCTACTATCTCGGCAACGTAGGCATGCATGGCAGTTATGCCGCCAATATGGCCGTTACGGAATGTGATCTGCTCTTTTCCATCGGAACAAGATTCAGTGATCGGGTTACGAGTAAAATCAGTGAATTTGCCCGCAATGCTAAAATCGTGCATATCGATATTGATTCAGCCGCCATCTCCAAGAATATTAAGGTGGATATACCCATTGTCGCCGACGCCAAAGAAGCCATTACAGCTATGCTTAACTATGTAAACGAGCATGAGACAGCGGAATGGCTGCAGCAGCTTTTTACCTGGCAAGCGACCCACCCCCTTACTATGCAAAGTAACAACGGGCTGACAGCTAAAAAAGTCATTGACCATATCAATGAAACCTGCCAAGACGCCATCGTCGTGACGGACGTGGGACAACACCAAATGTGGACCATTCAGTTTTTAGAGTTAAATAGGAATATGCAGCTCTTAACTTCAGGGGGTATGGGAACAATGGGCTATGGTTTCCCTGCTGCCCTAGGTGCCAAACTGGGTAATGAGCATAAAACGGTGATTTGCATTTCCGGTGACGGGGGAATGCAGATGAACATTCAAGAGCTGGCTACTGCTGTGGCGGAAGAGCTTCCTGTGATTATCTGCCTGTTTAACAACAGTTCTTTAGGCATGGTAAGACAAGTTCAAACCCTCTTTTTCGAAAAGAATTATTCAAGTATCTGTACCAGACGCAGGAAATCATGCCCCAGAAAATGCAGCGGTACAAGTGATCAATGTCCTCCCTATTCACCGGATTTTGTGGCCTTGGCTAAAGCTTACGGAGCGGAAGGTATCCGGGTGACCACAGAAGGGGAAATTGGGGCCGCCTTCGATCAGGCCTTAAAAAACACGGATGGTCCTACGATCATCGAATTTATCATTGACAAAGACGATCTTGTTCTGCCTATGGTCCAAGGCGGCAAACCATTGTATGAGATGATTTTAGAATATTAAGGAGGGCAAAAAACATGGAAAAACGCTGGCTTTCACTTTTTGTGGAAAATGATATCGGGGTTCTGTCCAAGATCTCAGGCCTGTTTTCAGGCAAAGCCTATAATTTAGAAAGTCTCACAGTGGGCATGACAGAGGATGAGACTGTTTCCAGAATGACCATAAGATTAATCAGTGACGATGAGACCTTTGAACAGATTAAGAAGCAATTAAATCGCTGCATAGAAGTCATCAAGGTCATCGATTTTACGAATAGTCCCATTCATATGAAAGAATTGCTCTTTGTTAAAGTCAGAAAATGCTCTAAAGGGGATCTGGACGAATTGTTCAGAATTGCTGAGGTCTTTGGTGTTTCAATCATCGATTATGATAAAGAAAGTGTCTTGATGGAATGCGTTCAAACAGAAAGCAAGAACAACGCTCTGATTACTCTCTTAAGCAGTGATTTTCAAAGCATTGAAGTGGTTAGAGGCGGAAGTGTGGCCATAGAATCTATCAGTATCACTGAGCGGTGATTACAGGGTCGTTTATTCTCGTAAAAAGGCAGATGCAGACTGCCTAGAAAAGCAAGCATAGAGACTCAATAATCTGGTTGATCAACTACTTGAGCTTGAGGCTCAAATGTCCGACCCTGGAATTTCTTGTGACTCCTCAAGACATGCTTCGTTGCAGCATGAACGATATGGATATCTGTTAAGGGCTGATGGTTGGTAAAAATACAAAAAGCCTATTGGTCATAACCATAGGCAAATTATTCTTATCTCGAGTTAATATGCTTGGTCTGAATTCGGTTAAATATTCTTAAAGATCTCTCCCACTGAAAATACTGGAACTGGAAGTTATTATAGTAGTTGATGGATCGTTAATTAGTGGAGATGGAAGCCTTGCTGCTTCAAAGTGCATACCTAGTGGAACATCCGTGAGAAAACCATTCGTGGAACTTACAGCAGAGACATTCACTGCATCTCCTGCAGTTAATTGGAGGATTGCAGAAACACTTGTCACATTTCGAAACGTGATTTCACCAAAAAAATCGTTATCAACAACGACAGGATTTCCATTTATCTGGATACTTATTAACACTCTATGATTAACTTGAGTAATATCCGGATAAAAATCAACACTGGCAATAACTGAATAAATTCCATCTTGTTTTGGAGTAAAGGTCGAGCAAACCGGGTCATATTCATTGTTCAAGTCAAATACTTGATTTGGATACATCACTGGAACGACGGGAATGTCTGCAGCAACACTTTGTTGAGTAGAGTTATTGACAGCCCTGAAAGCGGATGGTCTAAGACACTTTATTCTCTTATGACAACAGGTTGAATTTAGGGTCAAATTCTGAAATCTTTTTATAATATTACGCAGTGTATCATGTTTCTCTGTAAACATAATAACGAACTCCTTTCATCGTTTGCATTAGTATATGCCGGACATGATGAGTTGGACCACTCTATGGTTACAGATTACGGAAGGGCATTAGAGAAAAAAACTGCAAATCTATAAATATAAGACAAAGCACCTGCGTAATTCGCAGGTGCTTTTTAGTTGCCTCGCAGTCTCCTCAGGGCCTGTCTTTTTCTTGCCGGGTCTGCATCCGTTCATTGAGAGCTTGCCAGAGTTCCTGATTGGTCATTCCTTCGATATCCATATCAATGATGAATTGCGCCCTTTCCTCCTTTGGGATCCCTAAAGGAATTACCGCCTAGCTGTAGTTCAAATTCGGATCCGGATCCGAATTTGAGGAGGTAGGCTGTCCGTCTCCGTACTCTTTGAAGATACGTATCAGTTTATTAGCCCTGCTCTGGGAGAAATCCACCGACTCTTCCAGCCACTTACCCCACTCTCCATACTTAGCAGGGCCTTGGCCTCCGTCAGCTGCCTTCTGATTTCGACGGCGGCTGCAAGCTAGACCCTCTCAGCCTGGTATTTGATCATATTAATTTCAGTCGCCATTACCTGGGTGGTGCGTCCGCTGATGATATCAGCTTGAGTTACTGTATCAGTCATGTATCCAAACTCATTGGGGTTAATTTCACTCATTAGGATATGTGGTCATATCTTATATTCAAGGAATCTGAGCGCTAGGTTATTCATCCAATTAAACCAATTATTACCATTTTGCATAATTCAACATCCTTTTCAATCTCACCTTCTAAGTGGATATAAATGGGCATACTATTATTGAATAACCCTTTGGCAGGTGATATGATATGGACAAAGATAAGAAAAATAGTATTACTGAGGAGGGAGAAGCCATGGCTACTCCTTTAAGCAAAAAGGAAGAAACAATTAAAGAAAAGTTAGATAGAATTAGTTCTAAAGCTTCTGTCCTTACTGGAAAAGACGGTATGATCGAACTTGATCCTAATAATCCCCAACATAAAGAGTGGTTTGAAGATGACAAATGTAAAGGGAATTAACGTCAAGACTTTTTCAGAAATCGGCATTATTGACGATGACGAGTTTATGCATATAATTGAACAAAAGATTTATATAACTAGACCTCAAAGGAGGTCTTTTTATTATCTTCATAGCCCACTCGTCGAAACTTGTCGTTTTGTGAAGGGTTCTCCTACGCGGAACGACAAGTTTCGATATAAGCTACTCTGGCAGAATACTGCGGATACTCTCGTTTGAAATATCCGAGGACAAATTTCTCATACAACCTCTTAAAATTAACCGAATGTGCTTGTGCGTAACTTTTTAATACATTTGTTATCATTGTTTCATAGCACTTGCACAAAGAGTCCTCCTACGTGAATTAAAGTTTCAACTATCTTCATTACATATTTTATAGGCATCCATAAAAAAGTTCTGATTCGCCCATTTGGAGACATCCCCCACAATATAAAGATTCTCTTTTGCACGGGTCACTGCTACGTTTAGAATATTGGGTTTAGAGCTCGCCCATTGAATCGCGCCCTGCCCTTTCGATCCGGAATCGACCCCTAAGCAGATAATGACTGTGGTGGCCTCTCTTCCCTGAAAGGTATGGATTGTTCCAATATTAGAATAAATCCATGAATTGATTACCTTTTTGTTTACTGTATCTTTATCTTTACATAATTCATGATATAAATAATCATTATCGCGCAAATATCTTATGACCCCTGATTTCACACTTCGGAATGGGCTAATAATAAAAAGTGATGGACAACTATCCACTCCATTTGCTTGCCACTCTGATAAAAATGCTTCTTTCACAATGGGTAAAACCTGCTCTGCCTGCGCGCGTACAAAATGTTTGTTAACAGCCTGCCCATGTACATCGATCCAATTACAGACTGGTTTTTCAATGTCCTTTGTCCCATAAATCATTTTTCCGTTATAGGCTATCTTATTGGCAATATTAAAGATCTTGCGCTGACATCTTCCGTGAACAAGTAATGGGGACCCTATAAAGAAATCTTTTTCTCCGATGGACCGGGAACCTACATATACATTCGCCTTATCTGCAAGACTTTGAACACTCGTTTCTTTACATGCAATAAAACCCGTTTGTTTAAAATATTGTTTTAAACATTCCATGGTAGTGTCGTGAATCGTAACTACCGGTTCAATCTGCAACGGATCACCGACTGCGATAACTTTTTTAGCCCTCCACATTGCTCCTGCTGCCGATTGCGGAAATGCCTGCCCTGCTTCATCAATCAGTAGAAGACCGAACTCTTCTTTCCCTATATTTTTTAAGAAGCTGCCAACCGATGCAAACGTAGTAGAGATAACTGGCACCACAAGCATAAAGCTCTGGAATAGTATCCCTGAAAATTTCTGCATCTCTGCCTTTGTCAGCATTCCACGTATCATTTTATTAAAGGTATCTAGTTGTACTCTCATTTGCGGTGAATTTTCCACAAATGCTTTATGTAGATTCATGGCCTCCAAAAAGAGCTTCTCACGTAATTCAGTCAGTTTATCCGCATTCCACGGTGCTGTATTCTGTGCTGCCTTACGTTCCTCTTCCGAATTTTTACCCACTAAATCTGACAAAAAGCTGTCATCCGGTAATAATCCTTGGTATCGCTTGCGTATTGGCTCAACGAAATTTTGACAATCGGATATCTGCTGCACTAATGTCAATCGATCATTCTCAAGTTGTTCCTTTATCTTATTTACCTTTATCATCGATTTATTTAACGCAGCAATTTTATCTTCTTCTGCTAATTTTTGTTTAAGTGCATTTTGCCGCCTTTTTTCAATGATATTATATTGCTGAATCATTTCATTTTTAGGTTGAAGTAAGCATCTTAATCTGAAAAAGGTCAGAATATTTCTGATCTCCTGCATCTGAGACGTGCATCTCTCAAAATCGTCATCTAATTCTGCACATAACACTTGCAACTCTTCCTTTTGCGCCACCAATTCATCACAAAACTTAGCGTTCTCTCTATATTGATTTTCCTTATCACGTTGATCTTTTAAATAACCATTTATTTCTTTCAGCTTTTGATAACAGGCGTTTATTTCTCCATATTCTGCTTGTACTGCCTGAAGGGCTTCAATAAATTTACTTTTAGCCTCTTTCCAATACTTCTCACAATCAGCAGGGGTTCTCTTCTTCTCACCATTACCAGTATGTAGATCCAACAAATGTTTATTAAATTTAAATTTTTCTTTTTCCTCTGGTTTAATCGGCCAGAACTCGTCCATGAATTCGGCACAATTTTTTCTGTTTCCCAGAGCAGCTGCGCATATTCCCCATGTCTCGTCATCTAAAATCCGATTAGATAGATCATCAAAATAGGTATATTGATCTTTATATTCCGATTTAAGCGATGACTTCTTAGGTAGTTCTATAGTAATATTCTTTACTGCTGCATTATTATTGGAGGCTACTAATATACCGTATTCTTTGAGACGATTGTCTATATCCTTTAAAGTACTGTCAAATCCTTTATAGGTGATTGTGCCTATCTCATTTGTGAAAGCATCATCCGGTCTTTCAAACTCTGAAAGCAGTAATGCTCTTTCCACCAGATTAGCTGCTATAATATCTTTCAAAAGGAACGTCTTACCCGTTCCGGGAGGCCCATTAACCGAAAATATTTTTTGGGTTAGTTTCTGTCTATCCATTGAAATATTAACTGCAACCTGCTGCATACTTCTCGCTGGATAACCATTCGGCCATTTTCCATATGGCAAATGACTAGGATCAAAAATTTCAAAAAGGGCCTCTTTATTAGTTTCAATATTAATCCGCTCTACTGCATTATGCTCAACATAGGCATCTAAAGAAACCCCAAAGTTGTTAGTTTTTACATCTGAAATAATTCTTTCCAAATCACGGGCAAAGAAGCTGTTCAGCAAATCATTGGCCTTAACAAGTTCATCGACCGACGCGTTTTCTTCTTCGATTTCTTTATCAGTCTTCACTGGGACAGACGGATCACCATGTTTTGTTTGCTTTTTATCACCAATGACACGATCAATGCGCATCCAACACTCAGCGAATTCAATTTTCCAACCTATATCTTCACTTATCTTAATTATGATTTCGTTAAGCAAAGGATACGTAATCATGGATTGAGCTTCAAACAGTTCCATAAATAGTCTTTTTTCATACCTATGGAAATCTTCATCCCAACCCTCGATATTTATCTCCTGATTATTCACTCTTTGAACTGCCCATGGAAATGAAGAAATTCTAAAATTAGATTTATCAAATGATCCATCAGAAGCAAGGCGGAATTTACAGAAACAGCTAACTTCGTCACTCTCGTCCCTGAATTCTTTCTGGGCATTTAATTGTTCGGTGATAATTTCTAAAGCACTGTCGACTTTAAAAATACCGAAATAAACCTCATAATAACGCACGGCCTTATTTTCAGGTATATCATCAAGCGCAGAGAAATCGGGAAATCCATCAGCTTTGCTGATATGATAAGTTTTGATATTCTCGTTATGTTGTTCCTCTAAAATATATGGATAGAAATGCTCTAATTTGTGCCAATACAGGATTGTATTTAGATTCACTTTGTTTCTCTCTTTCTCTTTATTCCCTTGTTGCTACCTCTCAACCAACATTTTTAGCTAATATTTAACCCCTAGATCACCCAAAAACAATTGCCCACCATTGGGCTTTAGGTTCATCCCTCACTTGTTAGCATTTATATCACTCACCGTTTTCGATTTAATTCTCCAAATTTTTATCAATTCCTGCTTATTGGTAATTAAGAATATAGGCATTGAGATTAACTCCCCATTAACAAAGCTTCCCGAAGAATACCTCTTAGGGAAGCTTTGTTAATATAGTAGTCGCACAAACAGAACGACTAAAATATTAATTAGTAGCCCATCCAAATCGAACGCTCTACCGATTTTGATAGATCCACAAATAGTGTATTTTTGCTAACTGATACTCAGATGTTTTCTGACTCTTTTAATTGTATATATAAATTTTCCAACTTTAACTGCGCAAGAATAAGCTTCTTTTCCGAATCTATAGACATGGCATTTGCTTTCTGTGCAACCTCGATAGCATCAGCAATCATAGCGCTGATGCTGACTATTATCCGTTCTATCCGTTTATCCTGTAGGTTAATGACTTCCCGCTCCATAGACTCCTCCCGAATAAAAAGCAAAGATTTGACACATATTTTAAGGGAATATCCCTTAAAAGTCAATAAGGGATATTCCCTTAAGGCATAATTATTCTGAGGTGATTGCTTGTGTATGAGAGAATCCGCAATATGCGGGAAGATAGAGACATGACTCAGTCCCAAATGGCAGAGTATCTGAGAATTCATCAGACAACTTACTCTGACTATGAGATTGGCAAACTAAATATACCGCTGCAGGTTCTGGACAAAATAGCCGACCTGTTTGAAACCAGCATCGATTATTTGGTAAACCGCACGAATGTAGAGATACCCTATCCTCGCAAGAAATAGGTTATGCTGAAAATACAGAAAAAACCTTCAAGACCCTCAGAGTATTGGCCTTAGTCTTGACGGTTTAATATATGACGATTCGACGGCTGGAAATGAGTTATTTGATGGATAGATTTTTACAACCGTCGGCAGCCTGATTGTCTGCCATCAATAGATATATCCCCCATCATTACTGTCCCCAACACCTGAGGGATAATCTCCTCATTCTCTACTATCTTGCTCGTTTCCTGTCCTGATTTTTTCTATACTTACGCTTTACAAATGATTATAATCCTCAATATAACTTTATCGAACCACCTATAATTATACGACAAAAAGTAACTGCCCGTAAGCATGTTCCGCCGAGCACAAATGCGGCTGAAGAGCTGTAATAAAACAAATCCGTCTGTTCAATATCGTTTAATTTAAGCTTAATGGTGGCATTCTTGAGTGCATGAGAATACGCAGATATTACATATGATTCGGCAATATGAACTTGAAATGAGCAGACTGTAAAAGATAAATTTGGTATCCCCCATTTAATACGGATTCATAAATATATTTTTCAGGATGTTATCCATAGAAAACAAGTAACTGCGAAAAGCAATAAAACGCACTTTGGGCTAGGTGCGTTTTAAATCGGCGGAACTTGTCGTTCCGTGCAGGTTCCTGGAACGACAACAAGTGACTGCCCGTAAGCTGTTCCGCCGAGTAAGAAGGTTGACCGCAGGGAATCCTTCTCCAGACAAATCAAAGATTTCTTCAGTTGGGAAGGTTATTGTAGTTGAAAATGGCACTAAAGGTAAAGTGTGGGGCAATTATACCACACACTTCATAGCTTCTATTATTGCCCCGCAATACCATTAGCTTTGCTATTACAACCCGACTTTGGATTTTACTACTAGCCTAGAAGGAATATTTGCTAAACGTAATAAGTCACCAAAATGACTGGTTATCCCAATATTGCCTATCAATTCAATGCCAATACCGGTTTCATTTAACTCTTTTATAGTCTTTCGAAGCTCCTCTAATCCTTTGTTCACATTAAACTGAATATATTTTTCTGGAGAGCCTTCAACAATGACATTTTGAGAACTATTTACTTTAATCTGATTAAGTTGAACAACCCAAACATCTTTCCCATCATACACCCACTCAATAGATACTTCACCTAGCTGTTTATAATGACTTCTAATTTTGCTATTGAGCTTTTTAACTTTTTGAATAATCTCACGCGGCAACTTTTCAATACTTCCTTGACCAATCATAAATGCATCACCTTTTCCAAAAACCCCTTCGATAATATCATCCTGAGGGTCTTTTTTGATAATGCATCCTCCGGAATAAATAGATTCAACAGCATTCTGAGACATTATAGAAGCAATATTTATGGGATTTTCACCTTTTTGCTCCTCTTTGTTCATCAGATCAAACGGATCGATCCATTTATCTCCGGTATAATATTTCCCCGGTTCCTTAATAACCGGGCAAGTCCTTATCCATACTTCATTTAAGCCAGTAGATTTTCCATACGTAAAAGGTGCAACATTTCTGGCTAAAACTGTTGTTTTGGGAACCTTTAGACCTAAAATATCTGCTATGAGAAGACCAAATGTCTTATCCCCAATAAATTTCGAGAAATTATTAGGCCATATTATTTCTTTATTTGAAATTGCATTCTCAAATCGCTCGTATTCCCAAATAATAGTGTGTTGTTTTTCAGTCCCCTGTCTATGCGGATGGATACTAAATTCGACCCTGTAATCTGTACCAAAATTCACCTCTGGTCTAAAACCATAGACTTTCTCCAATAGGGCCATTCCAATATCTCTGGGTAAAGAGCAAACCCCTTCCTTATCAACGCACTTTGGTGTGTCATTTGGTGAGAACTCAATAATATCCCCCAGCACTACACCTGACACACCGCCATCATTGACATCAATATTTTCATTAACTATTGAGTACTTTCCATTAGCAGCATTTTCTTCAATTATACTTATAATTTCATCTAAATCTTCGATGCTCTTGTTATAAACAAATCTGTTACCTTTCATCATTTCAGGACTAAAGCTTCTAATATTTACAGCCTTATATGATGAGGCTTCTATCAACTTTTCAATCAGTAAACGGATGTTACACATATCCGAATGTCTATATTTGCTTATATGGACATACTTTAGCCCTTCTTCCTTTATGGGAGAAAAACTAATGAATTGAGCAACGTTGCCTAAATTTTTTTCAACAATATTATGCAACTTGTCATCTTTCAACATATCTTTTTTTTCCATTTGTATACACCTTCACTCTAATAGTCGTAGTTTCCACCGATTGCGTTCAAATCTGTGTAAATAACTTCTGCATACCTATCAGTCATACTTGCAATATAATCCGCGACAATTCTCTCTTTCGAGTTGGCTCCAACTGGTTCGTTATCGTTATTGTTATCTTTATCTTTTATACGTTTTCGAATATTTAATGGCAACAACCTGATGTTCGCAACAAAATCATCAAATAAACAATTTGCTATTTTTTCTGCTTTTGCATCAGATCTCGTTATTTCAGGACTAAAAATATAATAATCATCTAGAAGTTTTCTTAGTTCCTTATAGTTTTTTCTATACTCATCGGTAAAGTTTATCATTAAACAATCCATATACGCATTCTTTTTTATTTTTTTAACAGTCTTAATTGTGCTGTCAACTAATTCTTGTTGGTCTTTGTCGTTACGCTTTTTAATGTCTTCTAATTGAGCTTCTAGTTCTTTTATTTTGTTAACTTCTAAATATTCAACATAATTCACTTCAACTGCAGAATCTTCTTTCTCTTTTTTTGCTTGCTTTAATTCTTCTTCTTTTATCAGTCGTGTAGTTTCTATTCTAATACCATTGGGTTTTAAAGTTTTTGACTTAATATTTTTTTTACTTTGATCAATGAGCTGAGCAATAATATTTCGTATCAAATTTCTTGTCTCAAAAAGCTTTATATTCTTCTTAATTTTGGGGTTTTTTGTTAACTCTGCCAAGATAGTCTTTAACTCTACTTCAAGCTGAGGGTAATTTTTTTTTGCATGTAAGTATATTTCAGTGTTATAAAAATCCTCAAAATCATGTGTGAGGTACGCAATTTTATCCGCCCAATAAACAACCTGCATTTCCAACGTGCCCGCTTCATCCAGTTTATATTGTGAACAGTCCCATTGCCTATTATCATAATCTCCTACGTACACATCAGTGTCATGTTTGAGAATCCCTTCAAATATTAAATCTTGTAGCTTTTGGACTTTTTTCGGCGTTTTGTCTTTTCTCATTTTCTCGTTTAAGTATTTTACACTCTGAATTGCATGTGAAAAGCCACCTTGCTTGTTAAGTTTTTTATTTAGGGCTCTTTCAACTGCATGTCCAAAGGGAGTATGCCCGACATCATGTCCGCAAGCTATAGCAGATACTAAGTCTGAGTTTAATCCTAGCGCATCTGATAGACTTATTGCTATTTGCTCAACTTCTAGAGTATGGGTTAACCTGGTTCTATGGTCTCCGGATTTCATTGCAGATATTACTTGCGTTTTATCTTGCAATCGTCTGAAACCACCGGTATACAAAATTCTATCTCTTTGTCTTCGAAAATTTGTTCTGTAAGTCTCTTCTTCATATAACTTCTCCGGATGCTTATACCCCCATTTTTTAATTAGCCCATTTTTGCTCTTCTCCAAATCAATACATTTCATGAGAATTTCAGACATGTACGCATCCTCCTCATATATCATCATTTTAGAAGACTATGTCCACTAGATTAGGATTTCGTTCTAAGAACTGATATTGTAACATCCATTTTAGCATGCTGAGCACTTTAATTCCATTCAACTTCTTTTGTCATTAAATCATAATAACCATAGTGACTCTGAAATCAGCTAATTCCCACACAGCTTAAGGGAGAGGGTTAAGAAACGTGTTGATCTATACCCTAAACCGCTACGGAAAAGCGAGAGAGAGGCATTGTCCCAGGGGATAATACCTCTCCTTTACATTAATCCAGTCACCATTTACTGCCTCACAGCAGCTCCTTATAAAAACCAAGACCTTTATCCCCATACGTACCAACAATAAGTCCTCTATCGAGGAAACCGTTGCGTTCTTCACAGCACGTTTCCGGTAACAGCGCACAAGCATGGCAAGCCGCAAAGTTGAGTGATTCACGTCCTTGCCCATGACTGTGGAGGGTCATGGAACCTACGCGAAACGACAAAAAGTGACTGCCCGTAAGCTGTTCCGCCGAGTACATATATCTTGAATATCAATCTCTCTTTATCCGGTAATACTCCAATACTTCACGCACAAACTTATCCCGACAATGTTCAATATCCTCGTATGCAAATCGGTTCCTCGCGATTATATCTTTGGCAACTTGCAATTGTTTCTCGTCGAGAGCGTTGAATTTATCCCACCATTCGTTCACAAGATTACTTTCATCATCATAATGACTTTGGTATTTTTCCGCAAGTCGAGTCCGAAGTTCTTCATCGTACTTTCGGCGGTAAATAATAAATGCTTCTGGCATCCAAAGAATTTTATTATATTCATCAATATCCTTTCCAAACGCTTCCTCAAAAAATGCTTTGCCACGGCCAATTTTACCTTTTGTAGCATTAAGTACAGCTTGTATTGCACGAATAAACTTACGGTTCCATTTATCTCCAATGTAATCACGATTGCGGAAATAAGTTGGGTCATCAATCGGATGGTACTTCATTGGAAATGAGTAAATTGTGACGCCAAGTTCTTCACAAAGATCTATGTTAATCCTCATTCGATAGTATAGTTCTTCCGGCTTGTCTTGATAGTTATAAAGTAGATAGTTTGAAAGGTCGGTAATACCGTGTTTAGCTGCTGATTTTATCGCCTTTATATAAACCTTATTCATAGAATAATGGTCAAATGCGATACGAAGCGGGCGAATATTGATTTCTGATAGTTTTGCCATTTTTGCGTCAGTGACCAATCTTGCGTCGACACCCTGGTTAAAATCAATATAGCGTGCACGTCTCATGTTTCTAAAAGCTTTATCATACAGTGGGCGAACTGTGTCGTCAAAAGCAAGGATATTGTCTTTTGTTGCCACTTCGGCGTACAGTAAATTTAGCTTTTCCCGTTTGCGATAGAAGTCGCCAGCGTCTTCTTCGCTCATTTTTTTTGAAAGACGGTCATAGATTCCAATCATCTTTTTTCTATACGCTCTAATATTATAATTAGCTTTCAGATTATCTATGGCGAGGCTATACTCACTTGGGGGCATATACGTTGCATCTTTCGCAAATCCACATTCTTTTATTTCATCAATAATTCCATCAAAACATTTTGATGCAAATACGTTATTGTCCATTAAAAGAAGGTCTTTTTGTGCACCGAAGCGTTCTTCTGTCTCCTTGATTTGTTGTTTTAGAGCTATATAATCCTTGTAATCCGGTTCAAGTCTTGGCACAGCACAAAATTCACACTTATTTACACAGCCCCTCGTCATGTAACCAAAGTACGCATTATTTGCGGGATACTTATAATCTATCTCATCAAGGATAGAGTAATCTAACGGCAATTCATCAATGATATCTTTATTGTCGTTATCTAAAATTCCGGGTGCGTTTAACAACCCTTTATGAGGGTCAATTCCAGTTTCTTTTATAATTTCATCTGGCAAAATGGTTGACGAAATACCTCCCACGAGCATTCTACCGTCGTGCTTACAAAAATTCTTTGCATAGTTAATTGTGTCAACCGTTTTACTCCAGTAAAAAGTAAACAGCGTAGTAATGCCTACTATGTCAAATTTCGGAAAGTCCTCAGCCTTGTACCGAAGGCGATATACTTTAATTTTTCTCTCTAACTCGCTATTCCGAAAGTCGGGGATAGCATCTAATGGAGCATATTTTCCCGTCTTAATGTGTTCAATCAGTTTAGGAAAGTGTTTGCCAAGAGAAGCATCTCCAACTTCATCAAAAAATTCCTCACAAAGGAGCCTTGCAGCAAACTCTTTAAGATTTCCCTTAAAGAATCGCACATCATCTTCAAGGCGACGATAGTATGTGGCTAATTTCATTAACCCCATAGGTGGATATTTATTTTTATAATCTGGCTCAATGAGCAACACTCTTCGATTCATTTTGCAGTTCGCCCTCGATCTTTTGAATTATAGTTTCAGCTATCTCTTTGTTCGTAGATGTAACAATAATGCCGAATATTTTTGAAATAAGTTTCCGTTCTTTTTTACTGTAATTTGATAGCTTATCCGTTCTCCACGGAATTTTGGTGTCCTTTGTAGTATCTGGTTCGGGCGGTTTTGCACTTATTACTATATGTGGTTTTTTAGTGCGTTCCGTTTCAATACGTTCAATTAACCTTCCCATGACGTTATTATCTTTTTCATCAGCCTTTTGCTTTTTCTTTTCAATTTCTTTTTTTGCTTCTTCGGCTTTGGATTTTGCTTTCTTAATTTCATCGAGTTCTGCTTCTCTGTGTGCGGTATCAACGAACACGCCATTCGCTTCTTTTTCCTTAAACTCTGCTTCTTTTTTTGCGAAGTTATCTATCTTATCAAACGCACTATTTATGGCAGAACCGCCATAATATATACTTTTGAGTTCATCATTAAAATAGAGTTTAAGTTCTCGTTCAAATCGATTACGTGTTTCATTTTCATTAAAGTAATCTCTCTGTGAGTTAGGTATTAGGTCTTTTGCCACAGCAAAAACTTCGCCAATAAAATAATGATGCCCCCGGTCTTCTTTGAATAGTTTTTGCAGTGCGTCGTCGTCACCTATCTGAATATTCTCTTTACGCAAGCGAAGACCTCGCATTTGGCAATCCTTATTAATAGACGCCTTGAAACGCGATACACCCCACCAAATCCATGCGAGAAGATTCCCATCTAAATCTCTGATATCTTTAAATTCGATAGAAAAAATTTCATCATCGCCTTTGGAGGTTTTAAAGTTCGTCTTATACTTCTTGAGCACTGCTTCACCATTCAGCGTGATATCATATTCATCAATATTATACTTTATTTCTTCAGCATGTTTATGAATCTCTTTTCGGAATATAAAAGTGTTTATATATGGAACAGGAGCCACAAAAGACAGGTATTCCTTTATTTGTGCAAAATCAAGCAAGTCAGTATTTGCATCATTAATACCAACAAGTTCAACCTTAAACCAATGATCATTGGGATTCGCCTTGTCTTCAGTCGTAAATTCGTTTATAGAATGAAGAACATCACTTGCAGTATGTTTTTCACCTTTGCTATTTGCAACAATCAATTCACGCATTTTTCGAGCATTGCAGCGCATAGTGGAGATAATAGTTTCGCCTTTTGCAGTCGATGTAAAAACCAATTCTCTACAATAAGCAAGCCCACATAGTCTACCAATACCACGAAAACCTTTATCTTCACCTATTTTCTTATCAGAATCAGCAATGTTACCTAAAGTTTTCTGAAAATCAGAGGCCGGAATTCCAGTTGCATTATCTTCGATAGTGATTATACGCCTATCGGGATCAAGCCAGATATGAATTCGTCCTTCACTTCGAAGCAAGAGTCCGTCGCGTTCTGCCTTGTCAATTTGATCACATGCATTCTGTATATACTCGCGATAAATGACTCTTGAATCTTGGTACATTCCTGTCGTAAGATTCTCTAATATATTTGCACCGAAAACATATTGGTACATTAATTCACTCCTCTCACTTTAATTGTTTGTTAATCCTTGAATTGCTTATAAATCGGTTTTGGAAATTTTATTTTCAGCAAGGAGCGGAAAATTGGATTTTGAACTAGATAATCTCCCTGTTCTAATCTAGTCAACATGTTTTTATACGTACTCGGTAAACTCCCGTAATCCTTGGTGGCAGTTTCAATAGAGTTTGTTCGACCATATGCGTGAGTAGAACAATTGCCGGTGACTCGCTGATGTATATTAGAACGGAACTGTTCAGCACCAAAAAGCACAACGCCGAGCGAGCGACCACGTTCGGTGACATCCAAAATTTCCCTCAAAATTGGTGATGTCTTTGGAGTCTCTTTGGAGGCGTATTTATTGAGTTCGTCAATGAATACAATGATTCTCGATGGTGGATTAACGCCATCATCGCCGTCATATTCACCCAATTTCAAATTGTAAATTGTACGCACCGCGTCTCCAAAAACAAATGCTTGTTTGTCCTCAGGTAGTTTAGCAACATCAATAACACAAACCTCGTTTTTACTTATGTGTTTTAAAGCGTCCGCCAAACGGCATTCATGCTTGCTTTGATCTGGACGATTTGCAAACATATCATCATTTTTAGTTGCTTTGTTGATAATACGTTTAAACTTTCTCCAACTAAGCACAGATATTTCATTAGAAACCCTTTGCTGACCTTTTGTTGAAGGTTGCGACCTTTGCGAAAGCTCATTTACCTTATCTCTGAAGTCTTGCCATGTTACAACGCGCCCACCACCAAAATCAGGGTCCAAATCATCAATAATTTTACTAATTATCGACTCCATTGTTTGTTGTGGGTCATCAACATCTGCAAACAACATTTCAAGGCTTTCCTTATCATCTTCATACGAATATTTGAATTTTTTAAGTTGTTTATATTCCATATATGCCTTTACATCATCTGCGCCAAGATAGGTGCTTCTTTTTGCTGATGTATTGCTTGAAAACGGAATATAGTATTTGACGTTCTTGAACGGCTCCGTGGAAAGTTTAAGGGTTTCATAGTCAGCAAAAACTCTTTCTTTTTCACCTGGTTTGTCGGCAATAAAGTCATTGGGTCTATCAATTGCCATAAGATCTTTGCCTTTGACATTAAAAATAACAAAAGCAACACTATCATTGGTATCGATATCGGCTTTTATGATGTAATGGTCTTGAATAGCTTTCATCAGAAACATAGCGTATGACGTCTTAGATGCAAGTCCTGAAATACCTGAGATATTTAGATGTGCGCCCTCGGGACCCAGTATGAATTTCGAATTGAGATTCACAGGCAAGGTAATCTCGTCAGTGGTTCCCTCATACATTTTCAGCGAACCGCAAACAAGAGGGTTCTGAACTTTGTCAAGCCCCAATGCCATAGTTATTTCTTCAGCTGTAGCCAGATATACTGGGGCGTTATTATGAACAGGAGTATAAAGATTTTTATCGTTAAAAGATATAGCTGCTTCAGCATAATTCATCCCTACGCGCAAAGTTGGCTCTTCGACATTAACATCTCCGAAGTCGCTGGAGATGAAATTGGTTAAAAAGCTCTGGGCGTCGGTTATATGAGAGATATTCTCAATCATACCAAACGAAAACGAGTTGTCAATATGTTTAACTTTAACTATATCGAACGCATGAAGCTTCAAATCTGAGTTTGTCCAGAAGTTGAACTTATCCATTGTGGTCGGTGTTTTTTCGGTGGCAAGTACACGCCCGATCAGTTTATTTTTACTATTCATTAATTTTAATCCTCCTCAAAATAGATGCAGAAAACTTTCTGTACTCAGGTATTTTGACTTCACAAAAGACTCAGTGAGATATACAGGATAGATGTGATTCGCCCAACGCAAATCTGAACCATAGCAAACAGGATTTCGTTCGTTTATCAAGTACGCACTAAGCACATCTACAAGGTCACTATCTATGCCATTGTCAACATCTTCTTGTGTCACGAGAATTTTCTCGACTTTCAATATTCCATCAAAAGGAGTTCGGGTCCGTTTCTTATCCCTAAGTCGGATGTACCACACCGCAAACTGGATATCATCACCTAAAAAATCGCTAACAAAACAGGCTACAGGCGTTCGGTGATAAAGTGGTAAGTCAGCAATAAATCCCGGGTTTGGTTTCCCATTAATATCCAAACATACTTCTGGGTTGAAATTCTTTGAGGCCCCTAATACCCAACTGTAATTATTTTTGAACATCTGGTATTTCCTTTTGTCAGCCTTGTCCTCTTTGGTTGGCTTATATTCAAGCGAACCATCTTTAACCAAATAGTTATCTTGGTTCAACTTTCCCTCACGAACAAGCTCCGCGACCAGTTCTTTTTCACGTTCTATCATCCGGTCTTGGATACACGCAGTTCCCCTATCTTCAAACTTCTTGTCTGTATTCTTTGCTGTTTTATATGGCAATATCGTAGAAAACTCTATACCAACCCGTCTTAACTCTGCACATTCATTTAGCTTTTTGGCTGTTGCATTAAAGAAACCCGGTATTCCGTCAGCGTCAGCAATATCTGGCAATGCCAGTACTATCTCTCGTTTGAATTTCTCTGGAATGACTGCCTTATTAACTCTACGACAGCAGCCCACTCCAATTTGTCCAGCGATTACTGGATAAATTACACTTCTGCCATTAGACACTTTATAGGCAATGTCATCAACTTTAAACACCCTACGAGAACCATCAAGAAAATAAGTAAGCAACTGCTCATTCCTTGCCGCAAGTTTTTTTCCTAAATTTTCAAGAGAAACATATTTGCGGTGAGGAGTAGTCTCAGCGGTCTTTTTCCATATGATTGAATCATCTCCATATTCTATGAATGGGCGTTCAGCGTGATCAAGTCCGTATTTGTGAGCCTTATAGCTTTTGCCTCCGGTTTCCTTCGCCAAGACAGTCATTATTTTCTCCGCCATATGTTATCCTCCTATGATGACACAATTATCATTTTTTGACGAATAGGTGTCGAGTGAAAACTTACATTTTTAAACGGTAACCAATACTAAACAATTTGTCAATTGGATTAATTTTAGACAAAATATATTTTACCACAGTACTACGACATAAATCTAAATTTAACATTCAACTTGTGTAAAATGCCTCTTTATTATAGTCTATATGTCGAGTAACGGTAAGTAGAAAAGCACCTGCCTTCATTGAGCAGATGCCTTTAATATGAGGAGAATATTCCATTTACTTATTCATTCCAACCTCAACCGTTACCTGTTTTCCCTTTTCCCCTACCGTATATTGCAGTACACAGGTATCCACGTACTCCGTCCAAGGAAACATATCCACAGATCCGAATTTCTTACCACATGTCTACCTTTTCGAAGTTTCCATATTTCTATTACACTCGCAGCAGGGACTGCCCTTCCCTAAATTCCAACACAAATATCGCTTCTATAGCGGCTTAATCAACTATATTTAATTAACCCTTTATTATTCTCTTCCTATAATACTCCTCCAACTTCTCATCACACCAACCAACAATCCAGCCCTTATCCGCCTGAGTCATCCTCTTCCAAACATGTCGATTAAACTCCACATACTCAATATCCCGGCACCGGCTCATAAACCGCATATCCTCAAACCGCTTAAAAGGATTGCTAAAGATATTTCTCTCAACATCCTTTCTCGTATATCCGGCTTTGCAATACAGGCTAGATTTCTTCTCAACCACCAGCCCGCTATCTTTTCTAGCCCTATAAAAGTCCATGTAGTAATTAACCATATCCTCGACCTTAACTCTTCCCTTTTCGTCAACATGCTCAAGCATGGCCTTGAGCAGTATCGGCTTATAGGAAAAGCTCATATCCATCGTCCTGACCATGTCCATAAACCTATCTTTCATATTGGCAGGGTTGATCAGCTCCCAGCCGTACTGTTTAGCATAGCTCTCCACGGTTGCTTCCTTAAAATATTTAAAGTTCCTTTTATCCCCGAAAGGCACCTCTAAATCAGGGGTTATCTTTCCTTCACGCAGGTACCGTTCGATGGTTTCTGTTTGCACATCAACCATCCTTACGAACTCCAGCTGAGATATCATCCCTTTCACTTCATCCTGCCAGTTAAATAGATCAATCAGCTCGTAATCCGCGGCATTCACCGGGAAATCCAGAGAAACAGACGGCTTTTCTCCTCTGGCGATTAAATCTCTGTCCAGTTCAAACTGTTTCTGGGAAGCAACAACGTACTCTCCTGCCCTATATTCCTTCAGGTTAAACATCCTGTGTAGGGAGTAGGGCATATTAAACAAGCCCGCATTATCAATAAAATCAAAAACCATCAGGTAGTCCTTACCCGCGCACTTGCGCATCCCCCGTCCCAGCTGCTGAACATAAAGTGTCTTGGACAGCGTCGGCCTAGCCATGAACAAAACTTCTGTTTTCGGGCTGTCCCAGCCCTCGTTTAAAAGGTCACAGGCACATAAGACTTGGATATCCTCATTTTCATAACGATCTAAAATCCTCGACCTTTCTGCTGACTTCATTGAACCGGAAACAGCCTCACAATTAATTCCCTTTTCCTTAAATAAAGCTGAAATCTCCTGAGCGTGGTTTACAGAAGCACAGAACACCACGGTTTTCTTATTCCTAACATAATTCAGATAGGTTTCTGCTATAAGCTTATTTCTCTCCGGCACAAAGAGTTTACTTTCTAAGTCCTGAGCGTAATATTTAATGCCATTGATTCTCACCGTGGAAAGATCCACATTGGTCTTGACCCGGATACACCTGATGGGAACAAGTTCCCCTAATTCCACGGCTTGCTGCAAATCCAGCTTATGGGCCACGTTCTTAAAGTCCTCCAGGATGCTCTCGCCATCGGCTCTGTCCGGGGTAGCCGTGAGACCCAGAGTGAATTCAGGTTTGAAATAACTCAAAACCTTCCTATATGTATCTGCCGTTCCATGATGGCATTCATCGACAATGATATAACCGAAATCTTCCGGTTTAAACCCTTCCAGATTTCTGGCAGCACTCTGAATGCTGCTGCAAACAACATAAGCGTCTTTAGCTTTTTCTTCGGCAAAATAGAGACCTGTCTCCGCCTGATCCCAAAGTTCTTCAAAGGTACCTTTAGCCTGGGTTATTAGTTCTTTGGTATGAGCCAAAAACAGGGTTCGTTTCCCCAGACGTTTGGCGTCACTGACTGCGGTCACAGTTTTTCCGGTTCCGGTAGCATGATAAAGCAGAGCGATACTCTCCCCTTGATCACGCATGGTCTCTAGGCTGTCCAAAGCAGCTTGTTGATGTTCCCGCAGTTCAATCACCTTGCCCTTCTGCTTAGGCAGATAATCCTCCAGCATTCTGAAGGAGGGTATTTCCCCGACAAAAATCCGCAGTTCGTCCTTGACCTTTTCAGGTTGGTGCTTCAATTGATTGTATACCCAGCGGTAAATCTTCCAGTTATGATAGATCAGGCTGTTTTGCTTGGTAAGGTCATCATAATATTTATTAGAAGAAACCTTATTGGGGTTATGATAGGTTTCACCATCAATCTCAATGGCAATTTTTAAGTCTTCACTTTCCAGAGCAAAATCTATGGAGCGTCTATTACCATAAATATCGGTGACCGGATACTGAAGAAACAGATACTCCGCTTGATCCGGACCAAAGGTATCACAAAACAGCTCGACGAAGAGGTCTTTGGCGACACTGCCCAGGCTGCCCTTCTGCTTGATCTTTTCTGTCAATTCCCTTCAACCCCTCAACTGTCGCTTACTTCTTTCAGCAGGGGCTTATCCCGGAAAGCGCCTCTCTCCTCGACCTTTTGCTTTCTGATATCCTCGAATTCCTGCCGAGAGACCCCTTCATAATTCAAGATGGCGTAAACGACTTCAACTAAATCCGCCAGTTCTTCAACCTTTTGGCTGTCCAGGTACTCCTGAAGCTCTTCCCCTAACTTGACGTTTAATAAATTCAGGTATTCTGGGCCTGAAACCTTTTCAATAATGGCTTTCTTGCCGTTGTCTTCGATGATCTGGGGTATCTTATCGCGAATCAGTTTATTGTAGACTCGTATCCTCTCTGATTTGCCGTCACGGACCTCATTCTCGTCTATTATTGGAATAGTAATGAACCCATCCTGATCATCACCGAAAACCTTCCCCTGATGCTTGGCCAGCCAATAAGCGGCGTAAGCACATAAAAAAGCATCCAGCTTGTCCTCAAGGTTCTTAAACCCCTTCTTAGACATAGCTTGAATGCTCGATAAATGATTGAAGAAATCTTCTATATTATGGACGGGGGGATTGAAATCACTTAACCTTTTTAAAAGGTTAACCATCCTGCCCATCTCCGTTTTAGTTGTTTCAAATTTGATCTTATGTTTGATTTTATATTTAACAGGAAAAGCATCGGGAAAAAGGCCTAAAGTTATTCCCGTGGGAAAGGTTTCGATAATCACGTGCTTTTTATTGGTTAGGTCACCGGTGAGGGCAAAAGCCGGCATCCGCTTTCGAATGGCTTTGACGACCTCTTCTCCTCGAACTACTCCGAAGTGGTTGAGCATAAAGCTTTTACTGCAGGTGAAAACGGACAGATTCTTACCATGAATTTTCTCTCTCATAATAGCTCCGTCACAGTATCTGGAACCTGTTTCGTTATTCACGATTAGGGGAGCATCAATCCCTACGATGGCTCCTTCTTGAGCATGTTCTGCAACGATGTCCGCAATCATTTCGTCGCTGAAAACCTGGGACTCACAATAGACGATTTCCCCATTGTCAGCGATCACACAAATTCCCGATTCATTGGCATAGGTCCATGCTAAGTCGATTCCGATATAATGCATTTATTTAACCCCCAAAGTCTTTGGCTTTAAGTCAATTTTCAAGCGAACAGTCTTTTGGACATCATTTGACGTATATTTTCTTTTTCGCCGAACTTCCTGCTTTTCCTTCCACCAATCACCAAATATTTTAAAAACGATAGCAAGGGGCGTCCATTTTCGAACAAGCATGACTACTCTCGATAGATTAAACTATAAAAGGGTACCCTATAGGTACCCTAAAAGCCCAAAAATCAATCTTTACTAAGCGATTCCAGTAACTTCTGAAGATAGTCGATTTGTTCTGGTGTTTTGCATGTTGAGGTCAATTTTGAAGACTTTCACCGGAATATGGGCTGCTTTAGCCCCACCACGACACTTGCAAGGGATTTCTGTCCACTAATCGTTTATAAGTATACTTTGGAAAACCTACTAACAATCCACCGGTGACAACCATGTTTTCCGGCAGGTTCAAGATACTCAGCAAGGGCTGATAATTGGCAGAGGCGCACCCTTCAAAGAATCCCGCCCAACATGTTCCCAATTCAATAGCCGGGGCGTAGAGCTCAGCGTATGCAAGGGAAAAATGGGTATTATCCCGTCCACGGGGGTGAAAGTCCTTTGCAGTCATAGCCACAATCAGACATGGAGCGTTTCGTAATATGACATCTTGACCGGTTTGGCGATAAGTTTCCACCACTCTCCTATAATACTGTGCCCATGCAGAACCCTTTTTTAATTGTTCTTCCATCCAATCAACTGTAGCAGCCGTTATTTTGCCTAGTATTTCAGCGTTATCAATGACGAGATAAGCAATCCCCTGAGTGTTGCCTCCGCTTGGGGCCAAACGCGCCATATCGAGGAGCTGCACTATTTTTTCCCGGGGTACGGGATTTTCTTTGTAGCGGCGAATAGACCGTCGGGAGCGGAGAAAGCGGGCTGCAGTGTCAGCGTCAAGGACAGGTACATTTTCAAGGGGCAACTGTTTGGCCATCGGTGCCTTCACGTTATCTATTGCCGCCACAGGACACACAGCTACGCAGTGTCCACAGGCAATACAATTCCGTTCTGTGGCCTGGGGCATTTGGTTTTCGATAATGATACTTCCTGTGGGACAGATTTCTGCACAGATTCCACAGCGGATACATTTTTCCTGGCTAACTTGAATCAGATCCATACTCATACATTCATCACTCCTACTTCCCTCTTTTTCGGACTTTTGTAAATTCTTCATATGCTTACCGATATATTGATGTGGAAGCTCTTGTCTCCCTTTCATCATGAGTAATTTGGTAAATCCCCCTGTTGTTAGATCTCAGTGGATGCCAGCCTGATTCCCATTTCCAAAGCCCTTTGACAGTCAAGCGGAAATTGTTCAGCTTTCTGTTTTGCTTTAGCCTCTTCAGAGAACATCGATGATTCATATTTTTCATAATCAGAAAATTGATAAGTATCATAGCTGTATAGAGTTGTAAGAGGATTTCCAATGGTTTTGGCAATCATCATTTCATGTAAATTTAAACTTTGCTTAAGCCCAAATTGCTCGATTTGTTTTTCTGATGCGTTCAAAGTATAGATAAACCCGGCTGGGATTTTCCTGGGATACACTGTTGGTATTTCCGGATTATAGATGCTATGGGAAAACAAGAAACGCTCTAAAAGTGCCCTCATACCGGCTGTAATGCTCATATAGTAAATCGGTGAACCAAAAATAATCCCATCAACTGTTTCTAATTTTTTCAGTATCTCTGCTAAATCATCCTTCATGGCACATTTTCCATGCTGCCCGTCTTTTCGTTTACACGCAAAGCAGCTGATGCACCCTTTGAAATTCAAATCATTGAGATGAATCAATTCAGTTTCAGCTCCTTGGGAAGCAGCCCCTTCAAGAGCTTTGTTCAGCAAGGTTGCTGTATTCCAGGTTTTTCGCGGGCTGCCGTTAAGAGCAATAATCTTCACTATAGTTCTCTCCTTCAATGATGTTGAATTTTTAAATACTGTTTAACTTTTAAAACACATTTTGCACAGCTATTTTCGTTACCTTAATACATGCTATAATTATAGTACTTGGTACAAACTATACAAGTACGCAAATTATTTTGACTAAGTATATTATTTTTTACTAAGTATATTTTATTTACTAAAGGGGCTCGATAGATGGGAAATAACCGAAGTGATAAGCCGTTAACTACCCCTGTTCAATATTTGTTGCAAGTACTCGGCAGCAAATGGAAATTGCCCATACTATGTACCTTAAGCAAAAAAGACGTCCTGCGCTTTAATGAGTTAAAACGAGAATTAGCCGGAATTACAAATATGTCCCTAAGTAACTGCCTGCAGGAATTAGAGCATTACAAAATAATCAAGCGCGTTCAATACCTGGAAATGCCGCCTCGGGTGGAATATTCCTTAACGGACAACGGCAAAAGTTTGCTTCCTATCTTAAAGAATCTTGATGAGTGGGTAAACAAGCAGCTGGAAATTAATTGCGAAAAAGCACAGGAAACCGAACCGGGGGACTCTTAACCATTTAGAAATGACAGGGCGCGGAACCGTGCCGGTCTGCATAACGAGGAGGAATAAAACATGTACATTTTCAGTATCTCAGGCAGCCCCCGAAAGGGAAGCAACACAGATCTATTGCTGGATGAAGTACTTAAAGGCGCTGCAGATGCCGGAGCAGAAGTTGAAAAAATCTACATCAGCGATTTAAAATTTGCCCCCTGTGTCGGGTGTATGAAATGCAGGGCTGATCGGGTCTGCCGGTTAGCGCCGGATGATGTCAATATGGTGGTAGAAAAGCTGGACCGTGCCGACGGCATTGTTCTGGGGGCACCGGTCTATTCAGGTCATGTACCCGGACAGTTTAAAGCCCTTTGCGACAGACTGGTGGGGCAGGTCATGAAATTTGACTTTACAGAGGGTAAAGCCAATATCACCAGTGCCCTGCCCCTAAAGACAGAAATGGTGTGGCTATCGGGGTCTGCGCCTCAAGTATGCCTGGTATGACCGATGCCGTACTGCAATTTTTAAAACTTAATCTGGCTCAGCACAAGAATAATGGAACAATCCAGGAAATTAATGCTGACGGGATGGCAATCCCTGGCCTAGTTAACCTTGAGGCCGAAAAACTGGAGAAAATTTTCGGAGCCCAGGGGCAGGCTGTTTACGAAAATGCCCAGTCGTTGCTGAAACAAGCTTACCAAGTAGGTAAAAATTTAGTTTCCTAAGCAGCCGCAGGATGAGTGAAATCCCAAAAGATGCCGACGCTTGAAATCGTCGGCATCTTTTTTCTTTGGAGGAACTAAAATTTACGAGTTACGCAATGGACGACCGTAAGCATGTTCCGCCGACTACTCTCGATAGATTAAACTATAAAGGGTACCCTATAGGTACCCAAAAGCCCAAAAATCAATCTTTACTAAGCGATTCCAGTAACTTCTGAAGATAATCGATTTGTTCCGGTGAAAGCTTTTTCGCGGTACCCAGTAGTCGTTGGATTTCCGGTCCTAAGACCTGTTCTTCTTCAGTGAAGAATTCCGCAAGACTAATGCTGAGAGCAGCGCATATGCTTTCGAGGGAACCAAGAGAGGGTTTAGAATCGTTGGCTTCAATTTTATAAATTGTAGTCGGGTCCAGTCCAACTTTCTTCGCTAAAGCATTGGCTGAAATTCCAACTGTATTACGAAAGAACTTTATTCGCTGTCCGTAATTCATTTCATCACATCCTGAATATAATTCATGTTCAATTATATCTGAATCGCACAAATGTAAGTATCATGAGTTTTATTCATTTTTAGCATCGACATGCTGAATATAATTCTATAAGGGTGACAAACCTCATATAAAATGCCTATTCCAAATTGGACTTCGCCGTCCATTTTAGAATAGGCATAACCTTTCTTATCCCAAATTGGCCTGCGCAGGCCAATTTGAAATAAGCTGGATTATTCTTATAGGTTAAATATCAGTTAAAATAAAAGTTGCTCTTCAGTTATGTAATCCTTCATTTCATCTTTTACCGGTTCCCCTGTTTAACATTTTTTGGGCAAGACACTATGGTAGCTTCTTGGTACCCTAAAGCCAAAAAGTTAATCCTTACTCATCGATTCCAACAACTTCTGAAGATATTCTATTTGTTCCGGCGAAAGCTTTCGAGCTGTATCCACCAGACGGCGAAGTTCCGGCTCAAGCTGCGGGCGTTCCTCGGCAAAAAATTCTGTAAGCGTAATATTAAGAGCCAAACATATCTTTTCAATCGTGATAGCGTTTGGTGATTTTTTCCCAGCTTCTATGTCGCTAATTGTAGTTTGCCCAATCTCCGCAATATTGGCCAAATCTTTTTGACTTAACTTATTCTTTTTTCTTAATTCCAAGAATTTAGAGCCATAATCGATTCCCATTATTTCACTCCTATCGCTAAAGCAATTATAACAAATAAAAAAGCCACTCCATAGCACGCTAAAGCGGTTGAAGTATATCGCAAAAGCAATTATAATTGTTGATAAAAGGAAGTATGGTGTATGCAAAATCTAAACTATTTTCGAACCAAACAAAAATTGTCTCAGGCTGAGCTTTCCAGACGCTCGAGTGTTTCCCAAACCTATATTTCTGAACTGGAAGCCAACAGAAAACAGCCTACCTATCCTATCCTGAAGAAACTTTCTGCCGCTCTCGGTGTTAGTATTGCCGAACTGATCGGAGAACAATCCTCTAAACAGCGGGAGGAAAACGATGTCCAGACAAGACCTCAGTGATTTTGAGATTGGCTATGAATATGTCCGTAAGCGTTATTCGTTTTTGTCCAAACATAGCTCCCAAGATTTATGGAAACTGGGAACCGCTTATCTGCAGGCAAGGGGGGCTAACGCCGAGCTTTCCCGAGGCATGGGCTTCTATTTCTTGGAGTTAGGAATTAAAACCCGCCTCTCTGAGATTATCACGGACAATTAGAAAACTTGGCAGCGCCCACACACACACGAAGACACTGTCTTCGCACGAATTAGCCCTTCTTGCAGACACTGTACCTGTATGTCTCTTCTGTTCCTTTTTCACAGAATATGTGGCCAGACTCATGAGGGTGACAAATTGGCCTGCGCGGGCCATTTTGAAATAGCCCGGGTTCTGACCTTGGCGTGTTGGGCTCTTCCAGGGCCCTACGCCCTATTCCGACTGCTGCCGCTCCCTGTTCAATAATCAAAAGATTGAGTTTGAGACCATTTCTTGCCTTTTTCTATGCCTTCTTCTTTACTTATCTTTATAGCCTCTTTCAGTCTCAGTTCTGCTCTCTTATCGCTGCCTTCTCATCGAGGACTTGCTTTTTGCCTTGACCAGTATCCATCCTCCTGAAGCAATAATCCAAGTTATAGTTTTCCAGCCAGGTAGCTCTTTACGGTTTTTACATCGTTATTGTTCTTTGAATCGTTTATTTCTTGATCCAACTTCAGATCATTAGCAAAGGACCCGTCGGCCTTTTGAAAGTAGACGGTAGCTAAGGGAGCATTCCCTTGTCCAGCATAACCATCATCAACAATGATGATGATATCTTTCAGCCCGTCTTTACTCACATCTTTAAATGAAACTGCTTTAACGTCTACCATATAGGGGAAGGTTGCCTGAAAATTATAAAGGATATCCCCCTTTTCATCGGTTAAATAAAATACTGCCGGTATATGGCTGCCTCCTGGGTTGGAGCGGGCATGGAAGGTTTTGCAGTCCCCACTGCGGGTGATGCCTCCCTGGGTTGTTGGGGGGTATTAGTTGGAGCTGTTTTTCCGCATCCTGCTGCAAGTAGGGCAACTATCATTGCTGCTAAGAGTATTTTGCTTTTCATTTTTACCTCCGTTTTTAACCCTATCCGGAATGGGGTGAAATTTGCTGATCCTTTACTATTTCGTCGAAGGTCTTACTTTTCCTTCCACCAATCACCAGGCCTTTTAAAACTATACCAGTAGAAAAGTTGGTGGTAAATTGCCCTACATGGAGAAAATTGCACTAATACAGATAGTTAACTATATCATTTATATGTTCACAGGCACAAAAAGGTGAGTACTTGTATATTTACCACTTGTTATTATAATGAAAGTGTCTGTAATCGAACCAAGAATTAAGTAAATTAGAGGAAACGATTCTCTAATGGTCAAAGGTCAGACTGGCCAGGGTCTGACGTCTTTTAGAATACAAGCCGCCGTTTCATTGTGAACGGTGGCTTTGCTCTTTTACAGACAAGATCATTAGCCTTTTAAATAGTAAACTAAATGTGATAACATAATACCTAGAAAGAAACTAACGAAGCCGAAGGGAAATTTAAGATGACCAATCAAAATTCAGCTAACATCATTGCTAAATTTGATCAAGTTTATCCCGTCTATGCCGATTTTACAAATGTCACCGAAAACCTGTTAAAAGGAATACTTCAGCTTAAGGGCATCAACGTTCACTCCATCACTTCCCGGGTAAAAAGCCGGGAAAGCTTAAAGAGAAAGGTCAATCGGGAAGATGATAAATACACCAAGCTGGAAGACATCACCGATTTAGCCGGGATTCGGATTATCACTTATTTCGCTGACCAAGTGGATCTTATCGCGGGTTTCGTGGAGGAGGAATTTGAAGTGGATCGGTCAAACTCCGTGGACAAGCGGGAATTGATTGACCCTGAGAAATTTGGTTATCTATCTCTTCACTATGTCGTCAAACTTCCCTCCTTTAGGCTCCAGCTTATTGAGTACCAACGCTTTAAAGACTGCAAGTTGGAAATTCAAGTCCGCTCCATTCTGCAGCATACCTGGGCTGAAATTGAACATGACTTAGGGTATAAAAATGAACACGCCGTGCCCCGCGAAATCCGGAGAAGCTTCTCGCGACTGGCCGGATTACTGGAGTTGGCGGATGAAGAGTTTATCAAAATTCGTTCCAACCTCGCTAATTATGAGGCCGAAGTTGAAGCTCAGATCGAAAAGACCCCCACTATGGTGCTTATCAATCAGGCCTCGCTGAAATCCTATGTTCTAAAATCTGAACTTATCCGTAGCCTCGACCAGAAAATCAGTCAAATCGTCAAGGCTGATTTGGAATTAAAGGATCGTTTTTTTGGCTATCTCACCACAGTCTTTAGTTACCTGGGCGTGAAAACCATTGGGGAACTGGATGAAATCGTTCATGACATGGGAGATGATCTCTTAAATTTCCCTCGCAATGGACTCAAAAACAAACAGGGCGAGAAGGTCAATTGGGGTACTTCTTTATTCTACTTAGCTTATGCTATCGTCGGCCGAAGAGGTTCCCCTGAGCAAGTATCTGATTATCTTGAGCACTTCAAAATCGAGACCCCTGAAAGTCGGCAGGAGCTTATCCAACAAATCCTTGCAGCCTATTCTTCCAAAGGAGTCCATTCCAGTTAAAGGGGTATCGAGAGATGAACCGTTTCTCACCTATGCGAGGTTGTTCAAACATGATCACCTCTATCTTATGACTGCCTTCAGCAAAAGGTTACTGCCATCCATGACAGGATTTTTTTATATCTGTGAATACCTATATTCCATAAATGCGAATCTGATTCGCCAGCAATAAATAATTTACCTTTTTAGGGTCTGTTACGTATATTTTCTATACCAAGAGAGAACCTACAAATTAGTGCGTTCTCTCCTCTCTCGGCATATCAGCTCAGCTAGTCCAAAGGACATTGGCACCAACTATTTGAACAGGGAGCTCGCCAAACCATTCTAACTGATAATGGCCCACAATTTATATGTAATGCGTTTGAAACAGCATGTGAGACCCTTAGAGTAGAGCATGAACGTATATTTAGCACTAGTAATGGAATGAGGTATCGTCTAAATATATGAACTACTTTTGGACTAACACAATATGGTATGTTTTATTAGGTATTTTGACTTTAATCGAATTAATTTTTGTTATGGTTAGAGTGGAAAACCGCAAGCTAACGATTGCCTTTTACCTAACTTTATTGGGTATTGTTCTTCATTTTGAAACGATAATCTTTATTTTTATGGATGCGTATGCCTATTATCCTATGATAATTAAAAACCCACCAATGCCAATTGACGATATGCTTATGGGAAATCTTTTTTCCCAGACTTCCGTATCAGCGACAGCACTTTTGGTTGCAGTTCTTAATTTAAAGTATTATTGGTTTATTATATTTGCCGTGATGTATGGTATTATCGAAGAATTGTTTTTGTCTTTAGGCATCTATAGTCATAATTGGTATCAAACCTGGATGACTGTTATTTCGTTGCCTATATATTTCTGGGTAGCAAAAAAAATGTATGAGAAAATCATCAGAGGTATAAAGCCGTCATTATACTATGGATATATTTATTTGGGGTTATTTCTCCCTAGTAGTGCTACCCTAACACATATGTTTTTTATATTGACCAGACATCAAGATTTCAATGCAACATTATTCCCCGATCCAGTTACTAGCCGATTCCTGTTATTCTCGGTACATTTTCATTTGTTATCTATTCCAATAATGCTTATATATTTTTTAAGATTTAATTTCATTTGGAAAGCATTGGTTATAATAGCGCTTTACATAATATATTATATTGGTTACAAACTAAATCTGATTTGGATTAAGGAAGGCTGGTTTCTGCCAGTTTCTACAGCAAATATTTTTGGGATGTACCTATCTGTGGTTATCTTGGATAAATTATATGATTCAAACAGAAAACAGAAGCATGACCGAAAATCCAAGATAAATTAATAATAGTGTCATGATCGAAGGTTACAATTCACACGATTCCAGAATGACCTTGTTTTGCTTCATACTCCCGATGACGATTCCCAAGGTAGTGAAAATAAGGGCTAGAATATGTATCCAACCAATTGTCTCATTTAAAAAGACGACACCACCGATCATGCCCGCAAAAGGCATGCCGTTTAAAAACATAGCCGTTCTGTTGGCACCCAAATGTCTAATACCGTCGTTCCAGCCCAATGTACCTAATGCTGTAGCTCCCCAGGCTGATAATAATAAGATAAGTACAGCCGTTGAAGATAAATGAATCTGTCCATAAACCGAAGGCCCAAAGGAAGCCAGCGTTCCGATATTTAGCAATACCCCTCCTATTAAGGTAGAATAGGCGGTCACTACTAAGGTTGGAATCGTCGTTTCCAACAATTTTTTTATCAGCAAACCCCCAATGACATAGGTCAACATGGCTAAGAACATAATGACATCTCCGATTAACGAAAATTCGAAGGATCCATCTGGGGATTTTGAGAATACTACCAAAACAACCCCTGCAAATCCTAAGAGAATTCCGAACCCTAAATTCCTTGTGAATTTTTCGCCTACAAATACGGATGCCAGAAGCGCAGTCGTCAGAGGATTTAAGCCGAGAATTAGGGAAGCATTTGTGGATGATGTGACAGAAACTCCATAGCCCAATAGCAACTGATGTATGCAGACAGAGATTAATCCAATCCATAAAAGCAATCCCCACTGTTTTTTAGTTGGATTATATAACCCGTATTTTTTAAAAGCTAAAAGTAACAAAATGATTCCCGCAAGGGGCATTCTTATTGCGGCTACCAATATTGGCGACATCTGCTGTGTTAGGAACTTAATCATTACAACATTCAAACCCCAAGACATGACAACTAACACCAATGTCAAATAAATTAGCTTCTTTCCTGTTGGCATTGTGATTATCTCCATCCTTTAAGTAACTTCAACATGCAGCGTCCATACAATCCTTTTGGCTCTTCTGCAATAACATTATAATAGCACTTCTTAGCCTGGATATCTCTCATAAATTGAAGAAAGAAATGCGAGGCCGCAACGTTGCCTCGCATTTCTTGTACTACTCACCAAGTTTTCTAGTCTTTCCCTACTCCTTATACTGTGACTCTTCTCCCTTTTCAATGCGGCATGTGCTATCAGGCGTCAAGCCTTGTTGAGTACTTCGTTTCATTAATAACCACACTGAAGCAAAGATAATGGCCAAACTTAGGATCATAGGGATTAGGATCACTGCAACTCCATAATAGCTTGTTTTTAAATTTTGCTGATTATTAACCCCATCTTTATCTTTTTGGGCTGGAGTGGCTGTAAATTTGGCCGTTTCTTTGATTTCCCCCTGATCCCCTGCCAATGATAGGTTTAAATTAGCCTGCAGATTAAACCCTTTAAAATTATCACAGCGCAGCCTAATGACGCTGCCTTTCTCCATCGACGCTTTAAACTGAGCGAAGAGCTCATTTCCGCTCGTACTAATAAAGGATTGGCCACCCGTCTTCTGGGAAATTTGGTCAGCTGCGTTCTTGAACTCCTGATCCATCGAAGCTTGCTCGTTTAAAATTAAGGTATAAACAGGTAATCTGTCAACATCGAGATAGTTTTTAAGATCATCACGACTCAAACAGTCCCCATCAACGCCGCCGTCGGTGATAAGTACAATGATACGCCGCGCAGGAATGTCTTGGGCCGTCCTACCTTCATCATAAGCTTCCCGGATTCCCGAGTATAGATAGGTCCCTGTCTTTGAACCCAAAGAAATAGCATTTCCAGTAGATTTAATCACAGTTTCTACAGCATCGGTTTCTGCAAAATCCTTAATTGTTTGTAACCTGTTGCTGACACCAAAGACAGTCGTTGCATCCTTCGATGTGCCAAAGCCTAATAATTCTTCCAATAAAATTTGAAGTTCACTCAACTGGTTTCGCATAGATACCGATGTATCGACTAGGACCAGGTAGGCAGTGTTTTCAGAGACTCCGCTCCCTTTCTTGACAGACTGAATGTCGGTTATTTGGGTAGGGCTATTGTTAATTTTAATACTCAAATTCTTTTTAAGTTTAGCACTATCCATATCGATGTTTTCCAATTGCACAAATAACGTAATGTCCGGTAAGTTAGCCTCTACTTGAGTAATTCTTATCTTCGATTCACTAGCTGCACTGCTGACGTCGGATACCATGAGAACTATTAGAATTAACAGCATTACACTAAGGAGGTTCCAGCCTCCTTTTATAGTCCCAATTACACTCCTCCCCCCAAAATGAAATGACAACGATATATGCTATGCTCAGAGGGAGTTAATTTAGATTAACAAATACTGTCATAGATTGAGGGAAGCATCAATTGCAAAGTCGTGGGTCAAGCTTCCACAGATAGGTCGAGCGGAATAAACTGTCTTTTCATTCGAGTTGCAATTGGTGTGTTGAGAGGATTGAAGATGTTTTCATGGAAAAGGGACTAAGCTCTCAGCTTAATCCCTTCAGCATTATGGTGATCACATTTTACAGTTTAAGTGCGTAATAATTATTCGGAATACCGAAACAATAAGGATAATTATCAATAACAGTTGTATCAAGAAAGGAAATGTATATTTTTTTAGTGAAGGTTACTCTGGTACAAGCGGGGAGGCGAAAAAGATGAAGTATGAGGGTTTGGGCAGTAGATTCATTTTACTTTAATCCATGTACCCTGCGGAGTGTGACGAAGTATTAAACCTTCGCTAAAGACTGCAAATGTGTTGACACAAAAAGAAGGATAGAAATCATTCATAAATGGGGTAGGGCTTCATATGTTTCTTGATTTCCACGAGGATTTGGCTAGCATTAAAGATCGAGGAATATGCTCCACTGAATACCCCAATTAGCATAGCCAAAGAAAAGACTTTTGTCGATTCCCCACCTAGAATAAATATCGAGAACAAGGCGATCAAGACCGTTGTGACCGTATTGACGGATCGGTGCATGGTCTGCCAGACGGACTTATCAACCATGTCCTCATAACTGTCTCCACGCTTCATCTTGGCTTCATTCTCACGAATTCGGTCAAAGATAACCACAGTATCGTTTATGGAGTAACCAAAGATTGTCAAGACTGCCGCCACAAACGTCGAATCGATTTGCCATTGAAACAACGAGAAAAGGCCCACGACTACTAAAACATCATGTAATAGAGCGATAATCCCGGAGATAGCAAAGACAAACTGAAACCTAAACGAAATATAGGCGATCATTAATCCAATGGCAATGATTAAAGCTTTAAAAGCGTTTCGAGTCAGTTCTTGCCCCATCGCCGGGCCTACTAAGTCAACCTTAAGAGTCGTTTTCTCATACTCTCCAACCTTGGTTTGCAAAGCCGTCATTAATTCGTTTTGTTTATCTTGGTCAAGTGCCGAGGTTCTGATCAAAGCAGTATTTCCACTGGACATCTGCACAGATGGGCCTAAAAGTCCAACAGATTTCATTGTATCTGTAATAGCCGCCTGGTTGGCAGGATTCTTGAACGTCATCTCAATCATCGTTCCGCCTTTGAAATCAATCCCTAAATTTAAGCCTTGCATAAAGAGGGAAATAATTCCTGGCACAATAATCAATAACGAAAGAGCAAACCACCAATACCGTTTCTTAACAATGTTAAAATAGAGTGGATGTATCTTTTGAACTTCATCATAAGTCGCCGGATGACCTTCTTCCATTATATAGCCCTCCTAACGCCAAACCATGTTGTCTCTAATTTGGGACTGATCCCTACGATTAATCGTAACACGAACCGCGTAAATGTAATCGCAGTAAACAAACTCGCAATAATCCCGACACCCAAGGTCAGCGCAAATCCTTTGATGGAGCCAGTTCCGAAATAATAAAGGGTCATCGCAGCTATGAACGTCGTAACGTGGGCATCAATAACCGTAATGAAGGCCCGGCTAAACCCGGATTCTATCCCAGCCCGCAGGGATTTCCCGGCCAGAACTTCCTCTTTAACACGTTCATAGATAATGATATTAAAATCCACGGCCATCCCAATGGAAAGGATAAAACCCGCGATGCCCGGAAGAGTAAGTACCACTCGAAACATCCAAAAAATCCAAAGGACAATTAGACCATATACGATCAAGGAGAAATCGGCCACAACCCCCGGTAACCGATAGAAAACAAGCATAAAGAGAAAGATAAAGATTAAACCATAAATTCCAGCCTTAATGCTTTTGTGTAAGAAGTCAATCCCTAAAGATGCTCCCACCTGACGCTTCTCAGCAATGCTCATGCTCACCGGCAATGAGCCGGAACGCATGAGGACAGCATCATTTGCTGCAGCCTCCAAGGTTGCATAATGGTCGATGTAAGCTTGACCATTAGTAATTGGCATTCTAACCTCTGGATTTTTCAAAAGTTTATCATCCAGATAGATGCCAATTTGTTGACCGATATACTTGGTCGTTAAATCAGTAAACTTTTTGGTCCCGTCAGACGAGAATGTTAAATTAACAATAAACCCTTGATTTGGATCCTGACCTTGCCCTGCCCTAGCATCCGTTAGTTCATCACCTTGCAACACAATATTTCCTTTTGGATCTCTAAACGTTAACTTTGCCGTAGTTTTTAGAATATCCACAGCTTTGTCAGGATCAGTAATACCGGCTAAATCGACAACGACCCGTTTCTTATCATAGTCTACTTGAACTATGGGTTCAGATACCCCAAGATCATTGACCCGCTTGGCGATGATCGCTTTTGCTTTGTCCATCTCATCACTAGTTATCAGAGCGCCGTTTTTATTTGGTTCAGCCTGTAGTACCAAATGCACTCCACCGCGTAAGTCAAGTCCCAACGGTATGCCCTTTGCGGGATCCACAAGGGGTTTAATCGATAAGGCAACAGCTACTGCCACAAATAGCACAAGCGCTACCAATTTGATGATGTTTCCCCTTCTCATCTGCTTTCCTCCCTGTTAATAAGATGGGACTTGTCTATGCCAAAACTTATTATCATACCAGGTTTGTGCAAGTGTCATTCTTCCAATGATCAAAAGTCTTAGATATAATTCTAAATCGTTTACTTGATTCAACAAAAAACATCCTGCTAATGTTTGTAAAAGGAAGACACTTACACCTACTGTTTTTGAAGTATCAGCATTGGCTATCTGGGTATTATCGCTAATGGCAGCATGTTTAATTACTTCGTCTGCATTCTTTTCAATAACTTTATTACTCTTATCCAAAATAATCACTGTTTTAACGGTGTTTATCAATTCCATGTCAGAAGACTTTACATCCACCGATAGGATTAATGTTGTTCCAAATATCACAGAAAGCGCACATATAAAGGCTATAATGTAATGTTTATAGCTTGTTTTAAAAGTCCTACATGCTTGCTTCTTTTCAAGACCGGCAAGAATTAGTGTGAAAGTTTCTTCCGACGATTCTATTTCATTTGTTTTACAAAAAAGTGCCCTTTTTATTTTGTTATCGAGTTCATGTATTTCCATTAAGCCCATACTCCTTTCTTTTACTAAAAAAAATATTTACAGCCGGCTCATTAAGTTCGTTTTCATTAAGTACATCATGGAGCTGTATTCTAGCATTATAAAGCCTAGATTTTACAGTTCCCGGAAAGCAGCCCAAAACCTTTGAAATTTTCTCAATGGTCATATCATTAAAGTAATATAGTATGACGACAGTTTTCAATGGTAAACTTAATTGAGCTAATGCTTCATGTACCATCAGGTTGGTCACGCTGGTATCCAATTCGGAATTGGAATCCATGATGGTTGCGCTTAATCCTTCTATAGTTTGGTCACCAACGAGGAGAAAGTAGTTGTGCTTTTTTACCATCCTCCAACCTGTTCTCACCAGAATCTTATAAAACCATGCCTCAAAGGCTTCTGGATTTTTTAGGGTTCGGATTTTTCGGAAGCATTCGATAAAGGATTCCTGTACGATATCCTCTGCGATTCCTTTTTGGTTGGATATAAGGTAAGCAGTTCCTAAAGCCTTCTTTCTGTGTAGGTGATAAAGCTCGCTAAAGCTATCTAGATCACCCAATTGACATCGTTTCATTAAGTCGGTGTTCTCCATATCGTTCCTTCTTCCTTACACATTAAAAGTTGCCCTCCTATACTAAAGTGTATTGAATATCTTAAATGGTTCACTGTTTTAAAAATAATTTTCATACAAATGTATCTGGCAGTATTAATGGACCGCTACATTTTAACGAAATTATACCCTAAGATATTTAAGGGGAGGTAAAAACAGTTTTCCCTACTCTTTGGAATAACCGGTTGAACTATTTAGCGGGCGTAAAGTTTTTAACGTTGTTATTTGCTTCGAATCAAACTTATACTCGCCCAGGAAGTTAATATGTTCCCATGTAATTGCGACAGCTAATGGGCGTTTGACTGACCAAATACGCAGTTTAAATTTTTTAGTGGTCGATTACTAGAAGTTTCAAAATTGGCTTGTACACCAATCAACTCTATCAGACATACACTAATCTATATAATATGACTTGATAGGGAGGCATTATTATGGCTGTTTTCGATACAGGGCCAATAGATAATAGGGACACACCGCGTACGACTCAGCTCACGATTCGATTGTTCAATACCGGTCGACTACCTGCGCTTGTCGGTATTGAAGTATACCAAATAAATCCCCCTGGAGGCGGATTTACCAGTGAAACGGTCTATGTGGTCAGTCTAGTTCCCCTTAATCCATTTGGTACACCCGATTCTGGTTTTACCCTGGATAACGTTTTTGCTGACCTAGACGTGTTTGGGGTTCGGGTGCTCACCAGCGGACTCGGTGCCAACGACATCGCCATTACCGTTTTGGAAAAAGATTCGGCCGGACAAATCATCGAGAAACATGTACTGGAAGGGGAACTTTCCCGAATTCAGGAGCTTTTGTTTGCATATGTTACGAATCTTGGTAATGATTCAGTTACGGTAATTAACACGGCAACGAATACGATATTGACTACGATTTCCTTACCTGACGATAGCTTTCCTAAAGGAGTTGCGATTACTCCCGACGGTTCACGAGCTTATGTCACTAATAGAGGTACGCCTGATTCGGTTACGGTAATTAACACGGCAACGAATACTATTGTGACTACTATTCCCTTACCTGACGGAAGTGATCCTGCTGGAATTGCGATTACCCCCGACGGTTCACGAGCCTATGTCACAAATAGTGGTACGCCCGATTCGGTTACGGTAATTAACACGGCAACGAATACGATATTGACTACGATTCCCTTACCTGACGGAAGCAATCCTGAAGGAATTGCGATTACCCCCGACGGTTCACGAGCTTATGTTACGAATTTTGGTAATGATACCGTTACAGTCATTAACACGGCAACGAATACGATATTGACTACTATTATCTTACCTGCCGGAAATCCTGCTGGAATTGCGATTACCCCCGACGGTTCACGAGCCTATGTCACAAATAGTGGTATGCCCGATTCGGTTACGGTAATTAACACCGCAATTAATTCGATATTAACTACTATTATCTTACCTGCCGGAACCGATCCTTTTGGAATTGCGATTACCCCCGACGGTTCTCGAGCTTATGTCGCGAATAATAACGATGAATCAGTTATGGCGCTCGATACGGCTATTAATGGGGTCATTGCAACCCTGCCGGCAGAATTCAATGCTTCTGGAATTGCGATTACCCCAATTCTATTATTTTAAGTTAAACCTTTTTGAGAGCGGGGGTTGTTGGCTTAACCTAAGAAACAAGACCTCCCGAGCGATTTACCCAAGAGGTCTTGTTGTCCTCAAAAGTATGGAATAACTTCGCTAAAGACTGCTAAAACCTTGCCGGCCAGCAGTATCCCACTGGTTATTAAAAGAACATGGGGCTGTCTCAAAAAAAATGGCTTCACTTTTGTTTTCATCTTTATTTCTCATGGACCAATAATAAACGATCATTTCGTTTAATGTGAATTATACTCGCCGTATAGTTCGTTTCCGGGATGGCAGGATTGAAAAAGACGAGATGGTATCTGCAATGTAACTATGGACAATACTAAAATGTAAAGAAAATCAAGGGAGAGGTGATCATTTTGATGGAGGATTTCAATAATATTGAAGCTGAGCCCGATCAACAGCAGAATGCAACTAATGCCGCAGAAGGTTCAATTCCATTTACCGATCTTTTTTCGTCTCAATTTATGCAACAGTACACACAGTTTGATTCCATTGACGAGTTGCTGTCATCTGGTGGATTTGAAGTAAATTCTGAAGAAGATTATGAAGCTATCTCAGATGAAGACATAGATGCTCATGTAGTAAAGACTACCAAATTTAATTCTTGGAAAGAAATGCTTACGAACGCGATAGCAACCGAATTTACTATGAAATAGGGTCGTTATGTGAAATTGCTTTTTCTTGATTAGTGTTAACTAGTAAAACAAGGTGTCCCGCTAAACAGCGAAACACCTTGTTTTTGAGTGTTCGGCACTTTACCGAGAGTTGAGATCTAAATCAGGGCTCCTTTTACCTGTCCGCTTTGCTTACCTTGCGAAGCCGGCCCTTGATTGGAGTGTTTTGCAGATTCTGCAACACTAACTCCCCTTTATTGTTTAAGATTTCGACAAAGGTGGATACATCCAGGATATTGATGATCCCAATATCTGCCGCAGTAATACCCTCAATACTGCAAAGAGTGCCCACAATATCGACGGGTCTCATCTTCGTTTTCTTCCCGGCATTCACATGGATCTTCATGATTTCGGTGCTCAACTGCACGCCTTTTGTTTCCTTGATTTCTGGCAACGCATTGTTTTTCTCCATAAAATCTTGTTTCGACTCATGCACCGTTTCTTCTTCCGGTCGTTCCTTTAAAAGAATCTCTTTGCCGATGTAGTCGTGGATTTCCTTTAAAAACTTATCCTCATTTTTGGTAACAAAGGTTATGGCCTTACCCAGTTTGTTGACTCGACCTGTTCTTCCGATCCGATGAACATAGCTTTCTCGGTCGTATGGGATGTCATAATTGATGACCAAGGTAATGTCCTCGATATCCAGACCTCTCGAGGCAACATCTGTCGCACATAGATACCTGAAATACCCTTGTTTAAATTCCTTCATAACATTCAATCGATCTCGTTGTTCCATTCCGCCATGAAGCTTATCACAAGAATAGTCCAGCTTCACGAGTTCAGTGTAAACTTCATCAACCGTTTGTTTAGTATTGCAAAATATCATGCAGCTGTCCGGGTTTTCAACAATCGTCAGATCTCTCAGAAGTTTCATCTTGTCTGTCTGATCGACATGATATCTTTCCTGAGCGATCCGATCTGCCGCCGGATTCTGTTCTTCGATTTCCACGCGGATGGGATTTTTCATAATCTTACTGCATAAAACATTGATGTCTTGGGGCATTGTCGCTGACAACAAAATGGTCACCCGTTCTTGAGACAAGTTGGCAACGATAGTTTCGATTTGCTCGATAAAGCCCATATTCAGCATCTCATCTGCTTCATCGATGACCAAATATTTTATATTTGATATATCCAAGGTCCCTCTTTCGATATGATCGATCAAGCGACCCGGGGTTCCAACCACAACATGGGTTTTTTGTTTAAGTTCCTTTTCCTGAACATGAAAAGGGTACTTCCCAAAAATTGATGCTACTTTTATTCTTCTAAATCTGCCGATATGAAACAGATCTTCTTTGACCTGAACTGCAAGTTCTCTGGTAGGGGTAAGCACTAATGCCTGTGGCTTATTCTGTTCCCAATCCACCAATTCACAAATAGGGATGGCAAAGGCTGCCGTCTTTCCGCTTCCGGTCTGGGACTTGACGATGATATCCTTTTGGGCCAAGACAGCCGGGATCACCTGCTCCTGGACTTTGCTGGGACTGGTGAAATTTAATAAGCTAATTGCTTTTAATAACTCACCACTTAATTGAAAGTCGTTAAAATTACCCTTGTTCATTTAGAGGTCTCTCTTTCATTATGCGTTTCCTGATACTGGCTTTCAAAGTATAAGATTACTAAACATTAGGTAATAACCCAAACTAAATTATAATGCAAATCCATATTTAAGCAAATTTATGCTTATCTTTTTCAAATCCCCTCTGAATCCCGCAGTTCTCGGAACAGTGATTATGGGGCTGTACTATAAATTAGAGTGAATATCCAGAACAAAATGAGCCACTGAACGACCAATTATTCGGATGACAATCGCTACTGACCGTCGATGGAGTGCGTTTCATATGTATTAATAAGTAGGATTTGTATTCGCGCTGGTCTGTAGGAGTGACACGCTCATGAGTAAGTGTTTCTCCATTCGTCGATTCGAACCACTCAGCAAAAACGCAGCACCCTTTGGCTAGGCTCGGAGGGTTTTTTCGCTTCATAACGAAGATGTTCTAACCACTCAAATGCATATTTAGCCCAAAAAGGCCTTAGGAGTTTGCGCTCCTAAGGCCTGCCTTCTCTAAGCGGGATAGCTGATACACATAGTATTTGCTGAGTTAAAAAAATCTGTTTATCACTGCCTGGATAAAGCCTTTTATATCCTTAAGGTTTTCTTGTAAAATCCGATAAATCTCAGCGTCATCAACCTCTTGGTACAGGTGCACAATTCGATTACGGAACTTCACCATTTGCACTAGCGAGTGTTCTTTATCTTCACCCAATATCCCATGTTTTATTAATAGCTTAACAGCTTCTGCAGATGTATTGGGGATTCCCCACCGCTCTCTTGCTACTATATGATTAGAAACATCTATTAAGGCCTCAATACAAACTTGCAGGTTATATTTCGCCGCATCTACCGCCTGAAAACTGGCTAAAAAGTCCTGACGTTCTATGAGCTTTAAAGTCTCTAAATTACGCAACTTTAAATCTATGAAAGAAAGTTTTCGCTGCATGATATCCTTATCCACCATGACTGTATTCCTCCTTAAGAGCCAACTCGTAATCTCGAGCGAATACTGCATACTTAACTGCATAGTCAGGATAAGTCTTTATCACACATTCAATAAAATCGCTATGTTTTACATAATCTCCTTCGTAAAGAAGCATGCCTTCCTGGAGTGCACGAAATTGTAAAGCGATAGGTGAGCGATTCAGATTTACCAAATCTATTCGATCATGACCAATATGAATGCTTAAGGCTCCATCCAGCTCCAACTCTTCCGATAATGTAACTGGGCGAGTAAAAACTACCCCCAAATCGATGTCACTCTGCGGATGCTCAAACTCTGTCCCAAGTGATCCAAATAAATAAACAGCAGCTATCTCAACTCGGGCCTGAAAAAATTCCTTCCAAGATTGCAGCTCCACGGGTACCTTTCGCATAGATATGTCCCCCCTTGTCCCATTATAGCATGGCTTATGTGAACAAAAAAGGCATATGGTAAAATTTTACTATCCCGTTATCCGTCACTCAAGGAAATTTCATTTTAAAACAAATGACAGGCAACCCAATGGCCGGGAGAAACTTCTTTCAGTTTCGGTGTATTTAGTTTGCAAGGTTCAAACTCCTTAAAACAGCGGGAACTGAAGCGGCAACCGGCGGGTGGATTAATCGGACTGGGCACGTCGCCCTTTAAGATAATGCGTTCCTTTTTCTCCGAATTAATGACCGGAATAGCCGAAAGTAAGGCCTGAGTGTAAGGGTTCAGGGGGTTGGCGTAAAGCTCTTTTTTCGGAGCGATTTCAACCAGTTTCCCCAAATACATCACACCTACCCTGTCGCTGATGTGTTTGACTACCCCTAAGCCATGAGCAATAAACAGATAAGTAAGCTTGAACTCTTCCTTTAAATCATCGAGCAGATTTAAGACCTGAGCTTGGATGGAAACATCCAAGGCGGAAACCGGCTCATCACAGACGATTAGCTTGGGCTCCACAGCCAAGGCCCGGGCAATCCCCACCCGCTGCCTCTGACCGCCGGAGAACTCATGCGGAAAGCGGTTGCGCTGGTGCCTTGCCAGGCCCACACAGTTTAAGAGAAAGATGACACGCTCTTCCACTTCACTCATCGGAAGCAGCTTGTTGATGATGATTGGTTCGGCGATGATATCCCCAACTGTCATTCTGGGATTTAAAGAAGCGTACGGATCCTGGAAAATCATCTGGATATCCTTGCAATAGGAACGGCGCTGTTTCTTATTTAGAGCGGACAGTTCCTTGCCCTCAAAAAATATCTTTCCGCTTGTAGGACTGTAAAGATTGACCAGTATTTTACCCAGGGTTGTTTTCCCGCAACCCGATTCGCCAACTAGACCGAAGGCCTCCCCTTTGTTAATGGTTAAGGACACTTCATCAACTGCTTTTAAAACGGAAACAGGCTTGCCGCGCCAATCAGTATCAATGGTAAAATACTTGGAAAGGTCTTGAACTTTCATTAATACTTCGTTCATTTTGCGCTCAATTCCCCTTCCTCGGCTTTGTCATATAAAAAGCAACGTACCTTGTGCCCGTTAATTTCTTGCAACTCCGGCATTTCTTTGGTGCAACGTTCCATGCAACGGTCGCAGCGGTCGGAAAAGGAACAGCCTGGCGGCATATGCAAGGGGTTAGGCACCATACCTTTGATCATGAATAAATGTTCATCACTCTCATTATCGATTTGAGGAATAGATTGCAGCAAACCAACCGTATAAGGATGTTGGGGTTGCTCAAAAAGGGTCTTCACGTCGGCTTCCTCCACAATTTTACCGCAGTACATTACGATAACCCGATCGGCTGCTTCGTAAACAACGCCTAAATCATGGGTGATGAGCAGAACAGCCATATTAAACTTTTCCCTCATTTGATAAAGCAACTCCAGAATTTGAGCCTGAATTGTTACGTCCAGTGCCGTAGTCGGTTCGTCGGCAATCAAAAGATCCGGTTCGCAGGAAAGTGCCATAGCGGTCATGACTCTCTGGCGCATTCCACCGCTCATCTGATGGGGATAGTCGTTGGCACGTTCGGCCGGGGAAGGTATGCCTACTGTATCCAGCATTTCAACAGTGCGTGCCAGGGCTTCTTTTTTAGACATTTTCATATGCGTCATAATGTTTTCCATGATCTGATCCTTGATACGCCAAACCGGATTTAAAGACGTCATCGGTTCTTGGAATATCATGGAGATCTTATTGCCACGGATTTCTTGCAGTTCTTTTTGGCTCAACTTAGACAAATCCTGAGATTTAAATAAGATCTCTCCGCCAGCAACTCCGCCCGGTTTCTGGATAAGTCCCATAAGGGAAAGGGATGTCACGCTTTTTCCTGAGCCGGATTCGCCAACAATGGCCAGAATCTCGCCTTTATCTATAGTAAAACTGACATCATCGACGGCCCTTACAGTGCCACGCTTCAGTTTGAATTCCGTTCTTAAATTTTTAACTTCCAGTAACATCCTATTCACCACCCTTATTTTATTCTGGATTTCGGATCTAAGGCATCTCGAAGTCCGTCGCCAAACAGGTTAAACGCCAGTACAGTAATGGTGATAGCAATACCGGGGAAAATCAGTGTATAGGGTGCAGTGAAAATAAAACCCCTTGCTCTGCCCAGCATATCGCCCCACTCGGCAAACGGTGGCTGAACACCCAAACCTAAAAAGCCAAGTGCTGCTGTGTCTAGCACAGCACTAGATATACCCAGGGTGGCCCGGACGACAATCAGGGAAATAATATTCGGTAAAATATGCTTGAAAATAATACGACTGTCCCCATTGCCAATGACCCTTGCAGCTTGGACATAGTCATTTTCTTTGACAGAAAGAATACTTCCTCGAACTATTCGGGCATATTCCGGAATGGAAACTAGACCGATAGCAATGACTGCCTTGTCCAATCCCTTGCCTAGCGCCGCCATAAAGGCGATGGCCAGCAAAATAGACGGAATAGCCAGCATTACATCCATTGTCCGCATAATGAGAGCATCCGTCTTGCCACCGCGGTACCCCGCAATGGATCCTAACAGAACTCCGATGGAAAGAGAAATCGCAACGGCCGTAACTCCTACAAACAGCGAGATCTTTGTGCCGTCAATAATTCTGCTGAACAGGTCTCTGCCCAGTTGATCCGTTCCAAACCAGTGCTCGGCATTTGGCCAGATAAAGCTTTTAGTCATATCGGAATAATTGGGATCATAGGGCAATATCTGTATTCCTATTAGCTCACTTATCCATACAGTAATGGCAATCAGGGCCAGCAAAGCGATGATAACCAGACCAACAACTGCGGCCTTATTCTGCCTAAGGGTTTCCCACATTTCTTTCAGCTGCGATTCCGGTTTCTCCACATATTCTGCAGCCTGCATCAAATTCTCATCTGAATTCGCACTATTATCTTTAGCCACAAGCTACACCTCTTTTTTAGAATATTTAATACGTGGATCAAGGAATGCATAGATCACATCAACAATCAAGTTTACAAGCACGAAAATTGAAGCAATGAGCAAGACAACCCCCTGCACCACAGGAAAATCCGACTTTAGGATGCAGGCCACGGTATAGGCACCGATCCCGGGCCAGGAGAACACTGTTTCCGTTAGCACAGCACCGCCAAGAAGACTGCCAAGTTGCAGTCCAATAACCGTGACAATGGGAATCAACCCATTGCGAAGGGCGTGCCTGATAATCACTCTGCCTTCTGAAATTCCTTTAGCTCTGGCAGTGCGAATGAAATCCTGCTGCAAGGTTTCCAGCATACTAGAGCGGGTCATTCTGGCAATGATAGCCATGGAGTACATTGCCAGGGCACTTGCCGGCAGCACCAAATGCCGAAAAGCATCCTTAAAGGCGTCTATATTGTTTGTCATCAAACTATCAATTAAATAGAAACCGGTAATATCTAGTGGTTGCAACATAGGGTCAATTCTTCCACTCGAGGGAAGCCAATGCAACGTGCCTGAAAAGAAAATAATCAGCAAAATACCAAGCCAGAAAATCGGCATTGAAACGCCGATCAGAGCAATAAACATACCGGCATTATCGAAAATCGAGTTCTTTTTCACCGCAGAAATCACACCGATAAGGATACCGAAAAAAGAAGCAAGCATTATAGCAACTAAAGCCAACTCGATTGTGGCCGGAAAACGGGCAAAAATCTCTTTTGCGACGGGCATCTTGGTATAGTAAGAAGTACCTAGATCGCCGGTTAGAGCACCTGTAATATAATTAAAATACTGCAGATAAATAGGATCATTCAGTCCATTTGCCTGTCGCCACACCTCGACAGCTTCCTGTGTTGCGTGCTGGCCCAAAACAATCGGAGCGGGATCCGGTGAAAAGACGCGCATGATGAGAAACACAATAATGGAAACCCCAATCAATACGGGAATTAACATCAAGATTCGTTTAAAGATATATTTGAGCATTTACAACAACCTTTCAGCAAAAAACAAAACCGGGAACCGGTTTTAAGACCGGTTCTCGGCAGCCTAAATTCACAATACGAAAACAGAGTTATTTCTTCGATACGCCAACAAACGGTGTGACACCGGTCATATGGAAGTAGAAATCACTAATATTCGGTCTGTAGGCACAAAGTGTTTCAGCGTGGGAAACTGGGAGCCATGCAGCGTCTGCAGCAGCCATTTTTTCCAGTTGGGTGTAAATCGCAATGCGATCGTCACCGGCAGGAGTTTCCACACCCTTGACAATTAACTTGTTAAATTCAGGATTTTTGTAGAGTGCAACGTTCATGGTGGGATCTTCGTGAGCTAACAGATACATAAAGTTATCTGGATCTCCGTTATCTCCAATCCAACCGTAGAAGCAGATATCGTAATTCCCTGCTTTTAATTTTTCCTTATAAGTTGTCCAGTCATAAGAATCGATAGTGCAGGTAACGCCTACTTTGGAAAGATACCCTTGAACCGCTTCAGCCAATGCTTGTCCTGTTGCTGAATTATAGGGTCTGGGGTTGGTGTAAGTCATCAATTTTACGGAAGTTAATCCGGATGCTTTAATCGCTTTGGCAGCAGCCTCGACATCGTATGGTACTTGAGCGATGCTCTTGTCATACCCTTCCATAAAGGTAGGCAGAACGGAAGTTGCTGGTTCGGAGTAACCTTGATACAGGCTCTTCACCATTTCTGGGACATTGATAGACTGAGAAATAGCAGCCCGGAGCTTAGGATCGTTGAATGGTTTTTTGGATGTGTTGTAAGCCATGTAATTGATATTCATACCCGGGGCTTGGAAGATTTTATTGCCTGCGTCAGTGATCTGTTTGACCACAGTGGCATCAATACCATCAATCATATCAGCCTCGCCGTTGTTTAAAGCAACTACGCGTGCTGAGTTGTCTTTAATGAATTTGAAGATAACATTCTTGGTAAGGGCCTTAGTTCCCCAGTATTCGTCATTGCGAACTAAAACAATGTTTTCGTCCTTTGCCCATTTTACAAACTTGTAAGGACCTGTCCCAACCGGTGCCTGGTTCACATTGTTGTTATTGTCTTTTAAAGCCTTGGGGCTGATAATAGGTGCACTCATAACCATGGCCAGATTAGCGAGGAAAGGCGTGCTGGGAGCTGTCAGATTGACTTTGACTGTGTTCTTGTCCACAACCTGAACATCTTTCACGGAACCGTAAACAAACGATGCGTAAGCCATGTCCTCAGTCACCTGCGGAGGCAACTGGCGGTCGATGTTAAACTTAACAGCCTCAGCATCAAAATCAGTGCCGTCATGGAATTTTACGCCCTCTTGCAGATGGAAGGTATATGTAAGGCCGTCCTTACTCAGATCCCAAGTTTTCGCTAGAGCAGGCTCAACTTTTGTAGAATCTTTGCTGTACTTTAAAAGCCCATCATAGATATTGATCATTACTTTAGCCGACTCACCGTCGTCGACCATTGCCGGGTCCAGCCCTCTTGGCTCTGCGCCCTGAGCATAGATCAGGGTGTCGCTTGCCTTTGGTGCGGTGTCGCTACTTGCCTTGGATCCGCCGCAGCCAGTCAAGGAAACCCCGACGAGAGCTACTGACAGAACAAGAGCAGCGATCCTTTTGAATTTCTTCATTTTTCTCTCCCCTTTTTTACTTTCTGATTTACCGAATACAATATACACTCACTTTTTTATAGTAACACTCTAAATTTGTATGTGCAATACTTCATTTGGTAATAAAACTATAATTTCTATTTAATTATTTGATAATTAAAAATTTCAAGCAAATATCCCAATGTATGGTTACGTATAGAAATTTATTTTTATTACCTATAGAATTGAGGGATTGAATAATGTTTTCATCCATGACAGTTCCCCCCTCTTTCTTAAAGTTGAACTCTTCTTTCGTTTCATGGATTCCAAAACTGCTACTTCAATTGTTATAATTTTTGTTACTCAATTCCATTCCGCAAAATCATTTGCGCCGATTTCAGGCATACGATTATTTTTTCACCTTAAATTCGCTACCTAATCTTATTTGACACAAATTTTTTTGTATCTTCAAAAAGAAGATTATAATTTTGAGATAAATAGTTCGTTGAACCATTTCCCGACTTCTCCAATATACATATCTTCTTTAGCAATTATCTTAAGAAGATATATTAAAATAGAGTTCATGCAATTTTAATATATCCCCTTACTTATCACACCCATTTTTTGTAAGGAATTAGATCCATGGGGTTTGCTTTGCTACATCTGTTGTTATCGAGATACAATAACCTCCTCGGGCGCAAAATCATCTGTAAAACTCAAAACGTCTACAAGCCGATTTTTTTCTGCAAGTTTTTCCTGTTACAGGTATTTGTGTGAATGCAAAGAATTTTCAAAGGATAGAAACCACTGTTTTTAGCAGTATCTAATTATCGGGGAAGCAAATGACCAAGAAGTTATAAAGCATTATAATTGGATCCGGCCACACCAATCAGTAAAGTATGTCGCTCCTGACAGCATCTATTATGCACGGGACGGTACACCTGGTCAGGCAGGCGGAATTAAAACAAAAGTCGATTATTCCTATTCTAAGGAATAATCGACTTTTGTTTTAAAGTAAGTTAATTAATTTTGAGTTTTCGTTAAAATAATATAAGCGAATTTATGAGCAATAAATAACTATTATTAAGAAAAACCTCAATTTTTAATCCAAACTATACTATTAACCTACACAAGGAAACGTAGTCAATGGAACATGAGGTTGCACTTATTCGTCTTCACTTAAGTAATCTAACAACCATTCACCATCCTTATATATGTAATAAAAATTCAAAGTATTCTGCCTTTCCGTTTGAAAGCCTCCAGATATTATTTCGTATATTGATAAAAACCTATCCTTCTTGTCATTTGTAAACATATAGGCTCTTTGTCTAAGGATGTATTTATTCTCAGGATACTTAGGCATAATAAAGTCTTGGTTATTTGATTTTTTGTAGATAAGTTTATCTCCATAAATTGTTACATTTTCGGATACTTTATTCTTTACATATTCGGTATCGCCGTCTTCTAAATGAGTTAAGATATCGCGTGCCTCTAGGTCTAGAGTATTTCGTAGGTCATATACTTCCTTCCAAGTCGATAAATCTTCTTTATATTTCCGAAGTTCTTGATTCAAATCTTTATTTTGTTTGGACAAGGTAGAAATATTGGAGTAAGTTATTAGAGATATTGATAGGATAGCAATTGCTAATATGAAATAAACAATCTTTTTGATAAATAACGCCTCCCTTAAGCAATCTACTTAGATCCTAACTTAAAATAATTACAAAATACATCCGGTAAATTTTTTTATATAGAGGTTGCTTTTTATTGTTCCTGGATCTCTTTAATTAGTGTACTGGGATTTGGCCAATCTCCCCAATGCAAAAAGAAATCTTAAGGAGGAAACATTAATGGAACTAAAAGACATGAAGGTTTTTATCGATCCGGGACATGGAGGTTCCGATCCAGGAGCAACAGCTGGTACTACGCAGGAGAAAAACATAACTCTCTATGTAGCCAAAAAACTCCAGAGCATTTTAAGTTCTTGGGGAGTGCCAACTAAAATGACAAGGACAGGCGACACCTTTGTTGATACTACTGAAATAGCCGGCATATCGAATAACTGGGGTGCGGATATTTTCGTAAGCATTCATTGTAATGCTGGAGGAGGAAATGGTGGCACAGAGACATTTACCAAAAGAAGTTATACTGATCTTGACAATGACCTTGCTAAAAGGATACAAAGTCGTTTAGTAACCGCGTTTGACTCCATTAACAGGGGGGTAAAACGGACAAACTGGAATGTTTTAGTAGGCAATAACGCGTGTTGCTGTTTAACTGAACTGTTGTTTATGGATGTTTCTACTGATATCAGTAAGTTACGGGATTCTGAGAAACTTGATAGTGCAGCCTTGGCAATCGCTAATGGGCTTAACAGTTATGTGTTTGCTAATTTCCACAACGTATAAAAGAAGGTATCGTAAAAGAAGATAGGATATTCGCCCTACCGTGTAGACTTGTTTCTACACGGTTTTTTTAAAATAAATTGAGAATGCAAATTGTTTTATTAATGTGGTCTTAAATCCACCGCATCATCTTAAACAAATAGACGCTAAAGCCTGCCGTTGCTGTGGAAGTACTAAAGTGATTACAGTTCTTGTTCTCTTTGGTTACAGCCTCAAGTGATGTTCACTGTGAAATTGAATAGTTCGAGAAACTACCTAGCTTGGGGATGGGGGAAGTCTATCCTTTACTATTGGTTTAGGTCAACATTTTTAGATCTAACGGGAAAATCATCCTTTATAACATAGTTACCCGAAACATTTTAACCCAAGTAGAAAAGATTGAATTCCCATAGACCAAGTGTCGCACGGCAGGCGTTTCAGTACAGTGAGCGTTCATGAGGTTCACTATTTTGAACCGAATTATTACACTCCTTAAAGCTATTGATTTTCAATGGCTTTTTCTCTATCTACGAACCAAACAAATCTCTAAACACTATGACAAGTTGGCTAAAACCCATTTCCGCCTGATTCCCCCCTTCAATATATAGAGGGGTTGAGTATGTCAAAAGGTTACATAAATTCTTTGTCTGCCAAAATAATTCTTGGGTCTATTAGTAACACAAGTCAATAAACCAATTTTTTTTGCCAAACTCCTCTTGTACCTATTTCCGTTCCTTCATATTAAATTCTGTGCATTTGGGCTAATACTCCTTTTGATAGATTAAAAATCTAATTTCCGCCAAAAAGAGAAGCGTAAGTTCATAGGGTAGAGGGAAGAACCTTTATAACCCCACGAATTTTCGCTTCAATCGCGGTCAACGTAACACATCAATCTGAGGCTCATTAGGCACCGTAATAATTATTTTGGCCTTAAAACACTTCATAAGATACTCTTTACAATACGAAGTTAAATTCTTAAGTATATGAAATCTGTCACTTTCCTGGACAGCTTTGAGATGTGCCTTAGTTTTATCAATTATAGGTGCATTATTAAGAAATTAGCAAATAGTACTTTTACCTACTTTTGCAATACTAGTATTCAATATAGCAGATGCTATGAAAGAGCTTACATTCAAGGATAAATTGATGATTGCTTCTTCGAGACGTTTTGTCTTCTTGTCCTTGACCGGTAGGAAGTCATAAGTTTCGGCAAAAGTAGTATGTTCACAATCCGAATTAAAAGATATATAATTAGTTAAAATCACGAAAGAAGGTAGAACTATGTCCGTCTCTTTAGTTTTTGTAAATAACAAAATCGAGTTTGAATATGTCTCAGATCAGAATAAAATTTTTGTTTTTGATATCAAGAATGATAAGGCGTTACCAACTTATTCATTACCTGATAAATCTGCAGAACTCGATAAACCTGCTTTCATTGATATTTGTCTAAATATCCGTAAACAAATTGACAAAGGAAGGCAGACCTTGAAACAGCGTTTGCAAGCAAATTTGTAAATTATGCAGCTGTGCCGTTAAAAGTGAATTTCAAAAGCCCCAGCATTGCTGGGGCTTTTGCCGTAAGACCCTATTTTATCTTCTTATCATTCACAAACTCTTCTTCATATTCTAATTGGTTATTCTTATCGTACCTTACCCAACTCCCATTTTTCTTGCCATTCTCAAAATTTCCAACTTGCCATAACTGACCCGTTTCCCTGTAGAACTTCCATTCCCCTGTCATTAGTTCATTTTCGTAAGTGCCTTCTGCTTTTACTTTTCCATTTTTAAAAAAGTAAGTAAGCTTATTGTCGATTAATTCTTGAGTCTTTTGACCGTTTGTATATAACTTTTTATCCAACATACCTATGACTTTTTAATATATCTTCATTATATAGAGAGATACTTTATATCCTATCCAGCTTCAAATAGTTTATATGTTCCATCTTCCACAATTTAATTAAAAATAGTTGCGGATAGCCGTTTACAACTGTTTACCCTTTACTCTTTAACCTATGCCCTTTTACTTGTTTTCTTCGCTATGCTGCAGGGCTTATATCCCCCGGCGTACAGTTTTCCGAGCCGCATTCCTACAAGAGAAGCGAGTTCGTTAATCGAGGACACTCCCCTTTCAGATAATGCTGACAATAAAACATTTCCACAAGCAGCAGCATCTTCTAAGGCGTTATGATGCTCAAAATCATGATTTATAAATTTGCAAACTGTATCAAGTTTGTAGTTGTCTAAACCGCTCCAGGTCTTTAGCGCCGTTTTGTAAGTACATAAATATTCTACTTCTGGATATGGGATTTCATATAAGTCCAATACATGCCGCAATACTGACATATCAAAAGACGCATTGTGCGCAATAACATAAGCATTTTCAAAGAGCGGTTTGAGTTCCCCATAAATCACATTAAATTCTGGGGCATTTTTGACATCTTCCTCTTTAATTCCATGGATCATAACATTGTAAGGATCAAAGTAGCAATACTCGAGATGTGGTTTTATAAGCCAATACTTGGTATCGATTATCTTACCCTCTTCGATAACTGCAATCCCCACTGAGCATGCACTTCCGATAAAATTATTTGCTGTTTCAAAATCTATACACACGGCCCTCATTAAAATTTCCTCCTGTTTTCCCCATCCTTTGAGCATGCCAATCAAATTTTTTCTGTATAAAAGTCTACCAATGACCTTATTCTGCGTTTTTCTGCTAAACCCTGCCCGTGCCCGTAATTGTTTCTGACATACTAAAAACCCCTCTCGAATTGTGTTAAGTGCCTCTCGACATGATCATCAACACCTTTCAAAAGGGGTTTCCTGGAAGCTCAGTTTAAAATTTTGATACTTTTTCATTTATAATTTTTAACTAAAGCCGCAAGATACTTTGACTTCATCTGTTCACTAGCCATGATTTGTTTGATGGGCGGCATTTTTAAGATGGCCCCCAGTATCGCTGCCATAGCCCTGTGACTGTAGAGAGCCCGGTTATCAAAAATAAGATTCTGAAGTTTCCCTTTTTCGATACTCAACAGCACGATGCGATGAACGGAATTTACTGGTGTAATAACTCGTCGGTTTCGGGGCTTAAGTTTTATTGATCCTCGGTTACAGGCTCTGACACAAACGCCGCACCCTAAACATATCTCCTCATCCAGCGTTGCCTTTTTGATTGCTTTATCATTGGTGTCGTTTTGTGAAACCATCTTTAAAGCTCCCACTGGACAGGCCAAGACACACCTTCCGCAGCCGTTGCAATTAACTTCCAAAATCTCTGGCAAGAAATTGGTAGTATTAATGGCATTTAAAGTTCCAAATTTCTTGATAGCCAGAAGACCTTCGCAACAGCAACCACAACAATTGCAAATAAAGGGTAACCCTTCCTGTTCGTTTTCCCCAATTTGAACGAGATTGTGGTCGTAAGCCTTTTCAAGCAAATCCATACATTCTAAAGCGCTGACTTCTCTGGCATGGCCATATTTTATTAGGCTTGAAGCGGCATTCCCAAAGGTCATGCATATCTCTGAGGGGGCATCACATGCTTTACCTAAATGGCTCATTTTATGCCTGCAATAACACATACCGATTCCTATTATAGCGGCTTTTTTAATAATCTCGCTCGTTCGTTCGTAATCCAGGATATATAAATTATTCACCGTGCTCAATGCTTGTTCATTCACAAAGATTCTTCCAAGCTTAGTTTCTGTAACAAATAAATCTCGCACGAAATCTTCTTCAACATTTAGGTATTGGTAAAACAACTCAGAAAGCAACCTCTGATCAAGGTCTTCTCTGATACGCATCAAGGAAAATTCAAAGAAACCAGCCATAGGCGGAGGTAAAATAAAGCTTCTCTCACCTTCCGCACTCTCAATATCAATCAACAAGGCCCGGGAAGCAAGATCTGTAAGTACTTTTTCGGTATCCTCTTTACTCATGCCTAAAGCCGCGCTGGCAGTCTGAATTGAGAAGGGTCTTATAGGCAACGCCGACATTACCCTCGCTTCCTTTTCATTCATTAAGACACTAAGTATCTTGAATAAATATTCGGAAGGTGGAGCTCCTTGAGGAAATTGATTAAGTCGTTCGTTCAATCGATGAAATCCAGATTTTATCGTTCTATGTGCCATAGCTCTCCTTACAGTAATTGTTTTTATATAATTATATTTCATAATGTAAAATAATTCCATATTTCTAGATATATTTATACAGTCGTGAGACTCCCACTTCTTCAAGTGGGAGTGGGCCCCCGTACTCTGCTTCGGCGGGGGTAGACTCCCACACCGAAGTCTCGATGTTCAACTTTAGTTGAACGAGTTCACTTTATTCCACTTGCTTTGCCATATTTTTTAAATTTTGTACATACTCCATTGGCAATTGGACCACATGAAAGCTTATTCGCCATTAATTCGGGTAGGAGGGTGCTCATAGAAAAAAGGCTACTCATTGAGTAGCCTTAAAAATTAAATCCCGCAAAGTTCCTCCAGAATTAATGGATACACGGCTCTAGATTAATCGTCAACCAAACTGAACCTATACGTTTTTCACCGGAGTAATATAGGGTTGTAGCAAAAACTCCTTACAACTACGAAAACAAAACGAGATAAATGTCACTCTGTAAACCAACTAGTAAGGGAATCTCAATACTTTGACCTAACTAAACGCAAACCAGTCAAAAACTAAGCTTTTAAGGTAATGAAACTAATCTGGACAAATCCTCCACTATTTCTTCAATTACTTTAGGTTCTAACCAGGAACAATCGAAAAACAGTCACTAAGGAGAAGATTTAGATTTCAGATCACTCAACAGTAACTTGAAAAAACCATACAACAATTAGGATAATCTTAGGACTAGACTTACCGAGCTCATCGACACGCGGACTCAAAAACGACTTTCCAACACGCTTTTCCCAAAGACCAAACTACTACTGACTTACTTCTATTAGTGAGAGGAACTTTGCGGGAAATCTTTCATTATAACAACAACAAAAACCACCCTTCTAGGTGGCTCCAATTCTTCGAAATTCAGCATCGACTTAATTAATTGCAATGCATAAACCTTCGATGAATCGAAACTTTACCTAGCACGCGACCAATAAGTTATTTTGCAAAACTGAATCTTTATAATCTCTTTATAGCTTCATTATAGCTGAAATCCGGTTCCTGTCAAGTGCCTTCAAGAAGTTTTTAAAATGCCTTGGTGATGTGTCTGAATCCGATAATGCAATTGTACAAAGAAGTATGCCCGCGCCTTTCAACATGGAGCATACTTCTCGTTTATCCTTAATTATAACCCCCGGCAAAGCAAGTTGTCATTACATCAAGAATCCTCCACAGACTTTGATACATTCACCATTAACAAAACTAGAGTCATCTGAAGCCAGAAATGATACCACTGAGGCAACTTCTGACGGATTTCCGGCTCTGGCTGCAGGACATAACATAATTGCCATCGACTTCATGGGTTCAGGCATGACCCTTGTCATTTCTGTATCTATTAGTCCTGGGGCTATCGCATTAACGGTGATATTTTTATTTCCCAGTTCTTTGGCAAGAGACTTGGTTAAACCAATCATACCCGCTTTAGAGGCGCTGTAGTTTACTTGTCCTGCATTACCCCAAGCAGATGTTGAGGAAAGGTTGACTATTTTCCCATATTCCTGTTTACGCATTTTGGCAACTACAGCCTGACAACAATTGTACACGCTAGTAAGGTTTACAGATATAACCGCATCCCATTGATCTTCTGTCATTTTATGAAACATAGCATCTCTGGTGATTCCTGCATTGTTTACAAGTATATCTACTTTGCCAAGTGTCTCATAGATTTTGCTAAATACTTCATTTACTTCGTTTCTATCTGCGATGTTACATTTCATAGGTATAACTCCATTTCCCCCAATGTCCAATTCCTTAACTGTTTGTTCCAGTTGTTCCTGGTTAATGTCCAAAGCCACTACTGAAGAAGCACCGTCTTCCAATAGCCTCTCTACAATGGCAGCACCAATACCTTGGGCCGCTCCTGTTACAACCGCCACTTTGTTTAATAATTTCGTCATAAGTTTTCCCTCCTTATTTCAGATGCGATTTGATAAACTTCATTTGTTAAACCTTCCATATCTTCCCTTGATTTCCTGCCAGAATCAATAGGAATAATCGAAAAAATCAGACCTTTAATTGTGCCAGTTCATCACTATACTTCTTTCGAGGTCATTCGAGACTCTTTCAACCCTCAAGACCATGTTTAACTTTGCAGTTCTAAGGCAATAACCCGTATTTAGACGGATTGATCAAATCATATGACTGGAGCGTTAGGATCTCAAGTATAAATAGTCCTTGTCCCAACAAGAACGATGTGTTACCATATTGATAGGGAATAACTGGAATTAGAAGGAGGTTTAATCCTTGAGTGATACTGCTCAGCGTTCTGGACAATTGTACACGTACCAGGATTACCTTACTTGGCCAGAAAGTGAGCGCTGGGAATTGCCGAGTTTATGCAGCCCCTTTCGATGTCCGCTTACCCCAGCTGCAAGAGAGCGACGAACAAACTTCAACCGTGGTTCAACCGGATTTAGTGGTAGTATGTGATAAGAGCAAATTAGACCATCGAGGCTGCAAGGGCAGTCCGGACCTGGTTGTGGAGATTACTTCTCCCTCCACTTTTCAAAAGGACCTGAAGAAAAAATTTATTTTGTACGAAAGAATAGGCGTTCTTGAGTACTGGATTGTTTACCCGGAGGAAAATACCCTATCTGTATTTCATCTTACCCAGGAGGGTAAATACAGCAGACCTGAAGTGTACACCGAGCAAGATTCAATTAAGGTTGGTATATTCGAAGATCTGACAATAGAACTTTCAGAAGTCTTTGCCTAGACAGAAACACAAAAACCACTGACATTTGCGTCAGTGGTTTTTTTATCCGCTCTTATCCATACTAAAAAGAAGCCGGGGTCATGGCCCAGATTCCTATGGCAACCTGATCTCCATGATTAAAAAAGCGCTGGGGAATTGTGCTGTCTAAATAAATACTGTCCCCTTCCCTCAACAAATATCCCTTGCTTCCAGCCACAACCGTCATCTCCCCATGAACAACAACTCCGCATTCTTCTCCTTTATGTGAGTTATTAGAAGCACCGAGGTCCCAAGTTGATCAGCATCTTTTTGCCCCTCAGGCCTTGGAACTCTTTCTCCGATCTCCCAATCAATTCCTTACCTTCGAACATAATTGAACCCTTAGAGATCACAGCGCTCCTTGCGGGCAGTAATCAAATTCTACACAAAAGAACAAGGTGTTTCGTGTCCATTTGACGAAGAGCACCTTGTTCCGATTGTGTAAAAGAGTTTCGAGGTTAACAACAACATCTGTTTCGAATTTCACGACGAACATTATCGAGTTCTTCCTCGGCACTTCAAACAATCAAGAATATATATTTTGACGAGTCATAGGCCACAAATTGTTTACTCCTTTTGTAAACAAGAGCTGATGAAGATCAAGATTACCGCAATGGAAGGAAGCTGCACAGGAACAGAGGTAAAGCCGCCACATCCGAATAAAGGTTTCATCTTTCATAGTCTGGATTAGTGCAAGAGACTTCTCAAAGTTTTCGGCCCAATGTTCCAGGGTTCGCGTATAGTGTTCGCGCATACTTTCTAAATCGATTAGATAAAACGAGTTCTCAGCTATATGGTTTACGAGTTCTTGAATGACTGGAATATACCCACCTGGGAAAATATACTTGTTGATCCAGCTATTCGTCCCTCCCTCTTCATATCCGGTAATAGAATGTAAGAGAGATGCTCCACCTTTATTCAAGAGGACTTGGACTGTTGAAAAATATTCCTTTATGTTTTCCTTTCCCACGTGCTCAATCATTCCAACACTTACGATCCTATCAAAGGTTCGGTTCTTTAATTCACGGTAGTCAATGAGCTGGACTTCGACGAGTTCTTGCAAACTCTCTTCTTGAATTCTCTCAAGAACTCGGGAATATTGTTCTGAACTAAGTGTAATTCCTAGAGCTTTAACCTGATAAGTTTTTGCTGCATTAAGAATAAGCTCACCCCACCCACAACCAATATCCAGTAAGGTTTGTCCAGATTGTAAGTTAAGTTTGCGTAAGATATGATCCACTTTGTTCTTCTGAGCCAAAGTCAAACTATCTTCGGGAGACTTAAAATAGGCGCAGGAATAGGTCATAGTCTCATCTAACCATAAACGGTAAAAATCATTTCCAATATCATAGTGATATTGAATATTCTCTTTGCTTTTTCTAATATTATTGGAAAAGATATTTACCAATTTGACGAACTTGTTTTTCTGATGGAGAAAGCTATCTTGGTTGTTAAAAAGAGATTCAATGACTTGTTGAATGTTACCTTCGATATCAATTTTCCTTTGCATGTACCCCTCGCCAAAAGCCAAGCTGGGATCGCTTATCATCTCTGATTTGGAAAGCGGTTCCTTAAACTTAATCCGGAACTGAGCCGCTCCGCCCCCATAATTCACCACATCCCCATCCCAATATTTTACTTCACAGGGATCGGAAAATAGATCTTTCATGAGATTTTGGAAAAATACTTTATCAAGATTCATTATCTATATGCCTCCGATTACATGATATTGTATTATTTGACGTAAGCATAATTACTATTCTGTTAGATTTATATTTATCCCAATCAAGTAATACATTATATTACGACATTGAGATTTTTTTCGCAAACTTTCGAGTTGTCTCTTTTTATTTTTCGCAGAGTAGATCCACCAATTATACTTATCGTGATGAGTTAGGCAATATCGCGCCCTTAAAAAAAAGTTCCCTCAAACTACTGTCCGAAGGAACCATAACATACAATATATAAATATCCAAAAACTCTGAAACCCCTTAATACCAAGCTACTTCGTTCCTACTACCTCAATATTCTCTTATTCGTTAGATTTTCTAGGCGAATAGGATTAAGGCCATAACCTCTAAATCAACTGTCCCTGTATTTTCAATCGAATGGCTTTCTCCATTTTTAGTAATGATCACATCTCCAGGTTTAACCGGCTTTTGGTCTCCGTTATCATTGACTAGGCCTTCCCCACTTAGAATAACATAGGTTTCAGTGTCTCCTACATGTTCATGAAAACCAATAGAGGTCCCAGGTTTTAAGACATTTTTAGCAAATAACCGACCTTTAGCATTAAATTCATTCTTTTCTGTTTCAAGAAAGTGTGTCATTTGAATTTCACCTTTCCCTCCACGGAAGTTAGAAACTATGTCTGTCCTTAAATCCTTTGAATGTTTTATCATATTCTTGCTCCTTTCTAATAAATTTAGAGAAATTATATCATAATCAGCGGTTAATATCTTCGTTCTCACGAAATCACTGCAGTAATGACTGTTTGTATTTAGCTAAAATTATATGATATAATTTTTTCCAAATTTAGGTTTCAATTAAAGCTAATTAAAGGAGTCTATATGAATAACAATTTACTGGGAAAATATGCCCATCTCATTGTAAAAACAGGTATAAACCTCCAAGACAATCAGACGCTTGTTATTTCTGCTCCTATCGAATGCGCATCATTTACTCGCTTGGTCGCTCAAAAAGCTTATCAAGAAGGCGCAAGGGATGTTGTGATTCAATGGAGGGATGAATTATTCTCAAAGATCCGCTATCTCCATGCTCCAGAAGAGATTTTTGAAGAATTTCCAGAGTGGCAAAAGGAATTTTACCTTTCCTATGTACATCAAGGAGCTGCTTTCTTAAGCATAGCTGCTTCAGACCCTGAGCTAATGAAAGATGTCAGTCCAGAAAGAATCACCAAGGCCCAAAAAGCAAGCAATACAGCCCTCAAAGATTATCGAGATCGGCTCATGAGCAACAAAAATACCTGGTGCGTTGTCTCGATACCGACAGCATCTTGGTCCAAGAAAGTCTTTCCACACCTTTCAGAGGAAGAGTCGATTGAAAAGCTCTGGGATGTCATCTTAAATACGGTACGTGCCGACACTGAGAATCCTATCGATTCTTGGGAAGAACATAAAGCTAATCTTAAAACAAGAATGGATTTTTTGAATTCTCTAGCCTTAACGTCTCTTCATTACAAAAATTCCTTAGGAACTGATTTAATAATTGAGCTTCCCGAAAATCATATCTGGCTGGGTGGTTCCGAGTTTACTCCTGAAGGTATAGAGTTTATTGCTAACATGCCTACGGAAGAGGTATTTACGTTACCTAAGAAAACAGGGGTGAATGGCAAAGTCGTCAGTTCTTTGCCTCTAAACTACAACGGAAACCTCATAGAGAATTTTTCTATGACATTTAAAGACGGTAAGATTGTGGATTTTAGTGCAGAAAAAGGCATTGAGACGCTAAAGACAATTATTGAGACAGATGAAGGCTCCCATTTTCTCGGTGAGGTCGCTTTGGTACCCTATGATTCTCCCATCTCAAATTCCAATATCTTGTTTTTCAATACTCTCTTCGATGAAAATGCCTCCTGCCATTTAGCATTAGGAAAAGCTTATCCTGTATGTATGAAAAATAGCGCGGATTTAACCCCAGAAGACTTTCCGAAACTGGGAATCAACGAATCGCTGGTGCATGTAGACTTTATGATCGGAACAAGCGATCTGGAAATCTCAGGGATGACTTCAGACGGTAACTCAATTCCCATTTTTAGAAACGGCAACTTCGCTTAGTTCCACCGGCAATTATGGCAACTCTCATCGCCTTATAAAAGAAATTAAACCATGGTATAATTTTACAAAGGAAGTGTTTTATTTGGAAGAAATACCATTGGAATTCGAGTTTGAACGATGGGAACGTATTGATAGTGTAATTTACGATATGACACCACCTCCCTCATCCCAACACCAAGCTATTGTGGGGAATTTATATGGTGAATTTTATACATATCTAAAAGGTAAACAGTGCAAGGCCTTTCCTGCACCTTTTGGGGTATGGTTGGATGATGAAAATGACAACTACGTTGAACCTGATATAACTCTGGTATGTGATCAATCAAAGATACATCAAAAGGGCTGTGTCGGGGTTCCAGACCTTGTGGTTGAGGTATTGAGTCCGTCAACAGCGTTAAAAGACAAACGAGTCAAATTAAGACGCTACCGGTTGTCAGGAGTACGCGAATACTGGATAGTCGATCCATTTAATAAGATCGTGGAAGTTTATAAATTTTCCGAGAATGTATTTACTGAACCAGAAGTGTACGGGAAAGACGAAACAATAACAGATGGAATATTTGATGACTTAGCTATTGACTTACGCAATATATTTGACTAAGAACATTCCCCTTCCCAACGCTTCCGTAACTTCCATAGGTAGACATCTTGAGGGTTACATGGGTACCTCCAAAAAGAAATCCCTTGATTAGAAGCTCTCGTTTGATTTCATAGAATTAAACAAGAGCTTCTAAATAGTATTAACTGCTTTCGGATGCTCATTAAAATGCTATCCAACCAAAACTATTCCACCTGATCACATGGCCCCTTAGCCCAAAGTGAATCTGCTAATATTACCCCGATTAGACCTGCCTTTTCTCTGCTAAAAGCCGTTCGGCGGCCTCTGGTTCTGTTATACCACCGGTTAAAATACCGGGATGGACAAAACTTCTTTAATAGCCTGACCTATTGGAGCAAAATATCCTTGCTCGGTTACCCCCGGTACTATAATTCTGAAAAGTCCTCAGCAATATAGGGTGCACCCCCATAAAAGGGCTAACAGTTTCCGTATTCTTAAGTGAAAGTAAACGCTATTATTCGTCATCATCTAGCATATATCTGTGATAAAGGTTAATTAAACCCATTTAAAGGAAGGTGCATTCTTGAGATGGCTAAAACTCTAAATGTTTTACAAAATTCCCCCCATACAATTTTGGCTGTACTTGGCGGTTGTATAGGAGTTTTAATATGTTTAATGTATACATTTCTTCCAACAGCATTACACTTGAATTTATTTGTTATAATCACTGTCATCCTTGTTGTCAAGGGATGGTTTTTGGGGTTAATAATTCGCAGATTATTCATCAACGGATACAGGGATACTCTCACTGGATTAGGAAATAAAAATATGTTTTATAACACCCTCAAAAATGAAATGACCCGTACACGAAGCAAAGACCTATGTCTAGCGATGCTGGACCTAGACAACTTCAAGCAAATAAATGATACCTTTGGTCACATTGCTGGAGATACTGTTTTAAAGAAACTGGCTGAAATATTAAAACAAAATACTCGAGGAACAGATTCTGTAGTCAGATGGGGCGGTGAGGAGTTTGCTATCGTAATGCCGCACACTAATATGCAAGGGGCATATGCACTACTGGAAAGAATCAGAATCATTATTGAATCCTATGATTTTGGTCCTCAGATTAACTCAAGGCAGATAACTTTCAGTTCTGGTGTGGTGTCCTCCATAAATTTGTCCAAAGTTATGCAAACGAAAACCTATGAGTTAAATCCGTTAGATCTCTTCGTTAACCTAGCCGACAAAGCAATGTATCGAGCTAAAGCATCGAAAAATACTGTCGTCAGATGGAATGAAGAGTATTGTGCCTAGGATTTTTGACCATGCTAGGTGAATCCGTTATGCAAAACAAAGGCTGTAGCTTGGGTCCTGCAATCTATCAGGACCCCAAGCTACAGCCTTTGCTGGTTTAATTATTTCTTTATAAATTCCGAGACACCCACTTATTCAAGTGGGTGTTCCTTATTCCACTTCGGTGACGATAATCTCCACCAGAGACTATCGTACTGGAGACTTATGCACCGAAGTCTCGATGTTCAGCTTTGGCTGAACAAGTTCAGTGCTTAGAGAATTTTCTAAGCACTGAACTAAAATACTGCTATTTGTCCAGATAGTCTTTCGTTTCCACCGGTAGTCCCTTGGCTTTCAAGCGCGCTTCCACAATCTCTTTGATGATGGAATAGATAAGCACAAAGAGCGGCACACCGATAATCAGTCCGATAAATCCAAAGAATTTACCCCCTATAAGGATTGCAAAGAGAATCCAAAAAGAAGAGATGCCCAAGGAGTCTCCAAGGATTTTCGGTCCGATGACATTCCCGTCCAGTTGTTGCAAGATAAAGATGATGATAAGGAACCAAAAGGCCATGATCGGCGATTCAAAGAAGATGATGATCACTGAAGGAACAGCTCCGATGAAGGGACCGAAGAAAGGGATGATGTTAGTAACCGTAATGATGAAAGTAACCAGCAAGGTGTAAGGCATATCCACGATGGTGAGGATGATAAACGCTAATAATCCGATAATCAAGGAGTCGAGGATTTTTCCACCAAGAAATCTGCTGAAGATTATTTGGCTGCGTCTTAAAATCTCGAGGACTTTGTCTGCATTCTTTACGCTGAAGACACTATAGTTGAGTTTCTTCGCCAAACTGATGAACTGCTCTTTTTCTGCCAACAAGTAGATAGAGATGATGATGCCGAGAAATACGTTCCAAACGGAGAGAGCGGTGTTTCGAAGAAAGGAAAGCGCTATGGGAACCAGGTCCTCTGCAACGTTACTAATGAAGACCGCCAGCTCGTCCAAGCGTTTATTGATGAAATTGACGACCTCCGATGGAAGCAGAATATCGTCAGACAGATACTTGATGTATTCCGTCGTGGAGCGGACATATTCAGGGATGTTCCGAACAAGCCCGGTGATGCTCGCGACGAGCTGTGGGAAAATAAAGGCGAGGAAAAGATACACGAAAAAACTCGAAACCAGATAAGCTAGGAAAAGGGACAAAATATGGAACCACGGTTCTTTAATTTTTTTCATGGATGGAATCTTTCCTAGCTGCTTTTTAAAGAAGTTTAAAAGGAAGTTCACGAGATAGGCGATAACGAAACCGTAGATAAATGGGTAGAGAGCGGAAAGATAACCCGCCAATACTCGGGTAAAGTTGTCCAGTCCCGACATGACAAGAAAGAACAGGATGCTGGAAGCAATGACAATGAAGCTGTACATCGCGATGGTAGTGTATTTCCTATTCCAATTACAATTTAAATCCACATTAACCTCCAATAATTTTGTTTGTGACTAATGCGATGCAACTATCCAGGAATGTTTAAAAAGCAGCTTGAAAGGGTCCAATTCTTCTTTGAAGACTTTCACCATTACTAAGCTTATCTAAATATACATTTTTTTATATATCATTGACAATAACTAAACTAGTAAAACAGCATAAAAGACCTGTCGAAGGTCTTTTATCAATAGCTTTTGCTGATATTTGGATTTTGAAATCCTTATGATGCGGAATTTTTGGATGATGATCTAATTAGTGAACCAATCTGCTCTAATAAAAAGCAGTCGACCCCAGCCGACTGCTTTTTACTAGAGTAGGTATGAAATATTAGTAATGAGGGTCCTCCTCCTTTGGCACTAGACGAAATCCCCATTCATCCCATCGCCAGACAGTGGTTCGGACCTGGCTAAATGGGTCTAGTTCGTAGCGTTCTCCAGCTATCTTACGGTATTGCCCTTCCTCGACGACTAATTCAAAAAGTTCGTCCTTATCAATATCCTGTATTTTGAACGAGACAATTGGGCTGTCAAGGTCAGATGAACACCAGACTTGCCTCATCTCCTTGTCCTTTAATCGGTATACAAAAAGGTGGTTCTTGCAGCTGGCATCCTCACTAGTTAGCCAGAAAGGTTTGACAGATCCAAAGCTGCCTGTTTTCCATAGGGTTATCACTAAATCGACCGTTCCGTCATTGTTGACGTCCCCCAAGACAAAGTTGTCAATGCGCCAGTCACCCGGCGACTGCCAGAGAACCTGTCCTTCTTCCTTAATTGTTAGGCAATCATCCACTAGAAGGTACTCCTCGGTCATCCCGTCACAGTCAAGGCGCAGGCAGCCGCCATAGTTGTACTGATATGCGCTGTCCATGGATGGCCGAGTGTCCCTGTAGCCAAGGATGTCAAGAAGGAACCTTTTAGAAAATATGTAACGAAAAGTTATATTTTCTGACTGGTATAAGATTATCCATCAATATTCTCTTCTCTCCTTCTCCATGTTTCCTGAATATTCCTGCTGCAATTCAGGTTAAATATGTTGATTTCTTTTCTTACCCCTCAATGAACTCGTTCAACTAAAGATCAAAAATAACTAAATATCAATATTTCTAATGCCCTTGACAATATCTTCAAACAGTGTATTATTGTATTAAGCTGTTAATACAATAATACAAGGGGTGATACAAATGCCATGGGAATTAAAATCTGACAGACCTATTTACACCCAGCTAATTGAACAAATTGAGCTGATGATATTTTCCGGTGTTTATCCCTTGGGGTCAAAACTCCCTTCGGTACGGGATATGGCCCAAGAGGCCGCGGTAAATCCCAATACCATGCAGAAGGCTCTGGTGAAGTTGGAGGAAGATGGCCTAATAATTACGCACCGCACAAGCGGTCGGTCGATTACGGAGGATGCACGTATGGTTGAAATGGCAAAAACTAAGTTGGCTCAGGAGCAAATCTCAGACTTCCTTGAAAAAATGCAGTTGATGGGCTTTGAACAAAAGGAGATCTTAACCATTATTGATAACATGGTAAAGGAGATGAAAAAATGAGCACTATCTTAGAATGTAACGACCTTACCAAAAAATTCGGAAGCAAAACTGCCGTATCTGCCGTTAATCTAAAGATAGAGCGCGGGCAAATTGTAGGGCTTCTGGGGCCTAACGGCAGCGGCAAAAGCACCATCATTAAACTTGCCAACGAACTCTTGACACCCACCAGTGGGAATATTCTTATTGGGGGTAAGAAACCAGGTACCGAGACCAAGAAAATCGTATCCTACCTCCCGGAAAAGACTTATTTGAATGATTGGATGCGCGTACACCAAATTATTGAGCTGTTCTCCGATTTCTATAATGATTTCAAACCGGAGAAGGCTTACGATATGCTTAAAACTCTCAATATCAACCCTGATGACAGGCTGAAAACTATGTCTAAAGGAACGAAGGAAAAAGTGCAGTTAATTCTTGTTATGAGCCGGGAAGCAGAACTTTATCTTTTAGATGAACCTATTGGCGGCGTGGACCCAGCTGCCAGGGATTATATTCTTCAAACTATTCTCCGCAATTACAATGAAAATGCAACGGTGATTATCTCGACCCACCTGATTTCAGATATAGAGAATATCTTGGATTATGTAGTTTTTATTAATCAGGGCCAAGTGGTTTTGACCTCTTCTGTAGATGATATCCGAGATGAGAAAGGCAAGTCTGTCGATGCTTTATTCAGGGAGGTGTTCAAATGTTAAGCAAGCTTTTAAAGTACGAAATTAAAGCTACCGGAAGGATATTTCTGCCACTATTTCTCGCTTTGCTGACGTTTGCCGGAATCACACGATTTATCTATTCAATAGGTCCGGAGAAATGGGACGCCCCCGCAAGCATCAGCATGGCTATCTATATTATCATTATGGTAGGGATGTTCGTCATGACCTTTATTATGATGATTCAACGCTTTTATAAAAATCTGCTTTCCGATGAGGGCTATTTGATGCTTACTCTGCCAGTAAAGCCCTGGAAGCATATTTTCAGTAAGCTTCTGGTTTCTATGCTGTGGATGATAACCAGTGGGATCGTCGCCTTGATTTCGATCTTCATTATAACTCTCGAAAAAGGAGACATCACCAAAATCACTGTGGGATTAGCAAGTTTTTATGACGAAGCTTTTGCACCTTTAGGCGCTTCGATGTACCTTTTCTCGTTTGAGATTATTATTGGTGTTTTAATAACCCTAGCTTCAGGCATCTTGATCTTATACGCCTCAATTGCCCTTGGACACCTATTCAGTAAGCACAAAATGCTGGCCTCCTTCGGAGCATTTATTGTCCTCAGTACTCTTTCCCAGATCCTTTTCCAGTTTATCAGTTTGATCCCTGGAATGGACTCTTTTGCCAACATCCATATCTCTTCCAATGATTTCATAGGCATGCAGCATGCAATTCAATGGGCGATGGCTTTGGGAATTATTTTCACCGGACTTCTATGTGCAGCCTACTTTGCAGTGACTAATTTTATTTTAAGCAAACGACTGAATTTGGAATAAGGCACACAGATCAACCTTTTGCATATTACATTTTATTGTGCGGTCAGGATTGAAACAATCCTGGCCTTTGTCTTTTCTGCCGTGACTCAGAATATAAAGCAATTGCAGAATACCAAAAACATATTTGCTATATTGCAGATAATTTTCAACTGACTAAAGACTTTCCCCCAGCTATTAATTAGTTTGGCACGGGTGGGTTTTTATTTGCTTAATTACTTTTATTTTATACTTGACCAAGGTAAATAAACGGAGTAAACTATGTTAGTATTCTTACAGTTAGTATTCTTATAGTTAGATTTCTAATTAGATAGGTGGTAGAGAGCTTGAATTATTCTGAAACTAGGGAATTACATGATCTACTATTTAGCTTTATGGATATGTTTCACGAAAAATTTCTTTATTCCTTTAGAAATAAGAATGAAAGTAAAACTGGAATGAAGAAAAATCACGCCAAAATCATCATGATGTTATATCGGTTTAAAAGTCTGACCTCCACAGAAATTGCTAAGATGTTATATATGGAGAAAGGCAGTGTAACCACATTAATAGACCAATTGACAGAGTTTGGTTTTGTTGTTCGTTGCAATGTTGCTAATGACCGTCGAAAGTCCTTAGTTTTGCTGACTGATTCCGGAAAAGCACAAATGGAGATTATTATTGCAAATCACATCCAAAGTATGGACGAACTATTTCACGATATAGATTCCACTGAAATAGAACAATTTGCAGACAACCTAAAGAACGTCGTGAAATTTATGAACAAATTATAGAAGGTGGATTAATTATGAGTAATGAATTAGCTATGGGGAAGCAGAACGTTGGCAGTTTGCTTTGGAAATTTTCCCTTCCAGCAATCGTCGGGATGCTGGTGAACGCACTTTATAATATTATTGACAGAATATTTGTTGGCCGCGGAATTGGATCACTCGCCATTGCGGCGACAACAGTGGCCTTTCCAATCATGCTTATTATGATGGCCTTTTCGATGCTGATAGGGATTGGGGCTACAGCGTTAATCTCGATACGTCTGGGAGAACAGAAAAAGGAAGAAGCGGAAAAAATCATCGGCAACGCCTTGACGATGTTAATTATCTTACCCCTAATTATATCGATCATCTATCTCCTTTTTTCCGACCCCATTCTGATTCTATTTGGTGCCAGTCCGGAAGTCTTACCATATGCCAGAGATTTCACGCACATTATCATGTTGGGTTCCGTTTTAGGTTCACTCGGTATGGGCATGAACAACTTCATAAGAGCAGAAGGCAATCCCAGATTGGCCATGATTACACAACTAACGGGCACATTTATCAACGTGGTGCTAAACTATATCTTTATCTTTAAAATGGGCTTAGGTATTAAAGGATCAGCTTTGGCAACAATATCAGGTCAGATGGTTACTACTCTCTTGGTATTAAGCTATTTCTTTTCAGGACGAAGCATAGTAAAAATTAGGTTGCGAAATATGAAACCTCAGATGGCTATACTAACCAGTATCGTTGCCATAGGATTCGCACCATTTGCTATGCAGCTTGCTAACAGTCTTCAAAATCTGATTCTCAACAAAAGCCTGTTCGCCTATGGCGGAGATTTAGCTTTGTCTGCCGTAGGAATCATTATGAGCGTCTCTTTGTTACTATTGATGCCTGTCGTAGGCGTTAGTCAGGGAGCTCAACCCATTATTGGTTATAATTATGGAGCGAAGCAATATGCCCGAGTAAAAGAGACTTTGCAGAAGGCAGCCATCGCAGGCACCGGGATCTCTATCATTGGCTTTTTAGCTATATATCTATGGCCAACACAAATTGTGGGACTGTTCAGCAACAACGATGTGGCGCTTACGAAAATGACGGCTGATGCCATGCTTGTATATTTTGCGTTGTGCCCTTTGATTGGTTTTCAAATCATTGGTTCCAGTTACTTTCAAGCAGTGGGAAAAGCAATCCCCTCCATTATACTCAGTCTGTCCAGACAGGTTTTACTGTTTATCCCTCTCTTAATATTCTTGCCGAAATTCTGGGGAATCGACGGCATCTGGAGAACAGCCCCTATTGCAGATGGATTAGCAACATTATTAACCGCTATCCTGATTTATTTAGAAATGAAACACATTGCTAAGATGCGACATGATCAAGCATCACGCGAAGACAAGAAGATGGATCATGTTGCCGCAAACCATTTTGGGGGCACCGATAATAGACCATCCCCCCTAACCGGACGAAGCTAGGCATTGTCTGAAAGCCTGATCTCATGCACCACGTCTAAGTGGAAATACCCTCCTGCGTTAAAATTAGCGCAGGAGGGTATTAATCTTTGCAGATGTTTCGGATCACTGGGGAAGTCTCCGCAACCTCTCCTTGGCTATACATTCCCAGGACTAACTGAAACGCTGGAACTAAAAAACAGCCACCCGTGATGAGATCACAGGTGGTTGTCTTTTCCACGTTAAGACTCCCAGCTCTATAAGGGGAGTAGTGCCCCGTACTCTGGTTCGGTGAAAGTTGACTCCCTCACTAAAGTCTTGATGTTCACCTTTAGTTGAAACGCATCTACAGGGATTAAAAATCCTCTAGCCCTGAAAAATCCAAAGTAGCAAAAAGGTCCTCAATCGTCTCCTCTCTCCGGATAACTTCCACACTGCCGTCCATTTTGAGGAGCAATTCTGCCGAGCGCAATTTGCCATTATAGTTAAATCCCATAGCATGGCCATGTGCTCCAGTATCATGGATAACAGCAATATCCCCAATATCCATTCTAGGTAACGCCCTATCTATGGCAAATTTGTCGTTGTTCTCACACAACCCCCCTGTTACATCATAAATGTAATCAGCTGGCCAATCCTCTTTGCCCATCACTGTGATGTGGTGATAAGCCCCATAGAGACCCGGACGCATTAAGTTAGCCATACAGGCATCTAACCCTACATAATTTTTATATATTTCTTTCTTGTGCAATACCTTGGTTACTAAATAACCATAGGGACCCATGATCATCCGTCCGCTCTCCAGGGCGATCTTCAAAGGGTCCAGCCCCTTAGCAACAATCAATTCGTCGTAAGCCTTCTTTATCCCTTTGCCTATAGCATCCAGGCTAACGGGTTCTTGATCCGGTCGATAAGGAATACCAATACCTCCGCCCAAATTTACAAATTCAATTCTGATCCCTAATTTCTCGTTTATCTCCCCGATAAGCTTAAACATCATAGTGGCAGTCTCTATAAAATACTTAGAATCAAGTTCATTAGATATAATCATTGTGTGAATCCCGAAGCGTTCTACTCCTTTTTCTCGGGCAATTTGATAGGCTTCAAAAATTTGCGACTTTGTTAAACCGTATTTAGCGTCAGCCGGTTTGCCGATAATCGCATTCCCTCCATCGCGTAAGCGGCCCGGATTATAGCGAAATGATATGATTTCAGGCATACCGATATTTTTTTCCAAAAAATCGATATGAGTAATGTCATCAAGATTAATAATTGCACCTAATTCTTTGGCCTTTTTATATTCTTGAACAGGGGTATTATTGGAGGTGAACATAATGTTTTCATCAAAAATTCGAGCCTTTTCCGCTAAAATTAGTTCAGCCATTGAACTGCAATCCGCTCCGAATCCTTCCTCACGCAAGATTTTAAGGATATATGGGTTAGGCGTTGCTTTGACCGCAAAGTACTCTTTAAACTCCGGTGCCCAACTGAATGCCTCAATTAATTTCCGGGCATTTTTCCGGATAGCCGCTTCATCATAAATATGAAAAGGTGAACCGTATCGGTCGATCAATGTCTCCAGCTGTTGCTTGTCAAAAGGTAATGTTTTTTCTGCCACTAATGTTCTCCCCTTACTTCAATTTATACTCTAAATAATAAGAAAACAGTTTAAAGAGCGCACTCCTAAACTGCTTAAATATCTAAGCCAATCTTTAAGAGATAGTGCTCCACCCAAAGTTTGGGTGACAGTCATGTACCTATTAAATACATAACCAGTAAAAGTCCTTATACCGCAGCTTTTACTTCGGCAATTATTCCTTTCGGCACACCTCATCGCTGGATCGCTTAGTGTACTTACTCTTAATAACCGCGCCTCTATCAAATTATTGAGTTGTTTAATTATGCAACAATGTTTAAATAAATGTCAATCAAATTTTAATATTTGTCATAGTTTCTACTCTTCAGATTGCCCTGTTTGCACTGATTTTATGAAATTTAATGTCCTTTCGACTTTTAGAAAATCAATAAATCGGCTTTCTCTCAAAATTTCTCTGCCTTCGTAAAATATTAAAATAGTCGGTACTGTAAATACTGAGGATTGCCCAGCTATTTCTGTTTGTTCAGCGACAGATATTTTTATTACTTTAATCGGATAGCCTTCTGCTAGACTCATTAGTTTCGGGAAAACGGCCTGGCAAACATTACAATCTACGGAGCTAAAATATAGAATTACCTGTTTCTCTTCTGCCATCAACTGTTCGAGGTGCTCTTTTGTCTCAATAATAACTGCCGATTCCATGCTCATTTCTATTGACTCTCCCTGCTTTAGATTTACCCCAATTTAAGGAATATCTTAATCTTGTGCGGCTTAATCATAAACAAACTCATAGCCGATATATTGATTATGGGTGATTTAATTGCGTCTGACCTTAAGAGAAACCATTTATCTTCTTACCGGATGGCTCACCTTATTTATTATTGGCACTGATTTGTTCGTTATATCCCCATTATTGCCGTTTATCGCCAAAGAATATGGAATAACACCCGCTGTTGCAGGGTGGATAGTTACCGTATTTTCGCTTATGTATGCCATTAGTGCTCCACTGTTCGGGTGGCTTTCAGACCGCAAAGGTCGCCGCCCTTTTATTGTATTCGGTTTATTAGCTTTTTGCCTATCGAACTTTTTAACAGCCATTTCCCCTTCATTTACTATGTTAATAATCAGTCGCATTTTTGCTGGTTTATCTGTAGCAGCTATAACCCCTTTAGTCTATGCAATTATTGGCGACGCAGCCTTACCTGAACACAGAGGGGTATGGCTTTCCGTTGTAGTATCTGGACATCTTATGGCATTATGGGCAGGTGCACCTATCGGAACTATGTTAGAACAAGTTCTCGGATGGCGTGCTATTTTTATAGGTTTAGCAATAATTGCTGCTTTACTGTCAATTTTAAACTTTAGAGTCTGGGCATCAATACAAAAAGTACATTCCGTAGAGGCACCGACAAAAGGCAGTGTATTAAGAATTATTTCCGCAGTAAGTGTAACTGCTTTTTGGGCAATTGCTATGTATGCTCTTTACGTCTTTCTTGGGACAGGATTGGTTCTATATAATCATTTTTCGTCAGGTGAACTTGCAGCTTCAATTACCGCTTTTGGTATAGGGGCTGTAATTGGCAGTTTGGGCAGTGGGAGAGTGACAGATAAAATTGGTACAAGAATGGTATCAATTTTCAGTACAGCCATTCTTATCGGCGTACTTGCCCTATTAGGCCTTTTCTTCTCATCAGGAACTTTGGTCTATTTTTTGTTATTCTTGTGGGCACTAACAGGATATGCTTCCTTTACTTCATACCAAGCTCGTTTAGCAGAAGAATTTCCAGATACTCGAGGAATGGCACTTGCCTTAAACAATACAGCATTATATATCGGAATCACTCTTGGCTCTATGACAGGCAGTTTGGTTATTGCAAAATGCGGTTTTTTTGCCTTACCATTTATCTGCAGCGGGATAGCCTTAATAAGCTGCTTAATATCTGCTAAAAGGAAGAGGCATACTCCTAATGCAGCTGTAAAGCCATCATCTTAGCCAGACCTAGGTAAGATGACTCCAAGCAATGCAGCTTGCAATTGTTTGAAATAAATAAGGGGACATGTTCGTTATTTTGGTTTCAAATCCAAAATATTGAACCTGCCCCCTTGTTTGTGCGTTCCTTTAATGTAGGTTCACAATACTATTTACCGTTTCTTTGTCTTCTACATATTTAACGCTGATCGTTTCACCTATTTTCAGGAAGGGTAATCTTTCTGATTTGGAGATATTCGCTGTAAAGACATCCGCCTGTCCTTCTAACAGAATATAGTAATACGTATTCCCTTCGATAACGACATTTTGGATATCCGTAATCTTAGCTGATACTTCAAATTCCTCTTTGGGAACTTGTGCATCTTTTCCTATTGTTCCAGCACCTCCAACTGTAAACTTTTCGTAGGTTTCTTCTACAGTGACACCTGTTATTACTTTTTGATAATCCCCAGCATCTACTAAAGCATACATCTTAATAAGCCCTGCGTTGTCTTTCAATGCAATGAAATAGGTTGGTTTTCCGTTGATATTTAAAAGCAGAGGGAAAGTTGAGATATAACCTTTCTCTTGTACTGCACCTTGGGCACTATCCATAGCGGAATACTCTTCGGCTGACGGTATACTGTAAAATGTCGTTTCTTTTGTCCGTAGATTGACCAAGATAAAACCGATATTTGATTCATCACGCACCACAGATGTTATTCCCGTATACAAATATACATCATCATTAATTGCCAGATAATTGTATCCATCTGTTGTCGCCAGAACCCCTCGCTGGCCGACTATCGAATTCAAAAAACCGCCTTGATATTTTCCATTATAATTAACTTGTTCTAACACTAGTTCGGACTCAAAGACTCTATCAACCCATGTAGGAACATCTTCTATACTTATTTTTTGATGCTCTCCTGTTGAAGCATTCAGCATAATTACATTTTTAACATCAGTCCCACCAAATAGACCGATTTTCTTTTCATGGACAGCTACAATCCAATAAGGCGTTCCTTCTTCATCTACTTCAAAGCTGAAGTCTCCTAAAATATCGGTCATATAATTAAATCGTAAGAATCTTTTTAGATTACTGCCAAACCGTTCACTTTCAGAATACATGATATTCTGTTTTGGTTTTTCTAAAGTTACTTCTCCATTAATCATATCGACCATAATAATATTTGGAATTCCAGCTTCCTTATTATTGAGCCATTTAAAGAACCCAGCGTATTCCAAGGGAGAGACTCTAATTGGTTTTCCTTGGTAGTTGATTTGCGTATAATCCGAAGCTACGCTAAATTGCGAGACCAATTCAACAATCTCACCCATTTTTCTATCCCCTAGTCTTTGAGCCGTATCTCTATCAACTGTTGGGACTTGATCAAACGCTATTTCTGCAACATCTTCTGCAAAATTACCTTCCTGCTTTTCAATTAGAGTTGCGTATTGTTGGGCATGAAATAGTGGCATAGAGTAAATTGCAACTATTCCGGCGACAACTAATATCAGCACTGACGCAATGAGCAGATAAGATGATGTGGATACTTGCTTATTTAAGATGATCTTATTATTTACTATTGCAAACTGAGGCAACAGAAATAACCCTGAACCTAAAAGAAGCATTATGGATAAGTAGGTCCAAAAGCCTATTGATTGGATGTTAATAGGTACTAGTAAAAAGTAATACGAGATTAAGATAAGTGCTATCCATAGGATTGCTGTAATGATGTTCCCTTTTGCATTTTTCATATTTTGTTCCTTTCCTTGTACCAGTTATATTGACTCCATGCCCCATTACTAACGTTTATTTTAGGTATTCGCTTAAAGACTTCGCTAAAAGTAGAGAAAGTCCTTTTTATCTATGGCAAAGATACTCGCTGCAGATTACTTGACAGGTTGATATTTGGGTACTAAAAGTCTATGGCAACCATATTTAGGGTTTGCTAACCAAACCCCTTGCTTCCTCTTATGCAACGAGAATCTTACTATTTCCCGCCCCAAAATCCAAATCAAAATTTGGGCAATCCTGACAAGGGTAAGAGCCTTCTCCTCGGCTTGTCTCCAAAATCGTACGCGCGTACGATTTTGGAGACAAGCTCGCCGAGTCTGACGTTAACCTTTTTGGTTTACGCTACATCGTTTTTAACTCCATGCCCACGGTTTTTGATGCCAAAAGCCGTTTTTCCATGCATATCTTCATTAAGACAATACCCGTAAACCCTTGCGAAATCTAGACTTTTCGATAAATTAGCAAACCCTATTTATGAAGGGGATTAAATGTCTTTGGTAAATTGATACCTGCAAAAATGCCGCAATCAGGCCAGGGGTCTGATTGCGGCATTTTTGCGGTCGTCATTTTTACAACCAAGTCGAGATTAAGGGCTTTATGCCTCCTAGGAAGACATCCTTCTCTCCAACTCCAGACCGTACTCAGGCTGTGATAATCGGGCTTTTACCTTAAGAATGCTCGCTCGTCTTCTTTCGTCTGATCTCCTGCTAAATTCCAAGCCATTCATTGTAATAATTTCCTGTTTTTTATGAATCTTAACGTAAAAGATAAGGGAACCGATGACAGCAAAAAAGATTGCTAACACAAAGTAGCTCGTTGCTAGAGATATATAAATTGTATAGTCATAAGTATTTGCTTGTGCAGTAATTACGTCCTTAATGAGCAAGACTTTTGAATAACCCATTCCATAGAACAATAAAGAGGAAAGATAACAAATTACAGTTACATTTGGCATATTTACACCCTCCAATTAATCCAGACGATATTTTGATCTTCGAAATTGACAATTAAGGACCCATTGCCCTTTCTTTATAAGTACTTAATTCCTTATTAACCACACATTGCCCAATCTCCAGTAATGCATTCGGTACATCCTCCTACATGTATCAGTCTGTTCCGACACACTGGGCACTTGCCGTTGTGGATTAGCCACTGTTCACAGGGCTCCAGGCAATAGGTCTTTCGGTTGCAATCTACGCATGCATCGTTCATTATATTCGCCTCTCAGTACAGGTATTTGTAATTTATACGAACCTATGTTCTTATTATAGCGATATTCTGTACGAATATCAATACAAAACTGTTCTTTTTTGCAATAAGATTTACTTTGATTAGGAGTCTGTTAATCTTACACCAACCTTTTAAAGCGCAGAAATCAGGCATGGAGCCTGATTTCTGCGCTTTTATGTTGTCGTCAGACGTACTGGTTTAGTATATTTTAAAGCTTATTCTACAGAATAATATTCAGATGTTTAGAGAGACGAGGCGATATTGTTTGGAACAAAGACCTATGAATACCGTTGAAGCAGTAGAAGAAACAATTAAAGTTGGTGAGAATAAGGCGGCTAAAACCCATACCTTTCAAACACTCATAGCGGGAATCCTTGCGGGTACATTTATAGCACTTGGGGCATTCGCAGCGGCTATGGCATCTCATGGTATGGAAAACATCGGGCTTGCTAAGCTTGTTGCGGGAACAATTTTCCCTGTGGGACTTATATTAATTGTAATTTGTGGAGGAGAGCTTTTTACAGGTAATACCCTCCTTATCTTAGCTTTCATCGAAAAAAAGATAACTGCCAGACAAATGCTTAGAAACTGGATTATTGTCTATATCGGAAATTTTATCGGAACATTGCTTATTGCGTTTTTAGTATTTAATTCAGGATTACTTTCAACCAATGAAGGAATGCTTGGAGGCTATGCCCTCAAGGTTGCCGCCTACAAGGGGGGTCTCACTTTCATTCAGGCATTTTCCAGCGGAATACTCTGTAATCTCTTGGTATGTCTTGCAGTTTGGGGATCATACACTGCAAGTGATGTATTTGGCAAGATATTAATCATTTGGTTTCCTGTAATGACGTTTATCGTATCTGGCTTTGAGCACAGTGTTGCTAACATGTATTATTTTACAATAGCGGCCCTTGCCAAGCTAAATAGCACATTTATTGAAGCTGCGCATATAGGGGATCAAATTGCAAATATCAATCTTGTCCATATTCTATCGAATATAATACCTGTTACTCTCGGCAATATCGTTGGTGGCGCCTTTTTTGTAGGGTTAGCTTATTGGGCAGGCTATAAGTACATTCCAAATCTATATAAGCTGGAAAAGGGTGCTTCTAAACAAAAATATAAAGCTCAATTTCGAAGAATCCGATCTCATCTAAGTGGAAAATAGGCGTGGTAAATATTGTAATTAACTACTAACTAACAATAATTATAATTGCCTGTAACCTTATGATTTTTTCGTCAACCACAGGCTTTTATTTGAGAGGTTGTCTCTCGAAAATCTTTACCCTTCTATATTTAGTTGAGATAATTTCCAAGTTATTTATAAAACGTGGATTTTAAGGCCTGACTTCCAAATTCTTGTACTTGAAGATCAGATGGAAGTAAGCTTTAATAACAATAGCTTTACTATTAACTTTAAAGGAGATTAATATGATTATTAAACCACTGAGGAAAAAGTTATTAAGCTCATTTATTGTGCTCTTTTTCACAGGAACAATCCTTTCGGCCTCAGTCGTTTCATATTCTAAACCGGCATTTGGTGCGGATACACCTGATCAATCTAGAGGTGCCAGCTTATCGACCGTTTCAGCAGGTATTGCCCATAGCTTAGCTATCAGCAGTGATGGGACCGTTTGGGCTTGGGGAGATAATTCAGAGGGTCAACTGGGTAATAATAGCAGCGATCTTCAAAATAGTCCAACTCCTGTCCAGGTAAGCGACTTAACGAACGTTGTCGCGGTTGCCGCAGGGGGGGCTCATAGTTTAGCCTTGAAAAAAGACGGAACTGTTTGGGGCTGGGGAACTAATGAGTTATTTCAGCTTGGAGATCGTACTAACGGGGAAAACTGGAGTACGCCACTTCAGATTAGCGGACTAAATAATGTGCATGCCATTGTGGCAGGAACTTATCTTAGCCTGGTCTTAAAAACTGACGGCACAGTATGGGCCTGGGGGGGTAACTTATGGGGGCAACTCGGCGATGCCGTCCCCTTTGAAGAAGAGCCCGCTTCAATGAATCCCGTTCAAGTTAAAGGATTAACCAATGTAACAGGTATATCTTCTGGGTTAGGGTTTGTTATTGCCCGACAAAACGGCGGAAACATCTGGACCTGGGGGGGCAATAGTGATGGTCAGCTTGGGAACAACACGTATGGCGGACCCATTGTAACCGGAGATATTAGTGATCCAGAGGGAGAATTAATATCCGGTGTCAATTCGCCTGTTAAGAGTTTGATCCAAGTTGGATCGTTCCAAAATACTTCTCTCACAAGATTATCTGGTTTTGATGCGATGGAAACCTCGGTAAAAATATCCCAAGAGGGATGGCCTAATGGGGCTTCGACAGCTATTCTAGCAACAGTTGTTAATTTTCCAGATGCACTGGCAGCCGCGCCGTTGGCTCATCAATATGATGCTCCGGTCTTGCTTACGGAGAGCAAACATTTAACAACCGCTGTTGAACTAGAGCTTGGACGTTTAAAACCTTCCAAAGTGATCATTGTGGGTGGAACAGCTGTCGTTTCCAAAGAGGTGGAAGATCTTCTTAAGCAACAGTATGAGGTTACGCGTTTATCCGGATATGATCAATATGAAACTGCGGCACAAATTGCCAATTACTTGCACTTTATAAATCCTGAAATCTCTGGAAAAGTGGTTATCGCCTATGGCGGTAATTTCCCTGATGCCTTAGCCATCTCCTCATGGGCTGCCTATCAAGGGATTCCTATCTTGCTCACAGAACAGGGGAAACTTCCTCAGGCCACTAAAACTGCTCTTCAAGACCTAAATGTAACGGAAACGATCGTTGTTGGCGGTACTGCGGTCGTCAGTGCACAGGTTGAAGCACAGTTGACTGGCGTAAAACGCTATGCTGGAATCGATCAGTATCAAACAGGTATCGCCATCGCTAATGGTCTAGGGAATAGCCTTAATAGTATTTATCTGGCAACTGGCGACAACTTTCCGGATGCCTTAGCGGGTTCGGCATTGGCAGCCAGAACCGGAAGTCCTATCATCTTAGTGGATAAATACCTCAACAGCACTGCAGTGACAAATTTCTTGATGGATCACAACCTTAATATTAAGAAGGCAAGTATTTTAGGAGGAACTGCAGTCATAACTCCAACAGTCTTCGAGAAAATCACTCGTTTCTTTACGTTATAAAATTTACTGTAACTCCTTTATCAACATGTGAGGATTTCTAAAACAGACCCCCTTGATAACACGAAGTATGTTTAACGTACAACGTGATTTCAAGGGGGTTTTTGGAGAATCTCTTAGATTACAAGAGCTACGAGCAACAGCGAACTTATCTCTGCGTCACTGTATCCACCTATACGAGAACGGCCAAAAAATCTAGGCTGAAAATTACTGCCGACCGGCGCACCATAACTGCCATATTTACTTAATCTGCTCCCACCGATACGACCTCTGAACATACTTTCTACTCCTTCCAAGATACAGTTCAAACTCGGAGTTTTCACAGTATAAATTAATAAACTTCATGTGCAGTTCAACAAATTTAAAATTAGTATAGACAGCTTAAAATACTATATGTTTATACTTAATATTTTGAGACAATCAATTATTTTTTTAGTAAAGAAGCATAGATTATAATTCTGGACAAGGTCTAACATGGCAGGCAAAAGTCTTTCCCAAATGGCGTTTATACAGGACACTTTATATAGGAATTAATTAATTAATTCATCCATTAAAATACATGCATTAACAGCAGCTGTCTCCACTGCCCCCCGAACAATCGCAACTCGGCTCTGTTCCAGTCAGCCAGCCCATAATGATAGCGTAAGCACAACCCACACCCGGCTTAACTTCAATGGCATTAAACGGACAGTTTTTAACGCAAGCACCGCATTCCATACAGCGGTCCTTATCGAGAATGACCGATTTCCTGTCTTCTATTATAAATACATTATGGGGGCAAACCTCAAGGCACCTGCCGCAACCCCTGCATTGATCTGAGTTCAGTTTCAAAGTAGCAACATTTTTTAAATATCGATTTTTCATATCTAACAAAAACCTCCTTAGAGTTTAATAAAGCTATCAACTAAAATCAGAACGATTCCCAAGACGATTGAGATGATTATCGCTGGAACTGCTTTTCTCATCTCTTTCAAGACCCCAGAAAAAGAAGTGAATGTCGAAGAACCTGTAAAGTTCATTGCTAAATAAGCTGATACAGGGGGCATAATAAAAATATACCCCAGAGCTCTCAAAATACTGTACTGAGGAACAGCGGTCCATCCATTCCATCCATTAAGAATGTTAACAGTGACAGCCCAGATAAATCCCAACAACCAGCCTTTCCACGCGAAAGGACTGCCTGGAATCCATGGCAGTAAGACCGGAGTTAAAACGCATCCTATGATGACTGCTCCTATATAAGCGTAAAAATCAACGATTCCAAAAGGTCCTAAGCCAAGTAGATTCAATAGAAAGAGCACCCCAAAAATCATCAAGGAAACTTTTGAAGTCCCAACAAGTTCTATCGGAGTCAGCACAAGTCGGTCATACGCAGTGAACTTGACCCTGCGCATTTCTGACGTTGCTTTCATTCCTGACTTGAGAAATTCTTGGAGATCCTTGGCCCTCACTGGGCCATAAACCACTTTGAAGCCAGAAAACTTGGTAACTTCGTGTGCACTTATACCCGGTGCCCCCAACTGTGGTACAATAACCGTTCTGTGAGAGACAACCTTCTCAAGTTGTACAATAGCCATTCGGTTTAGCAGCTCTTGGGTACCAAAAGTTCCCTTCCCGGCTGCACACCATACATTGACCCCTTTGGTGTCCAGCACTAAAATCCAAGCATTGACCTCCATCAATTCTTTTCTTAAGCTATCGAAGCTCATTTTGTAATTAGCGGAAACAAGGACTGGAGAATTACTATCTGGTTTTCCCACACTATAGAGTCCAGGTTCCACTTTAAAGTTCATTCTGTTAATTCCCCAACGAGCCTTCCAGGTCCCTAATTTATCATTAAACGTTAATTCAGCTGAAGTCTGGATGATTTTCAATTCTCTGTTGGAAATTTCCATATTAGCGACACCTCTTCAAAAGATTTGGGATATAATTAAAAGACAGGCTTGGGAATATAGATAAATATCTATATCATAACCATATTATACTTCTTACATAGATCACTGTCTATATAGGGGTGAGATTTATCCAGCTACAATCAATCTCGAGGGACTATCTCTTCTTATTAAGCATTCTTAAACTTAGCTTAGAAACGGCATCCTAATTATGAAATAGTATCTTAAATATAGTAGTTAAATCATTGTAGATACTGCCAAGTGACAAACTTTCTAAAAGTAGAACAATAAGATCCGGAGTATTAAGGCCACCGGACGGACAAGTTAAGATAAGAGTCTCTTGAAAAGCCCGTGGTTATGAGATAGAATTTTTTTAATCCGATTTTAATTTTTAACAAATTCTCCTTGAAGTCTTTTGGGTTAGAATACAAACATACTCAATTACATCACAAAACACCAAGGAGGAAATTTTATGACAACCCTAGAACAAGTGGAAAAACTGCGTGCCATGGCAAATGTAACCTATGACGAGGCAAAGGTCGCTTTAGATGCCGCAAACGGAGATTTGCTAGAAGCCATTATCTACCTGGAGAAACAGGGTAAGGTAAACTCACCAAGCGGAGGCGGTTATTACAGCAGCCAAAAAACTGCGGACACAATCACAGGAGCCTACAAAGAAGCATGCTGGGAAAAGCAAGCAAAGAACTGCGACGCTGGAACAAGCTTTACTTCTCTGATGAAAAAATTCGGAGCATTTTGCATGAAGTTAATCCGCAAGGGCAACGCAAATTCCTTTGAAGTGCTCAAGGGTGAGGAAAGCAAAGCTTCTACTCCTGTCACTGGCTTTGCCTTGCTGTTGATCTTTGCCCCTTGGATTACTATTCCACTGATTATCATTGGACTATTCTTTGGTTTTCGCTATCGTTTCAACGGTCCAGATTTCAAAGACAACACCGTCAATGACGCGATGAATAGCGCGGCGGATGCAGCAATAAACCTTAAAAAGTCCATGGAAAAATAAAATAACCATTTGAAATGGCGGGGCATTCAATGAGTTCTAAAATACTGATTATTGAGGATGAGGAAAAAATTGCCCGATTTGTCGAGCTTGAGCTTGGCTATGAGGGCTATACCACAACAAAGGCTTTTGATGGCAGAACAGGGCTTGAACTCGCTGAAACAGGCGAGTTCGACCTCGTTTTGCTGGATGTTATGTTGCCTAAGTTGAGCGGCATGGAAGTGCTGCGCAGAATTCGCAGAACCTCCTCAGTTCCTGTCATCATGCTGACGGCGCGGGACAGTGTGGTGGATAAGGTTTCCGGCCTTGACAGCGGGGCAAGCGATTATATCACTAAACCCTTTGCCATTGAGGAGCTTCTGGCCCGGATTCGCACCGCACTCAGGAAAACCGTGCAGGAAGACGCAGTGTTGTCCGCCTCCGGTCTGCTGTTGGATGCCAGTCGCCATACGGTTACCATGATGGGAACACCTATTGAACTGACCAAACGTGAATTTGACCTACTTCACTATCTGCTAAAAAATAAGGGATTGGTCATTTCACGAGAAGCTCTGCTCGAAAATGTATGGGGTTTTGATTTTCAGGGAGAAACCAACGCCGTCGATGTTTACGTGCGTTTTCTGCGTGGAAAAATCGACGAGGTGTTCGATGTCAAATTGATTCATACCGTAAGGGGAGTGGGGTATGTGATTAAGGATGGAAAATGAGCCGGTAAACAATCCCACTAACCGTATTGGGGATAAAATACGGTTTTCTCTTGTATGGAAGCTCAACTTCAGACTATTTTTCCGTTTGCTGGTGATGTTTTTGACCCTGGATGTGGTTATGTGTCTGGTATCCACAGCAGGGCTGATAGTACACGCCGAACAGACTGTGGCTTCGACAGCCCAAATGCTGAAGCAAACAGGACTGCCTGCCACGGATGCGGAAAACTGGCTTGAGCTTACCGGATACAGCGTTGTTCTTCAGACAGGAGAACCGGAAGGGTTTAAACTGCCCGAAAGTTTGCAGACCCTCATTTCCAAACACAGTGCATCCGGTGTAAGGAGTATCGACCTGCCGGATTCGCAAAGCTTGGCCTTTTGGGAAGATTTAGAGGATATTACTTATAATGCCGTCATCGATGATAGCGGAGGTTCTTTTCTTATTTCCATCCGTCTTCAGGAGACCCTGCTCATATTTGCAGGGATATTTTCTATACTATTGATGTTGGAGCTTTTAATGCTATTCAGCAGCATCTTCTCCGGCGCTAGAAGCATCCGAAAAACCCTCCGCCCCATTGAAGAATTAGCTAAAGCCGCGCAGAATCTAAATACTGACGGCGTCTTTACTCCAGAACAACTGGAAGTTCTGGCAGGTAAGTTGGACGACATCAATGCTACTAGGCTAGATACGAGAATTTCAGTAGGTGATACTCAAAGCGAACTTAAAACTCTGGCCTCTGCCATTAACGGGATGTTAGACCGAATTAATGATTCCTACCGCTCTCAGGTGCGCTTTGTGTCAGATGCCTCTCATGAGCTAAGGACACCGATTTCTGTAATCCAGGGGTATGCAAATCTGCTGGATCGCTGGGGAAAGAATGATGAAAAAACGTTGCAGGAATCTATCGACGCCATCAAAGATGAAACAGCGAATATGAAAGGCTTGGTGGAACAACTCTTGTTTCTGGCACGAGGCGACAACAACACCATGGCTTTGCAAATAGAGCGTTTTGAGCTGTCTGCCCTTGCGGAAGAAGTGCTGCGGGAAACCCAGATGATAGACAGTGGACACGAATACAGTTCGAGTGTTACGTCCGTTTTCATTAACGCGGATAAAGGGCTTATCAAACAGGCGGCTCGGATACTGATCGACAATGCTATAAAATACACTCCCACAGGTAAACGGATCACTATTTCTGTTTCGGGAGCAGACAGCTATGCCCGGTTGACCGTACAAGATGAAGGGATTGGTATAGCTCCCGATGCAGTTCCTCAGATTTTTGACCGGTTTTTCCGCGCCGACGAATCCCGTGCCAGAGCTACGGGTGGAACCGGACTGGGCTTATCCATAGCAAAGTGGATCACGGAACGGCATGGCGGACACATGGAGGTCTTGAGCAGGCAGGATATCGGTACTAGAATTTCCATTGTACTCCTAACGGCAAGCGATTCATGATCGACCATTGGAATTCCCTGGACAGGAGCAAAATAATCATTCCACATATGGAACGATTTCTTAGAAAGATTTAAGATAAATAATCAGGCACTCTTCATAATTTTGAAGAGTGCCTGATTAGTTTATTCTTTTTCGGAAGATTTTTCATCTTTTTACCGCGTCTTCAAAAGCATTAAACGATTCTTTTCCTTTAGCATTGCTTTATTTTACGAACCCTTCAGCAGTTCTGGTAAATAGGTTGCAATCCCGGGGAAAATCATCAGCAAGATTAAACATATGAGTATTGTAAACAGGAATGGCCATACACCCTTAAAAATTGTTTCTAAGGGGATCTCCGGAGCGATTCCTTTAATAATATAAACATTCATCCCAACCGGAGGGGTAATTACACCCATGCCTACCACCAATACTACAACAACCCCAAACCAAATCGGGTCATATCCCAGTGTATTAACTACCACTGGGAAAAAAATAGGAACAGTGAGTAAAATTAGTGCTAATGCATCTATAAAACAACCTAGTATGAGGTAAATGAAGAGAATCATGCCCATAATTGCATACGGTGGCAAGGGAAGAGAGCCAACCCAATTTGCCAATTCAGAGGGTACTCTGCTAATAGCCATAAACCGGCCAAACATAACAGCTCCTGCAAGCATAAGCATAATCATAGCGCTGGTTCGAGTAGTATCAAATAAGGACTTTTTCAGGTTTTCCCAGCTAATCCTCTTTTCTAAAAGACTGATAATTAGTATGCCGCCGGCACCTACTGCACCTGCCTCTGTAGGCGTAAACCATCCGGCAAAGAGTCCGCCAACGGAAAGAATAAATATAGCCAAAGCTTCCCCTAATCCTCCCCGCAGAGAATGAATTCTTTCTCTCCAGCTTGATTTGCTGCCAGCTGGTCCAAGGCTTGGATTACGCAAAGTAAGCAAATAAATCATGCTAATGTTTAACAATGTCAGAAGAATTCCAGGAACGATCCCTGCCATAAATAGAGTTCCCACAGACTGTTCCGTGGCTGTGCCATACAAAATAAAAATAACACTCGGGGGAATCATTACCCCTAAAACGCCCCCAGCAGCAATACTGGCTGTGGATAATGATTTGTCGTAATTATATTTATCCATCTCAGGCAGTGCAATAGCCGCCATTGTTGCCGCTGTTGCAGTATTAGATCCGCAAATCGCTCCGAAAACAGCACAAGCTGCTTGGGTAGCAATTGCCAGCCCACCAGGCAAATGTCCAATCATCTTATAAGCAAAAACATAGAGACTCGTGCCAATTCCTGAATAATAAGCCAGAAACCCCATCCAAACAAACATGGCAATAACACTCAGTGAATAAGAAGTAAAAGTATTGTACAGTTCTTTGGCCACCATGTCCAAAGATGCCGGTACTGAAGTGAGATAACTAAAGCCGACAAAACCAACGAGTGCCATGGAATAGGCAATCGGCATCCGCACGATTACCAAGCCAAAGAAAATTGCGATCCCAATTAGCCCAACTAAAAATATACTCATCTCGTCACCTTCTTAGCTGTATCGATACCGAGTACTTCTCTGAAAGAAACCAGAGACTTAAACAACAACACCAGACACAGCCCCGCCAAACCGAAAGCAACTAAATAAATGAAGGGGTAAACGGGTATCTCGGCAGACGGTGAAACAAGCCCTTTCATCTTCATCGTTTGACCGAATTTTCCAAGGGACCAGGCCGCAGCAGCCCACAATATTGAAGAAGCGGTATTAACTAAGACTGCTGCAATGGATTGTGTCTTTCGAGGAAGACGTTCCATGATAAAGCTCACAGCAATATGACCATCTTGAAAAGCACAGTGTGCCAGAGCTAAGGCTACCCCCATTGCTGTTAAAAATCCTACCAGCTCATAAGTTCCTAAAATAGGTTGGTTGAAAACGGTCCGTAAAACAATATTTGCTACAATCAACAACATTACCGAAAAGAAACACAGTCCGGCTAATCTGTCTAAGATACTGCTTACCTTTTTTACTAGGTGAGATAATTGCTTCAACTCCAGATTCCCCCTCAGGATTACTGATACTCCTTGTTATACTGATCGGCAAGATTTTTTACTTTATCTAAGATTTCTTGTCCCTGTTGCCCCTTTTGATTCATTTGGGTTACAAAATCGTCCTGAATGGGTTTAATCAAACTAATCCATTGATTCTGTTCTTCTTGAGAAAGGGTAATAACTTCCATCCCCTTTTCAGCAGCATATTTTAAAGCTGATTCGTTTTGTTTATCCCATAAACTCATGGCGACTTCTTCAAAGAACTTCTGATTTACCGTTTCAATTGCTTTCTGATCTTTAGGATCCAGGGAGTTCCATTTGTCCAGGTTCATGGTAACATAGAACAAATTATTGTATAGAAAAGGGGAAAAAGTTACATACTTGGTTACTTCCGCCTGTTTCCAGCCCTGAAGAACTTCAACCGGACCTAAATTTCCCTTTACAACGCCCTTCGACAATGCTTCATAGGCTTCAGATTGGGCCATAGCAACCGGCATGGCTCCAAGAGCCGCAAGACTTTTAGCGCTAAGACCTGTAGCTCTAATTTCTAATCCTTTTAAATCCTTCAGAGCACGTACTGGTTCTTTAGTATATAAATCCCCAGGGCCTGTTGTAAACACCATCATCAACTTTGTATCCTGAACTTCCTTGGGATTTAGCTCTTTGATCCCTTCCCAAGCAACTTTACTGGCAGCCTTGGAATTGGCGTATTTAATACCCGGCAGTTCAAACACCTCCGACACCGGAAAACTGCCCCGTGTATAAGAAAAACAAGAAAGACCCAGATCAGCGATTCCATTGACAACTCCATCATAAACTGCGTCTGCCTGCAAAAGTGTCTGTCCAGGGTAGCTGGTAATTTTGACTCTGCCTTCAGTTGCAGTGTCGATCGCCTTGGCCCAAGGCTGTACTAACTCTTTCTCAGCCGGGTGTGTAGCTGGAAAGAAATGGGCTAATTTCAGCTCGACTGTTTGAGATTTCGTTTCGGCCGGAGCAGATGCAGTCTGTCCACATCCCGAAACAAAGAGCAAATTCAGTGCCAGAACTCCAAGTAAAATTCCTTTTCCAATTGACCTTAACTTAATTGATTTGCATAACCTTTTTTTCACAATCATCTCTCCTTTTAATATGTTTTAGACAATAAAAAAAACTCCCACTAGGAGTTAGAAAAACTGTGAATCGCCCTAAAATCCGCAACAAAAAAACGGATACAGGGAATAAACCACATCCATAATTCTACCATCCTACAACTATCCTACGTTTTTTGGAAACAACCGTTACCTACCGTTACTCTATCCTACACACCTGCAGAAAATCAATCTACACAAAGACACTCACACTACTACTATGTATTCTACATTAAAATACCACACTTCTCTGTAAAAATCTAGTTAATATTTTTCTTTAATAAGACATTTTTCCTAGCATTGCCCTCCTACCTTTATCATTAGAGCCATTATGGCTTAGAGTCATAATTTTTTCAACGTGTGATGATGGGCTGATAAAGACAAACAGCGACCTCCCAGAACCCTCCCTTACCGTGAATTTCGGTAAACAGGAGGGTCTTCTATACGGTCACAGTACTTTTTAAGCCGTTTCTTAAAGCAATCTATAAACTAACGAGCCCGCCCCAGGTAAGCCTCTTGAATAGATGAGTCAGCAATGATATCCACTGAATTGCCGCTATGGGTAATCCCGCCTCTTTCCATCACTAAGACGCTGTCCGCCACTTTTAGGGCTGATTTGGTATTCTGTTCTACAAGGATTATAGTGACTCCGGTCTTTTTTAACTTGACCAGAATAGACATTATCTCCCGAACTACCAATGGAGCTAGACCAATCGAGGGTTCATCGAGCATTAGGAGGGCAGGCCGAGACATTAAGCCCCTGCCAATTGCCAACATCTGCTGCAAACCACCGCTTAAACTGCCTGCCTGATCACTCTCTCTGCCTTTTAAAGCCGGAAAAAGCTCTAGTATTTCTTGAATATCGTTCATTAATACTGGCTTATTTTTTCGATAACGATGGAAAGCTCCCAACATGAGGTTATCAAGGACACTCAACGCGCTGAAGATTTCTCTTTTTTCCGGAACAAGGCTTATGCCTTGCCTGACAACCTGTTCCGGTTTTTGGCTAGTAATTGGTTTACCTTTAAAAATAACTTCCCCTGCAGTCGGCTTGTACAGCCCGGCTACAGTCCCTAACAAAGTACTTTTTCCTGCCCCATTCGCTCCCAAAACAGCCAGCAGTTCTCCTTCTTTGACCTCTAGGGACAGCTCTCTGATGGCCTGTACATAGCCATGATAAACACCCAGGTTCTTAATTTTAAGCAATCTTTTCATCCTCTCCAAGATATGCTTTAATGACCTCTGTATTTGCCTGAATTTCCGCGGGCGTACCTTCCGCGATCATTTGGCCGAAATTTAAGACGACAATCCTGTCGGCAGCTTCCATCACGGTTTGCATGTCGTGTTCAATCAGGATCATAGCGGTTCCTTTCGTCTTAAGTTCCTTTAGATACCCTGTCAGGATCTCTGTTTCTGCGGGGTTTAAGCCAGCAGCCGGTTCATCAAGCAGTACTAACGCAGGATGAGAAGCTAACGCTCTGGCTATTTCCAAGAGTCTTTGTTTTCCGAAGGGTAACTCGGAGGCAAAAAGTCCGGCAGTCTCCACCAGCCCAATGTCTTCGAGTAAAGTCAGGGATTCCTCCCTGATTTTTCTTTCTTCACGGCAATTTCCAGGAAAGGTGAAAAATGAACGAATAAATCCTTTTTTGCTTCTAAGATGTGCTCCAGCCATAACGTTTTCCAGCACCGTCATGTTGCTGAAAAGTTGAAGATTTTGAAACGTCCTAGTGATACCGGCAGAAGCAATCTCAAACGGTTTTAGACCCACTATATCCCTGCCTTTTATGGCGATCGAACCCTTCTCCGGTGGTAGCGTCCCAGTAATAATATTAAAAAGTGTAGTTTTTCCTGCACCGTTAGGACCAATCAGAGCAACGATGCTTCCTTCAGCTACGCTAAACCCAATATCCTTAACCGCAGCAATACCGCCAAAATGTTTGGTAACCCCGCTTAACTCAAGAAGCATTACAATCCCCCTTTTAGCCTCTTATTTTAACGTCAGTCTTTAGTTGCTTTTTGAGAGGTATTCTGAAGTATTGACCGATCCCGCTTAACCCTTTAGGTTGAAAAATCATAAGGCCCACCAGAATAACTCCATAAATGATAATCTGATATTCGCCGCCTGCCCCGGGTATTAATAAAGGTACAATCTCGCGCAGTAATTCATTTAAGGCAACCACCACGACCGCTCCTATTACCGGTCCCCAAAAAGTGCCCAGACCTCCGATCACCGCCATTAAGACAAATTGGACTGAAGTATGAAAACTGAACGGAGATGGACTGATGAAAGTAACATAAAAAGCATATAATCCCCCGGCAAGTCCAGCCAGCAAAGCACTGAAGACGAACGCCTGCAACTTAAGCCGAGCACAGTCAATACCTGCATTTTCTGCTGCATATTCACTTTCTCGAATCGAGCAGAGTGCTCTGCCGGTCCGTGAATGGACCAGATTATAGATTCCTATTAACAACATCAACAAAACAAGCCAAACAAGCATATAGAATTTCTGATCACTGTCAAACTCAAAACTTCCGATGGAAAGATTGGGGATTCCGCTCATTCCTGACGGTCCACCTGTTAGTTCCCCACCCTCATTGAAGAAAATATGAACTAAAATTCCAAAACTGAGCGTCGCTAAGGCTAGATAAAGTTCACGCAACTTGAGGGTCTGTCGGCCGATGAGTCCTGCAATGATTCCCGGAAGTATTGCAGAGGCAAAGAGCGCCAAAAGTGTGGGCCAGTGAAACCGCGTCGTTAGTATAGCTGCTGTGTATCCGCCCAAGCCGAAGAAAGCAGCATGCCCAAAGGAAACCTGACCTGCATATCCCATCAAGATCCCTAAGCCCTGTACGATGATCGCATAAAGACCGATGATGACTAGAGTGCTGTACAAGTAATTGCTTTCTGCCACCAGAGGAATTATAAGCAGCAGCAACAGGAGGATAAATCCTCGATGATTTTTTAGTTTCATTTTATAACCATGCCTTTCGTTCAACTCATCCTCTCTTCAAGCTAGGGTATGCAATCATATCTTTCTCTCTCTTATAGCCCCAATAATTCCCTCAGGCCGAAACAGGAGAACACCCAGTAAAATAATCATGGAAATGGCATCTTTTAACCCGGAAGATATGAGTCCAGAACTGAAGGACTCCAAAATACCCAAGAGAATACCCCCTATAACTGCGCCACCGACATTGCTCAAACCCCCGATAGCGGCGGCCACAAAACCCTTCACACCCAACATGAACCCCATATCATAGGTCACCATGGTAATCGGAGCTATGCTCACCCCAGCCGCTGCCCCTAGACCGCCAGCAGCCACAAAGGCTAAAAAGGAGATGGTATTCAAGTTTATGCCCTGAAGCCTTGCTCCTGTTTGGTTATAAACCGAAGCTTTGACTGCTTTGCCCCAAAAGGTATGCCCTAAAAAGCCATATAACCCGGTCAGGGTAACCGCAACCAGAGCAAAAATCCAGATACTCTGAGGATTTAAGGCAGCTCCCCCCACGATTTTGGACCCGCCTTCAGAAAAGGCGGGCAGAGAATAGGTCTCTGTTCCCCAGATAAGGAGGGCTAATCCTCGCAAAGAAATCGAGAGACCGATGGTAATTATCAGCATGCTAAGGTTACTGGCGCCTCGTGCTCTGTAGATTGTCAGACGTTCCAGCAATCCACCCAAGATTGCGACTAGAATTACTGATACGATAAATACAGCAATTATAGGCATTCCTGTTCCCTGCAAACTGACAGCCAACAGAGCCCCGATCACGACAAACTCGCCTTGTGCCAAGTTCAAAATACCCGTGACATTAAAGGTCGTAACCAGGGTTAACGCGATGATGGAGTATATGCTTCCCAAAGTCAGTCCGGTAAATAAAAGTTGTAATAGTTGTTCTCCCATCAATCAAACACCCCGTTATTCTATAAGCTTCCATTTTCCTTGATCTACTTGCACTAAAACTGCGGAATCTTCCTTCAGACCGTTGTGATCCTGTGGGGTCATGTTGAACACTCCTGAAATGCCAACAAATCCTTGTGTTTTTTCCAACTCATCCCGGATCGCTACGCGATCTGGACCAGCTTTCTCTAAAGCGTTTACTAACAGATTGAAGGCATCCCAAGCATATCCTCCAAAGGAATTGGGCTCAGCATTGTACTTCTTCGAATAATCAGCGATATAACTTTCCAGCACTTTTTTCTGGGAATCATTATCTGAGATTTGTTGGGCTACAGAAAGTTTACCGATTGGTAAGATAACACCATCCGCTGCGCCCTGAGCAAGTTCAATGAATTTTTGGTTGCCTACCCCATGACTGTGAATCAGAGGAATAGAAAGGCCAATGTCTTTGAAATTCTTGGTCAGAATGGAAGCCGAGGGTGGGATCGCCCAAACTATCGCAGCTTGCGCCCCGCTCGCCTTAACTTTAGTTAACTGAGGCGTCATGTCTTTGTCATTAGCATCAAATTTTTCTTCGGCAACAATATCGATCCCGCTATCCTTAACAGCAGCGGAGATGGCCTTCTTCCCATTATCGCCGTAGGAATTATTCATATACAAAAAGGCTATTTTATTCAGGTTGTTTTTCTTTAGATAACTAATAATCTTATTGATCATCACAATATCGCTTTGGGCAGTTTTATAGACCCATTGCCGCTCACTGGTTGGCTCAACGATGCTACTGGCGGCCGCTAAGGATATCATGGGAACCTTTTCACTTTGAACCGTCTTAATCATGGCCATGGAGGTTCCACTCGAACTAGCCCCTAGAATAGCAAGCGCGCCTTTCTCAATCAGCGTTTTAACTGCCAAAACGCTTTCCGTTTCGTCACTTTTGTTATCCATGATGGTCAAGTCGATAGGATGTCCTTTAACCCCGCCATTAGCGTTTAGCTTTTCAACCATCATTAGCAAGGTATCCCGTTCAGGGACTCCCAAAGAAGATGAATTTCCGCTGATATCTAACACTGCCCCAATTTTGTACGGTTCATTGCCGCCAGCACTCTTTACATCGGCTTCTTTGGTCGGGCTGCAGGCACTGATCAGCAGGCTTAATACCAAAAGAAGTGCAAGCCATAGTTTACTTTTTAACCTCATTGTTATCTTTTTCATGTAGATCACTCCTTACAATTCTTTCAAACAAGGGTTTATCCAATCGTTAAGACTCCCCACCGAAGTCTCGATGTTCGACTTTAGTTGAACGAGTTCACTAAGATCATCCGATCTGTTGAGCCTTTCACCTCCGTGTATAAAGAATAAAGAACAAAAAAATAAACACATCTCATCCCTCAAGGGACGAAAAGTGTTTTTTCGCGGTACCACCCAGATTGGGTCTGTAAAAGACCCCTCCTCATTGCAAGTACGGAAATAAAATATAATTAAATATCTATTTCTTATACCCCCTTCCTTTTAACGGTGGAAGTCTCCGACCAAACCTACTTTCCCTAGGGTTTCAGTCTGGCAGCTCAGGAGTGAACCTTCAACGGTTGATACTTTAGCAGCGCTTTCAGTCTATGACGCTCCCTCCCTGAAAAGACCGTTCCGTTTACTTTACCCCGTCATCACAATTAAAAATATTGGTTATGTTGGTGGTATCTTACCAGTTTTTCTTTCTTAGGTCAATATATAAAAATAAAAGAATAATAACATGTGGCATTGGCCTTATCCTTTGGGTCGACTCCTTTGCACGCATACACTGAGTGAAAATAACCGGAAAGTGGTATATAATAAGTTGGAAATCAATGGTGAGGTGGGGATAGTTTCATGGATCCAATTAATAAATCGATTGTACAATCTGCGCTAAACGGTTTTCTTAACCGCGACGTTTACCTCCATTTAGAGACGACCAATGGAGCTTATGCCGTCCATAGGAAAGAAAGTAATATGACTGTGGGAGCCTATATTCGCAATGGTCGTATCTGCTTTGGACGTGGGATCATCACGGGGGACGGTCCATACCGCGTGGGGCTTAAGATAGAACTCGGCTGGGTTTACGCCGAAGGTCTAACGGATTTTGAGACAGACCAGGAAGGTCGGCTCTTGCTCGCCGGTCATGATCAAGATGGGCGCCTGGCTGTAGCTTTAGAACTCAGTTTATCCCCTTTTGAATTGTAAAATTATTATTAATGTGGGAGGAATAATTTCTTGGAACAACACGTTCTCGTAGTTTTCCCACACCCAGACGATGAAACGTTTGGCTGTGGCGGAACCATAGCACAATTCACTAAATCGGGTGTTCCTGTCACTTACGTCTGTGGTACTATGGGCCAAATGGGGCGCAATATGGGAAGGCCATTCTTTGCCAACCGGGAATCGTTGCCGAGTATTCGGGAAGCAGAGTTGGAGAAAGCCTGTCAGGCTATCGGCATTCAACACCTGATTAAGCTTGGGTTGCGAGATAAAACGATTGAGTTTGAAGACCCAGAACAATTGACCGATAGAATTGAGCAGATCCTCAAAGAGGTCCGCCCCTCCCTGGTCATAACTCATTATCCGGGACATGCAGTGCATCCGGATCACAATGCTCTAGGTGACGTGACGATCCGTGCCGTCTCTCGTCTTTCCCTACAGGAACGCCCGATTGTCTACGCTCATGCTTTTGCTCGCGATTGTCAGGATATGCTCGGCGCGCCGGATATTATCAACGATATTAGTGCAGTGTCAGAGATGAAGTTGGCTGCGATTCGGGCACACAGGTCACAATCCCAAGTAATTCTCCCGCGTCTCGGGAATGGACAATTCAAGAATCCATCATCAAAAAACTCATATAGCCATATGCTCGAGCGTGAATCTTTCTGGACTTACCGTTTTTCGTAAGAATAAGAAGTCTTCACAAGTATATGCTATAAAAACCTTGTTCAATAGACTGCTCAATATACTTAAAACTTTTTTGATTAGCATTCCTCCCTCTTTTAGCGGGAGGAATTTTGCTTTATGAGGCTATTTTACTTAGCGGCATTTGACCTTGACTGATTTAGCAATACACCTTCTTGTTTTACGTCATTTTTAATATAAACAAACCAGTAAACTCCAGCCACAAAAATCGATCCGCCAACAATGTTTCCAAGAGTTACCGGAATTAAGTTATTGGTTATAAAAGTCCCCCAGTTTAAGTTTGCTAGCACTTGGGGAGTAAGATGAGATTCAGCTACCCAACTTGGATTTGCCTTTGCTAGTATTCCAGCCGGAATGTAATAAATATTTGCTATGCTGTGTTCAAAACCGGATGTGATAAAAAGCCATATTGGAAAGAAAATTGCAAGTATTTTGCCTACCATGTCCTTTGCTCCATATGCCATCCACACTGCCAGGCAAACTAACATATTACACATAATTCCTAAATAGAAAGCAGACATAAATGGCAGTCCTACTTTATAGGCTGCTATTTTGATAGTTACTCCCCCCAGAACATTTGCACCGCTGTCATACAAACCAGAATGAACCATCATATAGGCAAGAAGTATAGCACCCATAAAATTACCGCTATAAACGAAAAACCAATTTTTGAGCATATCATTTAATTTTACTTTTCCATCTAAGACTCCGCCTAAAATCATAGTATTTCCGGTGAACAATTCTCCTCCCGCTAATACAACTAACATAAGTCCTGTTCCAAAGATAGCACCTGCCAGAACTTTTCCCAGACCATAAGTTTCTGGCTTTGCAAATAGATTGAAGGCTGCCATATTTGAGCCTTCGGCAGCAAAAGCTATAAAAGCCCCGGCTAGAATCCCCAAAATAAACTGATTTGAATATTTCATACCTACTTTTTTTATTCCTGTCTGTATAGTGGCATGAGTTATTTCAGATGGTGGCAAATAACCTTTTGTCTCCAAATTTTATCACTCCTAACTTTAACAAACTTCCCAACAGTTCAAGATTTTCTCAGTAGGACTTTTTACCCGAGGATTAAGACAGTTTTTTGTCAAATTTGATTGCTCCTTTCTCAATCAAAGTGTTGACGAGCGCACCTGCAACTTATGATAAGATCTGAGCAAACCAGGTGTCTGTAATTTACTTTATCTTTCATCTCAAGGACTGTCACGCATATTAACTTAAATAAAGCATTATGTGGATAATTAATATATTTCGAAAGTTTTGTAAATTGAAGATATAGGGAATTTTTACTTATCAAGCCCAGGCTAATAATCTCTTTACCCAGTCATAAAGCGGCATGAGCCCGGTTTAATACCGAACTCATGCCGCTTACTTAAGTTTATTTTTTATAGGTCTATTTGACAGACCGTCTGAAAAGGAAACTTTTATGAAGGTATAAATAGCTTTACAGGTCTGCCGATACCATATTTGAGTTTAGATACTAATAGTCCACGTTCTTCTAAAAATTCGAGATAGCGACGTACTGTGACCCTAGTCAGCTTTACCCCTTCAGCGACGTCCTCCGAAGAGAGAGGCCGGCGATTTGCTTGTAAAAATTGTGTTATCTGAACAAGAGTTGTTTGATTCAAGCCCTTTGGCAACTCCTCTTCTGCAATAAACCAGGCAGTATCGAGTTCGGATTTTTGCTCTTGCTCAGCAGTGACGGCAGTTTGGATTACACCCTCACTGCTTTGGATCGACTCTGTAACCGTACCAGATTCAATTTCAATTGGTTCACTTTCTTGATTACTGCTGGTCGCCCGATTAATTTCCCCTGTAAATGACTGGAACTGCTCCACCATTTGGTTAAAGGCATCCTCCAGTTCCTCAATTTCTTTGGCACCGGAAACTTTGACCTTTTGAGTCATGTGTCCGGTTGCAACATCCCGAGTTCCTAACATGATATTATGCAAGGGATTGATGATAACTCTCTGAATGAAAAACCAGGTGAGAAGTGCTATCAAAATTGTTAAGGCTAATCCCAGTACAGCCATTGTAATCAAAGATCGAGTGATTATTTCCTGTTCATAGGCATGAGAGATTCCTACATAAAAAATCCCAATAATGTTTCCGTTTTCTGCTCGTAATGGAGCATAGCCCGATTGGTGCCATTGGCCAACGACATTAGCTTCTCCTATATAAGTCTGACCATTCTGCAGTACTGTCTGGGCTACATTAGCAGAAACCTTGGTCCCAATCACACGTTCGCCGTTTGAACCGAGTACAGTGGTCGCTACCCTTGTATCCCCCAAAAATATGGTCACCGTGTCCCCCGAAAGGCGAGACAAATAATCAACTAAGTCATTATTAAGGTTGATCTTCGTAGTTCCTTTATAAAGGTTCCCCTCTTGCACTGACCATGAGCCAGGATATGTCTTATCAATAATTTCTCCACAGGTTGTTAAATCTGTTTGTGCTTTTATTATAGTGGCCGCCACAACGCGGTCTTTCATATACCAGCCAAGAACTGCGAGGAAGCAAACTGCCAGTAAAAAGAGCGAACCCAACAACAATATTAGGATTTGATGTTTAAGCGAACGCACGCAATCACCTCTTTCGTCGACTTCATTACCCTTTTTTCGAACCTCAATAGAGGCAGTATTTTGAAGTTATTTACAAAGTCTTTAGAATATTTATTTATTAAATTAATTAATTCGCAAATTATGTTGAAATACCTTCTAATAGTCTACTCTAAAAATATTACTAATTAAATAATGCCTGTAAGAAATACTTAGAACTTTTAATAAAGACCAGATTTGTCCCGCTCAGGTTGCCGTTCATTCCTTTACTTTTCGTTATTATTTTCTTTGTATAATATACCGTGTTCTGATACTAAAGAAAACCCTTCACCGTTGATGCAACAAGCATATAAGAACACCGAAATCAGGCATGATTTCGGTGTTCTTATGTCCTAGAGGTATCAAATGGTTATAGGTTCTAATTCATCATTAAGAATCAAAGCACCGTAGTGTTTTATTTGAGAAAGAGGAATTTTTGTATTATCTGACAGAACTACTCCGACCTTTCCGGGATAATATCTCAGAAATTTATCGAGAATTTCAATTGATTCACATTTCATGATTAATGGTTTTTTAATTAAAAAGCTAATGGTGCTGGTAAATCCCCATACATCAAACGATTCGTTCATATTACTAAAATCGATTAAAAGATAATCCATATTTGCTGTTTTATAACCTTGTAACAAGTTATAAAAATCACCGTTTTTCAACATATTTACAGTAGTATCTTCTTTAAAAGAAAGTTCTTCAACCGCATATTCCTTGTCTTTCGAAAACACCAGATAATTAAAGGCAGAAGTAATAGTTGAACCAGATTTTATATCTAAATTCGGTGCTTTGATCCCATCAAGTTCTTTCTTTATGGAACTTATAAATTCCGGAGTCGTTCCACAACATCCGCCAATAAGCCTTACTCCATTCTCTACAAATTCTTTTGTATATGAACTAAATTGGTCTGGTTCTTGTTTATAGACTGCCTCTCCATTCAATAATACAGGCATCCCGGCATTTGCCTTTACCGAAAGAGGAATTGATACAACCAAATGCATTTTTTTAATGGGTTCAAGCAAACTATCAGGACCGCCTGAGCAATTAGCCCCCACTACTGCCACTCCTAATGATTCACATACTAGAGCACATACCTCTGCCGAATTACCCGATAGCGTTCTACTGTTGTCATTAAATGTTGCAGAAGCAATAATTGGCAGACTTGTAGTTTCCTTAGCTGCTAATATGGCTGCCCTTAATTCATTTAAATCCGTAAAAGTTTCAAAATTAACGACATCTGCACCTGCATCTTCTATTGCCCTTAATTGTTCTTTAAAAATACTATAGGCTTTATCAAAACTTAAATCCCCCGCGGGTTCTAATATCATACCCGTAGGACCAACTGAAGCGGCAACATAAGTGTTATCCCCTGCAACTTCTTTGGCTAATTTAACGCCCTCGAAGTTTACTTGATAAGTTTTATCCCCTAAACTATGCTTATCTAAGGTAACTCGATTGCCTGGAAAAGTATTGGTTTGAATTACGTCAGAACCTGCTTCTTTGTATAGATTATATAGATCTTTAACCTCATCTGGTTTTGATAAATTCCATGATTCTGAAGCTTCATTGCCTTTTAAACCTCTCTTTTGAAGCATAACACCTTTAGAACCATCATATAGTAAAACCCTTTCATGAATGCAACTTAGAAAATTCTTCATTATGTAACCTCCCTTGTATGTTTATTATATTACACTTAATGCTTTCCTGCTCGACCCGTTTTCTTTCGTACTTCAAAAGTTCGGTAAATTCCATTGACACAAAATTATTTACGCAAGTAGTTTAATTCTTGACTTATAAGCTTGATAGTTTTTCTAATATCATCATCATCCGTTTTACAAACACATAAACGCAAACCGTCTAAGTGCGGAAAACCATCAATATAACAACTGTTTGTACTGCTCAAAAGTACATCGTATTTCGACAACCTGTTTACAAGAACATCGGCTGATATGCAATTCAACTCTAAGCAGGCATAGATCCCTGTTGTAGGTATATAACATTTTATAATTCCATCTAGTTGCTGCTCGAATGCATCTCGTAAAACATCCATCTTTTCTTTGTAATACTTTTTTGTTCTTTGCACATGAAACTTGTACATACTACTTTGCAGGTAAATTTCCAATGCGCCCTGTGTTAGGATTGGGGAGTTCAGATCGATGCTCCGCTTATAGGTTATAAATTCATTCTGGAGTTCTATTGGTAATATAACCATTCCCAGGCGCAGTCCTGGTAACAGTGTTTTTGAAAAGCTCCGAATGTAGATAATCCGTTCTTGTTCTCCCATTGCATACATCGGATCAGCCTTTGTATCCAGTTCCAAATCTGCCAAATAATCATCCTCGATAATATAGACTTCATACTGTTTAGCAAGCCTGATTATTTCTTTTTTCTGAGTACCATCATAGCAGAATCCCGTAGGGTTTTGATATCTTGGCATAGTATAAAAGAATTTAATATCTCCTTGTTTAAATATTGATTCCAGCTCGTTAAGGTTAATACCCTCATGTGTTCTTCTAATACCGACAACTGGAGTTTTGGTGCATTTCATTACTTGAAGCATGACAGAATATGTTGGTTGCTCTACAAGTACTTTTGTCCGGGTATTAGGAAAAGAGATAGCTGCAAGAATGTACAAAGCTTGCTGTGAGCCATTGGTTATAAAAATATTTTGCGGTTTTGTGAAAACTTGAAAATTTACCAAGTGTTTGACTAAACCATGAATCAATTCCGGCATACCCCGCGGTGAAGAATATTCAAACAGCTTTTTTTCATATAACGAAATGGCTTTTTCCATACAATGATAAAAATCTTTGTATGGATTAATGTAATCGGGAGGACCAGTCGTTACCATATCAACGACGTTATTCCTACGATTTACGGCCGAAGATTTCACAACATAATATCCGCTTTTAGGAAAGGCATAAATTAAATGCTCTGCCTCAAGCAATTTATAAGCTTTCACGATTGTATCAGAATTATAAGACAATTCCCTAGCGAGTACCTGTATCGAAGGCAGCTTTTCACCAGGCTTATATGCACCGTTAGATATTTTTTGTCTTATTAAATCCGCAACTAATTGATATTTATAAATCACATTAAAAACCCTCATTTCTATACCGGTATAGATTACTAATTATTTTCTAGCTTTTTCCAACCCTCATCTATTAAAATTAAATATATCACAATTTAAAAAGGAAAAAATGCAGTGAACTCGTTCAACTAAAGTTGAACATCGAGGCTTCGGTGGGGGACTCTACCCTTCGCGCCAAGTGTTCCTATTGGGAAAGGCGCTCGGCGATACTCTCCACTGGAGACTATCGTCACCGAAGCAGAGTACGGGGGCACCACTCCCACTTATAGAAGTGGGAGTCTTAATGTTGGATAAATCTTTCCGAAGGATCTGCCACGATGAGCATATAATCACGTTTCGGAAAGGAAATTTGAACCATGAGGGGTATGAATATGATTAAGTTAAAAGTTAATGATTATTTTAAAGTTATTGCACCGTTGGAAAGAGTAACAATCAATACTTTATTTGCTAAAGCAGTTGTTTATCAGCAAGTAACTGGCTCGGTTTATGTTGATAGTGAAAAAGAACCAAAAGTATTTTATATCGCACATCCCTATGGAATGTCACTACTATTTGGAAATACGGAAAATGAATATTTTAATGAGAATTTATTTTACTATTTGACTAACAAGAATAAGGTTAGGAATAAGGATGAATGGTTGCAAGTATTTCCAAATTCTTGGAGCAATAAAGTCGAAACAATTTTGGATTCATATTTAGTGAAAATAGATTCTGCAAATATGAATAGAGTTTTAGAGATGGATGATGTTAGTAGAAGAGTCGTAGAAAACACAAGAGTTAATTTCATTTTTAATATTAGTGACTTTAAGAACATTAAGCGGCCATTAGATAGCCGAGAACATGAAATAGTACGTACAACTAAAGAAATGTTACAAACTTTGCAGGGGAGTGTAATTCCAAAGTATTTTTGGAATCACGAAGATCAATTCCAAAATACAGGAATAGGATATAGCTTGATTTATGATGGAGAAGTAGCTTCTACAGCTTTTTCGTCATGTAGGTTTGAGAAGCAATTAGAAATTGGTATTGAGACCTTAGAAAAGTATAGAGGAAAAGGGTTTGCATTATACGTTTGCTCAGTTCTTATAAATTACTGTCTAGAAAATGGTTTGGAACCTATTTGGGCATGTCGCATGGAAAATATTGCATCATACCAGTTGGCTCATAAACTAGGATTTATACCGACGCTTTTTATCCCATATTATCGGCTTTCGGTATAGAATTCTCTATTGCTAGCTTCCCGGTAAACAGCCTGGTTCATACTCTATCCCTTCCATTAAGAAATTATGACAAAAATGCCAATATACTCTCTCATGGTATATTGGCATTGTATGGTGCGATTAGGATTTTTGTCAATTGTGATGATACCTAGAGTGTTTAAAGAATGTGCAGTGTTTTTACACGATGTCGAATGTATACCTAAATCATGTTAACTCAAAATAAACTCTGAGCTGCCGCAATCGCCATCTGAGCGAGAGGGGTTGGGTAAAGACCGATT
>NZ_JAMHFY010000013.1 GCF_023897015.1 Desulfosporosinus nitroreducens | reverse complement strand
TAGGAAGACTATTACCCAGTAATAAAATGTTGTATGGTTTGTGGCGAAAAGTTGCTGGTTTTACTTGACTGCTTACAGTAACCTTAACCAAAAGCTAGACACATAAAAGTCATGCAGCTTATTCGCATCTATAAGACTTTGTATCCATCGCCCTACTTCATCCTGATTATTGGCATTCAATCCTGACACAGCGATTACCCTTATCAATTAATCAATTAACACTTAATGGACATGCTTCATAGTATAAGTTATGGGCCTTCTCATTCTGTCTTATGAGATTAAAATGTGGAGGTGAAATTAAATGTTTATAGGAATCATCGTAGTTTTATTGTTAATCATTTGGTTAATTTTAAAGATTATATTTTAACGCTTATATTTACTCCAAAAGGCCTAGGTTAACGCCTAGGCCTTTTACATTGGCCCTGTTATTCCCTTTGTAACAACAATGCCTTAATTGCTTTAGTTGGAATTGTATTTTTACTTGCCAGGCTAATATGGAGATAAGGTATTATAAATTTCGCAAATTAAAATTGTCCAAATAAATAGGGACATAAACGCAACTGCTTGGTAAGATAAAGTTACCACACAAAATCTACCAAAAAGGAGCTGCGAATATGTCTGAGAAAATTATACACTTAAATGAAGGCGCAATAAAGCAGGATGTTAAAGGAATTAGTACGCAATAGTGTGGAGGAAACACTTAACAATTTATTGGAACAAGAAGCAGCGGAGTTAACAAATGCCAGTCGATATGAGCGTACAGAAGAACGTAAAGGCTACCGATCTGGACATTATGAGCGAAATCTAACGACAACCTCTGGAGAAGTTAAGTTAAAAATGCCTAAGCTAAAAGGTGTAGCCTTTGAAACTGCCATCATTGAGCAATACCGCCGTAGGGAAAGTTCAGAGAAGAAGCTCTCATTGAAATGTATTTAGCAGGAGTTTCGGTTCGGCGTGTGGAGGATATAACCCAAGCCCTATGGGGCAGCAAGGTCTCTGCCGGAACCGTCAGCCAGTTAAACAAAAAGGTATATGGTCACATTGATACATGGCGTAATCGACCGTTAAAAGGCAAGTATCCCTATGTTTAGGTTGATGGCATCTATCTAAAACGCAACTGGGGTGGCGAGTATGAGAACGTAGCGATCCTGATCGCCATGGCGGTCAATGAAGACGGTTACAGAGAGGTAATAGGAGCTTCTGAGGGAATGAAAGAAGATAAAGTAAGTTGGCAAGAATTCCTGAAAAGCTTAAGAGAGCGTGGACTTTCAGGAACCCAATTATTTATCGGTGACAAATGCCTGGGATTACTGGAAGCAGTCAACGAAACCTTTCCTAACGCCAAATTCCAACGCTGTAATGTTCATTTTTACCGAAACGTATTCTCAGTAACCCCTCGTTCAAAGATGAAAGAAGTAGCGGCCATGCTTAAGGCAATCCACGCCCAAGAGGATAAAACTGCAGCCAAAGAGAAAGCAGCTGTCGTTGTAACCAAACTTCGGGATCTGAAGTTAAAAGAAGCCGCTAGAAAGGTTGAAGACAGTATTTTGGAGACCTAAACCTACATGGATTTTCCTCAGGCCCACTGGTCAAAACTTCGTAGTAACAATGTCATCGAAAGGCTGAACCGAGAAATTCGCCGCAGAACCCGTGTCGTGGGTACATTTCCAGATGGCAACTCTGCTTTGATGTTGGTCTGCTCTCGTCTAAGATATGTAGCCAGCAAAGATTGGGGAACAAAGCTTTATATGAGCATGAAACATCTTGAGGAACTGAACAAAGAAAATAACCTAGTGGCTGGTTAATTTCCAGAAACCATCCGGACATTCTGGGGTAGACTTGACATGGGACCCTACGTCGGATGCTTCAATAGGTCGAGGGATGAGGCTCATATGATGTATTCCTTCTTCGTAGCCCCATTCCAACCCTAAAGATAGCAATAGGTAAAGCTTTGATACAATCTCCACTTTTTCCCCTGCTCCACACCGCACGTGCCATTTTTATGGCATGCGGCGTTCCATCAATCTAAAATTACTTCCTTAATATCACAATATTTCCTACTATTACTCTGAATTTATTCACTTTAACTAACTGCTTTTTAGATAGTTCGAGTTTCGCCAGTATTTGATGAATTGTCTCGGATTTGGTTGCATGTATCAATCTGTGGATATCAGGAGAGATTATGACTAGATTTTGGTATTTGTCATTGCCATTATCGTTAATTGGGATAATATGACGACAGTGGAAATCATTTACCTTTAATCTTACACCGAGTAACTACATTTTCCGCTTTGAGCAGAAAATAGGGATATTCGATTGTCGTTATACTCTATGCTTGATTTACTACTGGATTTTTCACCAGATAAACCAACTCGAAGTCTGATACTTTGTCAATTGATTTGTGAATGAGCTTTCTCCCTTCAGGCGTATATTTGTTGACCTGTTTAGAGAAGTTCATTGCATTCTTAGTTTTACATGCTGACATGGGGAATATGATGAGGCCCTTAACATATGTCTTCTTCTTGTCATATCCCTTGTATTTCTCCAAATATATCATGCTAGGAGAGCCTGTCTTAGTGGATATTGACTTCCACCTTATTTTAATTAGCCTATCAAGATAATATCCGATTTTTGAGAAGTCAAGGGTACAATGTGTTGCTATACGGTAATAGTTGTGGGTTCCAAGAACATAAGAATTGTAGAGACTTCTATTTTTGGCTGTTGGATTCTTCTGGATTTTATTGATTAGCTCTTTCCCTTTTGCCATTATTTTAGTGATGGCATTAGATTTTATCCTTGAGTTAGCTACTCTCTTTTTACCCTTAACGACAGCTTTGATTGAGAACCCTAGGAACTCAGATGTTTTCTTTCGCAAGTTTGTAATCTTGGATTTATCTGGACTTATTTCAAGGTTTAATCTTTCTTTAAGCCAGAGTTTAACTGCGACGAACATTCTTTCTGCTACATCTCTGGTTGGACACATGATTTTAAGGTGAGTAGACCGGGGGAATTTCACCCCCAGTCTCTCTCAGAACCGGACTTGAAGTAGAGTAGGCACCCAGCGAGTTGCTATCCGAAAATAGTACTTTTCCAGATGCCCCTCTCAGAACGGAGCGTGCAAGTTTCCTGTGCACTCCGCTCGCCAGTGATTCACTGTCAGCCGACATTAGCGCATATAAATCTCTTACCGTCATACTTACCTGAGTGGATTCTGGCGTGGCATTCGAGACATACTGCGAGTGTTTTCCTTCTCATAGCCGTCATTCGTTTCATCCATTCCGGTTTTTCTTTTCTACCATTATTTTCTAGGTCTTTCAGTTTCTTGACGTGGTGCATTTCAATATTTCCACTTGATCCACATAACTCACATGTATCCTTCATTAGACGATCAATAAGTTGGCTCTTAATGCTGAACACTTTCCCTATTGGTAACGCGTCCACAATTACAGCATCCTTCTTGTATCCGAGCTTAAACCCCCCGAAGTAAGCGACCAACGGCTTTTTACCTTCACGTTTTACTTCCGTTTGAAGCACCTTATAACTTTGTCCGTCCGTTTCACGAGTCGTTTTGTACAACTTGAAGATTTTGTTGACCGTCGTTTTGAACTTATTCGCAAGGGTACGTGCCAAAGACAATTCCATTGTTCTCTTGAGACCATGCAACTGATGAGCATTATACGCAAGAAGATAGTATTGAGCGAATCCACGAAATTCGGACTGGTATTGGGAAATAATATCAAAATCGGAGTTGACCGTCCGCTCTTTTCGATGAATTGGTTTTCCGCTCTTCTTATATTGTCTTGCTTTGTCTTTCATCTTCTCATCTGGAACGCGAAAGCCGATCACCCCATTGATGCTGCGTTGTCCTCGTTTGTCATGTTTCGTATCCTGATGCAGTACGTGGATGTCATAGCCGAGAAATCGCGCTTTTTCGGTTTTCGCATGGGTAATCAAGGTCTTTTCTTCGCTAAGCGTTAATTTTAGCTCACTCACGAGAAAGGTTCTAATTTGTTCCTTGACCTTGATCGCATCCTGCATAGGGCCTGAAACGCCCAATAACCAGTCATCCGCATAACGGATATAATAGAGTCGTCTGAATGCCGGGTCATTCGTATCTTTGGAAGGCATGGATTGTCTCTGCTTGTTGAGCTCCTTTACTATCTTCCAGTCTTGATGGCGCATGTGCTTTTTAACTTGGTTGCTCAGCGCTTTGTAGGTTTTGTTCTCTGTCCTTCTGCCCCCGCAGTTATAGACAGGGAGGATGTGATTCTCCATAAACTGGTCGAACTTGTCCATATAGAGGTTAGATAGCAAAGGACTTAAAATCCCACCCTGCGGGCATCCGCTTAGGGTAGCGTTATATTTCCAGTCTTCCATATACCCACATTCCAGAAAGTGTTTCATCAGTCTCACGAAGCGATTGTCTTTCACTTTTTCAGCCAGAATTCCAAGTAGAATGCCGTGATCGATACTGCCAAAACAGTCGCGGATATCGCCTTCAACGAACCATTTTACACTTTTCCAACCACCTTTAGCCCGAATAGAATCCAGTGCCGTGTGGCATCCCCGATTGGAACGGAAACCGTGAGAGGCGTTGCTGAATTGCGGATCAAAGTAGATATTCAGAATCAGACGAATGACTTCTTGGAGTAATTTGTCTGACCATGTTGGCAGTCCGAGAGGGCGTTGCTTCTTGCTACCCTTTTTCTTGACATACATACGTCTGACGGGCGCAAAACGATAGGTTTCCTTTTTCAGTTGATCGATAATTCGATCAATCTTGGCAATGGACACGCCATCAACTGTTTCGTCTGTCACGCCCTTCGTCATCGCGCCGCTGTTGGCATAAATATTTTTGTAAGCGATAAGATACAATTCTTTGTTGTAGAGCAAACGGTAGATGCGATATAACGGTAATTTTCGCTTGCCTCTGTCGCCGATGATATCCAATACTTTTTCGGCCTTCTGCATTTCGCATACCTCCAAGCGATTGATATCGTAACCACCTGTCTTCCTTCTCCTGATCTCCCGCATACTCGGTTACCCTTTCGGTGGTACAAACGATCCAGCGGCATATATTAAAGTCCGCCTGTGCAACGGTCATTACAACCGCCACGTTGGATACTACGAAGACTCCGTTCCCATAGAAGTCGCCTCCCTTAGGGAATCCCATGTTCTGCGCAGGAAGAACGTAATAGTCCGACTTAGGTTCCCACTCATTACCTTGCTTGAACTCATTGTTCAATGTCTTATGACTCTGGATTTCTCCGAAAGAAACGCTATTTCGGATATGCCATAAGTGAGGAGCATTTAGATTGTGTATCCTCAGATGTGAGCTTCCATCACTGGTAATTTAAGTTTAGGCAGTCTAGCTTTAACCGTATCGGACAGAACTTGCGCAACCTGATTCTACACAATCTTCAAATCATCCGCGCTTTATCACCATGCTCTTGTTCCCTCTTCCTTTCGAATTCAGGTAAGGTGTTGTTCTCAAAGTGTTTCCAAGGACTTTGATCCGGTAACCGGACAATTCTTTCTACGTATGACACAGCGCACCCTCTCGGCTCATCCGGCTCCCATTATCCAGCCCCGGGCAAAATCCCCATTTGCCATTGAACGAATAGCTTCTGCTCGCGTCTAGCAACTCTGCCAAGCCAAGCGTTTGCCCGCCGTTGATGTATTTCTAGTTTCTTGTATTTACGTCTAGCCCATCGAACCAGCGCTCGATTCATGTGTCTAAGTACAGAGTACATTTCCGACTTGTAAAAGCGTCCATAGTAATTGACCCATCCCCTTAGTACGGGATTAAACATGTGGGACAAATCTTCCAGAGATTTATCTGGCTTCAGGTGCATGCGCCAGTCATGTATTGTTTGTTGCATAGCCTTCTTTGCTTTGTTGCTGACAGCTGGCGTAAAGTTTATGAAGAACTTTCCATCTTTGTTCTTTGATCTCCTTGGGCGAAATGTATATCCAAGAAAATCAAAGGTTGTCTCAAGATGGTTTCCGCGCCGGTCATCATCCTTGCAGTAGACAATACGTGTTTTTATCGGATGAAGTTCCAAACCACATTCTGCAAACCGTGTCTCCAAACTCTTCCGTAGTCTTTCGGCGTCTTGTCTGCTACGGCAGTGCGCCACAGCATCATCTGCGTATCGAGCAAACGGTTTGTTTGGGTGGTACTTTTCCATCCATTTGTCAAACGCATAATGAAGAAACAGATTTGCTAAAACCGGACTAATGACTCCACCCTGCGGAGTTCCTTTCGTCCGTTCCTCGACTGTTCCGTCTGGCATTTGAAAAGGTGCCTTAAGCCATCTTTTAATATATAAAATAACCCAAGGATTGTCCGTATGTTTGTAGACTGCTTTCATTAGTAATTCGTGGTCAATATTATCAAACAACCCCTTAATATCGAATTCTAGTACCCAATCATACCTCCAGCATCGCTGGCGAGTAATCTTGAGTGCGTCAATAGCAGACTTACCCGGACGGTATCCATATGAATCGGGATGAAAATAGGGTTCTACCCTTGGTTCAAAATAGATTTTCGCCACCATTTGCGCTACACGATCGGCCACCGTTGGCACTCCAAGCATGCGCGTTCCGCCATTTTTCTTCGGTATTTCCACCGCCTTCACGGCTGGTGGAAAGTAACTACCGGATGACATCCTGTTCCAAATCTTATAGAGGTTGTTCTTTAAATTGGCCTCGAACGTTTCTAGGTCCTCTCCATCGATACCAGCCGCACCCTTATTCGCTTTTACTCTCATAAATGCCTCTACCACGACATGTTTGGAGATTTCATAAGACTTTGTTTCGTCCATTGGTTCCTCCCTTGCGGTTGACCGCTATTCAAAACTGGATAACACAACCCCTTTGCCTCCACATCCATTACGAAGTCTCATCACTACTACAGGTTGTTCCGCCCCTGCACTCCGCATCGATACTTTCATCCTTGTGGGTCTTCCACTTGAATTTTTCTCTTAGCATCGAAGTGCAGGTTCCCACGTTCCACACAAAAGCCTATGCTATGTTCAAGCCACCTTCATGCCGGCCACCGCCTGGACAGTAAACAGGTTTCCTCCAGACTTATCCCGGGCCAACGACTACCTCCCGGTTTTGATGACGTTCCTACGCTTTCGACACGTTATCAGCGGTTCATCTGTATTCTTCTCCATAGCACATACCTGACGAGGTCAAGCCTCGCCTTTTCCTTAACGCTCACTACCATGGCTTTTGACCAAAGCAGCTTAAGGTGGTTTGAAATCTCTACCTGTATAGCGATTCCGAGGGGCCTACCCTCATCTTCTGTGCAGCATGGCTGCTATTCAAGCGACAGTTTCTGTCGCTTGAACGCGCCTTCGTGGCGCACAGTCATCTGCATACCGAATGATGTAGCATTCCTTGAGCTTTGTGCTATCGCGTAACGCCCTAAGTTTGTGATCATTTCGGACATACGGGTATGAAGATTCAAGACTTTCCCATTGATTACTAATCCACCAATCTAATTCATTTAGGACTATGTTGGAAAATAACGGAGAACATAATCCACCCTGAGGAACTCCCTTAGTGGGGATTCCTATTCCTTTAATTTCCGCCTTTAACATAGCTGATATAATGCAGAGAAGGTTTTTATCCTGAATTCCAATAGTCCACATCTGTTTAAGAAGCTTTCCATGGTTTACATTATCAAAGAAGCCTAATATGTCTATATCCACAACAAAGTGTAGGTGCTGTATGTTAATCATCTTGGCCATTGTGGCTTTAGCATGTTCAGTGCTTCTATTGGGTCTAAAGCCATAGCTATGATTATGAAACTTCGCTTCACAGATTGGCTCAAGAATTTGAAGTATACACTGCTGAATCAATCGATCGGACATAGTGGGAATACCGAGAGGACGCAATTTTCATTGTCTTTTAAAATTTCTATCCGTCTGACCGATTGCGGTGTGTAGCGCTTTAATCTTCCTCTTACCATTGTAAGAACCTGTTCATTTGTCATATCTGCAATGTCCTTGATAGTTAAACCGTCAGTGCCCTCTGTCTTACTTCCTGTGTTAGCCTTGATATTTCGATAGGCCAACAGAATGTTGTTTTCTTCTACAATTTTATCGTATAGTTTATTAAAATTTGCACCATTAAGACTTCTTTTATACAATTTATCAAAGTTACTTTGTTGCCCATAATATTCATTGTGGCGCAACTTGGTATTCGCGGTAGTGGTAGCCATAGTCGGCAACACCTCCTTTCGAGGTTAGCCTCTTTTAGTCTCACCAGAACCTATGGAATAATTATGTGGTAGTAAGTTTTCATTTATAATAGATTGACTTGGGCCTATCCCTCCACCACTTATTATCACGGTTTCATTGGTACTGTGACCCTACTTTCACGAAGGGGATAGTTCATTGGTTATAAGACCTCACTATTCTTCGCTTACCACGTTCCAACATCTCTATCTGTGCATATACCCTTAGGTAGTTCCTCTGGGTTTGTAGACGTGATGATGCCTGTAACATCATAAGGGTTTTCAGGGCTACCAGTTTTACTAACCCTCATCTACCAATCAATTAATTGTCTGACATTTCTATCAGTTCGGATAATCCCCCGTACGCTCGGAACTTCGTCGGTAGTTATTAGCTACATTCTTACCATAGGTGTTTTATAGACTTCCGCACTATAGATCGCGCCAACCACCTCTGGATGGGTTTCCCACAGGGTTTGATTCCCATAGGGCAATTCTCATGCGACTTCACCGAGCTTCAGACAATTCAAAGCTCATACATCTAATGCCTGTCGGAGTATTAAAGAAAACCTTTCAATGGCCAATGTCTAGATTTTCTTATGTGTCTAGAAACGTGTCGCACGGTAGCATCCTCAGCCCCCATATCAAGTCTTAATGTGGGGTCACCGTTAACTAAATTATTTAACCAAGCAGATATTAATTTTGCGAAAAACTCTTGACGGTACCCGCGAAGAGCTGGCCACGCGGATCCTGCCACTTCAAAGCGCCTCTATGGCATGTATACGCTGGCATGAAAGATTAAGCTGCAAGGTTCCATTGAGAATGCTTTAAAACCTGAAGCAAAAAAGGAACCCGAGCCCCCAGAACCTATCTCAGGAAGTGCCAAAATAATTGCCTTCCCTAAAAAGAATCTTGCATAGATGAATATTTATACAGACTTAAACAACCCTCAGGAAAATTTCTAGGCGTTGCGTTGTATCTCCCTACATGGTCATGATAGTCCACAAAACATGAAACAGTATCATTATCGCCGACTATCATCAAGCCGCAAGGAGCAAATTATTTGATATTGTAATATACTCAGTAAAGGGGAAATGACTTTCATTTTCAATGTAATGAATTCCGACATATTTTTTTTAGTTGCTTCACCGGAAAATAGTCATTTACTAAAAAAAACATTACCTGTCCGATAACTGTCCAATCTTCTTGCATAAATTTGTTACCACCTATTCTGAACCAAAGGTAAAATATATCTTATACAGCGCAAGTAGTGCTGGCCTCTGAGAGGGCCTTTGCATTGGCTGAGTCCTATAAACCCAAAACTTCATATTCCAAGGATATGATTCTCATCTAATGGAAATTAGTTACATTTGGAGCATTGTTTTAGGGCTGGCTACGTAACCAATGATTACTATTATGGTTTGCACAAGGAATAAGAGTCAGATTACGTTTTTTCCTTACTCTCACTGTAAGCTTCGGTACTAGGTTTCAATTCACATGCACGTTCCGCGCAGTTGTGCAAATAAAACCTTGATATAACTGGGCAATTCAATAATCCAGTTGTGTAGTTGACCAGCGATTCTTTGTTCTTGGGTTTATTCGGTAGTAGATCGAATACAAATGCGATCAATTGGCGCAAGGCTGTTTTTAAAGTAAGATCGGTAAACAGTAGGAGGCGGCTGCCTGAGCTACAGTTAGTGCATCCGTATACTCATCCCCTGCAACAAAGAATCCAGCAAGACTATCCTTTGCAGGAAACGATCTGTAATTAGCATTGCGGTATCGTACATTGTATATCCAGCGATCCTATCAACAGAGATACTAAGCCTTTTCAGATACTTTTCGATGGTTTGACTAACTACTGCTGTCCCACCAACGATTACGGCTTTTGAAATATTATGTTTTTTTGAGTTGAGCTTCGGTCTTCGAATTAAGAGTGTCCACTTCAGTTATAAGGACTGGTGCATTGTATAACTTCGTCAAATGCAGGAATAGTTCAATCAAAGAGGTTTTACATGCAAGTAGGACTAACGAAAAACGAAAGCAATACTTAGTCCAATAACGCCTTTCCGGGCGTTATTCTCATGATCTCCTTACTGCGCATAATGAGTCTGTTGTGAAGCTTATCTAATCACATAACATTGTTACCCATAAAAAATAACCGTCACATTGACGGTTATTTTAATACCTTTACCTAATTGCTCAACGGATTTTCAGCCCGTGGAAGTTGCCCATCTAACTCCTCAATGATAGTTAGTAGCATAGTCTGATCGATGCATTGATCGATTAGTGCTAAACATTCAAGAAGTTGCTCAATTTGTTCCTGCTTAACCTCTGGGGCATTAAGCAAGAAATCCAGATTTAAATTAAGCTGTTCTATCAGTTTATTTTTAAACTGTTTTCTCAAAGCAATCGCCCCCTAACGTAAAGGATGATCGGCAGCTGTTGCCACAACTGCCGATCGGAACATATAGTATACAGTGCATCCTACAAAGGTGGATTAGTGCAGGTGTGAGCCTACGACTCTTATATCCTGATTTATTATACGGCGCTTCCAATATTTGTGCATCCGTATAAGCTACAGGATAAATAAATAATTTCCCAGGTATTCCCTACAGTTTAATTCTCCACAAAACTTATTACGTTCCAGGGACCAGATTATTAGGGGGTCGCCCAAAATCTTTTTCATCGCTAGCACTTTGCCAAATTAAAAGCGTGTTTATCGGTAAACATCGATTCCACATAATGCGTCTGATGTCTACTACACTGTGTAAGCTTCTCCTGTAATTGCCTCATAATCAATTACACTAAGTTTGCCCGCTACAACTTCCGATTTAAGGAATAACTTATCTTTGGTAACACTGTAATACTCTGCATAAGAAATAAATCCGTAACCCACACAGCGTTGAAGTCCAGCCTCGTTTGTGTACTTATTTTCATAGTAGAACTTAGCTTTCTCGAAGTTTGTCATGTTACATTCCTCCCATTTCTATCGTCATTAATCTTGTGTCTAGGTCAAACACTAAGGATTTAAGACCGCCTACTTCCTCGCTCAAAGGCACTTGATAAACTGATTCAGGTTGCTCCTCTGGTGGCAAATTCGGATCTGGATAGCTAAACTCTACTGCTAACGTGTCAGGATTAACCCTATACCCGTTGCACTCTGCAAAGTCTTGTCGATACTGTCCGTACTCTAACTGAATAACTCCTACTGTTTCTGGTACTCGTTACGCTAGTTCGACATAAGATACAAAATCTGCTTCCCACGTTGTTTCTCTAACGCCACCACGCATTTAAGCTTTGTCTAGTATTACGTTTCCAATTGTTTTGTCGAAATAAATTCTTCTTCCGATATACATAGCAGTAACTAATGTTGCAGTTGAATGTGTCCAGCTTGTACCGTTATGAAAAAAATCCAGCATGATAGCCCCTGTATTCGCGTAAACCCCTATGGCATAATTGTCGTCTCTTTGGTAGCTAATATAGCTGAGGGCCTAAACGTCAACCCTGTAACTTCTAGCAGACCATAAGAACCGTATCCATAGTCAGTACCATTAGTAGTTGACTTTACACCGATTGCCCACTTCTTCCCCGTCTTAATCCCTGGCACTACCGCAAGTATATCTGACCATGTAGCATCCGTAGGAAGGGCAATCCCTCCGTCTGTATCTTAATTAAGTGTGTGATCCCTCATCAAAACTTTATGCTCTTCGCCATACTTTTGCTTCGATTCTCCTGAAGAAGCCAGAGGATTTAAGAATTATTCAGGAGCTACTCGGTCACACTGACATAAGGACAACTAAAATCTATACCCGAGTCCGAAGAAAACTAAAAAGAAAAAGTAGCCTCGAAAATAGATAGCCACTTGAGACCAAAGAAAAAGAAAAAAGGCGTTGCAGCAACGTAAAAAACTGGGTTGCAACGCTATTGCAACGATAAGTAAAAATGAGCCAATTCCACGAAATGCAAAAACCCCGCAATCGCTTGCGGGGTCTAAGTTTCCTATGGAGCCGATGGTCGGAATCGAACCGACGACCTGCTCATTACGAGTGAGCTGCTCTACCTCTGAGCCACATCGGCATTTTACGGACGATAGTAATCTTACTTTATTTTAGCCGTTTAGTCAATATTATTTTCACATTATTTATGTAAAATTGAGTTTAATCTTCTCTTTTTGGAAATAATAACCTTTCAAGGAGGATTAAATATGTTAAGCCGACGTGACTTTCTGAAATTAGTGGTCAAAGGTGCTGTATTAGGGAATTTTTATCAGCTTATCTCTCCTCCTCTAGCAGAAGCCGTAGCAGCTGGTGAGGTTAAAAAACTTCCTGTGGTCATGATTGAGACTGGCACTTGTACCGGAGATAGTATCTCCCTTGATAATATTTGGACACCTACCTTTTCAGATATCCTCACCAACATTACCGATTGGCGTTATGATTGGACCATGATGCAAGCTCAAGGAGATGCTGCCTACCAAGTTCTTCAGGAAACGTATGAAAAAATGCCCAATGAATATATTCTCATTGTCCAAGGATCTATGATTCAACGTGACGGCGGTCATTATAACCATGTTGCTTATGAGAACGGCAAACTAGTTACAGGGCTGGAACTTGTTCGACGCCTAGGGCTAAAGGCAAAATACGTGGTTGCTATTGGACACTGTGCCACTTACGGCGGCCCGGTTGCCGGTTACCCTAACCCAACCCAATCAACTGGCGTCCAGAACATCCTTCCTGAACGGAGAGTCATTAACGTTTCAGGATGTCCTGCCCATCCAGATTGGATTATGGGGACCCTACTCCATTTAGCCTTATATGGTGAACCTGAACTTGAAAAATATGGGCGGCCAAAACTATTTTATGGAGAAACCATCCATAACCGCTGTCCTCGCAGGCGCTATTATGACCAAGGGATTTTTGCCACAGAAATTGGACAGAAGGAATGCCTTTTTCGTGTCGGCTGTAAAGGACCAGTCACCTATGCCGACTGCCCGATTCGTCGTTGGAATGACCATATCAATTGGCCGATCGGCTGTAATACGCCGTGTATCGGGTGCACAGAACCCGGTTATCCGGATTTGATGTCCCCGTTCACCGTTCACTTGCCCGACATTCCCTTCCCCGGAGGCACAAAAGTTAACACGGACGCGATTGGGCTTGGAGTTTTAGGATTAACCTCCATAGCTATTACCGGACATGTCGCGACATCTCTCTATAAGGGTCGCATCCAAAAGAATTTACTTAGGACCTCTGTCAAAGCTCAACATCGGCCTGCCGTCAAAAAGGTCAAGACCTTTCATCAGTATCGGCTAAAGAAAACTTAAAAAATTAGGAGTGACTAAGCTGGAAAAGAAAATAATCTTTCCTGTGACTCGAATCCACAATCCTATGTTACTGGAGGCTTGGCTCGAAGACGGGGAAATTAAAGACGCCTTTATTTCCGATACACTTTATCGAGGGTTCGAACAAATTTTAATTGGACGTTCCGCCATGGATATGCCTTATTATACCCAGCGCATTTGTGGCATATGTTCTTCCGCTCATGCTATTACAGCCGCCCTCGCAGTAGAACAAGCTTTAGGAATGCATGTCCCTCCCAATGGGCAATTAATACGCAATCTAATCCTCACCGGTGATTTCATCCAAAACCATCTTCGTCACATCTACCTTTTCACCCTACCCGATTATTTTCGTGGACCGGATATTGCACCGTTTGTTCCCCATTCAGAAGCAGACCTACGCTTATCCAGCAAGGAAGATACACAAATGACCGAACACTATTTTAAGGCTTTAGATATATCTCGAGTTGCCCATGCTGCTTTCGGGGTTTTCGGAGGCAAGGCCCCTCATGGTCATGGGCTTGTTCCCGGTGGTGCTAGTATGGAAGTTGATGCTGATAAGGTGAATCGTTATCGCGGATATTTGATAGAGATCATGGGCTTTATTGACGATGTCCTTCTTCCAGATATTACTCTGATTATGAAGCGCTATCCTGAGTACGTTGACCTTGGAAAAGGGATCGGTAACTATATGTCAGTCGGTGGTTTTCCCAATCCAGAGGGAAGCACACTCTTCCCGCAAGGGGTCATTCTTCAAGGTAAGCGAGAAAGCTTTTCTGAAAAACATGTCACGGAAGATGTTACAAGTGCTTGGTACAAACCCCACGGTCCTCTCCATCCCATGGAAGAGGATACAGTCCCCGACCGCAGTCAGCCCAAAGGATATACCTGGGTTAAATCTCCTCGCTATCGTGGTCAACCCGTAGAAGCGGGCCCCTTGGCACGGGCCATTATCAACAAAGAAGAGGTCATAGGACATGGTGCCCTTGCCAGGACATGGGCACGCGCACTTGAAACCAAGAAGATCGCCAAAGCTGCTCTGGAGTGGCTCAATCGCCTTGAACCTGGGGCGGAAACACTTGATACAAAAATAGGGCAGGATTCCGGAGTAGGCATCGGACTCCACGAAGCGATGCGCGGAACCCTAGGGCATTGGGCGGCTGTTAAAAATGGGCGAGTTAAACATTTTCAAATCGTTACGCCTTCTGCTATAAACTTTGGTGCACGTGATGAAACAGGAACCCGCAGTGTCGGGGAAACATCGTTACTCGGATTAAAAATCCAATCCGATGATCTTAAGGAAGCGGGCCGTATTATTCGCTCCTTCGACCCTTGCTTTTCTTGCAGTGTGCATATTATTGACGGAGAAAAAGTACACGCCTTAAAAATCCAAGTCTGATCCTGAGTTCCGCTGGACATTCCCTTTAACAGTCCCTAATTTGAATATAGGCTCCTTACTTCTTCAATTTTACAAACTTATTCAGAGGCCAAATGTGTGATATAAAGGCAAGGTAGCTAATCATGAAACACCATGTCAAACTAAGAAAACCTCTCGTGAAACAACTTAAGAAAGGTAACGTGAAGGGAACTATTGTTCAGTCCCAGCCAATTTGGGTTAGAATCTTCCATTGGGGATTCGCCACAAGTCTAATTGTAGTAATCTTGACTGGCCTTCAGTTACATAAACCTGCAAGTTTTTTGGCCTTAAATTTCAGTAAAGTTTTAACTGCTCATCTAGTCTTTGGCTGGTTTTCAATGGGATTTTTGGCGATACGTATTGCTGACGCTCTAATCCGGCGGGATGATTCATTAATCCCCAAAATCCAGGACCTCAAACATTTCCCTCAACTTATGGCCTATTATTTCTTCCTGCGTTCTTCTCCGCCGCCAGCAAGAAAATATAATAGCGGGCAGCTATTGATCTACTTCTCATGGTTTCTCCTTTTTCTATTGGCAAGTTTTCTCGGACTGACTTCTTATTGGCAAGGGGAACACCTTATATGGGTTTGGCGGTTAATAGGAGGTTTTCAGGTACTTCGATGGACTAAGTTTATTATCACAATCTATTTTCTTGCGACAATACCTGTCCACATTTATCTAAGTCTAACTGAGGATATTAGCCGTCTTCAAGCAATGGTCACTGGTTATGAACGAAAACCCTCGCCAAACAACCGCTAGTAAAAATTTTCCTCAAATAAAATGATACTTTTTGCTTAAAGTTTGGGTATAATGGGGGGTAGAGTTTTATACATGAAAGGGACGATTCGCCTTGGCATTACATATTCATTTTGTTGGTATTAAAGGGACTGGAATGAGCGCTTTAGCTCAAATCAGCACTCAGATTGACGGGGCAACTATTACTGGGTCGGATGTAGAAGAGAGTTTTTATACAGATAGTGTCTTAAAACGTGCTAATATTCCTGTTTTAGGTTTTTCTCCGACCAACGTAGAAAACGCTGATTTGGTGGTCACCTCTGCAGCCTATACCAATCAGCATCCAGAAATCGCCCGGGCTTTGGAGTTAAATATCCCTGTCTTAAGTTATGCACAATATCTTGGGCATTTGCTTGCCAAAAAACGCGGAATTTGTGTTACTGGAACGCATGGAAAAACTACAACAACAGCCATGATGGGCCTTGTTATGCTGAAAGCTGGATTCGATCCAACGATTGTTGTCGGCAGTGATGTTCCTAGCATTGGTGGAAATGCACATACTGGGAAAGGGGAATTTTTCTTAGCAGAATCTTGTGAGTATCGACGCCATTTCCTTAATTACTCTCCAGAACATTTAATTATTACGAACATAGAATTTGATCATCCCGATTACTTTAAGGATCTCGAGGATGTCATCTCTGCATTTGCCGAACTAGCTTTAAAGGTACCTGAACACGGTCATATCTACGTATGGGATGAAGATCCAAACCGGAAATCCCTTAAATCAGATGCGCCTGTCACGACTTTTGGTCTGTCTGAATCTGCAGATATACGAGCAACGGAAATCCTGTTCAAAGACGAAAAGAGCTCTATGAAAATTATTATAAAAGGACAGTATATGGGGGATCTGGATCTCCATGTCGCGGGAAGACACAACATTGTAAATGCCTTGGCAACGATTGCCCTATGCTATGAAATTGGCATTCCCATTAAAGAAATCTTATCTAGTCTGAGCCAATTCAATGGGACGAAACGCCGTTTTGAACATGTCGGCAGCAATACAAATGGGGCCCTAATCGTTGATGACTATGCCCATCACCCAACAGAAATTCGCACGACATTAGAGGGGGCTCGCCTTTCTTTCCCTGATCGTCGCATCCGTGCTATTTTCCAACCTCATACTTTTAGCCGAACGGAAAAACTCTTGCTTGAGTTCTCGCAAGCTTTTCAGGGGGCAGACGAAGTTGTTATTGCAGATATCTTTGCCTCAGCCCGAGAACTTGATCATTACACTGTTTCTGCCCCAAATCTAGCCGAAATGATCTTAAAGCAAGGTATTCAGGCCCGCTACATTGGAACGTTGGATGACATTAAGCTCTATCTTAATGAAACTCTCGCACCCGAGGATCTCGTCCTTACTTTAGGGGCTGGGGATATCTACAAAGTGGGATTAGAAATCGTTAGTTAATATTAGATTTATGATAAAACAAAGGCCTTTCACACACTTCAAAATAAAGTGGCGAAAGGCCTTTTAAACGTTAAAGATTTTTCGGGCAGAGTTCTTGTATGCCTGTAATTATTTCCTCCCAACTATGGCAACGGGTAATGCCTGGAGGAAGCTCTTCTTGATTATAACTTGCATTTAATAGAAACACTGGCACCCCGCATTCCGCTATTAATTTAGCATTTACTTGGTAATCTTCGATAAACGCCTCGATTCCCCATTCTTTAACGAAGTCCACCTTACTGCCAAACCCTGTGAAGAGCACATGCTTATGATGGATTTCTCTTAACGCAAACCAGCGTACTGTGAGATCCTTTTGTTCAGGGGTTCGGGCTGTGATATAAATTACTTCATGTCCTTCCTGAAGAAGAGTTTCTATCCCTTCTTTTGCGCCAGGTACAGGTTCTGGCATCATGAGCAAACGTTCTATATTAGTCTCGAAAAAGTCGTTCATATCCTCAGTTGTTACATCAAAAGCTACATGCATATTATAATCGTCGATGAACGGTATATTCTTACCGTAGTGGCGATTTAACTCCTGTAACCAAATTGGATAGCTATCGGAAATTACTCCGTCAATGTCTACTCCTATACGCACGTTAATCTAACCTCTCAAGTTTCGGAAGCTCAAGGCTTGGCGGCATATTACGTTTATGTTCACTCTGACGATGGAGAGACTCAATACGTTCTTGAACTTCAGGCGAGACCTCTTCCCCCAGCAGATAGCGATCTATCTGATCATAGGTAATTCCTAGTTCAGATTCATCTGTCTGACCCGGCCACAGTCCCGCAGTCGGTACACGGGTAGCAATTCTCATTGGCAATCCCAACATCCTCGCCCAAGCGCGCACTTCTGTCTTAGTGAGTGAACTGATCGGCAAGAGATCGACACCGCCGTCACCATATTTAGTGAAATATCCAGTGTAGCTTTCAGGGGCATTGTCCGTTCCTACTACCATATAATTCATGGCATTAGCCACGGCATACAGTGTGGACATACGCAAACGAGCCTTCAAATTCCCTTGGCTCATCTTTTCAGCCACTAAATTACAGCTTATACTTTCCAAGCCCTTCTTGACTTGCCCCATGACCTGTGTATGGGCACCGCTCAGGTTTACCTCTATTGTTCTTATTTCGAAGCCCTCTGCAATCCATAATGCATCTTCTGTATCATCTGGATTAGAATGACTGGGCATAACTACTCCAATGCAATTTTCCGGAAATGCTCGACTGCAGAGCCCCGCGACTACAGCAGAGTCTACCCCCCCAGAGATTCCCACCACTACTCCCTTAGCGTTGGCTTCGGTAACTTTTTTTTGCAACCATTCCACTGTTTGATCAATTCGTGCTGATAATTCATTATCTGTCCACATTCTTACTCCACTCCTTGTTCGTTTCTTTAATATCATTGTGAATCGTCAAAAGTAATTGTTGTTTTAACTCAAAGAGATTGGTCGACAGATCTACAATATAGCGGTGGGGATTCGTCAATCGTTTCACTTCATCCCAGAAAGAGTCTAATTCTTTTCGAGCATAAAGTTGAATTTCTTTCAGATTCGGTAAGGCATACACTCGTTTTCCATCTCTAAAAACAGGCTTCAAGAGTTCTTTGGTTCGGAAATTTTTCAATGTCTTTCTTTTCCACGTCTGAATAGGATCGAAAATTATCAGCGGTTTATCTTCTTCAAAAACTTCATCTTCCAGGGCAATAAGATCTGCCATAGCTTTGCCTGCTCTATCGTAAAAGCGCACAACTTTCTTAATTCCAGGATTAGTGATCTTAGTAATGTTTTCCGAGACCTTCAAACGAGGATGGAAATTACCCGGTTCTCCTTCAGCGGCCAGTTTGTAGACCCCCCCTAAAGAAGGGTTATCCTTGGATGTAATGAGATTCGTTCCAACGCCCCAGGAATTAATCGCTGCCCCTTGAGCTCGAATGGCGAAGATAGTTTCCTCATCTAAATCATTTGATGCAACAATAATAGCATTCTTAAGTCCTGCTTCATCAAGCATTCGACGGGCTTCTTTAGACAAATACGTTAAATCTCCACTGTCCAGACGAATACCTAGGAAATGATGCCCTTCTGCCTCAAGCTCAAGCCCTACTTTAATCGCGTTGGGTACTCCAGATTTGAGGACATTGTATGTATCTACAAGCAACAAACAAAGATCCGGAAAAGTATGGGCATAGGCTCGAAATGCTTCCAATTCTGTTGGAAAACATTGAATCCAACTGTGCGCCTGGGTTCCAGCCACAGGGATACCATAACGCATCCCTGCTAAGACATTGGAGGTAGATTGACATCCACCGATGAAGGCTGCCCTTGCGCCTAGGACCCCTGCGTCTGGGCCTTGGGCTCTCCGCAAGCCAAACTCCATCACTGGACCTCCATCTGCTGCAGTGACTACACGGGAGGCTTTTGTAGCAATGAGCGTTTCAAAATTAACTAAGTTAAGAATAGTAGTCTCCAGCAACTGAGTTTCAAAAATACGCCCTTTAACACGCAATAGCGGTTCATACGGAAAGACAGGAGTCCCCTCTGGAATCGCATCGACGTCTCCCGTGAAGCGAAAGTTACTTAGCTCACTAATAAACTCCTCGTTAAATAAGTTTAGACTTCTCAAATACTTCAAATCCTCTTCCCCAAAGGTGAGGTTCTCAATATATTCAACGACTTGTTCAAGCCCTGCCGCCAAAGCATATCCTCCTTTAAACGGCAACGAGCGAAAGTAGACATCAAATACTGCCTCTTTATTCTGACAACCATTAACTAAATAACCCTGCATCATAGTTAATTGATAAAGATCTGTGAGCATTGTTCGGTTTTCCATTGATTATGCCTCGCTTCGTACTCTCAAACATAGTTCGATTTAATTCTATATACTATAGGATGCAATATCTTTTTAAAATCATGCGTGAGAATTTCGACCTTTATGCAGGATTTTCCTGCTTTATGCTAAAAATAAAGATACTTGACACGTTCTATGCCTACAAAAAAGGACCGACAGCACTAGTCTAAGTCAAATTTATACTAGCAAAAAAAGTGATATTTTCCTGACTGGCAACGGGTAAACTTTTACTTTATCCTAGATATAAAAGGAAACCTAAAGGCCTTGCTTTAGGTTTTTGTGTTTTTATGTCGGATTTTCGCGTACAAGAAAAATAGTTATCCACAAGAAAAGTCTAATTGTCCACTTTCCATCCCATGCTTATCCACCATAAATACATTGATTTTCGACCTTATCCACAGGTTTATCCACACTGTACACAGTTATTATCCTCATTCTGTTGAAAAGCATTGGTTTATATCCTTTGATGGTGCATGATACAGACTTTTCTAAAACCCCATACCGGTATGAATACTCCTTTTAAGTACACAATTCCAAGTTAAGACTTATTTTCCGCGCATATCCTCTATTAACAATTATTCAGTTTATTCCGTTCGACATAATATTCGTTTAGTTCAAGACCTAGTAACCTAAGTCAGTAAACCCCCTACCAAAGCAAGTTTTCTAAAGCTTTACGACTAACCTTAATAGCCTCAGCAACAGTTTCTGGTGAAGGGCCGCCTGTAATCTTTCGAGCACGAACGCAATATTCGATTCCAATCGATCTAAACAGATCCTCTTCAAAAATTTGGGAGAGTTCCTGGTAGTCGCTTAAACTTAAGTCTTCCAAGCCAATTCCTTTTTTGCTGCACTGTAAAACTATGCGCCCGACTAACTCATGAGCTTCCCGGAAGGGTACCCCTTTCTTAGCCATGTAATCTGCCAAATCTGTGGCATTGGTAAACCCGCCTTTTGCCCCAAAGGCCATCGTATCCCGATTTACCTGCATAGTCCTTATCATTGGTTCTACAACTAATAAGCATTTTTGAATTGTATCCACTGCATCAAAGACCTGTTCTTTATCTTCTTGCATATCTTTGTTATAAGCTAGCGGAAGCCCTTTCATAACGGTTAGGAGCGCTACTAAATCACCATAAACGCGTCCGGTTTTTCCCCTCACTAATTCTGCAACATCAGGATTTTTCTTTTGAGGCATGATACTGGACCCAGTTGAATACCCGTCATCCATCGAGATAAACTGAAATTCACCGCTGGACCAAATAACCAGTTCTTCACACAGTCGGCTCAAATGCATCATGAGGATCGACGCGCTTGCTAAAAATTCCAGCGCAAAATCCCGATCGCTCACTCCGTCGAGACTGTTTAAGGTGACTCCATCTAATCCCAGTTCTATGGCCACTTGCTCTCGGTCAAGTGGAAACGTCGTTCCAGCCATAGCGCCTGAACCCAGTGGGGATATATTTAACCGTTTCCGTGTATCTTTAAGTCGACCCAAGTCACGTAAAAACATTTGCACGTAGGCCATCAGATGATGCGCCAGCGTAATAGGCTGTGCCTTTTGCAAATGAGTATACCCAGGCATCCATGTTTCAAGATGCTCTTCTGATAATAGGAGAAGAGTTTGAATTAGCTGTTCTGCCAGGTTCTTAGTTTGATCGATTTCACTTTTTAAAAAGAGTCTTAAATCTAAAGCAACCTGATCATTTCGACTGCGTCCCGTATGCAGTTTTTTTCCTACGGGCCCAATCCGCTCGGTTAAAAGCTTCTCGACATTCATATGAATGTCTTCAGCACCAATCTCAAACTCCACTTTTCCCGCTTGAATGTCTTCTAGTATTCCAGTCAACCCCTGTATCAATTGGTTTGCTTCCACTTCAGAGATAACTCCGACCTTCCCAAGCATTCTTGCATGGGCTATACTTCCTTGAATATCTTGTTTGTACAGGCGTTGATCGAAACGAATTGAGGAATGAAAGTCTTCCACCAATCCCTCTGTACTTTTTTCAAAACGTCCGCCCCAAAGCTTCACGTTACATCTCCCTTTCATCTACTGTATTACTCCATTTAGTACTAAAAAGAAAGCGCCGGGTGCCGGCGCTACTCTTTCACTGCTCTTATTTACGCAACCCTGATTCTTTCTCCATTAAAGCTCTTACTTTAAGTGGCAACCCGAAGAGGTTAATAAAGCCTCCTGCATCTTTTTGATCATACACACCATCTTCTCCAAAGGTTGCATATGCCTCATTATAGAGAGAATAGGGGGATTTTACACCTGCTAAAGTGCAATTTCCTTTGTATAATTTCACCCGTACTGTCCCTGTAGCATTTTTCTGGGTCACATTAACAAAGGCATCCAAGGCTTCGCGCAACGGAGAATACCACACTCCATCATACACGATTTCAGCATATTTTAAAGCAATTTGTTCTTTATAATGGAGCGTTAAGCGATCAAGCGTGAGACGTTCCAGCGCTTGGTGAGCCATATAGAGAATCGTTCCGCCTGGAGTCTCATAGACACCGCGCGATTTCATGCCCACAAGCCGATTTTCAACCATATCAACGATTCCAACTCCATTTTTTCCGCCTAGTTCGTTGAGGGTTTCCAATAAAGCTACGGGGGCGATTTTCTGACCATTCAAAGATGTAGGAACCCCTTGTTCAAATCCCAGTTCGAGATAGGTTGCCTCATCTGGTGCATCCTCGGGAGAAACTCCTAATAAATATAAGTCACGTTTTGGTTCATTCCAAGGATCTTCCAAATCCCCTCCCTCGTGGCTTAAATGCCAAAGGTTGCGGTCCATGCTATACGGACGGTCCTTAGTCACTGGAACAGGAATTCCACGTGCTTGGGCATAGTCAATGCAATCCTCGCGAGACTTGAGATCCCAAATCCGCCATGGTGCAATGATCTCCAAGTCTGGATTAAGCGCTTTGACACTCAGTTCAAAACGGACTTGGTCATTCCCCTTGCCTGTTGCTCCATGGGCAATCGCCACCGCGCCTTCCTTTGCCGCAATTTCTACTAAACGACGAGCAATCAACGGACGGGCGAACGATGTCCCTAAGAGATAGCTTCCTTCATAAACTGCTCCAGCCTTTAGCGTTGGAAAAATAAACTCCGTGAGAAATTCCTCTCTCAGATCTTCTATATACAGTTTGCTTGCACCGCTTTTAATCGCCTTTTCCTGAAGGGGAGCCAGCTCTTCTCCTTGCCCAAGATCAGCGGCCATAGCAATCACTTCATACCCATATGTCTCCTTAAGCCAAGGAATAATAATGGAAGTATCTAATCCGCCGGAATACGCTAAAACAACTTTTTTCATTTCTAATCTCCCTCTTCATTAAAGTAAATGTCCAAGTATTGTGTATAGTATACTACTATACTTTTTAGATTACACGCAAGTCATCGAGAAATCTAAAGCTAATGAGAACTACATTAGGCCATAACTAACGCCATGATCGCTTTTTGAGCGTGCAGACGGTTTTCTGCCTCGTCAAAGACGACGGATTGGTCTCCTTCAATTACATCCTCCGTAATCTCCTCACCACGGTGAGCAGGGAGACAATGCAACACAATAGCAGATTGATTGGCCCGTTTCAGCGAATCTGAATTAATCTGATAGCCTTTAAAAGCCTCCATGCGTTCCTTTGCCTCAGCTTCTTGACCCATACTTGCCCAAACATCCGTGTATAGCACATCGGCCCCTTTTAGCGCTTCTGAGGGATCATCAACAACTTCTACTAAACCACCGTTATCCTTGGCATCAGCTTGAGCCTTGGCAATAATTAGTGGATCGGGCTTATAACCTTGAGGAGAAGCGATGACAACATGCAATCCCATCTTGGCACCACCAAACATTAGAGAATGAGCCATATTGTTTCCATCTCCCACGTAGGCAAGCTTCAGGCCCTCTAAGCGACCTTTATGCTCCTGTATTGTCATGAGATCTGCCAAGACCTGACAAGGGTGAAGCAGGTCTGTAAGTCCATTAATAATCGGAATCGTTGAGAACTCTGCCAACTCTAAGACCTCTTGATGACTAAAGGTTCGAATCATAATTCCGTCGACCATCCTGGAAAGAACACGTGCTGTATCAGAAATGGGCTCTCCTCTTCCTAGTTGGATATCCCGTCCACTTAGAAAAAGTGCATGCCCCCCAAGTTGATACATACCAACCTCAAAAGAAACGCGAGTTCGCGTTGATGACTTCGTGAATACCATTCCCAGCGTCTTTCCTTGAAGAATTGGATGAGGGCGTCCAGCTCTTTGCTCTGCCTTAAGGTCTTTAGCTACATCTAAGATAAAACTTAATTCATCTTGATTAAAATCATGAAGGGAAATAAAGTCCCGTCCTTTAAATAGTGATTTATCGATTGTTTTCATCATTGCACCCACTCCTTTAATATGAATTATTATACAAGGCCATGTATAATAATTCAATAGCTAAATTCTTTTTTCCTTAGTCTTATTATCGTAATAATGGTTGGGTCCATCTTTTAGATGATTATTTTAACTTAACAGCTACGGCTTATCGTTCTTCCAGAAAGCAATCATTTCTGGCCGGCAAAAGTCAGTTTATATAGTCTAGGACAAAAAATCTCCTTCTGAGACGAACTCCATTACAGCTTTATGATATGCTCGAGGAGTATTGATATATTATTTCAAACTTTTGACCACTTATAACTATCTCCACTAAATTAATGAAAACCTTAAATCTGCAACCATTACTTCGGGTAGCTAACGAATTGTGACAAAATCTTTTTTATCATTTCTCTATAAGCAATGCATGGGTATGATTTCCTGTTTTCTACAGTTATTTGACTTGAGATAGGTTTTACTTATTTTATTTGGTAAAACTATGATTTAACCACTAAATGTTGACAGGAAAATCAGAATTGTATAGGCTAATGACAGAGTAATGAATAAAATACTTATATAATTAAACCTAGATAAATCGACAATGAAAGACCTGAAAAATACCTGTTTTATATGAAATTAATGCCTTCCCTTTTGTTAGAGTAATGATGGAGGTTGACAACATGAAATTAATTAAAGAAATAGATTTACCGGGTATTGGCAAGAAGTTTCAGCTCCAAACCCGTAGCGGAGAAAAGATCGTTATCGTGGTACATGATGACGGACGAAGGGAAATCTATCATTTTTATCGTGAGGACCCGGATGATTCTATCTCGATGGTAACCTTAGATGACGAAGAATCGCGCAATATAGCCGCTATACTCGGAGGAATGAATTATCGCCCTAAAGCATTAGAGACTGTGGATGTTGCCTTAGGCGATATGCTTATAGAATGGTACAAAATTGAGCCTGATGCTTATGCTATAGGAAAAACCATCGGGAATATGCGTATCCGAAAGGATACTGGCGGGACAGTTATTGCAATCGTAGAACATGATCAGAGCAAAATAGTCAATCCCGGTCCCGAGGCAACCTTTCAAAGCGGCGCTACAGTTGTAATTCTTGGTGAAAAGCACCAGGTTAAAGCGTGTAAAAAGCTATTATTTCACGGATGTGTTCAATAATGGAACACTTGATACTGGAAATAGGGCTTGCACTGGCTTTAATTGCGGGTGCAGGAATTCTGGCCAGTAAACTCAGGATTTCTATTGTGCCAATTCTAATTCTGACTGGCATGGTAGTTGGTCCACAGGCACCTCACATAAGCGTCTTTGACTTTAGATTTATTCAGAGCGCCCCGTTAATTGACTTCATGGGACGTTTAGGTGTGCTGTTTCTCCTGTTTTCCTTAGGGTTGGAGTTCTCAATTAAACGTCTTTTGACTGCAGGGCCATCCATAATCAGAACCGGGATAATTTATATGGTTATTAACTTATCCATAGCTATTATATTTCCTTTACTGTTGGGTTGGCCGGTCAAGGAAATACTTGTTGTGGCAGGGATTATGACTATTTCCTCCAGCGCAATCGTAGCGAAAGTAATTGTTGATTTAAAGAGAGCAGCTAATGATGAAACTGAGATCATTTTGGGTTTGATGATGTTTCAAGATGTCTTCGTTGCTATTTATTTCTCTGTTGTTTCCGGCCTGGTTCTTGCCGGTTCAACCTCCGTTTCAGAGATAGTAACAAGCGCACTAATGGCCCTTTTATTTATCGGCGGTTTTTTGTTTTTGGGGCATAAGTTGGTTCCAAAACTAGACCGTTGGTTGGATATCCCTTCCGACGAAACCTTTATGCTTGTAATCTTTGCTATTTTGGTTTTGGTATCGGGTTTTTCCGAAACTTTGCACATTGCTGAAGCCATCGGAGCTTTATTAATTGGTCTGGTACTGGCAGAAACAGACCATTCCGAACGCATAGAGCATTTAATTGTTTCCTTTAGAGATTTCTTTGGTGCCCTTTTCTTCTTTAGTTTTGGTCTAAGCATCGACCCCTTTGCCTTAGGCGGGGCAGTTTGGCCTGCAGTAGCTGCTGTCATTTTAACCCTTTTAGGCAATGTTGTGTCGGGTGTTTGGGCTGGGCGGAAAGCTAGTCTCTCTTACAGAGCCTCACTCAATATTGGTTTGACTATTATTTCGAGGGGTGAGTTTTCTATCATTTTAGCCACTCTTGCGAAAGCAGGCGGATTATTGACTTCGTTGCAACCTTTTTCCGCCTTATATGTTCTTATTCTCGCCATACTGGGACCCCTCTTGACGAAGGAATCACGTTGGGTCTATAACCGATTAAGGCCATTCCTGAAATGGCCGCAGATTCCAGATAGAAGAAAGTTAAGAAAAAATGCAGGCCAATGAGTTCACACTCAATTTGACCTGCATTTCTCTTCATTATTTTTTAAACTAGAACCTTCAATCAAATCGACAAAACCTTCTTATCTCTGGAGGATGAACACTACCAAGAAGTAAACACGTTCAACGAAAGTTAAACATCGAGACTTCGGAGACGTAAGTCTCCAGTGGAGATTATCGCTGAAAGCGCACGGCCGTAACAAATACTATTGCGCTGAGGATAGACTTATGCCGAAGGCGCATATCCATAGACGAATACATTCGCGCCGTAGGATGGACTCTACCTCCACCGCAGCAGAGCACAGGATCCCACTCCCTCTTGAAGTGGGAGTCTCACGATTGGTTAAAAAATTATTTTGCTAGATGGTTGTCAATTACTAAAGTATTGTGCTTTCTTAAAGCCATGCTAGATAAAGTACCCATGGGACATATCGCACACCAAGTTCTGGCCTTATATATATGACTTATCAAGAGGCCGATAATTGTTGTTGTTAACATCATGGAATAAACCCTGAATCCCAAATGTACCACCCAATCTGGCATGACACCAACATCTAAAAGGTTAGGCATATTCCAAGGAAGTTGAAAAGCTATTAAGAATCTTATTGTTTCCAGAGGATCTCTTTTATCCATAAATACCATTAAGGTTGAAAGAACTATCATCAAGAAATTAATTAAAAAATAAGTCAGCATAACTCGTTTTCCTGTGCCATTGACCAGCCACTTTGGAGCCGTGCGCTTCACTCCGATTCTTGCGAACAGCCTGGTAAAGAGATTCGATCTTGGACAGTAGCTTTGGCACCAGGTTCTTTTATTGTCTTTGATTACAAAAGCAAACGGCATAATAAGACAGAAAAAACCGATCCAGGCGAAGACTATATTAAAAAAGCCTAAGATAAAAAATGAGAGAGTGAATAAGTATGAATATTTCATCCAAATTTGTTTCATATAAATACTCCATTCGTTTTACTTTTAGATATCCCCATTAGGTAAGGGGGCATATTGATTATAGTATTTTTTTCGGCGTTTGTAAATTGTTTAATTCTGGTTGTGATTTAATAGAAAAAACATGGCACCACAACTGTAAGAGCCGTAACAAAATCAAGTTTTGTTACGGCCCTTTTATCTTAGATGATGTCCTCAATTAAAATGATAATACGGCGAGCTTAAAGCCTCTTGTATCCATTAACTATATTTCCCCTACATAACCAAATACTCCTGTAAAGAAAGCACCTGAGGAGCGGTATTACTCCGTATCTCTTGAAACGCTCGTACAACCGCTTTCGCCGTATCCATTGACGAGAAACAGGGCACCCCGTGTTCAGCCGCTAACCGCCTCAACAGATAACCCGTTCTCTCCGGGGTTCCTTTAGTGGACGTACTGAGGATGAAGGAGAATTCTCGTTGCCTGATGGCTTCTTGAAGGGCTTCGCTTTCTTCACTTACAACTTCGACTTCTACCCCGCACAGGGCCAAAGCCTTGGCAGTGTCTCCGGTTCCTTTGACGCCGAACCCTAACTGAGCCAACTGTCGAGCCAGAGTAATAGCTTCTGGACGATCCGTTTCTGCTACGGATACTAAAATATTCCCATCATTAGGCAACGGAATACGGGAGGCCGCAAAGGCTTTTGCCAACGCATGCCCAAATTGTGTGTCCATCCCTAAGACCTCACCCGTTGATTTCATTTCAGGTCCCAAGGAGGTTTCGACCTTAGTCAACTTCTCGAAGGAAAAGACGGGGGCCTTTACCACGACGAACGGTACTTCTGGAGCAAGACCATGAGCATAGCCCATTCCCTTTAAGGTTTTGCCAAGGGCAACTTGAACCGCCAAGTTGACTAAGGGAATCCCAGTGACTTTAGAAAGAATCGGCACTGTACGGCTTGCACGAGGGTTCACTTCTAAAACATACACTTTACCTCGCACGACAACAAATTGAATATTGATAAGTCCCCTAATCCCAATTCCTTCTGCCAGACGACAGGTGAAGTCCTCAATTTGTTCAATTTCAGCGGGAGTTAAACTCTGGGGTGGATAAACTGCCAGACTGTCCCCCGAGTGGACGCCGGCGCGTTCGATATGCTCCATGATGCCTGCTATTACAGTTGTCTCTCCGTCTGAAACTGCATCAACTTCGACTTCTTTTCCGTCCAAATACCGATCCACCAAGATTGGATGTTCTTGAGACAGGTTGATCGCGCGCCTTAAATAATCTTGCAGTTGACCTAAGTTCTCTACCACTTGCATGGCGCGACCTCCGATCACATAGGATGGGCGGACGATCACTGGAAATTCAAGCTCCTCAGAAATTTTCTTGGCCTGATCAACTGAAGTAACACTTCGTCCTTCAGATTGAGGGATTCCTAGACGACTTAATAACTCAGCAAAACGTTCTCGATCCTCAGCCATATCAATCGCATCAACCGGAGTTCCTAATACTTGAACGCCGGCAAGCTTCAGGCGGCCCGCTAAATTTATGGCCGTCTGTCCTCCAAATTGGACTAAGACTCCATCCGCTTTTTCTTTATTCAAGACATGAAGCACGTCTTCAATGGTCAACGGCTCAAAGTATAGTTTATCTGCGATATCAAAATCTGTGGATACCGTTTCTGGATTATTATTGATCATAATGGCTTCTACACCTGCTTCTTGCAAAGCTGTAAGCGCATGTACAGAGCAATAATCAAACTCAATTCCTTGCCCAATTCGAATAGGGCCTGAACCTAAAACTACTACTTTTGGACCAGTACTTACCTTGCCCTCATCCTCTTCCTCATAGCTGGAATAGTAATAAGGGGTTGCCGAAGCAAACTCTGCTGCACACGTATCAACGGTTTTATAAACCGGAATAATCCTGCAGTCCATACGCATGGCACGAACTGTCTCTTCCGAGCGTCCCGTAAGCTTGGCAATCGCTAAATCAGAGAACCCTAGAACCTTTGCCTGGCGCAGTAACTCAGTGGTTAATGGTTCATTTTGTATGCGCTGTTCCAGTAAAACGAGTTCTTTAATTTTATGCAAATAGAAGGGATCAATCTGGGTGAGCATCTGTACTTCAAGTATAGTCCAATCTCGGCGAAACGCTTCGGGAATCGCAAAAAAACGTTCATGATCTGCCGTAGTAAGTTTGTCTTCAATCTCCATCTCTGTCCAGCCCCCGGAAGCCTTAATCCGAAGACCAACAGTACCAACTTCCAAAGATCGAGTCGCTTTTAGGAGGGCCGCTTCCAACGTCCGCTCCATCGCCATCACCTCTCCGGTCGCTTTCATTTGCGTACCCAGACGATGATCAGCGGCAGGAAATTTATCGAAAGGCCATCTGGGGAATTTAACTACCACATAGTCAAGGGCCGGCTCAAAACAAGCACTGGTGTGCCCTGTCACAGGGTTCTTCAATTCTGGAAGGGTAAAGCCGACGGACAAAAGAGCAGCCATCTTGGCTATCGGATATCCGGTCGCTTTAGAGGCGAGTGCGCTTGAGCGACTGACCCGAGGATTTACTTCAATAACAACATACTCTTTATTTAGCGGATTCAAGGCAAATTGAACATTACACCCTCCGTTAACTCCCAGAGCCCGAATAATCTTTAAAGATGAGGCACGCAACATCTGATACTCAACATCACTTAAGGTTTGCGACGGGGCAACTACGATACTGTCCCCAGTGTGTATCCCTACCGGGTCGATATTTTCCATATTGCAAATCGTAATACAGTTATCTGCCGCGTCTCGCATGACTTCATACTCAATTTCCTTCCAGCCGGCCACACTCCGCTCAACAAGGCATTGCCCAATGGGGCTGGCTTGCAGACCTTTCTGCAAAATTTCCTCCAATTGTTTGGCGTTTTTGACAATCCCGCCGCCTGTTCCTCCAAGAGTATAAGCTGGGCGGACAATCAGTGGAAAACCTTGCTTACTAGCGAACTCCTCCCCTTCTTCCAGGGTCGTTACAATTACACTTTCAGCCACCGGTTCTCCCATCGTGAGCATTGTTTCCTTGAATGCATCTCGATCTTCTGCTTTGTAAATGGTTTCCGAGTCACAGCCTATGAGGTCCACGTTATAATGTTTTAAAAGCCCGCCGCGCTCCAATTCCATAGCTAGGTTCAGACCGGTTTGACCACCTAATGTAGGGAGTAAAGCATCTGGGCGTTCTTTGCTGATAATCCGTTCCAAAATTTCTGGTAACAGGGGTTCGATATAGGTAATATCTGCTGTTTGCACATCCGTCATGATGGTTGCTGGATTACTGTTAACCAGTACTACTTCCACCCCTACCTCACGAAGAGCTCTGCACGCTTGGGTCCCTGCATAATCAAATTCTGCGGCTTGCCCAATCACTATCGGCCCAGACCCAATGACAAGGACCTTCTTCCACGACGGATTAAGAGGCATAACCAGCCCTCCATTCCTGCATTAATCGCGCAAACTCATCAAAAAGATAAAGGGATTCACTCGGTCCAGGCCCTGCTTCCGGATGATATTGAACCGAAAAAACAGGTAAATCCCGATGCTTGACGCCTTCCACACTTTGATCATTTAGATTACGATGGGTTACGTAAAGAGGAGTCTGTCCCAAACTTTCCTCCGAGATGGCATAGCCATGATTTTGCGAAGTAATCGTCACTCGTTTGGACTCTAGATCTTGTACGGGTTGATTTCCGCCCCGATGCCCAAACTTCATCTTATAGGTGTCTCCCCCTAAAGCGAGGGATAAAAGTTGATGTCCCAGGCAAATCCCAAAGATAGGGCGTTTGCCCATCAGCCCTCGAATCGTTTCTATCCCCGTTATGACCTCCTTAGGGTCCCCTGGTCCATTGGAAAGAAAGACTCCATCTGGTTGGAGATTAAGGATCTGCTCTGTAGGGGTTGTATGCGGAACAACTGTCAGACGAAACCCGTTTTCTTGCATCGCCTGCAAAATATTCTTCTTAATCCCAAAATCCATGACTACGACATGAAATAATTCCTTCTCGGTTCCGACAGCTGGTAAGGTGTATTGCTTCGGAGTACTGACCCTAGCCACAACATCGGTTGGAACAGACCACGTTTTCAAGCGGGGGGCCCATTCATTTAATCCCTCTGCCTCGGTGGTAATAACACCGCGCAATACGCCATGCTCTCGAATAATCCGCGTTAAGGCACGGGTATCTATCCCCTTTATTCCTACAACTCCGGATTGCGCCAAGGTCCTGGAAAGATTCTTTTCCATCTGCCAATGACTGGGATTACGCGCGGCCTCTTTTACAATGAACCCTTGGACCTGTGGTTTATCCGATTGGTCATCCACTTTGTTGATCCCGTAGTTCCCGATGAGTGGATACGTCATACACACCATTTGTCCAGCATATGATGGATCGGTTAACACCTCTTGATAACCGGTCATGCCAGTGTTAAAGACGACTTCTCCAAAAGCCTCTCCCGTCGCCCCAAAAGACTCCCCTAATAAAATTTTCCCAGTTTCAAGTATGAGTGCTGCTTTCATTCCATCCCTCCTCGGATATAGAAAACTTGGCTAGCGTCAAGGCGCAGGCGATTGCCTTAGTTGCACTTATGCTTACATAAGCTCACGTGTCCTTTGATTCTCTGGCTTCTGACCTCCGACTTCTGGATCACCAAATCTTCGAAAGGATTTCGTCCAAAATTCCAAAAGCTTTATCCATTTCTTGCTTCTCAACAGTAAGTGGGGGGAGGAATCGTAAGATCTTTCCTCCAACACAGTTGATCAGAAGTCCATTTTTCAAGCAGGCCTCGACTATCTCGGGACCCAACTTAGAGACGGGCCACCCCACAATAAATCCTTGTCCTCGGACGGGACCGCCCGTCTGATATTTCTGTGCTAAGCGCTCTAGTCCTTGTTGGAAATATGCTGCGCGCTCTTGAACTCCCTCAAAAAATCCGTCTGCAAGCATTACATCTAAAACAGCACACCCTGCCGCAGTGGCTAGAGGATTTCCTCCAAAGGTTGATGCATGATCTCCCGGCTGAAAAGCTTTGGCAGCTTTATCTGTGGCTAGCATTGCTCCAATCGGCACTCCTCCGCCCAAAGCTTTTGCTAAAGTCATGATATCTGGGACCACACCGCTCGACTCATAGGCAAAGAGCTTTCCAGTCCGGCCAACTCCGCACTGCACCTCATCAAAAATCAACAAAGCTCCATGTTGGTCACATAGCTCACGCGCTGCCTGGAGAAACTCTATCGAAGCAGGGATTACCCCTCCCTCTCCTTGAATGGGTTCGATAAAGACTGCTGCCGTATTGTCACCAATCTTTGCTCTTAGACCCTCAATATCATTTAGGGCAGCGTAAGTCACGCCGACAGGAAGTGGATCAAACCCTTCCTGATATTTTGTCTGTCCAGTTAGTGTAAGGGTGGCTAAGGTTCGCCCATGAAATGAGTTTTCAAGCGAAATCACCTCATATTTATGCTCACCATAATTCTTCCTGGCGTACTTACGAGCGAGCTTGAAGGCTGCTTCATTAGCTTCTGCACCACTGTTGCAAAAGAACACTTTATCCGCAAAGGAATGCTTCACCAAGCGCTCAGCGAGAGCAACTTGATTCGGTATCCAGTAGATGTTTGAGGTGTGCAGAATTTCTTTAGCCTGTTCCTGAATAGCACGGACAATCGCAGGATGGTTATGTCCCAAAGAATTAACTGCGAGTCCCGTCACGAAATCTAAATATTGCTTTCCGTCAGAATCCCAAACCCATGCCCCGTCCCCTTTGACCATCGTCATAGGCAATCGTCCATAGGTATTCATCACCACATTTCTCCCGCGCTCAATAATCGCTTCGCTTGTTAAGCCTTCTAACATTTCATTTCATCCCCCTATCTATCAAATATAGGAAACTTACTTCAGTGGAGTCCCACTCCACTGGAGTTTAGCTGAACTTATCCAGGGACTTACCTCCACTTATCTCTAATTATACTGAAGAGTCTAGTGGCGCTTAATTATTGGGTAAACATTGTGCCAATCCCGCCATCTGTAAATAATTCCAGTAGAATTGCATGGCTTAGTCGTCCATCAAGGATATGCACACTGCCAACCCCGGCATCTAAGGCAGAGACTGCACATTCTACCTTAGGCAACATTCCACCGCTTAATACTCCTTGTTTCTTGAGGGTAGCGACTTCCCCTCCAGAAATCGTAGAAATAAGTGATCCAGGATCGGAAACATCACTCAGTATTCCTCGTACATCTGTTAAAAGAAGCAACTTATCTGCCTTTAGAGCCTCAGCTATTTTCCCCGCAGCTGTATCAGCATTGACATTGTAAGTTTCCCCTTCTTCGCCGCTGGCAACCGGAGAGATAACGGGAATATATCCCTGTCCCAATAACGTGTTCAATATATCGGGAGTAACAGTTTGGATTTCTCCCACAAGCCCTAGATCAACATCTTCCATTTTCCCTAGACTATTTGGCATCTGCATCGGCTTCTTAACAGCCATTAGCAACTTAGCATCCTTCCCTGATAATCCAACACCTTTCCCTCCAAAGCGATTGAGGAGAGAAACCATTTCAGTATTCAACTTCCCTAATAAGACCATTTGAGCGATCTCCATAGTTTGAGCGTCCGTGACTCTCAAACCCTGTATAAATTGACTTTCTATTCCGACCTTCTTCAACATAGAGTTAATCTCTGGTCCACCGCCATGAACGAGCACCGGACGAATTCCTACGGAATGCAAAAGAAGAATATCTAACATGACCGATTCTTTTAGAACTGGATCAACCATGGCGTGTCCGCCATACTTAATCACGACGGTCTTTCCTGCAAATTTCTGGATATACGGAAGGGCCTCCACCAATACCCGTGCTTTCCCTAATCCTTGTTCCATCGGGGTCATCTCTCCTACCTCCAATTTCAACACTTGACTTCTTGGCTAAATATCTTAGTTTTATAACCTTAGAACTCAATCCTCAGTCTTCGGTTTTAATCACAGCTTATGAACCTCACGATCAAGTCCTATAACTCCCATTGATCGTGACGTACTCATGGGTCAGATCACACCCCCATGCAGTTGCTTGTTCTTCCCCGCTGTGAAGATTTAAACTTATATGAACCTCTTTGCGGCCAAGAATCTCTTTAGCTTCTTCTTCCGAAAAAGTGACACCTTTTCCCGCTTGAGCAACGATTAATTTCCCTAAAAAGACGTCGACTTTGTTGGGATTGAACTCAGCTCCTGAATATCCTGCTGCGGTCAAAATACGCCCCCAGTTCGCATCCTCTCCAAAGAGTGCAGCTTTAACCAAGCTGGAGCCACAAATACTCCGAGCAATTTTACGAGCATCCTCTTTAGTTTTAGCTCCAGAAACTGATACTTCCATTAACTTAGTAGCGCCTTCTCCATCCCTAGCAATATCTTTTGCCAGCTCGATGCACATTGATTTAACCATTTCTTCAAAATTGGTTCGGTCTTCCCCGCTCAGAGTTATTCCAGAGGCCGCATTTGCCATTAAGACAACCATATCATTAGTACTCGTATCTCCATCGACGGTCACCATATTAAAGCTTTCTTCCACCGCTTCACGCAGGATACGTTGTAACTCTTCTGACGGAAGAAACGCGTCTGTCGTCAAGAAACCTAACATGGTACCCATATTAGGGTGAATCATTCCAGACCCTTTCGCGATCGCACCCAGATGAATCACGCCTCCCTGTGAACAGGAAAGCTCATAGGCATATTCCTTAACCAGCGTATCCGTCGTCATAATTGCCAGGGCTGCTCGATGCGCCCCTTCATCGGCCTCTTCCTTCTGACCGCGAATTCCTTTGACCACATCATTAAGAAGCAACGAGCTCGCCACCCGAATACCATTCAGGACTTTATCAAGCGGCATTTCGACCCCGATTACGCCTGTGGAAGCCACCAGAACATCCTCGGGCGGTACTGCCAAAAACGTGCCTGCTACTTCAGCCATGGCAAATGCCGCTTGGTCGCCAAACTCGCCAACACAAGCATTGGCATTGCCGCTATTTATGACAATAGCACGTGCCAGACCGTTTTCCAGATGGCGTTGGGTTAAATATAGCGGGTGGGCTTTAACTAAATTTCGAGTGTATACTCCAGCTGCCTGTGCTTGCACCTCGGAAAAAATTAGTGCTACATCATACTTATCCTTATATTTAATACCCGCTTGGACACCAGTTGCATAAAACCCTTTAGGGACTGCTATACCGCCGTTAATTAACTTCCAAGCCTTTTTAGAATTATCCACTTAATTCACACGCTCCTTCACTTAGTCCATCAAAAATCGTTGCTTGTGCTAAGAACCGTTCCCCAATTTGATGTCTTATGGCCATAGTGCTGTTGCCTTTAGCCCTTGCGCCTCGGGCCAACCCATAGCGAGATTCATATTCTGAACAGCCTGCCCTGCTGCACCCTTTAATAGATTGTCAATTGTAGTAACAATGACCGAATTCCCGGTTCTTTTATCTAACGTCAATTGTAAAAAAGCATGGTTGCTCCCACTGGAGAATTTTGTCTGGGGCCAAGTCCCCGGCGGCAAAAGATGAATAAATTCCTCTTCCTTATACTGGTCTAACCAACAGCTTCGCAGGTCTTCTTCTTGAACCCCCTCTGATACTTTAGCATAAATTGTCACCAGCATCCCGCGCGTCATAGGGACCAAATGTGGCGTAAAGTTGACAGTTAGAGGCAACCCTGCAGCGCGAGACAGCTCTTGTTCTATTTCTGGCGTATGACGATGGCTTGCAACCCCGTACGCTTTAAAGTTCTCGTTTACCTCGCCATAGTGCGTACCTAACGATACCCCTCGTCCTGCTCCCGATACACCGGACTTGGCATCAATGATCAAATAGCCTGTTTGAAGTAATTGCTTACGCAGCAAGGGAACGAGCGCCAGCAAAGTTGCCGTTGGATAGCAACCTGGATTGGCAATTAAAGATTGTCCCTGAATTTTCTCACGATAAAGCTCTGGTAATCCATATACTGCGTCTTTGAGTAACTCTGAAGCTGGATGTTTTATTTTGTACCATTCCTCGTAAATCTCCGTTGAATTTAAACGAAAATCGGCACCCAGATCAATTACCTTAATTCCGCGCGCCAAGAATGCGCCTGTTCTTTCTGCCGTCAACCCATGAGGAAGAGCACAAAAGAGAACATCCATGTCAGGTATGTTTTCGTCTTGCAAGATCCCTATATTTTGACCTAGCCAATGTGGGTAGACTGTTTCATAATCCTCTCCTGCTACACTGGACGAGCCCAGATATAATTCTTTCACCTCTTCATGGCGATGTAATAGCCGCACCAATTCCTGTCCTGCGTATCCTGTAGCGCCAAGAATACCGACTTTCATATCTTGAACACCCTCTCTAATCATTTCTTTTTAATAATTATACATATACTTGCATAAACATTCAACCATTATCGTAAAAAAGAAAGGGGTATCCCTTTCTTAATGACTTATTTTTTTATTCTATTTATAATTCCTATTTCTTTACTATTTATGCTCTCTTATTCTTTAGTCAGTAACAGAAACTCACGTTTGATCTGTTGCAACAGCTTATTATTACTTAAAACATCCCAGCCTGTAAAGGCTAGCACCTGCATAGCCAACAACACTAATCTTTCTCCATCTGGTGACAACGATACCTGGGCAAAGTTCCGAGTATGAGGAATCTCAGTACCTGTTCCTAATGTTAAATAGGGATGAATTGCCGGAACAGCTCGACTGACATTTCCCATATCTACTGACCCCATAGCCGTTTGAGGAGAAGCTATCTGATGGATACCCATCTCCCCCAGATTTCTAGTAAAGCATTCAGCCAGAGATAGATTAGTATGCATTTCATCATAAGAAAATTCGAACTTATGCCAAGTCATTTTTGCAGAAACCATGGAAGCAGCCCCTTCGGCACAACGTATTACTTGCTCTCTCCATTCATCCAATTCTTTACGTTTTCGAGCACGCAGATAAAACTGTGCCACAGCACGTTCCGGGATAATATTCGGGGCTGTCCCCCCCTCTGTTATAATTCCATTGATTTTCACATCCTGAGAAACCTGCTTTTTCAGTGCATTAATTCCGACAAAAAAGTTAATCATGGCATCTAAAGCATTAATCCCAAAACCAGACGCTGCTACAGCATGTGCAGAACGTCCATGAAACGTAAACTCCAAAGCATCTAAAGCCAGGCTGGAAATGACAGGGACGTTTTGACTGCCTGGATGAAACATCATCGCTGCATCGACGTCCTTAAAAATTCCTTTCTCAACCAATGTTACTTTTGCCCCACTGGTCTCTTCTGCTGGAGCACCGATCACTAAGACCTCACCTGCTAATTCTAAACTCTTACTTAAAATCACCGCTGCTCCCGCGCTGGCCGCTCCTATCAAGTTGTGCCCACAACCATGCCCTATAACTGGCAAGGCATCATATTCTGCTAAATATGCAATTCTCGGCCCTGGACGCAACCCCTTAAATCTTGCTAAAAAAGCGGTCTCCATCCCTGCAATCCCACGATCCACTATAAACCCATGCTTCTGCAGAAAACTGCTTAGGCTATTGGACGCAAAGTATTCCTTATAACCAAGCTCAGGACGCGCCCCTATCTGGCGGGCAACTTCCCACACTTCTTTGCGCAAATGCAGGGCCTGATCTCTAAAAAAAGCCTTTATTGCATCCATGGGTAATCCATCTCTTTTCTCAAATTCTATCTCTAGTAACTTAGCTCTATCAACCATTCATATTCATTCAATAATTATGCTTCTTTGATTGTAGAATCTTCGTAAATAGAATGAGGGTTTCTAAAAACAACTATTACACACAGCACCCCCAGTAATGGCCAAGAAACAACACCCCAGAGGAGATCTATCCCGATCTTTAGCTCTTTAAATAATATGAGGCTTTCTAGAATTCGCTGTCCAAATTGCTGAAGCTCAGAAACATAAGGGAACCCGGCGAACATAACCAGCAGTGAATTTAGCCCTTGATAAAGTATTTCGCTTCCGAACCATAAAACTGTCCCAAGCAATAATCCTGTAAACATTAAACTAAAAGCTAACCCTAACCCCCACTTTCGACGCGCAGCCAGGCGGCTTTCTGCTCCGAAATCAACAGGTTGTGCTACAATTTGAGCCATGAGCTGAGCTTGGAAATTTTCCAGAGCTACTTTGGGAATAGGTTCATCTCTAAACAGTTTAATCCATTGCAGGTTGTCCTTCTCCTCCATGGGTCTCCCTCCTTTCCAGGTTCTGGCGAAGCTTTTCTTTTCCCCGATGAATGTAAGTCTTGACTCGGCTTACAGGAACCTCCAGCACTACAGCTATTTCTTTGTACGAAAGTTCTTGATGATAACGCAAATAGAGTGCTTGAGTGTAATGTTCAGGAAGTTCATGTAATACCTCAGATAAAAGGATTGCCTGCTCTTTAGCCAACAATACTTCTTCAGGGCCAGGTTGATGATCAACTGTGTTTTCATCTGAAGTTACTAAAACTTCTTTACGCCTTTTACGCAAAAGATCAAGAGCCCTATTACGAGCAATGGCATATAGCCAGGCCCGAAACGGATATTCTTTTGAGTATCGATTAAGATTTCGATAGGCTGCGAGGAAAGCATCCTGAGCGCAGTCAAAAACATCCTCTTCTGAACCAAGGATTCGGCACAAGAAATGAATCAAGGGCTCCTGGTAACGTTGGACAAGGACAGCATATTGTTGGTGATGACCTGCTATTACTTGCCGAATAACCTCGGCATCTTCCATTAACTTAGGCTCCTATCCTGAGTACTTTTAAACTCGCATTATCTTCTCACTCTTAATACGTTTTAATAGTCTAAAAAGTTTCAAGGGGATTTGAGCAAGATACTATAACCATTTTAACCTACAACCTGTTTTATTCGCAATGAACAATTTAGAAAATACTCTGTATTTAAACATCTCAATTGCGATTTTACTTCACCCCTTAGAATATTTGTTCTCCAAAAGCTGAACATATTAGCCCTACGGCTAGCTTAGCTGTTTTATTATGATTATCTAAAATCGGATTCACTTCTACGACATCCATACTTGAAATACGTCCTGAGTCGGCCAAGAGTTCCATCGCTAGATGTGCCTCCCGATATGTGATTCCTCCTGCTACAGGCGTTCCAACACCTGGTGCCTCCTCAGGATCAATCACATCCAAATCAAAACTGATATGAATCCCATCCGTCCCTTGTGAAGCAATTTTAATCCCTTGTTTGACCACTTCCGTCATTCCTACTTGATCAATATCTCGCATCGTAAAAACAGTAATTTTCGACTTCCGAAGCAGTTCCTTTTCTTGAGGATCCATTTCACGCGCTCCAATAATCACGGTATTTTCCTCACGCAATTTTTTCTTTACCCCGCCAATGGACGTTAATTCCGGAGCACCGATCCCATTAGCTACTGCCAAGGGCATACCATGAATATTACCGCTTTCAGTCGTATCAAGGGAATTATAATCACCATGTGTATCAAACCAAATTAATCCAAACGATTTTTCACTTAAAGCCAATCCTGCTAGAGTCCCAATTCCTAAACTATGGTCTCCACCAAGGATTAAGGGGACCACCCCTTCCTTTATTGCCTCAGAGACTATGAGATGAAGACGTTCATTAATCGTGACAATTTCCTCCAGATACTTAAGACGCTTGTCCTTGATCTCACGCGTCTCAGGAACCGGAACCTCCAGATTGCCGTAATCCTCAACCTTCCAACCCAGCCCCTTTAATCTGGCATTTAAACCAGCATATCGAATAGCACTTGGACCCATGTCCACTCCACGACGATCTGCACCCAAATCAATAGGTACTCCAATAATCCTAATGACTTTTTTTTGCATAGCTTTATACTCCCTGCTTTTAATTCTCTACTCCGAGTGATTCGAGGCAAGATACCAAGCCCCTTGGTTCAAAATATTGCCCATTTTCTCGATACATATTAATGTTCCCCAAAAAGAAAAAAGCTTGCAAACAATTTGCAAGCATATATTCAATTCCAAATCACGACCACCCCGGCTTGCACACGTTCTACACAAGACCAAGCCAGAAGGTGCACATAAAATGTGCCTTCTCCCAAAGCAACGCTCCCCTCGTCCTTCGTCCCAAGACCCAGGACGCAGTGTGACACGAGCGCGACGTCTTTACGTAAGCAGAAAAGCAAACTTCCGTTTAAGCTCCGACCCCAGAGGCGGGGCAGTGTACAGGGATGTACACTGCCGCCAGTGAGCCAAGGACGGCTCATCTGGCGGGAACCCCGCTCCCCATAGCGGAGCTTAAACGGTTAGTTTGCTCTGCGTCGTAAGCACCGAGCGCTGTGTCACACAAGTCCCCTACTTTAGCAACCTAAAAATCACTTCTTCCTCACTAAGACCTACTAACAATTTAAAAGTTCCTGCTCTAAAACGCCGCTCTGCTCTCATTTGACGAGTAAGCGCTAAGAAAGCCTCTTTATCTTTAATAAATTCTTGAGCAAACAACAAATCAGCTATTCGTTCAGCACTGGCTCCCTTTGGGATTACAAAATCTCGATCAATTTGGGGCGAAACTTGGGGATCAGGCGGCAAACTCTCTTTTGGATCAGATTCGGCGGGCTGAACGGGCGGCGCAGGATCAGGTTCTTTTGTCTCCTCAGTTATTGGAAGCGATGTTTGAGGATTTAATTGACCATCTGAGGGCCTCTGCTGAGGAGAGAAGAACAGAGACAGCATAGCACTCAAAATAAGTCCTGAACCTAACCCAAGCCAAAAGGATCGTGTCACTTTCAACTGTTCTTACCTCCATCTGGCTGCATTCGCAATACCATCCTTACCGCATCTTGGCTTAGAAACAAGCGTTGGGCAATTTCCGGTATACGTTGCCCGTTTGCGGCAAGTTCCAATACTTCTTGGTATTTTGGTGAGAGATGGGGTTGGGGTTGGGGTTCAACTTCACTTTGCATTATCCCTTTTTGTGTTTTAAATAAACTATAATTGTAAGTTTCTTTGGATTGGATTTCTCTAGCTTCAAGTTCCTCAGGGCTAGGTTCCTCTACATTGGTTTCTTTTTCTATAGATATAATTTCTCCGTTTTCAACTTCTTGAATATCTTTCACCCTAGCTTCTAACAGCTTACCTTCGAGCTCATAAACCTGATCTTGGACCCGAATAACTTCTCTCTTCAAATACGCTAGCCCTTTCAAGGCTGTCAGAGCTTCTTCGTTGGGTGGATTCTGCCAACGCCAACCCAAAAATAAGAAACAAACTCCTAGAAGAAATAATATAATGGGCAGAATATCCACAAATGCTCCCTACTTTCACAGATATCTTTATCCTAAATTAGACATTCGCGAAAAGAAAATAGTTTCCTGCAAAAACTAATATTATTCAACAAAATTCTCTAATTTATCTTGTACCTTTATTCCCAGCTTGTTTACTAAAGTAGGTACTTACCCCTTGAAAGATTGCAATTGCTAACCTTTGTTGATATTCAGGAGTGGTCAATAACTGTTCTTCTTGAAGGTTTGAAAGAAAGCCTAGTTCGACAGTCACGGCTGCCTGATTTGCCTTCTTTAAGACATAAATATCTTGATTTCCTTTAGCAACTCTTTTGGTATCTGTCATACTGTTTAGCTCTTGCTGAATCGATTGAGCTAAGAGCTTTCCTTCCGGAGAATCTGAATGATAAAACGTTTGCGCTCCTGTAAGTTTTGCATCAGGAAAACTATTGGCATGAATACTTAAATATACTTCAGCTTGAGAGTCCATCGCCAATTGGATGCGTTGGGCTAAATCCTCTCTCTTCCGCCTCAAAAGTCCTTGAGAAGTACCTAAGTCTCGGTCATCTTCGCGAACCATAATTGTCTTAGCTCCACTTTGCTGAACCAGCGCTTGCAAGCGTTTGGATACAGCCAAGGTAATATCTTTTTCTAATACTTTGCTTATTCCAACTGCACCGGGGTCCACACCTCCGTGACCTGCGTCAATTACCATGACTCGATCTCCCAAGGTCCAACTCCATATTTCTTTGTCCTGTCCACTAAATCCAGCTACAAGAGCTAACGTCAAAAAAAGTGTAAGCACAATTCCTAAAAATATCTTGCGTCGTTTCACACTTATAACCCAAATCGGTTTCATTCCTATCCCTCCCCTAGTCTATTTCGTCTTACCTTATGGGGGAGACCTTCAGAATATTCGTTTGGCTTGTCACAAAAAGTTACTCTATTTCTGATTTCATATGTATACCCATCTGCAGATTCAATCGGAATATTGCCTTTAACAAAAATTGGACCACTGGCTTCTTTTTCAGGATCCTGAAGTATTTCAACGGAAGGCTCATATTCAGGTTCAATCGCTTTTCCTGTTTTATCATAGGCAACTAATCTTCCCGCTAGACACTCCGAGGCTGCTATAATAGCTTCTTCTCTATATTTGGGATTATCGGAGTTTCGATGAGCTCCCATACTTTTCCGTCTTCTCTGTGAAAGAAAACGGGCAAAGGCAAATCGATTATCTTCTAGCAGGTCAAGAGATGGTCCCTCAAATAAATTCGCCCTGTCTTCATACTTCTCTCTTGATGCCTTCTCAGCTTTTCAGCACTTTCAAATTTACCCATAGCATTTATTCCTTTCGTTCATAAGTTCTGTTATTTGTGCCATCTTTAGTTTGATGAGTCAAATGCAATAAGTTCCCAATTTACAAGTGAAAGGACAACTCTATTGTGAGCAAATTTATGTTTCCTAATACAAAAAGGAAGGGATAAATCCCTTCCTTTGAATTGCACTGTATTAACGTTTTGAAAATTGTGGAGCTTTACGAGCTTTCTTCAAGCCGTATTTGCGACGCTCTTTCATACGTGGGTCACGTGTAAGAAAGCCAGCTCTCTTAAGACTTGGACGGAGACTAATATCTGCCTTTAACAAAGCACGAGCAATTCCTAAACGAATTGCACCAGCTTGGCCAGTAGTTCCCCCCCCATGAGCGAGAGCAATAACATCATATTTAGCAAGTGTATCTGTTATATTAAATGGTTGTTGAACAATCATTTCCAGAGTTTTCTTACCAAAATACTCCGCTAATTCACGCTTATTAATGATGAATTTTCCTTCACCGGGAATAAGACGAACACGAGCAATTGCATTTTTGCGTCGTCCAGTAGCTGCGTATTGTAATTGAGTTGCCATGTTTTACTTCCTCCTTCCTACTGAATTGTCCAAATTTCAGGTTGTTGAGCTTGATGGGGGTGTGTATCTCCCTTGTACACTTTTAACTTAGTGTACATTTGGGCGCCCAACTTGTTATGAGGAAGCATTCCCTTCACAGCATGTTCCATAGCTCGTTCTGGCATGATTTGCATTAACTTTTTGTAAGGAACTTCTTTTAACCCGCCAGGATATCCTGAGTGACGACGATACATTTTATCGTTTAGTTTGTTACCTGTTAAGACTAATTTTGCAGCATTAATAATAATGACATGGTCCCCCGTGTCAACATTAGGGGTGAATGTCGGTTTATGTTTACCTCTCAGGAGACGTGCTGCTTCAGTAGCAATACGACCCAAGGGGATTCCCTCAGCGTCAATAATATACCATTTACGCTCCTGTTCTTGTGCTTTCGCAAAAAACGTGGACATGACTTTCCCTCCAATTTAGAAGTTTTGCTGTTTTTCCTCACTCGCATGGGGCTCAATCATGCTTGCGTATGCCAGGGGCATGGGGCTCAATCATATCCAAGGCATAAAAACTCATATTGATATTCTATTTAAAATTGAGCCTAATGTCAAGCTTTATTTAAAAAGCTCTTTAAAAACCTCAAATGGACTTTCATCCGTATAATTTACATGAACTAGTGATAAACCGTGTGCAGGTGCAATCATGCGAGCGCGCTTCCGATCATGACTGGCAATGATTTCGGGAATCTCTCCAGGGAGAGTACGTCCTTTACCTACCTCCATGAGTGTTCCAACAATAATACGGACCATGTGGTATAGAAATCCATCTCCCACGCAGGATACTCGAATTAATCGGTTGTCCTCTTCTCTTACTTGACACCTATGAATCGTTCGTTCAAACCTCTTACTATCACCACCTGTAGCTGCAAACGTTTTGAAATTATGTCGTCCTTCCAGAAAGGCAGCCGCTTGTTGCATGTGGTCAGTATTTAAGGGTATGGGCATATGGGATGCATAAAGACGCTTAAATATATCCGGTATACGCTTATTATCAATCAGATAATCATAGCGCTTCCATTTTGCTGACCATCGGGCATTAAACTCGTCCGCAACACACTCCGCCTCGAGTATGCGAATGTCCCTTGGAAGCAGACTGTTAAATGCCTTAGGGATTTTTTCATCGGGAATTCTAGCGGCAGTCATGAAATTTACAATTTGACCGGAGGCGTGCACCCCCGCATCCGTCCGACCTGCCATAGCTAGAGTTATGTTTTCCTCGACGAGTCTCGCCCATACAGATTCCAAGGTTCCCTGAACTGTGGGCCCATGGGCTTCATCCTGTCGTTGGAATCCGTGATAGTTTGTTCCGTCATAGGCTAGTTTTAGACGAATGTTTCGCATGATAAGCATAGCCTCCGCTACTTACTATGGTGTACCACAAAGGCTGGGCATGCTTAACCTTGTAAGCAACCCAGCCCTTAAGTACCGCATTAAACGAGTTCGATGATTACCATTGTGGCAGCATCTCCTCGACGTAAGCCGAGTCTCATGATCCGAGTATAGCCGCCTTGACGGTCAGCATATTTCGGCGCGATAGTATCAAATAACTTCGTAACAACATCTTCATCCATCAGATAAGCCATTGTTAAACGACGGGCAGCCAAATCGCCTTGCTTGCCAAGTGATATCATCTTTTCAGCAATAGCATTCAGTTCCTTGGCGCGTGCTTCTGTCGTTTGAATACGCTCATGTCTTAACAGGGAAGTGACAATGTTACGCAACATTGCCCCGCGATGACCAGTGTTTTTTCCTAACTTGCGGTAAGCCAATTACATTCCCCTCCTTTTGCACCGAATTAGTCTTCAGCAGGTCGGAAAGATAAACCTAAGTCTTTAAGTTTAAATTCCACTTCTTCTAAAGACTTGCGACCAAGGTTACGTACTTTAATCATGTCTTCTTCCGTTTTTTGGGTCAACTCTTCAACAGAATTAATCCCTGCCCGTTTCAGGCAGTTGTAAGAACGAACAGACAGATCTAATTCCTCAATCGTCATCTCGAGGATTTTATCTTTGGCTTCCTCTTCTTTTTCCACCAAAACCTCAATACTATTGAGCTTATCAGTGAGTCCCATGAAAAGGCGCAGATGATCACTTAGGATTTTGGCTGCCGAACTGGTAGCTTCTTCCGGTGAAATACTGCCATTAGACCATGCTTCAAGGGTTAACTTGTCATAGTCCGTGATCTGACCAACCCGGGTATCCTCTACCGTGTAGTTGACCTTGTAAATCGGGGCAAAGATGGAGTCAATGGGGATAACTCCGATGACATGATCTGGCTTCTTGTTTTTGTCAGCAGGAACGTAGCCGCGGCCGCGTTCTACCGTCATTTCCATAAATAGCCGACCATCTTTATCTAATGTCGCAATCTTCAAGTCATTGTTTAAAATCTCAATATCTGGGTCAGTTATAATATCTCCTGCCAAGACAACCCCTTCACCCTGGGCTTCAATACGTATAACCCTAGACTCATCCGTATAGCCCTTCAGAGCAAGAGACTTCAAATTGAGAATAATGTCTGTAACGTCTTCCAAAACACCCGGAATCGTTGAGAACTCGTGTAGTACTCCTTCGATTTTGACTGATGTTACCGCTGATCCCTCGAGAGAGGACAGGAGGATCCGCCTTAAAGAATTTCCTAAGGTGATCCCATATCCTCGCTCAAGAGGTTCAACAATGAATTTTGCATAGGAGTTATCTTCAGAACGCTCGATACACTCGATTCTGGGCTTCTCGATTTCTAACATCGGAATGCACCTTCTTTCTCGAGAACTTGATATACAAACCATCCGACCCAAATGGGTTGAACGTCAACATTAACGGGAGTATTTCTCCACGATGAGGTGTTCTTGGATAGGCAGTTGAATATCTTCACGAGTAGGCAGTGCAACTACAGTTCCAGCAGCAGTATTGGCATCCAAGCTCAACCAACCGGGAACCGAACGCGTACCCAGGTTTTCGAGGAGTTGTTTCATACGTGGCGAGCTCTTACTGCCTTCTTTGACAGCAATGACTTCACCAGCACGTACCGAATAGGAAGCGATATCAACTTTTTTACCATTTACGGTAAAATGACCGTGATTAACGAGTTGACGAGCTTCAGGGCGCGATGATGCAAAACCCAAATGGAAAACGACATTATCAAGTCGACGTTCCAGCAGAACCAACAAGTTTTCACCGGTTACCCCTTTACGACGGGCAGCCTCGTCAAAATAACTACGGAATTGTTTTTCCATGACGCCGTACATGCGGCGTGCTTTTTGTTTTTCTCGCAACTGAAGACCATACTCAGTGGGCTTCTTTGCACGGGCTTGGCCGTGTTGGCCAGGGGCGTAAGCACGACGGTCGATCGCGCACTTACCAGTATAACAGCGTTCTCCTTTAAGGAATAACTTCATTCCTTCACGACGACATAAGCGACAGACTGGTCCAGTATATCTAGCCATGATTACACACCTCCTATACCCTTCTGCGTTTCGGTGGCCGACAGCCATTGTGTGGAATCGGTGTCACGTCTTTAATTAAATTAACTTCTAAACCTGCAGCTTGCAGGGCTCGAATAGCAGCTTCTCGTCCAGCTCCAGGTCCTTTTACATAGCATTCAACATCTTTTAAGCCATGTTCCATTGCAACTTTAGCACAGGTTTCGGCAGCCATTTGGGCTGCAAAAGGTGTACTCTTACGAGAACCCTTAAATCCAAGAGAACCTGCACTGGACCAGGAGAGTGCGTTCCCGCTGGTATCCGTAATGGTCACCATGGTATTGTTGAAAGTAGATTTGATATGAGCAATTCCACTTTCAATATTCTTGCGTTCCCGGCGTTTTGTCCGGACAACTTTACGTGCCATCTCGGTTATCCCCCCTTATTACTTTTTACGTTTTGCTCCAACGGTCTTAGCCGGACCCTTACGGGTTCGGGCATTGGTTTTCGTGCGTTGCCCCCGAACCGGAAGTCCGCGACGATGGCGCAGCCCGCGATAAGAACCAATTTCCATAAGACGTTTGATATTGAGGGAAACTTCGCGACGCAAGTCGCCTTCAATTTTAATCTCTTTATCAATAAATTCCCGAAGCTTGCTGACTTCATCTTCTGACAAGTCACGCACTCGGACATCCGGGCTTACACCCGTTTTAGCGAGAATCTTATGTGAAGTTGGTAGCCCTATCCCAAAAATATAGGTCAAAGCTATCTCTAAACGTTTCTCGCGCGGTAAGTCAACTCCAGCGATACGTGCCATCTAAAATTTACACCTCCACTATTTCAGTTCTGGAAACAATATAAAATCGGTGCATTGGAGATTTTCCCCAATCAGCCGCGCAACCGAAACTTTTTAGCCTTGTCGTTGCTTGTGTTTCGGATTTTCACAAATGATCATGACTTTACCATGGCGACGAATAATTTTACATTTTTCACAGATCTTTTTAACAGAAGGCTTTACTTTCACTGTAATCCCTCCCTTTGGTCATTACTTAAACCTGTATGTGATTCTTCCTCGAGACAGATCATAAGGGGAAAGCTCCACAGTGACCCGATCTCCCGGCAGAATTCTAATAAAATTCATGCGGATTTTTCCAGAGACATGCGCTAATACCTTGTGTCCATTCGCCAACTCAACTTGGAACATGGCATTTGGCAACGGCTCTAAAACTTTACCTTCAACTTCAATCACGTCTTCTTTTGACATAATTATTTACCCCTCCTCTGGCATTCCCTACGCCTCGCACCTAACATCGAGTTAGAATTTCTAGGCCATTTTCCGTAATTGCAACTGTGTGCTCGAAATGGGCCGATGGCCGGTTATCTTTCGTAACCACAGTCCAGCGATCCTTTAGCGTCTGCACTTCATACGTACCCATGTTCACCATGGGCTCAATAGCCAAGGCCATACCAACCTCGAGTCGTGGCCCCCGGCCTGGTTTGCCAAAATTCGGGATCTGAGGATCCTCATGCATGGCTTTTCCAATCCCGTGCCCAACATAATCGCGCACTACTGAAAACCCATTTTCTTCAACATGCGTTTGAACCGCATTAGAGACGTCATAAAGGCGATTGCCTACTTTAGCTTGTGCAATACCCTGCATCAAGGACTCTTCAGTCACTCTCAAAAGTTTTTGGAGGTCTTCACCAACTTCTCCAATTGGTAAAGTCACAGCCGCATCTCCAAAGTACCCCTCTATGAGTGCACCGCAATCTATACTTATAATATCTCCAGATTCTAGAATCCTTAAACCGGGTATTCCATGAACTACTTGTTCATTTACAGAGGTACACAGCGTTGCCGGAAAACCATTATATCCTTTAAACGCTGGTATGGCACCCTGCGCACGAATATATTTCTCAGCTATGCGATCCAGTTCCAGAGTTGTAACACCGGGCTTAGCGTGCTCACGGATAAGGGCAAGTGTCTCAGCCACGATCCGCCCTGCATTACGCATTAGAACTAGTTGGTTCGCATTTTTCAGCTCAATCATGCTGATTAGCCCAAAGCTTTCAGAATATCCTGAAACACTTGGTCAATTGGTTGATCCCCGTTAATACGCTTTAACAGTCCCTTTTCCTCGTAAAAAGCTATCAAAGGTTCTGTTTGCGTATTGTAAACATTTAAGCGATTCTTAGCTGTTTCAACAGTGTCATCAGAACGCTGATAAAGCTCTCCTCCACATTGACCGCAAACTCCTTCTTGCTCAGGAGCGTTGAAGATCATATGGTAAGAAGATCCGCATTTCCGGCATACACGTCGTCCAGTTAATCTGGGAATTAACACCTCTTCGTCAACTTCAATGTTGATAACACCATCGAGCTTCATGCCAAGGCGCTCTAAAATACCAGCTAAAGCACTGCCTTGAGCAAGTGTCCGTGGAAATCCATCAAGAAGAAATCCATCCGCACAATCAGGCAGTGCTAACCGCTCCTCAACAATCCCAATTGTCACTTCATCAGGAACCAAGCCGCCTGCATCCATGAAGGATTTAGCCTTAAGACCTAAGGCAGTTCCCTCTTTAATAGCTGCTCTAAACATGTCCCCTGTTGAAATATGTGGGAAATGAAAACGTTCTACGAGCGGATTTGCCTGCGTTCCCTTACCTGCACCTGGGCCACCCATTAATATTATCTTCATTGCTCTTCCTCCTCTTACTTCATAAATCCTTGATAATGCCTCGACATAAGTTGGGATTCAATTTGTTTCATCGTATCGAGCGCAACCCCAACCACGATCAGAAGGGATGTTCCACCAAAATAGATGTTCTTGAGTCCTGTAAGTCCAATAACTAGTGTCGGTAGGACTGCAATCAAAGCTAGAAATAAACCACCTGCGAGAGTTATACGGTTTAATACTTTAGACAAATATTCTGCCGTTGGTCGCCCAGGTCGAAGGCCGGGAATGAATCCCCCATACTTCTTCAGATTATCAGCTACATCAATTGGGTTAAAGGTGATAGAAGTGTAGAAGTACGTGAAGAATAATATGAGCGCACCGTAGAGCAGTAGGTATGGGATTGAGGTAATGCTACCATTCATAGTAAACCATGTGTTGACAAATCTTGCGAAACCTGATGTCGGCGTCCAAGACGCAATCGTCTGTGGGAAAGCAAGCAAGGACATTGCGAAAATTACTGGGATAACCCCTGCTTGGTTAACCTTGAGCGGAATATGGCTGCTTTGGCCTCCATACACTCGCCGACCGACTACTCTCTTCGCATATTGAACTGTTACACGGCGTTGCCCTTCTTGAACATAAATAACGCCCGCTGTGATAAAGGCAACGATGAGCAACAATCCGATAAGTGAGAGAGCATTGATTTCCCCTACCCTTAACATCTCAAACAAGGATGTAATTGCTGATGGGACTCTTGAAACAATTCCTGCAAAGATGATGAGTGAGATACCGTTTCCAATCCCCTTCTCGGTGATTGCCTCTCCGAGCCACATTAAAAAGGCGGTTCCAGCTGTTAGAACAAGTGCTATCAGCAGGAATGTCGGCCATTTCATAGCTGGACTGGGGATATTAACTGCAGCCCTGATCCCGTAGGTAAGTCCAAATGCTTGAATGAATCCAAGAGCAACAGTACTATATCGCGTATACTGTGTTATCTTCTTACGCCCATAGTCGCCCTCTTTAGAAAGCCGTTCAAGCGAGGGAATGACAATCGTCAGAAGCTGAAGAATGATGGATGCGGTAATATAGGGGGTAATACTCAAAGCAAATACAGATAGACTTTTAAAGGATCCTCCAGAAATCGTGTCCATAAAATTCATCATGGCACCAGAACCAAACATTTGGTTCAGCATTTCTCGATCAATAAAGGGAGTTGGAATATGTGCTCCGATACGAAAAATCAAGAACATCAGCAAGGTATAACCGATTTTCTTCCTGAGATCCGCTACATTCCATGCATTCTTCAGGGAATCGACAGCCATCCTACTCCACCTCTACTTTTCCACCCGCCGCAACTATCTTCTTTGCCGCTGCTGGGCTGACTTTGTCAATTTTGACGGTCAGTGCTTTGGTCAAGTCCCCTGTTGCCAGAATCTTAACGCCATCTTTAGCGGCTTTGATCAAACCAATTTCAAAGAGGCTTTCAATCGTAACTTCGGCGCCATCTTCAAAACGTTCTAAGTCACGAACATTCAACGCAACAATTTCTTTTCTGGAAATATTATTAAAGCCTCGCTTTGGCGCTCTGCGAAACAGTGGATTCTGTCCACCTTCAAAGCCCGGACGTACTCCACCGCCTGCTCGCGAGTTTTGACCCTTGTGTCCTTTACCGGAAGTTTTACCATGTCCGGAACCAATGCCGCGACCCAAGCGCTTAGGTGCATGTGTTGATCCTTCAGCAGGCTTTAGTTCATGCAATTTCATGCTGGCCTACACCTCCTTCTATTGAGCTAGTGTTTCTACCGTAACCAAATGCATGCATTTATGAACCATTCCCAGAATCCCAGGACTGTCCTCATGAACTGCACTTGATCCAACTTTTCCTAAGCCAAGTGCTTGTAACACTTTGTGCTGTGCTTTAGAATATCCGATTGGGCTCTTTGTTAGTGTCACTTTAATTTTCATGACCAACCCTCCTTAACCTAGAACTTCTGCTACGGTCTTGCCTCGGAGTTTGGCAATCTCTTCTGGACGTTTGAGAGATTTTAAGGCTGTCATCGTCGCATTAACCATATTATGCGGGTTTGCTGAACCCAATGACTTCGTTAGAATATCATGAACTCCGGCAACCTCGAGAACTGCACGAACAGCTCCTCCAGCAATAACTCCGGTTCCTTTGGAAGCCGGCTTTAACAGCACGTGTCCCGCACCAAATATTCCATTGATGGGATGAGTAATAGTGGTTCCGTGCATAGGAACGCTTATGAGATTCTTTTTAGCATCTTCGATTCCTTTACGAATTGCTTCAGGAACTTCTCCAGCTTTTCCCAGTCCAGCACCAACACGTCCGTTGCCGTCTCCGACCACAACCAGAGCGCTAAAGCTAAAGCGGCGTCCACCTTTAACAACCTTGGCCACACGGGCAATATGAACAACCTTTTCAATCATGTCTGATTTATTAGCTTCGAACTTCGCCAATTTGAAAATTCCTCCTTTACCCAAGCTTAGAAGCTGAGTCCAGCTTCTCGCGCTGATTCCGCCAATGCTGAGATTCGGCCGTGATAGACATTTCCTCCACGATCGAATACTACTTGCGTAATTCCTTTTTCAAGGGCTTTCTTCGCAACCAGTTCGCCAACCTTTTGAGCGCCAGCGGTGTTACCACCTGACAATTCTGCTGCTTTGAACTCTGGATCGAGAGAAGAAGCCGCAACAAGTGTTACTCCGAGCTCGTCATTGATAACCTGAGCATAAATATGATTCAAGCTCCGAAACACTGCTAAGCGAGGACGCTCGGCAACTCCGATAACATTCTTGCGGATACTCTTATGCTTTTTCAAGCGAATAGCCTTACGATCAATGCGCTTAATCAAAGGGAACACACTCCTTTCACGTTGGCAAGAGATTTTGCCCTTGCCTAATTTGTATTACTTCTTGGCGCCTTTTTTGCCACCTGTCTTACCTACTTTACGACGGATGACTTCACCTTCGTATTTAATACCTTTGCCTTTATAGGGTTCAGGCAGTCGCTCGGAGCGAACAACAGCTGCAAAAGCACCAACGAGTTCTTTATCCATTCCTTTAACCAAAATTTTATTGGGTGCAGGAACTTCAAAGTCAATCCCCTCAAAGGGAGTAAGTTCAACTGGGTGTGATTTTCCAACCGTTAAAACCAACTTGTTTCCTTGCTTCGCAGCACGATATCCAACCCCAACCATATCCAGACCCTTGGTAAACCCATTCGTAACGCCCTCTACCATGTTGGCGATTAACGTGCGAGTCAGTCCATGCAGAGAACGGCTTAAAGGTTGATCATCTGGCCGTGTAACAATGATTTGTGAGTCTTCTACGGCAATGTTCATTAATGAATGAATCTCTCTTGTTAAGGTGCCTTTCGGACCCTTAACTGTAACAACGTTACTCTCTATTTTGAAGTCCACACCACTGGGTATTCCAATGGGGCGCTTGCCAATTCTGGACATTCACTGCACCTCCGCCTTAGAAAATTACCAAATGTAGGAGATTACTTCTCCACCAAGGCCCTCTTTTCGGGCTTTCTTATCTGTCATTATCCCCTTGGATGTTGAAATAACTGCGACTCCAAGTCCACCAAGGACTTTCGGAATTTCATCCTTTTTCGCATAAACACGCAGTCCCGGACGGCTTATCCGCTTCAGCCCGGTAATAACACGCTCACGGTTTGGACCGTATTTCAAATACATCCGAATCACGCCTTGTTTGTCGTCGGCAATGAATTCTACATCCTTGATGTACCCTTCTGATTTAAGCAATTCCGCAAGCTCTCTCTTAATACGAGATGCTGGCACCTCAACTTTATCGTGATAAACCATTCCCGCGTTGCGGATACGAGTTAAAAAATCTGCTATCGGATCTGACATTGACACTTCAGTCGTCCCCCTTCCTTACAATGTTTTACCAACTGGCCTTCGTGATTCCAGGAAGTTCCCCTTTGTGAGCCAACTCCCGGAAGCAAATCCGGCAAATTCCGAATTTCCGCATGTAAGCATGGGGACGTCCACAAAGCTTGCAACGGTTATGCGAACGTACTGCGAATTTTTGTCCACGATTTTGGCGGACAACCATTGATGTCTTAGCCACGTTCTTGAACCTCCTTTTCTCTAATCACGGTATGGCATTCCGAATCCACGAAGCAACTCTCGCGCTTCCTCATCGGTTTTTGCCGTTGTTACAAAGACTACATCCATTCCACGAAGCTTGTCGATCTTATCGTACTCCATTTCAGGGAAGATCAGTTGCTCCTTGATTCCTAACGTGTAATTTCCACGTCCGTCAAACGCCTTTGCTGAAATACCGCGGAAGTCTCGAACACGAGGCAACGCCACGTTTAAGAGTCGATCCATGAATTCATACATACGTTGACCACGTAAAGTGACTTTGCAACCAATGGGCATTCCTTCGCGAAGCTTAAATGCCGCAATAGATTTCTTAGCTCGTGTGACAATCGGCTTTTGTCCAGCAATCTTCATAAGATCACCAACCGCGGAATCAATTGCTTTGGAGTTTTGAACCGCTTCACCAACACCCATATTGATAACGATTTTATCAACTTTAGGAATTTGCATCACATTTTTATAAGCAAACTTCTGCTGTAAGGCAGGAGCTATTTCGGTTAAATATTTATCATGCAGACGAGCCACTAAGGTCCCTCCTTTCGCGATTAGTGTTTATCAGGTAGATTCACACCGCACTTTTTACAGACGCGGAATTTACCGTCTTCCGTTACCTTATAACTGACACGAGTCACGGATTTACACTCTTGGCAATATAACATTACATTTGAGCTGGCCATTGGAGCTTCTTTTTGAACGATGCCGCCTTGAGGCATGCTTTGAGAAGGTTTTGTATGACGTTTGATCATGTTGGCCTTCTCAACCACTATACGGCCCTTCTTAAGAATCACATCAATGACTTTGCCTTTTTTGCCGGCATCCTTGCCGCTGATTACCATGACATAGTCGCCTTTTCTAACGTGTATCTTGCTAGGTTGTACCTTATGCTTAGTAGCAGCCACTTTCTTCACCTCCACCCATCATTGGGTCTTAGATAACTTCCGGTGCTAAGGAAATAATTTTCATGTAGTTATCACGCAACTCACGCGCTACTGGTCCAAAGATACGGGTGCCGCGAGGACTTTTGTCATCCTTGATGAGGACTGCCGCGTTTTCGCTAAACCGTATATAAGATCCGTCGGTACGCCGAATTTCTTTCTTCGTTCGTACTACTACAGCCTTAACAACGTCTCCCTTTTTGACAACGCCCCCTGGCGTTGCTTGTTTAACAGAAGCAACAATAATATCTCCAATCGTTGCATATCGGCGCATTGAACCGCCTAGCACACGAATACACATCAACTCTTTAGCGCCTGAGTTGTCACCAACTCTAAGCCTAGTTTGTACTTGGATCATTCCATTGACCCCCTTCCGAACTAAATATCAAAGATTTAGAGAGCAATTGATCTCTGAGTTATCTCAACTACGCGCCAGCACTTATCCTTACTTAAGAGGCGTGTTTCCATGATCGTGACAGTATCCCCGATGCGGGCTTCATTGTTCTCGTCATGAGCCTTATAGTTTTTTGTGCGTGTGATTGATTTTTTATAAATCGGATGACTCTCCGTGATCTCAACTGACACAACGACAGTTTTGTCCATCTTGTCACTGACAACTTTGCCAGATCGAACCTTACGTTGGGCTCTTTCCACGTTAAAATGCCTCCTTTCTCACCTTAGGCACGTTCAATCTTTAACTCGCGCTCACGAAGAATCGTTTTACCGCGGGCTATTCCTTTGCGGACTTCACGAATTCGCATCGGGTTATCTAATTGTCCCGTTGCCAACTGGAAACGCAAATTAAACAGTTCTGTTTTGAACTCGTCGATTTCCTTTAATACTTCTTCATTCGTTAGGTCTCGGAAATCCTTAGTTTTCATTTGCGTCACCTCCTTCTTGATCTGCACGGGTAACGAACTTGCACTTGATCGGGAGTTTATGCATTGCAAGACGTAAGGCCTCGCGTGCTTGTTCCTCCGTTACGCCGTTTAATTCAAACATTACACGGCCTGGCTTTACTACAGCTACCCAATATTCCGGGGAACCTTTACCACTACCCATGCGTGTTTCAGCAGGTTTAGCTGTAATAGGCTTGTCTGGAAAGATTTTAATCCAAACTTGACCGCCACGTTTAATATAACGGGTCATAGCAATACGAGCAGCCTCAATTTGACGATTCGTAATCCAGCCTGCTTCCATAGCCATAAGGCCAAATTCACCAAACGTGATTTTATTACCGCGTGTAGCCTTACCTGATAAGCGTCCACGATGTTGTTTCCGATGTTTCACTCTGGCTGGGACTAGCATCTAGTTTCCTCCTTCCACCTGAGCGACGGCCTTTTTGGCGGGTAGAACCTCACCTTTATAAATCCAAACCTTGATACCAATTTTTCCGTACGTGGTATTGGCTTCGGCAAATCCGTAATCAATATCTGCACGTAGGGTGTGAAGGGGTACTTTTCCTTCATGATACCACTCGGTTCGGGCAATTTCGGCTCCAGCCAAACGACCGCTGCATTGAATTTTAATACCTTGAGCGCCCTGCCTCATTGTCCGGCCAACCGTTTGCTTCATAGCCCGACGAAAGGATATGCGTTTTTCAAGTTGTAGGGCAATGTTTTCTGAAACCAATTGGGCGTCAAGCTCAGGCTTCTTAATTTCTACGATATTTACTGCTACTTGCTTGCCTGTTATGGCTTCAAGTTGTTTGCGCAGATTTTCGACTTCAGTGCCACCACGTCCGATAACAATACCAGGCTTCGCAGCATAGACAGATACTTTAACACGACTGGCTGCCCGCTCAATTTCGACTTTAGGGCATCCCGCTTGTTTAAGTTTATTCTTTACGAACTCACGAATCTTCAAATCTTCATGAAGAAGTTCCATGTAGTTCTTATCTGCATACCAACGGCTTTCCCAGTCCCGGATAATTCCGACGCGGAGGCCTTTGGGATTAACCTTTTGACCCACAGTTTAGCCCTCCTTCTTCTCGCCTACAACCACGGTAATGTGACTCGTCCGTTTCCGGATTTGGTCAGCACGTCCCATAGCTCGAGGCTTGATACGTTTTAAAGTCGGTCCTTGATCCACACATATTTCAGTAATATACAGATCATCAACATTCATGTCATAATTATGCCCTGCATTTGCGACTGCAGACTTCAGTACCTTGGTCACATCATCAGTGGATCCATTAGGGGTAAACTGAAGGATTGCGAACGCATCACTGATCTTTTTGCCACGAATCAAATTAACAACTTGGCGTACCTTACGAGGAGAGATACGTACATATTTTGCCACTGCTTTTGCTTGCATGTGCCTTAACCTCCTCTCGAATTATCGTAAGCCGCTGGATTTTTCGCTGCCAGCATGGCCCTTATAGGTGCGAGTAGGCGAAAACTCTCCGAGTTTATGCCCAACCATGTCTTCTGTAACATAGACCGGAACATGTTTTCGTCCATCGTGTACCGCAATGGTGAGTCCGACCATTTGCGGGAAAATTGTTGAGCGTCTGGACCACGTCTTAATAACGCGTTTTTCACCTGATTCGTTCATCGCTTCTACACGTTCGAGTAAACGAGATTCGACGAAAGGTCCTTTTTTCAGAGATCTGCTCATTCATGGGCCTCCTTTCGACTACTTACTACGCCGCTTCACAATAAAGCGATTCGACGGATTCTTCTTCTTGCGGGTTTTTGCACCCAGAGCTGGTTTTCCCCAAGGAGTACATGGGTTGCGACCTATTGAGTTACGACCTTCACCACCACCGTGCGGGTGATCCACAGGGTTCATTACAGATCCGCGGACTGTAGGACGAATGCCCATCCAGCGTGATCTGCCGGCTTTACCGATATTAATATTCTCATGGTCAAGATTTCCCACTTCACCGATGGTTGCTCGGCACTCAATACGGATCATTCGCATCTCGCCCGATGGGAGTCTTAATGTTGCATAAGATCCTTCTTTAGCCATAAGTTGAGCTGATCCACCAGCTGAGCGGACCATTTGTCCACCCTTGCCAGGTTTCATTTCGATGTTGTGTAACAAAGTACCGACTGGAATGTTCTGAAGCGGTAAGCAGTTGCCTACTTTAATGTCAGAGTCTGGACCAGAAACAACCATCTGATCAACGCTCAAGCCATTGGGCGCTAAAATATAGGTTTTAAAGCCATCTTGATAAAACAACAATGCAATGTTAGCTGAACGATTTGGATCATATTCAATACTCGCAACACGAGCAGGAATTCCATCTTTATTGCGCTTAAAGTCAATGATACGAAGCTTTCGCTTATGTCCGCCGCCTTTATGGCGAACACTCAAGCGACCGTCGTTGTTACGACCCGCTTTCTTAGTCAAAGGCTTGACTAAAGAGCGCTCAGGTTCAGTTCTGGTGATCTCTTCATACGTCGAACCAGTCATATTTCGACGGCTTGGAGAGGTAGGTTTATAAGTCTTTATTGCCATAGGTCTTCATTATCCTCCTTTGCTTCAAGCTGCTTACAGGCCCGCGAAGTTTTCAATCTTATCTCCAGCTTTAAGCGTAGCAATCGCTTTTTTACGGTTCGATGTTTTACCAAGATATTTCCCAACCCGCTTCATTTTACCTTTTACGGATAATGTACGGATTTCCACTACGGATACTTTAAACATCTTTTCCACCGCAGCTTTGATTTCAATCTTGTTCGCAGCTGGATTTACCCAGAAGGTGTATTTGTTTTCTTCAACAAGTCCTACGGACTTCTCAGATATCACCGGACTTTTGAGGACATCTCGTGCGTCGCGCATTACGCTAACACCTCCTCTGCTTTAGTTACTGCCGCTTTGGTCATCACTAGAATGTCATGATGGAGCAGGTCGAAAACATTCATTCCAGCTACATCCATTGCTTTTACACCCTCGATATTACGGGCTGAACGGAATATTGCCTCATCAGCATTATCCATCACAATCATAGCCTTCTTATCAATATTAAGAGCTTTGAGCACTTGAACAACCTCTCGCGTTTTTGCCTCATTTATGCTTAAATCATCAAGGACAATCAGCTGTTGCTCTAAGACTTTCGAAGAGAGCGCCGAGTACAAAGCTAATCTGCGTACTTTTTTAGGTAATTTAAAACCATATTTACGTGGTTTAGGAGCGAAGATTACACCGCCGCCCCTCCACAATGGAGAGCGCGTACTTCCAGAACGTGCACGGCCCGTTCCTTTTTGACGCCACGGTTTGCGTCCACCTCCGCGAACTTCACCGCGTAACAAAGCAGACTGAGTTCCCCGTCTTTCTCCTGCTAATTGCGAGACAACTGCTGAGTGAAGAACGTGGACATTCGGAGTAATTCCAAACACATTTTCACTGAGTTCAATTTCTCCGACAGCTGCGCCTTGCATATTTACTACTTGAACTTTCGGCATTGCTTATTCCTCCTTTCCCAGTGTTACTTCGCCTTGACAGAAGGCTTCAGAATGAGCAACGACTTATTCGCTCCAGGGAGAGCCCCTTTAATCAAGATCAAGTTTTTATCCATATCAACCCGGATAACTTCCAGGTTTTGTACTGTTACACGTTCGCCACCCATACGTCCTGGCAACTCACGACCTTTAAATACTCGAGCCGGGCCTTTCGCGCCAAGGGAACCTGAACGACGATGATACTTGGATCCATGTGCCATCGGTCCGCGACTTGCGTTATGACGCTTGATCATACCGGCAAACCCTTTCCCTTTAGAAGTACCTACAACATCAACTTTGTCGCCAACTGCGAACAGATCTACAGTCACTTCTTGCCCAACTTCATAGCTCTCGACATCATTGACTCTGAACTCACGAACATATCTCATAGGCTTAAGAGAAGCCTTTTGAAAATGCCCTTTTCGAGGCTTATTACTCAAGCCATCGCGAAGGATAGAAAAACCCACTTGGATAGCGTTGTAGCCATCTGTTGCAATCGTTTTCTTCTGCACCACCGGGCAAGGACCCGCTTCAACGACAGTAACCGGAACCACACGTCCTTCAGCTGTAAAAACCTGAGTCATACCAATTTTTTTACCTAAAATTCCTTTTGACACGAATGCCACCTCCTAAACGCTTTGAAGTGCGCTAGATTCCTCTAGAGCACGAGAGCGCTATTTTATTTATATTATGCCAGCCACCCGACAGCAACTCCACGCTACCGGGTGTTTCGCACAACAAACATAACGATAGTATATCACAAAGTTAAATGATTTGCTACTCTAATTTTAGCCAATTACAACTTAATTTCGATATCCACACCGGCTGGCAGATCTAAGCGCATGAGCGCATCCACCGTCTTAGGCGTCGGTTCAAGAATATCAATTAGGCGTTTATGAGTGCGCATCTCAAATTGTTCCCGTGAATCTTTATTGACATGTGGCGAGCGCAAAATGGTGTAGATGCTTTTCTCTGTTGGAAGAGGAATTGGTCCACTAACCTGTGCGCCCGTACGTTTTGCAGTTTCAACTATGCGTTCTGCTGATTGGTCAAGTGTTTTGTGATCAAATGCTTTAAGCCGAATTCTGATCTTCTGGCTCATAAGTTACAACCTCCTCATAATTCCCGTTATACGGGTTTCGAGCATAAAAATTCCCTGACCAAGCGGAGTCACTCGTCCAGCAACCTTTTACGCCATTCCTGGTGTCAGAGGTCAGATGTCGGAGGCCGGATAAGTGTGTTTCTTATTTAATCCAACCTTCCGTCAACTGGCGAATACTGACTGGCTTTTAATGACGAGAGGAAAAGTGACTTTTCCTCTCGTCATTAAGTCTAAAAAATATTTCTTAGCTGTTAATTTTTGCAACGATACCTGAACCAACAGTACGGCCACCTTCACGGATAGCAAAGCGAAGTCCTTCTTCCATAGCGATTGGAGTGATAAGTTCAACTTCAATCGTTACACGGTCGCCAGGCATAACCATTTCAGTGCCCTCTGGAAGAGTGATTACTCCAGTTACATCTGTTGTGCGGAAGTAAAATTGTGGGCGATAGTTATGGAAGAACGGCGTATGACGGCCACCTTCTTCTTTATTAAGAACGTATACTTCACCAGAGAACTTGGTGTGAGGCTTGATTGATCCGGCTTTTGCCAAAACCTGTCCGCGCTCAATATCTTTACGCTCAACTCCACGAAGGAGAGCTCCAATGTTATCTCCAGCTTGAGCTGAATCAAGGAGTTTACGGAACATCTCTACGCCTGTTACGACAGTCTTACGGGCAGTGTCAGTCAAACCAACGATTTCAACCTCGTCACCGACTTTAACTCTACCACGGTCAACACGACCTGTAGCAACCGTTCCACGTCCAGTAATTGTGAAGACATCCTCGACAGGCATTAAGAAAGGCTTGTCAGTGTCACGCTCTGGAGTTGGGATATAGGAATCAACAGCATCCATGAGATTCCAGATCTTGCCGCACCATTCGCAATCACGTTTTCCGCAACCGCATTGAAGGGCTTTTAGACCAGAACCAGGAATGATAGGAACATTGTCACCATCATACTCCTGGGCAGTTAAGAGTTCCCGAAGCTCCATTTCAACGAGCTCGATTAGCTCTTCATCATCAACCATGTCTACCTTATTAAGCCAAACTACAATACTAGGAACACCTACTTGGCGAGCCAAGAGAATATGTTCACGGGTTTGTGGCATAGGGCCGTCAGCGGCAGAAACACAGAGGATCGCTCCGTCCATTTGAGCAGCACCAGTGATCATGTTTTTAACATAGTCAGCGTGTCCTGGGCAGTCCACGTGTGCATAGTGACGATTTTCAGTCTCATACTCAACGTGTGCAGTGGAAATGGTGATTCCGCGTTCGCGTTCCTCAGGAGCCTTGTCGATTTGGTCAAACGCTGTAGCTACAGCGCCGCCGTGTTTTGAAAGAACAACGGTGATTGCCGCTGTCGTAGTAGTTTTACCATGGTCAACGTGACCAATGGTTCCTACGTTAACATGTGGTTTTGTACGTTCGTATTTAGCTTTTCCCATTTTAATCACTCCTTTAATATACTATAAAGTTATATGATTCAGGGAGGTTACGAAGCCCGAACAAAAGCTCGTGCTTCGCGCCTCAAACTTCGCCTATGACCCTTGGCGCTTAGCAATAATGCCATCCGCAATGCCTTTTGGGACTTCTTCATAATGATCGAACTGCATCACATAGACTCCACGGCCTTGAGTTGCTGAGCGTAAGTCGGTTGAATACCCGAACATTTCGGAAAGTGGAACAAATCCACGAACAACTTGAGTATTGCCACGCGCTTCCATTCCTTCAATCCGACCACGACGTGAGCTTATATCTCCAATGACATCTCCCATATATTCTTCAGGAACTGTCACTTCGATTTTCTCGATCGGTTCGATGATCGCAGGATCAGCTTTGAGTGCACCGGCTTTAAATGCCATAGATCCAGCAATCTTAAAGGCCATTTCTGAAGAGTCAACATCATGGTAAGAACCGTCATACACTGTAGCACGCATGTCAAGCAGAGGATAGCCAGCAAGAATACCATTTTGCATCGCTTCTTCGATACCGGCTCCAATCGGATTAATGTATTCCCGAGGTATAACTCCTCCGACTACCTTGTTAACGAATTCGAAACCGCTACCGGGCTCAAGAGGTTCCAACTCGATCCAACAGTGTCCATATTGACCGCGTCCACCAGACTGGCGAACAAATTTCCCTTCGGACTTAACAGTCTTCCGAATGGTTTCTTTATAAGCAACTTGTGGACGACCTACATCACATTGTACCTTGAATTCTCGCTGTAAGCGGTCAACGATAATCTCCAGATGAAGTTCACCCATTCCTTCGATAATCGTCTGCCCAGTTTCTGTATCGGTGTGCATTCTAAAGGTCGGATCTTCTTCAGCCAAACGGCCGAGTGCCCCGCCCATTTTTTCTTGGTCGGCTTTAGTCTTAGGCTCAATCGATACAGAGATAACAGGCTCTGGGAATACCATTTTCTCCAGAATGATTGGAGTCTTCTCGTCGCATAAGGTATCCCCTGTCGAGGTATCCTTTAATCCGACGGCTGCAGCGATATCACCTGAACGCACTTCTTGTATATCTTCGCGGTGGTTGGCATGCATTTGGAGGATCCGTCCGATGCGTTCGCGCTTGCCCTTAGTCGAGTTGTAGACGTAAGAACCGGCACCTAAAACTCCAGAATAGACCCGGAAGAATGCAAGTTTACCCACAAATGGGTCAGCCATGATCTTAAATGCCAAAGCGGAGAAAGGTTCAGTATCTGAGGCTGTCCGCTGATCTTCTGCCCCGGTATCAGGATGTACTCCGTTAATTGGCGGTACATCTAATGGAGATGGCATATAATCAACTACAGCATCCAGCAAAGGTTGAACTCCTTTGTTCTTGAATGCAGAACCACAAATGACCGGGATAAATTTGTTCCCTATGACTCCGCGGCGTATGCCGTCGCGAATTTCTTGTTCTGTGAGTGCTTCCCCTTCAAGATACTTCATCATGAGTTCTTCGCTTGTTTCAGAAACCGCTTCAATTAACTTTTCACGGTATTCGCTGGCTAATTCAGCTAGGTCTTCTGGGATCGCACTATGCTCTTCAGTCGTACCTAGGTCATCTGTATAGATTGTCGATGTCATTGTCACTAGGTCGACAATTCCTTTGAAGTTTTCCTCAACACCAATCGGCAATTGGATCGGTACAGGGTTAGCACCCAATCGGTCAGTTATCATGGAAACTCCGCGGAAGAAATCCGCACCCAATCGATCCATTTTGTTAATAAAAGCGATCCGCGGAACTTTGTATTTATCCGCTTGACGCCATACAGTCTCCGATTGAGGCTCTACGCCACCGACTGAACAAAACACTGCTACAGCACCGTCTAGTACACGCAAGGAGCGTTCAACTTCCACAGTGAAGTCCACGTGCCCTGGTGTGTCAATGATATTAATCCGGTTGTTTTTCCATTGGCATGTTGTAGCCGCAGAGGTGATAGTAATACCGCGTTCTTGCTCCTGCACCATCCAGTCCATCGTCGCAGCGCCATCATGAACTTCCCCAATTTTATGCACACGTCCGGTATAAAAAAGGATACGTTCAGTTGTTGTCGTTTTTCCTGCGTCAATATGAGCCATAATTCCTATATTGCGCGTATTTTCTAGTGAAAATTGTCTTGCCATTGAGAATCCCCCTTTCTGTCAAAATCAGTGTGTCTCAAATTACCATTTGTAATGCGCAAAAGCCTTATTTGCTTCAGCCATTTTGTGCATATCATCTTTTTTCTTTACTGAACCCCCTGTATTGTTAGAGGCATCAAGTAACTCTCCGGCAATCTTCTCTTGCATTGTCTTCTCGCCCCGTTTACGAGCCATAGCGACAAGCCAACGCAGAGCTAGTGTAGTACGACGTTCAGCACGTACTTCGATAGGAACTTGATAGTTTGCTCCCCCAACACGGCGTGCCTTTACTTCCAATACCGGCATAACATTCTTTAGCGCAGTACTGAAGACTTCAAGGGGATCTTTGCCAGACTTTTCCTGAATCATATTAAATGCGCCGTAGCAAATTGCTTCAGCCGTTCCCTTTTTACCATCTAACATAATTTGATTGATAAACTTGGTTAGAGTTTGATTCTTGTAAATCGGATCTGGCAGAACATCGCGTTTGGCAACATATCCTTTACGTGGCATTTGGTAACCTCCTTTGTATCATAATATTAACAATTCGAGACAATTCAAGAGTCCTTATTAGGCTTTCTTAGGACGTTTTGCACCATACTTCGAACGACCTTGCGAACGTTTTTGAACAGCAGTTGTGTCCAAAGCACCACGAATAACGTGATAACGCACACCAGGAATGTCCTTAACACGACCGCCACGAATAAGAACCACGGAGTGTTCTTGTAAGTTGTGTCCGATTCCAGGAATATAGGTGGTTACCTCAAGCCCATTAGTTAAACGCACACGAGCAACCTTCCGGAGTGCTGAGTTAGGTTTTTTAGGAGTAGTAGTATAAACCCTAGTACAAACTCCTCGCTTTTGAGGGGATCCTCCTGAGGGATATTGCTTACGTTTAAGTGAGTTATAGCCCCACTGTAAAGCCGGAGCTGTTGATTTTTGTTCGATTGTGGCACGTCCCTTACGGATAAGTTGATTAATTGTCGGCATGTCTCCGCCTCCTTTCTAATGAAATCAATATACAAGGAATTGCTTGCTGCAGCATTTAACAAGCAATTCCAAACTCAGCTTTATTGGGTAGCCAGACGGGCGTTACTCTTGCAATATGGCCGCTATTGCTGTGCCTACTTCAATCCCGCACGCTTTCCCTAATTCCCTCATAGTAGGAACTTCAACGCACTCCACGCTATGACTCTCGCACCATTCAAGAATAGGGCGACGAACATGCGTTTCGGCATCTTTGGCCATATAAACGCGCCGAACCCACCCTTTTTCAAGGGCTCGTTGGGTTTGCTTTAACCCAACTGTTTTTTGTTTGGCGTGTTTGAAGGTTTCATCAAGCATCAAAATGCTTTCCCCCTTAATCACACTATAGTAGTTTAGCATTTGAGTTCTAGCGTGTCAATAATTCGGTCGGATTTGTTTCCAAAGATTTTACATTTTGATATCTTAACATGCCTGTTCCGGCAGGAATCAACTTTCCGATAATGACATTTTCTTTTAATCCAAGCAAAGGATCTACTTTTCCTTTTATAGCCGCTTCAGTAAGAACACGAGTAGTTTCTTGGAAAGAAGCTGCTGATAGGAATGAGTCCGTAGCCAATGAGGCTTTGGTAATTCCTAAAAGTACCGGGTGCGCAACCGCTGGCTCTCCGCCTTCAGCAATAGCTCGTGCGTTCTCATCTTGGAAATCAAAAACATCTATCAGTCCACCAGGAAGCAGACTTGTATCCCCGGCATCGTCGATTTTTACCTTGCGTAACATCTGACGTACCATTACTTCAATATGCTTGTCGTTAATATCTACCCCTTGGAGTCGGTAAACTCGTTGAACTTCTCCCAGAAGATAGACCTGAACACCGCGTTGACCCTTAACTTTTAGCATATCATGGGGGTTAATACTTCCTTCAGTCAACTCATCCCCAGCTTCGACCATCTGGCCTTCCTTGACACAAAGGCGCGAACCGTAAGGAATCGTATAGACTATGTGTTCTTCAGTTTCAGTTAGGAGATCCACTTCACGTCGCCCTTTAACTTCGCTGATTGACACTTTTCCAACTGCTTCTGAGATGATCGCTTGCCCTTTAGGTTTACGTGCCTCAAAAAGTTCTTCTACCCTCGGAAGACCTTGGGTTATATCGTCTCCCGCAACCCCTCCAGTGTGGAACGTACGCATGGTCAGCTGAGTACCGGGTTCTCCAATGGATTGGGCAGCGATAATCCCTACTGCCTCTCCCATTTCTACTGGGCGTCCTGTAGCCAGGTTACGACCATAGCATCTCTTGCAGACTCCGTACCGCGATTTGCAGGTTAGGACTGAACGAATTATCGCCGTATCAAAGCATTTAGCAATTTCCGCAGCCTGTTCTTCTGTCATTTCAGTATCCGGTACAGCAAGCACTTCTCCTGTTTCCGGGTGGTGTAACTCCTCTAATACAAAGCGCCCGACAAGACGATCTACTAAAGGTTCAATTATTTCTGGACCGTCCTTAATATCCTCGACCATAATGCCGTTTAATGTTCCACAATCCTCTTCGCGCACAATCACGTCTTGAGAGACATCTACCAATCGACGGGTCAGATAACCTGAGTCAGCCGTTCTCAAAGCAGTATCTGCCAGACCTTTACGTGCACCGTGAGAAGAAATAAAGTACTCTAAAACTGTGAGTCCTTCACGGAAATTAGCCTTAATTGGCAACTCAATGGTCCGTCCAGACGGGTCTGCCATAAGTCCCCGCATTCCTGCTAATTGTCTCAACTGTTGAATATTTCCTCTGGCCCCTGATGTCGCCATCATATAAACAGGGTTAAATACATCTAAGGTATCCATCAACGCTTGGGTTACGGTTTTAGTTGCTTTAGCCCACGTATCAATGACCAGATTATAACGTTCTTCATTCGTGATCAAACCGCGTCTATATTGAAGTTCAGTTTTAGCAACTGCAATGTCTGCTTTGCTAAGAATCTCGGTTTTCTCTTTGGGAACGGTAATGTCAGTCAACCCGACCGTCATCCCAGCTCTGGTGGAGAATTTAAACCCTTGACTCTTTAGCCCGTCTAACAAGTTAGCAGTCGCTTCATAGCCCGCCTTGCGATAGGTTTTAGCTACAATGTCGGCGAGTCCCTTTTTACCTACTACTTCATTGAAATAACCAATTTGAGGAGGAATGACAGAATTGAATATCAATCGACCAACGGTTGTTTCCAAGAGTTCTCCGCCCCGGCGAACTTTAATACTGGCCTGCAAGTGAACTGCTTTGGAGTCATAAGCAAAAACTGCCTCATCATAATCTTTGAATATTTTTCCTTCTCCAAAAGCGCCCGGTCGATCCATAGTCAGATAATAAGATCCTAAGACCATATCCTGAGTTGGAGTGGCCACTGGTCGCCCATCTTTAGGGTTCAGAATATTGTGCGCTGACAACATTAACAACCTAGCTTCCGACTGGGCCTCTGCCGACAGTGGAACGTGCACAGCCATTTGGTCTCCGTCAAAGTCCGCATTGTAAGCAGTACAAACCAACGGGTGAATCTGTAGAGCTTTACCCTCAACTAAGATTGGCTCGAAGGCCTGAATGCCCAAGCGATGAAGGGTTGGGGCACGATTGAGAAGAACCGGATGATCGGTAATGACTTCTTCGAGAACATCCCACACCTCAGGCCGCACCCGCTCAACCATGCGTTTAGCGCTTTTTATATTGTGTGCATGGCCCTCATTGACAAGTTTTTTCATCACGAAGGGTTTGAAGAGCTCTAAAGCCATTTCCTTAGGCAGACCACACTGATGAAGCTTAAGATTTGGACCAACAACGATAACGGAACGTCCGGAATAATCAACACGTTTTCCTAAGAGATTTTGTCGGAAACGACCTTGTTTTCCTTTTAACATATCGCTGAGAGACTTAAGCGGTCGGTTTCCCGGCCCAGTCACAGGACGTCCACGACGGCCATTGTCAATCAAGGCGTCAACCGCTTCCTGGAGCATCCGTTTCTCGTTTCTCACGATAATATCTGGTGCACCGAGATCCAAGAGACGCTTTAAGCGGTTGTTCCTATTAATCACTCGTCGATAGAGATCATTGAGGTCCGACGTTGCAAAACGACCGCCATCCAACTGGACCATGGGTCTCAGTTCGGGTGGAATCACAGGGACAACGTCCATAATCATCCAATCAGGGTGGTTTCCTGAAGATTTAAAGGCTTCCACTACCTCGAGACGACGAATGGCACGGATTTTCCGCTGTCCTGATACTTCTTTGAGCTCTATTCGCAGTTCTTCATTTAATTTGTCTAAATCCATCTCGGCGAGCAATTGTTTAACCGCTTCCGCTCCCATGCTGGCTTGAAAACGATCCCCATATTTATCACGATATTCCCTGTACTCTGTTTCTGTCAGAAGCTGTTTCTTCATTAGAGACGTATCACCAGAGTCTGTCACAATATAAGAGACAAAATAGAGGACTTTTTCCAAAGCGCGAGGAGACATGTCCAAAAGTAGTCCCATCCGGCTCGGGATTCCCTTGAAATACCAGATATGAGATACCGGTGCAGCAAGAACTATGTGCCCCATACGCTCACGGCGAACTTTTGAACGGGTTACTTCAACACCGCAACGATCACAAACTATCCCTTTATAACGAACCCGTTTATATTTTCCGCAATGACACTCCCAATCTCGAGTAGGGCCAAAGATTTTTTCACAAAACAAACCTTCACGTTCCGGCTTTAAGGTCCGATAGTTAATGGTTTCAGGTTTCTTTACTTCTCCAAATGACCACTCACGAATCATATCCGGGGAAGCCAAACCGATACGCATACGGTCGAAGTTATTGACGTCTAGCAATCCTTATCGCTCCTTTCGTCCGGGGACTATTTGAGATCGCCAAGATCTATATCTTCTTCCTCAAGGACTTCAACATTTAATTCATCGAGAGGGTCTTCCTCATCGACCATGGTGTCTTCCTCATCCTTCGACCCAACTATTCGAGTTGAAGGAAGCGGGAGTTCTTCATGCAGATCAATGCCAAGTTCCTTTGCGGTTTCCGTTATATCCTCATCGGTATCATGAATCTCAATTTCCCTGTCATCTGCTGACAAGACTCTAACATCAAGTCCCAAACTCTGCATTTCTTTTATCAAAACCTTAAACGATTCGGGGATTCCTGGTTCAGGAATGTTCTCTCCTTTAACAATCGCTTCGTATGTTTTTACACGTCCAACGACATCGTCTGACTTAACTGTTAGGATTTCTTGTAAAGTATAAGCTGCTCCATAAGCCTCCAACGCCCAAACTTCCATTTCTCCAAAGCGTTGCCCACCGAATTGAGCTTTACCGCCCAAAGGTTGCTGGGTTACGAGGGAATATGGACCTGTGGAACGGGCATGAATCTTATCGTCAACTAAATGGTGAAGTTTAAGAACATACATATAGCCAACAGTGATTTTGCTGTCGAACGGATCTCCTGTCCGTCCATCATACAACATCGTCTTCCCATCTCTTGAGATGCCGGCCTTCTCTAAAGTTTCAAAAATATCATCCTCAGTAGCACCGTCAAAGACCGGGGTTGCAATACGTATCCCTAAGGCCTTTGCCGCCATACCTAAGTGAGTCTCAAGCACCTGTCCGATGTTCATCCGAGAAGGAACGCCCAATGGATTAAGGACAACTTCAATCGGCGTGCCATCCGGCATAAACGGCATATCCTCTTGACGCATAATGCGTGAAATTACCCCTTTGTTACCGTGGCGACCCGCCACCTTGTCACCCACAGATATTTTTCGTTTTTGAGCGATGTAGACACGAACAAGTTGATTAACACCAGGGGATAATTCATCCCCGTTTTCGCGGGTAAACACTTTAACATCGACAATTTTCCCAGCTTCTCCATGGGGTACACGCAACGAAGTATCACGCACTTCACGCGCCTTTTCCCCGAAAATAGCTCGAAGCAAACGTTCTTCTGCCGTTAGCTCTGTCTCACCCTTCGGTGTCACTTTACCAACTAAGATATCTCCCGGACGAACTTCAGCTCCGATACGAATAATTCCACGCTCATCAAGATCTTTCAGAACATCTTCCCCGACATTCGGAATGTCGCGAGTAATTTCTTCTGGTCCAAGCTTAGTATCACGGGCATCTGATTCGTATTCTTCAATATGAATGGATGTATAATAATCCTCTCGAACAAGCTTCTCGCTTATCAAGATAGCATCTTCGTAGTTATACCCTTCCCATGTCATAAAGGCTACTAAAACGTTGCGGCCTAAAGCGAGTTCTCCATGGTCAGTTGATGGACCATCCGCAATGATTTGGCTGGCCTCTACCCGCTCCCCTTTCATAACAATGGGTCGCTGGTTAATGCAGGTTCCTTGGTTGGAACGAGAATATTTAAGCAGTTTATGCTTTTCTGTCATCCCGTCATCACCGAGGACAATGATCTCGTCAGCGGTCGCCCGCTCAACTACCCCAGCTCGTTTAGTAATTGCGCAAACACCGGAGTCCTTAGCAGTCTTATATTCCATTCCAGTCCCTACATAAGGCGAATCCGTCCGCAAAAGCGGCACTGCTTGCCGTTGCATGTTTGAACCCATCAAAGCCCTGTTTGCATCATCATGCTCCAAGAAGGGGATAAGTGCTGTAGCGATGGATACCATTTGCTTTGGAGAGACATCCATATAGTCAACTTGGTTCGGAGACACATGCACGAAATCTGGTCCATGACGACCATCAATTTTCTCCCCTAGAAAATTGCCATCCTTATCAAGTGGTGCATTAGCCTGTGCTACAACATACTTTTCTTCTTCGTCAGCCGTTAAATAATGAATTTCATCAGTAACGCTTCCGCTCTCCTTATTTGCCTTGCGGTAAGGGGCTTCAATGAAGCCATAAGGATTAATGCGTCCGAATGTACTTAGAGATCCAATCAGACCAATGTTTGGTCCTTCCGGCGTCTCCACAGGACACATTCTGCCATAGTGAGAATGATGGACGTCGCGAACTTCAAAACCTGCACGTTCTCTGCTCAATCCTCCAGGTCCTAAAGCACTTAAGCGCCGCTTATGCGTTAACTCTGCCAGCGGATTTGTTTGATCCATAAATTGAGATAACTGACTGCTGCCAAAGAATTCCTTAATGGCAGCCACAACAGGTCGGATGTTAATTAATACTTGAGGAGTAATCACTTCAACATCTTGAATTGTCATTCGTTCGCGAACTACGCGTTCCATACGAGATAATCCAATTCGGAATTGATTTTGAAGCAACTCACCTACAGAGCGCAACCTCCGATTGCCTAAATGGTCAATATCGTCTTTATGACCTTCACCATCCATCAAGGCAAGCATTCGCTGAACACTGGCCACGATATCTCCGCGAGTTAGATGTCGTACATCCATTGGGATATCCAGACCTAGCTTCTTATTGAGTTTATATCGACCAACCTTGGCCAGATCATAACGTTTAGCATCAAAGAACAATGCTTCCAATAATGAGCGTGCACTGTCAACCGTCGGTGGTTCGCCTGGTCTTAACCTTTTATAGATTTCAACCAATGCTTCTTCTGTCGACTCTGAGTTATCCCTTTCCAAAGTAGCGCGGATATATTCATTATCGTTAAATAACTCCAAGATCTGACCGTTGCTGGCATATCCTAAGGCACGAATAAGGACAGTGCCTGGAAGCTTCCGAGTTCGGTCAACTCTTACAAAGATATTATCGTTAACATCCGTTTCAAACTCTAGCCAAGCCCCACGATTTGGAATAACTGTAGCTCCATAGAGCTTTTTCCCGCTGGGATCAATTTGTTCGGCATAATAAACCCCCGGCGATCGAACAAGTTGGCTGACAATAACACGTTCGGCCCCATTAATAATGAAGGTACCTTTGTCTGTCATCAACGGGAAATCCCCCATAAAGACTTCCTGTTCCTTCACTTCTCCAGTTTCCTTGTTGATCAGGCGAACCTTTACGCGGAGTGGCGCGGCATATGTAACATCGCGTTCTTTACACTCCTCCACCTGATATTTAGCCTCTCCTAAGCTATAATCAACAAATTCTAGAACGAGATTGCCTGTGAAATCTTGAATCGGTGAAATATCGCGAAACATGTCGCGTAACCCTTCATCAAGAAACCAACGATAGGAGTTTTGCTGGATTTCAATTAAATTTGGCATGTCGAGAACTTCACGGATTCTGGAGTAGCTCCAGCGCTCTCGTGTCCCAACCTTAACAGGATAGAACATTTACGTTTCACCCCTCAGTGTGGTTTTCTCTCATTGAGGTCTAATAATATATTGACATATACAGCCAAAAGCAAGGCCTTTAAAAGAACCTCGCTTAACTGTTTATGATGTTCCGCTATCATTCCGACAATTTCAAAGATAATATCTCCTTATTATCTAATGCTTTTAACTTATTACCATAGCATGGATAGATTAAGTAATAAATTCCATTTACATATAGTAACATTTATAAAGTATAACAAAACGGAACCCCTCTGTCAAGAAAACATTTTAGTTTTAGGCTTGAATTCAGTATTTTACTATTCTATTCTAAAAGTACAATTTTGTTGAAATACACTGCCTATCCAAAATAAAGAAGGTACTCTCTACAAGAGAGTACCTTTCTGCTATAAACTCTTACTTAACTTCGACGGTTGCACCGGCTTCAGTTAACTTAGCTTTTAAAGCTTCAGCTTCGTCTTTTGAGACTTTTTCTTTAACTGGTTTTGGTGCATTGTCTACGAGGTCTTTTGCTTCTTTAAGCCCAAGGCCGGTTGCTTCACGAACTACTTTAATAACGCCAATTTTGGAAGCTCCGCAGTTCATAAGCATGACATCAAACTCGGTTTTTTCTTCAGCTGCATCTGCTGCAGGAGCTGCAGAGGCTACGCCTGCAACCGCTACTGGAGCAGCAGCGCTTACGCCAAATTCCTCTTCAAAAGCCTTTACGAGTTCAGCCAATTCGAGAACAGTTAAGCCTTTTACGGCTTCGAGAATTTCATTTACTTTAGACATTTTTAATTTCCCCCTTAAAATTATAAAACATTATTGTTATCTAGATAATAAAAACTATTGAGCAGCCTTAAGTTTACGTACTTCTTCCAACGCATACCCCATTTTACGGATCGGTCCTTGAAGAACATTAACCATACCTGTAAGAGGAGCTTGCATACCGCGCAGAACCATAGTGAGCAAGACTTCGCGAGAAGGCAGATCAGCAAGAGCTTTAACGCCCTCGGCTCCGATAACTTTCCCCTCTAATACTCCAGCTTTAATCTGGAACTTTTTGAGCTTGTTTGCTTTAGCAAAGTCCATTAATATCTTGGCCGGAGCAACAGGATCTGCACTAAAGGCGAGTGCTGTCGGTCCTTTAAGATAGGAATCAAGCCCCTCTACCCCTAACTCATCAGCGGCGCGACGTACGAGGGTGTTTTTCAAAACCCGATACTCGACTCCAGCATTACGCAGTTGAGAACGCAATTGCGTTACTTGGGCCACAGTTAAACCGCGGTAATCGGCTAAAACTATACCTGAAGACTGTTGAAACTTTTCTTTAATCTCCGAGACTACCAGACTTTTTTCTTCGATGTTAGGCATTCTGTGTACCTCCTTCCCTATAGATAAACCCAGCAAAAAACCTCCGCGCTTGCAGAGGTTAAGAATGCCAAATGAATATCTTTCGGCGTAATCTTCCAACCTCGGCAGGACATTAAGCCTTTCGGCACCTGCTTTCTACAGCGGACATATTAAATTCCTGATAAGTTTATCCCATTTATAGAACACTGTCAAGCATACCTGTGTTTAGACTGCTTTTGCAGGGTTAATGCGTACGCCCGGTCCCATTGTAGAGGACACTGTGACACTCCGCATGTATTGACCTTTGGCAGCTGCAGGCTTCGCCTTAAGCAAAGTTTCTCCTAACACGCGATAGTTTTCCAGTAGTTGTTCCACACCGAATGAGGCTTTACCGATTGGTGCATGTATAATGCCAGCCTTATCCGCACGGTATTCAATCTTACCAGCCTTAATCTCTTTGATCGCACGAGTTACATCAAGGGTAACCGTTCCAGTTTTCGGGTTTGGCATAAGGCCTTTAGGTCCGAGTACTCGACCTAATTTACCAACCATTCCCATCATGTCTGGTGTTGCTACCACTACTTCAAAACCGAACCAACCTTGTTCGATCTTAGCAATCATGTCCTCGGCTCCAACAAAGTCTGCTCCTGCCAATTCTGCTTCTTTGGCCTTTTCCCCTTTAGCAAACACCAACACGGAGCGGGTTTTACCTGTTCCGTTCGGAAGTACAATGGCACCCCGAATTTGTTGATCTGCATGACGGGTATCAATGCCTAATTTGAAAGCAACTTCTACAGTCTCATCAAACTTAGCTTTAGCGTTAGTCTTTACAATTGATAAAGCCTCTGTTGGTTCGTAGAGCGCAATACGATCAAATGATTTTACAGCCTCTTGATATTTTTTCCCTACTTTAGCCATTCTATTAACCTCCTTGTGGTTATGCGGGCTTAGCCCTCCCACAAAATTTTACTTAACCTTCGACTACGTCGATTCCCATGCTCCGCGCTGTTCCTTCGATCATGCGCATTGCCGCTTCAATACTTGCTGCGTTTAAGTCCTTCATCTTAATGTCCGCTATTTCGCGTATCTTCGATTTAGGAACAGCTGCAACTTTTTTTCGATTCGGTTCAGAAGAACCCGAATTAATATTAGCAGCTTTCTTAAGCAATACTGCTGCTGGTGGAGTTTTGGTAATAAAGGTAAAGGAACGATCTTCGTATACAGTAATTTCTACCGGAATAATAAGCCCTGCTTGATCTTTCGTACGTTCATTGTACTCTTTGCAAAAGCCCATAATATTAACGCCGTGCTGACCCAGAGCTGGACCAACCGGAGGTGCCGGTGTTGCCTTTCCTGCATTGATCGCTAATTTTACCAACCCAATTACTTTCTTTGCCATTGTCATTTACACCCCCTTGTTAAGATAACATTTATTAGTCTAATTTTTGAACCTGTGCGAACTCAAGTTCAACGGGTGTCTCTCTTCCAAACATAGATACCTCAACCCGCAACTTTCCTTTGTCAGCAAGGATTTCTCGAACCACCCCAACAAAATCTTTGAACGGACCAGCAATAACCTGAACGCTTTGATTAATATCAAAATCAATTCGAGTTTGAATCTCATCCATTCCCATTTGTTGTAAAATGGTTACAACCTCACTGTCAAGCAATGGAATAGGCTTAGTCCCAGAGCCAACGAACCCTGTCACTCCTGGAGTATTACGAACAACATACCATGAGTCATCCGTCATTTCCATCTCGACAAGGACGTAACCGGGATATACCTTGCGCTTGGTAATCTTTTGTTTGCCATTTTTGAACTCAATTTCATCTTCCATGGGAACAAGCACTCGAAAAATCTTTTCTTCCATGTTCATAGATTCAACACGTTTTTCAAGATTCATCTTAACCTTGTTCTCATAGCCAGAATAGGTATGAATCACAAACCAATCTTTTGCCATTTCTCAGGGACCTCCTCAGACACTGCCGTTGAAACTTATGTTTAGGGCAGCAGCTTGGTCAAGGCCGCACTTAAACCGCTATCAACAATCCACATTAGAATGGATACAATTGCCACCGCAAAAAACACAACTACTGTGTAGGTAAGCAACTGCCTGCGGCTTGGCCAATGAACTTTCTTGAGTTCGCTCAAAACCCCGCGGAAATACTCCATCGCCTTATCTTTCTGTCGCAGAGTATTGGCCGGTTTCTTCAACTCGCCCATCACTTCACATCCTTACAGACATCCACATCATCGACTCCGTGACAACGCCTCCTGGCGTACATAAACCTTTGCAAAAAAAAAATTACTTTGTTTCCTTATGCAGAGTGTGGCTCTTGCAAAACTTGCAAAACTTTTGAGTTTCCAAGCGATCTGGGTTATTTTTCTTATTTTTCATAGTAGCATAGTTACGGTGCTTGCAATCCGTACACGCTAAAATAATGCCAACACGCATTCACGAACACCTCCCGGACAACGGTAGGACGCTGTATTTTTTTCCATTACTCAAAATACTTTATCATAAGATAATTTTACTGTCAAGAAAAAACATCTTATGAAAAAAACTTGGCTGGCGCTGGCTTGACTCGCTTAGGACGGACGAGTGCCCCTGTAGTCAAGACTCAACCAAGTAATGGTTGAGATTAAGCACCGCCATGACTCAACCATTACTTGGTCGAGATTAGAACACCGCCATGAATGGCAAGGTACCGGGATGGCGATATGTTATACTTTCTAAACAGTATAACAAAAAAGACAGCTTTGCTGTCTAAATCATACTTGGTTGCGGGGGCCGGATTTGAACCAACGACCTTCGGGTTATGAGCCCGACGAGCTACCACTGCTCCACCCCGCGACGTAACGCTTTAGTTGTCCTGTGTGATCACTTGTCAGCCTTTGTGAAGTTACCATGCAGTTTTAAATGTTTATTGCTAAACTATGTCATGCAATCCTCATTAAGTCATGGAGCCGATGGCAGGACTCGAACCTGTAACCTGCTGATTACAAATCAGCTGCTCTACCAATTGAGCTACATCGGCACTAATTCCCGTGTGCGACAATCATCACCCCAAGGCACTTACGTAGTTTACCATTTCTTTATTGATAATGCAAGTCTTTTATCAATAAAGAAATATGTAAATTTATCCATCTCGCCGTTCAAGATATCGTTCGAGCTTTCTCTTAACCCGTTGCAACGCGTTATCGATTGATTTCACATGTCTTCTCAGGTCTACAGCAATCTCTTGATAAGATTTGCCTTCCAAGTATGACATAAGTACTTTCCACTCTAAAGAACTAAGGATTTCGCCCATTTTTTCTTCAATGTCGTCAAATTCTTCCCGACTGATGATTAGTTCTTCAGGATCTGTGATTCGGGTTCCCGAGATTACATCTAGTAGAGTCCTGTCCGAATCTTCGTCATAAATGGGTTTGTTCAAGGAAACATATGAGTTTAACGGAATATGTTTTTGCCTTGTCGCAGTTTTAATCGCAGTAATTATCTGTCGTGTGATACATAATTCAGCAAAGGCTCTAAAGGAAGAGAGTTTGTCCCCGCGAAAATCTCGTATTGCCTTATAGAGTCCAATCATACCCTCTTGGATAATATCTTCACGATCAGCGCCAATAAGAAAGTAAGAACGTGCTTTAGCTCGAACAAAGTTTTTATATTTGTTAATTAGATACTCCAGTGCTGCAGCGTCGCCTTCCTTGGCAAGCTCAACCACCTCTTCATCCACGATAACGTCGATGATTTCGCACTCCGGTAGTTCTGGTTGGGCTTGAAGAGTCAAGTTGATCCCCCCTACAATGTCGTCACGAAGAAGACGCAATCTCGGCTAGCCCTCGTCCACGAGAACATCCTCATTATACTCGACCCTAAAGAAAAGCGTCAAGGCGAAGTTTTGGTTGTTCTGTCGCTATTCGTGAGGTTCTAGATCGAGATACGAATTCAAGGTTCCAAATTATGTTAAAAAATAAAGCTTCTAGATATGGCAAATAGTGCGGAAGAACATAATAAAGTCACATTTGCCATATGTCCTTGGGAAAGTTCAGCTAACCCATATTTCGGTAATTCAAGGAATAATAGCTTTTAATTGGAGTAGATTCTCTGTCTGAGAACTTCATAAAGCATGACAGATCCAGCAACGCTAGCGTTTAAGGAAGTGATCTTTCCCTTCATAGGCAGGCTTACAATCTCATCACAATTTTCTCGGAGTAAACGGCTTATCCCTTTACCTTCGCTGCCAATTACGATTACCCGCGGACCTGTGAGATCTGCCTTGAAAGCATCTTTTCCCCCTGCTTCAGCGCCTGAAACCCAACATCCCTTTTTCTTTAAATCGTTTAATGTTTGAACCAAATTACTAACGCGCGCTACCCTGACATGTTCAACCGCCCCAGCGGATGTCTTGGCTACCGTTCCTGTTAAGGCTACGCTTCTCCGCTTGGGGATAATAACCCCGTGGGCTCCTACAGCGTCTACAGTCCTTAACAAAGCCCCCAGATTATGAGGGTCTTCGATCTCATCCAGCATCAATAGAAACGGGGCCTCTTGCCGTTCCTCAGCTAAGGCCAGAATGTCCTCTACACTTGCATACTCCCTCGCTGCCACATAGGCCAGCATTCCCTGGTGCCGTTCACGATTTGTTAAACGGTCAAGAGTCTGACGATCCACAAATTGGTAAGGAATATTTCGTTCATGCAATAACGAGATTATTTCTTGATTTCGGCTACCCGCCCCTTCCGTGACAAGAAGAATTTTATTAACGGGTTTTCCGCTTTTCAGAAGTTCCACCACAGGATTTTTCCCATAAACCATTTCTTCGTTCAAGTAGTTCACTTCTTTCTATTCGAGGGTTTTCATTTTTCCACAACTGCAGACGCCTTGTCGACAGACAGCAGTTTCTTCACCTAACTATATTTATCCAACCAATACATATTTTACAAACTTAAAACCAATGTTTTCATAGTTTTTAAAATTGCTGGCAGATACTAATTTCCATGCTTTATTCTTATCTAAATTAACGAAATATTTATCTGCTACATATTTTTCCTCAATTTTAGTTACATATACTTCAGTACAAAATGCTAAAAGTTGAGAATAAACCGATTCTCCGCCCACCACAAAAACATCGTCCGTATCATACTTTTCTAGTTCAGAGTACAGTTCATCCAGAGAACGGCATAATGTTACTTTTTCATTGTTAAAGTGCTCGTTCTTACTTAGAACAATATTAACTCTGTCTTTCAAAGGTTCTTGTCCCGGCAATGACTCAAATGTCTCTCTTCCCATAATCACGACTTTACCTAAAGTCATTTGCTTAAAAAACTTCATGTCGTCAGGAATTCGTTTTAACAAATTCCCTCTGTACCCAATTCCCCAATTTAAATCTACAGCTGCAATAGCTTTCATAAACTCTCCTTTTCAAATAGCAACGGGAATATTTTTAATTTGTAGACCGCTTTGGTAACCCTCTAACATAAAATCCCCAACTTTAAAGTCATAAAAGTCTTTTCTATCTTTGTTAATTAATAACTTGGGCGCTGGAAATGGGGCCCTTTGAATTAGATCTGTAATTAACGGTATATGCCTGTCGTATATGTGTGCATCAGCAATAACATGTACAAATTCTCCAACCTCTAGGTTACTAACTTGAGCCAACATATGTACAAGAATCGCATACTGACATACGTTCCAGTTATTTGCAACCAGTATGTCTTGAGATCGTTGATTTAATATGGCGTTAAGCTTCCTTCCAGTAACATTTAGGGTCATGCTGTAAGCACAAGGATATAAGTTCATTTCATGCAGATCACTGTGATTATACATATTAACCATAATTCTTCTGCTATACGGATTATGTCTTAAGTCATACAGTACCCTGTCGACCTGATCAAGCTCCCCTTCGCGGTACTGATGTTTGACGCTCAATTGATATCCGTATGCTTTTCCGATTGACCCATCTTCATTAGCCCAACTATTCCAAATATCGCTGTTCAGATCCTTGATATTATTAGATTTCTTTTGCCAAATCCATAGTAACTCATCGATCGCCGCTACTAAATTTGTGGGTCTCAATGTAAGAATTGGAAACTCTTCCGAAAGATCGTATCTATTGATTACGGCAAATTTCTTAACAGTATTCGCCGGTGTGCCATCATCCCATTTAGCTCTGACAACCTCACCCTCAGACGAAATCCCGTTTTTAAGGATATCAGTACACATCGCAATAAAAATATTATCCGCCTTACTCACTATAGACCCCTCACTCATACATAATAATTATATATTCGCACACCGAGCATTCCCGATCATCATCATTGGTGAAGCATTTCGTCCACTTTATCAAACGCCCACTGCATACGATCAGTTTGTCCGCTTAATTGCCAATAACCCACTAGGCTTTCAAACCCTGTTGCATGTCGATAGGTTACAACATCTACATTTTTAGGATGCCCGCCCTTGGTATTCCGCCCGCGCATAACAACCTGCTGTTCAACCTCATCAAGGTCGGGCAGAAGCACATGCAAAACCTGGGCTTGAGTACTGGCCCGAACATAGCTGATCGCCTGTTTATGAAGTTCCTTGACCTTTTCATGCCCCAATTCCAGCAAATGTGTACGAACCCAAAGTTCATAGACTGCATCTCCCAAATAAGCTAGAGTTAAGGCATTCATTTCCTGCCAATTTCGCATAAGTCACCTTTCAATTACTTCTTTATTTGCCACCTTGCACCTTGCGGTGTATCTTCAATAATAATTCCTTTTTCTTTCAGAACATCGCGGATAAAGTCAGCCATTTCCCAATCCTTTTTTTGGCGTGATTTTGAACGGATTTGCAAGACGGCATCCATAACCTGGGTTAATATCTCATCGTTTTCAATATGAACTTGGGCCGGATGAAGCAAGTCAAAACCTAAAACATCTCCAAGCTCCACTAAAGTCCTTTGGGCTTCTGCTAATTCTTCCGAAGGTACAGGATTCTCCTGAACATACCCATTCATCGTTTTGGCCAGTTCAAAGAGCGCTGCATAAGCTAGTGCTGAATTAAAATCATCATCCATTGCCTTTTCAAACGCTTCACGCGCCTCTTTAGAAGCCTTTAACAGCTCAGCTTGGCTCTGCTGGTTTTTGGCAGAGCCTTCCCTGCCCAAGGCCTCTTGAGCCAAACGGACACTGGTTTGCAACCGTTCCAATCCCTTTTGGGCCATAATTAAGTTTTGGTCATTAAAATCCAGGGGACTGCGATAATGAGTTCCCAGTAAATAAAAGCGAATGACTTCTCCCGGAGAATTCACCAATAACTCGCGAATGGTGAAAAAATTGCCCAAGGACTTAGACATCTTTTCTTGATTAATAGTAAGAAACGCATTGTGCATCCAATACCGGGCGAAGGTCTTTCCTTTCAGATAACCTTCCGTTTGGGCAATCTCATTTTCATGATGTGGGAATGCGAGGTCCTCCCCCCCACCATGAATGTCAAATCCTGCCCCTAAATATTTTAACGACATAGCTGTACACTCGATGTGCCAGCCTGGACGCCCCTCACCCCATGGACTTTCCCAAAAAGGCTCTCCGGGTTTAGCCTTTTTCCAAAGTGCAAAATCCATCGGGTGTCGTTTGCGCTCATCGACTTCAACTCTTGCTCCTGCCTTCATATCTTCAAGCGTTCTGCCAGACAGCTTCCCGTAATTAGGAAAATGATCTACCGCAAAGTAAACATCCCCCTCCACTTCATAACCTAGGCCCGAATCAATAAGCCCTTGAATAATCTCGATCATTTCAGGAATATGTTCTGTAGCCTTGGGGTGAACGGTTGCTGGTAATAGGTTTAGTGCTTTAGCATCTTTAAAGTACTCCTCAATATATTTTTGGCCCAAGGCCAAAGGGTCCATCCCTTCAATGTTACCTCGTTGAATAATTTTATCATCCACGTCCGTAAAATTCTGGACATAACGAACATCATATTTTTTATATAAAAAGTAACGCCTAATCATGTCAAATACAACAAACATTCGTGCATTTCCCGCATGAAAGTAATTATAGGTTGTCGGGCCGCATACATACATCGCAACCTTCCCACTCTCTCTGGGCTTAAACTCCTCTTTTTGCCGGGTCATGGTGTTGTATAATTTCAAAGACATTGTATCGACTCTCCTCTTCCTTTAATCTTTGTTCCAAATATTCCACACGTTGCATTAGGCATCTCAGCATCTCATTAACTGGATCCGGAAGGTCATCGTGTCTTAAATCTGGATCTTTAATCGGCACCCCATGGTGGAGGACAATCCGCCCCGGCACACCTACCACTGTAGTATCACTGGGAACAGGCTTATTAACAACCGACCCAGCTCCAATTTTTACATTATCTCCAACTTTAAAGGAACCTAGTACCCTGGCCCCCGCTCCAACGACTACATTGTTCCCTATAGTCGGATGCCTTTTTCCTTTTTCTTTGCCTGTCCCGCCTAAAGTAACTCCTTGATACAGAGTAACGTTGTCCCCGACCTCCGCAGTTTCGCCGATGACCACCCCCGTTCCATGGTCAATGAAAAGCCCTTGCCCTATCTTTGCACCCGGATGGATTTCTATTCCTGTTAAAAAGCGGGAAAGTTGAGAGATCATGCGCGGGATGAGGATCAGATTACGAAGGTACAGCCAATGAGCCATTCGGTGGAAAAGCACAGCATGAAACCCAGGATAACAAAATACAACCTCCCAAATACTTCTTGCTGCAGGATCTCGTTCAAAAATTACTTGTATATCTCGTTTCATCTGTCCAAACATCTTAGCTTCACCCTTTTCCCTTTAGAATATATTACCAGGCATCAACTTAACTCTATAATGGAGCTAAATTAATACAAAAAAGCAGAACCTTTCGTCCAGAGACGAAAGGTTCCGCGGTCCCACTCTGTTTGAACGACATGTCGTTCCAGCTCAAAGCTTTAACGCAGCCAATACGGATTGAAATACTCTAAATTTCTTCCAATCAACTCCGAGACGCACTTCCAAATACTCCTTGCAAATGGCTTCCACTACCCCATTCTCGCTAGTCGCAATTCCTCTTTGTACTCTTTCTCATCATCGTCCTAAATCATAATTGAGTTATAAAACTATAGTTTGTATCCCATTATAAGGCAGTCTACAAACTCTGTCAATCACTGCGTTGGCATGTCTAACTTAAATATCTCGCCTCTGTAACCGCAATTCGCCCCAGGACATTCTTAATCCCCAACAATGGGATAATATCATAGAGCTCCGGTCCGTGCATTTGCCCGGTCAAAGCTACCCGAACAGGCATGTAGACAAATTTACCCCCAAGTTTTAATTCCTTTGTCATTTGCTTCAATAGCACTTTTACAGTTTCTCCAGAGAGCAACTCTGTTCCCTGCACTTTCTCCCTAAATGAGGCCAAAACACTAGGAACTTGTTCTCCTTTTAACACTTCTAAAGCTTCACCTTCAGGCTCTAGGGGAATATCGCCATGGAAATAATGGATAAAATCCTTTACTTCAGACAGATGAGATATTTTCTCGGAAATAGCATTAATAAAGCTAATTAACCACTGCTGTTGTTCTGCTGACCGCTCCTCATATGGAAGAATGCCTAATTCATCTATATAAGGCAGAGCCAGTTCTGCTAAGCGTTCAGCTGAGGACTCTTTAATGTAATGCGTGTTAATATAATCCAGCTTATGCCGATCAAAAACGGCAGGACTCTTAGAAACCCGATCCAATGAAAAAACGCTTGTCAATTCATCAAGGGTATAAAACTCTTCTTCCCCTGATGGCGCCCAACCAAGCAGGGCAATAAAATTAACAATGGCTTCTGGAAGATACCCTTTTTGCTGATAGTCTATAACCGCAGTATCCCCATCCCGCTTGCTCATTTTCCCTCCCTCCGTATTAAGAATGAGAGAAATATGAGCAAATTTTGGGGTAGGAGACCCTAGCGCTTCATATATGAGAACCTGTCGTGGGGTATTAGAAAGGTGTTCTTCTCCCCGGATCACATGCGTAATAGCCATAGAAATATCGTCAACAACAACCGCAAAATTATAGGTGGGAATTCCATCTGATTTAACAATAACGTAATCCCCAATCCCGTTACTTTCGAATACAACATCCCCACGAACCTGATCGGGGATATGGATTGCCTGTCCGTCCGGAACACGGAAGCGTACCACAGGCTTTCGCCCTTCAAGCTCTAAGGCAGCTCGTTGTTCTGCGGATAATTGACGGCACTTTCCTAAATATCGAGGAGTCTCCCCCTTGGAAGTTAATGCTTGCCTCTCTTGTTCCAGCTCGTCTTCCGTGCAGTAACAATAGTAAGCGTGCCCACTGGCAAGCAACTTATCTGTATACTCCCTGTAAAGTTCTAAGCGATCCGTTTGACGATAAGGACCATGCTCCCCGCCAACTTCAATCCCTTCATCCCATTGAATATTCAGCCATCGAAGCGCTTCCAAAATGTTATGTTCAGATTCTCTGCTTGAGCGTTCTAAATCAGTGTCCTCACTCCGAACAATAAATGTCCCCTTGTTTTTGCGAGCCCATAAATAATTAAATAAAGCCGATCTTGCCCCTCCGATGTGAAGTGGACCTGTTGGACTGGGTGCAAATCGAACACGAATTTTCATCATTCTTCCTCCACCTTTTTTAAGCTAACAATCGCTTGAGCAGCAATTCCTTCTTCTCTTCCCACAAATCCCAACCGCTCTGTAGTTGTCGCTTTCACTGAAACACATGCTTCTTCGATATGCATAGTACGTGAAAGATTAAACCGCATTTTAGAGATAAACGGAGCAATCTTCGGGCGCTCTGCCATAACGATACTATCTAAATTTCCGACACGATACCCCTGTGACTCAATAAGTTTCATGACATGCTCCAATAAAGCAAGACTTGAAATGCCTCGATATTTTGGATCATGATCTGGAAAATGTCCTCCAATATCTCCTAAGGCCAAGGCCCCTAAAAGCGCATCCATAATCGCATGAACCAACACGTCCGCATCCGAGTGTCCCAATAACCCACGTTCATGTGGAATTTCCACTCCTCCAAGAATCAATGACCGCTCCGCCACCAGAGCATGTACATCATAACCGATTCCTACTTTAATACTTAACACCCCTTCTCGATACTCACGGTTTGAAGTTCGACCGCCTAGCCGATGCGGCAATTCACCGCCTCTTTTCTATAGCAAGCTTACTTTGTAACTCGCATATCATATCGTACCTTGCGCTTCGAATATCTAACATCAAATATCGAGTTGCGCTATCGCCTTTGCGTAAGTATCCGTTCAGCTAACAACAAGTCTTCTGGTGTCGTCACCTTAATATTCTCCTGCATACCTTCTACCATCTGTACAGGATGCCCCATCCATTCTAACAAAGATGCATCATCTGTACCATAGTATCCTACGGAAGCTGCTTGCTGATGTGCTTCTTCCAATATTTCTCGGTCAAAAATTTGGGGTGTTTGGGCGGCACGCAAATAATCTCGCGGCAAAGTATCAAGCACTTTTCCTGCTATGTCAACTCGCTTTACAGTATCCTTAATAGGGACCCCCATAATTGCGGCAGAGTACTCTCGTGTTTCTTCAAGAAATTTATGAAATGCTTGTAATGTTAAAAGGGGCCTCGCCCCATCATGCACCACTATCCTTTGAATAGTAGGACTTAGAGCTCGAACCCCTGCACGAACGGAATCTTGTCGCAGCACCCCACCTATACAGACCGCCGCAACTTTGTGAAACTCCTGATAATAAACAAGTTCTTTAATAACCGAGATGTCACCCTCTGCCCCAACAATTACAATTTCTGAGACAAAATCAGATTCTTCAAAGAGTCTTACCGTATGTGCCAAAATTGGTTTCTCCATCAACATCAAGAATTGCTTGTTGTATCCGGCCCCCATCCGTTTACCTTGACCGGCTGCCGGAATGACGATCCCAATATTAGCCAATCGCATTCACCTCATCCGTCGAACGAAGGCCCATCGGCTTTTTTTCCAAGGTAGCTTTTGGCTTGGCAAAAATCATGCGCCCGGCTGCCGTTTGAAGAACACTTGTCACTAAAACAACAACGTTTTGCCCCATGAACCTCCGCCCCATATCCACAACGATCATCGTTCCGTCATCAAGATAAGCTACACCCTGACCAGGCTCTTTTCCTTCTTTCATGACTTGAACTAACATTTCTTCCCCAGGTAATACAATGGGTTTAAGCGCATTGGCTAATTCGTTAATATTTAAAACCTTAACTCCCTGAAGTTCGGCCACTTTGTTAAGATTATAATCGTTTGTCAACAGAGGCGACCCTAATACTTGTCCTAACCGGACAAGTTTGCTGTCAACTTCATTTATATCATCAAAATCTTGTTCATGAATGTGCACTTTGATGACAGTTTCCTTGGAAATCTGATTAAGAATATCAAGTCCTCTGCGCCCTCGATTTCGTTTTAGTAAGTCTGAAGAATCCGCAATATGTCGAAGCTCCTCGAGCACAAAACTTGGGATTAGCAAGACTCCTTCTAAAAATCCGGTTTTAACGATATCGGCGATTCGGCCATCAATAATTACACTGGTATCAAGAATTTTGTAGCTTACTGACTCTTGGGAACGGCCAGTCTTGCCGTCCTTGTTCTTGTCCCCTTTTTCGGCCTTATCTGCCTTGTCTCCTCGATCACGAAATTTAGGGAAAAAATTAAGAAAACTTAGGACATCTTCTTTCCGTTTCATTCCAATTGTCAAACCCAGATAACCTAAAAACAGACTCAGCAGGACTGCCAAAAGCGGTCCGAAGAATTTGATACTGACAAATGAATTTCCAAATAAACTTGCAATAATAAGTCCAATGATCCCCCCGATGGCTCCACCCATAAGATCATTTGTAGGAACTCTAGTTAACCTCGAATCCATCCAACGCATTAAAGCAATAAAAGAACGGATACTAAAAGGAGCAACTAAAAACCCGATAATGCCAAATAAAATACTCATTATGGCGTATGTCCATACAGGCGACCCATCCCATCCAAGGGTTTTTAAAAAGCCGAGGCTAAAAAGAATATAGTTCAGATAAAATCCTACTGCCCCTAATAACAGAGTGATGATCCCGCGTATCAAATTGCGAATCATCTTTTCACCTCCTTTTAACCTATTTTGACTAAAAGTCTTTCCAATTATACTGTGGATTTCATTATTTTTCAACCAAAGGCAATTTAACCCTTTTTTCTCGACATAAATCTATTTTCCGATCCCTTGCTAATACGACACCTTGCCAGCCATGCCGGTGCTCTAATCTCGTCCATCCTTGGTTGAGTCCTGGCGGTGTTTTAATCTCAACCATCCCTGATGAGTCCTGGCGGTGCTCTAAGTTCAAGCTAATTTGATTTAATACGGGGTTCATGGCGATGCTTAACTCTTGAACGTCCAGTTTAAGTCATGGCAGTTATCTTACAACAAATCCTTGTTTAAGTCTAGCGGTGCTTTCCTCGAATTTATAATTCGAGTAAACGAAATACTTTTCAGCCATGACCTCAATAAGACGCCAATAATTCAATTAACAAAAAATCTAAGCCAAAATCAAAGCAGATGAAAGCCATTGTCTGACAGCTTCTTCTTCAGATCCCTCTGTCAAAACGAGTTCACTTATAAGAATTTGGCAAGCATTTTCATACATCTTTTTTTCCCCAGTAGAAAGTCCTTTTTCATTATCCCTTTGAGCAAGGCTTCGAACAACATTGGCAACTTCGAAAATGTTTCCACTCTTGATCTTCTCTAAGTTTGCCCGATAGCGCCGATTCCAAGCTAAGGTAGCTGCCGTATCTTTAGTCCTAAGCACCTCTAATACGTCTTGGACCATAGTGGGAGAAATAACTTGCCTTAAGCCAAGGTTCTCCACATTGTTCAAGGGAATAAACAACTTCATATTCCCTACTGGTAAATGCATGACATAATATTGGCTTTTTTCTCCAAGAACTTCCCGTTCTTCGATCGACTCAATAATTCCGGCACCGTGCATCGGATAGACAACTTTGTCACCAACCTTAAACATTCGGCCACCCCCTTATCTATTATTATAGCAAGGAACGTAGCCCGGGTCAAAATTTTAAAATTATATCATACAAGTCTTTAGCCTGTCAATTTACCTTTTTTAGCCTTATTACTGTTGAAAATTGACAACTGACCAGCCACCTCGGTATAATAGAGATGGCAGAAAGGAGTGAGGATAGCACACATGGAGCAACTCACTGACCAATTCCAAGACACGGTAAAATCCCTCTTGATCCGGCATCAAAGCATTTTGGATATCTTGTCCAAAGGACAAGAAACTTCAGCGCGTGTTAACCGAGCCGTCGTCAAATCTGTGACTAGTTGTGGTTGCCACGCAGTGAATGCACGCAAGAAACCCATACCCCCAGATGCAAGCCTCGCTGACTTAAAGGAGCTCTTGGACAGCCAACTCGAAGGATTCGTTTGTGATAACTGCCAAGACATAATTGCTGCAGAATTGGGAAAACAACTGTTTTACATAGCGGCTTTAGCTAACGCCCTAGACATTTCTCTAAGCGACGTCCTTTACCAAGAACTCAAAAAGTTGCAAACTCTGACGATTTTCAATTTGACTTAAGCCTTTACCCCTTATGTAAATATGTTTATGTAATTTAGCTCCTGCATTGCAGGAGCTTTAATATTTTCCAAAAACAATAGAATTTGCTCATTCCTAAATTTTATTTCACTTCTTAAAACCAAGAGCAACCAGCTTCTGCCGACTGCTTTTGGAGAGAGTATCCCCTGCCAAAATAGTCATGAAAAACCCGCCTGTAACTAATGGAGGATTTGAGGTACCATAAGCTTAATCTGGTGAATCGAATTATTTCCGTACCCTTTGGCATTCCAGGGAGCCGCCTTAGGCTGAACATTTCCGTAGCTGTCAAAAGCTCTGGCCAATAGGGAATAATGGCCTGGAGCGGTAATATCCCATAAATACTCCCATAAAGTCCAAGTGTATTGCTCATGTTCCGAGCTTGTTAACTGTGCTGAATTCCAAGTCATACCGTTGTCTAAACTTACTTCTACTTTATTAATAGTCCCTTTTCCCGCCCAAGCAAGCCCCCTGACGGTATGTTGACCTAAATGAACCTTTTCCCCTTTAGATGGCCAAGTAATAATAGAATTCACTTTCATTTCAGTTACCGGTACTGCATCATGATAATCACCTTCATTGGTTATGTAGACATAGTCAATTGCTTGAAACGGCCCCTTGAAGGGTATGGATGATGCAGTAATACGCGTGACCCATTTAACATGAGCCATCCCATACCAACCTGGAACAATCAATCTGAGAGGAAAACCATGTTTATGAGGTATTGGCTCGCCATTCATTTTCAAACCCAAAATACACTCCGCTAACAAGGTTCTGTCTAACGACAAGCTTCGCTCGTAGTTGACCGGAGTATCCATATCGGGGCGAATGCCGGAATCTGACCCTGTAAAAATAAGCTCTACGGCTGACCCCTTAAGTTTCGCCTGATCTAAGAGATAAGTTAGGGGCACCCCTGTCCATTTGACATTGCCTACTGCGCCGATCCGCCATTGTTCTCCAGGGACTGGCGGTTCCATAAAAGCACGTTTATTGCCTGAGCATTCCGTCGTTACAAATTTGCTAACCGAAGGCATTTTTTTTAGATCCTCATAAGTAAAACTAAACGGTTTTTCCACTTCACCGCCCAGACCTAAAGCCCATGATTGCATCTGAATCGTCGGATAGGGCAGATGGTTCCGAGCGTAATACATTTCGGTAGGCGTAATCCAACTCAGGATGTTGTTTATCGGGGTTTCCAGATTTTCCGGCATCACTTGCCTGGGTATTAGGCCTGGCTTGTCATTCATTCCTCTGGGCAAATCTTGGTTTTGCATTTTACCGCCCTCTGCTTTCAAGAACTTATTTCGCTCCAATACATACCAAATCACTGCTGACAAGGCTCAGAGCATTGCGCTTGCACTTGACACAATCAATAATATATGGTTTACAATCCACTTTCTTTTATACATTTATACCAGAGGATGGAAATACAGAGTTCTGTCAGCTTAATTCCTTATTACTGCGAACGCAAAAAAGGTACTCGTTTAATACAACGAGTACCTGCAAGCATTAAAATCATTTAATTTAAGCGCATTGTCCTTAAACCAACCAATCTTAATCTATTTACACAGGTTTAAACATCTTTTTACCAGCCCCACATAACGGACATCTCCAAGTATCCGGCAAATCCTCAAAAGGAACATCTTTAGGTATTTTACTTTTCTTACACCCTTTATCTGGATTATAGATATATCCACAACTTGAGATTTGGCATTGCCACATTTTATTTTCTTCGTTCATTTCTCCGCTCACCCCCTTGTTTGATTTTATCATTAATTAGTATGTATTACAATTAAAGAGTGATAATCCTTATCGCAAGAATGCCTATTGCAAAGAAAATCCTTTGACCAAACTCGTTTTCCAGTTTGTTCAAAGGATTAGTATACCATATGTAAACTCCTTGTCTGCAGAGGACTCAATAATTCCAATCTCTATTTTAAGCGCATACAACCATTGCTTACAGGCAGAATAATATTAGTGAACCTCTATTTTTTGAACTAAGACATTTAAAAATAGAACAATCCTGATAAACTGGCGGCCGCCATATCCGGTGGTAAATGAAAACTGCGTGAAAGAACATTGATGATTGCTGCCATAGTAATATCCACATATTTTTATAGAATAACTACTTCTTCGAGTTATCCAAATATCTTAATCTTGGAATAATTTCTTTATGAATATCACAAGTAACAGATTTTCCTGATCTAGTACCGGTCAACAGCAATTTATCATGCGGACATCCTCCCTGACAGGCAGTTTTAGATTCACAAGTCCTGCATTCATCCGGGATGCCTTGTTTTCTATGATCAAAATGAAATATGTCACATAGTATTTTACTTAAAGGATTTGCGTCAAATATTGTTCCAACCTTTAATGAATGGTCTCTAATACATGGCCCTATCGTTCCATCAGGATATACCTTAGCAATCCTTTTCCCACATGGGTATGGAGAAGATTCAATATCCCATGAAGGAATTAAAGTATCCAATAAGAAAGTAGTATTCACATCGTATCCTTTAATAATAAAATTCTCCAATAAATCACATAGCTTGTGATATTTTTTCAACAATCTTTCCTTATATTCAGTATCCGATCCTCTGTATAGATCCGAATTATATCTTAAGCGGTATCCATTTACTATTCCGAATTTAGTAATATCAAGAACTCTCTGTAGGTTATAATCATCCAAAACAGCTACTATTGTTTGACCAATAACATTGGATCTTTCACTAATTATTTTCATTCTTCTCGCTAGTTCTCCAATACCTATATCTGTAATATTAGTTGTCATCCATTGGATAGCTTCAAGATCATCCCAATTCACAGAATCTATTAAATCAGCATTTGTATTAACATATCCTTGCATACCATCCGTATTTTTATAGACAGAATCCATGACTTTCTTAATTCTATCCGTTCTCAATAATGGTTCCCCACCAAGAAAACCAATGGAGTTTACTTTAACGTTATTAGCTTTCCAGACTTCTGGAATCCACTCCAATAACCTTGAGAAGGTATTCTCATCCATTTCCATCGTATTGTCATTACCAACTTGATTAAAAGAATAACAATAGTTACATCTTCTTGTGCACTTGTATGTTAAAAATAGGAGGAACCAAAAGAAGGGTAGTTTCTCCCAATTGCCTTCTCCCTTCAATCTTCCATCTTCTATAGAATACATTCTTTTTAATTGTTTAGCATGTTCTGTTAGTTTTCTCACAATTACCTCGCCTTTCTTTATTCTTTCTAAAAATAGACCGGATGGAAAATGTTAATAGATGACAACTGGTTGCGGTCCGGTCCGATGCGATGGACCGCTTCGACCAGTATCATGAACTGTGAGGGAACCGGCGGGATAAGCTAGCCACACTTAATTTGATAAGCAGCTAAGTCGCTCAGGGTGGGAATACACCACCAGGCGGCTTCCACGCGCATGCCCAACCAGAGCAATACCTAGATCGCTTGCCAACAAAATGGCGCTCTTTGTCGGCGCGTGTCGCGAAACAACAATTGGGGCCTGCATCTTTGCCGCCTTGAGCAGCATTTCCGAAGAAATGCGACCAGTGCTCAGCATCAACCGATCTCTGGGTGATATACCCCTCAACAGACATTCGCCCTGAATCTTGTTCAAGGTGTTATGCCGTCCGATATCCTCAGCCACTACCAGCAAGTTCTTGGTATCAGACAGAGCTGAGGTGTGCACGCCGCCACTAAGCGGATACAGCTCCATCTGCTCTTCCAACTGCTTCATCAGTGACAGCACTTCCATTGGTGTGGATATAAGATCCGAATCAACCTTCTGCCCCTGAGTTTTGAAAACTGAACTGCCACTGCATCCAAGTTTCCGCCACGTTGGCAATTCATAATCGAGGTTGCTCAGCCTCACATCGGCCAGCGATTCCTCAAGACTCACCCGCATACTCGCCACATCGCCGAGGCCTGATATAATTCCCTCTGCGTAAAGGTATCCGATGACGAGATAATTCAGCTTGGCTGCAGTGCACAGGATAGTGACCATGGCCTTCTCATTTACACAGATTGTCAGCTCCATCTCTCTAGGCACGTAAACTTTGGTCCTGACCCATCCCTCGTCCGAAAAACGATCACATACTATGTCCGCTGCCACACCCTGGATGTCTAATATGCCAATCTCTTCTTGCATGTTTCGCTCCTTCGTCTCCTCTTAATGTTTTAACTCTTCTGGGACATTCGGGCGATGGTATCCACCAGCTTTTCTAAGCCATGTTTGTCCACTAATGATTGCAATCCGAGCTCCATCTCGCCCAGTTTCACTTCTTCTTCGACTTCCTCTTCCCTTTCTTCGAGAGTCAGAACCTTATTTAAGCACCATTCAACACAGAGCGGCTGTTCTTCACCTTCACACATATCACATCTTAACGGGAGGCCGGAATCGGGCTCTATGAATCTGCCCCTGGCTGAGCAGGAAGCCTTGCAGAAGGAGCACTCATCGTATTCCTTTCCGTCAATCACATACTTTTCCCTGCCCATGCATTGGGCTGGCGTATTCTCACCCGCGAATACGGGAAGAAATATATTTTCTAGTCGGTGAGTAATCACATGAATACGAGCCCTTGCCGGATTATTGCTGCTGAATCTCGGCGTAGCGTGACCAGCGGAGCAGACTACCTCACAGGTTCGACATCCATTGCACAAATCTGCATTAATCTTGATCGTTCTTATTTTCTTCTTAATCGTGGCCATCTTTTATCATCCCTCTTTTCTCGAGACGTGATCATCGGGAATATAAAAGTCCGACTGACCGTCCTGCAGATAAATTGAGCTTTCTTCTCTCGAGACGTTATCATTGGGAACATAAATCAGATCTGGGTCGTCTTTTAATATCCCTCTCTTCTCAAGATCGTCTGCAACATAACCAAGATCTAATTCCTCTAATCTTTTTCTTGTCGGAATCGCGTCCATATTCCATCCCTTGAAGTTATAATAATACGATAAGAGTTCGTATTCGTACTCTGGAAATCTATGCTTCCAATGGTCTTTCGGCGGCGCCTCATCTTTCCTTCTCAGGCCTCTCCGATTTTGTAGTGCGCGGTGTAAATTCCGGCTCCGATTAACTATTTTCCTTAGTCCGGCTTCATCTAGATTCAGCCCGGTGGCTGCATTAATGAAATTGCAGTAATTGTGGATATGATAGGCAGGCTTCAAGCAAAATGATCCCATGCCGCAACAAATCCCAAGGGCGTCATCAATGTTGTGCAACAGCTCCATCCAATCCACAAGTTCAGCGGATATTTCTTTAGTAGGGTAAAATGGATTGGCGAATTCTCCGCGTGGTTCCCAGTCCAGGAAATATTTCTTAAACTTTTCATCCGGAAGATGGGGCCAGTCCTTAACAAACTCTTCTCTATCCGCCATTTCTCTAAAAGGCTCCTGGGGCCAATTCCCTTCCATTTGGGTAATGCTTACCTTCTCGTTGGTAGAATACATAAGGTAATAAAGGGGATCCATCATGCCCAGTTTGACACACATCTGCTCATGTTTCTTAATATTATTATGATCATACTTCCCTTCTGGTAAGCCAAGCCTTTGGCATGCCCCATAACAGCCGTCGGCCAGTAGATCTCCGACTCTTCCTTCCCGGCGGGCCATTTTGTCAAGCAACCAGAAAAATGTCCCTGCTATATCGCTTGGGCATCCTTCCCAATCCTCATCAGTAAAAATGCCGTCTTTACGAAGTTCAACACCCATGGCCAAAATTTGCGGGGTTGAAAATGAGTCAAACCCATACTGAAAAGCAGGCTCAAGGATTTTCCAATTAAAGCCCTGTTCGTCTATTTCAGCTGCAAACATATAGGAAAGTTTCGAGAAGCATTTCGCCATGTATCTTGGCGTATCCTCATGGGTAATTAAGGCTCCGCATTGCTGCGGACAGTTAAAGCAACTTATGAATCGCTTTGTTGCTTTTTCTTGAACCTCCGTCCATTGCTTATTGATTGCGTCGTTCCAGAAGGTTTTTCTCCGTCTGCGCGAATTTCCCCAAGCGAAACCTTGAGTATGCCAGCTCTCATCAATAACTTTCATCGCCTGTGGCGACCCAACCCCGCAATGAATAGTCATTATGTTTTTGTTCGGAAGGGGATTATGATTGCGGTGATCTATCCAATCCGCCAATATCTTCAACTGCTTCATAAATTCAAGCCCATCAGCAAGGTAAATATCCTTTGTTCCACGAACAGCAATCGCCTTAACGTTTTTGTCTCCCATAACGGCGCCGGCGCCGCCCCGGCTGGCACTCGACTTGGATTGCTCAATGGAAGCCACGAAACAACGATTTTCGCCGGCCAAGCCGATAGCAGACACCTGGGCATCCGGCTCATTTAACTCTTCTCTTATTAGGTCTTGAACTTCAAGCGCGCCTTTCCCCTTCAAATGAGTAGCATCACGTATTTCTACTTTGTCATTGTTTATATAGATATACACAAGCTTTGGGGACTTGTTGCGCATGATTACTTTGTCATAACCGGCATACTTCAATTCCGACGCCCAAAATCCCCCTGCCATTGGATAACACAGTAACCCCGTCTGTGGAGAAATAGTGGTAACCAGCATACGATTCGCGCTGAAAGTAGGTGTGCCACATAAAAGACCTGCGCTGAAAATCAGTAGATTTTCAGGATCAAATGCTTGAGTCTCAGGAGGAACCCTATCGTAATGGATCTTGACGTCCGTACCCAGGCCCCCCAAATGAAGTTCCATTAATTTCGGGTCAGTTTCTACCTTCTCAATGTTTCCTGTGGCTAGATCAATTTCTAAGTTATATCCTGACTCTGCGTATCTCATTTTCCAACCCCTTTATATATTTTTTCCACACAATTTAACCGGCAATATTTAGTTTGTTAAACATCCTCCTTTTATATTTCGATTTAATTTAATTTAATTTAGTTTGTTTTAGATAGTTTTTATTTGTTTTAGTTTGGTTTGGTTATATACTTGCAAGTACAATGCCACTATATAAACTCTTTCCCTATTTGAGTATTGATTAGCTGAAATTAACGGTCTAATTGTCGAAATCAAACGGTCAACGGTATAGTACCAGATAATTTATTTGAAAATTTTAATAATTTAAAATATAATACCACTGCAAAATTGCAGTGGTATTTATCAATATATGCAAAAAGACTTCTTAATCAGAGCTTGTGTCAAGTCATAATTGCATCTAGATGATGCAATTATGACTCAATTATTCTTAGCAGTTACTAATATAATCCTGAAGGCTGCAGAGAATAGCACCTGCTATCTTAAGCAAGTGCTATTCTCTGTTGTTATGCTAGTAATGCAGCACCTAATGATGCAGTTAATTCGGGATCCGACGGTATCACGATCTTCCCTTTTAACTCTCGTTCGAGAAAGTGGACTAAGAGACTGTAATGGGCGCCTCCCCCAGTAAATATTAGACATTCAGGGTGTCCGACAGACTCTACAAAATTGGCAAGACGTTTTGCCGTACTTTTGAAAAGACCAGCAATCACCTCTGGTTTTGGAATCCCCTTAGCGAGCATAGTAATGACTTCAGATTCCGCGAAAACAGTACACATGGAATTGATGGGCATTGGCTTAGCTTCTGTGGCTAACTCCATCTCCATAGAGGTTAGATCTAATCCCTTAAGAATAACATCTAAAAAACGCCCGGTTCCGGCAGCACACTTGTCATTCATAATAAATTGAACGACTTTGCCTTGCGCACTTTTCTTGATCACTTTAGCGTCTTGTCCCCCTAAATCCAAAATGTAGGCATAATCCGGAAAATAGACATGACATCCTCTAGCTTGACAGGTGATTTCCGTAATTACCCGGCCCTCCGGAAAGTTTACCCGTCCGTACCCTGTGACCACAAGTTTTTTAGGTTTTTCTCCATGTTCTTCGACATAGGACTTTAATAGGGTAATACCCGCTTGGACGGAATCGAACCGAGAAGGTATGACCTGGTTGTAAATTCTTTTTCCGTTTTCAAGCACCACCAACTTTGTGTTAACCGAGCCAAGGTCTAACCCAGCCTGTTTCATGCACGAATCATCTCGATTAAAGCCTCGATACGCGTTAAGAGTTGCCCCTGATCTTCATCCGAAAAATCACTTTCCAGCCGTAGGAAGGGAATTTCTTTCTTCTCCATTTCTTTACCCACAAAATAACTTTCTACTCCATAGGTCTGACAGAACTGAAGAGTAAAATCAATGACGGCGTCGGCTTTTAAATTGTCCGCCATGAAAGCTATATCTTCCATGCGTCCTTGATTCGGGGTAAAGCAGGCACAATTCACCTTTAAGGGACGCTTAGCAATATTGGCGAGCATATCCGATATGTTGTCCGCCGGCTCAGTGATATCCTTATAGTAACGCTCTCCTGTGCAAGTTTCTTCCCCTACCACAACAGCTCCAGCTTGTTCGATTAAGGCGTGCAACTTCCAAGCTGGAAGCGGCTGTGGTGTTCCCGTTACCAGAATCCTTGGCGCATCAACGGGTGCAACTCCGCTCCCCTCTTTAACCCTCACATCGAGTTCATCACATAGAGCATTGACTTGAGCGGCAAAACGAACCGGATCATCAAAGAATGAAAGTTGATTAATTAAGAGAACATCTAAACCGTGAATCGGAGCAGGGGTATGTTTTCTTAAGTTTGCTAACCTTTGAAGTGCTTGACGTTTATTATTAATCGTCTGAATTGCCTTAGCTAGATTTTCTGGGGTTATGGTTACCTTAGTTTCTCGTTCAATGAAGGATGCAAATTCACGCACCTCTTCTTCCCATAGACGTGTGTCTTTAGCGTCTTTCTTTTGGGGGAGGTCCATTACATAGGTAGGAATATGTTCATTAAGGATCTCCCACGCCTTCTTCTTGCCGTCGCAGGTCGTCTCCCCAATAACCCAATCAGAAACTTGAAAGTACGGACAAATTCGGTCTAATTTGAAACCCATAGTCGACTTAATCAACGGACAGAGGTTGCGGGGCAAAACTTTTTCCCCTGAAGAAACGGTATACTGAGCCCCAGCGCATAGTCCGATATTGGCACTCCCTGTTGCAACGATGATCTCCTCCGGAACATATACGCAAAAGGTTGAGAACACCTTAGCGCCAGCTTCTTTCATAGCATAAAGTTCATGCACTCGAATCCCATGCACATCTCCGACTACCATATCGAAATACCCCATAGCTTTAGGTCGATTGGGTCGATCTAGGAATAGGCTCGTAAAAATCGCTGGCACAGGGGCCAAAAAATCATCGTGTTTCTCTAAATCCATACCCAAGGCTGTCCATAATTCTCTATTATCCATTCTTTTATCCTCCCCATTCTCCTAAGTTGTCCTCGTTAAATATGTATCACTTTATCGCTTTCATGCATAACGGCGATAATCTCAGGCATAGTTGAAATCTCTCCAACCTCGATTTTATCTTTGATTCCGTAATAATCCAGACAGGTCACACAAGCCAATAGCGTAACGCCAGACTCCTCTGCTAAAATCTTAAGGGCATCGAGAGCAGAAAATTCGGGCAACAAAAGCTGCACCCCTTTTTCGAGGAAAAGAATATGGGTTGGTTTTTCGGCAGCCTCCAAGAGTTTCAAAAAGAAGCTATGCATCAGGCGTCTTCCTAATTCCGGATCTTGATGGCCAATGACATCTGAGCTAATCAAGTAGGTAAAGGACATTGAAATCTCTCCTTTATTATAACTTTTTGTTTATGTAATACTATCACTAAATGCACATGTTATAAAGATCCAAATTAGATATTTTTCCAATTTCCTTCCAGTCCGTTAATAGCCAAGGACTCATGGAGCACATAGGACCATTTTCTTCTACGCTTTAACTTCTAGAAAACTTATCCAACGCTAAGCCACAGGCGTTGGCCACGAATGGCGAGAAGGGACTGCTGTCCATGGATGCCGAGAAGGACCTTCTAGAAAGTATGTAACGCAAATTATGCTTTCTGAGTAATGCAAAAAAGAGTAATGGTGAATGCAAACTAGCATTTTACCATTACTCTATTGTCAAAGTGTATTAAAATTGAAATTGCCCTTGCCCACTCACACCCCCTTACAACTCACCCTCTTTTTTATCCTTTAACGCCTTTAATACCATTTCCGGGGTAATCGGCAGGGTGTAAAATCTTACGCCGATGGCATCATAAATCGCGTTGGTAAGAGCAGGGAAAGTAGGTTGAACAGCTCCTTCACCTGTTTCCTTAACCCCAAACGGAGCTGAATGGTCATAACTTTCTACTATGTTAGTATCCATTTCTGGCATTTCCATAGTAGTTGGCGTCTTGTAATCGTGGAAGTTTGGGTTTAAATGTTTACCACTGGCATCTAACTTTTGATCTTCGTAAAGGCAGGCTCCTATATTAAACATAATGGACCCTTCTACCTGTCCGTCTACACACATGGGGTTAACAGGTGTACCACAGTCACCGGCTTCAGTTACCTTCTTCACATAGATTCGGCCAGTTTCCACATCCACTTCTACTTCGTGTACTTGGGAACTAAAACCGAAAGTAGGAGAGTGACCAATATTTGCGCCCTGAACCCGATTCCCGCTTATGATATCAATTCCCTTGCGCCTTGGTGGAGAAAAGTTACCCATACCAACCAATGTCCCATTGATACTGGTATAGACCTCAATAGCCTTTTCCCACGAGATCCGTTTCTTGATCTCATACATTGAATATATCTCATGATTTTTAATCACTAATTGATCGGCCCGTACTCCAAGCATTCCAGCCGCGGTTTCTTTTAGACTTTGATTAATTTCTACGCAGGCCATCTTGATAGCCGCCCCGGCTGCATAAGTTAGACGGCTGGCAAAGCTCCCTAAATCAAAGGCCCCTATTTCTGTATCTCCCGACTGAACATGTACATCTTCGTATTGGATACCAAGTTCTTCGGCTACCATCTGGGCCATAACAGTATTACACCCCTGACCGATCTCCGCAGCCGCACAAAGAAGGGTAACCCCTCCCTCTGTATCTACCCTAATCATCACCGTAGTGTGCGGCTTATAATTTTGATAAAGAGTGTAGGCTGTGCCGGTGATATAATAACCACCCGCCATTCCAATACCTTTCCCAAAAGGTAACTTGCCCTGTTTTTCCAGGAAACCTGATTTTTTAACCGCTGTCTCAAGGCATTTCTTAAACTCGGAATGCGGTACGAACATATTATTAATGCAGGTATGTCCCGATTCGATAGCGTTTTTTAGTTTCAGTTCGTATGGGCTAATTCCCATCATTTCAGCCATTTCATCCATCAAGCACTCCAAAGCCCACCGAGGTTGAACCCCGCCTAGACCGCGCATGGCCCCAGTGCTGGGTTTATTAGTATAAACACTTCTTCCCCGAAACCGGGCGTTAGGAACCTTATAAGGCAGATGTATCATTGATGCAGTGTAAAACAACACAACGATCCCCCAGCCAGAGTATGCACCTTTGTCCAATGTATTGTCAAAATCTACGGCTTGAATATAACCATCCTTATCCAAACCCATTTTCACCTTCATATGGCATGGATGCCGGCCTTTGTTCGTATAAAATACTTCTTGGCGATCATAAACTACTTTAACGGGCCTGCCTACCTTCCTTGATAACAAGCAGGCTACAAATTCTGAAGGCGCTGCTTCTCCTTTGCCGCCAAAACCACCGCCGATTGTAGGAAGTGTAACCCGAATTTTGTTCATGGGTATTTCTAACACTATCGACATTTGTCGATGCAAGTAGTGGGGAATTTGACTGCTGGCCCACAAATGCAGTTGACCGTTTTGGGTATCATAACTGGCTAGGGCTGAATGCGGCTCGAGAAAGCCGTGTTGCGGATAGTTAGTATGAAACTCTCTTTCTAAAACATACTCACACTCGGCAAAGGCCTTATCCACATCGCCATAGACCTGCTCCCCTGCATGCATTATATTACCCTTACTATCTTCATGGATAAGCACTTCTTGGGAGCGTTCCATGGATTGAAAAGGATCGAGCAAAACCGGCAGAGGCTCATATTCGACTTCAATCAATTCAAGAGCAGCTTCGGCGGTTTCTTCATCCAGGGCAGCAACAGCAGCCACACCTTCACCATAGAAACGAACTTTCCCAACGGCTAGGACAGTCTCATTGGCTGCCTGTGGAACGATACCCCATTTGTTAGGAGCTTCATCTCCAGTAAGGACTGCCAGAACACCCGGCAACTTCAGAGCTTTGCAGCAATCAATCTTTTTAATGATCGCATGGGCGTACGTGCTACGCTTGATTTTCCCATAAACCATGCCGGGCAGTGTCATATCTCCTGTATAAATTGCTTCACCCTTAACCTTGATAGGGCCATCTATCCGAGGGACACTTCTTCCCACCTGGGTATATCTTTTCTCATCCTGGCTGGAGGGTACCCCTTCGAGGTTCCAGCCTTCTGGAGTCAGATTCCATTTTGATTTTAAAACTTTCTTCTCCATTATTGCACCCCCTCTTTGGACCAAACCTTAGCCGCCGCTTCAACTGCTTCAATTATTCTCTTATAGCCGGTGCAACGACAAATATTGCCACTTAATTCGTGTTTTATATAATGCTCGGTTGGATCGGGATTCCTGTCCAACAGCGCCTTTGAGGACAAGATCATACCCGGTGTGCAAAAACCGCACTGTACGGCACCATGATCGACGTATGCCTGCTGAATCGGATGAAGCTGACCGCCTTCCTGCACCAGGCCTTCAATAGTGGTAATTTTTTTGCCCTGGCTGGCAATAGCAAGTTTAATACAAGACAACTCAGGTTTGCCATCAATTAACACGGTGCAGGCTCCACAGTCGCCATCCCCACAGCCTTTCTTGCTGCCTGTAAGGCCTACTTTATTTCTGATGACATCGATCAGCAAATCTCTGGCATCAATGGCTACTTCATAAATCCTATCATTGATATCTAATTCAATCAGTTTTTTCATCACTATACCCCCTTCGCATCGGTATAAGCCTCTTTAATCAACCTGCGTGCCAGTACTTTGACAATTTCACGGCGATATTCAGCAGATGCTCGAATATCATCAATCGGTTTAGCTTCACCTTGGGCCGCCTCAGCAGCCTTTTCGATCAGTTGATCACTAAGCTTTTGCCCTACCAAAAGAGCAGTAACTTCCTTTGATACCAAAGGCCTTGGATATACAGACCCCATCACAAGCTTTATATTTTTAACTTTTTCACCATCATCTTCCAACTCTATAGTTACAGCCATATTGACACAATCGATTTCCATGGCATCTCTGCGTCCCATGTAGGCATAGCGGCATGCTGATTTCAGTTTAGGTTCCGGCAGTACGAACTTTGTTAACATTTCTCCTTCTGCAAGGTCCAGTACTCGGACGCCTAAAATAAATTCTTCCAAAGGCAGTTCTCTCTCCCCCAAAATACTGCTAAGCACCACTTTCGCGTCCATTGCCACTAGGGGTGTCGGGGTCTCTGCTGCCGGAGAAGCATTACAAGAATTACCTCCTAAACTAGCCATCTGCCTTACCTGAGATGAACCTACCTCACCAGCTGCGTATGCAAGAGCAGGGTATTTTGCCTGAATCGCCTCTGAAAATTGAATCTCAGCCAACTTAGTATTTGTTCCGATAACAGCACCTTTTCCTTGCTCACAAAAAATTCCTTTAAACTCCTCTACCCCATTGATGTCGATTAGATAGTCGGGGCTAATTGCCTTTGCCTTCATCACCACCATTAAATCTGTGCCCCCGGCGAGTATTTTAGCCTTACTTCCCAAGCAGGCAACCAATTCTAGGGTTTCCGCCGGCGTTTTTGGCGCAAAATACTCAAAGTGATTCAAAAACATCTTAGAGCAACCTCCTCTTTTTGTTTAAACTTGGACATTGCAGCTGTATTTCACTAGGCAAAGCCGTTGTATTAGACAACATATTTGCCGGCTTTCCGGTAAATAATTTTATGTTCAAGTGTGAAATCCTCGGGTGTAAAAATATCTTGTGTATTAGTTTGTCAGAAAAGGAATCTTCTTCCTTTGGGTAAGTTCCCTATTTTTGCTCATCTCACTTTCATCGGAATATTTATGAGCTTGACTATCTAATCAATGAATACCCCCTCCGTCATGTTTTTCGAATTAAAATTCTAATTATTCAGTATATTCAACTAAGTATGCAATTATTGTGCCAGAAAAGCATACTCGTCCTTACCCCTTGCTGCAATTAATCAGAGGGATCTAGAGGCACACATAAAATTATCGAGACAATATACCTTTGTTTAAATTGACGGATGGTTGTACAATTTGATTTACAACAAAGGGATTGAACATGATATAATTAGAATATATTGACTATTTGATTAATTAGTCTATTCTGGCAGTATCAAATAAGGGGTGAGATTAATGAGTCACGTAGAAGAAACAATTAGTCAAGAACTGCTAGAACATCTTCGGAAGCGAAATGACGAATTAGAGCACCAGAATAGGGACCTTTTAGGGATGCTTGAAAACTCTTATGATGGTCTGCTTATAGCCGATAATGAAAGTAGAATTTTATATATCAATCCCTCGATAGAACGAATTATGGGGCTTAAATACCCCGATTCAATTGGTCAAACAACAAGAGAGCAGATTGAAAAGGGAATAACTGACGTCAGTGCAACGTTGAAGGTTATTGAATCCGGCCAGAAAGAAACTGTAGTGATTAACACGATTAATGGCAAGATTGCTCTAAGTACTGGTGTTCCAAGTTACGATAGTAACGGAAAAATCCACAGGGTCTATTGTAATGTGCGAGATATCACGGATTTAAATCAATTAAAGCAAAAACACCAGCAAACTCAAGTGCTTGCCTTGAAATATTTAGCAGAGCTGAATCAACTTAAAAAAAGTAATAACTCGGAGATTATCGCCCATAGCAAAGAAATGCGCAAGGTTATTGATTTGGCGTATCGAGTAGCTAATGTTGACAGTTCGGTGCTGCTGCTAGGCGAGTCTGGAGTAGGAAAAGACTTAATTGCTAAAGTAATTCATAAGGCAAGCCCGCGTAATGAAGCGGGTTTGTTTTTAAAAATTAATTGTGGGGCTATTCCTGAGAATCTTTTGGAATCCGAGTTATTCGGATATGAAACAGGGGCCTTTACCGGAGCCAGCAAAGAAGGTAAAGCGGGATATTTTGAATTTGTCAATAAAGGCACACTTTTTTTGGATGAAATAGGGGATTTACCAAAAAACATGCAAGTCAAACTCTTGAATGTTATTCAGGATCAAAAAGTAACCAGGGTGGGCGGCGTTAAGCCAAGAGAGATTGATGTGCGGATATTGGCTGCCACCAATAAAAACCTTGAGGAAATGGTTATGCATAGACTTTTCCGTGAAGATTTGTATTATCGATTAAATGTTTTGCCCATCACAATTCCCCCCTTGCGAGAGCGAAGAGAAGACATACTTTTAATTGCTCAACATTACGCGGATCATTTCAACAAAAAATATAATCTCAATGTGAAATTCAGTAAAGAAGCGATTGAAATCTTGTCAAAATATGATTGGCCGGGTAACGTGCGAGAGTTGACTAATTTAGTTGAGCGCTTGATCATTATTGCTCAAGAAACAGTGATAACTCCCGAACACATCCCTTCTAAATACCATTCAGCTTATGAACCTCTAACGCTAGAATATAATTATCAAGCGAAGACACTTAATAATGCTATGGAAGAATTCGAAAATAAATATATCGCTCAAATGATTACGCACTGTGGGAGCAGGGAAGAAGCAGCCGTACAGCTGGATATCAGTTTATCTAGTCTAACAAGAAGGATAAGAAGACTAAGAAGGTCAAAATTGACGTTCATAAATGACTGATAAAAAGGTTCTTGGACAAAAAGAATTAGGGAGTAAGTAAAATAAAAAGCCCCAGAATATACCAAACCTTTGACCGTCCTTCAATATTTCAAACTTGTCCTTTTGCTTTTATCCATAGAAAAAAGGGCTGTTTCAAAATACAAATGTAAATTTCTATTTTGAAACAGCCCTTACGTTTAGCTTCGATAATCTTTTATAGATTTCTATCAAATTTGTCTTTCTTTCCGTTTGACAAACTATTTACTTCATTTAATAGTTTGTCTAATTCACGGCTAATAGTAACTACTTCTTCAGAAGTAAGTTTTTTAAATGTAGCCAGCTTATTCAGTTGATCGCGTTTCGTTTCAACGGCATTTAGTAAGTCCTGTAAATCGCCCCTCATCAGACCACCTTCCTCAACGTCCAAAAAGACAAGAGATTAGGGGTATTAGTTACTCTGCCTTTAATAAATTAAGATACTGGGGATGACAATTGAAATTACTAGGAATGCCAATATTAAATTGAAAGCACTAACAACTACTATTTGCATCACCTCTAAATTTAAAATTAATTTATATCTTTAAGAAAATTCTATTATAATTATGTCTAAAGAACAAGGGCATATAAACACTAAGTAAGGGTAAATTTAGTTAAATTTGTCATACCGATTCATCCATACTTTAGTCCCTAATAAAATCAGTTTCTATCTTTGACACTGTTCTCATATTTAAATCCACAATGACCTCATACAAAGTGTTAACCTCGATAATTTCGAGGTTCTTAAACCTCGAAGAATCTCTTAGCGTATTTTTTGCTATATAGACTCGCTTAAAACCCATTCTGTCTATTTCCCGTATACGCGCCTCAATTGAAGGAACTTTTTTCAATTCTCCGGTTAAGCCGACATCCGCTACAAATACAGTATCATTGGGAATGGCTTTGTCTTTAATAGAAGAAACAATACACATGATAATAGCCAGGCTTGCGGATTGTTCTTTGAGCTGAAGACCACCTGTTGTTTTAATGACCACATTTTTATCGTATAGGTTGATCTTTCCTCTCTGTTCCAAGATAGAGATAAGGGTGTTTAATTGATCTCTTCTCAAGCACTCTGCAATTCTAGAGGGATAGGGAGTAAAAGACTTGGATACGAGACTTTCTACTTCCGCAATAATTGGGCGTGTTCCTTCTTTGATCACAGTTAAGGCGCTTCCTGAAACTGTTTGTCCCTCGCCCCTTTGAGTCATAAAGAACTCTGACGGGTTATCGATGGACAGCATTCCTTGTTCAGTCATTGAGAAGAAACCTATTTCACCTGTACTTCCGAATCGATTCTTCGAACACCAAGCTCCCCTTAATTCTTCCCCATTTTCTCCGTTAAGAATTAACACAGCGTCGACCAAGTGCTCTAACGCACGAAGTCCCGCGATTTCATCGTCTTTAGTCATTTGCCCTACCATAATCACGGCCCTTGGACGACTGTTATTTTTCGCTATTTTTAGAAGTTCGTTGGCGCACTCCATTGTTTGGATAGGTGAACCTGGTCGGGAATTATGTTCTTCAAGGGTGAACGTCTGGATACTGTCAATAATGATCAAATCAGGATCAAGTTCCTCAATTGAGGTTAAAACATGGTTCATACTTGTATCTGAATATACCCATATGTTACTCTTGCTTCCCTTGAGAATTCTGTCAGAGCGATTTTTGATTTGACTGTCACTCTCTTCGGCCGAAGCATATAAAACCTTGTAGCCCTTATTAGCAACATCATCTGCTACTTGCAAAAGCAAAGTTGATTTTCCTGCACCTGGCCGTGCTGTTAAAATAATGATTGAATCCTTGACGATGCCTCCACCCAAGACTCGGTTGAATTCACTAATGCTCGTCACAATTCTATCACTATTGCCAGGTAAAACCTCAGATAACCTCTTAGGAGATGTTCTTCTCTTGCTTGTCGAAGACGTCGTTTTTAGTTGACTCTCTGATTCTTCAAACGTATTCCATTCCTCGCATTTTGGACACTTTCCTAACCATCTTAGACTTTCAGCTCCACAATTAGAACACCGATAAATTACCTTAATCTTCATCTAACGCCCCATTTCCCATAACACTATCTGATGCCTGGAATAATAATGTGCTTCTAACATTAACCATCCCCATGCCTAATATTGCAGGGGCAATTCATAAATTGCCCCTGCATCCCTTGACAAATATCTGCGTGTTTTAAACACATAGATTAGCTTTTGGTAAACTTCATCTTTCCATCTTCTGCTTCGACACGAATTCGGTCTCCATTTTTAAATTCCCCTTGAAGTATTTTCTCAGAGAGTGCATCTTCAATTAACCTTTGAATAGCTCTCCGAAGAGGACGTGCTCCAAAAATCGGATCGTTTCCCTCCTTAGCAACTAGCTCGACAGCACTTTTTTCTACGTCAAGCGTTAAACCATTTTCACTTAAACGCTTGTTCACCTGACGAATTAGGATTTCCGATATTTTGACTAAGTGTTCTTCTTGGAGGGAATGGAAGACCACTATCTCGTCAATTCGATTTAGAAACTCCGGGCGGAAGGAGCGTTTTAGCTCTTCCATTACATATCCGCGCATATTTCGATAATCTGTCTTTTCATCTTTTTTAGGCGCAAAGCCCATAGCTTCTTTTTTAAGGAAGGAAGATCCTACATTGGATGTCATGATTATTACAGTATTTCGGAAGTCGACTGTCCTTCCTTTAGTATCTGTTAAACGTCCGTCTTCAAGAACTTGGAGTAAAATATTGAAAGCTTCAGGATGGGCCTTTTCAATCTCATCCAACAAAACAACACTATAGGGTTTTCGCCTTACCGCTTCTGTAAGTTGACCCCCTTCATCATGCCCCACGTATCCCGGAGGTGCTCCTACAAGTCGGGAAACCGCATGTTTCTCCATGTACTCTGACATATCGATACGAATCAGCGCCTTTTCATCCCCAAACATTCCTTCTGCTAGAGCTCGCCCCAGTTCGGTTTTCCCGACTCCTGTTGGTCCGAGGAAAATAAAGGAACCTATTGGACGCTTTGGATCTTTCAACCCTGCCCGTGCTCGGCGAACTGCTCGAGCAACCGCAGTGACGGCGTCCTCTTGTCCAATGAGTCGTTGATGCAGGAGATCCTCCAGATGGAGCAGACGTTCACTTTCCTCTTCTGCAAGTTTTTTGACAGGTATTCCTGTCCAACTTGCAACAATTTGAGCAATGTCGTCTTCAGTAACCATAGCATTTTCTTTATAACGTTGGTTTTGCCAAGCTCCACGTTGTTCAGCCAGCTCCGCTCGTAATTTTTGTTCTTGATCACGGAATTGCGCAGCTTTCTCAAATTCCTGACTGGAAACGGCCGCTTCTTTCTCTTTTTTCAATCGTTCCGTTTCTTCCTCCAGTAATTTCAAATCAGGCGGTGCCGTAAAGCTTGCTAACCGAACTCGCGAAGCTGCTTCATCCATCAAGTCTATAGCCTTATCTGGCAAGAAGCGGTCCGCAATATAACGATCAGACAGACGGGCGGCAGCCTCAATAGATTCATCGGTTATTTTCACCCGATGATGAGCCTCATACCGATCCCTCAAACCATGGAGTATCACGATGGCTTCCTCTACAGTCGGCTCACCAACTGTGATAGGTTGGAAACGACGTTCTAAAGCGGAATCTTTCTCGATGTATTTTCGGTATTCTTCTAATGTTGTCGCTCCAATGCATTGCAGTTCACCCCTAGCTAAAGCAGGTTTCAAAATATTTGCTGCATCAATTGCACCTTCTGCTGCTCCCGCTCCTATCAAGGTATGCAGCTCATCTATAAAGAGAATGACGTTTCCGTCCGCTCGGATCTCCTCCATAACTTTCTTTAAGCGCTCTTCGAATTCACCACGGTATTTGCTTCCTGCCACCATTGCCGAAAGGTCTAACGTAATGACTCGTTTGTTTACTAGAATTTCCGGCACTCTATTACTAACAATCCCTTGTGCTAATCCCTCTGCTATCGCTGTTTTACCAACACCTGGTTCTCCTATCAACGCAGGATTATTTTTCGTACGGCGGCTTAAAACCTGAATTACCCGTTCTATTTCCTTTTCTCTTCCAATTACAGGGTCAAGACGTCCTTCGCGCGCTTGCAAAGTAAGGTCACGACCAAACTCATTTAAAGCAGGTGTGTTCACAGGACCGGCATTTTTAGAAGGTTGAATAGAATTTGGGGCAGGTATCGAAGATTCATCCAATTCTCCACCTAATAATTTAACGACTTGTTTCCATACTCTTTCAGGACTTACATTAAGGTTTGCCAAGATGCGAGCTGCAATTCCCTCTCCCTCCATAATAAGACCTAAAAGCAAGTGTTCTGTTCCAATATAATTAACCTCTTGCCGATGAGCTTCCTCATTCGCCAATTCCAAGACCCTTTTTACTCGAGGGGTGAACCCAACTTTCCCTTTACTAGGCTGACCCACTCCAGTAATTTGTTCAATCTGATTCTGTATTTTTGCAAGGTCCAAATTCATTCCTGTCAAGGCTTGCGCAGCAATGCCTTCCCCTTCTTGAATAAGCCCCAGCAAAATGTGCTCAGTCCCTATCACTTGATGGCCCATTCGTTTGGCTGCATCATGGGCTATAGCTAATACTTTCTCGGCACGTTCAGTATAACGACCCTTCATAAATCTTTCATCCTTTCCTGATCGCAGTTATTTATAGTTAGCGTTCGTTGAAGAGCAAAAATTTCTGCTTGCATCTTGTCTCATCTTTTTGCCACGCTTCACGCAATTCGTTCTCGTATCAAGCGAGCCCGTTCCTCATCACGTTGACTGGGGTCAAGTTCTCGATCGAGGATATATTGCAAACATCCCGGACGGGTATCGACGATTAACGTCGCAAAGCAATCCTTAGTCTTGGGCAGTAATCCCATATCCGTTCCTAACCGATCATGGGACAAAAGATGTATCGCATCTTCCGATGAAAGTAACCGTGCATTTTGTAAAGTTCCCCTGGCACGCCAGACTTTGTCTTCTAAGTGTATAGGAGTTTGCTGACGAAGAAGTTCACGTGCCTGAAGCTCATGCTCAACAATCTGTCGGGTTACTGCATCTAAATGAGTTAAAATATCCTCTTCACTCTTCCCAAGTGTAATCTGGTTAGAAACTTGAAAGATGTGTCCGAAGGCTTGAGAGCCCTCGCCATATAACCCCCGTACGGCTAACCCCAAGCGAGTTACCGCCCCTAAGACCTGCTGAACTTGCTTCGTGATAACCAAGCCCGGCAAATGGACCATAACTGAAGCTCTGAGTCCTGTCCCTACATTTGTAGGACAAGCCGTTAGATATCCTTGACTTTCCCTGTAGGCAAAATCAAGTTTTGCTTCTAAAAGATCATCTAACTCTGTTGCTAAACGGTGTGATTCTAAAAGCTGATTGCCCGGTAAAAGTACTTGAACTCTTAGGTGATCTTCTTCATTAACCATCACTGCATAACGGTGATCAGGGGCTAACGCCACACCGCGCGCTCCAGTTGACCCGCCTAAACTCGGACTGATCAAATGCTTTTCTATGAGAACTTGTTGCTCAATACTATTCAGTTCTGTTAGAGGTATATAGCTGAGTTCCTTATTCTCCCCTTCTGTATCGGTTAAAACTTGGGCAACAGTTTTCTCAACCTGAGCGGCACCCTCCTGGCTTAGACCATGGGGAAAAGGGAAATCCTCAAGGTTACGTGCTAATCTAACCCGACTGCTAATAACGACCGGAGAATCGGTTTCACTCATCCAGGCGCTGTGCTGTAAAAGAAGCTCTTTACGAATCACTTTTTTCCCCTCCAGCCGATTGCTCAATTTTACGAATCTGATCCCTTACTACAGCAGCCTCCTCAAACGCTTCTTGCTGAATCAAGGCTTGAAGAGTTTCCTTCAGCTTTCTTTGTTCCATGCGTTTTATGAGCGTTGCTCCTCGTCTTGCAGGGATTTTACCCACATTTTGGCCTCCGCCATGAACACGTCGCAGTAACGGCTCAAGTTGAGTTTCAAAGGTCTCATAACAGGTACTGCATCCCAGCTTCCCGACTTGCGTAATTTGGGAAAAGCTAAGTCCACATTTAGGGCATGCTGTCTCAGTTGGTTGGTCCTTTGCAGTGGAATTAAAGCCAAAAAGTGCTTGCAAAAACTCCGGCACAATGGCGGGGTGGAAGACAAAGCTTACTTCTTGGGTTTTTTTAGCACAAGACTGGCAAAGATACACCTCACGAGTATTCCCGTTTTCTGTAATAAACAATTGCATAATAGCCTCTTGCTGTTTACAATGCTGACAAAGCATTTTCAAAACCTCCTTAGACCAAATCATCCCGACTTAGCGTTGTTAAAATATCTTTCATTAAACACGCGCGGAGCGTATCCCAATCTCTGAATTCTCCCCCTAAATTGTTTCCAGAAAGCAGGCTCTTAATCAGGGCTGCTTCTCTAGTCGTCAACAGTTCCTCATCCAAAAGTCTCTCTACCAAAGCGTTGGATCGAGCATGAGAAAGCTGTTCTCCAATCAATTGCCTTATAACATGTTGATACTGCCCCTCAATTCCCAGACCTAAGCGGATAATCCTCAGGTATCCCCCACCCCCTCGGCGACTTTCAACGAGGTATCCGCGTTCAACCGTAAAACGGGTGTCGAGAACGTAGTTAATCTGGGATGGTACACATGAGAACTCACCCGCAAGTTCGCTTCGTTGCAGCACAATGTATCCTTCTGTTGTCTTTTCCAAGATCTGTTTCAAGTATTCTTCAATGCGATCCGCTAGGTTTCCCATTGTTTTGTCTCCTTGTCAACGTAATATTTCTGCAACACATATCATTGACCTTTCCTGACCTTCTATTTATATGATACCCAAATTTTAATGATTTTGCAAAGATTTTTTCAAAAAAAATAGGAAGGCTTTCATTATTTTGTAACAAGCCTTCCCACAAATTATGCAATTATTAACTGCTAATCAGAAAATAAGACAAAGTAGAACCATGATGATAGTGTTAAAATACCAACACTGCCCAACAGCCATATTACAGGCTGTCCTTCAAGTCGCCTGGAATCGGTTCCCTTTTTCTGCGGAAAAGAGTCCTCTGCTTGCTTTGCAGGTTGGGAAACCGACGGTTTGTCTATAGATTCACCCAGCTTTCGCATTCCCGCTTTGGACGAGGTTACGCGAGGGGATATGTCATTCCATTGTAATGAGCCCTGTAGCATGAGTTCAAGTTCCTTGGAACTTAGCCAAACATATTTCTCTTTCATGGTTGCCTCCACTTGTCTCGGATCATTCCTAATAAGATAATTTGCCCCTTAAAGTTTAACTTTCAATAACTAATCTGCCAAAAAGACTCTAACTCGTAAATTATAGTGAAGCTAATCCTCTGGATGAGTGCACCGAAGGCACATGCCCCATAGAAGGTTTTTCTATATACTTCGCGACCCATGAAAAAAATCCCTGCCGCTTGGACAGGGACATTTGTCCTGAAATGTCTACAAAATGAATCAATATTTACCATCAACTTCATTTTATTAACAGCTTATTGCTAAATGAACACTTTCATTACTTAAAGTACCATCAATTCCCTCGGTGTTACCGATAAATATCGGGCGCCCAATTCAGCCTCGATAACAACCGTATCCTCAATTCCAACAACTCCTACACTCGGAAAAACAAACTTGGGTTCAATGGCTACTACCATTCCAGTTTTTAAAACCTCTTTAGAACCCCTGCTGATAGTTGGAAGCTCATCAAGTTCCAGTCCCACCCCATGTCCTACATAACTAACTCTACTTGCTCCATAGCCCATAAAATTATCTTCATAAGGGGTATTATCACAAACCCACGTTAGAATTTCTTCATAGACCTCGCCAGCAACCCGGCCTGGAATTAAGGCACGCCGCAGTTTCTCTTCAACCAGCCTTGCCATCTCATAGGCCATCGTCAGCTCTTTGGACAAGGGCCCTATGCTTAATATTCTGGTCTGATCAATTTGGTAGCCATTTACAACTGTTACCATATCCACGACAATGGGTTCACCCATTTGAATCTGTTCCATAGAAGCGCCATTGGGATGAGCAATGGAGATACCCTGCCCTGTAACCGGACTATCAAAACTGCTCCGCGTTGCTGCCTGAACTCCTGCAGTGATAGCACCGGCATAAAACTCCGAATCAAATCCGCGCATCCTGATAAATCCACCATGACCAAGTGCCCTGGCTTTGCCTGCTAATAACCCTTCAAGCTCAACTTCGGTCATTCCCGGATGAAGAACTTCCTTGGCAAACTCTAGTACTAAAGGAAAGATACGTGCACTCTCTTCAATTCTAGCTAACTCCCACTCAGATTTTACAGAACGTTGCAGACGAATCTCGGCGGAAATATCCACTAAGGTAACCTCTGGAAAGGATTTTCGATAGCGCTCGTATTGATTAACTCGAAGAACATCGAGTTCTAAGCCGAGTACTCGAGGCAGGGGAAGCCCCGCTTCCTGGATATCCTTTGGAATTTTCGACATGCTTTTAAGCGGTATAACCTCCCAAGAACTTTCACTTTTTGCTCTGGCAAAATCCCGATAGGCAAGCACCATCGGCTTTCCTTCCACTGGAATATAGACATGAACATTTTGAGCTGTGCCACTAAAATAGAGGGTATCTGCCCGTTGGACCAAAAGTGCTCCTTCGATCCCTCTTTTCTGGAGATTTACCTGTAAATTAGAAATCCGTTCTTGCAATTCTTTTATAGGTATTCTCATTATTCTCCTCCGTTTTTATATAATATTCAGAATGTTGCATCTATAATTATGTTCATATTTTATAGAATTGCAAGTATTTATTTAGAATTATTGTTTTAAAGTTATTTGGTTTTAATTATGTATACCTAAGAAGACAATTCTGTCTATTGTAAAGCCGAGTAGGTATCCCTACTCGGCTTTAGATGCTTAATACTTCTCTGGCAGTTCTTCGAAATATCCCTGAGGGTGCGCACAAGCTGGACATGTATCCGGTGCATCTGGGCCTTCGTGAATATAACCACAGTTCGTACATTTCCATACAGTTGCAGTATCTTTACTAAAAATCGTGCCCTTTTCAATCCCATCGGCATAATGGTCAAAACGAGTCATATGGTGCTTTTCTACTTCAGCAATCGTCTGAAAAGCTCTGGCTATATCGGAGAATCCTTCCCTTTCTGCAACAGTTGCGAACTTGGAGTAGATTTCAGCCCATTCTTCTTTTTCTCCAGCTGCAGCAGCCCTTAAATTTGTCAGGGTGTCTTTATAAACTAACGGATAATCAGCATCAACATGTATAATGTCAGTTTCTTCCCCCGTATGTGTAACAAGAAGTTTGTAGAACACTTTAGCGTGTTCCTTTTCGTTAGCGGCCGTTTCCTCAAAAACAGCTTGGATATGTTGATACCCTTCATTCTTAGCCACCCCAGCAAAAAAAGCATAACGATTACGTGCCTGAGACTCACCTGCAAAGGCATTGCTTAAGTTCTTGAAAGTTTCGGTTCCGGAGAACTTCATAATTCACACTCCTTTTTAGGTAGTTTCTCAAATAGGCTGCAATTTATGCCAAATCGGATAACCTCTTCCGACAACCATAGATGATTTAGTGACGATGTGCTTTGGCAAGGAGCTGGTAAGATCAGATGGGGTAAGGGTTCCTTTATCCCCCTGCTGAAAGGAATCGTAAGCGAAAGGCCCTTATAATTTCCGGCCAATCCTCTTCGTCAACCCGAAAGATTACTTGTGTGGCTGGGATTTGAATCGACCCCAGGGTACAGGACCATGTATCACTTAAGTTAACTTCCCAGTTTGGGGCGAAATATGTTCCCTTTCCATCCCACTTTCCTCCGATGGAGAGAAAATACTCTTCCAAATCACAGTGTGGCATTCCTCTCATTTCCAGAGAATATTCTTTGATTCCCATCGTACTTGCTCCTTCTTCTAATGGTTCTCAGTTTTCAATTCTCAATTTAGAAATAATCAATTACTATTTTAATGATTACTTTCTTAATCCGTCCAACAAATGCCTTATTGCTGCGATTGGATGATTATAAATCACCTTAGGTCCTGAATACCGCATAGTCTCTTGAATCTTTTTACGCATTTCTGATTTATAACAATGCACTGTACATTTTGCACACGTTGGTTTGCTTTCTCCAAATTTGCAATGGTTGAGGCGGGTCGTGGCATACTCTAACAATTCTTGGCATTCATAACATAATTCACTGTCTGCAGAGTGGTGATGACCTTTACAATATAGCTTAATCATCATCTGCGCGGTCGCTTTTTCACGCTCTAATCTATTAGATATTTCGACTCAACTCCATTTCAACTCAGCACATTTTTAAGGCATATGCATGTTATTCATTAATCAGGGGATTCTACCTGTGAAACTTTTAAAGGAGGGTAAAATCAGTAATGGCAAAGAAAACGAATAATAAGTCACGCAAACCTGATAACACCGAGAAAATTCCCCTTCCTCATGACTCTGATAAAATCGGGAAAGACGTATCAAAAGACCGGGTGTGAACCCGGTTTTTTCTTGAACTGGCCCCCATGCCGCTAGGCATCATCAAAGAAGGAAATGAGTTATTTTCAGGCAGTCAGAAGTATCTCTTTTTTATATATAGTCAGATTAATATCCAGTATTTTGATAGCTGTCATTTAGCTTCCTCTGTTATTATGTCACGAATCTTTACCGCTCTCTGATAAGCCTTCTCAAGAAAGTTCTGCGGTGAATCTTCACGTTCTTCCTTCGTTGCATAAGCTTCTAAGGTCAAACACCCACGATAACTGGTTGGAAAGTGATTGGCTACTTTAGTCCAGTCAATAATGCCTTGACCGGGGAGCCAATGACGGTCTTTTAGCCCGTCATTATCTGACAGATGAGTCGACATCAGTCTCCCTCCATATTTATCCAATAAATGATAATCCAGTTTATCTGTTAAATTATAATGAGAGCTGTCATAGCAAAAGCCTAAATATTTGGAATCAATTCTTTCTAGGATATAAGGAACATTATCACTCCTTAGAGTGTTCTCTATAGCAATTTTTACTCCGAGCCCCTCGGCAACTTTCACTAGTTCTAACATGCTTTCTAAGCCAGATCTATTGGGAGCCGGATGGTTTCCTTGTTCTGTCAAGTGCATAACCATGATTGGGATTTGGTGGTCAGCGCATGCATTAAGCCAGTTAAGATGACTCTTAATGATATTAGTTCTCACGGACTTCTGCTCTGACCATAACGCACCCGATTCATTAAAAGGAACATGAATATTCTCTACAAATATTCCCATATCCCTAACTAACTGGGGCATACTCTCCTTCTTCATCGGCCATGGTGTATCTTCATCTTCCCACCAGATAGAAGTCGATGCAAATCCAGCTTCTTTGATCAAACGAATCCTTTCTTGAAAAGGGAGTACATAACCGAACCATGAAAAGATACCTAGAAGATAATGATCTATCTCTTGATTCTTCAATATAACTCCTCCACCACTGACTTTGTATATGCTATCATTTAAATAAATTTAAAAACTCCTTCGGAATATCCGTTTCATAACGAACTACTTCGCCAGTAATTGGATGTTTGAAGGCCAATACTCGAGCATGAAGTCCGATCCGACCAATAGGGTGCTTAGTCGCACCATACTTCTTATCTCCGATCACACTGTGTCCAATATCTTTCATATGGACACGAATTTGGTTCTTCCGGCCTGTTTCTAATTTTACTTCCAACAAAGAATAATGCTTATTTTTCTTAAGAACTCTATAGTGGGTTATCGCTTTCTGACCATCATTAGGGGTCCGGCTAGAGTACATAATAAACGCCTTACTCTCTGTCAGCCAAGAAGTAATCGTTCCTTCCTCTTTTGTTACCATCCCCTCTACGACAACGACATAGGTACGCTCTAAGACAGCTTCCTTCCATGCTTTTTGCAGTAGTTGCTGCACTTTTTCACTTTTTGCAAACATCATCACGCCTGAGGTTTCTCTGTCAAGCCGATGCAATACAAATACCTTGTTTTTAGAGTCCCTTTTTTTCACATGATCACTTAGAATACTGTAGGCAGTTTGCTCCTTTTCTGTAGCAGTCGCAATCGAGAGCAACCCCGCTTGTTTTTCGATAATCATTATATAAGGATCTTCAAATACAATAGTTAGACCTTGAGGTTGCTCTTCTATTAAGACCTTTTCCCAATTTACAACGACCTGTTGCCCTTCTGCAAGAGGATGATTAAATTGTGTGATAATCTCAGCGTCAACGGAAATCTGACGATGGGCTAATAGAGATTTAATATCCTTCCGACTTTTAGCAGGAAGTTTAACCATTAAAAACTTCATTAGTTCAGCTGGCTCAGTTACCTCCAGATAAGTATGATTATCCTTTTCCATATTACGTTTTATTTTACCACTTGGTATTTGCATACTTGTTACCCCTTTACCTTTATAATTCTTATATTCTAACCAACGATGCCAGTCTCAAACTATATAATAATAACCCCAATATTACCAGTTAACATTGGGGGGGTCAAACCTCTTTTGCTTACAAACGATCTTAACAATTATGAGTTACACCGCCTAATTTAATATACCCAACCGTTCAGAGGAACCTATAAAAATTCAAAAGAAAAAAGGGGCCATTTCAAAGGCCCCTTTTAGTAAGTGCAATACTATTTATATTGGTTAGCTAATCTCTTCTTGAGGTTTTCTGCTACCACGGCAGGATCAATAGGATTTCTAGCAATTCCACTTTCGATAGCAGCTTTAGCTGTAGCAGCAGCAACAGCAGGGGCTACTTCCGGATTCAAAGTGCTTGGCATAATAAAGCTAGCATTGAGTTCTTCTGCAGAGACACAATCAGCGATTGCTTTTGCAGCGGCAATCTTCATAGCGTCATTAATGTCAGTAGCTCTAACATCGATAGCGCCTCGGAACATGCCAGGGAAAGCTAGAACGTTATTAATTTGATTAATAACATCTGAGCGGCCAGTAGAAATGACTGCAGCACCAGCTTCTATTGCTCTTTCAATCGGCCATATTTCTGGAATTGGGTTTGCTTGACAGAAAACAATAGGATCCTTCGCCATAGATTTGATCATTTCTTCGTTAAGAACATTTTCTGCCGAAACACCAATAAATACATCTGCACCAACAAGTGCTCCAGCGAGATCACCGCTAAACTTATCAGGGTTAGTTGCTGCAGCGATCTGTTCTTTCCAAGGATTCATTCCAACGGTGCGTCCTTGATAAATGGCACCTTTGGTATCACACATAATTACGTTTTTCAGACCAACACTCATAAGAAGTTTAATGATTGCAATTCCAGCGGCTCCTGCGCCATTCGCAACAACCTTAACGTCTTCGATTTTCTTTCCGACGACTTTAAGTGCATTGTAGAGTCCGGCCAAAGTTACGACTGCAGTTCCATGTTGGTCATCATGGAAAATAGGTCCCTTAAAGATTCCACGAGACTTAAGACCTTCTTCAATTTGGAAGCATTCAGGAGCTTTAATATCTTCTAAATTAACTCCGCCAAAGGTAGGAGCAGTTAATTCAACAATCTCAATTATTTTGTTAACATCTTTTGTATTAACACAGATCGGGAAGGCATCGACATCTCCAAAGGTTTTAAAGAGAAGTGCTTTCCCTTCCATAACAGGCATGGAGGCGGCAGCACCAAGATCCCCTAATCCAAGAATAGCAGTACCATTGGAGACTATGCTTACAAAATTGGCGTGGTTTGTATAAATATCAAGATTTGTAATATCTTTTGCAATATCTTTAACAGGCTCAGCAACCCCAGGGGAATAAGCAAGTGTCAAATCATCTCTGTCTTGAGCCGGGCATGTTACTCTTACTTCGAGTTTACCTGGTTTCACAGCATGAAAAGCCAGGGCTTCTTCACGAAGATTTTTAATACGTGACATATGCATCTTCCTTTCATAATCTTTTTAGTTTAACGCAAAAGCAGATACTCCTAAATAAATTGTTTGGTCACCTCGTAGAAGAGGCAACCAAACAACAATTAAACTATCTTACTTAGCGTTTTTTGCGTCGATTTCAGCTTGAGCAGCAATAATATCTAGGGCATTAAGGTACACAGGGGTATCTACCATTTTTCCGTTGAAAGAAACGGATGCTTTGCCTTTAGCAATACCTTCTTCTTCGAAGACTTTCACGACACCAGCAGCCCACTCAACATCAGCAGGATCAGGAGAGTACATACGATTAGAAGGTTCGATTTGTCCTGGGTGAATGATCATACGGCCTTCATAGCCCATTTGTCGTCCTTCAGCAACGTTTCTTTCAAAGGCTTCAATATTCTTAAAGTCAACGAAAGGAGCATCGATTGCCACAATTCTCGCCGCACGGCAAGCAACAGCCACATGAGCGCGGCCATATTGTTGTTCAACACCTTCATTGGTTAGTTTAACACGCATATCGCGGCAATAGTCAACTGCTCCGAAAATTGCATTCACATTCCGTTTGCTGGCTAAGCAGCACTCTGCAGCATTGATAATTCCTTTAGCGGTTTCAAGCAACATAGAGATCTTAACTGTCCCTACTTCTAAGCCGCGACGACGCTCGAGTTCCTCGAGTTTCCAATCAAGGCGCTGTACATCTGCGGCGCACCCTGTTTTAGCCAGAGTTACTCCACTGAGACCTTCATAAACAATAGCTTCCAGATCATCGTTGGTTAATTCTGTTTCCCAGTTATTAATACGGACATATACTTCTGCTCCACCAGTACCTGCATATTTGAGGTTTTCACGAACGATTTGACGAGCAGCTTCTTTTTCAGCCGGCGGAACGGAATCCTCTAGGTCAAGTGTAACGATGTCAGCTGGAAATTCAGGAGCCTTTGCAACCATTTTAGGATTGTTTCCAGGAATATACATAACAGATCTCATAATTGTCATTAGTATTACCCCCTATAATTTTATTTTTTTATTTCCAGGGTTAAAACCCATGGGATACCTACACTATGCTTTAGACCTTAATCCTTAATCTTCTGTTTTAAGATAATTGGGATATCCGTTGGAGTTTCAGCAACAAATCCCCCAGCCTTCGTAATAGCTTCCATTTTACTTTTAGCTGATCCACGTCCACGCTCTACAATATTAGATGCATGGGAGAATCGCATACCTGCCGGTGCCCATGCACCTGCTACGTAAACTACGAAAGGCTTTGTGAATTCACCAGCTGCGATAACCTCAGCACACTCTTCTTCTTGAGTACCACCGATTTCTGCATAGACTGCAACGCCCTTTGTCTCTGGATCAGCCTCAAATAACGGCAGTAAATCCGCCATAGACGTTCCCAGGACTGGTTCCGTCCCGGTATGAATTACGGTACTTACTCCAAATCCGCCTTCTCTCAGCAACCAAGGAATTGTTCCTGACTGGCCGCCACTGCGAGAGAAAACTCCAATATTCCCTTTTTGGAAGAATTTGTTGGCCCATTCTTTGTTACCGCCAAGCCAACCTACGACAGCCTCACCTGGTGTTATAATTCCGATAGACCCTGGTCCTAGGAGCCTTGATCCTTTAGACTTGGCATACGCTATCATTTGCATGATATCGTGGATCGGAGTTCCCTCAACACATGGAATAATGTTCTTAACGCCAGCATCGACTGCTTCATAAACAGCTGTTTTTAAGATTTTGCCTGGTACAAAGATAACACTGAAGTCAATTTCACCTTGCTCGCGGACAATCTCTTTTACGGTGTTAAAAACCGGTATGCCGTGGACCTGTTCTCCAGCTTTTCCCGGACTAGTTCCACCAATTACTTTGGTACCATATTCTTTCATGTACTTTGTCCGTACAGATCCCTCTCGACCCGTAATCCCTTGGACAATTACCTTAGTACTCTTATTGATCAAAATGCCCATCTTTATCCCTCATTTAACATTTTGCTTCGTTTTAATATACAATAACAACCTACCTAGTCTATTGCACCTATTGACGTTTCTTAAGGTACTCATCCAAACCTTTAACAGGAACCTCAATGGTTATGGCATTGTTACCTTTGGTCTTACAAGCGAGTTCACATGCTAAACACTCAGTTCCAAGACGCAGAACTTCTTCTGCATCGCGATGTGCAACCGAAGCTCTACCTTGGTCATCAATCCCAAGCAAACCTCTCGCGTACTTTTTGCACGCCTCGGCACATGCCTTAGTCTCGCATGTATCACACTTGCTGGTATCGATTCTAACTGTCAGGCTTTTTTCTGCGAATTCCAGCACAGGTTTCCCCTACTTTCCTTGAGATTCTTTTTCAGCTCTATATTCTTTGCTAAGAGCTAAGAGTCTTTGTCCAATGAATTTGGTATCTGTTACGTATTCTTTGCCATAGATTTCGATTCTCTTTCCCGGGCCATCAGGAGTCATTAGGTCGGCAAGACCCTCTCTAAGGATTTCCAGAGATTCATCTTCCCTGTTGCCACAGAGTAACAACACACAAGGCAATCCGGGTTTCTGCGTAGGGAGAACCTCCCTGAGTACCTTGACGATAGCGTGGGAATGATGCCACTGCTCTTGGTTTGCCATCATGAACCCGCCAAGCAGATAACCGTCGATATTTGGCTGAGAAAGGACACATTTTGCTACTCGATAAATTTTTGAGCCGACTGGGTTACCACTGGTGTCAGCATAATTTGCCGGCTTCAGGCCTACTTGGTTCAAAGCATCTAAGCCCATCATTGCTGAACCGCCACCAATTGGATGGTAGCCGATATAACCAGGACTCACTTCGTCATAGCCCATATTCATAAGGAAGCCTGTACCACGAGCATCAGTTTCTTCAATACTCCAGCCAATCAGGTCTAACTCAGTAGGCGCACCAGGCAAATCCCGCGCGATTGAAATCCCAAATTCCGGATGACGTCCCACGGAACTGTTGTCAATTTCCATTTTGCAATCTGCACAGACTAAGTTACCGCTACCCGTCATAATAAAGGGATTAATCTCCAGTGTTTGGCAATCTAATTTTTTATAAGCTTGGGAAAGCTTAGATAAAAAACTAGCAAACTTACTTATATCCTGAGCAGGAATTCCAGCTCGAGCACACACATCTACTGCGTCATATACCTGCAACCCGTTGATTGGATCAATGTTGACTTTAAAAAGGAGTTCTTCAGGAACGCTTTCAATGTCCATTCCACCCTCCGTACTAAACATGAGCATAGGGGAACGAGCTTCTCTTGCGCCATTAACAACGAACGAACAATAGTACTCTTTTTTAATATCCAATTTTTCCTCAACAAGAACCTGGTAGATAGGTACTCCCATGACGTTTTTAGCAAAAATTTCGGCAGCTGCTGCTGCTGCCTCATCAGGAGTATTAACTAATTTTACAATTCCTGCTTTACCGCGTCCCCCGGCCTGTACCTGTCCTTTTACTGCAACAGCTTTGCCTATCTCTTCGGCAATCTTTTTGGCTTCTTCCGGAGTCGAGGCTACACGTCCTTGTGGTACCGGTAGTCCTGATTTTCTAAGCCATTCTTTTCCCTGGAATTCTAGAAATTTTGCCATACGTTATCACTTCCATAATGAAATTTTCTGCAACTATTAAGGTCGCTTTAAGAGATTAGTTTTTCTAACTAGACACATACCTCTTGACAATTTTTAATACCCATTCAATGAAAAGAAAATGTCCCTCCTTCCCACTTAGTATTCACACAAGATTCGAGGGGCGTATAAGACATTGCTTCCCAAGCACATCGTAGTAAGTAATATTTATTTGACAAGTGGAAAACGATTTAAGGCATTGTTTCACTCTTTAAAACCTAGTTTCATTTTCCCTTAGCACCATTATCTATCTTATTTGCTCATTAGTCAACAGAATTATTTGCTTATTTTTCAAAAAAAATGTCATTAAATAATAACTTTTTTGTTCATAGCTTAAATCCAAATTCTTTTGCCTCGTATATTATAACTTCACTGTCTCTACCGGCACTGGCCCAGCAATCCCGATAAATACAAAACGGTCTTTACCGGTATTTCTCATTCCATGAGTCTGTACGGCTTTTGCAAGAATCGCCATGCCTTTTTTAATTTTTACATCTTGCCCTTCTCCCGCAAAATAGAGACCCGATTCACCTTCCAGACAAATCCACACATCATCAGCATTAGGATGTTGATGAAGAAATACTTCTTGACCAGGTTCTAAACACCACATAGCACCTAAAGTTTTATCGGACTGATAAACCATAACTTTTTGAGGATCGTTTGCATCAAATTTAGCCAAATCTTCAAGCATAAAAACTCGGTTTTCCACATTTTTGCCTCCATTCATTTTTAATCATCCGCCACAACTCAATTTCTGATAACCAGAATATTTAGATATTAGTGGTGTTATATTACTTGGTTTACAAGCCTTAACCCCTTTTATCTTCATACACTTATGCCGTAATAATAGCTTAGCCATTATTGCTCAGATTCTGTTGTCTATGTTAATACCATGATAAAAAGGACTCCTAAAACCCAAAATTTAGTATATCCCCTTTATACTATTAAATTCGCTTCACATGTATACATAAGCACTGTTTTTAGAGCCTCAAAGAAAACTGCTCTAGTGTATAAACACTAGAGCAGTGTCCAAACGCCACTAGGAAGTGAAATTTATAGGTCGATAATCTTCCCTGGGTTAAAGCGATTGCTCGGATCAAAGCTTCTCTTAATCTTTCTAAAAGCTTCCATAGCAGCGGGTGTAAACTCCTTATCAAGATACTTCTTCTTGACGAGCCCGATTCCGTGCTCACCACTTATGGTACCATCGAGATCAAGAGCCATCATACAGAGCGCCTGTTCAGCCGCATGGACGGTTTCAGTTTCCTCTTTATTCCGTTGATCGAAAAGAATGAGCGGATGAAGATTTCCGTCACCGGCATGGGCCACAACTCCGATGGTCACACCAAAATCTTTTGCTACTTTAAGGACTCCCTCAATCGCTTTTGGGAAATTACTCCTCGGAACCGTAATATCATTAACACCATAAGATGGTCTAACGCGAGCAACCGATCCGAAAGCACTGCGCCTTGAAGTCCAAATTTGATCTACTTCAACTGCCGTTTGAGCAACTTTAAATTCTTTGGCAATTTTAGAGGCGATTTCACCAATCGTCTTGACTTGTCCGTCCATATCTTCTGGATATCCGTCAACCTCAATAATTAGAACCGCTCCAGCGTCACGGGGAAGCCCGGCATGGGTAAAATCCTCAGTTGTATTGATCAGTAAATTATCCATCAATTCTAGGGTTGTCGGAATAATACCGGCAGCAACGATATCGGCAACCGTTTGAGAAGCATCTTCAACTTTGTCATAAAGAGCTAGCATTGTTTTCTTAGCTCTGGGTATCGGTAAGATACGGACGAAAACTTTGGTGACCAATCCTAGAATTCCTTCCGAGCCAACAATGATTCGAGTCAAATCATAACCAGGCTCACTTTGGAAATTACGCCCCCCCGTTTGAATGACTTTGCCATTGGGGAGAACGACTTCTAGACCCAACATATAATCGCGGGTAACACCATATTTAAAACATTTCGGTCCACCGGAGCATTCACCTAGATTTCCTCCTATTGTTGAGGCCTTAAAGGAGGACGGATCGGGAGGAAAATAGAAATTTTTCTTTGCGAGTTCAACTTGAAGGTCAAAATTGATCACTCCAGGCTCAACAACTGCTACAAAGTTTTCAGTGTCTATTTCATGAATCTTAGTCATTTTAGTAAAGCTAATCACCACAGATTTTTCAGAAGGAATGGTTCCACCACTCTCATTCGTACCAGCACCCCGGGGAACAAGTTTAATATCGTGCTCGTTCATTAATTTGACTATTTCAACGACTTGTTCCGTTGTTTGCGGAGAAACGACTCCTAACGCTTCACCAGATAATAACGTGCCGTCATAACCATAGGTCAACAGACCAACTTTGTCTGTAACCACGTTTCTCTCCCCAACAATTTCCTTCAGCCGCTTAACAACCGCTTGGCTTAACATATTAAGACCTCCTTCTTCTTAAGCCTCTAGACTTACCCCAGGGTTGAGAATCCCTTTGGGGTCAAATTGTTGACGCAGTTCACTGAGCAAACTTGTGGTTTGCTTCCACATTTCCGCATCATTGTAAACTTCAGCTTTGAGCTTATGACCCAAGAGGCCCTTCACGTTCCCGCCCAGGGACATCGCCAGTTTATTCACTTTAGTGGCTAAAACAAGTTTATCGGTTCCCTCGGGCAGAGCCAAACAAACATATCCGAGAAGTCCTTCGACAATTATGCCAGGATAAGCCCCTAGATCCCCCGTAAGCGCTTCGAGCTGAGCCAGGGCTTGAGGCATTTTCATCGGGCCAACCACAAACTCCACGATCCGCTCCGGTTTTGCATTGAGTTCAGCGCGAACTTTAAGCCAACCATTGATCATTTGATCATACTCAGCGCCCTCCTCAATGATCTTTACATCAGAGCCTCCACCCAAGGTAAGAACTGAAGCAACTTCATTAGCGATGTTTTTACCCGACTCTTTAAATCCTTGCAAATCAATGATCACAAGTTGCCCTTCCGTTTCGGGTTTTGCAATTTTCGCAAGGGATGCATTGATGAGATTCATCCGGGTCGGATGCACATTCCGCTTAATCAGGGTATTGAAGGTTGCATTCGCCTTATGCATGGATGGGAAGGTTCCAATCACTGCTTTTTTAGCTTCCGGTACAGGTAAGAGCTTCACCAGAAGTTTGGTGAAAATCCCAAATGTCCCTTGGCTTCCGACAGCGAAGTGGATGAAATCTAAACCAGAAACGTTTTTTATACATTTATTTCCGATCTCCAGGATTTCCCCTGTCGGGAGAACCATTTCAAATCCCAAAAGGAACGTCCGGGTAGGACCATATTCAAAGGATTTAGAATCAGAATCTCCAATCGCAAAGCAGCCGCCAACCGAACTGGTTTCGACTACATAGGGCTCCGGAGGAAAGTTTAATCCGGCTTCCGCAACTTTAAGAAGAAATTCTTTATGAAGAAGTCCTGGTTCGACGACCGCCACAAGGTTTAGATGATCCATTTCTAAAATCCGGTTCATCCGGGACATAACCATCGCAATCCCGCCCGTAATCCCCTGGGTATCGACGACTACCCCGCCTACCCCTAATTTCACATTCTTCTCATTCGCCAGTTTGACGATACTCGAAACTTCTGAAGTACTCGCAGGTAAGACGACGACTGCAGGCTTACCTTGACCTTTTAGATATTTAGCCATTTCGGAAGGGGAATCGATGACATAGGCATCACCGACAATCCCCTTTAACTTACTGATATTGACGTTACTCATGACTACCCGCCCTTCCACTCATTTACTAGAACTTGCGGTCAGCATGTTCCGCAAAGGGAAATTTTCGATTTTCGGCCAGACCATGATGAATTGTAATGGTCCGCCCATATACAAAGTTAATGTAATTCTTGCATCCAATTAGTCTTCGTAAGCGTTTGCCATTACATCGGCAACATGCATAACCTTTTGTTTTTGTCCGGCTTTGTTTATGCCGCCTTGAAGTCTCAACATGCAAGCTGGGCAACTTGTAGCCACCAAATCTGCATTGGTATCCTTGATGTTTTGAGTCTTCTGATCTGTGATATCTGTTGATACCTCATGATAGAAGGCTTGTATTAAACCGGCTGCCCCGCAACAACGGTTGGCTTCAAACATTTCCTTATATTCAACCCGAGGAACCATTTGCAACAATTGCCGAGGCTGCGTTGTTACCTTAAGACCCCGAACCATGTGGCAAGGATCATGATAGGTGACTGTTAGAGGAGTTGAATTATGAAGTTTGCTCTGATCGACACCAATCTTTGCCATATATTCCGAAAACTCGACCACTTTTTCACAAAATGATTTGACTTTTGGAAGATAGGACGGCTCATCGGCAAAGAGCTTTAGATAATCATGTCTAAGCATCGCAACACAGGAACCGCATGCGGAGAGAACAACTTCGGCATCGCTATACTTATCTAAAAAGGTATCAATCGTTTTGCGGGCGTTTCTTTTCGCTGTTTCAAAGTCACCATAGCAATATTGCGGAAGACCGCAGCAGACTTGATCTTTTGGAATAATAACTTCACAATCATTTTTCGTTAACACTTTAACAACAGAATGAGCGGTTTGGTCTAAGGAGTGATTGAGAAAACAGCCCACATAAAATCCGACTTTATGCTTCGGATGTTGAACCGTAATCTTCTGCGGGACCTGCTCCAAAAATGGTTTTTTGGCAGTAGGGAAGTTTCGAATATCAATACCGCGAAAATAGTCCAATCCATCAATTTTATTGAGGACACTTTTACCCATTCCTCCGAAAAGTCTGAATCCCATACCCAACCTCTTTGGACTTGCTAACGTATTTAAAGCAAAAGACTTGACAAATGGCTTGATTCCTTTTCTTAGTTTTAGATCCCGCCGCGCGGCCATGACGAGTTCATTACCATGTACACCGTTTGGGCAAGTGACTGCACATTCTCCACACAACAGACAACTCATGATAGCATCTTCATACTCTTGATTAGGTTCCAATTTCCCATCGGCGACAGCTTTGATAAGCTGGATTCTTCCGCGTGTAGACATTTCCTCTGACCCAGTCAATTTATAGGTCTTACAAGCTGTATGGCAGCCACCACACTTGTTACACGTATTTAGCATTTCATATACGTCTGCTAATACTCCCACTGATCTTCCCCCTTCATTACAGTGTTTTTGCCCGATGGCTAACCGCCAACAATCTCCTTTTCGCTTCCCTCTATCCTTGGCTGGAGCGACACTTGCCCATCCTTGGCCGGAGATCGCTTCTCAACATCACGGCACCTTGCAGTACATGACGGTGTTCTAGCCTGGAGGTTAGACTCTTGGCTACAGCGATACTAAATCATCTATAACCGTCAGTCATTAAGCGGCGACTAAACCCCTGAATAAGTTCAACAAAACTTCCCCGATGTAAGTTCCTAATGACTTAAACCTTGAATTAGCTCCCCTTTCTTCGCAAAATACTGTCTAACTGTTTTGAATATTGAAACATAGTTTCAAAAACTTATAATTCTATTATTACGCTATCTGAGTAAATCGTCAATAGGAAACTTTCCAAAAATTTTAGTTATTTGTGGATTTTGACGAAATTATGAATTGTGAAACATTTATTTAAGGCGGACTTGTCTATGACTTTTGAAAAAAGCTAAATCCCAGCTTAGCCGAAATTAGCTCTCCCGACGTTTTTAATTCCTCTCCAATCCACTTAATTCCTTTTTCAGTAATCCTGCTAGCAGGTCCTGAAACACTGATCGCCCCTATTGCTTGCCCAGAGTAATCGAAAATAGGTGTTCCTAAACATATGATTCCTACTTCATTTTCTTCCGTCTCTAGAGAAATCTTACTTAATTTAATTTCTCTTAAACCAGCTAACAAATCTTCAGGGTCTGTTATTGTGTTAGGAGTATATTTAGTCATGCCTTTAACTTCAAGGATATGTCTGACTTCCTCTTCTGGCAAGGTTGAGAGCAAAGCTTTTCCTACAGCAGTACAGTGCATTGGAGCCCTGCGTCCTACCTTAGAATGCATACTGACAACTTGAGAGCTCTCTGCTCTATCGATATAAACAATCTCTCCATCATCAGGAAGAACCAGGTGGACAACTTCATCCAAAACTTTTACTAAGTCACTTAACACAGGAGCAGCAACTTTACGAATTTCTAAGTCATTAAAGAAGCGAATTCCTAATTCGATAATTTTAATACCTAATTGATAACGCTCACTGTCCTTTTTTCTGTCGACATAGCCCCTGTGACATAAAGTTTGTAAAATCCTATGAACTGTGCTTTTATGCAAACTGATACGATTTCCAATTTCTGTGACACCCAATGGTTCTTCAGCATGAGCTAACACTTCTAGAACATCTAGAGATCGCTCAAGAGTCTGTACATATTTCTCGGCCACGAATAGTCCTCCATTCATTACCACAAATTATGAGCAAATTATTGATATCCAGTTTTAGTATATAAAACTATGTTTTATATTTGATAGTATGACCTTTTTATTCACTATAGTCAATACCCTAAATTTTCAAATTAATAAAATATCTATTTTTAAAAGAAAACTTGTTATCTCTCCATTAAATTACTATGCACAATTATCTAAATAGCTAACCACTCAGCACTCTTCCGTAGCAGGTTTCCTATATTCGATTGCTAACCGCCTCTAATCGCCAGCTTAAAAAGGGCGATTAGAGGCGGTTAAGCAATTTGCTACGCCATCTCTAACTTGACCTTGCTTCCAACCCCGCCAGCCTCAGCGGGAGTAATAACCAGCCTGCGCGAAAGGCGATTCTTTAATTCCGGGACGTGACTGATAATGCCAATAGTTAGATTTTGCAGGTGAAGTTTTTCGAGCGTGTTCATTACTGTCTCTAGCAAATTAGCATCAAGAGTTCCAAAACCTTCATCTAAAAAGAAAAACTCCAGCGGTGCTTCTCCGCGAAGCTGGATCTGGGTAGATAAAGCCAAGGCCAGCGCCAATGCTGTAAGGAAAGTTTCTCCGCCTGACAGACTGCTTACGGGTCGACGTACTCCACCGTTAGCATCGTCACGCATAATAAATCCGCCCTCAGCATCAACCTCCAAGGCATAACGTTGGTTTGTTAACTGTTTTAAACGTTCGGACGCATCTAGAGATACGTTTGCTAATTGTTCTTGCGCAATGAACTCAACAAAAGCATTCCCTTTGAAAACAGTCTGCAAGGTTTTGAGTAAATTCTGGCGGTGGCTTAAGGCTTTTCGTTCACATTCCAGGCGCATCCATTCCTCATGCGCCACTTTCAACTTCTCTATCCTTTGTTGATTAGCACCCCGTTGCTCAATCGCTTCTGTATAATCCTTTTTAAGCTCCTTTAACCGAATCGGCCAAGCGAGCCATTCCTCAGGACGAAGAATCCGTCCTTTAAGCGCCTCTTCCACATCTTCCCTTTTCTGCTTATTTACCAACACTTTTTGACGGAAGATCGAGATGTCTTTTTCCATATTCAGTCGCTCTTCGACCTCACATAACGCGCTTTGTGCCTCTGCCACGGTCAAGAATTGTGCGGTTTGAAGACCCAGGTCTAGCTTTCGCTGAACTATTTCAAACCCCTCTTGAGATAATTCCAGGGTTTTTTGGCTAACTGCCTGAGTCTGTTCTGATTGTTTCCATATCTCTTTGGCCTGTTCATAGGCCTTCTTAAATACTTCTTCACTCCCTGTTACAAGCAACAATTCCTGTTTAACCTGCTCAATCCGCTCATGGGATGGCTTTCCTTGGGTTAAAGCATCACATTTCATCTGTAACTCTGCCAGATCGCGGGCGGCTTCTGTGCCCATGGTCCTTAAATTCTGAAGTTCAAGCTCACAGTCCGTCTTTTCTCGCGTAAACCTTTCCTGGGCCTCATCGGCTTTCTGCAACTCCTCCTCAAGACCGGACAAGGTCTGATTTAAAGTACCCATCATCTCATCCCAGTTTGCGTATTGCTTTTGTAATGACAAAATTTCCGTTATTGCAATTTCGCCGCGCAAATTGTCCAAGGTTGCTTTTCGTTGCACTTGGTCTTCCAACAGTTGGTTTAGGCGATTGCGAACCTCTTTTCCTACTCCTTCTGACAAAGCAATTTGAGCACTCATTTGATGTTGTTTTTTCTCTACTTCGGCTAGCTTATGCTGGGCGTCCTCCAACTGACGGTTTAACTGTTCTTGATCCGCTTTCCATTGGTTCAAAATTCGGCGATCATTCGCCAACTTAGATTCTTGTTCAATTATTTGTGCCTTTAAATCATGAACTTCCTTATTGCGTTCTGCTTCAGCCAACACTCCTCGATAAGCAACAAGAGCACATTGCTTAGTTGCTAAAAGATCAGCTTGTTTTTGCTCCAGCTCTTCTTTAGACAACAACTGAGCTTTGGCTACGGCAAGAGCGGTCGTACCTTCCGCACTTTTCTCTTCCAAGCTTTGGAGCTCTCTTGAGGCCTGCTCCAGTTCAACTCTCGCTCTGTCCAACATCTCATCATCTAAACTGTGAGCAGGCTTGGGATGGTGAAGTGAACCACAAACCGGACATGTTTCTCCCTCCACCAGGTTTTCAACCAGTAACCCGGCAAGATTTTCCCGCTCTAGTTCCTTCACGTCAATCATTTTTCTTTCGGCAATTGCTGTTGCCTCCAAAACGGCCAGCGAAATCTCACCCTGTGCCTTCTGCCTGATTCCTACTTCAACTTCCGCTTTTTGGCGATCCCCTGTGATGATTTGCAATCGCCTTTGTTCTTCGATCCCTTCCATCTCAACCCGCTCAATATTAGCAATCTTATGCCGGTCACGTTCTATTCTTTGAGCCTGTTCAGTTAAGATTTCTTCACGAACTGGCGGGTTTTGGTTCATACTCATCAAAGTCGCTTTTAACTGCTCTGACATTTTCTGAGCAGTCTGGACCTCCCCCAGGGAAGTCTGCAACTCCGATCGCCGTTCTTCTATTTCAGACAAGTTTTTGACCATGTCTATTTGCAAGTCTTCCACTTGCTTGGAGACCATCTCATATCCTTCTAATGCTTGGGCCGATGCACTAACCTGCCTCCGCAGGGCAGGGTCTACAGTGATTTGAGCGATATTGCTTTTTACATCCTGTTGTTGCTTTTGCACATCTGTTTTTTTATCCATTGCAACTTTGATCGTTTGCTCTAAGTCCTTCCGAGTTCGGTCGAGCGCGCTGTATTGGAGACGTATTTCGCTTAAGCGTCCTTGGCGTGCCTGGATATCGACTTCTAAACCTTTCGCTTGCTCAAGCTGTTCTAACCTGCGCAGACAGCGAGGCTCCGTTTCTTGCCTTTTTTGATTTGCCTCAAACCACTTACCTTCAGCAGTTTCCTTTTCGTTCCTCGCCGCTGTAAGCCCCTTATCTGAACCCTCAGCGCGCTCTTTGGCTTGCTTGAATCGTTGCTCACTCGTGGCTATCTCTTCCAAAAGTGAACGGATCGATTCTGCACGTTCAGCCAGACTTAAACGCACCGCTAATTTATCCATCTTGAGTTGTTGAATTGAAAGCTCGGCGTCTTCATGTTGCAGTTGTTGTAACTGTTCTTGAAGACTCCAAATTTCCTTTGCTTCCTCAAACATAATTTCTAAGTTTTTCAAGTCTTTCGTAATTATATCAGACTTTACGGTTGAAGCCTTCAAATCCGCTTCTGCTTCTTTAACCCGCTCATCCGAAGCATCCCCCAAACCTTGTTGTCGTTGTTCTACCCCGTTTAAGTTGAATTTAGCACTGTCCAGCTGTTCCGAAAGACGAGCTGTAAGTTCCCGCCCGTAGGCTTCAAGGGAAAATAGTCTCTCCAGCATTAGTCTTCGATCTTTGGGTTTTATAGTGAGAAACTCAGCAAATTTGCCTTGGGGAAGAACTACAGCCCGTGTAAAATCTTCTACGTTTAGGCCTAACACATCTTCAATTCTCTTGGTCATCTCATCTGCCTTGGAAGCTAAAACAGTTTCAACCTCGCCGACTATTTCTATTAATCGACAGGTCGATGCCTTGACCGTCCGCTCCCCTGAGCGTCGATAAGCCCGTTCCGCACAGTAGGTTGTCCTTTGATCCCCTGCAGCTAATGAGAAACTATACTCCACCGTAAGCTGTGCTTCCGCATGGTTAAGAATTCCCTGAGTATTGTTGGTTGCCCGTTCCACTGTTCCATATAGGGCCAAGGTGATAGCATCTAGAATCGTAGATTTTCCGCTGCCGGTGGAACCGAAAATTCCAAAAACACCCGTTTCACACAGTTTCGAAAAATCTATTTCTTGTACCTCTCTAAAGCTGTTCAAGCCAGCTACTCTTAAGCGAATCGGCTTCACGCTGACTCAACCTCCTCGGCCCCTGTTATTTGTGATTGAGGGGTGAACACATCTGTAGATTGCGATGGAGATGTTGTGTTGTCTGGGTCAATTAGGGATAAAAACAAAGCAACTAATTCCTGCTCGGGCTCTGCTCCACCCGTTCGGTCTTGGTAAAACTTACTGAAGAGTTCATCAATGGGCAATTTAGAGCGAGCCTCCGCGACGATCTGCTCCGTTTCCGGGAAAACGGGTCGAATATTAATTAGGCGTTCCCTCTGCCTACGCAGATTATGGATATCCTGCGCTTGAAGCGCGCTTGTTACAAAGACTTCCAGGTCAATCCAGGCATTAAGATCCTTACCTTCATTAATCCACTGTTGCACCTGAGCTAAGCCTTCTTTAGCCTTCCATTTCACAAGAGGGTAACCAGCGCTTAGGAAAATTTCTCGGGTCGTTACCGCTTGACTGGGAAAGGCTTCAACAAGAATCACAGATTTGGCATACCCTGTCTCGGAAAAACTATAAGCTAGCGGCGAACCTGAGTAACGAGTCGGTACAGCTGCTCCTTTAACAGCCTGTGCACGATGCAAATGACCAAGGGCAACGTATTGCGCACCAGAGGGCATCGCATTCACCTCAACAGTTGGCGCACTTCCCAGTTGAATCGGACGCTCTGACTCGGATTCCATTCCTCCGCGTACAAAGAGATGACTCATGCCCAGGTTAACCGCATCTGGGCGAAAGTGCTGACTAAATGAAGAAAATAATTGCTGAACTCGCTTCGAGTATTCTTCACGGAGGATTTCTTCATCTAAGCTTTCGCTTAAAACCTCATTAAGCCGAGATTCAGAAGGATATGGCAGCATAGCAATGATGGCCGGATCTGAGCAACTAGGAATATGTAACTCCACCCACCCTTGACCCGCTGCAAACCTGGTAACCCGTCCTAAATTAGGCTGGTCCAAGAGACCAGGTGTCAATACCTCTTTAGGAAGGCCATATAATGTAATTCCATTACGCACGGCAAGAGGGCTTGCCGCACATAATCGCTCCGGGTTATCGTGATTTCCAGCTATCGCTACAATAGCCCTCCTTCCGCCTGCAGACAATCGATTCAATGCATCATAAAAAAGTTCTTCTGCAATGGCAGGAGGATTAACCGTATCAAAAACGTCACCGGCAATTAAGATAAGATCTACCGCTTCGTCTTCAGCTATCATGCAAAGTTCATTAATAAACGTCATCTGTTCCTCAATCCGGCTTCGCCCCTCGAGCGTACGCCCCAGATGCCAATCCGATGTATGTAAGATCCGCATGGGTCACTTGCCCCTTTCACTCAATATCTCTATATATTCTCATTATAGAGCATGTCTTAGACAAAAGGATGTGGTCGTTTTTGGATATTAATTTATTTATCGCTCTTTCATATAAACAAGTCCATGCTGTGAACTCTTTCAGCTAAAGTTGGATCAACAACATCTCAAAATAATTTTTAGTAGAATATACAGTTGAAGATAGAATGTCTAATTATACAAATATTGAACATAATACACTCCATAATAAATGAAAGAAGGCTTTACTATGAGTGATTGGTTAATACCATACCTTGTTTTTAATGGAAACTGTGAAGAAGCTGTCAACTTCTATCAAGCATCTTTGGGCGGAGAAAGTCAAATCCTGCATTTTAGCGATGCCCCGCCAAATCCAGCATTTCCAGTACCTGATCATTTGAAAAATCTCGTTCTGCATGCTGAATTAAGAAAAGATGGTCATGTCATACGTTTTTCAGACACCTTTCCTAATACCCCTTACAATGCCGGCAATAACATTTCTTTTTCACTCGAATTTGATACACAAGAAGCCACAAAAGCAATGTTTGAAGCATTATCTACAGATGGGCAAGTTGAAATGGAACTGCAGGAAACTTTCTTTAGCCCATTATACGGCAAGTTTACCGATAAATTCGGGATGATGTGGCAAGTATCGTGTAAGGCAAAATAATTCAAACAATTTATTTATAAAAAAATGGCCACGCGATAATTGAATTCCAGAAGCGCCGCTGAGAAACAAGAGCTTGACTCCCTGTTTCTCAGCGGCGCCGACTTTCGCCTTATGTGAATTAATTAGACTGCTCCACTTTGAGGCCTATTGCTTGCTTCAATTTCACCATCGTGATTGTTAATAATTGCCTTAACTATGGCAAGGCCTAAACCTGTTCCTCTTTCTTTGGTCGTGAAAAACGGTGTAAACAATTGATTATGACACCAGGGCTAACTCATTAATGGTTTTTTTGTGAAAGTTCAAGGATCTCCCTCCACTCAAATTAATACATTTCGACATGTTTTTGCCAAAATCCTTTTATGTCTGTCATTTGCACAAAAAACAAGTATTGCGGTTGAGAGGATTGGCCATAATTTACACAATTGATGATAATCCTTTAATATCAATTGTAATAAAACTTGCCTTGACAGACGAAGGACAACAGTTGTCACGTTTAATGATAGTCTGAATGCGTATGAAAGCTTAGAAAAGGGATTAAAACCCGATGTAATATTGGTAGATCTTAAAATGCCTGGAATGAACGGAAAAGAACTAGTTGAGAAGATGAGAGCAAATCCTGAATTAGATTTTATTCCAGTCACATTTATTACGGGTTCAATCCCCTCAGCGGAAATATTGCCGTCTAAAGATTTTTACCATGGATTGATACTTAAACTTTCGAATTACAAGATCTAATCGACACGGTAGAGGGATTGATTGCATAATTCTCTTTTAATGTATAACAAAGTGGTAGCGCTATCGTCGTTGCCACTTTTGTGTTATAAAGAAAGAGAAAAGTGAAGCCGTTTGATGATGGTCAACACGAAATATTTAGGGAAACACAAAGGAAGGAGTATTTCACCATGGCAGTTCAAGCTGATTGGAAAAGACTACTTGTTGATGAAATGAAAAAGGACTATTATATTCAATTATTAGATTGGGTGAAAAACCAATACCGAAAGAAACAGATCTTTCCTAAAAAGGAAGATGTGTTTAACGCTTTAGTATTTACCTCATACGAAAATACCAAGACTGTCATTTTAGGGCAAGACCCCTATCCCAACGTCGGTCAAGGAATGGGGCTTAGTTTTTCTGTGAATATTGGAGTTCCCTTTCCAAAATCGCTCCAGAATATATTCAAGGAACTGCAATCCGACTTAGGTTGTCAGACACCTAAACATGGTTCTCTTAGAAAATGGGCCGAACAAGGAGTATTACTTCTCAATACGTCACTCACCGTAGAAGCAGGTAAGCCCAATTCTCATCAAAACAAGGGTTGGGAGATCTTTACTGATAAGATTATTTCTTTAGTTAATGAGAAAACCGATCCTGTAGTCTTTATTTTATGGGGTAATAACGCTCGTTCTAAGAAAAACCTCATTACAAACCCCCATCACTTGATTATCGAATCCGCTCATCCAAGCCCCTTATCTGCCAGCAGAGGATTCTTTGGCAGCAAACCCTTTTCTAAAGCAAACAATTTCTTAATTTCTAACAATAGATCACCGATCGACTGGCAGATAGATTAGTTCAGAAAAACTTAAATTTTATAGATCTCCTACTGTAGATTCTACAATGGGAGTTCTATATCTTTCGTGTTACTAATTTTGGTTCAACGATAAATCTCTATTTTCGTATGGTAAATTAGGGGATACAGTTTTTTTCGTATTCCTGCGGAACTTCTTCTTCATATCATCCAATAGAGAATAGATAACTGGAACAATAAAGAGTGTTAATATCGTGGAAGTGATCAAGCCACCAATCACTGCATGCCCCATTGGTGCCCGCATTTCTGCCCCTGCTCCTGTTCCGGTAGCAACAGGAATCATACCGAAGATCATGGCCAGAGTCGTCATCAGGATAGGCCTTAACCGGACGGCACCTGCTTCAATCAAAGCCTCTTTTACACCAAGTCCATCATTCCTCTTCTGCTTTGTAAAGTCTAGCAGAATACCATTCTTAGCTACCAATCCCATCAGAAGAATGATGCCGATCAAAAAGCTTTCAAACTGCATAGCCATAACCAAGAACATGAACATTATACCCATCAGGAGCGCGGTTACAAGACTACCGAACCCTTCCTGCATAGTCTCGTTCATTCCCCCTACTTTTACGATAACCCCCTGTGGAATATCCAACTCATTCGTCAGTTTGTTCGTATACATGTTTAGAAAGTCCCCAGTGGCTATTCCTTCGACATTTGTGGAAAGCTCAATCTGTAACAACCTATCATATCTATGAATTGTGGAAAACGAAGTGGAAAGAACTTTCTTAGTAACATTGGACAACGGTATCTGTCGATCATCTGAACCACTTACATAAATACCATCCAGATTATCCAAGCTCTTACGTTGATCGTCTTTCAACGATACCCTCACATTATACCTATCACCCGCCCACTCAAATTTACCAGCATCTATTCCGTCAAAAAGCGCCTGTATAGTCGCAGCCGCAAGTGCTGTATTAACACCCAGATCGGAAACCTTATCTCTGTCAACCTCTAATTTTGTTTCTGTTTTGCCAGTTTTGAGATCTAGCGCTACATCTTTGGCATGAGGATCTTGACTCAGTATCTTTTTCGCTTTCAGCGCGAAAGCCTGCATTGCCTCCGTGTCGTTTCCCAGGATAACAAAAGAGACATCTTTACCCTCGTTGGGTCCTAAGGAACTTGCTTTAACAGCCAGTTCAACTCCTGAGATTCCTTTTAAGTCCTCCCTGATTTCTGAGGCAATCTGTTTCGATGACTTTTCTCGCTCTTGTTTCTCAGTTAGTTTTACATAAATTGAAATTTTTTCAGGACTGACCGTAGTATAAACATGAGTGACTTCAGGATATTCCTCAATCCTTTTTTCAAGTTCTTTGGCTTTTTCCCCTCCAGCCTGCAATGTCAAACCAGAGTCTGTACTCACACTTATATTTATCCCCCCTGCATCAGTGGATGGGATAAAACTGAAACCTAGCAAAGGAATCAACCGCATGCTGGCAGCAAAAATTACAATAGTAAAGATTAGGGTTATAAAACGGTGACCAAGAACAACCTTTAGTAATTTAGAATATTTAGTTCCCAGCAAATCAAATTTCTCATTAAACCAGTCTAAAAAATGACCCACAAAGGTTCTTTTCATCTTTCTCTCAGACTTTAATAATTTGGAAGACATCATAGGCACTAATGTGAAGGATATAAAGAGTGAAACCAGCATGCTAAAGGCTACGGTGAGTCCAAATTCAATAAAATATTTTCCGATAATCCCCGTAACCATGGCGATAGGCACAAAAACCGCAACCACTGCGAAGGTTGTTGCCATAACCGCTAACCCAATCTCAGATGTAGCCTCCCGGGCTGCCTGCATGGGCGGTTTCCCCATATGTAAGTGCCGGACAATATTCTCGATTACCACGATGGCATCGTCAATCAATAAACCGACCGACAGAGACAGGGCCATCAGTGACATGGTGTTAAGAGAAAAATCCATGACCTTCATGGCAATGAAGGTTGTTACAATAGATGTTGGTAAGGAAATTCCACTGATCAAGGTAGTTTCCCATTCCCTTAAAAAAAGGAACACAATAATGACCGCCAGAATACACCCTTCAAGGATCGTTTTAACTACTTCGTTGACTGAATCACGTATAGACACGGAATTATCCGCTACGACATCAATCGTTATTCCTTGGAATCGACGAATTCTACAGCAGTTTCTTAGATCTCTCATCCTCTTGGGCGTATTCTCAACCACTCTAGGGAAAGGCACTGATTTCTCAGTGCCTTAATACGATCATCTGTGCTATTATCTAAACTTTTCTTCGGTTTTATATTTTATAGAGAACCTAAATTAATAATCTTTTTTATAGTTCTAAAGGAAACTTTTATTATATTCTACTGAGATTGTCATAGTCCTTAGTTTTATTTATCCACTTAGAATATTTACCCATTAAAAAGTTTTCCCTAAGCCTTTTAATGAGTCATATATTCTTATATCATCTCGAGGATCTTTTTGTTCATTCCCATATTTTATTGTATAGGTATCTTTATCATTACCCTTAAACCACATAGAATATATAGTTGGAATTTCAGGCATATATAATGAAGAAATCGGGTTCCAAAAACTTCCTAGATATATTCTTTCACTATCCGCGACTACAACAAAAGGCTTACCACTTATCGGCACTTTCCCTTCTAATTTTTCTTCCAAATTGAAACCTTCCTTCAATGTAAAAACATGTTCTTTCCAATTATATATACTAATTTCCTCATCGGTAAGCACCGGTATATCTTCTAATGCTAGATCATCGAGATTTTTACTCATAGCTTCAGTTGCAGTTAAATCTTTAACTAAATATATTGAGAAATCATTAACAACGCTAACCTTATTATCCTTATTACACCCAAAAATTAAGAGTATCGTAACAAAGAGTGTTATAAATAGCCTTACTTTAGATGGTGTCAAAAAACATTTCCTCCTAAATTAAACTTCATGAGAACAATACTTAGGCTAATCCCATCAAAAATCCACGAATCGTATAATGGGTTAAATGTTGTCCTCCCCGATATAGAGTATAAAAGAGGTTCAAACGGTTACATATGTTTAAAAAAGATAAAGAATAGTAAGGAGAAGTTAAGACAAAAAAACCTGGCCATCATGACCAGGTGGATGAGTCTGACTTGAAGATCATGCCCAATGCGAGTTTTTGGCTCTACTTGCATGCTAAACCTCTTTGATTTAGCAATTCCTGCATTTTACACTCGCCTAGTTCGTGGTGGACAAGAAACATATCACGATCCTCACAAATCTTGGGAATATGAGACATTGCATTAATTATAATCACCTGAGCCTCGAGGGCTTCTTCTTGAGTGTCACATGCAACATAATTACTATATACCTTAATCATTTTCGAACTCCTTCGCGCCTCGATCCCCTTTGTGATCCGCACGCAATCCCATGATCTATATGAGTATACCATACACACATCAGCAAGAGGTGAAATTCTTATTTCAATATTCAATTTTGTTTTTTCTAATCAGCATTTCCTATGCCTTTGTTATATAATTACCCTCTCTTTATGGAATCATATCATAAAGAGAGGGTAAATCGTTTTCTGCAACCCCATGGGACTGTGCAGACTCAAGTATCTATTGATCTTATATATTCATTTCACAGGGTATGAGAACGACTCAATTCAGACCGGAACGTTTACTAGTTAATTGATACAAAATACCACCCATTTACCGGATGAGGTTTGCAACGTGATATACCAAGTAATCGAGAAACTAATAACATAGGAGCCGAAAAGAGAAATATTCCGACTGATTAATAATAAAGCTATCTTCTGTCATCAGATATTTACAAACTTTGTCGCGATATTTTCGCTGAATATCCTATCATGCTCTACAAACAAAATAGTCGGTTGATATTTGAGCAATAACTCTTCGATTTGTATACGGGAAATCACGTCAATATAGTTAAGTGGTTCATCCCAAATATATAGATGCGCTTGTTCGCATAAACTACTGGCAATCAGCACTTTTTTCTTTTGGCCACCGCTATAAGTTGACATATCCTTTTCAAATTGAACTCTGGAAAAACCAAGCTTTCTTAAAATAGATTTAAAAAGGCTTTCATCAATCTTGTTGTTTGCAGCAAAGTCAGTTAAATCGCCCTGAAGATGCGATGTGTCCTGTGAAACATAGGATATTTTAAGCTGACTCCCTTTTCTAAAAGTGCCTGTATAGGCTATATTCTCACCACAAATAAGTTTAATGATACTTGATTTCCCTGAGCCGTTTTTACCCACAAGCGCAATTCGGTCACCTTGCTCAATAGTAAAGCCTACTTTACAAATTGTCTTTTCATCGTAAAAAATTGAAACATTCTCAAGTTCGACAAGTTGGTTTTTATGATAAGCAAGCTGAGAAATCTTCAGGCTGTCGGAGTCTTCGATATTTTTGAGAAGTTTAGACTTTTCATCAATAGCAGATTGTTGTCTGTTTTCAATTGACTTAGAGCGTTTCATCATTTTTGCAGCCTTATGACCGACATAACCTTTATCCAGCTTGGAACCCGAATTTTTTGTTCCTTTTTTTGTCTTTTCCACTTCGTTCGACCAGTTACTCGTTCGTTTGGCGGAATCTGACAAGCGATTAATATCTTTCCTAAGCTTCTCGTTTTCTTCAAACTCAAAGCTATCCTGCCTTTTTTTATTTTCCCACCAACAAGAAAAATTGCCTTTTTGGATTTCTATATTGGTCTTATTGATTGAAAGAATATGGTCAACGCAGTTATCAAGAAATGCTCTGTCGTGTGATACCAGAATAAAGCCACTTTTGGTATTGAGATAATCACTTACTAGTTTTCTTGCAGTCATATCAAGGTGATTGGTTGGCTCATCAATCAACAGAAAACTATTCTCCTTAAGAAACAACGCCGCAAGCAATACTTTCGTTTGTTCTCCGAAGGATAATGAATCAAAAGGACGATACAAAACATCCTCAGAAACTTCTAGTAATGAAAGTTCACGCATCAATTTCCAGTGGGTATAATCCGGAAAAATATCGCTGATTAGATCAAGGGTATTCCTTTCCTTGTTTACTATATTGAAAGGAAAATATTCAAAACTAACATTTGCAGAAATGTTACCGCTGTATTCATATTTACCAAGCAACAAGTTAAGAAATGTTGTCTTACCTCTACCATTTCTCCCCGTAAATCCTAATTTCCAATTGGTATCTATTTGGAAATTAACGTTTTCAAAAATGTTATCATAACTGCCATCATAGGCAAAGGTCAGATTTGTAACATTTATTAGAGACATAATTTTTCCTCCTGTGCAAAAAATTAATGAGCTGCAAGAAAGTTAAATTCTTGCAGCTCGCAAATACACAGCAAAGCCAGACCCATTTAGAGTATGGTAAGGATGTATTATCTGAGTGAAAAGAAATAGTAACTTTCTTGCATTAAGCACAACAAAACAAGCGGTTTCTGCCACTGGTTCCGTATATCATTATGCTTATATTTTTAGCAAGAAAAATTACGCATCTTTCCATCTCCAATCTCTAATTGATATTTTTGATTATACAATATAACCAAGAAAATTTCAAATCGCTCGGATCCTTACGATCCGAGCGATCATTGATATTATATTTAATCCTAGTAAAACAAAGACTTTAAATCCTGAACATTAATCTTATCCACACTTTGAATAGCCGCAGTGAGTGCAGACAACACAACCACTTTCATGATTGATCGACATTCCACACTCTGGGCAGGCATTTCCTGGGGCAACATTCACACGGGCTTTTTTTGTAGTGCCCTTTTCTGCCGCAACATTTCCTTGTCCTGCTACAACATCAGCCTTTTCGGTCGCTAGCACTTGTTCTTGCACGCCCGTTTGAGACTTAGTGAAATTAATTCCGACGTCATTATACTTTCTAATTACTCTAGCAATAGCATCCGGGCAGGATGTGACATTAACTCCTTCTCGCCGCATACAAGCCGGACAACGAATTCCCTTGATCTGTTCTGTAATTGCATCTACTGACAGGCCGGAACGCAGAGTTATAGAAATCAGACGGGCAGTAGCCTCAGATTGGGATGAGCATCCTCCGGCACGACCAGTATTCGTAAACACTTCACAAATTCCTTTTTCGTCTGCATTAACACTTACATATAGGTTTCCACACCCAATTTTAATTTTCTCCGTAACCCCTATAGTTGTAGTCGGTCGTGGTCGAGGAACGACTGTGTTCACCTCGGGGACAAACGGTACTTTAGGAGCAGAGATCGGTGCCTTAGTCCCAGCAACCTTTTCATCTTGGGATTGTACTGTTGCGGTACCCGTGGAAAGCACCTGCTCTTCCCGACTGCCATCGCGATAAACTGTCAGGCCTTTACAGTTAAGTTCATCTGCAAGTCGATAGGCCTCCGCAATTTCTTCCCGTGTCGCAGAGTTAGCAAAGTTAATCGTTTTAGATACTGCGTTATCAGTATATTTCTGGAATGCTGCTTGAATTCGAATATGCCATTCAGGAGCAATCTCTTGGGCCGTAGTAAAGACTTCCTGTACCCAATTTGGAACTTCTGCCAAACCTAAGACGGTTCCCAGGTTTGCGATTTTCTCCATAAGGTCTTGGGAATAGAAACCAAACTCTTTAGCAAACGATTCAAAGAGCGGATTTACTTCCACCAAAGCTGTCCCATCCATTACAGTTTTAGTATAGGCAACTGCAAATAAAGGTTCTACCCCACTCGAAGCGGCACAAATCATGGAAATGGTTCCAGTAGGAGCTATAGTCGTTAGTGTTGCATTTCTCAGCTTCATAACCCCATCATAAATAGAACCCTCATAATTTGGGAAAGTTCCGCGCTCTTCAGCCAATCTCTGAGACTCAATACGGGCCTCGGTTTGGATAAATTTCATAACCTTTTCTGCATATTCAACTGCTTCTTCAGTAGAATATGAGGTCTGGAGTAGAATAAGCATATCTGCAAATCCCATGACACCTAAACCAATTTTACGATTTCCTTTAACCATCTTATCGATAATTGGCAGAGGGTATTGATTAGCGTCTATTACGTTATCAAGAAAGCGAACCGACAATCGTGTTACCTGACTTAAACGCTCCCAGTTGATCACCATTTTTCCTTCTTTTTCGATGACCATCAGTTTAAGATTGATTGACCCTAAGTTACAAGCCTCATTTGGAAGCAATGGTTGCTCACCGCATGGATTCGTAGCTTCAATCTTCCCTAACAGCGGGGTTGGATTTCCTTGATTTAAACGATCGAGGAAAACAATTCCAGGTTCACCGTTTTTCCAGGCATGGTCTACAATTATATTAAAGATCTCTGGCGCGGACAATTGTCCGACAGCACTACCCGTATGGGGGTCTATGAGATCATAAGGTCGTTCTTCTCGAACGGCTAGCATAAATTCCTCGGTAATTCCCACAGAAATATTAAAGTTTGTAATTTCCTTATTATCCTCTTTACACTGAATGAAATCTATAATATCTGGATGATCGACACGAAGAATTCCCATATTGGCTCCCCGACGGGTACCACCTTGTTTAACTGCTTCTGTGGCAGAATTAAATACTTTCATGAAAGAAATTGGACCGGAGGCTACTCCACCGGTTGAACGGACCATACTATTTTTGGGGCGTAAACGAGAAAAGCTGAAACCAGTCCCTCCACCAGACTTATGAATAATGGCTGCATTTTTTATTGCATCAAAAATTTCTTCCATGCTGTCCTCAATTGGCAACACAAAGCAAGCGCTGAGTTGTCCGAGGTCACGACCTGCATTCATTAACGTAGGTGAGTTTGGCATGAACTCGAGGTTGGCCATCATGTTATAAAAATCTTTGATCAGAGCTTGAATTTCCTTTTTACCCTTACCGTAATTTTCCTCCTCAATTTGGGCAACCACACTAGCTACTCGATAAATCATATCTTCAGCGGTTTCTATTACTTGTCCATCTTCTTGTTTTAAATACCGTTTTGCTAATACAACCCGTGCATTAGGCGTTAAATTAGCCTTCGGCCATGTCTTTGGTGCTTGTCCTTCGAAACTCAACTCAATACCCCCAACTTTCCTTATCACTACTCAGACTAATTTCTCTTTTTGATAGATCCTCTTTTTTCAATAAGTTCATGCAGCTCTTCCATAAATCGTTGTATGTCTTGAAACTGTCTATAGACAGAAGCGAAACGTATGTAGGCAACTTCGTCCATATTAAATAACTGTTCCAAAACTGCTTCTCCAACTTCGGAGCTTGACACCTCTCGCTCATTACGATTACGCAATTTTTTTTCTATTGCGTAGGCTGCTTCCTCGATTTCATCGATCGAAATCGATCGCTTTTCGCAAGCTCTGAGCATGCCGGCCATCATTTTAGATCGAGAAAATCCTTCTCGTCGACCTTCTTTTTTTACAACGACTAATGGTGAGTCTTCGAACTTTTCAAAGGTGGTAAATCGACGCAAACAACGTTCACATTCCCTGCGTCTACGGACCGCTGTTCCTTCTTCAACCTGACGCGAATCATGAACTTTCGTGTCCTCATTTCCGCAGAATGGACAGTGCACAACCTCAACCCCCAACATATAGTACGATTTTAATTTAATCACACTATATGTTGTGTGTCAACAGGTCTTAAGTCTTATTTATGATTGAATCTATTAACTTTATATTTTTGATTTTTTCTTCCTTTAATTTTTAAATAGGAGTATTAATTTAATTAATGTGAAAAGTAGTATTCCATAATTAAAAGGGGCAAAATAATTTCGTTATCTAAATTAGTTTGATTATATATGAAGGAGTTGAGGTAATTCGTGATAAAGAAATTCCCAGAAAGAAACGCTAATCCTAATACCAAGCCTATTCCATCTCGTCCTGAAGATCAACCGAGCATGGATTCCAGAGACGGGCATGGACTTTCAAAAGAGGAAGCATTGCGATCTAAGAAGTAACTCAAAGATAATAACTTAGCTTTGTCCTGTCCTTCGTTCAATTCATATAACTACCGCAACAAAAACAGGAGTCATCTTATAAAAAAGATGACTCCTGTTTTTTAATGCCTTGGAAATCGTACAAAGAATTCTAATATAGTTTTAAGTTACATACTCACTGCAATTTCTTGGTTAGCAACCACCTGAGCCTCCGCAGCTCTTTCTTTTTGTAATATTTTTTCTCGCTCTTCGTCAACTAAATAACGTCGCAGAACCTTGCCGACAGCCGTTTTCGGCAAACTCTCACGAAATTCTACCTTCTTAGGTATTTTAAATCCAGCTAGTTTTCCTTGACAGTATTTCAAGATTTCTTCTTCCGTTTCACTCGATCCCTCTTTAACAACAATATATGCCTTAACGATTTCTCCCCAATACGGATTGGGAATTCCAGCACACACTGCTTCTCTTACGGCTGGGTGGGTATATAAAACTTCTTCTACGTCGCGGGGATAGACATTATAACCACCCGTTATAATCATATCCTTCTTTCGATCGACAATATAGAAAAAACCGTCTTCATCTTTGTAAGCAATATCTCCGGTATAAAGCCAACCATCCCTTAAGACATCCTTTGTTTCCTCAGGTCTTTGCCAGTATCCTAACATGACTTGATTTCCTTTAACAACCAATTCACCGATTTCCCCAGGTGGAAGCTCCCTCAGACCTGTCTCTAGGTCCATAATTTTAGAATTCGTATTAGGTGCTGGAACACCAATTGAGCCGACTCGGGCATTGAATATCGGATTTAAATGAGTAGCAGGCGATGCCTCAGATAAACCATACGCCTCGACTAATCTTCCACCAGTTAATTCACCAAAACGAATTGCTACTTCCTTTGGAAGCGGGGCAGATCCGCTTAGACAGCACCGAATAGAGGAGACCTTATATTCCTTGATCCTCGGATGATTAATTACTGCAACGTACATGGTCGGCGCACCAGGAAAAAGCGTCGGTTCATAGTCGTTGATGTGTTGGAGCACAGCATCGATATCAAATCTAGGCAAAATTATCATTGCCCCTCCAGAAAGTATTGCTAAGTTCATACAAGCAGTCAAAGCGTATATGTGAAACAAGGGCAATACGGTTAATACTCTTTCCTTTCCCTCTTGACCCCCAATCCATTCCCATGCTTGGAGTGCATTGGCTACAAGGTTATGATGAGTTAACATAACGCCTTTAGCAGTTCCGGTCGTCCCACCGGTATACTGTAATACTGCAATATCATCCGCCTGAGATACCCATTCAGGGGGGACTAATTTATCTAAGCTTAGATCTAAGAGTTGTTCCTCGAGGTCTACATACACTGAGTTATCCGCTAATCCTAAACCAGCTAAGCCAGAAAATCCACTTAAGTAGTCTAAGACAATCAATTCTAGTCCAACATCTGCTTTGATTGCTGCAATACGAGGCAAAAGCTGCGGAATAGAAATTATCCCTGTTGCCCCCGAATCTTGTAATAAAGCTTTTAGTTCGCTTTCCACATATAGTGGGTTGGTCTGCACGACAACTGCCCCTATTCTTTGAATTGCAAAGAATGAGATCACCCAGGTAACGCTATTAGGCATAAATATGGAAATTCGATCTCCCTTTTTTATCCCTCTTAGCACAAGCATCTTAGCCATCCGCTCAATGAGAACATCCATCTCGCTGTACGTAAGTTTCTTTCCCCCGAAGATTAATGCCAGGTTATCCGGGAATTTTAACTTTGTTTGTTTCAACATACCCATTAAAGTCAATTCAGGAATTTCTACCTGTCTCCGAACATTCGGCTCATAAAAGCGAAACCAAGGTCTTTCTAAGGTAGCTTCTTCCATGCCTCTATTCCTCCTCTAACTTGAATGTGTACTCATTCATTTATGTTCGTAATTTTCTATATATTATTACTATTCAGATAATAATATATAGTGACTAATTTTGTCAAATGCATTATTTAACTATAATTTCTCTGCTGCTAAGTGTCTTAAACCTCTGAATCGCCACAAATCCTATTCTGTAGTTATTAAGGAAAGTAATTAACCCTTACACAACTCCTTAATTAATGGTATATTTACTATGTAAATGACCCTAAAGTCCTCTTTGAAGTACTCGGCGGAATGTTCGATATTCTTTTTCTGTAGAGGCAGGGATGGACTTTTTACCGTAATTTTTTTAAGGGTGTCAGAAAAACTATGGTCAATAAATAATCCTATTCCTTATGCTTGGCATAAAATTATTTATTTAAAATTAAGGAGTCGAAATTAATGAAGTTTCTTACAGGTGTTTTATTAGCGATAACAATTCTAGTGAGCGGATGCTCTAACAATAATGGATCTATTGCGACAGTTAATGAACCTCAAGTCCAAGTACCTACAATAAACATAGTTTCAAAAGTAACTCATTTATCAAAAAATGAGTTCGAGAGAGTTGGGACTCAACGCATTCAAGATCCTAAAGTCGATGATTTTCGAAATCTCATACTTAAAATAGAGATCGCCAACGGTAAAAATGTTACAAGAAAGGAATTAGTCGTTCCCAGTACTATTGAGTTTAGACAAATTTTAACCTCAGATCGTTTATGGTTCGGAAATGAAGCCTATCAAAATAATGAAAACCAAGAGTTGTCGTTTGCCGAACGAAATTATGTTTTATATTACAGGGAGTTAACTGATGACAAATTGAAAGAATTACTTAGTCCTATTGAATTTCACATAAGTTGGGTTAATATCAATGGAGATAAAACCTCCATGGATTATAAGTTAGTGGATTACCTTGTTTTTGAATAATCAAAAACCAGCCGAATAATACAAGCGAAAAAACTATCTCATTAGAGATAGTCTTTTCGCTTGTTTGCCTGGCGATACGAAAGGCACGAAAGCCTCCAGTGGAGGGTCTCGCCGAAGCCGCGATCCCCAAAGAATAATTATCGGCGTAGGATGAGTATCGCCGAGCCACCCACCCAAAGGAAGACTTCGTGGTGAAGGAAAGCTTTTCGCCATACTGCAACTTGTAACGCAGACCTCCTGCAGTGTGGATCCCAAAGGAGGGAACCCCGGTACTTTCGTTCCTTACATTACAGTATTAAAAACACAGAAAAACTACCTCGTTAAAGGTAGTTTTTCGCTTGTTTACCTGGCGATGACCTACTTTCCCAGGAGCTATGCTCCGTATCCTTGGCCCTGGAACGAAAGGCGGATGAGCCTTTCGCCACACTGCGACTTGTAACGCTCTCTCCTGCAGTGTG
>NZ_JAMHFY010000012.1 GCF_023897015.1 Desulfosporosinus nitroreducens | reverse complement strand
TCCATGGCAAAGGATATATTAGGCAAAGCATCGATTACTTTTGCCGCCCTTACAGTATCGGACTTCTTAGCACGGCGGCGTTCTCCAGTGAAAGGATCGATGGTGTAAGTATTCGTGGGACCCGGGCCATAATAAACGTTTTGTCCTTCCAAGAACATGGTACGTTCACCTTTTTGATTAGAAATAACAATTCGTGAAGGTGCACTGCGAATTGCCCACTCGACCAGGTGGGACGGGAAACGCACCATGTTGCCGTCAACCCAACATCCCCCTTTTCTAAAAACTTCTAAAGCCTCTTCACTGTGTATCTCCGCACCCGTTCGCTCCAGCACCTCGAGAGCACCATTCAAGACATTTTCACATTGGTCATCGCTTAACATCTTTAATTGTGGTGTTGCATTAACTTGATAGTTGGCCCTAATGTATTGGCTTCTTGACAAATCACACACGCTCCTTCCTTAAACTTATTTTACTAGGCTAAAAGTTTCTTACAAAGATCCGCGGCAGAACCTGCATCAGGGGCAAACCCATCGGCACCAATTTCATCGGCAAAGTCCTGAGATATTGGGGCACCACCAATCATTACTTTTACTTTATCGCGCAGGCCCTCTTCTTTTAAGAGTTCAATGGTATCTTTCATAGCCAGCATGGTTGTCGTAAGCAGGGCAGACATGCCGATGACACCTGGCTGATGCTCTTTTACTGCTTGTAAGAACTTTTCTGGACCCGCATCTACGCCAACATTAATAACTGTAAATCCAGCACTCTCTAACATCATGCCGACTAGGTTTTTTCCGATATCATGAAGGTCTCCTTTTACTGTGCCAAGGACCACTTTACCAGCGGAAGGGATATCTTCACTTAAAATTAATGGCTTGACGATATCCATTCCAGCATTCATAGCGCGCGCTGACATTAATACTTCTGGTACATACATTTGACCAGCCTTAAACCGTGCTCCGACGACACTCATACCGGGTATTAGTCCTTGGTTGATAATTTCAACAGGATTATTCCCAGCCCCGATAGCCTGTTGAGTGAGCGATTTTACTCGGTCAAGTTGACCAGTAATGATGCTTTGAGAAAGATCTTCATAATAATTTGGCATTTCTTTTTCTACCTCCCTTATTAAATTTATTGGTACATGTCATTTTGATTATTGCAAAAATTATGCCAATTAAATGAATACTAATAGTCTTGATTTTTAGCCATTGATAGCGTAATAGGCAGATTGCAAATATCTTATTTTGAGATTTCCATATTACTTAAGTCTCAAAAGGCAGTTATATTACCGATTCTTAATTATCCTAGAATAGGATTTGAAATCTTGATTTAGGATTTTTGCATTCCCTGCAATTACTGTTATCGACAACATGGACATAAAAATTTTCAGACGTCTTAGCAAATAACCATTACTATCGTCACTGGAGGCTTTCATCACCGAAGTAGTACGGGGTATCACTCCCATTTGAAGTAGGAGTCTCTCGATTGGTGAACTAATAGAAAAAGCTTTTCGGACAGATGTATAATCATATCCAAAAAGCTTTTGAGTATATATGTTGAATCTTAATTTGGAATTTGCTATTTCTATTAAAGAATCTTAGTATTTAAACCTAGGTTTTTTATCTTTCTGTAGAAAGTAGATCTACTCATACCTAAGCTATCGGCAGCTTTTTCTTTAGCTTGACGGGTACTACCAAACTTTTTTAACGCAGCTTCGATCGCATTTTTTTCCAGATCAGCTAGCGTTGGTTGAACATCACTCGTTGATAAACTAGCATTATGCTCAAAATAATCATTTACTCGAGAGGACAAGAAAGTGCTGTCGATGACATTTTTGGTGGCAATATTTACTGCATACTCAACCGCATTTTCCAGTTCCCTTACATTCCCCTGCCAAGGATAGGTAAGCATTTTTCTCTGAACTTCTTGAGTAAAACCGGTTATTTGTTTACCTAAAATCAGATTATACTTATCCAAAAAGTGATGCAGAAGAAGCATCAAGTCCTCTTTCCTTTCACGTAACGGAGGAATATAGAATGGAATAACACTTAACCTATAAAAGAGATCACTTCTAAATAGTTTTTCTTTGATCATTTCTTCGAGATTGCGATTTGTGGCTGCGATAATCCGGACATCAATCCATACCGGCTTTACTCCACCAATTCGTTCAATTTTAACTTCTTGCAACACTCGCAATAACTTCACCTGAAGATGCATCGGCATATCTCCAATTTCGTCCAGAAAGATTGTCCCATTGTTTGCAAGCTCAAATTTCCCTGGTTTACCTCCGCGACTAGCCCCGGTAAAAGCACCTTCTTCATAGCCAAAAAGTTCACTTTCTAAGAGCATTTCTGGAATAGCCCCGCAGTTTATAGCGATAAATGGCCCATTTTTGCGATGGCTTTCTTCATGAATGGCCCTCGCAAATAACTCTTTACCCGTTCCACTTTCGCCGGTAATCAAAATTGTCGAGTCGGTTGCCGCGACAAGTTGCATTTTTTGTTTAAGGATGGTCATAGTTTTGCTTGTTCCTAATATTCCGTCCAGAGTATATTTGCGATCTTCCCTAATCAAACGACCCGCTAACTTCCGCAATTCGCGGATACTTCGAAATGAAATAACCAAACCGATAATTTCCTGATTCGTTTTTATGGGTGTAATGGTACTGATAAATAGGCATACTTCTCCCTTGTTGATATACTGGATTTCTTGTTCAACATATGGTTGTCCCAGTTTTAACACTTTAGGAACTGAGAACCCTTGGAAAATATCGTTTATGTGTCGCCCGCAAACTTGCTGTGTAGAAATATTCAATAACTTTTCGGCAGACTTGTTAATATGGGTAATAAAACCTGAATGGTCAATAGTTACGAGCCCCTCGACAATGGAATTTATAACTGCACTGAATTGGTTGGCCATTAATGAAAGGCGTCCATGCATTTCATTCTCGCCAATTTTGCTGCTTATCAAGGCTGATATTTTCATTAAAAAATCAAGCAGTTTATCTCGGTTCGAAAGCAACTCGTTTTTTTCCCTGTCATCAAAAGCAAAAATTGAAATTGTACCAATTACATGCCCGGTCCATATTATTGGTGAAAGTATTCCTGCCTTGAGTTTACAAATAATTTTTTGATTGCAGTCTTTACAGATATTGTGATTAAGCGGTTCGTCATCTAAAACAAAGTTGCTGCCGCTGTTAATTATCTGTCCAGTGATTGATCCTTTCCCGTATACAAAACCAATTTCACTTTGGTATTTTCCCGTCCCAGCAATTACTTCTAAGTTATTATCAATAATAGCAACCTCAAATTCTATGACTGCTGCGATCACTTCTGCTATTTGTTGGACATAGGATTTGTTAAGCTTTAATTCAGAAGTTAGTGACAATAATTTAGATACTGAAGACATCTTCTACCCCTCACCCACATTCAAACTGAATTCTTTTCACATTCTAAACTGAATTATTATTTTCGATATAACTGTTAATTTCAATTCTACAACCAATTCCAGCTCAAGTATAGATGGAATCTTTCCAATTTTACAAATATTTTATTCCTCTTGAAAGTGATCCCCCTAAACTGTGTTGTTTGGGATTAGACAATAGTCTTTACCCGGGTGACTATTGTTTTCTTTAAACGAGAAGTGTTCCTATTGTTGCAGCATCAAACTTCGTAAAACACTCTCTTAAGAAGATGCTTCAGAAATAGTTGAATCAGGTTCGACTTGCTTTTTCCAGAGCTTATATCGTTCAAGATCAACGCTCACTTGGGATATAACAAAGCCAGCTACTGCCGCGTCATCGATTAATCCTGCAAAAGGAATATAATCGAAAATCCCGTCTATGGGCGATACAAAATAGACGATTCCCAGGACTATCATGAGAAGCGAACGCATGGGCATTTCCTTATAGTTGCCGTTAATCCAATCTTTAAATACGCCAAATAAGAGCTGAAATTTCTCCCAGGTTTCGCCAAGCGCACCTCTTTTAGCGTTAGCTTTTTTCATGGCATTATTGAGAAGATCTAACGATTTTTTCTTGTCCGTAATATACTTGGCCGCCTTCTTTTGATAGGGTTTTAATCTTTTATTATTGAGTTTGTCTGTGGTCATGTTAATCTCAGCTCCCTTACCAGACTATTAATGAATTGATTAATTAATATCAATTCTTCTTAATCTAAGTAGCTTGTCCCTGATTGTAGCTTCATATTTTGCGATTTTCAATATCCTAACCTTTTAAATATTTTCTGTTTGTTGTTGACCATTCCAGTTCCAACTTGCTTATATATTTTGTCAATACAATCATAAATTAATAGACATAAAAACCAAATTAACTGGAGATATTAAACTTTGAATTCACTTGAAGGAGGAATACTAATATGCCAGCTAAAAAAATGCCTCAACCTAACGGCGGAATAAAATGCGTTGTTAACACTTGCCATTACTATGGTTCAGGTGATCATTGTCATGCCGACAAGATCGAAGTCCAATCTCCTAACGCTAGTACCACTGAAATGACTGACTGTGCAACTTTTCTTCCAGAGTAATTAGTTCTCCATTTAACTATAACAAAGAAATTTTAAGGCATGTCTAATCAGGCATGCCTTAAAATTTTTCAAATCATTTTATAAATCTATTTACTGGTTTCATTGTAAAAAATATCGTCACCAACAGTCAAACAATATCAGTAAGATCATTTAAAATGTTCTCTCAGCTAAAGCCATATTATGCCAAGAATACAAAGTCACATCGTTTCGCCTAGTTCGTCTTTTTACTTAAGAGTCCCGCAGATGCAATAAATTTCAAGGCCTCTTCGGAGGAGACTTCGAGAAGTTGAACTTGCTCTTGCGGTACGACAATTAAATTCCCTGCCCATTGCATTGACTGCATTAAGTAGACTGCCACATATCCTTTGGGAATAAAAGCGCTTTCTTCATCATTAGTAAGGAATCCCAAAAGTTTAAGTTCACTGGACATATTGACCATGACTAATCGGGAAAAGCCTTTTTTATTAGCAGAAAAAGAATTTACTGTGTCTTTGATAATTCCGTAAATGTTGCCAAGTATCGGAATTTTAGTTAAGAGCTTTTCCATGTAATTTAGTAATCCGTTCGTCAGCCAATTTGATGCTAATAAACCTACCAGAAAAATCACTGCCAGGGTTACGATCACTCCAAATCCCGGAAAGTATAAGCCAAACCTCTCTAGCATTCCTTTAAATAAGCCATCAGTTATTAAAAACATTTTATAGAGAATGTAGAAGGTAAGCACTAAAGGAGTCAGTATTAATAACCCTTTTAGAAAAATCCCGATAAATTTCTTCAATTCCTTATCCCCAATTTTCAAAAATTTAAAATAGAGTTATTTAATTAATTAGTAAGTATATCGAATAAATCTATTACGCCTATTATTCTATTTAATACTTCAAATGTCAAATCTGCAATCTTTTTGCTTTTTCGGCTTGGGTAAGAAGCCAATCTTTTATTTCATCCAGATCAACATTTTTATCGAGTTGCCACTTCCAATTTCCATGAACCGTCCCTGGGACATTCATACGAGCTTCGTCGCCCAACCCTAATATATCTTGCATCGGTAAAATAACCCAAACCGCTTGACTCAAATACAACTCTTCAATCAACTGACGACAGTCTTCGCGGACTTCTTGACTTATGGCCTGTTGAGATGAAGTAATGCTGACTTGGCCCTCCTCTTCCGCTAAGTAATTCCTCTCACACCAACCGATCAAGGTATTATTATCATGTGTACCCGTGTAATAAACGAAATTAGTTTCCGGACCCATTACATCCACTAACAACTCTTTTGGCGGCGTAAATTGAAGCACCTTAATTCCGGGAAAGCTAAACATCTGCTTTAAAACATTTACTTCAGTAGTGATAATTCCCAAGTCTTCAACAATAAAAGGGCATTTTCCAAACTCCTCAAACATGCTTTCAAAGAATCGTTTCCCCGGCCCTTTTATCCATCGCCCTCTTTCAGCAGTCTCCTCCTCAGCATCCACTTCCCAAAAGGCTTCAAATCCTCGAAAGTGATCTAAGCGGATATAGTTAAACTGATCTAAGGCAAAGTAAATCCGCATTTTCCACCAAGAATACTGAGAAGTGGCATTAGCCTTCCAGTCATAAACTGGATTCCCCCATAATTGACCGGTTTTGCTAAAATAATCGGGGGGGACTCCTGCTGTTTTTGCAGGTCTGCCTTTTTCATCAAGAATAAACAACCTGCGGTTTACCCATACATCGCAACTGTCGGCCGCTACAAAATGGGGCAAATCCCCCATTATTTTAATCCCTTTACCCTCGGCGTAAGTTTTTAGTTTATTCCATTCATAAAAGAAAGTGTATTGTAGAAATTCATTAAAATCTCTTTCTTTTTGGAGAAGCAATGAATAATTGAATAACGCCTCTGTTTCACGAGAAGCAATTTTAGATTCCCATTCGAACCATGGAGCACCCCCGAAGTGAACTTTAAAGGCACGAAAGAGAACGTAGTCCTGAAGCCAATCTTTATGTTTGGCTTGAAATTTTGCATAGTTTTCTTGAGATAGATATTCTGAGTATTTATAAGACAGATATTCAGAGCTTAAGGATATTGAAGAGTTAGCCCTGCTTGATTCAAGACGCTCAGTAAATTTTTGATAGGCCTCATAGAGTAAATTTTGCTTAAGTTCTTTTAGCGCTTGGTTTAGTAAACTTTCCCGAAGTCCAATATTTATAAGCTGTTCATATTTTCTACGAGTCTCTTTCAGATCTAAAAGGCCCTCATTAATCAAATGATCAAGACTGATAAAAACTGAATTTCCCGCAAATACGGAATCACTTTGGTAAGGACAATCTCCTGCCCCAGCAGGATTCAAGGGTAAGACCTGCCATATCGATTGTCCGGATTCAGCTAAAAAATCCACAAAATCATAGGCTTCCTGCCCTAGATCTCCCAACCCCCAAGAAGATGGCAACGAGCTAATATGTAATAATACCCCGCAGGAACGCTGAAGTTGCAAATCGTGAGGAGGATTTTTTTTAATAAGCAGAGCCCTTCCGCTTAGAGCATTGATTGACACAGCACTGAGCGTTTCTGAACTAAGTCTTTCTCCATTGATTAAATCAATTATAAATGGAGCAGACGAAAGTTTTGGACTAAGATCGACTAGTTTCAGTTCATCTCGGTGTCGATTGATAAGGATAACTATTTCTTCCTCATTCCCTGCTCGAGAGAAACCATAAACATCCGGCTCGAAATAAAACGGCTCAAATTGACCCGTTTGAAGCACTTCAAATTCAGCTCGCATTCGCAGGATTCGTCCATACCAATCATTGATTTCTCTGTCTTCCCTGCCCCATGGATATGTTCCCCGGTTATAAGGATCAGAATAACCTTCCACACCGGCTTCATCCCCATAATAAATACAAGGAACTCCGGGAAATGTCATTTGAACCAAACTCAATAGTTTGAGTCTTTGTACTGCTAATCGCCGTGCGGGCGGTGAAAGCCGAAAAGTTCTCTGCTCTGTATTCGTCAAACTCTTTTCTGGTGGAGCATTTCCTAAAAGAGTCAAAACTCGAATCGTATCGTGACTCCCGATTAAGTTCATGGCGGCGTAAAAATTCTCTCGAGGATAATTTTCATACAGACTCATAATTTGTTGATAGACATCCTTCGCATCACTTTGCCCAAGCATAAAGCTAAGTAAACTATTCCTGAAAGGATAGTTCATAGCGGCATCGAGTTCATCCCCCAAAAAATATTGACGTGGACTGTCATAGCTGATTTTATTCGAAGCATCTTCCCACACTTCCCCGATTAATACAGCGTTAGGGTTAATGGATTTAATCGCTTGGCGCAGTTCCTGAATAAACTCATCCGGAAGTTCATCAGCCACATCCAGCCTCCAGCCAGCCACACCAACCTTTAGCCATTTTTGAACGACACTGTTTTCGGAGCCGTAAACAAACTGTCTGTAGGAGGAGTTCATTTCATTTACTTCAGGCAGGGAATCAACCCCCCACCAAGATTCATACTCTTGGCGATCTTTTTTAAACTTATACCAACTATAATAAGGAGAATCTACGGATTGGTAAGCACCGACTTCTGGATAATTCCCATATTTATTGAAGTAGATGCTGTCACTTCCGGTATGGCTAAAGACACCGTCAAGAATAATCGAAATTCCGCAGTGTCTTGCTGTATCAATCAATCGTTTAAAAACCAGATCATCCCCATACATGGGATCGATTTTATGATAATCCCCAGTATCATATTTATGATTGCTTGATGCTTCAAATATTGGGTTGAAGTATAGAATACTAATCCCTAATTCTTGAAAGTAAGGCAACTTTTCAATGACCCCTTGCAGGGTTCCACCAAAAAAATCCCAATCCGTCACTCTACCCTGCTCATCCTTAATATAGACAGGCTGATCTGACCAATCTGCGTGCAACAGAGTGTTTTTCCGCGGATCACAGATGAACCCTTTTTCGTGAGGATTAAAGAACCGATCAATAAATATTTGGTACATAACTCCTCGCTTATACCACTCAGGGACTACTGTTTGCTTATGAACCGTAATTTGATAGGCCGGCGGTACTTGTTCCCAGAGACTGCCTATTCCCCCTAACCTTTTATTATTATTTCCATAGTAGTAGATATGAGAGCCTGCATAAATTACGAAATAGTACCAAATTAGTCCGGGAGTATTTGGTACTGCATATTCTGCCTCATATGATTCTCCCTTCTCAGCAACCTCAAAGGATCTCTGTTCTGAAGACGCAACATTATGACTTCTCTTCTTAGTAGTTTGGTGCATCAAATTAGTAATTTCCCTGTCAGTTTCCCATAAACGAAGAATACAAGTGTCAATAGGAACTGGCGAAATTGCACTAATACGAAAGGTTATCTTTTGACCACAGTTGACTGAGCCAAAGGGATCACGATAATAAAAGTCATGCGAATTATGATACGCCACAAATTCCATACTTATCACCTATACCCTTGTCGTTTTTTATTGATCAAATCGCAGAAACCAAACTCTGCAAATATGTATGATACATGTACTTGTACAAGCTAACCCATTTGAGCAAATTTTTAGAGTAATCCCTATGAATCTTAGGATATTTGCAATAATGACCTATATAGTTCGATGTACGCATTTGCAGATCTGCTCCAACTAAAGTCACTTTCCAAACCCCTTAGTCGTATATTATTCCAAACGGGCTTATTTTCATAATATATACTCAATGCTCGTTGCACTGTAAATAAAAATTCATGAGCATTATAGTTTACAAAGCTAAATCCATTGCCTGTTCCCATAATATCATTATAAGGAATGACCGTATCCTTTAATCCTCCGGTTTCACGGACAATGGGAACGGTTCCATAGCGCATAGCAATCATTTGAGCGATACCACAGGGCTCAAAACGTGAGGGCATTAGCAAGATGTCCACTCCGGCATATATCTGATGAGCTCTTTCATTAGAAAATTCTAATCGTATAGCCAGTTTCTCAGGATATTTAGAGGCAAAATATTTCAGCCTTTCTTCATATTTTTTCTCTCCAGTACCGAGGATAACCATCTGAATATCCAGTTCCAGAATCTCTTCGATAACATGGGCCAAAAGATCAAAGCCTTTCTGATCGACGATTCTGCTTACCATTCCCAAGATAGCACACTCTTCTCTAACTGGCAGTCCGATTGTTTTTTGCAGGTGCTTTTTGTTTTCTGTTTTAGCCAGAGATACATCATGAAAAGACATTACCAAATAGGGGTCGTTAAAGGGGTCATACACCTCATAGTCAATGCCATTGAGAATACCCGTCAGAAAATCTCTTCTTTTTCTTAACAAGCCATCAAGATTTTCCCCATAAAAAGGATTTTGGATTTCCTCTGCATAGGTTGGACTCACTGTCGTGATCTGATCTGCATAAAGTAAAGCACTCTTCATGAAATTAATCGCTCCGTGAAATTCCAAGCCATTTTCCTTATAAAACTCCATCCCCAGACCCACAATATCATAGAGAACTTCCTTAGGAAAAATCCCCTGATATTTTAGGTTATGAATTGTAAAGAGAGTTTTAATTGGGTAGTATAGAGGCTCACGGTTATAAAACTCTTTGAGCATAAGCGGGATTAATGCGGTATGCCAATCGTGACAATGTATGATATCTGGTTTAAACCCCGGTATGTGGATCAGACTTTCAAGGGCAGCCCGGGAAAAGAAAGCAAATCTTTCTGCATCATCGTATTCCCCATAAACATTTGAACGTGTAAAATAGTACTCATTGTCAATAAAGTAATAAGGTATCCCCTGATAAACCGTTTCTTCCAAGCCGCAATATTGTTTACGCCAAGCAACTGGGACGTCGAAATGGGACAAATGCTTAAACTCTCTCTGGAATTCTTTAGGGATACTGCTATACTTAGGCATAATAATCCTGACATCAATCCCTTGTTTATGCAAGAAGGCTGGTAACGAACCCGCCACTTCCCCTAAACCGCCAGTTTTAGCAAAAGGATCGGCTTCTGCAGTCACAAAGACCAGTTTCATACTCTCCCACCTTTCCTAGATGACTGTTTTTTTGAGAACAACCAAAGGGTGACTCTCACTTCCTTTAAGGACATTTTCTCCGTGAACAATGACAGATTTATCAAGAATTGTATAGTTCGTTTGTGCATTGATATGAATATGACATTTTGGCAAAATGATGCTATTTTGAATTCTGCACCCTTGTTCTAGAATCACTCCACGAAATACAATTGAGTTTGTTACTTCCCCCGCAATAGAGCACCCACTGGCAATTAACGAATTGCTGACTTTAGCCTGAGAGGTATATTTGGTAGGAGGATTGTCCACAATTTTTGTATGTGTACGATCCACTCCCAACCATAATTGTTCTCGGACTTTTAAATCTAAAAGATCCATACTTCGATCAAAGTAATCCTTGATAGTGTGAATCGTTCCAATTGATGAATTAGTTGGACTGCCCAAGATTTTAAGAACTTCTATATTCGAAGCAAGGATTACCATTAAACCGATACAACCATATGAACCATACTTCTCAATAATATCCAACAAGAGCTCACGGCGAATTATTATAATATTCACAAAGTTAAGAGGGGCCAGTTCTTCTCTTTCCAGACTGTGCTTGTTATGAATATTTGACACATTCTGGTCCCCATCAACCTCAAGCAGTATTTGATCCTGCGAGTCATTATCTATTGGATTTACTGCTTTATATATCAAGGTAACATCTGCATGCTTGTCCTTATGAAATTCCAAAGTATCTCGGAAATTTATATTGAAGATTTGATCACCGCTGCTTATAAGCACATTTTCTACATAATCCTTCTGTAAAAACTCCAAATTATTCTGTAAATCTTTAATACAAAAGGTATCTTTACTCCCTGCCAAACTATGCATTACACCGGGCAAGATAAATAGCCCTCCGTCTTTACGTTCTAAAAACCAGTCCTTTCCCGCCCCCAAGTGATCTAGCAACGGTCTGTATTGGTGAGGTGTAACTAATCCAATGGTCCTTATACCTGAATTGACCATGCTAGATAACGCAAAATCCAAAATGCGATATCTGCCTCCGAAAGGAACGGCAGCTATTGGCCTTTCTTGGGCAAGCCCTTGTAAGTTATCAGAACCGCTATTAGCAAAAATAATACCTATAGCGTTGGACATTATTTCCCTCCTTTCACATCGCCCGGCTTCTATAGATATGCATGCCGGATTCAATAACAGTTCCTTCTGTGATCAAATGATAATCCTCAATTACTGTTATTCCTTCATACGCAGGGGCGATTTGTCCCCTTGCGCCTATGTTGCAATTCTCCATAATTTCAGCATTTTCACCTATAATCGTCCGATAGACACTAGACCCTTTGTGCAATTTTACATAAGGTAAGATGATTGAATCCTTAATTTCTACTCCTTCGCCTACATAAACCCCTGCTCCCAGGATTGAATTGCTTACCCTACCATGAACAGAACACCCATTACAAATTAAGCTATTCTCGATTTCTGCTGCAGACCCCACAAAATGGGGAGGAAAGATATCTTCGTTGGAAAAGATCCTAAACTTTGGATCGAAAATATTAAGAAAGTGTCCATCCTTTAATGACTCCATATTAGCTTGATAATAGCTTTCAATAGTACCGACATCTCGCCAATACCCTTGAAACTTATAGGCAAAAACTCGTTTTCCTGTACTTAACTGATTTGGAATAATATTTTTTCCGAAGTCATTTTGAGACAGATAATCTGCTTTATCAGCAATTAATGCTTGTTTTAGGGTGGGTCCGTTAAAAATATAGACCCCCATTGAAACCAGATCACTCTCCGGATTAGCTGGTTTTTCTGTGAATTTGGTGACCCGATCTTCCGAATCAATGGTTAGGATTCCAAATCGAGAAGCTTCCTCCCGAGGTACTTGAATCGCGGCCAGAGTTATCTCTGCATTCTTCTCTTTGTGAAACTTCAGCATAAGAGTATAGTCCATTTTATAGACATGGTCTCCTGAGAGAATAATCACATATTCAGGATCGTAATAATCAATGAACTCGTAGTTTTGGTACACTGCATTTGCTGTACCGTTGTACCAACATCCTTCGGTTTCTCCAATGAATGGGGGAAGAATATGAACCCCCCCAAAAGGATTATCCAAGTCCCAAGCAGAACCCAGACCAATATATGAATTAAGTAGAAATGGCTTATATTGGATGAGAACACCAACGGTATTAATATTTGAATTTGTGCAGTTACTCAAAGTAAAGTCAATTATTCGATACTTACCACAGAACGAAACTGCTGGTTTTGCACGATTTCGAGTCAATCCACCTAATCTGCTTCCTTGTCCACCAGCCAATAGCATCGCAACACATTCCTGCCTTTTCATACTTGTCCCCTTTCTCTTAGATTAATCAGGCGTACAGATATTAGATTAATTTGAAGAGATACAATTCACGGTACGATATCGAATCTTCCATATCCAGTCTGCATATTCTCTAATTGTCCTATCACTTGAAAAAATCCCCGAATTTGCAATATTGAGCAGGGAAATTTTGTTCCAATCCTTAGGAGTATGATAAAGCGCCTGTAGTTTTCCATGCATTTTAAGATATGATGGGAAATCTTTTAAAATGTAGAATTCATCGTTATAGATCATGAGGGAATCGTATAGTGTCCTGAATTCCTCACCCATATTATCGAAAAAATCACTGTTCAGTTGATCCACGCACGTTCTGATATCTGGGTTAGCATGGTATTCATCCCATGGCTTATACCCTCCAGAACGACTATAATCCAGCACTTGTTCAGCAGTAAGGCCAAAAATAAAAATATTCTCCTTCCCCACAGCTTCTTGTATTTCTACATTTGCTCCATCCAGAGTTCCTAAAGTTAAGGCTCCATTCATCATGAATTTCATGTTTCCAGTTCCTGAAGCCTCCTTACTAGCTGTTGATATTTGTTCGCTAATGTCTGCTGCAGGATAAATCAATTCTCCTTGTGACACATTAAAATTTTCTAAGAAAACAATCTTAAGCTTTCCTTTTACTTTGGGATCCTGCTCTATTTTTTTGCTCAAAACGTTAATAAGCTTGATCACGGTTTTAGCATAATGATACCCTGGGGCAGCTTTTCCGCCAAAAATAAAGGTTTGTGGACAAGACAAGGAGTCGGGTTCATTCATACATTTATTGTACAAGTGCATAATCTTAAGCACATTAAGCAGTTGCCGTTTATAGGCATGTATCCTCTTCACTTGAACATCAAAAATGGAGCTCGGGTCTAGGATGAGTCCATATTTAAGTTTAGCCTTCTCTGCCAGTCGACATTTGTTCTCGAATTTTACGTTGGCGAGTTGCTCTAAAAAGCTTTGATCGTTCTTTAATACATGAAGTTTTTTAAGTTCTCCGGCATCTTCCTTCCAGTTTGGACCGATTGCCTCTGTAATCAGATGAGACAATTTAGGGTTTGCTGCTAATAGAAATCTTCTATGATTAACCCCATTTGTTTTATTATTAAATTTATAGCCAAAAACTCGATAGTAGTCTTTAAAGACCTCATTTTTAAGAATTGTGGTATGTAATTGTGCAACACCATTAACTGAGGAGCTTCCGACAATTGCTAAATTCGCCATCCAGATATACCCATCTTTAAAGATATGAGTATTTTGCTTGACTTGATCATTGTCCATGAAACGTGCCTTTAAATCCTCCTTGAATCTTCGATCGATTTCCTCAATAATCAAATAGATCCTAGGCAAGAGGTTTTGGACCATATCTATCGACCATTTTTCCATCGCTTCAGGCATAATGGTATGATTGGTAAAGGACATGGTGTTGACAGTGATATTCCAAGCCTCATCCCATCCCATTCCTTCTTCATCAATTAATATACGCATCAGCTCAGGGATACATAAAACTGGATGAGTATCATTAATATGGACTGAGACACGTCTGGAGAAGTCATGCAAAGAATTTAAACCGTTCTTTTTCTTGTAACTCCGAACAATGGTTCCTAAGCCTGCAGCTACAAAGAAGTATTCTTGTTTAAGCCTTAGCTCTCTTCCTGCACGGCTGCTGTCATCCGGATAAAGAATATATGAAATGGCCTCTACTTCCGATCTGAAGCTTGTGGCCTGATTAAAATCCCCTCGGTTGAAACAAGCCAAATCTAGTTCGCTGCATATTGTTTCAGCGCTCCATAACCTTAAGTTGTTGATATACCGAGGATTATCGTAGCTCATAATCGGAACATCGTAAGGGACAGCTAAAACAGGTTCATAGTTCTCATGATAAAACATTGCTTGCCCATCTTTGAATTCAGTTCTGACAGTCCCTCTGTATTTTACGATCACAGCCTTATCAGATTTTCTTGTTTCCCAAGGGTAGCCGTTTTTAAGCCAGTTATCTGCTACCTCAACTTGATTGCCAGATACAATCTTTTGTTCAAATAACCCATATTTATAGCGAATTCCATTACCATGACCATCAATTCCTAAGAACGCCATCGAATCGAGGAAACAGGCAGCCAGTCTTCCTAATCCGCCATTGCCCAAGCCCGGATCCGTTTCTTGCTCTAGGAGATCATCAAGATTAATATCTAACTCTAACAAAGCTTCTCTTACGAGATCCTCAATTTTAAAATTGACTAAATAATTATGCAGGAGTTTTCCAATTAGAAACTCCATTGAAAAATAGTAAATTTGTTTTCCTTGTGATATTGAGTTTTTGTTTACGGCCCGATAATAGCTCATCTTTTCTTTTAGCAACATGACCAAGGCTACAAATTTATCCCAAGAGGTTGCTTCATCTGTAGTAATGCCTTCCCCCTCGATCAATTTCATTAGATAGGCTTGTTTAAAGCTTTCTTTATCCGTAAACATGCGTTTTGTTCCTCCAATACTTAAGTATTCAAGATTGGTTTTAATATAACTATTGCTAAGGGAGCAACATTAATTGTTATTGAAAACTTTTGACCATGCCATGCAACCTTTTCCGCTCCAACTAAGGAAGAATTTATGTGATTGTTGCCCCCATATATGCTCAAGTCAGAATTGAATATTTCCTGATAAAACCCTTTCTTGGGTACTCCGAGTCGAAAATTTACGTAACTGTTTGGTTGAAAATTAATTAATATGATAAGGAAATTATCCGTTTCCACTGCTTTCCGACAAAAAATCAAAATACACTGTTGATGATTATGGACATCAATCCATTCAAACCCTGCCCAATCTTGTTCATTTTGCCAGAGGGCTTTTTCTTGACAATAAAGTTTATTTAAATCGCGTACATAATTTTGGAGCTTTTCATGCATCTCATATTCCAATAGGAACCAATCCAGCTCTGCTTCCTCATTCCACTCGATAAATTGAGCAAACTCCCCACCCATAAATAATAATTTTTTACCCGGATGGCACATCCAATATCCGTATAGACTTCTTAGTCCCGAGAATTTTTGGGAATATTCGCCCGGCATCCTGCCAATTAAGGACCTTTTGCCATGAACAACCTCATCATGAGACAACGGTAAAATATAATTTTCAGAAAAGGCGTAAGTCATCGAGAAAGTTAACAATTGATGATTGTCTTTGCGCAAGGGAAAATCGAGCCCCATATACCGCAAAGTGTCATTCATCCAACCCATATTCCATTTAAAATTATAGCCAAGTCCATTTTCATCTGTTGGGCAGGTGACTAGCGGCCATTCCGTAGATTCTTCTGCAATCATCAGTACATCCGGGAAATTTTGAAGAACTGCTTCATTTAATCTTTTCATAAAAGCAACAGCCCGAAGATTTTCTCTGCCTCCATTAATGTTAAGTTTCCAAGAATGCTTCGGCTTCTCATAGTCTGGATAGAGCATACTGCTTACTCCATCAACTCGTAAGCCATCAACATGGAATTTATCAAGCCAAAACATTGCGTTTGAAATGAGATAACTCCAAACCTCTGTTTTCTCAAAATTAAAGTTATAAGTACCCCATTGTTCATTTTCGTCATTTTCATAAACTGATGATCCGTTAAATTGACCCAGTCCATGAGCATCTTTACAGAAATGACCAGGCACCCAATCTAGAATAACTCCGACGCCCTCCAGGTGACATTGATTAACAAAACACATAAAATCTTGGGGATTTCCGAATCGACTTGTGCAGGAGTAAAATCCCGTTAATTGATATCCCCAGGAACCATCGAAAGGGTGTTCCATAATCGGCATCAATTCAATATGGGTATAACCCATGCTTAGTACATAATGCAGTAACTCAACTGCTAATGTGCGCCAATTATAATATGTTCCATCCTCTTTCCTTCTCCATGAACCAAGATGAACTTCATATATTAAAAGAGGCATTTCCTGAACATTTACCCCTCTTTGCTTCATCCAAACTTGATCCTGCCAACTAAATCCCTCAAGTTGCCATACGATAGAAGCTGTTGCGGGTCTGAATTCTGAATAAAAGGCAAAAGGATCGGATTTCAAAAATACTTTTCCGCTCTTCGTATGAATTTCATATTTATATAACTGTCCTTGAAGAACTTTCGGTATAAAAACAGACCAAACCCCACTGGTCCCAATCTCGGTCATTGAACTATCAGTGGAAGACCAATTATTAATCTCTCCTACGAGGCAAACGTTGTGTGCTTCAGGCACCCATACCGCAAAATTCGTCCCGATTAATGAGTCACATTCAATTATATGAGCCCCCATCTTTAAGTAGCTATGGTATAATTCTCCACAATTGAAAAGATATATTTCATCCGGTTCAAGATAGAGCTTTGTGTTCATAATTTGTCACTACCTTCTTCACTCTGGTTCCTACTCCTTATAGCTTAATTATTCTCTTAGCAAATGGCATTTCCTTTCATTTTGTGGGAAATATTTACTGACATGTTTCGTCATCTTTTCTTAAGACCTAGATTTCCATTGCTTAGCGTGTATTGACAGCATATGCGATTAAAGAATCAATGGGTCCAGAAATTCTTAATATATAACCTTAATGGCAAAGAGAGTTCCTACCTCAGTTGGTAAGAACTCTCTTTGCTAAATTTATACATACTTTTACAATATTGGACATTCTCTACTTTCCGACTTTACGAAAGGCGAGCTCGGGTTGATGATACACAGTATTATTACATTTCTCAAGAGCACTAATTTGGATTAGGGCTACTCCCAACAAGATCAGACCACTCCCTAAAAGCTGGGTCAGCGTTAGTAGTTCTCCTAAAAAGAAAAAAGCTGATATAGCACCAACCACAGGTTCAAGCATTCCTATCATTCCCGCTCGGAAGGCGCTTAGATTTTGCAATCCCTTAAAGTATAGTCCAAACGGTAAAATAGTAGCAATTACTGCAATATATAAAAACTGTAACCACGCTAATCCTCCATAGCGCATGGCAAGAGTCCAAGGGGCTTGATAAATGCACCAGGTCAAGGAACCAAAACCCATCCCCCATGTCAAAAGTGTCCATGCGTTATACTTTACTAACCCGCGCTTTCCATACATTGAATAAAAAGCAAATGTACATGCAGCTGCTAAACCGTACATAACTCCCACAGGGTTTAATGTAAAACCTGAAGTTGTTCCAACAACGATCATGTAGCCACCACCAATCGAGGCACACAAAGCCACAATTTTTATCCAAGTGAGAAACTCCGTTCGCAATATTAACCCAACGACTAGAATAATAATCGGTGCAGTATATTGTAGAAAAAGAGCTGTAGCCACATTCGTTAAACTAAGAGAAAGCAGATACGTAAATTGAAGCATGCCTAAACCCACAATGCCAAAAATAGCAATATACCCCAGATCAGACCTTCGGACACGCAGTAACTTCGGTTTACTGATGGAAATAACAAACACTAAAAGGCAAAAAGACAGCGTGAGTCTCATCTGAGCGACATCAAATGGTGAAAGGTCATTATTAAATAAGTTCTTAGCAAAAGTTGCAGATGTACCCCAAAGTACGGCCGCTCCAGTAACCTGAACAGCACCCAGCCAGTGTCTAGGGAGCTTGGTGATTTTATCGAGGATTAACAAAATGACAACTCCTTATGCATAGATATTTTTATAAGTGTGTAACATTTGATTCCCCTCTTACGTATTAAGAGTGTAATGGTAAAACAGTCAGCCAACAAGGATAAAGTAAACAGGCAGAAAACGATAGCAAAGGAGGAAAAATTATGTCAAAGCGCTTGTATCGATCTAGCCTTGATAAGCAACTAGGGGGAGTCTGCGGAGGATTGGCTAAATACTTGGAACTTGACCCAAGTCTTGTCCGGATTGCAGCTATTATTCTTATGTTTGTAGGCGGAACAGGATTCTTAGCCTATCTTGTCGCCTGGTTCGTGATCCCCAGTGATATTTAGATCATTTTACTAATTTTACTTATGCATCTGTTGAACCAGAAAAGCTACAGCGCAGCATTAACAATTTCCGCAATGTCCATGCTTTGCATATCTCCATTATGTCCGCTAATCGCTCCACTCAATGTGGTTAAACATAATGAACATGCACTGGCTAAAATATCAGCTTCAGTTTTCATGGCCTTCCTGACCAGGATGCCATGAACCGATTTCTTCCCGTAATCTCCCAGCCATACTCGTCCACCGCCGGCTCCACAGCAAAAAGCATATGTTCGATTATTTCTCATCTCGATCATTTCTAAGCCTGGGACCGAGTTCAAAACCTCTCTTGGGGCATCGTAAATAGAATTATATCTTCCCAAATAACAAGGGTCATGTAACGTAACTGTGCTATTAACAGACCCCTTTAGGCTAATTTTCTCTGACTTAATCAGCTCTAATAGATACTCTGAATGGTGCACCACCTGATAATGCCCCCCAAACTGAGGATAATCGTTTTTTAGTGTGTTGTAGCAATGAGGACAATGAGTTAAAATCGTCTTGAATTTGTAACGGTTTAAGGTTTCAACATTTTTAAAGGCTAAGTGTTGAAATAGCTTTTCGTTACCTAGACGCCTAACGGAATCTCCGCAACAGTTTTCTTCTTCTCCTAAAATTGCATAGTTAACTCCGGCCTTTTCTAATATATTGAACATTGCTTGTGAAACCTTTTGATTACGTGATTCATACGAGCCAAAACAGCCTACCCAATATAGGATATCTGTCTCTTTTTCTTCACTTAGTACTGGAACCGGTGAGTTTTCAGAAGAATTAAATACCATGCTTTCTTTGGGTTCACCCCAAGGATTGCCTGATTCAGAGATATTATTAAATACCTGCTGAACCTCTGGGGGTAAGCCCTGGTCATAAGCAGCCAGACTTCTTCGCATATCAACAATTCTTTTGACGTGCTCTATATAGATTGGACATTTGATTTCGCAAAGACCACACGTCGTACAAGACCAAAGTGTCTCTCTGGAAATCACCTTATCTATGATAGGGTCCTTATTTTTTTTGCCGGCATGCTTCTTTAAATCTTGTATCACGTCTCTTGGCGTCAAAGGTGCTCCACTCATATTCGCGGGACAGCCCTTCTGGCATCTTAGACAAGAAATACAAGCATCTAATTCAAGAAGTTGTTTCTTACTAAACTCTTTAAGATGACCAGCCCCAATATTATTAAACTCAGTAAGCGGAAAATCGACTGGGGTTAGTGCCCCAATCTGTGAATATGATCTTAAAAAGATGCTCAAAGGAGAAGACAACATGTGGAATAGCTTTGAGTAAGGGATATAGGCGATCAGCCCAAAGGTTAGAAACATATGAAAATACCATAGAAAGGCATGAACAACTGAAGCTGAACGAGCAGACAAACCAATAATTCCAGTAATTCCAGAGAAAAGCAGCCCAACTGGTGACCACCATGCCCAGGGGTCGTCCGTCGAGTAAATTCTTAAACCCTCTAAAACAAAACCTGAAAAAAGAATTGCAAACACAAGAATTAAGACTGCTGCATCATCATAAGTGTCATTCTCAAAATCTCTAATATGTATATATCGTTTATAGGCAGCCATTACTATGCCAATCATAGCCATTAGCCCAAATAAATCGAGCAAGAGGCTAAGTACTAAATATTTCTTCCCATAGAACAATGGAATTCCAAATTGATCTTGGATTGCAATAACTAATGTTCCAAACGTTAATATAATAAACCCATAAAAGATCCCTAAATGCATAAACCGGCGATAAGGCGCCCTAAAAACATCTTCGTCATGTTTAAAGACAGCAGAAAAGAATGTCTTAAATCTTAAAAGTAGATTATCGTACCTAATAGGTCGTCCTTGCTGCCAATTCCTAACCTTTTTGATGATTCCTATGATAAATATAAGGAAGGCTATCAGTGCAAAAATATACATTGTAGACTTTTCGTCGATATTCCAATATAGCTGCCTGGTCGCCTCCATATAACACCTCAATAAATTATTATAGTGAACTCGTGATAATTGCCGAAAGCTCAGTCGTTACGAATTCGCGCTGAAGGATCAATTACGCTTGGGAGGAGCGATTAGTCTCCACTAGAGACTTGAAGTTCTAACCAGTTGATAATGAAGGCAATTATCTCTTCCTTCTCGAGTTCATTATGAAGCTCATGATATAAGTCTTGCCATATTTTTAGAGTACAATCTTTCTGAACACAGCCAGCAAATCTCACAGAGGCTTCAGGAGATGTGATTCGGTCACCTCCACCGTGCATCAGCAGTAAGGGCAAATTAAACTGAACAGCATTTTTCATCGCCCAGCGCCCAGCTTGGTCCATAGCAGTAAATAGACGGACAGAAATTTTCTCATGAACCAGTGGATCAAGTTCATAGGCCTTGACCACACTAGGATCATGTGAAAGCGCATTTAATTCCAGTCCGTTGGAAAGTGAAAATGTAGGCCAAAGCTTACTAAGAAATCTTACGAACGCTCTAATGAATGCAGGCAATTGAACCGTTAACTTAAGCCATGGGCCTGTAACAATCACTCCAGAAAACTTCGGTAGTCGACGTATAACATAATTGAGCACTAAGTTGCCACCCATGCTATGACCGTACAGGAAGGCAGGCAAATCCGGAAAACGCTTTAAAGTTTGTCGTCTAAAGCAGTCAATATCAGCCAATAATATCTCATAGGAGGGTGTATGTCCGCGCCTGCCTGGTGAATTGCCGTGACCGCGTTGATCAAAGGTTGATAAAATATACCCTGCCTGAGTAAATTTAAGGGCCATATTAGCATATCGCCCACTGTGTTCACCTAATCCATGCAAAAGAATAATAACGCCCCGAAGCTGAATATCTTCTGGTTGCCATTCTCGTGCGAAAAGTTCTGCTCCATCATTTGTCCTGAATTCAAATTCTGTGTACTTCAACATCAATTCACCCTTCCGAGATTGAACAAAAAAAGCTTCTTTAAAAGAATATCATACAATTGAATACTAGAACAAATCTCGATACACAAAATAATCAATAAAGGAGCTCGCCGTAAACGAAAAGCTCCAAGATTCTGAGGGAAACACTCAATTTACATTCTCGAACCTAATTGTTTAGATTAAAGAGTGATATTTCGCCTTCTAATGCCTTCTTAATATTCGTTTGGGTCACAGCCTGATGTGAAGCATGCCATAAAACCTGCCCCTTATTTATAAGTAAAGCTTGTGGTGATTGATGCTTAATTCCTAAATTCTCAGTTGCTAGATTAGAAACCGGTCGAGACTCAATCACTTTGATCATAACCACTAGGACTTCATCCGAACTTTCCTGAATAAAATCCTGCACTTCCCGCCATGCTCGCGCACTGATTGGACAGGTTGTACTATGTTTAAAGATTATGATTTTTCGTTGATGAGACTCCTCCATAATACCTTCGAATTCTTGGATACTAATGATTTTTTTGAACTCTGCCATTGTTTTCACTCCTTATATGCTGGGTGTTACCCTCATTCCAGTTGCCATCACTGTTATAGTTACGTTTATATCCGAGAAATATCCTGGATAATAATCATAACTTTGGTGTTTAATGTTTCAAAGTTCTTGGTTAAAGCCTAGTTACCTTTTAAATGTTGCCAGCGACATAGGATATTGTCGAAGAAGTCTACGACAATAAATAGTCCAACCCCAAGTAAGGCCATCATAATAATTCCAGCAAACATCTCATCCGGCGCTGCGCGGCTCCAAGAATCCATAATAAAATATCCTAACCCTTCAGTAGTAGCGAAGGACTCGGCAAAGAACAAAACTGCAATAGCTGTGCCCATACTTAAGCGAAGAGATGTCAATACATCCGGTAAACTGGCTGGCAAGAGTACGTAGCGATAAACTTGGGCCCTGTTTCCGCCTAAAGAACGCAGCGAGGAAATTGTTTCGGACTGTACCCTGCGAACAGCATCCCGCGTTGTGACTAATATTTGAAAAAAGACGATAAAGGTAATGAGGAAAATCTTTGAAGCGTCTCCTAAGCCTAGAAACAAGAGTATTAAAGGCAGAAATACTATCTTGGGGATAGGATAAGTAATATAAACTAAAGGGGCTAAAAATCGGTCTATGCTTCGTTCAAAGCCCATAATCAATCCTAGAGGAAGCCCCACTAGTAACGCGGTCAGCGTGGACAGGACAACCCGGTAAGTACTGACCCAAAAGTGTCTTCCAAGATCTGCTTCAAATAATCTTGCAGTGGCGAGGATTGCTGCCTTCGGTGTTGGCAAAAGGGGATTTTTAAGACTCCATGCTGCATACTGCCAGAGTACGACTAAGAATATTGCTGCTCCTATGTATCCCCAGAACTTTCCCCTTAATATTCTACTTCGCAGATTCATCGAGTCCACCCCTTTCTAGAAGTGAACGAACATAGCTGGTTTTCCGGAAGAATTCCTCAGTCTGGCGATATCCTCTTTGCCCAACTAGTGGGTTGAGAATCTCCCCCACTACCTGAGTGGGCCTGCCATCCAGCAATACTAAGATACGGCTGCCCAGAAAAACTGCTTCTTCAATACTGTGGGTTACTAGAACAGTCGTTAATTGCTGTTCCTGCCAAATTTCTAACAGAAGTGTCTGAAGTCTTTCACGTGTCAAGGCATCTAAGGCCGACAAAGGTTCATCCATTAACAGTAAATCAGGTTGTAATGTTAAAGCGCGAGCCAATGCTACTCTCTGTCTTTGACCTCCACTCAACTGACTGGGAAAGTTGTGTTTTACCTCTCCTAATCCCATTTTCTGAATCATGTCCTCAACTAGCACCTTATATTTGCCCTTGGTCATATGCCTAACCCGTAAACCTAAACTAACATTTTGTTCTACATTTAGCCATGGAAATAACCCATATTCTTGTAGAATAAAAGCTGTTTTCTGACGGGTACCCTTCACTGGCTCACCCCAAATCTGGATCTCGCCTCCTGTGGGAGGCATCAACCCAGACAGAAGGTAAAGAAGGGTACTTTTCCCACAGCCTGAAGGACCTATGAGAACCAGGCTCTCTCCTTGTTCTATCTTCAAATTAAAATTGTCGTAGACCTTTACCTGTGACTTTGCTTGATTATATCTTAGATCACAATGAGAAACTTCAATCACAGGTTGTTCGCTCCTTTATACGGAAATGTTACCTGATGTCAGTGGTCAGAGGCCGGAAGCCAGAATCGAAGTGCGAAGTTCGTGGTTCGAAACGCGAAGCTTCACATATCTGGGCTAATCGCCACGATCTATAAATGCCAAATTTCAAATGACGAAGATCGTTTCTGCTAGTTCGACAGTAGACTGGGATCCACTAGCTCTTGATAGTCATACGCTTGGGGAATGAGCTCTTTTTCAACCATCCATTTCATAACACTCTCGACTTCTTCCTCTGTTGGAAGCTGGAGCTTTGAGAAAGTTGGAGTTTTATAGCTATCCTTTAAATCTTGAGGAATTTGTGCTTTTTCCAAGAAAAGATCACGATATTGATTAGGATTATCCGTCAGGGCTTGTCCAGCAGTGCCATAAGCTCGAACGGCAGCTTTAATTCCCTCAGGGTTCTCTTGAATACTCTTAGTGCGGAATAAGAAAACAGTTTGGGAAATATTCTTGTAAGTATCATCCACAAGCACATGAGCTCCTTTTGCTTGCGCAAGGGAAGCCAAGGGATCAGGAAGGCAAGCTGTATTGATCTGGTCCGAAAGCAACATATCTAAACGCACTGGCATCTTAGGAATCGACATCTTCTTTACGTCATCGAGCTTAACTCCTTTATCAAGAAGCATTTGATCGCTGACGTAATCGATGATTGAGTTCTGGGATATCCCCAGTGTCGCTCCGTTTAAGCCTGCCAGATCTTTAATACCCGAGTTAGGTGAGGATAAAATTGCAAAACGGCCCTCCTTTGGAGTTGCACCGAGTCCGATAGTAGCAATTTTTACATCTGTGCCGATTTTTTTTAATAAAGCTACAGCTAACAAATCTGCAACTTGTCCATCGATTTGCCCTGCTTGCATAGCCGCATCTCGTTCCATAGCACTCGCAAAACTGACTAGTTCTACTTGAACCCCTTCTTTAGTGTATATTCCATCCTTTTCAGCTACATAGAACGGCAAGTTATCTTCAATCGGCAAAACCCCGATCTTGACTATTTTACTCTCACTTTTCTTTGGTTGATTCTCCGCGGCTTTTTGTGCACTACAACCAAAAATAAAGATTGCTAAACTTAGAACAATCAAAACCATCCCAAACCTAGAAAATCGTTTTCTCATTTGAACTCGACACTCCTATCTTCTATACCCTAAACTACTTATTTTTGACACAATTTTAATTATTCGACACAGAATTTGTTATACCTTTTTCTTTAAATGTTCATCTGTTCTTATCTTTATCTTTGTCTTTTCCTTTACTTTTAGCTCCATTCCCAAACTGATCTTTGTCACTTTCTAAGGGTGGAAAATTTTCTTGAAACCACTTGTATACTTTGTTGGAAAGCTCATTCTGTTCAATGTATTCCTCTGGAATTTCAAAGGGGACGACCGGTGTGGCCATTAAGGCTCGAGACAGAATCTCGTGAAAAACCGCAGCAGGCTCAGAGCCGCCTGAAGTAGTTAGGTAGTGATTACGATCAGTGTTATCATAACCCATCCATACAGCAGCCGTGAGTTCAGGAGTGTAACCAACAAACCAAACATCTTTAACTCCTTTGTTGATTCCTAAAAATTCTTGAGTGTGGGGAAGTTCGACAGAACCAGTTTTACCTGCTGTTGGTCGATCAAGATAGGCATTTTCTCCTGTTCCATTCTTGACAACCTCTTGTAACATGAGAGTCATCATGTAGGCTACGCTAGGAGTAGTCACTTGAACCACCTCTGGTTGGACTTGGAATAAAACTGTACCTTCTTTCGTGGTAATCTTACTAATGGCATGGGCTTTATGCATATCCCCAAGATTGGCAAAAACTCCGTAAGCTTGCGCCATTTGAAGGGGTGTAACCCCTTTAGAACCCCCCCCCAGGGCTAAGCTGAGGGTGTGATCCTCCTTTTCCAGAGGGATTTCACAACGTTTAGCGAAATCAACACCACTTTCTATCCCTATTTCATTAAGTAACCAAACTGCGGGGATATTCCAAGAATTACGAACAGCTTCTTGCATTGTTATATAACCGCGATTCTGGTTGTCATAATCTTTGGGCGAGTACCCATTAATATTTAAGGGGTGGTCGCTAACCATGGTATTAGGAGTATAGCCCTTTTCCAAGGCTGGAGCATAAACCGATAAAGGCTTCAAGGCAGAACCCGGTTGGCGCTCAAGTTGGGTCGAATGGTTCAACCCGCGGTATACTCTTTCACCCCTGTATCCTACTAATCCTCTGATGCCTCCAGTCTTATGATCTAAGATAACCACTCCGCTTTGGACAATTTGGTCGTCTTTTCCTTTAGGAAAATAATGGCTTTCTTCATAGACGTTTTCGGCCGCCTCTTGAACCGCTGGATCCATTTGAGTATATATTTGCAGGCCTCCGTTTAAGATTTGTTCTTCTGTAAAACCGATGCGATTAATTGCTTCTTCAATGACATAATCTACATAGGGAGCATATTGTCCGGAAAGGTCGCTTAACGATCCCTTTTTTAAGACAATAGGTTGAACTATTGCCTTCTCGTACTCTGCTAATGTGATATAATTTTGGTCTTTCATCAATGATAGAACCAAATTTCTTCTTTCCAAAGACTTTTGCTTGTTATTTAGCGGGGAATAAATAGTAGGGGCTTTAAGCAGCCCAGCGAGCAAAGCAGATTCTTCTAGAGTCAGCTCATCAGCATTTTTAGCGAAATATAGTTGGGCAGCATTTTGAAGGCCCCAACGCCCTTCACCAAAATATATCTGATTAAGATAGGCTTCTAGAATTTCCTCTTTATCAAGTACAGCCTCAATTTTTAGGGCATAAGCAGCTTCCTTTAGTTTCCGAGCCAAGGTTTTATCCGAAGCTAAAAAAAGATTTTTAGCTAATTGCTGGGTGATCGTGCTTCCCCCTTCAGAAAAGTCACCCGTTATCACATCTCTATAAAGAGCACGTGAGATAGAACGAAGATCGACTCCTTTATGCTCATAGTAGCGACGGTCTTCAACCGCAATAATCGCGTTTTTCATAACGAGAGGAATTTGCTGTCCAGTAACAGGTTCGATCCGTGAGGATGAAAGTTGGGAAATACGGTTGCCTTTTTGGTCGTAAAGATAAGAGGGTTGAGCTAGAGGAGTCTGTAATTTGCTAATATCTAAGGAGGAAATATAAATGGTAATTCCCCCGCTGATAAGAGTAGTAAACAATAATAGTATAATGCCTAATCTGCTCCAAAACTTTGGATTTTTCCATGGTTTGAAGTTTTTCAGAAAGTGGTTAATTTTAGATAAAAGCACACCCACTTTCGATTTTTCGAGCTCTAGTGTACTTGTTTTTTCCAAATGGGATACCTTCTTTCAATACGGCCTTAGCTAGGGGAAAACATAGTATTATTGTACCACAATGAAAAGCATAAACAGAATAAAAGGCTGTTGCTTAATATTTAAAAACAAGAGCCTTTCAATCCCCTCAATATGAAGAGAATGAAAAGCTTCAAGCACAAATTCGTATTTATTTGGACCCCCAAGGACCTTGTTTCAATCTTTAGTACCAGAAAGGATTCTTTAGTGTACTGAAGAATCTACCTGTTTGATCATTTTCGGAGCCGGTGACAAAACGGCGAAAATACCGCCTATGATAACGAAGCCGCCCCCCACTGCTTGCACAGGCGTTAGTTGTTCATTGAATAGAATTACTGCTAAAATAACAGTCATTAAGGGTTCACTTGTACTGATAATTGAGGCAGATGTTGCACCTATACGTTTAATACCTTCAAAAAAAGTCAGCATCGCAATAATGGTCGAGAAAAGAATAATTCCACCTATCCCCAACCAAGTGCCCCAAGAGAGATTCCAAGTTGTCCCGCCAATGGGTAACCCGATTATTCCATAAGTAACCGCAGCTGAAGTAGAAATTATTGTAGTACTGACTAAAGGGGTCGTTGTTTTCAACACTTTATTTCCTATCAGGATATATAGCGCATAAACAAAGGCAGCCCCAAGTGCTAGCATAACTCCAAGATAATTAATTCCTTGAAAAGCCACCCCTAAGACTAAGACTAAACCAAAGGTTGCTAAAAGCAATCCTGCAAGCTTATAGCCAGAGAATTCTTCTTGTTTGATCAAAACCGCAATGACAGTAACAATAATGGGGTAAGCATAAAGAAGTAAAGCTGCTAATGATGCTGGAATAAATAGTACTGAAGATATATATAGACCAGCCATCATAGAATAGCAAATCCCCCCCATGCCCCATAAAAGAAGCCATGTCCTAAGGGGCAGCCGTGGAAATCCTTCCAGAGAAATAGTAATCCCCCAGAAAATAAGGGCTGCTATGCTAAATCTAACAAATAAAACCGTAGATAGACCCGCGCCTCCTGCAAAAACTACTTTCCCCAGGATCGGGTAAACACTAAAACCTAAAGTGGAAATAAGGATTAATAGTACTGCTAATCCATTAGCCTCTTTCAGTTTACCACTCATCTTTGTTCACTCTTGACGATAGTTCAATGACTGTTAAACGATTAAACATTTTGGTTAACTCCTTTAGAGATGATTCCTCTATTATCCAGGATACATTAAATTCTGTCAATTGATTCTTGTACATTTACAAGGGTTGGCTGGTCTTTCTAATTTTACTCACCTGAAGATGCGAAGGGTCAGGAGTCTAACGAGCAATTGAAAAGGGACCAAGCTTAATGCCTAATCCCTAATTCCTAATCCTCACTGTACTTGTTTATCTTATTTGATATTCTTTACCGCGTTTTCTCCAAATTGTTTTGTTACTACTTTTTCATAAGGTGCAATTTTGTTTAGCTCTCCAGCATCCTTAATAATTTGTTGCAAAAGATAAAAGTCATTTTCTAAGAGGACAGGATCCAACTTCCAAGAATTTTGCTCCTTATAATTTTTAACCGCGCTCACAAGTATTTGATCGTTTTCATCGGGGAATTGAAGTTTTATAGCCATAGCGATTTCCTCAGGAGTATGACTTGCTACCCAAAGCTGGCCTTTATAGATTGCATTAGTGAACTTTTGAATAAGCTCTGGATTTTTCTCAATTGTGCTTTTTTTAGTAAAATATGCTGTATAGGGAACCTCACCGCTCTCCTTGCCTAAAGAAGCTACGATATATGCTTTACCTTCTTTCTCCATGCTTGATGCAGTAGGCTCAAAGATAATGACATAATCCCCTTGACCTCCTATAAAGGCGCCCGGCATTGCTGCAAACTGCATCGTGGTATCAATGGAGACGTCTTTTCCTACAGTCAAACCATTTTTGCTTAAAACATACTGTAGGACAATAGCGGGCATTCCGCCCTTACGTCCGCCTATTACATTCTTTCCTTTGAGGTCACTCCATTTAAAGTCTGGATCGGGCGTTCTGCCCATGAGGAACGTACCGTCTCCGTTAGTAAGTTGGGCAAATACAACACTATTATCCTCTTTGCCTTCGTTATATACATAGACACTTGCCTCTGGGCCTGCAAAACCTATATCAACTTGGCCAGATAACACAGCCGTCATAACCTTATCTGCCCCTTGACCATTTGTAAGCTCGACTTTAAGTCCTTCTTCTAAAAAGAACCCTTTACTCATGGCTACGTACTGAGGAGCATAGAAAACAGAATGGGTTACCTCTGAGAGCTTAACCTTAGTTAGCGCAGTTTGATTGTTACAGCCTGACAGCACTAGTGATACGCCTAGAATCACTGCAATAAGTACGAGCATAAATCTTTTTTTCATCGCTAGTATCCTCCTTTAATTTCATTAGAATTTCTACTTTGTAAAAATAAAGAAACCACTCGCTCAAGTCTTATTTTTTACGAGCATTTTTTCAAGGTATACCACCCCCTGATACATTACTGTAGCTGCCACACCTAAGATGATGACACTAGTCATCACTAGATCTAATTTGAAAACTTGACCTCCGTAAACAATGAGGTAGCCTAATCCGGCTTTAGATACTAAGAACTCTCCAACAATAACTCCCACCCACGATAATCCAACATTTATTTTTAGAGCATTTATAAAGGTTGGGTATGAGGCTGGAAGCAGAACTTTTGTCAGCACTTGGAATTTTGTGCCGCCGAAGGTCTGAACAAGCTTAATCTTTTCTTGATCAATGGTTAAGAATCCATTCAATACTTCTAAAACTGTGACAATAAGAGAAATTGCCAAGGTCATAACAATGATCGCCGCAGGGCCTGCACCAATCCAAACAATGAAGACAGGGCCTAGTGCGATTTTAGGCAAACTGTTCAAAACTACTAAATAAGGCTCTAAGACTTTACACAAAAATTCAGACCACCATAACATAATGGCAATTAACGTACCTAACACTGTCCCTAAGACAAAACCAACAATAGCTTCAAGACAGGTTATTCCAATGTGCTGAAAAAGCACGCCATCTACATATAGCCTAATCATTGTTTTTAAAACCCTTGATGGCTGACTTGTAATAAACGGATCTACAATTTTGGCATTAGCACATATTTCCCAAAGCAACAAGGCAGTGCAAAAAATTAATAACTGTATAACGCGAACAAATATTTTTTCCATCCTAACTCGATGGAGATAGTCCTTATGTTCGGGAGAAATGCCAGAGACCTGAGCCCTATGGGAAATACTGTCTTTCTTCAAATTAAACATGGACATCAAGCCCCTTCCATATCTCTTGAAAATAATACCTAAACTCTGGTGTTTCTCGAGAAGATAAGGGGGTCCTGTTATCACAGTTCAGATTGATTTCATAGATATTTTTTACTGTTCCAGGTCTCTTCGATAATAGGACTACTCGGTCCGCCATGCTGATACTTTCGGAAATGTCATGGGTGACCAGCAGCGCAGTTTTATTCTCCTTTTTGATAATGTCATAGATATCATCATTGACCACCAGTCGGGTTTGAAAGTCCAATGCAGAGAAAGCTTCATCTAATAACAAAATTTGAGGATCAGTCACAAGCGTTCTTATAAGAGCAACTCTTTGTCTCATTCCTCCCGAAAGCTGGTTAGGATATTTATCTTTAAATTCGTAAAGACCATATGTTCTTAGGAGTTTTATGGCATGCTCCTTCGTTGAACGTGTAACATTTTTTCTTATTTCAAGTCCGAGCATGACATTTTGGTAAATGGTTCTCCAGTTAAAAAGATGATCCTTTTGTAACATATACCCTATTTTCGGAGACGTCCCCATGACCTTTTCCCCAGAAAGGAAAACCGTACCAGAGGTTGAAAAAATAAGTCCCGAAATAATCGATAATAAGGTGGATTTCCCACAACCGCTTGGGCCGACAATACTAACGAACTCTCCATCGTTCACTGAAAAATTGATATTATCCAAGGCTGTTATTTCTCCATTGAGGGATTGATATTTCATTCCTACGTTATGAACTTCGACGACTGGTTTCAACGGCATTCCCCCCTTAACACATCTCTGTTTTTATTAGTTTATTGGGAAGTATATTCATCGGTGAACAATTCGTAAATTTACCAAATAACAATTAGAGACTCCAATCAATAATCACATTGTAAAAACGAGTAATAACAGCTCCTAATCTTAAAAAAGTTTATACTAATTAGGGCTTGCTAACCAACCCCCTTTTTTAACTTTATCAAGGAACAAAGCAGCAAAATGCTGCTTAGCAACGCCGTTGGGATCGGACGGCGTTTGACGGAAACCAAAGAGCTGGTACCCCATGGGGAGTGGCTCAAATGGCTGACTGAATCAGTGAGTTACTCCCCCCGTCGGGGAAGAGAGGCCAAATGGTGCACCAGTGCAACATTTGATTTTAACTCCATGTACACGGTTTTTGACGCCAAAGGCAGTTTTTTCATGCACATATTTATTAAGAAACTACCCGTAAACCCTTGCAAAGTCTTGACTTTCCGATAAATTAGCAAGCCCTAATTAAATTCAAAAAGAGCTTTAGAAAACTCCTAAAATAAGTTCTCTAAAGCTCTTTTGGGGTACTATTAAATTCGCCGATGCGTTAGTTCAGCATCTCTTTAGCCCAATCCATCAATTGCAACTCTGATGCGTTCAAAACCTTCCTCGAGTATGGAACGGGAGCAACCGATATTTAGCCGTGCAAAACCGTCTCCACCAGGACCAAACTGAAAGCCGGGATTTAGCCCCACCCCAGCCTTGTGCACCAAAAACTTTTGCAATTCTTTAGGTTCCATTCCTAATTCCCTAAAATCTAACCACATCAGGTAGGTGCCCTCAGGTCTAACTGTCTGAATCTGTGGGACAGTGTCAAGGGACGACATAATGAATTCTACATTTCCTTGCAAATAAACCATTAGCTGATTCAACCAATCCCCGCCATGCCTGTAAGCCGCTTCCAAAGCTGTTATTCCAAAAACATTGGGATTATGAATCCCTGTCAAGTCTCGTGTCTCTTGAAATGCTTGTCTATATTCGGGATTTGGAATAATCAAATTCGAAGTTTGTAAACCTGCCAGGTTAAATGTCTTGCTAGGTGCCGTACAAACAATCGATTTAAGAGCCAATTCAGACGAGAGAGCAGCAAAGGGAATATGACGATGTCCCTGGTAGATAAGATCCCCATGTATTTCATCAGAGATAACAAGGACATCATGCGCAAGGCAAAGCTGACCTAAGCGATCTAGTTCCTCTCGCTCCCAAACGCGCCCTACTGGATTATGCGGGTTGCATAAAATCATCATCTTAACTCCGCTGGAAAACTTCTTTTCTAAGTCCTCAAAATCCATGGTATAACGACCTTGAATAAATCTTAATTGGCTGTTTACAAGCTCACGGCCATTATTTTTTACTGCCTTAAAGAAGGGCGGATATACTGGGGATTGAAGGAGAATTTTATCCCCTGGCTTGGTTAGACTTCGTACCAATTGATATAAAGCAAAAACTATTCCCGGGCTAAAGGAGACCCAGTCTCTTTGGATCTCCCAACCATGGTGCTCATGCATCCATGTACTCAGGGATTCATAATAACCGTCCATTCCATCGGAATAACCAAATATCCCATGCTTCGCACGATTAACCAAAGCCTCAATAACAGCTTCTGGAGCTTGAAAGTCCATGTCTGCTACCCACAAAGGCAGAATATCCTCACACCCAAAAATTTTCTGATTGAAATCCCATTTCACTGAGCATGTCTGGCGACGATCAATAATTCGGTCAAAATCGCAGTTCATAAATAAAAATTCTCCTTTATCCAATTTTAAGTCCCCAACTTTTGATCCCCAACAGCGACCTCTTGAATCGCCTGCACTATTTTGTTGTATCCGGTACATCTGCATAAATTGCCGGCAATTGCCGTTTTAATCTCTTTTGCTGAAGGGTGAGAATTTACCATTAAGAGTGCCTTGGCCGACATCAGCATTCCTGGTGTACAGTATCCACACTGAACTGCACTATTATTAATAAAGGATTCTTGTAATTTACTCAATTGTCCATCCTGTTCAAGAGCTTCTATTGTGAAAATCTCTTGGCCTCGAATTTGAGGTGCAAGAACTAAGCAGGAATTTACAGCCTTGCCGTTCATGATTACAGTGCAGGATCCACACTCTCCTTCACCACATCCCTCTTTAGTCCCTATTAAACCCAGTTCTTCTCTCAATAAATCTACCAACCTTATGGTTGGCTGAACATTCATATTATGTTCTTTTCCGTTGACCTTAAACTCAATTTGCATGTTTTTTCCCCCCCAAGGCATTCAAAATCTTTTCTGGTGTGAGAGGCATATTGGAGATAGAGGTTCCAAGTGCATTATTAACGGCATTAACTACCGCTGCTGCAACAGGAACAAAGGCAATTTCCCCGATACTCTTTGCACCATAAGGACCTTCATCTCCACCTTGTTCTATCAGTAGAATGTTCACCTCGGGCATGTCAGGCGCATTAAGAACATGATAGTTTTTCAGACTGCTGTTCAGAATACTTCCATCGTTACCTACCTTAATTTCTTCATATAAAGCATAGCCTATCCCCATTTGAACGCCACCTTGAATCTGCCCTTCGACCATCCCAGGATTAATTGCTTTCCCAATATCATGTGCCGCTAGATAATCTGTAACCCGAACCTTGCCTGTCGCTGTGTCAACCTCGACTTCTGCAAAATGAACAGCATAAGCCCCTGGATTAGACGTCCCGTGATAGGTATGGGTAATAACAATGTCGGTATTATGCTTTATTTTTGCTGTTGTTGCGATATCACGATAACTTATTGAGTGTTGTTCATCCCCGCTTACCCAGACTCTTCCATCTTTATGGTCCAAATACTGGATAGGCCTTTGTAAAATTTGTGAAGCACATTCCAATAATTTCTCTTTAACACACTTTGCAACCTCGAAGGCACAAGCACCACATATATAGGTCACTCTGCTTCCATAAGAGCCAAAATCATAAGGACCGTATTCTGTATCTGCCTCTAATGTACTTATATATTTGGGATCAATATCTAAAACCTCTGCCGCAATTTGCGTAATGGAGGTAATTGTTCCACATCCTAGTTCATGAAGACCTGTATTAAGAATGAAAGAGCCGTCCTCGTTCATTTTAAGGGTCATTGTACTGTGTTCAGGAAATCCACCATACATTCCGTTTTTATGAGCAGCGCAGGCCAATCCTGCCCCTCTTCGAAATCTGCCTTGATCTGTCTCCCTCTTGAATCGTTTACTCCAACCAAAGGCTTTGGCACCTTTCTCCAGGCAGTCTATCACACGAGCATTACCCAACGATATTTGCGATGTTTTATCTAGGTCATACGGATGGACAAGATTCTTGAGCCTAAATTCTATGAAATCCATGCCTAAGCTTTTTGCCACCTCATCCATATGAATTTCAATGGCAGTCATTATTTCTGGCGCTCCCCACCCTCGCGCTCCACCAGCGACAGGCGTATTCGTATAGACGGTTTTGCCCGAATGTTCATAGTAGGATATTCGATACAATTTGCAAATTTTTTTAGACATTACATAAGTATTGTCAATTGAGCTGCTCGCATACGCCCCGGCATCCAAAACTGTATTCACACTGCATTCCGCGAGAAAGCCTTCCTTTGTAACTTTAGTTCGTATCCTGGAAGTTGTCGCCGGTCTGGTCATCGTAGAGATAATCGTTTCTTCCCTCGTCAAGCTTAATTTGACAGGACGCCTAAGTTCCTTAGCTAAAAAAGCCGTCAGCGGCTCTAAGATGGTTTCTTGTCTTCCGCCGAATGACCCTCCCATGGGTACTTTAATGACTCTGACTTTGTTATAACTCAATTCCAGAAAATCAGCGACAATGGTTCTAACGCCAAAAACTCCTTGACAAGCCGCCCAGAGAGTCAACTTCTCCGAACTATCAAAATCCGCAAGACAAACATGAGTTTCCATTGCTGCATGATGGACTTTCTGAGTATTAGTTACAGTTTCAACAACTACACAGTCCTCAGTAACTGGAAGCTGTTCCCCTAGCTTGTATTCATATTCGTAAAGCAAATTCCCCTCGGGATGAATTCGAGTCACCTGTTCTTGCAAGGCTTTCTCAGGAGTACTTAGTACTGGCAAAGCCTTATATTCCACTTGAATAATTTGAATGGCCTGCTTGGCAATTTCTTTGCTGGTAGCCACCACTACTGCAACCCGATCTCCTGCGAACCGCACCTTGTCTGTTAATAAACGCTCATCCTCTAGGCAAAATTCTTGGTTAGGTATAATTCGATAGCGACTGTATGTTTTGCTTGGAGTATTCAAATGCGTGAAAACTCGCATAACCCCTGGCAAAGCCTCTGCTTTGCTTGTATCAATTCTGGTAATGAGTGCATGGGCAATTGGACTTAAAAGCAGTTTCGCATATAACATATCTGACAGTTTTATATCACTTAAATATTCTAAACTTCCTCTCACTTTTTGCGATGCATCATGAATTGGAAAAGTGTGTCCAACGTACTTAAAATCCTTGTCCAATACTCTCACTCCTCAGATTATTGATACTTATGAATACCCATTTACTACCTCTAATTACTAATTAAACATCGCTTCTATATATAATCAATGAGTTCTATTTCGTTGTACTGACAGTCCTTTTGTTATATATTTAACCTATCTATTGAATAGACAAAAGCAGTAACAATTCAAGGAGGTTTATAACCATGTTTAAGTTTTATGTAGAGGAAGAACTAAGCTGTAAAATAGAAGGTACTGGTAAGTTTATTGCAAAGAAGGGAGCAATGGTTGCCTTTAAAGGGAACTTCAAGTTTGACAAGATGTTGCTAGGTCCAGACAATGGTGGAGGAGTTATGGGCTCTCTCTTAGGTCTAGCTAAAAGAAAACTAACCGGGGAAAATATTGAACTAATGACTGTCGAAGGCTCAGGCATCATTTATTTAGCTAAAAACGCCTATCATGTTTCAGTTTTTGAACTGGAGCCTGGGGATTGCTTATCGGTTGAGAGTGAAAATCTGCTAGCTTTTCCCACAGACCTCAAATACGATATACGTTTTATCGGAAGTGGAGTATTATCTCAAAAAGGATTAGCAACAACTGTCCTTAGCAACTTCTCAAACCTGCCCCAACAAGTTGCCGTAATAACCGATGGTAACCCGCTCATGCTTGAAGCACCCTGCGTTGTTGATCCTGATGCTGTAGTAGCATGGACAAGCGGACCAAACGGTGGCGGAGATCCAAGTGTGTCCATGAACAACTTTAGCTGGAAAACAGCGATTGGACAAACCTCTGGAGAATCCTATCAGTTTCAGTTTAATCAAACTAACCAAATGGTTCTCGTTCAACCGTCTGAGCGATTATCTGGATTAAAGGTTAGTATAGATTAGTTTATAAAGTGCTATGTCCTAAATTGGCTAAATCCTCGTTAAAATTCAAGTCTGATCTGTCGTTTAATTATAGCATTAATGTTACTTCTGAGCTTGCTTGATACTACTTTGATAACGCTATTATTCATTTCCTTCATTCATAGGAAGGTCATTTTGTCGAATTTTCCTTGAGACACAGTTTACCAAGATAATGATTGTTAGGAGCTAAATGTGCATTTGGGTAGGCAATACGACCGCCAGTACGAACACATTGAATCGCTATTCTTTAGGCAGATGTGAGCTAGCCCCTGCTTTATAATGTTTAAGAAATAGATTGAAGTATTTATCGATAATTTCCTGTTGCCCTACCTCACCAGTAATTCTTAGAATTTCCATTGCAGCTTCAATAGTACAAAGAGTCCCTTCTACTCTACCTTTACGCAAAATAAATTTGGATTCATATTCTGGCTTTATTGAGACCAGCGGGAGATTCTGCAAATAATAACTCTTCCTAATTATCTTTCTGGCTTCCTTCCATGTTCCATCAATTAAAATAAATGCGTTCTCTCCATCTTGAAGATGGTCTACAGTTTTATTAACCAAATCCTCACCTTCAGACGGAAATAGTAAAAACGTTCTACCATTATAGGCAGTTATATTCTCTAACAGTTTTAAAGAAGGTGCAGTACGTTCCCATAGAAATACTTCGGTGGAGTTAGGGTTTATTAACTTAAGCAATCTTCCCGTATTCGAAGGTCTATAAAATTCACTTTTACTTGCTAAAACCCAAAACTTTGCTTTTGTATTTATCGGAGTAACAAGATTACATATGCAAGTCAAAGTTGGCAAACCACATTGATTACAACTTTCATACAACCGTGTAATCTGCTTAACCTTAAAATTATTATTATCCATTTCTTGCATACTCCTTAAAGTGCTTTAGTATAACCTAATATTACTGTCAGATTTCATCCATATTCTTTTTCAGTTTTGTCCCGAATCAATTTCATATTAGCAATTTAATAACTGCCCCGAATAACAAAATATAATTGTGCCTGAAATTATAGCAGACATATATCTTGCTTTTGAACCGAAGTTATCTTTATAATTTAGTCCGATTAAAAATGATGGAACAAAAAATGCTAACGAGTAAAAAACCGTATAATGAATCCCTGAGTCACCATTAGACCATGACTTCAGCCCAATTCCATTTAATAGATAATCACCAATACAAATATTTCTAAACGAAATCCCAAACAAGACACCAACTATGAATAATACTAATGATATTGTTCCAATTCCTAACTCTTTATCTCTAATTTTCATTATTTATCCCACTCCTTTTGGACATAGTACTCATCCCCACAGACAAGCGAAATTAGATTAATTAGGCTTTCCCTTCAAACAAACGTTGCTTTCTCTAAGTCGCTCGTTCTCTTTGCTTACTCAATAACTGCAACAATTCTGTTTAACTTCTCTAGCGCACTAGGGTTAACTATTAAAGTACTTGTTGCCTTTCCAGAACCTCCGTATATATTGGAGTATTTAAATAATCGTTTATCAATAACACAAGGTAAATCAAGTCCCACTAAGGGGATACTTCCTACCACAAAACCAGTTACCTCCTCTACCTCTTGTGCCCCGGCAAGCTTTACCTTTTTGCATCCAATAATATTTGCTACTTTCTCGAAATCAATATAGCCCCTATCCCCGGACACAATTAACGAGAAGAACCCTTTGTCTGTCTTTAGTATTAGCGTCGGCGCAGTTTGACCAACGTTAATTCCGAAATATGTTGCACCTTCCTGGGCTGTACGGATTGCTATATCGTGCTCGATCAATTCATATTGTACGTTGTTATCTTTAAGGAGTGACTGCAAATCTCCCAACGGTCATTCCTCCTTTGTTTTTATAGACCTCTCTCTTATATCTTCTTGAATCCGTTAAACTTAGAAATTATCTACGATTATTTCTAAAGAAATATGGACCACACTGTTCTTTCTCATGCGTAACAACATACGTCCAATGAAAATCTAAGTCAACGAGATAAATATCATCCTCAGGCAAGCTCATTAACTTCTCTGATTTTTTTTAAGTATATCTAATTGCTTTTGTTTTTCATTTTCATCTTCAATTTTCCCAACCCTAACTATCTCTTCAAATAAATGATCTCTTGAACTATTAATATCCAAAAATATTCAAGTGCTCATTTTGCGGATCTGTTAAAGAAATAATATAACGTATATCAATAAGTTCTTTTCTCATAATTTCGCAAACACACTCATCTGTGGTGCATTGCAACCCATACTTTTCGTAAAAATGTCTTGCTCGCTGATTATTTTTAAGCACCCATAAGTAAATGTTTTGATAGCCAGATTGTTTTAAATCTAATAATGCACTGTTTAACAATTTACTACCATATCCTTTGCCAAAGTATTCCGGCAACAGATAAATGGAGACAATTTCACCCCAATCTGGCAGACAGTTATCTCTGGACTTTCCATAAGCAACACAGCCAACTGCACTACCGTTTTCCGAAATAAGCTGGACGGTTAAAATATTATCTTTTATCCAAGTTGTAAAAGCTGATACCCAATAGTCTTCTTTAAGCTCATCTAAGTACGTTTGTGGAATAATTCCCTTATAGGCAGACTTCCAACTTAAAGCATGAATACAACTGATTTTTTTAACATCATCAAGTGATGCTTTTCTAATCTCCATCTTTTTATCCTTCATACACACAACCGCTTTCATTTTTGCAAAGTACGCAAACCCTTTATTATAGGACATCGGCTAACACCCTAGTTTATCTTCTCTAAAGACTTTCCGAACCATTGAATTAATCCACACTTAGTACACTCTAGAATCTTTGCCGATTTATTTAGCCAATCTAGGTTCAATAAACTAGCACCTGCTGTATTCAATTGAGCAGATCCCTCGTCAAAAATATCATTTTGACAATGGGGACAGATGACCTTGATATTCCCAGCTTCATATCGACTGGGACCTAAAGCACTTTTAAAAGCTTTTGCGCCTCTCTTTAAACCTTCTACGAAATCAGACATTTCCTCGCCTCCCAACAAAGCAGTCCTGATCATAATTACCTTTTAGTATCTAGAACTCCAAATAGAAATCTATTTACTTAGCGCCTGAAAGAATACCCAGATTAATAAGCGAAAAGTTTACCGCACCTATTGCATGAATCAAGGTCGTATCATATAACGGCACAGTCGAATCTTCTGATTTAACTAATAAGCCAATTTCCGTACATCCAAGGATGATTCCCTCTGCACCTTGCTTTATCAAATCTTCAATAATTCTTTTATAACTGACTCTTGATGAGTCAATGATTTGTCCCAGGCATAGTTCTCTATAAATTACAGTGTTGACTATCTCTCTATCTGTTTCCTTAGGAATTAAAACCTTTATACTTTGATTCTCTAGGCGTGATTTGTAAAAATCCTGTTCCATTGTGTATCTGGTTCCAAGCAGTCCGACTGTTTTTATTCCATTCAATAGAACTTGTTCTGCAGTGATATCCGCAATGTGAAGTAATGGAATACTAATACCTGCCTGAATATCATCAGCAACTTTGTGCATAGTATTTGTGCAAATAACAATAAAGTCTGCCCCTGCTTTCTCAAGGCTGCGTGCAGCATTAGCTAGAATCTGCGCAGCTTTTCCCCATTCACCATTCCTTTGACAGATCTCTATTTCCTCGAAGTCCACGCTGTATAGAACGCATTTTGCCGAATGCAGACCTCCAAGGCGGTTCTTAACTTCTTCATTAATAATTCGATAATATTCAGATGATGATTCCCAACTCATCCCTCCGATTAATCCAATTGTCTTCATCGATTTCCCCTCCAGTTTATTTATTTTGACTTTAATAGAACCTGAATTTTTCTTGGCAAAGTTTCACAAACCCTTCGATATATAGGGTTGCGCCCTCAGCTGCTCGCCAGGGCTATAAAACCAAATATCAATATTATTATTCCTGAGACCTTATTTATCCATCGCAACCTCTTAGTGTCAAATCTCTTTCCGAGTACATGAACGGTTGAACTTAAAGTCAACCACCATAAACCTGATCCAACAAATACTCCCATCACTAATATCAACGACGAAAAATAATCAGTTTGAATTGTGCCTATCCCCAATCCAGCAAAGACAGCCGCAAAAGAAATGATCGTCATTGGGTTTACAATTGTAAGAAAAAATGTAGAAATATAACTCCCTATTAGTCCATGTCGTTTAGAAGATACTGCCTCATCTGAAGGTTTTGTTATAAACATCTTAATTCCTAAATATAAAAGAAAAAGTCCTCCAATAATCCTCAGCCAAATTTGTTGCCCTATCAAAAAGTTTGATATGCTTGCTAGGCCAAAACCAGCGATCATTCCATAGGTAGCATCAGCCGTGGCAGCACCTAATCCTGATAAAAAGCCAGATAATCTCCCCTCTGTCAATGTCCGCCTTATACAAAGAACTCCAATCGGTCCAACCGGTGCAGCAATTGAGAACCCAATAATTATACCCTTAATTAAAAAATCAAAATCCACATCCTCAAATCCATTCTTTCATTCGTAATTTAACGTTTTAGTCATTCACGGAGCGTCAAACTACCTGAGTAGCTATTCCTTCGGACAATACCAAGGATAATGCTCATAATCTCACTCTTTTAGTGTGACAATTCTTTTTGCTATTAAAGGAATATATAACGCAAAAATTTCTGAAATAGATAGTGTTGCTATATAAAAAGCTATATCAAATAATACATTTATAGTTCTAAAGCCATACCAAGCTCCAGCAAAAAAATTAATTACCATGATTACGATAACAAAAGCAGAAAAATTGCGCCAGACGAAACCGCTTTTGTTCTTCTTATTCGCAAATAAAAGATACAATAAAAATATGATAGTTGAACAAGTCGCTATAATAGAAATGACCGCAAAAAAATCAAATTTCGTAGTAGCCCATAATACAAAGTCAGAGTCAAGATGTTGTCTATTCGCGCTTTTATCTAAGCCTAAAATAAACTGTGATCTTGTTGTTATAATCCCTAACATTCCAACAATTGAAAGAATTGACGATAATATGATATAGCATTTTTTCTTTACATCACTTTTACCAAAACTTATAAGGCAGTTGCTTACAACAATCATTGCCATTCCTATCCCAATGGGTGATATAGTAACATTCATTAACAGTACACCTCACTCATAAAATATGTTATCTAATTCGCACTTTCTTACAAATGCGATGTAATACCCGATTTTTTCTCATCCGCGCCAAGGATAGTGTGGCCTTTGCGCGCTAGAATGGCTGTGTTATTCCCCCTAATACTTATTTATTTAACTCGCCCTTCTCGAAAGCTCGTCGGGTAGAATTTCCCAGTTTTGCATCGAAACCTTTAGGAAGATATTCTTTATCAATTATTTCTTCATAGTTTATGTCGCTGAAATAATCACAAAAAGTAATTTCTACATAAATCAATCTATTATTGTCTTTGTCAGCCAAAGCATAAATATAACCATTATAACTGTCAGCCAAAATTGCGCAGATTGGATAATTAAATCCTGTTCCGCCATATATAAGATAATCACTGGAGGAATTCAATTTTGACAGTCTCTCTGTTTCTTTAGCATAGTCTTCCTCATTGCAGGAATATACAAGATAGACTACATGATTTGGGTCCCATGAATTATAGTAATAATAACAAAAATCTTCAATTACTGCCGAGATTGGGATGCTCTGGGGGAATATATCATTGGGATGCTTTCCTTCAGTTCCAAGATATTCACTGTAATCCGAAATATCCGTAGTTTTATCCTTTTGAGTAAGCAGCCCACAACCACTACAAATTGACATGGTTATTATGATCGAAATGATTAATAATATCTTTTTCTTCAAATTCCCACTCCTCTTTGAATTACAACCACTCTTGGTCAATCTTTTTTTCTTTCTGAAATATCTATCAGCGAAGTGTCAGGCTCGTGATACCTGCGATATAAGTGGGTGAAGGTTGTGTAGGTACATAGCTTATTAAGAAAGGGATTTCTAATAAGTACTGAAAGAATAAGGTACGCAACAAAAAAAGAAATCAATATGTAAATATAATTAAGCACAACGTTATATAAGAAAAGATAATGTTCTATCGGTATAATTTTTCCTAATTCATTTAATACATAAAAAGATACTGGTAATGTGGCAACGAAATATAAAATGATTGCAAATGAATGGCTTGCTTCAACCGCTTTGTTAGGGCAATAGCCCATACATCTCATACAACTTTCACAAGCAAATGTCCAATAAGGACGCGGCTTATTACTTCCTACCATTCTGATTGCCTGAACTGGGCAACTATTAGCACATAAACCGCAACCTGTACAATTTCCCGAAGCAAAAAACAATTTTGATAGGAAAAATCGGCCTATGACTAAATAACCAATCGAAATAGGACTCAGTATCAATCCTAAAAATAAACATATAATTCCCCTGTACACTCTTTTTCCTTCTAAAATACTTTTCATAAAAAGATTGGTCTTTACCCTTGCTCTACGAATGATAAATCTCGAGTTTTCGAGATTTAAACCCCAATGCAGAGACATCCAGTTAGATGGCATATCAAGCCCCATGACACCACGAACAATGTAACCCTTTAAAAAAAGTATGAGTGCAATGAGATAACCTGCGGTACCTTCGAATCCTGGGAACGGAATTGACGCAATTCTAGTCCCAGCTCTTGTTGCTATGACATAAGCATGTTTTCTATTTCCATGTGGCAGGCGCAAAGCATGTCTAATCACTTGCCAAGGTGCTGTAAACCCATGCGTAGGAAAAACTACTCCTAACAAGTCTACTTCTTCCAAATCTAATTGTTCACAGGATTTTGAGATCTGATCTAGTTTTGAGGTTACCCCTTTTTTGTTAGCTGCTTCTTCCATCCATGTAGACGCTCGGTAAGAGTTTCCTGTTCCGCTCATGAAATATATTACCATTGAACTATACTGCATACTCTAACCCCCTCTCCCAATTGGGTAATGATTCGCAATACTGGCCTTTGGTATTAGGAAAGAATGCTTATTAGTTGTTAATAGTGATTTTAAAAGCATAGTCTATGTGATGGGAATCATCCCAATAACCCGTCAGCACATAAATGTATTGCCCACCTTCTCCATGAACAATAAATGAATTCCCGTCCAATGGTTGTTCAATCATTCCAAATTCAAGAGGTTCTTTTTCATTTGGAACGATTAAGTAAACGTTGTTACGTTTAGGTGGTTTGGAGGTCTTAAATTCAAAGTAAACTCTTTCACCATTTTTCACTATACCTGTTTGCAGTTCTTTAACGAGATTTTCTGGTATTTCTCCAAAAGCGGTATTACCGCCTTTATTCTTGTCAAACCAATTATAATATCCAAGGGCAGTTTCGATATCTTGATTACCAGTCATCACAACAGTTTTAGGTATTTTAGAGGGAACATCAGATTTGTATAGAATGAAAACTAAAACTAGCAGACAACCTATTACACCTAAAACCAAACTTTTTTTCATATCAATCCTCCTGCTGGGGATACGTCATTAACCGCCACAGCAATTAAAGCTTTAAGCACATTAACTGGTGTAATCATTGTAAAACCTCCATTTGTATTCATTGCAAGCCTTCCACTCCTTTCTGTGAATAACTACACAAAGTATGATTAGATTAACCTAGGCTTCTCCTCATCAGTTATATTGACCTCCTTGTAACTTTCACCAATTAACCTGAAAAAACCTGCTTTCAGGCATCTTTATTTGACATTTTAAGGCCCATCAAATGGCAAATCTTTGGAAGGCATATTATCACCCTTCCGATAAATTCTTATAAACAGGAGCAGAACATCTCCATTAGTTGGCGGCGTTAATCATGGCAAATCGTTCAATCGCTTCCTTTTCATTATTTAAAAAGAAGATATGCTTTCCCTTGTTACATTCATCGATGAAATCTTTTAGACTCTTGCTCTTATAGGAAGAAAAATCACCTAAGATTGCAATCTTCATATGGTAGTTAACAAACTTTTGCAAAATGTCTCCGGCCATCTTAGTGCTTAGGTCAAAAAAGTCTTCACATATTGCCGTCTTATTCAAAATCATGAAGTCACACCCTGTTTCATACCCAATTGTTGCTATTAGGTCTAGCGCTGACTGAACGTCTTTTAACAAGATCACGTCACTTGTTACCAAAGCAACTTCTAGTTTGTTTTCCTTCAAAATTTTAATTTTCATGATTTTTCTCCAATAATTTCTTATTATTTTTAACAATACCTCGACGGTTTCTTTAAACGTACTGAGGTTTTGCTGTTTGCGACGCCGGGGTTACTACTTTCATATTCTCTCCGATATTTAAAACCCTATGTTAGGCGGCGGGCCATGCCCTTTAATTTAGCAGACGACTATGACAGGATTCCCTTAAACCTTCCTCTTCGAACCGCGCAATCAACAAAATTAGAAGAATACGAAATAACCTAGGATTATACTCATTACCCATACTATAAAAGCTTCCTATAATTGTTGTAATCATCATTTATATCACAAACAAAAAAATCAGACTCCATTCTTAAATTATCAAATAAAGTTGCTATAGACTTCTCATTTCTATTTAACTTTAAAACATCTGAAAGCTCTTTTTGTTTTTTATAAAAATCTGGTATGTTTATTATCCATTCTTGCTCTAATTTATCTAATGAATATTCAATTCTCATACGCTCTAATTTGATAACTTTATTCCAATATGGATAAAACACTGCTAATTCCAAGAAATCTTTGAAGTTATTAGCAATTCTACCATAGTATCCATCTCTCCGAACATATCCAATTGGTACATCTAATTCTTCTATATTACAATAACCTTCTATTGAACCAAAATAATCCCTACATTTATCTAAAGCAAAAATAACAAACTTTACTGAACAATTAAATTCAAAATCCTCTTTTCTCCTTTCATAGCATAATGAAATATCACAAAGTTCCTCCAAGAGCTGATAATTCCTATCAGATTTACACCCTTGACCGCTTGTATCAAATTCAACTCCCTCTGATAAGGTCATTCCATCAATTGACACTCCAAACATCATTGCATCATTAAAATTCAGATTCTCAATCCATTCATGCTTTTCCTTAAATATTTTAATATGCTCTTCATCCATATTTTCTTTTTTTAACTCATAATAATCATTTACTATTTCTGCAAGGATAGCTTCTTTTACTTTCTTGTTATTTTTCGATACAGGTAGCTTTTTGAAAAGTTCTTCTACCTGTTCTACATATTCATATATAAAAATCATTTATCCGACTCCTCGTAGAGGTTATTACCTTATTTCGCAATATCCTACAATCACATTAATCAATAATTACCTTGTGAAAAGCTTTGAAATCCTCAACATGCAGAAAGCCAACCGCCTAATGAAACCTTGATCGGCTCGTTTTCACCGTCAGTATTCTTGATTCTCCTATAGGGTCGACTTCTAGAACGCCATCCAATTTGCTCGTTTACCCGTACCATTCTGATTTCATTATCTCTATACGTTTCTTCTCAAATTCATTTTCACTAATTAGCCCATCTTCTTTAAGTTTATTTAGCTTACGTAGACTTGTTTCGAAATCTCTTTCTCTATATGCGGTAGCATGAATCGGATCTTCTTCTATTTCCCAAGATGTCATACCTCTATTGCTAAAGAAATTATACGCGTGTAGGCCGCCGATGACCAATCCCATAATAGTAAACATTAATGAAAACGTACCAATGAGCTCTATTAGACTAAAACCGATAAAAACAAAAACTGCTCCCCCAATCATTCCTGTTAAAGATTGAGATTTGCTTGGTCGAACCCTAACTTTACCCGCCACATTTATTCCTCCTCCCAGCACCAGGTAAACGTTCTCTTAGAACAATATTTTTTTCTAATCCCCAGCATGGACATGTGATTCTTCCTCATCTTTCATAGAAAATCCTGTGCCGAGGCCTCCCAGAGCCTGCTATTCACATCCATATTTTCTCAGATTTCAGGATACACTGTTAGACGAAGTACAGCTTCGCATAAAGACAAGCATAAATTTCTCACGGTAAATCTGGTCCTCCTGTAAATAAGTCTAAGTCTACTGATCATCAAATTCTGCTATTAGAATCTTCTTTGTAAATAGGTTTCTCCGAAGGGAATTTAATATTATATTGATTAACGAGTTTGTTCACGACTTTATAGATCAGATTCAAGCGCTTCCTTAAGTTCAACTGATATTGGAGTAGATAAATACAGATTACAGTTACAAATATCACACCATACTGGGTCAGCTGAAAAGTCGGCTTCATTTCTTAACGATCTAGTTGGGCTTTCGCACATCCTGTATTAAAAGTATCTAAACTATTACTCTGAATGTCTGGAATCCCTATTAACTGAAGTGCTTTGTTCTTAGTCTAATGCCATATTTATTACGATTTCACCTGTTTCAGGTTGAACTTCCTCGCTCCAATATGTAAACCCGTTTTTAGTATAGAATCTTCTGGCATCAATATTCTTACTATATACACCAACTTTTAACTGCATATTTTCTAGTTTTGCCTGCTCGATTAGTTTTGTGCCGACACCTAATCCCTGCTTTGTAGGCGTAACAAATAAACCGCCTATGTAATTTTCTAGTATAGAAATAAACCCGATTAATAAACCACTTTCCTCGGCAACCCAAGTCTCTGCAATTGGTAGATACTTATTCCTTAACTCCCCTTTGTGAGATTCCCACATTTCCTTGGGAATAAAGGAGTGAGCGATTACACTTGCGTTGTACCAGAGCTCTACTAATTCTTCAGTATCGAAATGCTCGAATTTCCTAATAATCATTTTTTGCTCTCCTTAAAAGACTCATTAAACCCTCTTGCCAGCCATTTTACACCGACCCCTTATTCAGAGTCCGCCATGGACGACGGACCCTCAAACATCCTTTCACTAAAGCCACTATTTACACAAGTCCACTATAAATTAATCGTGGAATTATACGTCCTTTTTTCAGAAGAGATTCTACTTCTCCAAAGGGTATTGCCCCCATTTTTAGATAAAATTCTTTAGCTTGCGGGCTTGTAACTATAACAAATTCTTTAATTCTTAAAGATTTGCATGTATTCACCAAATGAATCCATAATAATTTTCCATACCCTCTACCTATACTTTTGGGTTCAATAAAGAGGTATTCTAAGAAAACTTCCTTGTCATCTATCAAAATACCGTAAAATCCCACAATATTATCATCTTCTATAACAAAAGTTGGATTATAGCATATAAACTCTTCAGTTACCTTGTATACTGACTTAAATTCATCCATATAATCAGAATTATTTCCCCAATAAGCCTCGGATTTAATTGCAATATCGGTTAATATTTGATGTTCATATGGTTTAGCACGACGTATATTTAACATTTTTTGCTCCTTTATCAACAATTGTTTACCTAAAATTATCAGTAGAGTATCAACAATGACAACAACACTGAAAATAAGTTATATCTGAGTCTGTAAAATGCAAAGTATCTTCCCAGAACATGTGATTATTTGTATTTACTTAAAACATTGACCACTCTTTCCAATTCTTTGTTTTTTAGGCTTTGTGTATTTATTTCTAGATGCTATTAAAGCTTTCTTAGCCCACTCAGCTAACAGTTCTATATTTTCCAAGATATCAACTGGAACTTCATAATATGGCATTACCATGGGCTTTTCAGCAAATGGTTGAAAAGGTTCCATTCCCGCTCGTTCATAGTCCGACCTATTGGAGTCATCCACTTTGAAGTATAGGACGTCATCCGCAAGTAATCCAAAAATTAAACTGTCATAGTAAACACCTGCACCGCCAAACATCTTTTTAACAGTAACGCGACCTAACACTCTAAGTTGGTCTACTACATATTCTTGGTAACTCTCGCTAATTGCCATGATGTTCCTCCCACGTTTATCTAGAACCATCCAGATGGCCTATATCGTTTAGGTATTCCCGAACGCGCCTAACCACTTTCATCTTTACTAAGTGTCGAGAATACCGTGTTAGACTCTGTGCCAGCTCAGCTTGTCCCTTATAAATTAAAGTCATCTCTTCTGTCTTAAACTCTTTTTAAATCTCAATCTCGGTCTTAAACACAATAACCGCTCTTCCCCCAATTTTGACTTGTTTAGGCTCTCCATCATCTAAATGAACAATCACGTTTACTAGACCACTTCGCCCAATTGCATGCCCTTGTTCGCTCTTAAAAGAAAAGTTAGACTTATCATGTTCAACCAATCCGTGTTTTACTAAATATGCCCCAAGGGGACCATTAGCGTTTCCTGTTACCGGATCTTCGTTAATTCCAATGTAAGGCGCAAACATTCTTCCATGAGTCAAGATATCCTTTTGTTCCGAATCCATTGTAAAAACAAAATAGCCGTTGCAGTTAATCGTTTTACTTATTTGGGCTAATGCTTGCATATCTGGGAACAAGTCGTTCAATCTACATCTAGTTTTAATTCCAATCATAACCTTCGAATGTCCTGTAGAAACAATTTGAATTGGGCATCGTTGATCTAAATCGTCCTCTTTTAGTCCCAGGGCATTAACGATTTTATCCCTTTCTTGCATAGCAAGTGGTGGATAAAATTCAATTTCACCCTGAGTCATTAATATGGAATAATCACTGCTCTCTTTAATTATTTCAACTGGTAAAATTCCAATTCCAATCTTATGCATTACTGTTGAAGCGCTAAGTTTATGTTCTAGTGCCCGAACATAGTGCGCAGCAATTGTGGCATGTCCACAAACTGGCACTTCAGTTTTCGGAGTAAAATATCTGATCTTAACCTCATGATCAGCTCCATCCGGCTTGAATATAAATGCCGTTTCCGAATTGTTCATTTCCCGAGCAATGTTTAACATTTCCTGATCAGTAAGTCCATCTGCGTTCAAAACTACACCAGCAGGATTTCCCTTAAATTTTTCAGTAGTAAATGAATCAACCTGATAAATCTTTAGTATTCTCACTTGCTCCCCTTCCTCTTTCATATCTTAGGCATGGCGTCAAACGGTCCGAGTGTTTGGGACGTCTGGTTATTACCCAAAATGTCTTCTCCGATGTTGCAAACCCTCTTTCATATGATGGATGGCGCACCCAAATGCGACGTAATCTGGCAGTTTCTTTATCCCTTCTAACACGACTGTGAATACACTATGGCCGTTCTTCCTTGTCGATAATTATCCAACCGTCGTCGACCATTTGAACTGTGAATGTAATCGTTACATCCCTAGAACCACCAACAATTTTTCTATTATAGTCAGCTATAACTACTGAATAGATCATTTCTACCTTGAGGATGTCATTGGCTTTTTTCTGTGAAATTTCGGCCAAACTAAAGTCAACGCTAAAAGGTTTTTTATATTCAGTAGAATTAACCGGATAGGCATTGTAGATGTTGGTTTTATTAAAGACTTCCTTAGTCACATGTTTAGCAAGTTCATCGCTGAATCCTTTGTCAGTTAAGAATACTTCTTTAACAACTTCATTGATTTCAATGTATTTTCGAGCTTCTGTTTTAGCTAGTTTTCCGCAGGCTCCTTGGGTCATGATGATAAATCCTATTAAAATCACTAGGTAAATTCTCTTTATTTTCACTTCGCCACACCCCTACTGCCAAACTAATATTCATTTGCCAAAAGCAAATCTCGTATTGATTACAAAGATTTTCCTCATTCGTTCACAGTATCAAAGAATATTTCTTCAGCCATTACAGATAACGTTTTAGGGATTCCCGACGCCATATTACATCCATTTTGGCTAAGGTCAGGAATCCCCCGTTATAATAAGTGGTCTCTTTGAGCCACCCAGATATTTAGTTACTTCTACAATTAAACAGAAATTCCTTTTCTTCCTTCCGCCCTGTATGTTCATCGAACCGAATACCCGAAGCGATCCAATATAGCATATTTTCCAGAGTTCGCCATGCTCTAATTTAGAGGCCGCAGGACGTCGCACCCCAAATCCTCTTCACTCAATAGCGAAAAAACTTACTTTTGATGTTCTAATGTGGTCTTAGAAAACATCAATACTCTTTAGGTCTTTTCGTTCTAATAAATAAAATAACAGAAAATATGATTAATAATATCCCAATTGCTAAGAAACTCCAGAGATAGAATGTATTTGTCCATAAGGAAGCTTATCATTGATTTCAATACCAAAAAAGTACAGGCCTATCCCATCTCCATCCCATACCTCGTGATAAAATCTATTGTAAAGATCTAATGCTTTTAGAATAAAAGGAATAGAAATCACGAATATGATTTTTGCAATAAATCTTAATCTTTTCACAAAACCCCACCTCCTACAGAAAACTATATACATTCCCGAATGAATTATTAGCATGTCCTCTTCTTCTGCCTTTTGACCTACGACTTTGCCGTTATAGGATATTTAAAGCACTTTGGCAGATTCGTCAACTTTGATTAAATAAAGAATACGCCTCCAGATTCAGAGACCGCCATGGACGCCGGACCCTTGAGCTACGTAATTATGTACTCTATATAAGTAAATTGCGAATTAAAACCATTCCTTTATCACCGCAAAATCTGTCTCATCATCTACAATCGGCATTTCGTTTATTGCCACATCACGAACAGATGCTCTTTTTAATGTTTTTAAATATTTTATTAGGAAATTAATTTTCTCATTTTCTCCCTGTACTTCACTCTCAACATTTTTATCATTTCTATTTTTAACCCAGCCAGTTAAGTTCAGCCGTTTCGCTAATTCATATACTTCTAATCTAAACCCTACCTTCTGCACTCTTCCAGAAAATATCAACCTTTTTCTAACAGTTGACGATGGTTTAAATAAAGGTAACTCAATATGCTTCACTTGATTAATTACATAGCCATCTCTCAATTTTTTTAGATAATAAATGAACCTCAAACCGAAACCTCCTAATTATGTATAAGTCCTGGTAAATTTGATTTAAAATAATTGGGTGCTTTACTACCGTACCAATTTCAAAATACCAACCCTATCAAAACATATATCTATACTTTTATTATCTTCAAATGTTCCATTACTTAAAATCTTTTCTACTTGATCAAGCAGAAATCTTTTCTGATCCATAATTTCAGTAGATTTCTGGTGTTTTTCTTTTAGTACAGGATCTTTTTCAGTTTCGCAAGACCTGAATATAATGATTGAGTCTCTATCTATCCCTTGAATAAAAAGATCTTTGTTTCAAGGTCTATTTTGGGTTGTTCAAGTCGCGATTTATTTTATAAAAATTATATACAAGTCTCTTCCACACCCAGATTTAATTTCCAAGTTCTTGTCCAATCTGTATCCATTCTGACTAACCGTTTTTTTCTCAAGTTTTCCTTCATCATCCACCTAATATCTTTATCCTCATTTACAAACCATTTTTCCATTAGCTTTTTTCCATTCTCAGGATCAGATACCACTGCAACACTCCAACCATACCCTAATGTTTTTCGTAGTACTTTAAAGTCCTTATCTTTTCTATTTTCGGTGTTTAACATGTCTTGCGTAATTTTATCAAGAATTTGTAATACACTTAGAATTTCTTTAGGTTGCTTAAGTAGTTTTGGTTCGCACAAAGCCGCAACTACTGCCCTCTTTTCCAACAGAGTTCCTTTAGCCCACTCTAGCATCTCATCTAACAGCCCATCCATATTCGATTCGCCAAACCTTTGCAAGGCTAACGCTACCCCTTCTCTGATCCTCCATCTAATATCTGAAGCAGACGCACGCAAGAGACCACAATGTTTCATGTTTCCTTGAGATATCAGACTTCCTAAACCAACAACACCACAAATAGGCAAAAATTCAGTTGCTGAACCAAATGGAGCTTTCTCTGCATCGAAAGATAAGTACCGCATAAATCTTTCCTCAGTTCCTTCTTCTGCAACTGCCTCTATCAATTCAAGGTTCGCTCTAGGTCCAGGAAGGCAAGACTCGTTTAAAAGGTATTGGTCCCAATCTTTTATCTCTTTAAGAACCTGCCTGTATAAATCAATTTTCATAAAGTCTATAACACCTCACTTCAACCTAAGACGACTGAAAACCACTCAATTTATCGAGTAATCCCTTCATTTCTACATGTTCCAATACTCGCCGAAAACCTACATTATCTATCATTTCAATCTTTTCTCTCCCGATAGCTTTGATCTCAACAGGCTGTTTCCCTTGGATCACCTCAACAACAATTTTCCCTTCCCCATAAGAACCATCCTCTACCTCATCTACAAGCTTAACGCTCCTGATCCATTTATGAATATTACGCTCTTCTTCCAGCGTAGCAAGCCGACCTTCTTTGGGAAGAGCAACGCCGTATAACTTAATACAAAAGATATTGGCATGGTCTTCTATACTACCAGTCTTCAAATTATTACCTCCTTCAGTTTCATTTTAACCCGAAAAGCCTCTGGTTTTCCAAATAAAGACCTAGCGGTTTCGGATAAAGTCCGAGAATTCCCGACGCGCCCCAACCACATTCATCTATCTTTTCCAAGTTCCGGAATACTCAGTTAGACGACGGCCCGGTAAAACAAAGCATAAATTGTAACTATTATGCTATCCACAGTTATACTTGTGGTGTAGTTAGGATGCAATTTATAGGCTTTCCCTTGTATATTGCGTCAACGCACTTATTACATGAAATACATTTTGGTTTCTTGTGTTCATTTGTTTCCCAATCGTTTACAAGACCTGGTTCACATATGAAAGGACGGCACAATGATACACAATCTGCCTCTTTATTTTGAACAATCTCTTCCATAAGAGACAGGGTTCTTAAACCACCGACTATCATGATCGGTACATCTAATTGGCTCTTAATTTCTCGACACCACTCACGATAATATGCCTCTTTGTTAAGGCTATCAATATGGGCTTTGTATTCAGTCTCTTCATATCGTTTACCTCTTAAACCCTGGCTAATTTCTAAAGAGTCAAATCCTAATTTTGCAAGTAATTTGGCGGACTCTTTTCCCTCATCTAACTGAAGACCACCAATAAAACCATCTTGAACCCCAATCTTAATAAATACTGGGTAATCCTCACCAACTTTTTTCCTAATGTTTTTGTATATTTCATAATGCAGACGAAGGCGATTTTGAAGACTTCCGCCCCATTGATCCTGTCTTCGGTTTGTAAAAGGTGAAAGAAATTGACTTAAAAGGTAAGCATGGGCACCGTGAACCTGTACAGCATCAAACCCTGCCTCTTTTGCTCTTATTGCTCCATCTCCAAATGCATTAATCACCTCCCAAATTTCGCTATCTGTAATTTCTCGATATTCACCTGAGTAATAAGGGGCATTGTCAACAATTGATGGGGCTAAAGGAAGAATATTTTTCGTCTTCAGATACTTAGCTTCTTTTCCGCCATGAAAAAGTTGTATAGCAATTTTAGCGCCACGCTCATGAACTGCTTTTGTGACTTTTTCAAATCCTGAGATAAATTGATCCCCCGCAATGGAGTTCTGATGTGGCGATATCTGGCCGGTATAATGAACGTAAGCTATACCTGCTATGATTAGACCCGCACCACCATCAGCTAAATCTGAGAAAAGCTTTATTTGGGCATCGGAAACATGACCATTTTCATTAGCAAAACCGTCGTATGTAGCTGACCTAACAAACCGATTTCTTATCTCTAGGTTTCTTATTGTGAAAGGATCAAGCAAAATACTCATAGTTACCTCCTTTGTTAATCAACATCTAGCTACCAGATACCCCCTCCAAAAAAAGAGCCCCTTTTACATTCTAATACTCTTCATAATACGCAAACCACTGACTACAATATTTATGACTGCATTCCTCTCAAATAAGACTGCTCAGGACTGTCGTCTAACGTCCCGCGTATTCTCGGGGTCTGGTTACTACTTTCATATTCTCTCAGAATTTGGAAAGTAGTTATTTATATGAAACTGCGGCAAGTGAATATGTCAGTAGCGTTTAACACCCTGAGCTGCTGTTGTTGGACAGTTCGTCGCACAGATTTGACACTCACAGATTTTAAGTATCAGGGCTACGCTTCAATTTGCTTTTACTCACAGGCGGAATAGGGCAAAGCTGAAGTTCGATCTGACGGTTTGTGAGATTTGGCAAGGAGTGCGATGCCACTGAATGTGCTCTTGTTTGATTGTTTCACAACACACAAACAAAATCGGTAAACCTCAGGGACAGAGCAGAGCCCTAGTGAGGCCGTCAGGCCACGGATAATTTTTTGAGAACGAGCCTTCACCTTCGTAAGCCCGGCCACATATTGTGTAAATAAAGCTACAAAAAAGGACGGGTAACCAGCATGAGTACTCTGATCACTGAACGCACGCCGCTCGATATCGCGGCTGAAATCAATACAATTAAACAACAGACTTGTAAAATCTTGCTTACCAATGCCGTCGAGATCGGCCGGCGACTGAAGGAAGCCAAGGATCTCCTCAAGCATGGGGAATGGGGCAAGTGGTTGAAGGAATCGGTCAGTTACTCCCAGCGAACGGCCGAAAGACTGATGCAGATCTTCGAAGAGTATGGGACGAAACTGCTTGCCTCCTCCGACAGTGACGGCAACCCAAATTCGTCACTAGTGACGAATTTGACCTACACCCAGGCGCTCATCCTTCTTGGGATCCCGGAAGAGGAGCGGGACGAGTTTATCGCGGAGCATGATGTCGAGAACATGACCAAATTGGAATTGCAGCAAGCTGTCAAGGACAGAGACCAGGCCATTCAAGAGAAAAAAGACCTCCATAAAGACCTGGACTTGAAAAGCAGCGAAATCACCCAATTAACCACTCAGGCCAAAGACCTGGAGATACAGGTGAAGGAATACAAGTCGAAATACTCGGCCGAGCAAGAAAAAGTCACGTTAAAGCAAAGGGAGCTGGAGGCGGCCAAAGAAGAGATCCCATCCGCCAGGAAAATTGCAGAACTGGAAAATAAGCTCAAAATCTCGGAAACCAAATCCTCCGTCATGACGGCCGACGCACTATTCAACATTCACCGCGATAACATGCTTAATGCCTACAATGAGCTGCTGAAAATGCTCACAGCATTAAACAGAACGGATCCAGAGATCAAGGAAAAATACAGGGAGACGGCGAGTGAGATTGTTGAAAACATGGCGAAGATGCTGAAAGTATGGCCCCCCGTTATCAGGACAAATATGTCGATTAATACGACCCATTCCGAGAGGAGTTAAATCCAGCGGCCACCTGGTAGTAATCCTCCCTACGGAACAGAAGAGATCACTGTGTTTTTGGTGATACGGTAGAAGCATCAGAGTTCAGAGGCCGCCATTACGGCGGCCCCCTGAGCATCCGTATCATTTAAGTACGCAATATAGGAATAATGCTTCTTAATTGTATAATTACCCCTGTTCATTAGGCTCGCAATAATCTTGTTGGTGTTGCTATCACCACGGGTAACGCATATTCCAACATTCTCTCCAACCAAATCAGATATTTGGGCTATATCCTTATCTGAAAATCCTGGACACAATGTTATTACATTAACCCCTTCTTTCTCAACAAGCTTTTAGCATTCTTCAAGGGCCAAAATTTGATTTTGGACAAGAACTGTAAAGCAAGTATATTTGCAAGTATCAAGCACACTTCTGTCCTTTGCTGGGTCACTGTAATGAAAGGGCGAGAATTAACTTCTGGAACAAGAATAAGGTAGACTTTAGCTCGCCCCCTTCTCTCGCGGAGCTGATATATTATGATTTCTACATATATTTTGCATTCCCTTCCTGAGCTGTAAACAATAACATGATTATCCTTATAATGTTTCTTCAATTCATTTAGGCAAGTTTAAAGAGAACCATAGCTTATTAATAATAGGCGTTCACTTTACGATGTTACCAATTGCCTCATGTCAGAATTATGAGGTTCTAATAATTTTACTCAATGAGACCCAAAACATCGATAAGTTATCCAAAGACTTCTGGGTTTTGACTTGGGTTTATTTTTCTAAGATATCTTTATTTATTATCACATATACAAATAGTCTAGCCCCCTTGTTTCAAATTGAACGCGGGGGCTAGACTATTTCTTAACGGTTATTTATATATTAGTGATCAGATGCACTATACAAGTGAATTATTCGCTATTCGCATTTCACAGTTGCAATTGCCAAATACTAATTATGCCAACCTAAAGCCCTGAAGAGAGCAGTGGCAGCTTCGGCACGGCTTACCGTTTCACGTGGGGCCAACACTTGACCCTCTACTTTGATAATCCCAGTACTGCTGGCTATGGCGACATAGCCTAGAGCATCTGAGCTGATTTGATCAGAATCTTGGAAACTAACTTGATAAATATCCTTGAGTTCTGCCAGTTTATTCAGCTGAATGTAGCGCATTAAAACTTTGGCAAGAAGTTCACGATTCACTGGATCACTAGGCTTAAGATCTTCCGTTAACCATCCTAGCTCTTTCGCTTTATTGATAACTTCTTTCTCTGTAAGGCCCATATTTCCCCATAACCCAAATCGGCTAAGGTACATCGCACGCAACAGTGAGGCAACACTCATCTTCTCATGAGGTTTAAAGCTATTTCCATAATCGCCAAATAACCCTGCTTGACCAAGTACTGTTATCTCTGCTGCTCCTGTAACTTCGGCTAGATCGGTAAAACTGTATGGCTTTGGCCCCTTTTCTACTGGCTGACCCTGGTAATCAAGCAATTCTCCACTTTTTGCATCCAAGATGTTAGAGATTGGAATACTGCGGTCTTTGGCAATCGGAAGATAAACTAAGCGTAAATCCCCCGGTATTCCATTGGAATAGATACGAACATAGGTGAGGGTTAAAGGTCGTGCCTTTAGAAAAGATTCCACAGCTTTATCTTTGCTGAGAATTCCTGAGAGACCAGGCAAATCATATTCAGACCAGTTAAGTTCAAAATTCGTAACTATGCCGGCCACAGGATCGACATTGATAATCATTCCATTTTCAGGAAAATCAACCCCATTGACCACTCTTCGATATGAGAAAGCTTGATTATTCCATGGTTCTGGACTCATTTTAGATATTAGATCCGTTTCAGGGTCTAACACAACTTGACTAAATCGCTCAGGCTGAACCTTTTTCAGGAATTCTTCAGCCAGTTTTTGGGCTGCTGCCCGGTCTAGTTTAACTTCAGTCTTGTCGTTTTGTTGAGTAGAGATAGCAAAACCAAGCAACTCGCCAGTTGTGGCGCTAACCCTCGCGTTAATATATTTTGAGTTTCCTTCCTTTGTATCGGTCTCGATAATGCTCCACTCGAAGCTCCAGATACGTTTGTCATCGTTGCGCCAGTCTTTACTTAAATTTGCACTGCGTAACGTCAGGTTATCTGGAATCTCAACCCAGCGCTTCACAGCAGCAATCGCCTCATCTTGTTTGAGAAGCTTTGCAGTACGTTCCACTTCTTGTTGTTCCTGAGGGGTCAGAACTTGAGCACCATCTGAAACTGAATTGGCTCTTTCCGACTTAGCGCTTCCCATTCCCCCAACACCGCCCTGATCTGTTGCCAGCCACTCTCCTTGTTTTAATTGAAGTGGCAAGCCCGTTAAAGCATCAATTGCGCCTCCATTGTTTTCCCCTCTTAATTGATACACAAGTTTAGCTTCCTGCTTTTGCCCTGCAAGCATAGGTCTATAGGACGCCGGAATCCAGTACTGGAGTTTAAAGAATGGTGCCGCAACAAACGCCTGTTGCGCTTGATCAACACTGATCACACCTTTTACTTCAGGCGCTTTTACATCGTTCCAGTTGAGATTATAAGAAGTGATGTGCCCATCTGTACTTGATACTTGCACATTGGCTCCATTGCTAAGAAAAGGTATACCGTTAATTAGTCGTTGATATTGGAGAGAAAAATTGAAAGGACCGTAGTTTAGGGGTACTATCTCTAATTCACTTGGAATTAAGCTTAATTCCTCGGTTCGCTTGCCCAATAAACGGCTTAGTAACTTGTTGCTGATTTCTTGAGCTTCGGCCTTAGTAATGGTAGGGACTGACGGACTATTGGCCAATTGATCTTCATTCTTCCAATAGTTCATACTTACAATATCTCCGTTTATGGCATTAACCTCTGCAGCGAACTCTCCTGGTCGTTCTGCTGTACCATTCCAACGCAAAGCCCATACTTGACGTCCATCATACGTGTTGTAAGAAGAACTGAAATCCGTATATTGAGTTGGGACGTCAAAGTTGGTTTTTACAATTTGAATAGCTTTTTCTAGGCTCACTTCGGGCATAGCCAGAGACTCAACAGTTGGAGATGATACACTGCTTTCTCCTGCTAAAGCTAAAGGAGCAAAAATCGTTGGAACTAGTAATATGGCAACTACAATCACGCTCAGGAAAGAACGCCAATTATTCTTCATTGTATTATCTACCTTCCTTTCTTACTCGGGGTTCGATATTCGTAGTTCGAACTCATTTTTTTAAATAGGAGTGAACTCGTTCAGCCAAGGCTGAACATCGTGACTGATGTTCTCTCTCTCAGTTTCCCTCCTTCAACTGCGATTATTTTTGTTTCCTAGCACTTAGACCCAATTGCTGCGCTTTCAAGTCTGTTACCTATTAGTTATAGACGTAGTTTAGCCGTGTTTCTGACAAAGAAATTTTCGACATTATCTAATAAATTACGCAGACATCCAGGTAACTCACCAATAAATTAATCTCTATTCAAAATACTTGTCTAGCTCTAAACCACTGACCCCAGTAGTCTCACACGAACATGGAAGGCTGAGATTTAAGCATCTATTTGATGGCCAGATGCGCTGATGGCGAGAATGGACCGCTGACCATGGATGGCCAACTGTCGCTGTAACCAAGAATGTCGACATGAGACCTTACAGAAAGTATATAACGATAAGTTATACTTTCTGCCTAGGAACAAAGGTTTTGGTTGACTGGTATAAGGAAATAGGCCATCTGCTTAGGAAAAAGGCAAATGACCCATACCGTTATAATTACAAAAGTCTAGCCCTTGTAATGCTTTTCTCACCATATTTCTCTTTTACAGAATCAAGAACCTTTGTGAGATTCTCTTTTTCCACCTGGGGTTCTTCGAACAAAGACAGCTGATTTTGAATCTGATCGGTCAGATTAGATAGGGTAACTCCAATTAATCGAAGTGGTTGTTTAAGTGATAACTCTCTTAATAAGCTGCAGGCTTCTTGATAAATCACGTCGTCAAGATCCGTAGCCCGCAATAGTGTTCGAGAACGGGTTAGGGTACGGAAATCAGCGTACCTGACTTTCAAGGTCACCGTTTTACCTCTGAGTGCTTCTTTGCGCAGACTCCGACCCACATGAACGGCAAGCTTTAGTAAAGTTGTCTCTAGAACATCAGTATCAGAAATATCAGTTTCAAACGTAGTCTCGCGACCGATGGATTTAACCACCCGGTCGCTTTCAACGGGTCGATCGTCAATTCCTTGCGCCAACTGATAAAGCTGGCTGCCCAAAGATCCAAAGAGCTTAGTCAAGAATTTTAATTCCAGGCTGCGTAAGTCCCTAACTGTTTTAACATTATGATTGTGCAATTGTTCCGCTGTTTTTTCTCCTACTCCCCAAATCCTTTCCACAGTCAATGGGTCAAGGAACTCTTGAATACTATTGGGATGCACAACCACGAATCCATCAGGTTTTTTTAGATCTGAGGCAAGCTTTGCTAAAAACTTATTGCACGCTAAGCCAACAGACGCCGTTAAGTTTAATTCCTGCTGGATGCGCTGTTTTATTGTTAAAGCTATTAAATCTGCAGGCCCAAATAAACTCGTAGAACCTGTAACATCTAAAAAGGCCTCATCCAAAGATAGTGGCTCTACCATAGGAGTATAAGTCAAAAATATTTGTCTTATTTGCCAGGATACTTCACGGTATTTCTGTCCATTTACCGGCAAGAAAACAGCGGAAGGACAGCGCCGAGCAGCTTCTGCAACAGGCATCGCCGAGCGTATTCCATATTTACGCGCTTCATAAGACGCCGCAGAAACTACACCCCTGCTATTGGGTCTGCCTCCAACCACTACCGGTTTGCCCATTAAGGACGGATCGTCGCGTTGCTCGACAGAGGCGTAGAAAGCATCCATATCTACATGTAATATTTTTCGATAGTTCGCCCAAACGTCCATGTTTTCCTCAATAAAATCTTATGATTCTTCTGCTTCTTTCATCGGACAAGAATTTGTTAAGTCAATTTCTGCAGATACTTCTTTCCAAGGTGCTTCTTTAATGTTTACATTTTCCAGAAGAAGAATAAGGTCTGATCTGCCAAAATAGGCAGGATTCCCTTGGGGATCTAAAGTCATAAGGACAATAGGCATCCCTTTAAAAACAGGGAGCAACCCTTTGATTACCATCGATGCGTTAAACGAATTTTGGAATACAGTCGGTTGGACAGAAACAACGGCAATGGTTTTACCTTGTTCTGTCACAATAGCACTTTCAAATTGAGTGTTCAAAAATTTCATCTCCTATTGTTGTAATGATTAACTGTAATTAGTGAATTCGACAAACATATTAAAAACCCTGCAACTTAAGTTGACCTCTGGTGGTAAGTGACATGCGTTTAAGGTCTATCCCCTAAAATAGTTAACGCCGCCGGCAAAAATCGGTTGATATTTATTACCCGGAACATTCTTCGCTATTTCCAGACCAGTCCTTTCGGAATGGGCCATCTTACCCAGAATACGTCCATCTGGGCTGGTGATTCCTTCAATCGCTTCAAAAGAACCATTGGGAGTATAGATAACATCATTGCTCGGGTTCCCGTCAAGATCCACATATTGAGTCGCAACCTGTCCATTATCTACTAACGTTTGAATTATTTCGTGATCTGCGACAAACCGACCTTCTCCATGGGAGATAGGCACGGAATGAATGTCTCCCAAATTCACCCCGCTAAACCATGGGGATAAAACGGAAACAACTTTGGTTTGGACCATGCTGGAAACGTGACGCCCAATTTTGTTATACGTGAGGGTAGGCGATTCTTCCATCAAATCGATTATTTCTCCATAGGGAACAAGACCCAGTTTGATCAATGCTTGAAACCCATTACAAATACCAAGCATCAAACCATCCCTTTGATCCATAAGTTCCTCAATCGCCTCACTAATCCAAGGGTTTCTGAACATAGTAGCAATGAATTTACCCGAACCGTCTGGTTCGTCTCCCGCACTAAAGCCCCCTGGGAGCATGACGATTTGAGCCTTCTGTATCTTTTTAACCATCTCTTGGATAGATTGCTCCACATCAGTTGCCGTCAAATTTCTAATCACCAAGGTTTCAACGATCCCTCCGGCTTTCTCAAAAGCTTTGGCTGAATCGTACTCACAATTGGTCCCCGGGAAAACTGGAATAAAGATTCTTGGTTTAGCCACTTTAGTTGATGGAGTTTGATTATTTCTCAGGTTGAAGCTCACTTTTTGTGGCTCGGCGACTTTTTCCGTTTGAGTTGGAAAGATTTTTTCCAGTGGCTTTTCCCAGGCCTGCAAAGCGGTTTCCAGCTCAATATTCACGTCATTAATCGTAATGATCGGGTTTTCCTGAGTTACACCGAGCAATTGGAAGTCTACCCCGCTGAAGGCTTTTGCCAGATCAACCGTTTCTTCTATTTCTAAGATTATTGAACCATAATCAGCAGTAAACAGACTATTAATATCTATTGAACTGTCTAAGGTCATCCCAACTCGATTACCGAAGGACATTTTGCTAAGTGCCGCCGCCAGTCCTCCCATCCTGACAGTATGAGATGCCAAGACGCTTCCGGAATGGATCAACTCGTTAATTTTCAAGTAGTTTTTGCTTAGTTGTTCAAAATCAGGGACTTCATGCTCATCCCGAGTGGCTTTCACTAAAACAACCATACTGCCAGGCTTTTTGAACTCTTGGGAGACAACCTTATCAGCCTCGACCACATTGACTGCAAAAGCAACCAATGTGGGAGGAACGTGCAAATCCATGAAGGTTCCAGACATGCTGTCTTTTCCACCGATCGCCGGAATTCCAAGTTTTTTCTGAGCATAAAAAGCTCCTAACAAAGCGCTGAAAGGTTTTCCCCATTTTTCGGGATCTGTTCCTAATCGTTCGAAATACTCCTGCAGGGTAAGTCGAACCTTGTGATAATCCCCGCCCAGGGCCACAGTCTTAGTTACCGCATCTACCACGGCATATAAGGCACCGTGAAAAGGACTCCACTTTGCCAATTGCGGATTATAGCCATAGGTCATTATGGTAGCCGTATTTGTTTCCCCCGCTAAGACGGGAATCTTAGCCACCATACCTTCAGCCGGAGTAGCCTGATACTTACCACCTAAAGGCATCAAGACGGACGACATTCCGATAGTACTGTCAAACCTCTCCACCAACCCCTTTTGGCTGCAGACGTTTAAATCACTCAAATTAGCAAGCCAGGCCTCTTTTAAGATTGCGCCTGAGTTCGGAACATTATGAGAAGCTAGCTTTTGTTCGACAGCTTCTGGCAACTTGCTAAAATAGTTGTGATTCCCTTCCGGAAGAGTGACCTTAACCTTCGTCGTTTGCTTAACTCCATTTGTATTGAGAAATTCTCGACTGAGATCGACAATCGCCTGCCCGCGCCAAACCATTATAAGTCTAGGGTCAGTACTAACCTTAGCAACTAAGGTTGCTTCTAGGTTTTCCTCATGAGCATACTTGGCAAAAGCCTCAAAATCTTGAACGCGAATAACGACTGCCATTCGTTCTTGGGATTCAGAAATCGCAAGTTCTGTCCCATCAAGACCTTCATATTTTTTCGGAACTGCATCTAAGTTAATCTCTAAGCCATCCGTTAATTCACCGATAGCAACCGATACCCCGCCTGCTCCAAAATCGTTGCACCGTTTGATTAGCTTACTGACGTTAGCATTACGGAAAAGTCTCTGAATTTTTCGTTCTGTGGGAGGATTACCTTTTTGTACTTCCGCCCCACAAGTCAGTAGAGACTCCGTGGTGTGCTCTTTAGAAGATCCAGTTGCACCGCCACATCCGTCCCTGCCCGTTCTTCCGCCGACAAGTACGACAACATCCCCAGCTTCAGGGGCTTCACGTACTACATTTTCCCGGGGAGCGGCCGCAATGACTGCCCCAATTTCCATCCGTTTGGCCACAAAACCTTCATCATAGACTTCCGTTACTTGACCTGTCGCCAGTCCGATTTGATTTCCATAGGAACTATAACCGGCAGCCGCACCTCTGGTGATCTTCCTCTGGGGCAGTTTGCCGGGGAGAGTATCTTCAAGCTTTGCCCTTGGATCTCCGCTTCCTGTCACGCGCATGGCTTGATACACATAGGTACGGCCAGACAGGGGATCTCGAATGGCCCCTCCCAGACAGGTAGCTGCCCCGCCGAAGGGTTCGATTTCTGTCGGATGGTTATGGGTCTCGTTTTTAAACATAACCAGCCACTCTTCATTTTGACCGTTGACATCGACATTTACCACTATACTGCAGGCATTGATCTCATCTGATAGGTCAAGATCAGGTAAGAGCCCTTTTTTCTTCAACTCTTTCATACCCAAAACAGCGATGTCCATGAGACAAACATCTCGATCAGTAGGATTTTTTCCATAAACATAATACCTTGACATGAGATACTCATGATAGGCTTTGGTTAATGGGTGAGCAAAATCTCCTTCTGGAAAAGCAACCTCTTCGATCTTTGTATTAAAGGTCGTATGCCGACAATGATCCGACCAGTAAGTGTCGATAACTCGAATCTCAGTAATCGTTGGATTTCGTTTTTCTGTATCTCGGAAGTATGCTTGACAAAATGCTAAATCTTCATAGCTCATTGCTAAGCCCGTTTCATTAAAGAACGCTTTCAGTTCTTCAGACGACTTCTCAATAAAGCGATCAAGTATTACGACATTTGGAGGGGTCACAGCTTCAAATTCTAAGCTTTCGGGCTTCTCTAAAGCAGCTTCCCGAGATTCGACTGGATTAATGCAGTAATCTTTAATTTTGTGAAAATCCATCGCGGACAGTTGACCCTTTAATACTATAACCTTAGCTGAAGCAATCGTTGGCCGCTCTTTTTGGGTCAGAATCTGTACACATTGAGCAGCAGAATCCGCTCGCTGGTCATACTGACCGGGCAGATATTCCATAGCAAAAACTTGGTCCTGTGGGGAAATTTCAATATTTTCGTCGTACACCAAATCCAATGGAGGCTCAGCAAAGATAATCGGACGGGACTTTGCATACTCCTCGTCCGTAATTCCAGAAATATCATAACGGTTAATTACTCTTAACCCTTGCAAACCTAGCATCCCTAAATTTTCCAGAAGATCATTGTACAGACCCTGGGCTTCAATATCATAGCCAGGCCTTTTTTCCACGTAAATACGTTTTACAGCTTGTGATCCCATATCATCCTCCATTAGTTAGTTTTTAGATACATTAAGTAAATTAGCCCTTATCTATGATCCTTAAAATATGTTTAAGGCCATAGCACTTTGTCTATGGCCTTGTCGCGCAAAATAGTAGACGCAGAATTCTCTTAGTTTGCATAATACCATGATTTTGATCGAAATTAAAGAGCAGCTATGAAAGAATAGTGATTTAGACTACCATTTTTGACGTTTGCTGTTTAAGGTATAGACTGCACTTCGCAATACCATCAAACTCCATATATTTCCGCCTATGCTCGCTATTGAGTGCATCCTAACTTCGTAAGCCTTTGGTTTGCTCATAAAACAGACTCCTTTTTATTTTGCCTTTAAAATCCCATCCTCTTCCATATCCAAGCAGGAAGCTAAGATCGAAGGAAAAGCTTCTATATCCCGCTGATCATACTCTCCCATTAAGCAAACTTGAAGCCAATTTCGCTTAAGTAAATAGGAGCTTCGATAGCTAAGAAAATAGCCCCCATTTTCCAGCCTCGCCCCTATCGTTTCTGAACTGAGATCCCTGGGAAGTTCAAAGCTTATAACATTGGGGGACGCGTATTCCTCCGCCGCTACAACTTTTATCCCAAGTGCTCTTAACTGTCTTCTTAATCCCTCGGCGAACTTTGCATTAATAGAAAAGTCCCTAGATAACGTTAAATCTAACGCATTTTGCAAAGCATAAATAAAATTTGATGAATGGGTAAAGGGTACTCCTTCTGACTTACTATATAATTCTAGATCCATATAACGGGGCAGACCTTGTCCACTTAAAGCATGATTATAGAAAACAAAACTTAACCCCGGATATGAACATAGAGCTTTGCCACTTACGCCCGACGCGAGAAAAACTCCTTTTAGATCAATGGGCAAGGCCCCGATAGAGCTGACACAATCTAGGCAGAGTATAATATTTCGCTTCTTACAGATGTTTTTCAATTTTGACAAATCATTAAGAACCCCTGTTGAAGTCTCTAGATGTACTGCCCATACCCATTTAATGGAGGGTTCTTGATCCAGAATAATTTCTAGCTGGTCATAGTAAATAGCCTTCCCCCAAGTATTCTTAAACTCTTTAAAATCAAGCCTAGCCCTTTGGGCATGGTCAACTAACCGTTCGCCAAATTCGCCATTACTGACAACTATGCCCTTCCCTTTATTCGAAAGATTGGCAGCTACGACATCGTTAGCGAGGGTGCCTGACCCTAGTAAGATCTGAACGCTTTTCGAATTAACCAACTGAGAGAGCTTATGTTGGATTTGGGCAATATCTTTCAGAAATATATCGGAGCGATGAGAAACCGGAGTTTTAATAAAAGCCTCCTTAACGGCTTCACAAATCCTTACAGGTCCGGGAAGGAAGTTGACACTATCTTTCACAGCAGGCTTTAACCTAGGTTGCTGTTCTAGAAAACTATTCAGATTCTGGACGATAGTTTCTCGTGCAAGGTACATGGGTTGGAACATAGCTTCGGGTTTGCCGACAAGTGGCCCGAAAGGTACGAAGCCAAGATGCTGATACAACTTCAACTGTCTTACCGTTCCCGATATTACAGCTAAGTCGTATCCCTGCTCGTTACAATATTCCATAAGCATGTTCATCAATCCAACAAGGATTCGACCGCCCCTAACCTCTTTTTCTACTGAAAGGAGACGAATCTCGCACAATGCGTTGTGTGGAGGTAAGTATGTAGCTAAATCGGCCAGTTTTAAGTCTAGTGAAAACGGACGTTTACTTCGACACGCCAGCATTCCTAAGAGCTTCCTATCGCGAAGGCAAATGCAATATGAATTTTCCTCATGAAACTTATCTACTAACTTTTTCTCTTTATTGACACCATGCTGGGGGATTTCTTGCACAAATGTTTTGTAGTTAAGAGCGTGAATTTGCTCAAACTCCCAGTCCTCAGTAGCAATTTTAAAGGATAAACCACGACTCATGCTATTACCTCCTTGAAATCTCTTCCAGTATCATCGCAATATTTCCTCTATGAGCAATAAGTAATATAATTGCTAGGATCAAAATCCCGATAACCTGATTTGCCGACGGTGACATTAAGAATGCTATGATTGGCGATGCCAGAATACTTAAAAGACCGCTTAAGGTAAATTTCCTGGTCAGTGCAAATAGCCCCATTGTGATTGCAAACAATACCAGGGCTAGTGAGGGATTAATCACAACTATTCCCCCAAAGGCAGCAGCTACTCCCTTTCCTCCTCTAAAACCAAGTTGCAGCGGCCATATGTGCCCTGCTACAACAGCAATCACGGTCAGGACAACAGTTAAGTCTGAGAGTTTTAGGTAAATAGCTATAGCAGGAATTAGAAAGCCTTTGAAAACATCTCCAAGAAACGTTAACAAAAAACCTTTTGTGCCTAAAATCCTGCCAACATTAGTAGCACCGGTAGCACCAGAGCCATAATTTCTAACATCATGACGGCAAAGCAACAGAACAAGGTAGTACCCAGTTGAGATTCCGCCAAGAAGGTAACCTATGACGATAATCAGAATATCAATCAGCAAGCACCTCTCGTTTCTTTATACGTTTATACATTTATGCAACTGTACGATTTTAGTGAACTCGTTCAGCAAAAGCTGAACATCGAGACTTCGGTGGGATAGTAGAATAAGGACACCCACTTGAAGTGGGTGTCTCGGAATTGATTAATATTATATCATCTTAACATATTTTCGTTATTTTGGATAAATATCGAAATTAGCTTTTTTGAGCTTCTTAAACGCAAAAAAAAGAGAGTATATCTCTGTAACTCTCATTTAGTATTCACTGGTTGAACTACCAGCTGTATTTATAATTTTGTCTGGTATGAATCGAAGCGTTATTTAATCGCTTTATACCTAAAGCCTCCTTCTTTTGCTATCGTCATAAATTTATCTTTTGAGCAATCGACTATGATCTTAAAGTAAGATAACTCTCTAAAGTGGGTATCTGTGCACTCCTTAATGTCCACTAACCAATGGATTCCTTCCTTCTTACAAAAGGTCAGCAGCTTTGCCAAGTATTCCAGACTGACATTAACAAGACCTAACGGGGTTACACACTCGTCGTTACAGGTATATAACTTATTTATTACTTGAATATCAGAACTCCCGGGAACTTCTCCACCAGTATCTATGAGTTTGGTGATAAGTGTATCATAGATTAATTTATACTCCTCAACTTCTGTTTCACTGAGTTTCTTTATACCACTATCCTGACCCGTTAAGGTAAATCTTTGAATATACTCGTCACACTTTTTCATGGCTTACCTCCTTTTTTAAAGGGCATCTAGCCAGTTGATTATGATTTGTACTTCTTTTCACTAGTAATATATTCACCGCCTTTATGATTTGATTACTTAAGTCAAGATTATCATCCTATTACGCGAGGGGTCTATAGTATATCGTTATCTTAATAATTAATTAATCATATGAAGATGTATTCATTACAGTTTGGTTCTAGAAGTCAGTGAGATTTAATCTATTCCAGAAGTCCACCGGGGGTAGGTTTATAAAGTCAAAGATAAAAAGGCGATTGGTTAAACCAATCGCTGCTAATTATTTATAAAATTCTGCTTCTAATTCTAAAAGGCGAGGTTTTTTTTACTCGTTTAATAAAAGAATATTATTTCTATTGTTTAGTTTCGCCTGATATTGATCCAATCTTTTACAGCATCTTTTCCAAAAAGGTTTTAATTCTGGGATGACGAGGACTATCAAAAAAGTCAATTGGGTTACTATCCTCCAGAATTTTACCATCATCCATAAAAATCACTCGGTCGGAGATTTCTTTGGCAAATCCCATTTCATGAGTAACGATCAACATGGTCATATGCTCCTGGGCCAAATTTTTAATAACACTTAGGACTTCTCCTATTAGCTCAGGGTCTAAAGCTGATGTCGGTTCATCAAACAGCATAATGTCAGGGTTCATAGCTAATGCTCGTGCGATTGCTACCCGCTGTTTTTGTCCCCCGGATAACTTAGAGGGAAAGGCATCTTTTTTTTCCAGTAAACCCACCTTTGCCAATTGCTTCTCAGCAATTTTTAAAGCATCATCTTTAGCTGCCTTGTTGACAAGCATAGGCGCTTCTATCACATTACCCAGTGCTGTCATATGCGGGAAAAGGTTAAAGCTTTGAAACACCATACCCATTTTCCGGTAGGCAGTCCTAACTTCCTGAGGAGTAGCAACAACCTTTCCTTCTTTATCTCCTGCAGCCTCAACTACAATGCCTTCTATCTCGACAATACCCTGGTCTATCTTTTCTAATTGATTCATACATCGGAGCAAGGTGCTTTTTCCTGAGCCACTGGGGCCAATAATTGAAATAATTTCCCCTTTATTGACTTCTAAGGACACGCCTTTAAGAACATGCAGTTTACCAAAATATTTATGAATATTACTCATCCGTATCATCGTCATTCTCTCAACTCTCCTATTCATAAATCGAATATTTCTTCTCTAATGTGCTAAATAATCTAACAAGAACAGAAGAGATAATTAGGTACAGAACAAAAGCCACGATAAATGGCGTGATATTAAAATCCCTGGTGAAGATCTGGGTAGCTATCCGTAAAAGATCAGGCATTCCTATAACTGCAAGCAGTGCCGTTTCCTTTACCAAATTAACAGCCTCACTGCAGGTAGGGGGTAAAACTCTTCTCACAGTTTGGGGAATAATGATCCGGCGCATCGTTTGGGAATAAGTCATTCCTAAAGCCTTAGCTGCTTCATATTGACCTTTGTCTATGGATTCTATACCTCCTCTGAAAATTTCCGTTAGATAAGCCCCAGAATTCAGGGTATAGGTAATAGTTGCCGCAGCAAAAGGTGACAGTCTAATACCGATGATGGGTAATCCATAAAACATGAAGAATAATTGCAAAAGCAAAGGCGTGCCTCTCCAGATCCATGTATATAAATATAAAATCTTAGTGATTATCTTCGGACCTTTCACTTTGCCAATAGCTGCTAAAAGTCCTACAGGCAATGCAAATATTAAGGTAGCTATATAAATCTTAGCAGTTAACTTCAATCCTGATGCAATAAACGGAAGTATACTTAGAACATATTCCATATGATCCATTATCGTCTCTTATCCCTTCGTTTGCCTTAAATTCGACCGTTTAATAATTTATATTATAGCCCCATACAGCAATGGCTTATTATTCGTAAATAGAATATTTCTTCTCTAATCTGCTAAAGACTTGAAGCAAAATGGAAGAGATAATCAGGTAAAAAACAAAAGCAACAAAAAAAGCAGTAATTTTAAAATCGGATGTCACCACTTCTTTGGCTGAGCGCAATAAATCGCCCATACCAATCGCGGCAACGAGCGCAGTATCTTTAAAGGTAAGGATTGCCTCATTACAGGTAGCAGGCAACACTCGTCTAATCGTCTGGGGAATAATAATCCGCCGCATCGTCTGAAAATAAGTCAGTCCTAAAGCCTTAGCTGCTTCATACTGCCCTTTGTCAATGGATTCAATACCTGCCCGGATAATTTCTGTTTCATAAGCGGCTACATTTAAAACAAACGCAATGATTACTGCAACAAATGGCGGTAAATTAATACCAAAGTAAGGTAAGCCAAAGTAAATAAAAAATAATTGGAGCAACAAGGGGGTGCCTCGCCATATCCAGGTATATAAGTATAAGATCTTTTTAAGGATTGGGGGGCCTGATACTTTACCGATCGCAGCCAAAATAGCTAGAGGAAAGATCAAAATAATTACAATTCCATAAATCGTTAGGGATAGCTTTAAACCCTTTAAAAGAACGGGTAATATTGTTAGAACATAATCCATCGTTTTCTCTAATCCCCTTATGAATGTCTTTAATACCCCTTAAACGAAGGCTTAGGAAAATACTCTGTTAAAAAACTTGTCCAGTGCTAAGCATTCTGTGGAAACAAGGAATAGGAAGAGATCGTTAACTTCCTATTCCTTTTAATCCATCTCAGACTCCCTCACCGAGTTTCGATGTAAGTTTATTCGATTGAAGGTGTTCAATCTTACTTAATGATATTTGATCCAAACCATTGATTACTGATTTTGGCAGCAGTCCCGTCAGCCTTCATTTCGTTGAGAACTCGATTTAGTTCAGCAAGGAAGGCTTTATCTTCCATGCGTACACCTACACCATAAGGCTCTTTGTCAAAATCGCCTTCTTCTGCTGTGAGAATATAATATTTGTCTGCAGTTTTTTCTGTAGTAATCAGGTAACGGGCGTTCATTTCATTCGTTACTACAGCGTCAATGCGACCAGCCTCTAAATCCATTAAGGCAACAGTCGGACTTTCAAACTTTCTGATTTCCTTAAGTTTAGAAGAAATCGGATCTTTAGCAACAGCTTCTTCCGCAGTGCTGCCTAATTGAAGTCCAATAGTTTTTCCATCTAAATTCGCCTTGGACTTAATTGGTGAACCGGACTTTACAACGATAATATTCCGATCCTCCATATAACTTTCCGTAAACCCGATTTCCAGCTGTCTTTCAGGAGTGATGCCTAGAGCGTTCCAGATGAGATCTATTTCCCCACTTTTTAGATTCAAGAGAACTCCATCCCATTGTACTGGTTTGAATACAGCTTTAACACCTAAACGCTTGGCTGCTTCTTTAGCTAAATCAATATCAACGCCAACCAACTCTCCCGCTTTATCACGGAAGCCTGCTGGCGGGTAATTGTCATCCAGACCAACGACGAATTCCCCTTTTTCCTTAATTTTATTCCAGGATTGATCACCTGTTTGGTTCTTGTCTGTAGACTTCTGACCGCAGCCTGCTACTAAAAGAGCAACTGTACAGATAGCCACAAATAGTGTTAACCATCTTCTTTTCATCTTTACTATCCTTCCCTTCACTAATACATATAGTCTTTAAAGAACCCACTTTTTTTAAAAATTATGTTTCTGTAACCTTCAATAAATAAGTGCAATTTTAACACAATACTTATATCAATGGCATCCCTCCTACCATTACTACTATACACGAATACACACCATTTTGGCTAGGTCTTAGACGTCTGTGCCTGATTAGATTCTGTAATCCGCAGTCTGTGATATATATCAATTTAGAATCCACCTTACTGCAGTTAGCACGGTTAGATTGGTTAAAATTGCCAAGAATAAAATAAGACTCCAAAAGCCATAATATGTTCATAAGGGTACGTAATGGTTGAGCCAAGATTTATATATGCTCTTTACCGGGTGTATATGGGTCGGCCAAAGATTATCTTCAGGTGATAAAACGCTTGTATATAGTCGGAGGGAAGATCTTTTAGTGGTGGGGAGAAGCTTTAGGGCAGTCTCTTAGATTGTTTTAGGGTTCTAACTTATCCTAAAGGGTCGAGCTAAGATTTTGCCGGGTGTTGAGTTTCTTACGCAACCATATGTCGCATGATATATGCATGTGTAAGAATTTCGGTTATATGCAGCCGTGAGGTTGTATATAGCTGGGTAGATATCTTGTAAGGTCGAACGAATCATTATTATGGGTGGTAACTTGCTTGATTATGGTCGGAAGATCCTAGTTAGGTAATCAGCGATCTATATTGGTGTTAGGTAGATCATTACGTGCTCTTATACTATAAATGTTAAGCCACTTCACAGTGGCTTTTTTGTATGTCTTTAGGCCCGTTTAGATACTTTTCCTTGCAAACGGGCCTTCTCGGCGCACCAGTGCACTTGGAGGACGCCCTTCAGGAACACATTAATTTTGTGTTTGAGTTCACTATTTTGTCTCTATTTATTGGGTTAATTAAATTTGTGTGTAATATTTTATTTTATAGTTTGTTGTGTTAATCTAACGCCCATATCAAAGGCTTTCTTACAATCATTTGGAAACTCTTCTTCTCTTCTCTTTGCTTTTGCTTGGGGATCAAACGCTGTGGCAACATATTTGGAATAATCATCAAACTGATAAGTATCGGTCACAGACAAGTATTCTGACATTCCAAAAATCCTCTCCAGAAACATGTCTGTAAGCTTAAAATGCTGATCATATCCCCGTTCTTTCAATCCGTCCATATTTAAACCCATTGTGTAAATGAAACCCGTTGGAATCTTCCTTTTGAAAAGAGTGGAATGACTCTCATCATACACCAGGTACGGAAATATCAACCTTTCCAGGAATGATCTCATCTCACCTGTAGTCGTTCCCAAATATATAGGGGAACCCAAGATGATCGCATCAGCTTCTTCTACTTTCTTTAGTATTGGCATCAGATCGTCCTTCATAGCGCACTTACCATAACTTTTACTGTCTTTCCTCTTACAGGAAAAACAACTGATGCAGCCTTTGTAATTAAGGGTATAAAGATGAATGAGTTCAGTCTCAGCTCCCTGAGTCGCTGCACCTTCAAGGGCCTTACTTAATAAAATCTCTGTATTCCAACCTTTTCTTGGGCTCCCGTTAAAAGCGATCACTTTCATACTCTGCTACCTCCCTCTATAAAAATCTCTTCAAGAAAATTATTTGTTCTACTCAAGTCTCTAAAACAACCATGTGCCCCTCTGATCTAAATAAAGATTATTTCCTTCCATATATAACTACGAAATTAAAATATTTGTAAACACAATCCACATCTGTGAAACCAATACCCTTCAACCAGTTTATCTGGTCATCTAATGTAGACATTTTATCTAATTTTACTCGCTCATAAGCCGAAAGAATTTCTTCTTTTGATAATCCGCTGTTCTCGACTTTATATTTCCAATCTCTTTTGTACAAGGATTCAATAAAGGGAGTTTCACCTAAAACTTGGTCTGCATTTATAAAGACACCATTTTCATTTAAGCACGCATAAATATTACGATATAACTGTTTCTTCTCGTCCCCTGTTAGATGGTGAATTGAAAGTGAGGAAATTATAACATCATATTTTTCATTAAATTTATAGTTGGTATAATCATCATTTATGTAAGTAACATTAAGGTTACCTTTAAACCTTACTTTGGCTACTTCTAACATTTTCTCAGATATATCTATCAAGGTTAGATTAGCGTTTGGGAACTTCTTTAAGATTAGAAAAGATAACAAACCCGTTCCTGCACCAACGTCTAATACATTAGGGTTATTATTATTAGCTTCGGCAAGAGAAATTGCTATTGAATAGAAATCATCAAAGCAAGGGATGAGTTTTTTCCTTTGTCCATCATACTGGCCGGAGTTTTCATCAAATTTTACTTTTACATCACTGCGTTCAATATCCATAGAGCACCTTCTTCACTTTTTCTGATAATATAACACTTTATAACACTTTTTTGGGTATTCTTAGTACGACCTACTTGGAAATTAGTTATCTTGACAGCCCCTAATATTAGGTAAATCAGCTGTAAAAATAAGCAATTACACGCGCTGCGGGCAAAAATAGCACCTGGCCTAGCAAAGTACCAACAACCTTTGAAGAAATAAGCAGCACCACTAGGGCCTTGACATCTCCATAAGGTCTCTTGCCTCTTAAGGCTTGATCAGTAATCATAGCTGCTTTTGGATCAATAAGAAGCGTTAGTAAAATTGCTGCAATCCCATTAATCATCCCAGATGACGCAATAACCTCAAGTCTAACATCCCCCGAAACCAATGTTGCCGCATAACTTGCTGAAAGAACGCCGATTGTATATATTCCTGTGACTAATGTATTTAAAATAATCAATCGCTTGGGAATTTCTCGATACCTTAATCTTTCTAACATTGTCTTGGAGGGTTTAGTGACATTTTTTACTATCCGTTTAATATTGTTTATCTGTAAGGCTTCAACAACAAGGGAAGGGACAGACCCCGTTACTTCTAAGCGGTTTACAGCTTTCTCAAAAATCCTTAGGAATGATGGAATTAAAATTACCCCCGCAAGAGTTCCGAATGTTGCAGCAAGAATTACTTTACGCATATCCATTATCGGATCTAATCCTCGTGTAATACTCAAAACAATGATACCCGCAATTAATGGGGCTAGAAAGGTATTTGCAGTACGCGACACAAGTGCGATGAGATTAAATAGAGAAAAGGATAACGCAACTTGCCCACTCTTAACAGAGTTCAACCTTACCGAATAGGCCAGGGTATCAACAAGGTGAATAATAGATGTTAGTATAATCAATATAACCAACGTTCTTTCCACTGCCCCACCATCCTTTCTCCGACCTGACGGTTTCATCTTACTCAGTAAACTAGAACTTCTAACGACTCTTTGACACCCATAATATTATACTAATATCTCTCTAACTCCAACACCTGTCTTAAACACAAAAACACAACCTCTACCAGAGGCTCAATTTTCAGGTCAGTCTCTCTGAGAATTCTATTCAGTTTGGCCAGTTCATTATGAACACACACCACCTAAGAGGTGGGTGCTTCCTGCTCTATAGGTACTGCAAATAACAACAGGAGATCAGAAATTCACCCCCTCCTAACGAGGTGGAAGAATTCTTTGTGAACGTAGGTTAAAATCCTTGTTTATGCTCTGAACATCCTCTTGGGAAGTCTGCTTAAACAGAATGGATCAGTTAACCCTTCGCTGACTGAGTCATCCATTAAAAATCAGGACATACTAATATTGTATGTCTTTTTGGAGGTAGAATGGATAGACCCGAATTAAATTCACCGGTCAGACGTTACAAGGCATATGTCGGTACACTTGGTACAACGCAACTATATTTAAGAAATCCTTTCATGGTCGCTTTTGCGTCTCTTGCTTTCCCAGGCATAGGCCATTTCATGTTAGACAAATACCTAAGGGGATATCTTTTGTTTGTTTGGGAACTGTATGTAAACTTTAATGCTCATATTAACCTTGCAATTCTATATTCCTTTATCGGCGAATTCCAAATGGCTAAGGACGTTCTCAATATAAATTGGGTACTGCTATATTTACCGACTCTTATTTTCTCCATTTGGGATTCCTATCGATCTGCAGTCGATCTCAATCATCAATATATCTTAGCAACCAGAGAAGATGCTGAAATCAGAGTATTTAACATAGACTCAATAGAAATTAAAGGCTACGGAGGTTGTGCTAATCATTGAGTGTAAAGAAACACAGGCAGAGATTGTAATGGACTTACTTTGGGAAAATCACGCTCTCGGTGTTAGAAAATTAGATTTAAATATTGCTTAAAAAACAAGATATCGTCAAACCTCAAGTCCATCCATAAAACTCATTTTCACCTATATTTCCAACCCTTTTCTTTCCTGCCTTCCCCAGTTCTGGGGAATATGCATATGACCAAATCGTTAGGTGCGGATTACTTCAAGCTCTCCAACCTATCATATAAATCCGTTCGCCTCCCCCGCTCCCAAGAACTATAGATCTGCTCCGAAAGCTCCGGGGTCAGTGGAAGGGAATTCAAGCTATTCTCATGATAAAGCCTATGAATCTCTTGCGAGCAATTTTCGCATAGATAACATTCCCCACCCCAAGCGAAACAATTACGCATTTTTTGATAGATATCTTCAAATCTATCCATCATGATATTGCCAAAGGAAATATTTAGAAATTCACAGGGTTGCAGGTCTCCCTTGGCATTGATATAAAATCTGTCTGTTCCTCCGGCAGTACAGCCAAAAACAGACTCATCTTCTTCTATTATCTGAGCCGATATGGCTGGATATTCTGCAAACTCTTCTTGTAAATTGTATCGGTTTACCTTTGCTTTGATATATTCAATGTCCTGCGGAGTAAATTCGAGGTCTTCTTTCTCTAGCCACCCTCCCGCAGGTTTGGGCTTTATAATTTGGATCAGACAAGCCTTAAAGTCCTTGGCTACCTCCATGATTTGTTCAAAAGTACCATTGTAAAAATCGTCTCGCATCAGGCATGTGTTAAAGGCGACCGCCAAATCCGCACCCTGACACATCTTAACCCCTGCCTCCATAGTATACCAAGCAGATTCTTTGCCCAAAAAGCCATTAAAAGAGTCTGCATGGGGGCTGTGCAGAGAAAACATGACTGCGGTCACATTTAGCTCCTTAAGTTCCGCAAGCCTCTCGTCTGTCATACCGGCTCCCGTAGAATTTATCCAGATTTCCGATCTGGAATCAATAGCTGAGCAAATCCTCTTTAGCCGTCCATAAGCAAAGAAGGGTTCTCCGCCCTCGATATTGAAGAAGGCAATCCCCATCTCCTGCAACCTCCTGACGATCCCTATCAGAGTTTCGATATCAACATCTTTGCCCCTGTCAAGCTTCTGATAACAGTGCTTGCAATGATAAGGACATGCGGATGTAATCGATAATAAGACCGTGGTACAGGGCATTCTTTCTTTAAATTGACTAAATTTCTGGCAGGCAGTGTAAAAAGCTGGAGATGGAAAACCGGGGATATACAAGCCTAAGCGAGTCTTATCCCCTATTTTTACAAATTTATTATGTCTCATCCTAGATACAAAAAGCAGAAGCCTTTTCATTAGAGCAATAAACCTTTTAAGGGAAAGTTCCCCTTTCCAGAGCGCTGGGAGAAAGTAAAAAAAAATGCTCATTTTTAATTTCAGATTAAATACTATTTTTCCCAGACCTGTAACATTGCTGACTTTTATCACAGGTTATCCCCCCATCTCAAGACTGACTTATTAAATCAGCCCTTGCTGTTTGTACCATAAAACCGTTCTTTTGACCCCTTCCTCTAGACTTATAGAGTTTCTAAAACCTAGGATTTGTCTGGCCTTTTTCACGGAAAACTCAATATTGTCGTAGAACATATTCACTCTTCCTCTGGTTAAGAGCGGAGGACTCGAAGATTTGAATAGACTGAATAGAAGTTCCATAAGGAAAGCAAGAGGGTAGATCAACCCCTTGGGAAGATTTCTAGGCTTTTTCAGCCCCGCCTCGGAACAGAACAACTCATAAATCTTGTCCATGTTTTCAGGATGCTCATTGCCGACTAGAATACAGTGTATGCCAGTCAGCTCTTTTGTATAAGCCAAGTAATAAGCTCTAGCTAAGTCTCCGGCATAGATGACATGAAATTTGTTCTGCTTTGCTCCTGGGACAAAGGGTATTCCTTCCTTGGCTGTTTTTAGGTATTCGTAAAAACCTGTGTTGAATTCCCTCTCTCCATAAACCCAAACAGGCTCTAAAATGGTTAGGTTCAGATCATGAGTTGCGGCAAAGGCTAAGGCCTCTTTTTTAGCCAGGGTTTTGGTATCACGATAGTAATTTAACTTGCAAGGAAAAAGACTGTCTCCAAAGTACTGGTAATGGGCATTATATGGAGATTGTTCATCCTTGACGATAAAGCAGTTTTCTTCTCCATAAACGGAATTGGACCCTGTCATGAGGACGTTTTTTATCCCAGCGCGAACACAGGCGGTTAAGACATTGACTGTACCTACTGAATTTGTCTGATAAAATTCCTCATAATCCCCCCAGTCAGCTACTTTTGCTGCATTATGAATAATCCAATCATAGCCGCTGAAAGCTCGTGTCAATTCCTCAACATTCCTGATATCCCCAGTCTTCAACTCTACGGACAGCCCCTCAAGGCTAGTCAGGTTGCTGTCATTTCTGATCAGACAACCAACTCTGACCTGATTATTACAAAACTCCCTAGTAAGGTGACTGCCAATAAATCCTGTCGCTCCTGTGATCATGACTCCATTCTTATTCATCTTCCAGGTACCTCTTGAAGAGAATTAAGGCATTATGTCCTCCAAAGCCGTAGGAAGCGGACAGTGCATATTCAATGGGAGTCTTAAGTGTCTCCATGGGAAGATTTAAATTTCCCATAGGTTCAGAGGTCAAATTACCATGGATTCTGGATTCTTTAATAGATAGAGCTGTTACCGCCGCCTCCAAAGCTCCACTGGCCCCGATGCTGTGCCCTAAGATTCCTTTGGTAGAATTTATAAATGGCTGGGTGCTTTTATCCCCAAAGATTCTTTGAATCACTCTGCTTTCTATGTCGTCATTTGTTGGAGTCGCTGTTCCATGAGCATTCAGATAGTCAACTTTTATCCCTCGGCAAATCTTTCCAAAAAGACTAGCTATATTATCCCCACTTGGATCCATTTGGACAATGCTGTAATTGTCACTACCCGCTTCATACCTAACAACCTCAGCATAAATTTCCGCCCCCCTGCTTCGAGCTCGTTCTAGCTCCTCTAAGACGAGAACACAGCCTGCCCCTTCGTTAAATAAAAATCCACTTCTTTGGTGAGAGAAAGGTTGGGGCCTCCCATCCTCTGCCCTCGTGAGCGTGGAGAGCATATCAAAGCCCCTCATTATTGCCCCGTTCTTTTCAGCCAAGGCCTCAACACCGCCCGTTAGACTCATATCACATCTGCCATCAGAAATTGTTCTGTATGCCTCACCAAGAGCATAACTTCCTGAAGCGCAGGAAGCATTGAGAGTATAACTGAACCCTTTAAGTCCGAAGAGGATGGATATCCAGGCTGCAGGGGAATTTGTCATCAGCATGGGAATAACCATTCTATTGAATCTGGGTTTATTCGGGTTTGAGTTCGTATTCAGACTTTGGTCAGGGTCAGAGTTAGGACTAGATTCTAAAGTTGAGCGAGGCTCAGATGCCGACACCCTCGAATCGGCGATATGAGCAGTATAAGAATCGAAGGCTGTCTGCAGGCTGCTCATTCCAATCCCGATAATGGTGCCACAGTTTTGCAGACCCTCAACTTGCATATATTTATCTCCGTTGCTTATCTTAAACCCAGCATCCTGCAAAGCAAGCATAGTACATAAAACAGAAATTCTGGAGACCTCTTCCATCATCCCTTCCACCGATTTATGGAATCCTAAATCGGTGAGAGAGAATTTTGGTTTAGGTACGAAGTAACGAGATTTAAACATATAGTTTTGTTCATAGCTTTTGGGGATCTTTGCCAGGCATGTTTTCAGACCGAAAATGCCTGCGGAGAAATCCTTTTTTCCAATCCCTATGGCCGTGGCCGGACCTATCCCTGTAATAACAACTCTTCGTTTCACACAAGCCATCTCCTATTAATCGAGGTTCGAGCATCAAAGCTATTAGAACCGACTTTTATCAACTTTTATTCCGCTCTGCTTCATTGGGTCTAGTAAGAAAGTTCGCGACATTCCGCAAATAGTCTCTCGGATCTTTCCAGTCCCTGGCACGTAAAGTGTAAGTTCTTAAATCGATCTCTCGTGCTTTTTCCCAGAGTGATTTAATACCCGGGTCTTTTACTTCTCCGATTTTATAAAATGTCAGCTTCTTCTTCAGTGCTTCTTCTAAAAAATCGTCTTCAGCTTCTTTACCAAGGGTAAAGAGTAATTCATACTCTCCGCATTCTCCCAAAAAGAGCATTTCTTTAGGAAGGTTAAGAGTTTTTGCCAATAATAATCCGCTCTTTACATAGGGCAGGCTCCCAATGACAAAACCTGTCCCACTCATCTCAGAAATTGAGCCTAAAGCATTAAAAACCCCATCGCTAGTATCAATGCAGCAACGGCTGTATCGCTTAATGACCTCGGCCTCTTTGCTTCTCAACTGGAAGGAATTTTTCCATCGCCCCGCTAGATGTTTGACTAATAAGTTTTGCTCATACAGTTTGAGCGTAGCTTCCACATTCCCTCTGCCAATTGGCCCGGTAAGAAAAATCCCGTCCCCAACCTTGGCCCCACTCCTTAACATGGCCTGTCCCTCTAGATCCCCTATGACCGAACCGGTATATCTCCAGGTCTTAGAGATTCCAAAATCTCCACCGATAAAGGTTGCCCCCACTTTCTTCAGGACCTGGGCAACTCCAAGAGATAGTTTTTCAACATAGTCCTTCGTCCAAGAGTCTCGGATAACCATGCTATGGGCATAGAACTTTGGGCTGCCCCCTGAAGCCAGAATGTCACTAATACTGCCTGTTGCCATATTCCAACCCAGCATATAAGGGTCATCTTCTCTCAACAAGTCTTCTTCAGAAAATTCGTCGATATTATAAAGAAGACTCTTACCGTGAAAAGCAACGATTTCCGAGTCTGATTCAAAGAGATTATTAACTTGGCTGGTACTCCTGGGCATATGTCTATTAATTACTTCGATTATTTCTTGTTCTCTATTCATCATCAACCTTCTTACATATTTTATCTTATTACGTCTAAAGGGTCCTGAGCTGGCTCAATCACGCAAGGCAAAAATCCTCTTGGATCACCGTCAAACTCCAATTCATTATTTCTGTTGCTTCCGTACACTTCGATTTTCCGAGCATATTGCAAGGACATTGTGTTGTTATTTGCAAACTCCTTTGCACAGTATAACTTTCTCAATACGCTGAGCAAATTAGCATAACCAATGTTTTTAATGGTTAGGGCATAAAATCGATGCTCTCTTAAAGTAAGCTTGTTTTTCACCTTAATCCCCGAAGCTATATAGGTGGTTTTTCCCACAAATATATTGTAAACCTTCTTATAGACTTGGTTTTTCCCGTCAATACAGAGCGCATAGTTGACAGGCCGATAACTAAACAAAGTCTTGATCAAGGATACCAACGTCCCTGCAAAATCCCCGATAGAGTCTCTGATCCCACTGTTTGCTCCCCTAGCCACCGAAGCTCCGATTCCGATATTAGCACAGCAGGCAAAATAACTGGTTTGCAGATTTTCATGAGTCATGCCAAGCGGACGATCATCCAACCTCTTGTCATACTCACCAATATAAGAAATCTTACCTATCGGTATCTCAATATACTTCCCCTTAAGAACTGCGTTCAGAGCTTGATCGATTTCCAGCGGCAAATCGTAACTCTTGCAAAAATCCGGACTGGTGCCAGTATGAATAACTGCCAGCCTAGAATTAGAAATTCTTTTGCCCATAGAATCATAAAACCCATTGATTATCCTGTTAATCGTTCCGTCTCCTCCCACAGCGACAATGACATCATAGCCATTTTTATTTCCTTCTTTAGAAAAGGTGTATGCATCTTCAAGGGTCTTGGTCAACTTATAGTCAAACTTCACCTGCTTATTATGTAGAAAAGCAAAAATCTCTTCAAACTTTGCTTTACTTTTCCCACCCTTGGAACCCGGGTTTAATATGAACAAATATCTCATGAAAGGCCTATCCTTTTGATAATCGCGACGGCTTCATCTACAGTATCTTGGGATAGGCTTGCACTGGCAATCAACCTAACTCGTCCTTCATTGATAGGAACAGCAGGTTCAATGAAGGGTGTAGAGAGAATCCCCTTTTCATACAGCTTTTGGTTAAGAATAAATGTCGCTTCTTTACTGCCAGTTTGAATAGAATTGATGGGTGCCTTACTATATATTACCTTAAATTCGCCTTCAAGAAGAGCTTCATAAATTTGTCGTTGCTTGTTAATCAGCTTTTCCTTGATTCCGCTAAACTCAGAATGAATAATATCCAGAACTGAACTAATACCTGCCAGGACTGCCGGGGTAAGGGCTGTAGAGTAAACCAGGTGGGAGCAATAGTATTTGAGATAGTTTATCAGCTTTTTTTCCCCACTGATCATTCCACCGGAATTTGCAATTGCTTTTCCTAAGGAGGCGGTATAAATTCCTCTGTACCCTGCTATCCTCTGCTCTTCGAGTATACCTCGGCCTGATTTTCCCAACACCCCTATACCATGTGAATCATCGATTATTGGCATGGCCTCGTATTTTTCACACAGCTGGACGATCTCTTTAAAGGGGGCAATACTGCCCTCTGTGGAAAAAACAGACTCTGTCACAACGAAGACCTGCCTATAACCAATTGATCGCTGCAAGATCCCTTCTAAGTGCTCTAAATTATTATGCAGAAAGGGTCTGATTTTACTTCCTGTCGATTTAATTCCTTCAATCAAAGACGAATGAACTAACCGATCGACTACAATCAGGTCTTTGGGACCGGCAATACAGTTAAATAGCCCATTATTAGCTTGGTAACACGAGGGTAAAATAATGGTCTCTTCCAGCCCAACAAAGTGCGACAACTTTTTCTCCAGTCGTTGGAATAAATCGATATATCCAGTCGCGATTGGAGTACCGCAAAGGGAAACTCCATATTTTTTAATGGCTTCCATCGCAGCCTGCTTTACCCTGTTGTCAGCAGCCAGGCCCAAGTAGTTATTCGAAGCCAGGTCAATCATTTCATGTCCGTTTACCAAAATTCTAGCATTCAGACCCGAGTCTATCTTCTGGTAATAAGGGTTATACCCCATGACTTCGGCAAGGCTCTCATCCACACTTAACCTGCTGTAAAAATCTCTCAGATCCATGTTTCCTCCTAGTGAATGAATTCTTTGATCCAAATCGTGAAAGTCCACTTACAAATGGGAGTGGGTACCCTCGAAAAACCCTCTAGCTTTGAGTTTCATTACAATATCGTTTATGGTAACCACATCAGCAAAATCGTCTTCGGCAATAGTTATGGCAAATTCATCCTCCAAAGCCGAAAGAATCATTAGCTTGTCTAAAGAATCTACCCTTAGATCTTCTAGCAAATGACTGTCTAAGGTGATTACGGGACGTTTATCTAAAACGCTTTGGATAGTCATAATAATCCTGTCTTCCATTTTTATCTCAAATCTCCCTTCCTTCTCTAAACTAAAACCTAAATTTGATAGTTACAGTATAAAATTATCTCTTATAACACCTTGTCGGCTGGTCTGAATCACACATAACAGCACAAATATTGCAATTGACGCATTTGGAAGTATAACTCTCATCTCGCAGGAGTTTATCAACCAAATCCGGTTCACAAATTAACGGCCTGCACAAACTGATGAAATCTGCAAAGCCATTTTCCAGGCAGTTCCGCATATCTGCTCCCTTTCGGAAACCGCCAACACTCAGAATAGGAATGTCTGTCAATGCTTTGGCAATTTTAGCATAGTCAAGATTATAAGCCGACGTAAAGGGCTTAAGTTTTACCCTCATCAGGCAGTAAATAAGGCCATTATAAAGTAATCTAAGGATACTATTAATATTGTCACTGCTTTTAAAGACAGGGTTGTGCTTTAGGATCACTTTAAGAGGGATATCTCCACGAAAGATATTTAACGCATTATCCATTGTCCCATAACTAATCTCTATACCATCCACTTTTTGTTCATCTAGAAAGCCTATGAGGCTGGCAAACTGCTCGGTCGCAAACTTATTAAAATAATCATCGCTACCACTTACCTTAATCAATAGAGCAAAATCTTTACCGCACTTATTTCTGATTTCTTCAAGAACCAGCCCTAGGAATCTTGTGCCTATCTTACTATTATTACAAATTCCAAACTCATCATTTCTATTATTAATCGAGGGCAATATAAACTGGTGGATCAGGTAGCCATGGGCCGCGTGGATTTGTACTCCGTCGAATCCAGCAGCTTTGGCGTATCCAGCTGCTTTTCCAAATTGCTTAACCAGTGAATATACTTGTTCTGTGCTTAATTCCCGAGGAGTTCCTCCAAAATATAAAGACCTTTTATTGGATACCCCCCAGACATCTTGACTAGTTTCTTTTTTCCTGGTCTGCCTGCCGGTGTGAGCCAGTTGCATAAAAATCTTACAACCGTATTCGTGAACTCCCTCTGTAACAGGCAAAAAAAACTTAATCATTCCCTCACAGTCAATTCCGGCCTGGCCTGGTTGCATTGCTTTTCCTTCAGGAGAAATATAGGCAAACCCTGTAATGATCCCGCCCACGCCGCCTGAAGCCAACTGTTTATATAGATGTTCATATGCTTGTAAGGGATGGCCTTGGGAATCACACATTCCCTCAAAAGTTGCCGACCGTATGATCCTGTTTTTTAAACTACAGGGCCCAATTCTCGCTGGTTCAAACAGTTTCATTTAAAACCTCCATTTGCTTCGCAACCTTTTATCATTTCAGGCTTGTTGCATCAACGAGTTGCATTCTATGGGTTGCTGCTTCAGTGGGAGTATAAGTTCTCTTCGCTTCGAAACACTCTTAAAGGAGAAGGCTTCGGCGAAACTTATGCTTGAGCATCCTAGGATTTAGGATCTGTGTGCAGGTCAAATAAGAAGCCTACAAACATATAGGATACTAAAAATAGGAGCATAGCCAGTTCGGTATTGAATAACGCAATAAGAGTTGCCTGACCGCAGATGCAAGCGCGGAAATTAGCCACCAGTGAGTAGTAGGTTCTCTCTCCTTGAGGATTCTTAAAATATAGATATCCCGTCCACAATTCCAGAAAAAATGTTAATCCAGCTAGAATCAGAAACATATTGTTAACCCTAGCTTCGATAAAATTATTCATATAGAGCACTAAAAAGATTCCTGCAGGAAGCAGAGCGGAAATAGCAGCCAGATATCTGGACTTGTCAACTCCTAAGCGCACGATTATTGTCCGTTTGCCTGCAGCCTTATCCCCTTCATAGTCTTTAAAATAAGTATAAAAGGTCATTAATCCATTCATGACAGCCACTAGAATTAGTACTGAAACACGACTATATGTAAAATAAGGAGAGTTTGTCGGACCGGCTGCCAGGAACCCATAGGCGGTGCAGGTAGAAATCATCAGACCAAAGACAATGTTCCCTAAAATCCCATGGGCTTTAGCGTATTCGTAGACAATATTTAATAAAATTCCTAAGATTGCGGGAAAAAGGGCAATTGGTTCCAAATAGATATATGTAGTCAGTAAAGAGATAATCAGCAGTATTCCTGTTAAGGTCAGCGCTTTTTGCGGATTGAGTTCACCATTAACCATGGGGCGATGCGGTGCATTCACGCGATCCTCTTTCAAACCTAAGTAGTCGTTAATAATCTGGTTTATGCCCCAGCTGAGAAAAAGCACGACCAGCACAAGGGCTTTCTTTTCAGTCACTGGAACTATCTCTACGGTCTGAAATGGAGACTTGGCGATGTACTCATAAAAGGCCATTCCTATCCAACCTGCAATCCCTGTTACAAATGCGTAGTAAAGCCTCATTGATTTAATATAAGCCCTAATAAAATTTAACACTTTTTATTAAACCTCCGCTTTCTTCAAGAGCTCTCGAAATCTTTTTCGAATATAGGCATCATCAAAGGAAGAGCAAATCCTTCGGTCTTGACCATCAAGAATCCTGTAATGCCTGGAGATAATATTCTGTTGGATTCTAAATTGATCCTCCCCCTCTATATCAGTCCACCATATTTTCCCGCCCATGGTTTTTTCGTTACTTTCATAATCAGTAAAGGCTAAAGAAAGGATAATATCTTGAGGATCCCCTCCAAAGGTCATCTCTAGGACTTCACTGTCTCTAAAAATTGTACATAAGGCCACTGCACCAGACCAACCCAGGAGGGACCTACCTTTCTCAATCTGAACTAAGGTCTTTTTGGATATACCTATTATATCGGCCATCTTATCCTGGGTATAATCCCTTTCAAGGCGGATTAACTTTAGTTTCAGTGAGACTTTATTAATAAATTCTATTCTTGTCATTGAAAATACACCCTTTCAGTGTAATTTTACACTATTTCTGCCTGTTTTGAAATCCAAATCTAGGGGAGAAGAAAAAATAATTAAAATAATTACCCATATTGGTTAAAGCAAAAAGCCCAACTTAATCACAAATTGTGAATATGCTGGGCTTTAAGAAAAACAGATTCTTTTAAAGAGCTAATATTTATATTACGCCTATCTTCGTCTTTTACTTTGAAGATACGGAACAATTGTTGGCAACAAAGAAACAAAGATTATCGCAAAAATTACATAGGTAAAATTGTTCTTAACCTCCTCTATGTTGCCAATGAAATACCCGGCAAACATAAACAGACAGACCCAAGAAACACCGCCGATAACGTTATATACACTATATCTTGTAAAGCTCATTTTCCCTAATCCTGCAACAAAGGGAGCAAAAGTACGGATTATCGGTACAAATCGAGACAGTATTATGGCTTTGCCACCATGTTTCTGATAAAAGGCATGAGTCTTATTAAGATACTCCTTCTTAATAATGCGAGAGTTTCTCATGGCTAGTATTTTATGTCCAATTGTTTTACCAATAAAGTAATTTAATGTGTTACCACCAACCGCAGCAAGGATGAGAAGCACAATTGCTGACTTAAAGTCTAACGCACCTTTTGCCCCTAAAGCCCCAATCGCAAAAAGTAATGAGTCTCCTGGAAGGAAGGGTGTAACCACAAATCCGGTCTCACTGAAAATAATAAGGAAAAGAATTAAATAAGTCCAAGTCCCGTAGTTCTGAATTATTTCAACTAAGTGTTTATCGATATGGAGAATAAAATCAATTAGTAAGGCTATAAATTCCATAAAAGCTCCTTTAAAATCCTATTTTTAGATAGTCACAACTATTTGTTATTCGACAGAACTCTATTAAAGTCCTTCATTAAGTATATACCTTATTTTTCCACACCCTGTTTGACTTAGGTTACAACCTGCAAAAGGCTCCCCTGGCATTAGTTATCGGGGAGCCTTTTGATACATTTAGACCTCTTCAGATTATTTTATTATGTTTTAATATTTTAGATTTCTCTCAGGGCTTAATATTAGTTGTTTGACCTAACTAACATAAAAGACTGACTACTTACTTAATTGCTTGCTTGCTTACTTACTAATCAATCAACTTCAGTACACCTTCATCAAGATCATACATAATCCCTAAAACACTTACTTGGTTTGCTTTTAAACGTTCTTCAATAATCGGACTCTTTAAGATATCCATTTTAGCATTCTGAACGTTTAACTCTGCGCTCTTTTCAATCAGATCGCTCTCACTGGCGCCCATAGCCGTAGCTCTGTCCACTGCAGGCTTTATTTTATCTAGAATGGCTGTGATACTGCCATGTGTCTCCCCATTCTGCACAGCAGCAGTTACCGCACCACATTCTTCGTGACCGAGAACTACGACTAAAGGAGTATTCAGATGCTCAACAGCATACTCTACACTTCCTAATTCAACTGGGGTAACCACATTTCCAGCGATTCGGATAACGAATAAATCACCCAAGGCTTGGTCAAAAAGAAGTTCGGGAGGAACCCTCGAATCTGAACAACTTAAAATAACCGCAAATGGATGCTGACCGTTCTTCATCAATTCACTTCGTCTTGCAAAACTTAGATCCTTACTTAAAGGCTTACCTTCAGTAAAGCGCTCATTTCCATCAAGCAGAAGTTGTTTTGCTTCATTTGGCGACGAAATAATTTCTGTTCGTTTGTAGACTGGCGCAGCCGCCAGTACTTCCTTAGCGGCAGTGCTCTCCACCTCTGCAGGTTGTTCCACGGCTGTAGGTGAGATCTCACCGCCACAGCCGTTAAGTATAAGAGCTAGCATAAACAAAAAGCAACTAAGAAGGGTTAATGGTTTTCTCACAAAATCTCTCCTTACTATTTCTAGTCATAAAACAATATATTTCCATTTTACCATAATAAGGAGTAGTTTCCTAATCATCCTTTCCAATTTTTTTAAGATTCTTTCCTTGTATCTTTGACATGTAAATTGATGATAAAAAAAATATATTTGTACATACTATTTTTCATGTATCAAAGGAGGAATTCTTATGTGGAAAAAGGTTATTTTGGGCAGTCTTATAGCAATCATAGGTTCATATGTTCTATTTCAAATAGCTTATGTTGCGACATCCGGGCCTTCTTTTTGTGCCAAGTGCCATGAGGTTAAAGAATACGTTACATCCTAGCAGCAATCCCCTCATAACAACCTTAACTGTTTAGAATGTCATCAACCTAGAGGTGAATTGGGGAAATTCCACGCAAAGGCCCGAGGGCTAAACTATGTATTTCAACACTATAGCGGTGACTTTACAGTTCCTACTCGTGCTGTTGTCTCTGACCAAAATTGTCTCATATGTCATTTAGGGGACAGCGAGACCTATCCAGATACGTTACGCTTAAAAAATACAGCTAAGGTAAACCACTACGAAACTATAAAGAAATCGCAATCTTGTTTAGAGTGTCATCGAGACGCTTCACATGCACTAGATATTTACCTGACCCCTGACCTAAAGGGCGCTAAACCCCAGCGTAATTAATCTAGAATGCAGATACCCCTATATGATTAATGGATTGGAAAATTACTGCCCCACCTAGAAATATGATCAAACAAGAGGAAACCAATGCTAAACGATTAACCACCTGCCATTTTTCCAGTTTCTTCATTGTATGACTGGCTCGAACAACAAATAGTGCAATAGCTACCATCGTAATAGCACCTCCGATTGAGAAAGCTCCAACCAATCCTAAGCCTAAAGGAATTTTATCCGCTGAAACTGCCGCAAGAAGAATCGCCAGGGCACTTGGACAGGGAACAATTCCAGTAAAAAAACCAGTCAGAAATAAATCGAATCGGCTGGAAGGATTAGTCTTCAACTTAACATGATTATGATTACATTGACTATCGCAATGATGGCTGTGTACGGTGTTGTGATATTTTTGCTTTTTTTCATAATTACTAAAGAGTCTTTGCGTAATTATATTAAGTCCTATATAAATAACGACAATTCCTGAAATAAGTTGGAGCCAATGGATTAAATTTTCCGGCACAAATACTTTTACCGCCGTCGAAGCCGAAACAGCTAAAAGGACAATTGAGAGTGTATGGGCCAATGCTGAAATTAGCCCAATCATAATTGCTTCTTTCATTTTAGCACCGGAAGAAATTAAATAAGCAGTAATCACTCCTTTTCCATGCCCCGGTTCTAAAGAATGAAGGGCCCCTAAGCCAATAACCGCTGGGAAAGTATACATTAATTCCAAAGTAGATTCCTCCCAAATAAAGCTTACTATTTTTTATATGCAAGCCTGTCTCATTACTTTCCACCCTTAACCTATTAATTAAAAGAGAATTTTAGAATATACACAAGGATCTTGGGAGACGTGACTAGAATTGCCAATTAAGCAGGAACATGTTATATAATCTAGTAAAGGTTTCTATAAGGAAAGAGGTGGAAACGTTGGGGACTGGATTAGTTGCTACTTTATTTGTAATCGGTATCGTACTCCTCATCTTGGAGATTTTTGTTCCCGGAGGCATTCTCGGTCTAATTGGTATCATTACTCTGAGCATAGCGATTATGCAATCGGTTGATTCTTTTGCTCTAGGCCTCTTTCTTATATTTTTATTACTGCTTTCTTTCGCAGGACTATTCGCCTTGAGTTTCCGCCTGCCTCAAACTCGTTTTATTTGGGATAGATTTTCTCTGAAAACGTGCCAAACCCAAGAAGAAGGCTACACAGCGCCCCTGCGAAGCTACGAAATCTTCTTGGGCAAACACGGAATTGCACTCTGTCAATTACGCCCAGCAGGGACAGCTGATTTTAGTGGTGAACGACTTGACGTTGTTACAGAGGGAGTATTTGTAACCACTGGATCAAGGGTCAAAGTAATAGCTGTTGAAGGTACACGTGTTGTTGTCCGGCAAATTTAGATGACAAAGCATCAAACTGAAATAGATTCTCTAAACTTTCTATGCTGATTATTAAACGTTAATTAGTTAAAAAAGTAACGATCTGAATTAACTTCATGATATAATAATAAATATACATGTACCATAATATGTAATTAACGTAAGGAGAGGATGAGAATATGAAAAAGATTCTAAGAACTGATCAGAGCCCTTCTCTCAGCACGATCGCGGTTGCCGCCCTTGTTGGAGGCTTAGTAGGCTCCGTTGTCGGCCTCATGTTTGCCCCTAAAAGCGGCAGAGCATTACGTCAAGGTATTCAAGAAAAAACCGATACTGTTTTAGAACGCGTCGGGGACATCACTCTTCATCATGCTGGCACCTTAAAACATCAGGGAACCGATCTCGCGACAAAAGGAAAAAGGTTAGCAGATGATCTTCAATCCTTTATTCAAGAATCTCTAAAGACTAAAAAAGCTGACATCATAGTCAGTCAAAGCGATGACCTGCTCCCACCTAACGTGGAGGTCGTTTCTGCAGAACCTGAATCACAGCTTCAAGAAAACTAGAGAAATGACTACATACTAAGAGCAAGCAATTTATCTTTTAATAAAGGTAATTGCTTGCTCTTATTATTGCTGGTACTGTTACAACGTATGATCTTAAGCTATAGTAGGCCAAGAAAAATCAGCATCAACTAATCCCTTTTCTCGAATGAACTCCATCAGCAACTTAGCCGTTCCTCCAGTAAGTTTTAAACAACCGCGCAAATGCTCTTGTGAGTCAAACTCATGGAGATTTAAGGCCCTGCAACAAGTAGCTCCGTATTCTTTAAGGAATCGATCGTGAAAGTCGTGAGCTAGGTTATAAGCTGGCTCTCTAGCTTCTTCGGGTTCAAAGCGACCCTTAAAAAGACCTAATACCATGACGGAGCCTGTTAAGGCACCACACATACAACCGGCCTGCCCTAATCCTCCTCCAAAACCAGTAGCCATTTTTAAAGCCTCTGAGCTCACTGGATTGTTGAGCATCTCATTAAAAGTATGCACGATTGACTCAGAACAATTTAGTCCATTTCTGAATTTATTACCTGCACGCGAACGAGCTTCCAAAGCTAAGTCATTCATTAAATCTCCACCCTCTTAAGTAATTATAATCTAGTTATTCTACATTAACGACCAGATTCCTACTATTCTGAATAATAATATTCTTTAGAGGTGGAGTTTATTTCATGTTTGTCAAAATAGTTCTTCAGCGTCTGGTATCTTCACAGCGAAATAAGCGCCCTCGAGAATCCTGGCCAAGACACTAAGCGGAGTGGTCGCCACCTCTCGATACATACGGTGGGTGTATAAGTGCCGAACGTTAGGAAATTCTTGTTTAAATAACCGCCTGGCTTTATCACCTGCATCATCTGCATCCAGGAGCACGCAAACTTCATCATCACTGTAATTCGCTATCAACTCTTCCAATTTATCCAAACCCAAAGTTCCATAAGTGCAAACTATCTCGACTGGTTCATCCAACATCTGGAGCAAACGTTGTTTATCTGTTTTCCCTTCAACAATAATGACTCTCATATTCCACCCATTCTTTCTATAACCATTTTCTTATCATTTTACTTCTCGCAACTCATCTTAGCTCGAGCCAACTAAATACTAATCACTTCATTTTTCAATCCCATTTTAACTAGACTCTACTCTTTACTAAGCAAATATACCTAGTTTTACTCAATCAATTCCGAGACACCTACTTCCTCAAGTGGGTGTTCCTTATTCTACTTCGGTGATGGAGACTTTCGTCACCGAAGTCTCGATGTTCAGCTTTAGCTGAACGAGTTCACTGCTTGTACTATTTGGCTTAAGTACACTTCGGAAATAAATGAATTTAAATTCATTTATTTGCTTAATCAGTCCAAATAGCATAGATTTTCCAGTTAAAATATATTACAGTACAAGTAGACAAGAATGCAATAGAAATGGGGGAATAAAAAAATGAGCTATGGAAACCATCTAGCCTTTGATAGGGATGGCAGAATCGGAATAATAACTCTTGATAATGCCAAAGGATTCAATTTAGTTGGTTCAGATTTTCTTTATGAATTAGAGGAAATCCAAAAGGAAATCCTAAATGACCATAACCTGGCAGGAATCATAATAAACGCTAATGGTGAAAACTTCTCTGCTGGAATTGACCTTAAATTCTTACAGAGTGTCAGTTCGCAGTTTATAATGGATAACCTTGTATGGCTGCAAAATTTGTACTCTTTTTGGCAGGAGCTTCCTATCCCGGTTATTGCTGCGATAAATGGCCTGTGCTATGGTTCTGCTACTGAACTAATTCTCGGTTGCGATATTAGAATAGCCGCTGAGAATGCTAAGTTTTCTCTTCCTGAAGTACGATTTGGTTTATCTCCCGATATGGGAGGAACTACCCGCTTAACCCATCTGGTGGGTATAGGACAGGCAAAGCGACTGATTATGGGCTGTGAAGAAATTGATGCAGAAGAAGCATTGCGAATTGGCTTGGTTGAAATTTTAGTAAAAAATGAAGCACTTAATGAACGAGCGATGAAGCTTGCCCATAAAATGGCGGACTTCCCTCCAGCAGGGATTCGTTTTGCAAAGAAAGGGATCAATTTAGCTAATGAAAGCAGCGTCCAGACTGGATTGCTCTTCGAACAGTCTCAATCTACATTTTGTTGCGGTACGGAAGATTTACGCGAAGCGGTTACAGCCTTTCTTGAAAAAAGAAAACCTGTCTTCACGGGTAGATAATCTCTGAAACATCTCCACAAAGGAAGAACTCCTCACGACTATTTGTGAGGAGTTCTTCCTTTGTGGTAATCCGGCTACAGGGACTGATTCTTGTAATTGTCGTGTCTCGAATCGACCGCGCGAAGATGAGTTTCTGATACATCGATATTAGATTCATTGATTTCTCCATCGCGAAGGAGTCTTGCATACCAAAGACTATGACGATGTTTGACATACTCCCGATTAATTGAGCCCGTGAACATCCCCGGAAGAAGCGGGCGGTTTTCTTTAAGCAAAAATGCTGCTAAGTGCCCAATTATGCCAAAGATAATTAAGCCCGTACCCAGGTTATGCAATGCAGTGTTCCAATACAAGAAAGAATGTGAGAGTTCAATACCTGGAACATTCTTAAAAGTCTTAATCAAACCCGTAACAATCAATAGGAAAAGACTTACCCCGATAAACAAATAAGCTACACGTTGTTCGGCTAGGTATTTATCCGAAGCGGGCTCTTTCCCTTTGGTCAGCATTGCTTTGATAATCTGATAAGATTCTTTCATATCACCCTTACGTGGGAAGATATCAAACTCTCGGCGGGCAAATGCATATACAACATGGAAAAATACCGCAAACAATAGACCAAGCGCACCCAGATAATGCAGGTTAATGGTTATAAAATAATCTCCAAGCCATTCCGCTCCCGGCAACTTAGTGACATTGTACCGAGTATACAGGGGAAGTTGCCCTAAGCCCGTGATAATAAGCAACAGGACTGAGAGAGCAGTTGTCCAGTGGACAAACCGATTGGCAAGGCTTTGTCGTAATATTTTACTTTGCTTTGTGTTAGATATTTTCTTCGCCATCGTTATTCTCCCCTCCTTGATTGTTCGTGTTCTGCTGTTTTCGTTTTGCATTATCCCCTTTTATGGTTCGATAAGCTGTTAGACCTGCAACTGCCGCCCCTGCGAATGGAGCCATTACCGCACTGATAAACATTCCTTTTCCTGTAGAAAGGTAATTTTCAACATTAACAGGCATACCAGGGCGACCTGGAGCAGTATCCTTTTTGGTCGCTTTGTCCGCTTTAATCGCCGCATCAATCATCTCAAACGGAACTACAGAAACATAAAGAGTTGCTGTTCCCCTATTTTCTTTATCCCCATAGACATAACCATCAATTTCTTTAGCCTTTTCGTAAGCAAGGTTTCTTATGTCATCTCTGGGACCAATCGAGATGGCACCTGTGGGGCAGGCACTTACGCAAGCGGGTTTTTTGCCTTCTGCCAAAAGATCAACGCACATATCACACTTATACATGACTCCACCACCAGCTAAGTCCGGTGCAATATCCAAGTAAATTCCAACTCCGGCTTGACGTTGCGGAATGCCCCATGGACATACGTCACGACATTTTGCCCCTCCAAAGCATATTTCATCATCAATGGATACAGCCCCGGTGACATCTTTAGTGATCGCGCTAAAAGGACACAACTTTGAGCAGGTCGGATTATCACAATGCATACATCGTCTTGGAACATAAATTTCTTGCTCGGCCCCGTTATGCTTAACTTTAACATGATCGACAAACGTCCAATTATAAGGAGTCAAACGGCTTTTGAGATCTCGCTTATTAGACCAGTCTTCAACTTTATCTTGTGGCCAGTATTTTTTCAAAGGCTTTTGCGGTTCTGGGAATCGTTTCTGATTATGCTTACCACATGCTTCGACACAAAGTGGTGTGCCATAATTTTTACACCCGTCACACTTTGATAGATCAATTAGAGTACCCAACTTTCCATTACTTAAACCTGCGGCCTGAACAGGCTTGTTAAGACCCGTTGCTGCTAATGCTCCAAGTAAACCGGCCGCAGTAGTTCTCTTGAAAAATGTTCTGCGAGAAATAGTATTATCCTTCTCCATCCCCTATACCCCCCGTACGTATTATATTATATATTTATCATAAATCGGGGCAATTGACAATAGGAATTTTTAACATACCTATGAGGGGTTTTATTTGAACACAGTTTGGAAAATTACAAAAGCGAGCCGAACGGCCCGCTTTTGTAAGCTATTTCATTTTTATCAATTTTGAGACACCTCTTCAAGTAGGTGTTCCATATTCTACTTCGGCGACGAAAGCCTCCAGTACGATAATCTCCACCGGAGACTATCGTACTGGAGACTTACGTCACCGTAGTCTCGATGTTCAGCTTTAGCTGAACGAGTTCACTTTAATGCCGATTAAATCGACTTAAAAATGTTTGTAATCGTTCGCTTTCAGGATTATTAAATATCTTCTTCGGCGGACCTTGTTCAATAATCCTCCCTTGATCAAAGAACAAAATTCGATCTGCTACGTCCTTTGCAAAATCCATTTCATGGGTGATCAAAAGCATAGCCATTTCTCCTTCTAAAGCGATCGCTTTTATCACTTCCAAGACTTCACCGACTAACTCCGGATCGAGTGCCGAAGTGGGCTCATCAAAAAGCATCACTTTCGGGCGCATAACTAGAGCACGAGCAATTGCTACACGTTGTTTCTGTCCTCCTGAAAGCTGTGCAGGGTATGCATCAATTTTGCTCGAGAGCCCAACTTGTGCAAGCATCTTCACAGCCCGTTCTTTAGCTTCTTCCTTACTTAGTCCGAGCACATTTCGGGGGGCTTCCATGACGTTTCGTAAAATTGTCATATGTGGGAAAAGGTTAAAGTGCTGAAAGACCATACCGATGTTACCCCGTACTTGATGAAGATGTTTTTCGTTGGCTTTAATCAGTTTATCGTTCACTCTCTGATGCCAGAGCATTTCCCCTTCAACTTCAATCGTACCGGAAGTTGGTTCTTCCAAGGTCATGAGCAGGCGGGCTAAAGTCGTTTTACCCGATCCACTGGGTCCAATTAAAGCTACCTTTTCACCTGGTGCAATCTCAAGGTCGATATTCTTTAGAACTTGAAGATCACCATATGACTTACTGATATTGTTATAAATGACAATCGGACCCACTATATTTTTACGAGCTTCGCTTCCAGTATTTTTGGTTGGGTCCTCATTATAGATTAATTTCAATGGTACACTCATACGATCAACCTCCTTCGAAAATTTTCTCACTTAGGTCTATCTGAGATTTAGTCGAACTTCCAAGCGCCTCACCATAAGCGAGGATGAATAACTCAATACGAGGAACAGCACTCCCACTATTGTAAAAGCTTCCAGATAGCGGAATGAGTGAGAACCAAGCATCTTAGCTGTTTGCATTATCTCAACTAGTGTGATCGCTGAGAGTATGGGAGTTTCTTTAAACATAGTTATTAGATAGTTCCCCATTACCGGTATTACAGGTGGAATGGATTGGGGCAAAATAATTTTCTTCCATGTATTGAGGGTGGAAAAATTAAGTGCTTTAGCCGCTTCCCATTGTCCAGGCGGAATTGACTCAATTCCACCTCTATATACCTCGGCAAGGTAGGTGCTGTAGTGAAGTCCTAAACCAATAACCCCAGCAACAAATGGAGTAAGGGACAGTCCATACTCAGGCAGGACATAAAAGATAAAATATAGTTGCACTAAAAGAGGAGTACTTCTGACAAACCCCACAAACCCACCCGCAAATAAGGAGAGCGGTTTAAAATTAGATCTGCGGGCAAGAGTCAGCATCAAACCCACAACCAAAGCAACAACAAAAGCGACAAAAGTGGCAGAAACAGTTATTTTCAATGCCTTTAAAATCTCAGGTAAGATCATGATAGCATATTCCCAGTTCCACATACTTAATACCTCCCCGCAGATAACCTGTGTTCAATCCACCGAATCCCTCGAGTAAAGGGCAGGGAGATGACAAAATAGATGATCAACAAGACTGAAAATATTTCGGTTGGACGCATTATTGAGGAATTGAGAACTGTCGCCACAAATGTTAAGTCTGAAAGGGTTATCAGTGACACAAGTGCAGTGCCTTTAAGCAATTCGATTATTAGATTACCGAAGGGTGGAAGCATCATTACTAAAGCTTGTGGCAATATAACCAACCGGGTTCTTTGCCAAGGGGTCATATTAAGGGCAATAGCTGCTTCCGTTTGTCCTTTAGGCACGGAAATAATAGTACTTCGCACAATCTCAGACCCATAGGCGCCTGCATTAAGAGAGAGCGCCAATACACCGGCGACCATTTTTGGCAACATAATTCCGAACAATGGCAAAGCAAAGTATATCCAGAAGAGTTGAACAAACAAGGATGTTCCTCTAAAAATCTCGACATAGGTTGCAGATAGCAAGCGGACTGCTCTAAATTTTGAAAGCCGGCCAAATCCTGCCGCAAAAGCGAGAAAAAAGGCGATGACAGCGGAGAATAGGGTTAGTTCAATTGTTATTTTTGTTCCCTCCCAGAAAGAAGGGAGAATATCAAACCACATAGGTTTACACCGACCCCTTTCGGAAAGGTTTTAGAAAGCGCTTTTCAGTATTCTTAGAAGTTTATTCACTGGCACAATTGAGTAGAAATTAACTAGCTTGCAGCTTTGCTTAACTCTTCAGCCGTTTTATCACCAGGCAACTCTTGTTCGGTAAATCCGAAGGGAGAAATGATCTTCAGCAACTCACCGGAGTTTTTAAGCTTTTCAAGTTCACTGTTAAAAGCCTCACGGAAATCCTTATCTTCTTTGCGGAAGGCTGTAGCACCATAACCAAGGACTTCTTTGCCGTCAATAATCGGTTGCATAAAGTCCATGACTCTTTCTAAATCTGGATTGTTTGCAGTTTCAAGAGTTGCTTGGACAGATGGGCCAGTGGCAGTAAGGGCATCAGCACGTCCAGATTGGAGAGCGGATAAGGCAGCTGGCATATCAGGAACAGTCATAATTTGCTTCAGTGGAACTCCAGATTTCAAGAGATAATCATACTCAATCGCTCCTCCAGGAACGGCAATTTTTGCTTTGGGATTAGCTGCAATATCTTCGTAACTGTGAATATTAAGCGGATTTCCTTTTTTAACGGCAATCCCCTCTCCAATACTGTACTCAGGATTAGCAAAATCTACTTCTTTTGCCCTTTCCGGATTAATGAACATACCAGCAGTAATCATGTCAAAGCGCTTGGCATTAAGTCCGGGGATCAGAGAAGCAAATTCAGTTAATTCTCCTCTCATTTCATTAATACCCATATTTTTGAGAGCTGTCCTTGCAACTTCTACTGCTTCTCCAGTAAGCTTTCCGTCTGGTGTTTGATATGCATAAGGCTTTTCATTAGCAAATCCAACAACCACATATCCTCTTTCCTTTGCGGTTTCTAAGGCAGATTTAGCATTACTCTCAGTCCCCGATGCTCCGCAACCTGCTAATCCAAAAAGGGACAAAGCTAACGTAACTGCGAGAAGTGGTTTAAATCGTTTCATTTTTAATCTCCTTCCAAGTTATACTAAATTAAAGTTTCAGATTCCCTGCTCTTTGCTATAAATGAAGTGTAGCAAGCAAAGGCAAAATTAAAGAGAACCCTTTTCGGTTCCCAAAAGAAAAAAACGCATTAAGATGTTACAAACCGCTTACGAAGTTGATTAGCTCAGGGGTATAAGCATTAAATACCCAACTTTTGGGCGCCTAACCCTAAAAGCGGTTCCCTCGTTTTCCTTTTGGGAAATTAAGCCTTAAAGGCAAACAATAGTTTACTGACAACTCAATGATAACAGATAAGTTGTCGGAGTGTCAAGGTTAAACTTCCACAATGTAATGTCCATGACTCGAACAGGACATTCAAGATTAGTGCTTGCTAAGAATAGAGGGCGACATGATTTCAAGTTGGGCATAACGCAAAAAAGTCTTAGGCACTTTTTAAAATGTGCCTAAGACTCTTATATTTCTTGTTAAAATGCTAACGCAAAGAATTAAGTGGATTCACTGTATCTCCATTTACAATTACTTCAAAATGGAGATGTGAGCCAGTTGAACGCCCAGTTGATCCCACTAAACCAATCGTCTGCCCTTTAGATACGCTCTGCCCTGCGGAAACTAAAAGTTTAGTAGAATGGGCATAGCGTGTCATAACTCCATTGCCATGATCAATGGTAATGGTATATCCATAATTACCACTGTATCCAGCACTTACAACTTTACCAGCACTTGCAGCTGTATATGGATCGCCTTGATCACCAGCAATATCAATTCCTGTATGGTACTCGGAGTGACGGTATCCGTAGTAAGAAGTTATCGGCCCTCTTAGCGGCCATGACAGCCCAGAAACAATGCTCCCACTGCCTCGAGAAGAGGCAACAGTAACACGTTGCGGCCCTTTCTCAATTATTTGGGAAACAGCTTCTTTTAGTACTTTTTCATCCTTAACAGTTTGGGTAACCACCTGACCATTTTTTTGGACGTAAGCATATTGGACTTCTTTTTGTCCATCACTTCCAGGTTGCTTAACTTTTGTTTCTCCGCTCGGCAAACTTGTGTCAGTTTGTGTGACTACATCAAAAGGTATCGTTTCAGTATCCGTGCGAACGCCTTCACTTACAACCGTTATGTAAGGCGAAATCTTGTCCAACATTATCTTTTCCCCAGGTTTAAGAATGGTATCTTCATTTGTCCCTGGATTACTGGCTAAAACTTCTTTTGTCTTCATATCGTTTTTCCGTGCTATAAGCCACCAAGAATCCTTTTCCTGAACAGTATATTCCACCTTTTGCAAATTGCCTTGTTTAAGCTTTTCTAGGGCTTGCTCGTAGGAGATAATTTGTTCCAAGGGAGCTTCTACCGGTTGTGTCTCTACTTCATCTTCAAAAGAGACAGATGATACTTGATTTTTATCACTCGGCTTTGTGTAGTACTCTTGAAAATCTTTAAGTAATTTCTCTCCGTCTTCAGCATTGGCCAGAACAAAGATTGGTTCTTTGTTGACCTTTAACATAACTCCATCAACATAATAAGAAATGTCTTCTGCTAAGTCTGACTTAGATAGAGATCTAAACTCTGCATTCTTTATTCGAACTGAAGAGTAAGTAATACTATCATGAGTTTTAGCTGCAATGCCGAATGGTTCTCCTTTTTCAGTGAGAATCTGATTGATCATTTCTCCAGCTTGACCTTGATCAGCGACAAGGCCAAGCTTTTCTCCATTTACAACAATAAAGACAGCTGAAGTGGTTGAATTCAGATAAACTATTCCACTCCCCATAAGGAGCAAAAGAGCAAGAGATCCGCCTATAACTCTTGGAGATTTCCAAGGTATATTCTTAATTGTGAAAATCTTAGCTTTTAGATTTTCTAAGTATTGCTTTACAGGTAAATCGCCAACTTTTTTCATAGAACCCCCTTAAATTATATTTGGGTCAAATTCGATTTAGAATATTATATTTGTCAATCATTCTTAATTGACTTAATCCCCTATTATTTTCTATTATTCTGCCTTGATTGTCAACTTAATCTGGAAAATACTAAACTAATTATGTTTGAACCAAGAACAAAATATTAATTTTCTCTTACTTATAAAAAAAGAGGGCTGAGTTCTCTATTCTAACCCACCCTCATTGTAATCTCAGTGTTTTGCTTGTATATATTGGTTCAAGCACCAAAGCACAGAGAGTGCCAACCTTTACTTGAAAGTTTTTCAACCTGATTAGGATCCGTGGTACTAATTACCACTTGTCTGGAAAATGACAAATTATAAAGATATCGTATTACATCTTCCCAAAAATTCGGATCCTCATTAGTTATTTTTTCAACTGAGAATAATAAGGGTATTTCGGTATTAGGAGTAAGCGCTAATTGTGCAACCGCCATACGGTAAGAAAAATAGTTCCTTTTCGCTGCACTCTCCCCTTCCATTTTTAAGGGGACTGAAGAGAAACTGTGATCAAAAATCCACTGTTTTTCTTCACTGAGTGTCTTTTCGTATTTAGTTTGCCATTCTTGCCAAGATAATTCCAACAAAGTCTGGGCATCATCTAATGCATGACGTAACTCTTCATACCCTGTCCATTGACTTTTCCTTAGTTCTATGTTCTTCTCAAGAACAGACAAAGAAGTGATTTTCCGGCGCTTGCCCTGAAGTCGTTGATTGAGATCTTCTATTTCTTGGCGCATTTCCACTCGCCTTTTATCCCAAGAAGTCAGTTCCATCTGCCTTTCTTCACTAGAAAGAAGATTTTCACGTTCCAATTCCGCTAAAGGTTCCAAGATATCTGAAATCTTCTCCATATCTCGATCACCTAGCCTTCTTTCAAAACGCTCCGATAAAAATGCAATTTCCAGCTTAACTTCATCTCTCTCTTGAAGCTGTCTAGCCACTTTGAATACTGCTTCAAGCACTTCCTCTCGATCAGTCGTCGGAATTCCCCAATTCTTTAAATTTATGATCATACGTTCCGAGTATTCCTCTAAATTTTTTTCTTTAATTAACTTCTTTTCTACTGCTAAATTCATCTGGTTAAGTTCCAACGACAGTTGCTTTTTCTTCTGCTGATAGTCTGCCCAACCTAGCAGCCATTCTGAAAAATCAACAACATTAACCGCGGTAAAAGCTTGTTTTAAGATTTCATTGCGGGAATTTACAATTTTAAGTAATTTACTTTCTTGATTAACTTTTTCTTGCAATTTTTCTATCTGTCTTTGGACTATTTGAAACCGTTTTTGTTGATTATGAAATTTTTTAAGTTTATTCGTGAATTCCTGATAGTCTGACACAAGATACCCTTGGTAATAATCAAGAAGATGAGATGATAAGATTTCATCATACCTTTTCATCCCTAAACGCTTCCACAAAAGCCGATCTAAAGTGCAAAAAACTTTCGATCTCCGCCACAATTCTAATTTCTTTTCTTTTTTCGCAATTCTTCTAATATCCGCCTCTGTAACGTCGGACATTATCGCCGAATCAGTAAATAGACTGTTTTCCTGTGAGGCTGTAATTTTAAGTTTTTCAAGCTCTTGTTTTATGAGAATTAGGTTATTCAGCTTATCTTGTGCAACATTCCGTTCCTCTCTAATCCGCTTTAGTTGCAGATCCTCGTCTTCCTTAAATCTCTGATAGCCGGATGTAAGAAGAAGATTTTGGGTCTCATCAATTAGTTTTGAGCGCAACTGTACCTCATCAGCTAAGCTTTCTGCCTCTTTCTGAATACAAGCCCACTCCATGCATTCTTCACGAAAGGTTTCGATTATCTGATCCATTGATGACTCACAAGAAATAGCCTTCAATTCAGCCTCTAAACATTGCCGGCGATCTTCTAACTGCTTTATCTCATCTTGAAGTTGACGTAATTCACGATAATCAGGATTTTGCCTAAGCAACTCTATGCGCATTTGAATATTTGTTGTCGCGGCAATACTCTCGATTAAAATTGCTTCCTTTTCTTGAAGATTTTTAATTTCTATTTGGAGTAACCGTTCATCCTCTTGCTGGCGATGTATGGTCTCCCATTCAAGCCTGAGGTTATCATATTCAGCCTTTATAAGTTCCATACTTTCTCTTTGTTCTTTCACTCTCTTTTGAGCTCCGGCAAGAGAAGCCCGCATTTTCCTCAACGAAAGATTCTCATCTCCACCTTGGCTCAAGTTCCTAATGCGTGAGATAAGCTCATCCTGGTGGTCTCTTTCTGGCCATTCCACAATTCCTCCTTGTAAAAAAGCCTGTAATTGAGCATTAAATAAATATTCCCCCAGCGTCATATTTTCCGGCAGGCAAACGGTCTGTCCAGTTTCATCTAATATCTTCGAATATCTCTTCAATTCATTTTCCTGTTGGAGATATTCAACACGAATACTATAGCGAGCACTTTCTCCAGACATCCACACTTCGATCAATGAGTCGGGTCCTTGACCTAATAATTGTGATTCCTTCTGATCATAAAATAAGGTCAGCAGGAGATCACGAAATAACTTCTGACGACTTAGATCTTCAAATGTAATTAATACTGGACCTAGCGGAAGTATCCAATCACCATCCCGCAGACTGGCATAATTTTTAATCCTAATTCGTTCAATCCTCATCAACTGTCCGTCCCTGCCCTAGCGCTGTTAATCCGATTTTTTGTACTATCTCCCAATAATCACTGCTTTCTGATTCATCGGCATTAATTAAGCGTGCTTGTAGTTTATTAATGAATATTTTCGCAAGAGTAGGGAAGCCCTCCATACTCTTCTCTCTAGAAAGCACCGGAAATTCTAATTGAGGCTCAGTTCTCTCTTCTAAAGGGAGAACTGTAACAAAGCGAAACTGAGTCATGAGAAGATTTTGCAGAGGCTGAACCAACTCTTCAACGTCTAATAAGTTTCCCGATAACTTGATCCTGTAGAGATTCTTTTGCCGTTCTTCTAAGCTCGTCTCTGCTATTATATTCTCCGCAATTCCTTCAAGAGAAGACTGGGACTGGATTGTTAAATTCTTTTCAATATAACAACGTTGGCCCAGTTCTCGAAATTCAAATCGAGAAGATTCTTTCTGAATCTCCCCAAGAAGCACGCCATGCGGACCGTTATCCAGAAAACTTCTGGCTTCAAGTGATCCACAATCTGCCCAGTTTGTTTTTCCAGCTTGTTGAACTCCACTCCAAACTTCACGGGATCCTAAGGCTAAGTAATCCAAACCACTGGAAGAAACCTGTTCTTGTCGAATCGGAATAAAGCCTTCAGTATTCTGCTTTGAATCAACCATTGCATGAAGAAGCATAAGCTGAAGCGTACCGTCATTAAGCGGTTGAAAACTATCAAGGAAAGGTCTTTCCTGATGATAAGCTGTCCATCCCGCTCCATAAACAGTAACGTTATGAGAGGGAATTCTGACACTTGTTACTCCACTTGAAAATATATGGACATTGCTTGGCCAGACCGTTAGTCGATAGGCAGACGAAATAATCAGTGGGTCCCTTCTGCCTGGGGTTATGAAAACTCTCGTCCCCTCTAATTTAGCCAGCGATTTGGCTACCCGCTCGACAGTTTCCTTGCGAACATATTCTTGTTCAAACAAATCACCGGTCAGAAAGAGAAACTCGATTTTTTCAGATTGGCAAAGTGCAATAAGCGTTTGAAACGACTGCCATAAATCTTGATTTCGAAATGTTGTCCAGCTCTCAGGCCCATCCCAGAAAGGGCTGTCAAAACGAAAACCCGCACACTGTAAGAAACGCAGACATGAAGTCATGACTTCTTCACCTCACCCACTAAAAGGAATCGTTCAATGAAGTTCAACAGTATTATTAAAATCTACTGTGAAGAACTCACCTTTGTCCATCATATAATGTCCAGATGCATATGGGCTGCCTTCGACAGTTAAATAAACTTTGTCGACCCCGTAATAGTTTCCTATTGTATTTGTGATACTTTGTAAAATCATGCTTTCATAACTGGAACCGGCGTTCATTTCACTTACAAATTCCTTTGTGAAATCAATGTAGGCAACGTTGTCCTTATTTAGGTATAAACTTTTAATCTTAGCATTGGGACCTAAAACCTTAGATATATCTCCATTAGGCAATTCTTTAAACGCCTTTTCCAAAACACTTTTTGTTAGATCATTCGTTTTAAAAGTAAGTTTCTTATTTACAAAATAAATCTTATCTTCATTTACATTTGGATAAAAGAATTTAACGTTTTGAGTCAGTGGAACATTACTTTCTAGTTTGCTTAATGAAGAAGAAACTTCAAATCCATCGGATGTAAATAGAGATTTTACGAGACCAATATTTGGGGCATAATAGTCTTGAATCTTATCATCTTTACCTTCAGTCGTAACTTCCAACGTTTTATAAGTACCCAAAGGTGTGGTTATCTCTGCCTCCAAATTTGTTATTGACCGTTTTCTGCCATCCGCCAAAACCCATGAGGTTCCCACAACTAATGGTTCTTTCAACAAAACTTCTTCTGTATTGCCAGGACTTTTGATTAGATTTTCTCGGTAATAACTTTCCCCTCTCGCAAACAAAACCGTCAGTTTGCCATCATTTATCTCAAGTACTTTAACCGTCTCTGTTCCACCATTGTTAGACCTTATCTGGACACGGTTTCCTTCGATATAATCAACCATAACATTGTAGGAGGCATATTCAATTCCTTTGCCCTCATACACATAATTCGTATTTTCTTTAAAGGAATAATAATCCTGGACAGTAAGTGGTTGACTAATCTCTTGCGGTTTAACATCCTCAGTAATTGGCTTAGTATCGTTCTTATTTGCGCAACCGTTTAAAAGAACAAGCGTAAATAATAAGCTCATGACGAAAATTATCTTTTTCATTGTTATGCCTCCTTGGTTATTTGATGTAAGTATAGCACGAAGCTATCCTAAAAGTAACACTTCAGAAGCAAGGATGAACGGTAGAGTGGATAAAGTTGAATTCTGTAAAATATCTGCAGGAATCTGGAAGATAGCAATCGAATTAATAACAAGCGAGGAGGTTAACGCATGTTTGTACTCATCTTATCCCTAATTTGTTCATTACTTATTGCAGTCTTTGCTGTCCAAAATGCTAAGTTAGTAACAATTCAGCTATTATGGGTTACTAAAGATGTTCCTTTAGTCCTGGTAATCTTGGGTTCGGCATTTGCGGGAGCTTTAATAATGCTCTTCTTAGCTATCTGGCGCGAACTGAGACTAAAGCTTAAGCCTAAACACCATCCGAAGGATCAGAGTATGAATAACGACCTTCCTGTCCTGCAAGAGAATTCAACCTTGAAATCAACTGATGGTACGGATAAAAACGAAGTCTAGCTCGATGTCGAAAAAGAGGGGCGGAAAATGGATGGCAAGTGTGCACTAAGCCATCAATGGCCTGTAGAATTATCCGGGAGGTTATGACATTCAAACGAGACAGATACCCTAAAGGTTTCTGTCTCGTTTGTTGTCGGATACTCAAACTTCTATTGAATAGGCGGCTGATGGATTGTCTCATTGTTCGGCTTTAGCTGAACGAGTTCACTCTACAGGAACTTAAGAAATCCTACCTTTGACAGTGAGGACAAAAAAATGCATTTCTTCCCCCGACTTCAGATTTCTGGATAGTTTCTCCACATACTAAACATGGTTTTCCAGCCCGATCATAGGCTTTGAAATATGTATTATACCCTCCAATAAAATCGTCCCAGGAAGCAAATGGTTCCTCCATGTCCCCACCAAGGCGGATAGAATCTCTGATACAGTTAACTAAGGAATTAAATAGATTTACTTTTTCAAGATGACTTATTGTTGAAATCAACCGTGTGGGCAAAATACCAGCGCTAAACAATGCTTCATTTGAATAGGCATTGCCTACTCCAGATATATTTTTAGGATTCATTAACCACGGCTTGATCATCCCCCTCTTCCCCTCTAGTAATTGAGCGAAATTTTGGGCACTGAAGTTTGGATCTAACGGATCCTTACCTAATTCCCGTAATTTTGTCTCAAGTTGCTCCTGTCCAAGGTAGTGCAAGTAGCCCAAAGTAAGATTGCAAAAAAAGAGCACCGACCCATCTGATAATCCGAATACCACACTTGCTTTTCCCGGCAAATCCTTGAATCTTTGTTTTAAATCCTCGGCATCGCTTTGCAATATTTCAGATTGTAAAGCAATTGCTTGGCTTACCTCATGTTCTTGCGGAGTTTCAGATTCAATTGTCATGAGAAAGAGTCTTCCATCCAGCATCATGTGAGTCAGAAGAAAATGACCATCATCAAGCTGAAATATAAGATACTTACCTTGACGTAAAATGCCCTTAATTCGTTTACCTATAACTGTCGTGCAAAATTCCTTACTTTCCAGGTTAACGCTTTTAGCTCGATAAACATTAGCGCGATTGATTTTCTTATCTTTAACCCACTGGTTCAAGTAGTTCTTATATATCTCCATTTCAGGAACTTCAGGCATAAAGTCCTCAATCCCCTTTCACCTTTCCTGCTACTTTATGATTCCACCGGTCAACTGGATTAATGCATTCTGCGCCATGTTTAGTAAAAGACGTTTTAGTGGAGTCCAGTGACATAGTGATTTCTAACAGAAGATATATATGAAAGCTAAGTTTTATTTTCTGCCTTCTCTGAGAAGACTATGGTAAAGCAAGGAAAGGATGTGCCTTATGATTAAAGAAATTTTCTCGGGTAAACTGCCAGCTGTCTTAATGAACCCAACTCCTTTTGCACTCGAATTCAGCTCGGAAAAAGTACCGGACAGTCAAAGACTCCATTCAGTCTTAGAAGAAGTGTCTAAAAGTCTTCATGACCAAGTCGAAATATATAATGTTAATGTTGACAAGGTTCCGGAAATCCAAACTATGTATGAAGTAAAGGATCTGCCTGCCGTGATTCTCTTCAAGGACGGTAAACCTCAAGACAAAATTATCGGCTATCATTCTGAACAAGATGTTCACAAGTTTCTTACACAGTAACCTATAAACGCGACCACTTTCATTAGCAGTGTCACCATATAATCTGACTGCTAAAAGAGAGGAGACTATTCTGAGCTAGTCTCCTCTTTTAGTAGGATTATGTTCCTGTTACATGCCCCCGACTGGAGGAGAAAATGCAACCGTATCTTGGTTTTGCAGGACTTGACCAAATTCAGCTTGGCAACTGTTAACCATACATATCGCAACTTTATCCAGTGGCAGATTATGCTTATTGATAATATCGATCACACGGCTATTTTCCTCGAGTTCAGTCTTTTCTTCCTTGAAACGTCCTTCACGAAGATCTCCAAAAAGTTTTACCTTAACCTCCATGTTCAATTGCCTCCTTGCCTGTAATACTATTAATATGACACATGTCATTAAACTTAAACTTCAAATTCAACTGCACCTAAAACTGAAATACCTGATCAAGCTCTTCGCCCGTAAAATCCCAGGTAACGTTATGAGGAGGTACAGGTTCACTGAAGAATTCCGGTAAACGATCATCCTTGTTAGTAAACCCGGCAGCTTCATTGAAAGCTCTTTCCGTTTTTAGAATATTGCGCCCAAGATTAAACCAGTCGTCTACAGACCATGTAGTCCCATATTGAGCATTAATCATCTCAATGAGGGCGTGAGAAACGGGTTCATAGTCGAGTATCGCAAACGCCGTGAAAATGCATAAACCAGCGCTATCAATGGAAGCTGTGGCAATCTGCAAGTTCCTGGAAAGTTCGATCTGACCCTCTTTTGCTAGGGGGTCAATGTGACCACCCACATTCAAAACATTTGAGGTTACGGAATACCCTGCAGTATGGTCTGCACCCATTGGAGTTGTAGCATAGGTTACACCAATGCCCTTTACTGCCCGTGGGTCGTAGGCAGGCATACTCTGGTGTTTAACTGTAGGTATCCGAGTTACTCCAAAAGCTTTGCCTGCAAAATCAGCGCCATTACCTAAGATGCGGCCGAGAGAAGTACCTTTTTTGATCTCTTCTGTAAATAATTTCAGGATTCCTTGACCATCCCCCCAAGGAAGAATACCAGCTTCCATAGCTACCATCATAGTTCCGGCCGTTTCGATCGTATCAATGCCAATGTCATCGCAAAACTGGTCAATATGAGCAATAATATCGAGATCGTCCACCGTGCACCCCGCCCCAAACCCCCAAATTGTTTCATATTCAAAACCAGAGGTAAGGTATTTCTTGTCTTTATCATTGTAAGTTTGAGAGCAACGAATAACGCACCCTACATGACAACCGTGGGTTGGATCACCCTCTCTGCTCATGATGGTATCATACATCGTCTCTCCACTAATTTTCTCTGCTCCCTCGAATTGACCCATCCTGAAGTTCTTAGTAGGCAGTCCGCCAGCCTCGTTGAGAATATTGACAAGTACATTAGTCCCATATTTAGGCAGGGCATTCCCGCTCACAGGGTGGCTAAGTAAGCCTTTATTAAAAATTTGGGCTGCTTTTTTAAACTTCTCCTTGTCGAGAATCTTAACGCCTTCTCCATCGTTATCATCTAGCGTTATAAACTTGATCCGTTTGGAAGCCATAACCGCTCCAAGCCCACCCCGTCCTAAGCTTCGAATATGGCCTTTAGGATCCTTTACAGAAATATTGGCTGCAGACATTTTAAATTCTCCAGCTTGGCCAATAGTGAGTACTCCGGTATTTTCTCCATACCTTGAAGTTAGAGTATGTATTACTTCATAGTTGCCTTTGCCCACGAGTTCAGTCTCTTCTTTGATTTCCACGCCGTCTTTATGCACATGAAGACAGTACCATTTGTCTCCTTCTGGGATGTCTTCGATGATCAAAGCTTTAACGCCAAGCTTCGCTAATCTTTGGGCAGCCGTTCCACCCGAATTACTCTCCTTAATACCGCCGGTTAATGGGCTTTTAGCCCCAGCCGATAAACGTCCTGCGTTAGCTGCCATGGTCCCCGACAACAACCCTGGGGCAAAAACTAATTTGTTTTTGTTTCCTAGCGGATGACAGGTTGGTTCTACCTCCTTGGCGACAATGACTGAAGTAAGACCTCTACCCCCAAGCACCTTCCAGTCTTCAGGCACTTCTTCCGCAACAAATGAGAGCTTTGACATGTTGACACGATAAATTTTCAATTCTACACCCTCCAAGAGCCACAATTTTGTGAACCCGTCATGCTTCACATATTCCTATTATTTGACGTGAACACTTGCACTATTCTTCAGGTCGTTATTTTAGAATTTCTACATCATTTTTAACTATTTCAGCCATGAACTGATAACCTTCAAGACTTGGATGGACTTCATCTACAAAAAGCTTTGATTCCTCGCCTGCCTCTAAGCGCTTAAGAAAAGGAGCATAAAAGTTAATCAGTGGGAGATTATTCATTTTTGCGCAGTCTATCAACCAATTTCGATACTGTTGGAGAAAAAATTCGTCGTCTGCCACTAAGGAAGGAATTGGCAAGCCTATGATGGGGATAATTCCATGTTCCTGGCTCATTTTTATCATTGCTGTAAAATGTGGACTTACAATTTCTAAAGGGTATTTGGCATAGGCATCATTTGTCCCTCCGAGGATAATAACGTGGGTCGGGTTAAACGCGAGAACGTCTCGTCCGAAACGATCATGAATGTTCTGGGTCAAATCTCCGTTTATGCCTTTATTGATTATCTCACAATGAAGTTCTTGGCCTAAGAAGGTCACCCAAGACTCTTTTCGGGTATAAGGAAAACCTTCCGTGATTGAATCCCCTATAGCAATAATTTTCATAGCTCGTTCTAATGCTCCTTCATCTTTTCTAACTAATATGGATATCGTTGATACAATTAATTTGGCAAATCAATTATGCACATTAATGACTATTGAGTTCTTGAGTAAAGATCCAAGAACCCTCTTTCAGATCTCTTCCCTTGATAACAACACGATTACCATTGACAACAACATATAGACCTTTAATAAATGGTTCTCTCGTTCTGGTTTGGTCTTGAGCGTTTCTTACAATGGTATAGTGTACTGCACCTGTATGTACTTTAGTAAATGGTTGATTAAGTAAAATACCCTTCTCCGTTAAATCAGCATGGGTATGTGATGAAAATAGTATGACCTCAGGATACTGGGATAATATTATCTTAAGTTCATCACTTTGATCAGATCCAACCCATCCGCTGTTCGGATTACTGTTTAAAGGTTGATGAAGAAAGACAAACATTGGCCTGCCCTTTTCATAGTTTTCAGCCAGTTTATCGGTCAGCCACTTTCGTTGTTCATTAGAAATGTAAGCTCTTATAGAGTCGAGGGTTTCAGAATTGCCGTCCTCTGACCCCAAGGATATAAAATGATAACCTTCAACCCAAGTGTCATGATATACTTTTTCTTCACCAGAGAATTCGAGGTATCGATTTATAAAGGTCTTTACATCTTGTGGACTGTTCACTTCTATGTCATAGTTAAAAAATTCATGGTTTCCGATATTTTTAATAATAGTTTTAGGCAACATAGAATTAGTTTTAAACAAAGTTCGCTTTATCCCATCATATTGCTTTTTAATCCCTTGATCTACCGTATCTCCATTAAGTATGAGGACGTCCAACCCAGGATTTATACTGTAAAGATCTCTAATCGCTCTATGAAGACTGTCATTATTGCCGTGAACATCTCCTAAAACAGCAAAAGTCAGATCATCTTTGTTTTGCTGTGAATTAGCAACTTTATCTGGCGGTATGAATTGTTTATTATTAAATAGCGTTAGTCCAGATATGATGACAACACATAGTATAAGCAGTATTTTTTTCATACTGTATCCATCCTTTAACGAAAGTGATTATAATAAAGTCTGCTATAACATAACATACCGGTTAAGATGTGAAATACATGCCTTAACCGGTATAATGATTTTCGCAATATCCAATTCACATAACTAGTCTATGTTTACTGCTGTCCCTGAGGCACTAACCATTAGCATACTGCCGCTTTGACCAATCACTTCATAATCTAAGTCTATACCGACTACTGCGTTGGCACCTAACCTTACAGCACGTTCCTCTAACTCCTTAAGGGCAATATGTCTCGCTTCTTGCAGTTTTTCTTCATAAGCCCCGGAACGCCCTCCGATGACATCCGTAATGCTGGCAAAAATATCGCGCATGATGTTAGCACCCATAATAGCTTCTCCTGTAATTACGCCGAAATAGGCTGTGATTTTATGGCCTTCAATTGATGGTGTGGTTGTTAGAATCATGTCCTGAACCCCCTTATGTTTTCTAATTCCTTATAATTATAGACGATAATCCATGTATTAACAATTAATTGGATTCCCTATTAATCTAAAAATTATTGAAATAAGAACAATTAATTATAAAGCACCTAGAATATTGTAGTATACTTGAATTATAAGAGCTTTATCCCATCATGTGACTTCCACTTCTATAAATGGAGGTTATCTTTTACTTATCCTTTACTTTAAACCTGAACTATACTGGAGGCTGACAATGAAAGTATTAAGGGCAATTGAAATGAACCGCTGTATCGGCTGTTTTTCATGCATGATAACCTGTGCTGCGGTCAATCAGCAGGACCATTCCATTATGAAAAGTGCCATTCGAATTAAAACAAGCGGAGGACTTACGGGAAAGTTTATTGCGATAGTCTGTCAAGCGTGCAAAGATGATGTGCCTTGCGCAGAAGCATGTCCGACCGGAGCACTTGTAAAACGTCAAGCAGGAGGAGTTTTGTTAGATAAAGAAAAATGTGTGGGATGTGAACGTTGCGTTGCTGCCTGCACGGTTGATGCAATTTATTTTGACCTCGACACAAAGCGGCCCATTGTCTGTAAACATTGCGGTGTTTGTGCACGCTTTTGCCCGCATGGATGTTTACGGTTATTAGAGGAGGGTCAGTAATGTTATATGAAAAAGCCACTAAGGTGTTATACATAGACCTAGCTACAGGTAAAATTGAGATCAAGCAGCGTACAGATTTGGCCATTTATCTAGGTGGAGTCGGACTAGCATCTAAATTGCTCGATGAAACTATGCGACAGGAACTCCCTCCCCTGGCCCCTGAACAACCTATGGTTCTTGCAATTGGCGCAATCTCTGGCATCTACCCACTTATAACTAAGACGGTGGCCATGTTCATTTCCCCTCTGACAGGGGAATTAGGGGAAAGCTACGCGGGGGGCAGACTGGCCTTAGCATTATCAATGGCTGGATATGATGCGATTGTGATTCGCGGTAAAGCGTCCCGCCCTTCTTACATCGCCATTGACGGAGGGAACGTTGAAATTAAAGATGCCCGTCCAATCTGGGGAATGGATTCAGATGTTGTTGGCCAGTTCCTTCGGGATTCGGAAGAAGGAAGCGGCAAGCGAAGCATTTTGCGGATCGGACCAGCCGGTGAAAAGATGGTCAAATTCGCAAGCGTTTGCGTTGATACCTATCGACATTTTGGACGACTTGGCCTTGGTGCCTTAATGGGAAGCAAGCTCGTCAAAGCAATTACTGTTACTGGGGATAAGACAACAGAAATCAAAAACTTTAAAGAGTATTTTCGTGCCTACCAAACAATTTTTAAATCAGTTACTGAAACTGACTTGATGGCAAAATATCATGACTTGGGCACATCGATCAATGTAGAGTCAATCAGCGCCTTAGGTGCTTTGCCCACAAAGAATTTGACAGCTAATCATTTTGATAACGCTGAGCAGATAAGCGGAGAAGCCTTTGCAGAAGAAAACCTCGTCCGGAAGTTGGCTTGTACCGGTTGCCCGGTTGGATGTATCCACATTGGTCAATTTCGGAGAAAATTCGACGACGGTTATGACTATGAATCCGTGAGCGTTGCCTACGACTATGAACTGATTTATTCGCTGGGCGCCTTACTTGGGATAAGCAAGACTGATGAAGTATTACAGCTTATCGAAGCAGTCGAAAAAACAGGCATGGATGCCATTTCCGCGGGTGTCGCCTTGGCATGGGCAACTGAAAGCTTAATTCAGGGGATCGTAACCGAAGCAGAAACCCTTCTTCCTCTCTCTTATGGAAATACCGAAAACTATTATCAGGCCATCCTATATTTATCGGCTCGAAAAAATGCCTTTTACCAAGCTCTGGGGGAAGGAACCCGATTTGCCGGAGCAAAGTTCGGCGGCGAAGGGTTTGCCCTCCAGGTTGCAGGGAATGAAATCCCTGGGTACCACACCGGATATGCTAACTTAGTCGGTCTTACCGTAGGGGCTCGGCACTCACATTTATGCAATGCGGGTTACGCAGTTGACCAATCCCTGAAAACTTTCGACGAAAACAAAGCTGTCAATACCCTTTTTGACGAGGAGCTTGAACGATGTCTATTAAATTCGCTCGTTATCTGCCTCTTCGCTAGAAAATTATATACTCGGGAAACCGTACTGAAGGCTCTCAATGCTACAGGCTATCTTCTTACAGATGATGAACTGACTACAATTGCCAAACGGATTTACTCAATGAAGTTGCGCCTCAAAGAAAAATTAGGGTTCGATCCACGGCAAGTTGAATTACCTCAAAGATTCTTTAAAACTCCAAGCATGAATGGTCTGCTGGAATCATCTATTGTTGAAAGAATGATTAATCGATATGCAGAGAAATGTTCGGAGTTACTTGCTGAAAAAATCTAAACCGTATCATAATAAAGAAACGGGTGTCCAGAGAAGACACCCGTTTCTTATTCATCCGATGTCTAGTGTACTAGAAACGGCCTTACATCATCGAGAGCTTTCCTTAAACCTTCAATAGCTTCCTCACTCATTCTCCCAGAGTTGCGCATCCTTTCGAGCAGTTCATCAGGTCCTATCCCCTGCGTTTTCATCGTTGTAATAATCTCTTTCTCATCTCTTGTTAATTCTTCCCATTTACGCACAAGCAAACACCTCCATATACTTTAAAAACAGTTATCTGTTTAGTCCATAGCTTTTGAGTTAAACTATTTTTCTATGTATAAGTAAGTACTCAAAATTAATACTTTTTCTATCTTGTACAAAGGCTAATCAAAAAAACCTAGGATTCCTAAACTTGGATTCCCAGGTTTTCTTAATGGATTCATGGTCCGGGACTGTATATTGATAACTCCTAATTGATAACTAGCGGCATTTGTCCTGACATAGCAAGGATCAATCTTTTTTCTACTGCAGCCCAGTTAACAATTTGCCACCAAGACCTGACATAGTCCTTGCGTTTCGATAGGTAATCCAGATAATACGCATGCTCCCATACATCTATTACAAGCAGGGGGATACTCCCTGCCTGATAGAAGTCCTGATGTTTCTCGATTGTTAGGATTTCTAAACGTCCCCAACCAGGTTGCCATACTAACGATGTCCAACCAGACCCTTCCACATTTATGGCGCCTTCACTGAACTGCTCCTGAAAAGCAATGAGACTTCCGAAATAATCAATAATAAACTTATGGGTTTGTGCTCCCGGAGTTTCCCATCTTTTCCCAGCAGGAGCCATTGATGTCCAATAAATGCTATGCAAAATATGACCTGATCCATGAAATGCAATTTCTCGTTCCCAGTGTTTAACTAGGCTGTAATCTCTCTTTTGGCGCGCTTCGGCAAGCTTTAATTCAGCTTTATTCAAACCTTCAACATAAGCTTTATGATGTTGACTATGATGAATTTCTAGTACTCTAGTGCTAATCACGGGTTCAAGTGCGTTATATGAATAAGGTAATTTTGGTAACCTGTGCTGCCCAAGGGGTACCGTTAAGTACTCCATCTCTCCAATCCCTTCCTCTCTAAGTTCGTTAAAACAAAATATTATATTTTTCATTATGTTCGAGTTCGTAAAGAAATACCTACATCGAGCGCTTTTGAGGCAGAAAGTTATACATTTTTAGTGCTGCCGTTACAACAAAGAGCACCAAGCCAAATGGTAAAAGTGTAACACCATACTCGACTAAGGTTGGCGTGTAGGCCCAAGAACTTACAAACACTGGCATACCTTCTTGCAGCTGACCAAGGGCCACAGGATATGCCCAACTTTCAATTCCCGCCCCTGGAATAGACAAAGAGAGCGGAATAGCATTAAAGGCGGGAAACATCAACATTAGACGATGAGCAAAAACTCCGATAAAAAGCAACACACTTCCGATCATCAAAGCCCTATAACTTCTTTTACCCTTTTCTGTAAAGAAGAGCACCATGGTGAAGGCAGGGAACATTAGCTCCGTCGCGTAGAGATATCCATAATGACTGAAAATAAGAGACAGAATTTCCTCTGCTTCCGTGCTCCCCCACCAACCGTGGATAATCAAGTCCACTGATACGAAGAAAAAATGCACAACCAAAGAACCTGCAACAATTAACGCCATTATTTGAAATGCGCCCTTATGCTGATCAAACTGTTCTTTTCCCACTGCGAGAAGGGAGATTACAAGGACTAGAGCGGTTCCAGAGGCCACTGCCACAGAAACAAAGTCCGGAGGCAAAACCGCCGTATTCCACCACCCTCGGGAAGCTTGAGTGGCAAAGATCAAGGCTGTCACCGTATGAATTAAAATGGCCACAGGTAAGCCAACCAGCGCAATGCGTTTAGACCATTTTTTCGAGAATGCCTCAACCTCTTCTTGAGAATGCGCTTTTGTCCATCCGTTAAGGAACCTGCTTCCTTCCTTTTTCCGATCTGGTAAAAGTTGAACATAGACGCTTAAGAACGTGATAAGCAGGTAGGCCGAGATGACGATAACATCCCAAACCAAGGGAGATCTGAAATTCGGATAAACAAAGATGTTCCAGATCCGATCCACCCGGCCCATATCCGGCAAAATCATGGCCCCAGCACCTAAAATACTGGCAAATGCTGAAAGAGATGCAATACGGGTAAATGGTTTTAGTTTTTCAATATTAAAAAGATAGACGGTAGAGGAAACAATCAATCCTCCGGCTGCAACCCCTACAAAAAATGCGAAGGTTGCAATATATAAGCCCCAGCTAAACGAATTTCGCATATTTGTCACGATTAACCCATTATATATTTGGTAACCCCAAGCGACTAAACTAATCAGGATTAAACTGCCTGCCAAGCCTAATAGAATATTACTTTTTTTCACGTTAATCCACCTCCTTAGCGTATCGGCTTCGTGGCCGCCAGATAGAAAACTTTGGGTGAAGTACCCAATTCTTCTTTTAGACGTACCGTCTGCCGTTTCCGAACCAGTTTACTAACCTCTGAGCTTGGATCATCGAGGTCTCCAAAAATTCGGACCTTTCCAGGACAACCCTTAACGCACGCTGGTTGTTCTCCTCTAGAGGTGTATTGCGCACAGAATGTACATTTTTCAACGACACCGACTGGTCGGTTAGGGGTGTAAACTAACCTGCCATCCTTATCTCGAAAATCGGCAGGATATCCATACTCATACCCTTTTTCATACCCTGCCCGCTCCTTAGCCTTTTTCGGATCTTCCCAGTTATATTGGCGAACTCCATAGGGACAGGCTGCAATACAGTACCGACAGCCAATACAGCGTTCATAATCTATCAAAACCACGCCCCGCTCATCCGTATAAGTGGCCCCGGAAGGACAAACTTTCTGGCAAGCCGGATTATCGCACATTTGACAGGACACGGGCAGATATTCCATTTGCAAGGCCCCATCTTTACCCACAGCAGCTTGATGAAAGGAAGCTCCATGGGTAAATACTCTATTCCACCACGTTCCAGGCGGCTGCGCATTGTGAGATTTACAGGCTACCGCACAAGAACGGCAACCAATACAACGATCCAGGTCAATCACCATCCCAAGTCTCATAAACCCTCACCAACCTTTCTTACATCACAAAGGCATTCATTCCAAGCAGTATTTGGAGACCACATTCCTGGAACAAAGTATAATTCATGGGTTGGTTTTATAAAGGGATAAGTCAAGGAATTATAGGATGCTCCTTTTAAATATCTGCTCCACCATCCTTGCTCAAAGACTGCCTGTTTTCGGCCAACTCCCTGATCAATAATCGCATATGCCTTAAGCGTCCCTCGATCATTAAATATCTCGACTTCGTCCCCTTCTTTGATCCCCTTTGCTTTGCCATCCTCAGGACTAAGCCAAACTCTCGGCTTTCCATCTTGAAGTTCGTTCATCCAAACATTGTTCGAATGGGTAGAGTGTACTCTGTAAATAGCATTACGGGTGACGTAGCAAAACTGATACTTTTCTTTAGCAAGCGGATTTAAGGCGTACTCGCTTTCCTCAAAAGGAGGCTTATGTATTGGGAGCGCCTCACCCGCCTGAAGCATGAGATCCTCGTCTTTGTAAAATTCTATCCGTCCACTCTTCACAAACTGAGCAGTTTGCTCAAGTTTAGCAGGCAGGCTGACCGGTGGAAACGGCTTTTTATGTTGGACTTGTTCATAAAACGGTATTTGACGCCCTCCAGGGACTTCTGACTTTAAGCGCACTGGGCCTTTTTTAAGTTGTTCCAGAGTGATACCAGCGACCTCTGGTCCCCCTGTTTTGAGTAAAAGCTCGATGACCTTTTCCGCCGCCTGATTCGGTTCGAGGTCAGGATAAAAATACTTTTCAAAATCCGGATTTAACCGTTTAGCCAGTTCTCGCACAATCCAAAACTCTGGCTTCCCATCATAAAGCGGATCAACAGCCGGCTGCTGCAATTGAAGATAGGGATGCACTGGCGTAGCCACAAGATCCGTTTTTTCGTACCAGGATACCGCAGGAAGAACAGCATGGCTGTACTGGCATGTGGTTGTCATTTGAAAATCAGTGGTTACGACAAATTCTAATTCTTCTTTTTCCACCATTTCACGAAGTTTATTTGACATGTTATGCTGGTCAAAAGGATTTCCCCAACCCACTACAAGCGCTTTAATCCCATTTTTGGGCCATTTAGCTTTCATTGTTTTGGTCGGACCATGCAGGACATAAAGAAAAGGCAGCCAGTTTTGCTTCTTACCTTCCGGAACCCACCATTCTGCGACTTTAAAACGAATTCGATACTGACCTGCATAAGTAGAAATTCCCGCACCGGATTTACCAATATTCCCGGTGAGAACCGGCAATAAGGCTAAGGCTCGACCCTTGAGGTCTCCATGATACCACTGATAATTACCGGCTCCATAGATGACGTGAAGCGGTTTGTTGCCTGCCATTTCGCGGGCGATCCTCACCAGATCGTCCTTAGGCATTTCTGTAAGTTTCTCAATCTCTTCCGGTGTGTATTGATTAAGGCTTTCTTTGAGGAGTTGAAAGGCAGGTTTAACTTTCACGATTTGGCCTGTTTTTAAAGTTACATCCACTTCACCTTCGATCATTACATCTAAAGGAAGATCGAGTTTTTCCGGGTGTACAGCGATAAACTGACCATTATAGGCAACATAGGCTTCTCGATAGGCTGGAACATCAGACAATTTTTCCAGACCATTGACCTCCTCCGCTTTTAGTCGTTTGCCATTATCGACGCGAACGAGGAGCGGGAGGTCTGTAAAGGTTTTGATGAAGTCAGAGTCGTACAGCGTTTCTTCGATCAACACTCGAGCTAAGCCTAATGCAACTGCTGCGTCACTGCTTGCTTTAATCGGGATCCATTCATCTGATTTGGCTGCAGTAGGGGTAAAGTTAGGATCAAATGCCAAGATCTTAGCACCACGATTCCTCGCTTCAAGAAGAAAGTGAGCATCGGGAATCCGAGTTGCCAAAATATTAGAACCAAAAATCATTATATAACGTGAATTATTCCATTCCCGTGGCTCGAGTTCTTCACTTTGAACCCCGAAGGTCATCGGCCAAAACATCGGTAAGTCTCCGTTTTGATCATAAGCGTGATGCATAGTCCAGCCTGCTAAAGTGGCTAACCGGCTCACTGCCCCTTTTTGAACGTATCCGGTTCCCCCTACTTGGAAGAGTACTCCGATAGATTCCGGTCCGTATTTATCAGCTATTTCTTTTAATCGTCCGGCAGTATAATCCAACGTCTCATTCCAAGAAGCCTCTTTAAAATCGCCTGAGCCTGGCTTTCCGTTTAAAATGAGGGGTTTCTGCATACGATCAGGACCATAGATTAGGTTAGTCATGGAAAGCCCTTTCAGACAACCGCGAGGATTATACTCTGCTTCCGGATAATCTGCCGCTTGGATGATTGACTTGATTTGGCCATCCTCTACCAGGGCCTTCATCCCGCATGCCCCAGTGCAGTTTGGAGAACATGTCGTACGTACATAGTTTATATTAGGGGCACCTTGTTTAGGCGCGGCCACCGTTTGTCGTATAAATGATGCTGTACTGAATGTCCCTGCCAAGATTCCTGTAGCCGCCGTTACTTTAAGAAATTGTCTGCGAGAAAGCTTTAGATTCTTTTTTTCCATTAAGGGCACCTCCACTTGATATTTCCCTTCTTAACTACTCATTATTTGCTCTAATAGAAAATCTAGGAATTTGAATATTGTAAAACTTTTCTCTAAAAGCAGTATAAGAAACCTACATGTTAGTAAAATGACTGCCTTCACGGTGGAAGGCAGTCCTATCATACTTGCTTTACTTAAACTTAACCTCTTGGCGCTAGCCAAGTTTTCTTTATGCCATGAACATTTTGACATCATCTTCAACAGTGGAGATGCCTGCAATACCGAAGTTTTCAACTAAAACTTTGACCACATTCGGAGACAAGAAACCCGGAAGGGTTGGTCCTAAGTGAATGTTCTTTACACCTAAGTGGAGCAGGGCCAGTAACACGATGACTGCCTTTTGCTCGTACCAGGCAATGTTATAGGAGATAGGAAGTTGGTTAATATCATCGAGCCCGAAGACTTCTTTGAGTTTCAAGGCAATCACGGCTAAGGAATAGGAGTCATTACATTGTCCTGCATCGAGCACTCTTGGAATACCACCGATGTCCCCTAGGTTCAGTTTATTGTATTTATATTTAGCACATCCTGCCGTTAGGATCACAGTGTCCTGAGGCAGAGCTTTGGCAAAATCGGTATAATAGTCACGACTCTTCATGCGGCCGTCACAGCCTGCCATAACGAAGAAACGCTTAATCGCTCCTGATTTGACGGCATCTACAACTTTATCAGCAACTGCCATGACTTGATTGTGGGCAAATCCTCCAACGATTTCGCCAGTTTCAATTTCCGTTGGGGCTGGACAGCTCTTGGCATGGGCAATCAAGGCAGAGAAATCTTTGGCCTTTCTGTCTGCGCGGTCAGAGATATGCTTAACCCCTTCAAATCCAACTACCCCTGTAGTGTATATGCGATCTTTGTAGGATTCTTTTGGAGGAACAAGGCAATTGGTAGTTAGGAAAACCGGGCCGTTAAAGGAGTTAAATTCTTTGTCTTGTTTATACCAGGCATTGCCATAGTTGCCGACAAAATTGTCATACTTCTTGAAGGCTGGGTAGTAATGGGCTGGGAGCATTTCTCCATGAGTATAGATATCTACGCCTGTTCCTTGGGTTTGAATGAGCAATTCCTCCAGGTCTTTCAGGTCATGGCCGCTGATCAGAATAGCCGGATTGTTTCTGACTCCGATGTTAACTTTGGTGAGTTCTGGGTTTCCGTAAGTCGTAGTGTTGGCTTTATCTAAAAGGGCCATAACGTCCACACCGTACTTCCCTGCTTCTAAGACAAGCGCTACCAGATCACCAGCTTCCAATGTATCATCCAGGGTCGCGACCAAAGCCTTTTCGATGAACGCAAAAATACCGCTTTCTTGATGCTCAAGAGTATAAGCATGCTCTGCATAGGCTGCCATCCCTTTTAGACCATAGATGAGCAACTCTCTGAGAGAACGGACATCTTCATTTTCAGTGCTTAAGATTCCCACGAACGCTGCCTTCTTTTCGAACTCCTCGGCAGGCGCCGTCCAAGTGGCTGCATCGTGTAAGTCGGCCGGAATTGTCCCGCCCACTCTAACAACAGCTTGCTTAAGATCTTCGCGAAGCTTCAGCCCTGCTTGAATCCGTTCTACAAAACGGCTTCTATCAAAGTTAGCATTGGTAATTGTGCTAAAGAGGCTTTCCATAATGAATTTTTCGACATCTTTGCGAACAAGATAACGTTCCCGGGCTTGAACCGCATAGATGGCAATTCCTTTTAATGTGTAGATTAGAAGGTCTTGTAAATTAGAGACATTTTCGGTTTTTCCGCAGACCCCTTTGATCGTGCATCCGGTTCCTTTAGCTGTTTCCTGACATTGATAACAAAACATACTCATTTTTGTTCCCCCTAATTTCTATTTAAATGTTTGTGTAACTCGTGTTGACTAAGGTTAGTTTAAAGCAATTTTTTATTTCGTACCGTGATTAAGAAGCGTGTTTAGGTGTGAGATAAGTCACACCTAAACACGCTTCTTAATCGTACAATGTTACACTGTAAGCAAACCGATCTCTTTTTATCCACCTCTTAGATATTCCGCAATTACACGATACTATCTTATATTGATTTATACTTTACACAGTCAATGCGTGCTGACCCTTTAATCCACTCACCTGCCTACCGCTTTGGCAATAATATTTAACTATTATAAACATTTATTCTTTTATAAATTGACAAACGCTCTATATCCGGATATCCTGAATATAGTACTATGAATATCAGAATTATCAAACTATAAATTGTGCAATTCGTTGTTAAAGGAGGATTAAATATGCGAGCGATAAGATTTCTCTGGGGATTCTTAGTTTTCTTTGGTACTTGGCTTTGGCCTTATGATGAACAAACATTAACGGACGCTAAATAAACGTCCGTCTTTTTTTGCACTTATACATAACAAAAGACATGAACAATTTCTTGTTCATGTCTTTTGTTATCATGGCAGAATCACCTTTTACAAATTATCATTCAAGTATCCTAATAGTTCGATGAAAGAAGTTCGAGTCGTCTCTGGAGCAAGTAGGATCTCAAAATAGATAATTTGGTCCGATTTATTAATATCAGATGTTACCTTCTCAATAATGCCCTTGCGAAAAAGCAAAGATTCTTTAAGCTTCGAAATCGTCAGTTGAGCTTCCTTCTCTAAATAAGAGATAATATTACTGTATTGGCCTAGGTTAAAGTCGCGATAAAATTTCACTTTATTTAAAGACGCGAACGTCACCTGGTACGGAACTAGGCAAAATTCTCTCGTTTCTTCAAAGTCACTCATCATAGCTACATTTGCATTACCCGATAATAAACCTTTCACGATTTTCTCCCCCCGCACTATGCTGCCAGTTGCATATGTATTTGGGCTCATTTCATAGTCCCATTTTAATATATTAATACGAAGCCAAGTTCTTTTTTAAGGGGGTCTGAGCCTATAAAATAAGAGGAGTTCATTATACCCACCCAATTAGTCGAATAATCGTCAAGGTGGTGAGCATTACCCCAGAGGCAATTAAGACATATAATGCATTCCATCGGGGCCCTACATAAATTGGAGACTGGCCTGTCATTCCGGACAATGCAATAACAGTAGCAGAAGAAGGCGAAATCGAAATTCCCATCGCCCAACTAATGGCCAAAATAAGGGCTAGATAAGTCGGAGTCACACCATAAGCAGCGGCTTTGACTGTCCCTCCAATAATAGTCACTGGTATGATAGGGTGAATACCTAAAGCAGACAGCATAAGAATTGCAATAATAATTACAATAGCCAGCAATAAAGCGTTTTGACCAACGAACTTGGCTAAAATCACTGAAATATAATTTCCTAAGTGGGAGTAATTAATGCTAGTAGCAAATAGTCCGGCACCTACAAAAAGAATAATTTCATTTTGCAGTTTTGGCAGACTTTCATTAAAATAACATTTGAAGTCCCTCATTAGAATCCTCAAACGCCCTATTATTCCCAGCCAAATGACAGGGTATATTAAGGCCGCCAAAGAAACAACAATGACTGTATGTATCCCAGTTAGCAGTGATACAACCGCAATAGCAGAAATCAAAATTATGCTAAAAATACTTAATTCAACAATCTTTCCCCCGTCAAATTTCAGATCAGGTTCCTCTGCAACGGAAGCAAATGGTTTATCGGCTCTTTTTTCTTCATACATCGTCATAAAATAACCAACCAAACCCGACATAACACCAAATAAAATGGCGTAAGGAAAAAACAGAATCCAACTTGCTCCGCTTAATTGCACAATCAGGGCAATTGCCGCTGTCGTAGGCGCCCATATTGTGCACGTCGCAAATCCACGCAGGATTGCTGAGCTTAACAGCTTTTTATTAGAACTTATACTGCTGGCCTCACTTATCTGAAGCACTAGTGGAACCACCGCCAAATTAACTAATACACCGACAAAAGCAGAAACAAAGCTTACTAGCAAATAAAAACGACTGTTATTATAAACATAGCGTCGAAATAAACCTTGTAATGCCTCAAAATAACCTCCATGCCTAATAGGAATGCCTAATAGCGGTACTAAAGTGAACATCACAACCAAGTATATATTTTCTTGCAATGCTTGTTGCCATACGCTTAAAGGAGCATGATAGAAGAGAAAAAGAATTATGCTCAATCCAAACAACAGACCGCCAATAATCAAAGTAGTACCCGAAACTACTATAAAACTCAGCCCAACCACAATAAGCATCAGAATGAGATTAAAGTCATTAATCAAATTCGATTTTATAAACAAATTAAACAGAAAAATAATCGCTATACCCAGAGTGAGTACGCTGCGAATACGATTAAACAGACCCTTCATAACTAAACCCCTTGCTTATATCTAAGGATATTTCTCAGCTATATCCTATTGTATCATATTCTTCACAAATACTTATCAGCATGAGTATAAAGCAAACAAACAAGGGGGGCCAGTGTTAACGCCTCTGAAACGCACACCGGTCTCCCCTGTTTCCCACTCGGATTGGTTTATAAACAGATTACCTTTGTTTTCGATACTGAAGCCACGAAAATAGGATTGGCTCAATTGACACTATGAGTATCACAGCAAAATAAACAACAGCACTTCCAAAGCCGGGCAGGAATGCCAGGACACTCATAATGAACCCTGCAATAAACCACACAAAACCTCCATGACGGTGTGTTTTTGCCCATACGGCCTCATTGTTAAGCGTCCAAGGCGTTTTTATGCCCACAAAATAATTCTGCTTAAACTTTGGCATTAAATTACCAAGGACTATGAAAAGAATACCTATCATTAGCTTGACGATTGTATCTACTTTAATAAAAGCAGCACCCATGCTGATGGATATGATAACCATTTGTAAGACTGCAAAAAACACAACTAGAATTAATCTAATAATAAAGTATTGCCCCTTGAATCTATCGTAGTTCTCTTTCTTAGGATCAATTTTAGGCAATACAGTGGCCAAAATTGTGATCACTATGCCAATAACCGGGGGCATAAAGGCCCAGGGGAATTTGGGATACCATGCATCAATCTCACCATAAATGTTCCAATGCATAGGAATCTCGGGTGGCAACCCACTAAAAACGAATAACGTAATAAGCAAAGGCAACAAGGCAATCGCCCACATTAATTTCATAAGGACTTTTTCATTTTTCATTTTTATCGACTCCTTTCAGCTCTATCAACCACGCCATAATTTCTTCAATAACCGAAGTGTTTAACTCGTAGAAAATGTATTTGCCATCCCGGCGATCCGTTACAAGTCCCCCGCCCTTTAAGACCGAAAGATGGTGCGACACGGTTGCCTGGGTCATAGAAAAATGAGCTGCAATATCCCCTGCAGTCATATCCCCATCCTTAAGCAAATTTAATATTTCTCGTCGAGTTTTATCTGACATTGCCTTTAAGGATTCTTGAAACCCCATGTCGATCCCCCTTCATTTAGATGTCTGTCTAAATGTAATTTTACCCTACTAACATAAAAAAAACAAGATACATTTAGATGGATTTCTAAATGTATCTTGTTGTATTCATTATCTAATGGCATTCTTCATATCTCCGATAAAAGCTAAAACTGCATCTTCACTTGTGGCCCAAGAGGTTACGAGGCGGATTGCTGAGTGATCGTCATCGATTCCTGCCCAAACATAGAACGAATAATTTTCCTGAAGCTTTGAGATCAACCAATTAGGCAAGATCGGGAAAATCTGATTGGACGTTGAGTGAGTCAAAAACTTGCAACCTGCTCGACTAAACTCATTTTTTAGCAACCTAGCCATTTCATTAGCGTGTTTTGCCAGATCGAAATACAGGTCATCTCTGAAAAGCTCTAAAAACTGTATACCTAGAACTCTGCCTTTGGCAAGCAGTCCCCCTCTTTGCTTAATATAAAATCGAAAATCATCTTTTAGTGACTCTCGACAGATCACAAGTGCTTCGCCCATCAGGGCACCATTTTTGGTTCCACCAATGTAAAAAGCATCGACTAATGTGCCCAAATCATAAAGATCAAGATCATTCTCTTCTGAACACAGCGCTGAGCCTAATCGCGCACCATCCATATATAAAAACAGGTTATTGCTCTCACAAAACTGGCTTAACTGTTCTAGTTCAGCTTTCGTGTAAATTGAACCAATTTCAGTGGGATTGGAGATATAAACCAATTTTAGTTTTACCATATGTTCGTCCGTGTGAGCATCCAAGACAGATTTGATACAAGCAGGGTCAAGCTTCCCGTCACTAACTTCGCAAGAGAGGATTTTGTGCCCCGTGGCTTCGATTGCCCCAGTCTCATGAACAAGGATATGACCAGTGTTGGCTGCAATAACCGCCTCATGCGGCCGTAAAAAAGCGGAAATAACAGTTAGGTTTGTTTGTGTTCCTCCGGAGAAGAGGTGGATATCAATGTCGTTACGCTTGATCCTTTTTTTCATCAGATCAATTGCTTGTTTAGAATAATCATCCTCTCCATAGCCTTTCATTTGCAAGAGGTTTGTTTCAATTAAAGCATTCAATATCCTTGGGTGAGCGCCTTCACTATAATCGTCTTTAAAACTGTACATTATTTTGCAGATTCTCCTTTTATCATTTGTTGCTAAGTACCAGCTATGACTCATACTATGTTTTTCAAAAAGTCTGCCTGATATTTGAGGTCACGTTAAGAAACTCCTAATTTTCTTGGCTTGCATAGATTTGTTTACTTCTTAGCTGTCCGCAAGCTGCATCGATATCTCTGCCGTGTTCGAGACGAATACTACAGTTGATGCCGTCTTTTTTCAAGACATCATAAAAAGCCAACATCGTTTCATGGTTGCTTCTTTGATATTGATGATGTTCATCCACTGGATTATAAGGAATTAAATTAATATTAATGAGATGTCTCATATTTTCTATCAGGGAAGCAAGTTCTAGGGCCTGCTCCCGATGGTCGTTCAAATCCTTAATTAGAATATATTCCAAAGTAATTCTGCGCTTCGTCTTTTTCAGATAGTATTCAACAGCCTCAATTACTTTTTCGATCGGAAAGACACGATTGATTTTCATGATCTGTGTTCGCAATTCGTTTGTTGGTGCGTGTAATGAAATCGCAAGGTTCACCTTCAAATCGCTATCGGCAAATTCATATATCTTGTCTGCCAAGCCGCTGGTTGATACAGTGATATGTCTGCCTGGAACAGCTAATCCTTTGTGATCTATTATAATACGTATAGCGTCAACTACATTTACATAATTATCAAAAGGCTCGCCAATCCCCATCACCACAACGTGACTCACCTTTTCGCCTTTATTATCACTATCCAAATATTGTTGAACTTTCATAATTTGTTCGACGATTTCACCACTGGATAAGTCACGTTGTTTCATTAATAAACCACTTGCACAAAAACTGCATCCAATGTTACAGCCTACCTGAGTTGTGACACAAACGGATAAACCAAATTTATGTCTCATTAATACTGTTTCAATCAGATTATCATCCTCTAATTTGAACAAAAACTTAATCGTTCCGTCCATTGATTCTTGCTTTACATGTTCGCTTAATGATTTAAAGACAAAATGATCGGCTAATAATTGCAGACACTCTTGATTGACATCTGTCATCGCTAAAAAATTTGTTACCCGCTTCCTATAAAGCCAATCCCAGACTTTTAAAGCGCGAGACTTCTTATGACCATATTCCTTAAGGCATTCTATCAGTTGTTCTAATGTCAATCCATAAATGGATTCTTTTTTCATCGTTAACCTCTCTTTAAACCTTGTATAACAATGCCAGAGTCCTTAACATCTTGATCAAGTCTCTGGCATTTGATTTTTTGGAATTTGTCTATGAGCGTATCATATCGTAAATTATATCATATCTGCTAAATCACAGCTACAATTGTAAGAATTTAGGATCGGATTTGATTCAATGTCTGATCGAATAACCCAATAACAAAATAGAAGGATAGCTCTGCTACCCTTCTATTTTCACAATCCCATGTCTCTTTGTCTCTATAATATACTCACGGAACCCTCATACATTAAGCCTGTCAGGGCATCAACCGTTAAAGACTGTCCATCAAACACCTTGGAGAAAGCATCTACAGCACCGACAATCGTTGGAATACCGAACTGTACTGCTACTATCGCAGCATGTGATGTCAAACCGCCTTCTTCAACTACTAACGCTCCAGCGCGAGCAATTAAGGGTACAAAACTTGCATCGGTTGACTCTGCGATAAGAATATCACCATCGTTAAAAGAATCCTTGCCCGGAATTTGGACTCTGCGCGCTAAGCCTGAATAGGACTTGCGCCCAATTCCGATACCCTTAGATAAAATATTTCCCATAATTTGAACTTTGATCATATTCGTGGAGCCAACCTTACCAATTGGAACACCTGCTGTAATGACCACTACATCACCAGACTTAATGTAGTTTTTATTTAAAGATGTATTTACGGCAACTGAAACCATCTCATCCGTTCCTGAACTCTGAGGGACAACGATAGGCAGGACACCCCATTGCAAAGCTAATTTTCTTGCGGTTGCAGGAAATGGAGTAGCTGCCACAATCAAGGAAATGGGGCGATACTTCGAAATCATACATGCTGTTAATCCTGAATGGGTCGGTGTGAGAATGGCTGTAGCTTGTAAGTCTTTTGCTATGGTAAAACTTGCAAAACTAATCGCCTCAGCTACGTTGACTTGGGGATGGCGAGAGGCTTGATTGTCCAAACAAGTCAGTTCAGTGCGCTTAGATATTCTGTCCATCATTTGAACTGATTCAATGGGATATAGACCCGCTGCTGTTTCGCCAGATAACATAATGGCATCCGTACCATCCAGGATGGCATTGGCAACATCACTGGCCTCTGCTCGTGTGGGTCTCGGCTGGCGTATCATTGAATCTAACATCTGAGTTGCTACAATGACAGGTTTCCCCAATAGATTGCACTTAAGAATCATTTCCTTTTGCCTAATAGGGACTTCCTCTACTGGTATTTCTACCCCAAGGTCGCCGCGTGCTACCATGAGACCATCAGCAACTTCAAGAATTGAGTCTAAGTTATCCAGCCCTTCTCGGCTTTCAATCTTGGCTATAATATGTACATCCGCACCCATTTCTTCTACAACTCTGCGTACATCTAAAACATTTAAGGCCTTACGAGTAAAAGATGCGGCAATAAAATCAATTCCTTGGGAGATACCAAAGCGAATATCTTCTATATCTCTTTCTGTGACAGCTGGTAAATCAATGAGCGCGCTTGGAATATTTACCCCTTTTTGAGACTTTAGAATTCCACCATTGAGAATAATAGTATTAATAACTTCCTTATTCACAGCAGTAACTTCTAATTCAATTTGACCATCATCAATGAGAATACGACTGCTTGGGTTAACTTTACGCCACAAGTCAATATAAGTTATTCCAACTCGTTGCTGATTACCAAGTCTGCCTAGATCTGTATCCAGAATAAACCCTGACCCATTCTCAAGAATTACACCGTCCTCAGGAACTTTTCCCGTACGTATTTCTGGTCCTTTGGTATCAAGCAGAATACCCAAATGTTTTCCTGCTTTAACGGCTTCCTCTTTTAGAATTGCTATTCTGCGGCCATGTTCTTCGTGGGTTCCGTGCGAAAAATTGAGACGAGCAACGTCCATGCCTGCAGCTAGAAGAGCTTGAACCTTTTCCTTGGACTCACTTGCCGGACCGATAGTACAGACAATTTTTGTCCTCCTCATGGTACGTTTCCTCCTAACTTACACCCCTGCTGTAGCAATTAGCTTCACTAAATCAACAATACGACAGGAATAGCCCCATTCATTGTCATACCAAGCCAACACTTTAACCATGCGATCTCCCAGCATCGTAGTTGATAAACCATCCACGATTGAGCTGGCCTGATTACCGTTAAAGTCATGTGAAACAAGGGGTAATTCTGTGTATTCGAGATATCCGTTCATCGAACCGTTTGCCGCATCGCGCAAAGCACTATTGACTTCTTCCTTGGTGGCAGGGTTTGTTAAATTAGCCACAAAATCGACTAAGGACACATTCGGAGTAGGAACTCGAACCGCAAGGCCATTCATTTTCCCAGTTAATTCCGGTATAACAAGCGTAACTGCTTTGGCAGCTCCCGTGGTTGTCGGAATCATAGATTGATAAGCGGCCCTGGACCGGCGCCAATCTTTATGCTTTACGTCCACAGTCCGTTGATCATTGGTAACTGAATGGATTGTTGTCATCATTCCTAGTTCAATCCCAAACGAATCAACTAAGACTTTAGCAACAGGTGCCAGACAGTTGGTTGTACAGGACCCATTCGAAATTACATGGTGCTTTAAGGGATCATATTGATTATCATTAACCCCCATGACTATCGTAATATCTTCGTCTTTGGCCGGAGAGGAGATAAGAACCTTTTTAGCTCCAGCGGTAATATGTTGGGCTGCGTCATCACGTTTCTTGAATTTACCGGTACATTCAATCACGATGTCTACTCCGAGTTTACTCCAAGGTAAATTCAGAGGATTTCTGTCAGCAACAATTTCAATTCGCTTTCCATCAATAACTAGTGCACTTCCATCAACTTCCACTTTATTCGGAAGGGTTCCGTGAACTGAGTCATACTTGAGCAAATGGGCTAACATATCGGGACTTCCCATATCGTTAATTGCCACCACTTCGAAGGGCAGAGACTGGTTTAGGGCGGCACGAAGTGTAAGTCGACCAATTCGACCAAAACCTGTAATTGCTACGCGGAAACTCATGGTTAACCTCCTCTAAATATGCTTGTATACAACATTATATAATTCTGTACAGACAGTCAAATTCCTGCTTTAAAAACAGAATTTTTGCCTTTTAAGGCCAATTTTTAACTGCTCCGAAGAATGCTTAATCTCTTTGCCCTTCTCGCCATCCTCCAAAGCCTTGGCGCCAGCAATTTTTCTTTATAGTGAATTCCACGAAACGTATTAGACAAAAATTCAGACTGTGCCTGAACACAGCCTGAACCTAGAAAGAACTCAGTCAATTAAAGCTAAATAATTGCTGATGAAACTATGATGGCATTAAACTATGAATGAAAAATCTGATTCAACCGATTTCAGCTACTATTTCCTTGTCACGAATATTTTCTAGTTAAATTAATTCGTTGGATGTGACTACTGAAAGAATTTCTCGACTTTGCGAATATATTTATCCATTCTTCCGAGGAAAATAATGTTGTTATACTGGTTCGGCCTTCTAACATTAAAGAATATCTTTCCGGATAATCCGTCTCGATTACATCTAAAATCCCTTCTGGAAAATCCTGAACATATTTCTTTCTAATACTTGTTCTTTTATAATCAGCTAATTCATTCATACAATACCTCACCAGCAGGTTGAATATTATAGCAACCTATTCCTTAGGAAAGACGGGTTTTAAAATCTTCATAGCCAAATTGTCTAATGACTTTAATCCCTTCTTCTTCGTTAAAAAGTGCAATAGACGGGAGATTCACTCCATTGAACATATTATTCTTCACCATAGTATAGTGGGCCATGTCACAAAATACAAGCCTGTCACCTGGTTTTAAAGGCTCTCTGAAGGAATAATCACCAATAATATCTCCAGCAAGACAAGTAAGCCCCCCAAGCCTATAGGTGTGAGCATACTCACCTGCCTTGCCGCTCTCGATGATATTAGGCCTGTAAGGCATTTCAAGTACATCGGGCATATGACAAGCTGCGGAAGTATCCAAAATGGCAATTTTCATAGCATTGTCCACTATATCCAGGACTTTAGCCACTAAATATCCGGTATCTAAAGCAACAGCTTCACCTGGTTCCAAGTAGATATCCACCCCATATTTGTCCTGAAAATACTTTATAGAACGCACTAAGGTTTCTATATCGTAATCGGGTCTGGTGATATGATGCCCTCCACCAAAATTAAGCCATTTCATTTTTTTAATATATTCTCCGAACTTTTGATCGACCACACGAATCGTGCGTTCAAGGGTATCTGAATTCTGCTCACACATTGTATGGAAATGAAGTCCTTCGACCCCCTCTAATTCTTCGGGTCGGAAATTTGCTAAAGTCACACCAAGCCTTGAATACTGATAGCAAGGGTCATATATAGGGGTAGCTATCTCGGAATATTCCGGGTTGATGCGAATTCCACAGCTAATTGTCTTAGATTTAATACTTTTAACCTTCTCTTTAAATCTATTCCATTGATCAAAAGAATTAAAGGTAATATGATCACAATAGTTGAGAATTTTATCAAATTCTTCTTCAATGTAGGCTGGCGCATAAATATGAACTTCTTTCCCCATCTCTTCATAACCCAGTCTAGCCTCAAATAAGGAGCTAGCGGTTACACCTTTAAGATATTTGCTTACAAGAGGAAATATTGAATACATCGAAAATCCTTTTAAGGCAAGAAGAACCTTGCATCCCGTACGTTGTTGGATAGAATTCAGTATTTCTAGATTCTTTAAAAAAAGTCTCTCATCCACCAGATAACACGGTGTTGGCAGGTCAGTGATGTCAATGTCCAATTAATCCACCTCAATCTAGCAGAGTTGGCGAGAAATTTTCCTGCCACGGCAGACCGCACTTATTTAACGCTTCCATAAACGGATCAGGATCAAACTCTTCGACATTGAATACACCAGGTTTTTTCCATATGCCTTTGAGCATTAACATTGCTCCAATCATAGCCGGAACCCCTGTTGTATACGAAATAGCCTGGGATCCAACCTCAGCGTAACACTCTTGATGGTCACAAACATTATAAACATAATAAGTTTTAGGTTTGCCGTCTTTAATCCCTTGTATAATGCAACCGATATTAGTTTTCCCCTTAGTTCTTGGACCGAGGGATGCTGGATCGGGAAGTACAGCCTTTAAAAACTGCAAAGGAATAATCTGTTGCCCCTCAAAATCAATGGGCTCAATTGAGGTCATTCCAACATTCTCCAGGACACGTAAATGGTTGAGATAATTGTCCGAAAAGGTCATCCAAAATCTTATCCGCTTAATTCCCTTTATATTAAGAGCTAAGGACTCTAATTCTTCATGATACATAAGATAAATGCTCTTTGGGCCTATCTCCGGGAGGTCATAAACCTTCTTCATAGAAAGAGGGTCAGTTTCAACCCATGAACCATTTTCATAGTACCTTCCGTTGGCAGTTATCTCTCGAATATTAATTTCAGGGTTAAAATTTGTTGCGAAGGGATATCCATGATCCCCTGCGTTGGCATCAACAATATCAATGGAATGGATTTCATCAAAATAATGTTTTTGGGCATAGGCGCAGAAGATGCCGGTAACCCCTGGGTCAAATCCGCTTCCCAGCAAAGCAGTCACCCCTGCTTGAGCAAATTTTTCTCGATAAGCCCACTGCCATTTGTATTCAAACTTAGCGATATCAGGCGGCTCATAATTCGCCGTATCTAGATAATCCACACCTGTAGCCAAGCAAGCATCCATAATTGTCAAATCCTGATAGGGGAGCGCAAGGTTCATGACAATATCAGGTTTAAAACTCTTAATCAAATCTATGACCATATCCGTATTATCCGCATCGAGCTGAGCCGTATGTATTATTGTGCGGCTTCCTGCCAATTTGTTTTTGATCGCTTCACATTTTTCGACAGTTCTGCTGGCGATGCAAATCTCTTCAAATACATCCGGATTCTGGCAACATTTATGAATAGCAACACTGGCAACTCCTCCAGCACCGATAATTAAAGCTTTTCCCATTTTTCAGCACCCTCCAATCACTTTTACAACACTGCAAATTATACATAAACCTCTCTAAATAATCAATTAAAACCCACAAAATGAGTTGTAACTTTTTTATAACCCAAAAATCGCTAGCATTCTATAACCTGGGGTCAACTGGTTCAGCCTCCAAGGCCAATGTTGCTAAAACGCATTCATGTATTCGAGCTACCGACTCTGTTCTGACAAAACGCTTAACCCCTTCAATTCCCAAGGCAAATTCCATTAAGGCATGGCGTTGCTTGCGACTAACATTACGGTTTTTTAAACGGGTTAGATTCTCAGGTTGCAAGTAATCAATTCCATAAATAATATGGAGGTATTTTCTCCCTCTGACCTTAATCGCGGGTTGAATTATTCTACCTTTATTATTTCTGGCGATATAGGTCTCAGGCTTAACCACAAATCCTTCATGGCCATCTTCTGTAATTTCCTGCCACCAACGAATAGCTTCTTGCTCAGAGGCTTCATCCGTAACAACTTTAAACTCCGTTTCTATGAATAAATCAGACAGCTTAGCGAGTTCTCTGGTCTCTTCCATATGCCAAATATGAGATTGGTCAAAAAACGTTTGTTCACTGTGGGCGAGAATATGGAACGGCGCGATTTTTATTCCTTCAATCCCCTGAGTATCCCAACAGTACTTTGGAAACACTTCTCTAAAAACTTTTGCATTTCCCAATTTAAGCTTAAATTCTTCTATCCACGAACCTACATCCCAACCTTTTTCTTGAGCTTGCTCCAGTTTCTCCAAGATTTTTCTGCGATCCATTAACGCAACTTCAGATACATGAGCGTACTGAGCACTGATTAATTCTTTAGCCTTTAAATTCCAAGGCAGAGCTTCCGCATCGAGCAAAACAAAATCTGTTTTATGCTTAGCAAAGTACTTGGCGCTTGTTAAATCGGCGTTAAGTTGCCTCACAATCATTCTGGTCATGGCCTGATCAAAAAATGGTCTGCCAGTCCTTGTATAGATGGTTCCAAGAGTTGGACTTCCCACATAATTCACTGCAGATTCTTCATCCTTAAATAGGAGAAAGATTGCCCGACTTCCCATATGCTTCTTCTCTACGACCATCTTGGTTACGTTTTGATCTCGGTAATAATCAAAAGCTTCTTTAGGATGTTCCAGATAATCCTGAAGCGATGAAGGTTCTGGTGCCGGGCTCATGGTCGGGGGAATATAGACTAGTTCTTCTATAGGTACTGTATAGTGGGATACTTCTTCAATTGAAGATTTAACATATTCCTCCTTAACTCTTATTTCTCCATAGTCCTCAGTGTTAACGGAGTATCCGCTGAGAAAACTCTGGATATTCGGAGGACTAAAGCGTTCTTTTTTCCATTTATGCCAAAGACTCTCCGGGTCTTCTGCGTAATCCTTGTGTGCCTCTACCCACACAAATGCCTTTTTCGGATAGCGATAGGCGGTTAATCTGCCGCCAAAAACGACACCTTGATCAATATTAATCGTGTTATTAACAACCAGCGGTTGATGATTTGGATCATGCCCCCAAACAATTATCTCTCCTGATTGATGTTCAGCAAACCAGTCCTTGCGAATCGGCTTACCATCCTCATGCACCCCATCAGTATCTCCATAGCGGCAAAAATCACTAATTGTATTTGATTGCTTTCCGATATATGTATCCCTAATCCCAGCATGCGTGGCTACAATCCCCTCGACTCCGTTTTTGCTAAACACGAGATTGGAGGGCGCAGCGAGGAGGAAATTCTTGACCTGTTCTTTGAAACGATCTGTTGCCTCTTTTCCCTGATTATGTTCATAGTGTTCAAATTCCGCTGCAACCTTTTCGTCCCCATGAGTCAGTTCGACCTTACGACCCGAAAGCCAACGTGCAATCTTCCAGCCATGATTGCTATCCACCATGTAAGCAAGATCCTGCTCTACATGCTCCTGGAAAAATTTTATACACGCAATGCTCTTCGGTCCTCGTCCTAAAATATCTCCTACAGACACAAGTTTACGGCCTTCAGGATGAACATACAGACCCTCTTCATTTTGGTTATAACCGAGCTTATCCAGCAACTCTAAAAACTCATCATAACAACCGTGAATATCTCCAATAAAATCAAGACCCGCTCCTGCCTCTTTTACTAAAGGGTTTGAGAGGCGTATAAAAGTACTTTGTTCAAGTTGGCGCTCATTTAAAATATTTACGGTCGAGAAGCCCTCCGTTTTTAAAGAATGAAGGTTATTTTTAAAATTCCGCACCTGCTGGTTGATCCGATTTCGTCCTCTGGGCAACTCTCGCTGAGCATCCCTGTCCAAGAGTATCTTTTCTGGTAAATCTAAGACAATGGCCATAGCCGATACGTGGTTTTTAGAGGCTAAAATAATATAGTTTTTTCGATCTTCAGGCCAGAGATGAGTCGCATCAACCACTGTTAGTTTACCCAACGCGCAGCGAGTATTAATGAGCGCACTCATTGCTTCAAAGGCACTCTGAGAAATCTGTTGATACTTTGCATAGAGTACTTCCTGTTCATCCTTAGAGTGTTTTTTTAAATCTATATAATCCATGTCTGAAACCAAAACTCTGAACTGATCAGAGCTCACTATTTCCGACCGCAATAATACTTCTCGTTCTACGAGTTGATTTAGCAATGTTGTTTTCCCACTATTTGACGGTCCCACCAGCAAGACGATTCCTGCATGGGGAAGTGCAATCTGTTGACTCATTTTTCTAACCCCACCTGTCTAGAGAAAATAGCGATCTGAGTTGGATGACCCACTCCCTCGACTTCTAGTCCAATTCCGTCAATCTCAACCTGATAAGAGTATTGGCTTGCCCAACTGTTACTCCACTGTGCAAATTCAGCCCGGGTCCATTCAAATCGATGATCTTTATGGCGCACCTCTTCTTGCATTTCGTAAATTCGGTTATATTCAACATTAGGGGTCGTCATAATCAGAGTCTTAGGCTGATAACTTCCAAAAATCGTTTCCATGACCCTGGGTAACCGATGCTCATCTATATGTTCGATTACCTCACCTAGAATCATGACATCTTTATTCCGCATTCTCTCATCATAATAATAAAAGGAACCCCAGAGGGGGGTGGGGGAAACATAGCCGTCCTGGAGACTTGCTTGAGCAAAACGTTTAATGGCTCTGAGCAGTAACTTTTCCGTCGGCTCAACTGCTAGAATTTCTTGAACCTGGGGAATATTACCCAAACGCACGGATAATTTTCCTTCTCCCGCACCAAAATCAACAATTGTCTCTTTCGAGGGTAACCTTTCAATAATCTTTACTATAGCTTGGTAACGCTGTTCGTTCAGAGTTATTACAGGTTTTGCATCATTTATTTGGGGCTCCTCTGGTTTCCATGATTTGTCCAGATTATGTTCTTCTCTCAGCTGTGGTTCTTGTTCTTGTAATGATTCTACAGATTCCTTGGAACCCTTCGATAGGGCTTCATATATAGTGTCTGAGTTGAAATACTCAGAAGTTTTGCCCTTTAGTTCTGGAGGTACTTTATCAATAAGTTCTCTAAACCTCAACGAACGTTTGATAATCATTTGGTTGAGCGGATGTTCCACCAACCACCCTTCTCCATAGCGTTGAAGTTTCTCGATTTCCCGTTCATCCATAAAGTAATGCTTATAATTGTCTAGTGCCGGTATAAGTACATACAAATGCTTTAAAGCATTTTGAAGAGTGACTTCGCCCTGAAGGTTTAGAAATCTCGCAGAACTTTTATCTTTCAGCTTAAATTGATAATTCGTTTGTCCATATTCAATATTGACATCGTAAGCTAACGGCTCGAAAAGCCTTCTTACGACGGAATCCGGCATATCTGAAGCAAGCGGTCCAAAACATAAATTAAGTTTAAAAGCATGATTTACCCAAGGGAGATATTCCTCTAAAGTCCGGCCATTAAGGGCTGTCCCTAAAGCCGAACGGACATACGAACAAAATAGACTGCTTACAACAAATTCCCGGTCGTTAATATATTGCGTAATCTTGAACGCGTCCGGACTGTTTTTAACCAGTTCAACCGGATCAAGTGTAACAAACAAGATCACTTCCACTTCTGTTGCCGTGAAAACCGTATAGGTTAAACGAACACGATAACCTTTTTCAGTCCGATCATATAAATTCTGTGGGTTCTTTGCCAGGAGAAACGATAAGGCTTTGGCCCCTTCCCCTGAAGCCTTAATTGCTAACTGCATGTAAAAAAACTCCTTATCAACTTAGCCGACTTTGTCTAGTTATGCCCTAATAAGCGCAGAGGGGACAAAATTAATGTCATTCTCTCAACTGATCCTTAATGTCTAATCCCAATTTAATTTATCCAAGACAGATCATCGTCATCCCATGAGCCCCAAAAATAACGCGAGCGTCTTACTTAGTAGTGCAACACTACGAAGTTCCTTATTAGATTGAAGCTAGAGATTTTTCTAAGATAATTAACCAAAAGTTATTTGATGTAAGCAGAATATTTAGTTGAGCTGGGACAGACAATAAAAGTCACCACCTGAATTGTATTAAATACACTTTACTCTTTACCTCTAGTGAACTCGTTTAGCTAAAGCTGAACATCGAGCTTCGGTGACGTAAGTCTCCAGTACGATAGTCTCCGGTGGAGATTATCGCCGAAAGCGCACGGCCCGTAACGAATACAATTGCGCTGAGGATAAACTTACGCCGAAGGCGCAATATCCATAGACGAATACATTCGCGCCGCAGGATGGAGTCTACCTCCTTCGCCGCTAAATGTTTTTCTATTAGGAAGGCGGCTCGGCGAAACCCTCGAGGCTTTCGTCGCCGAAGTAGAATAAGGAACACCCACTTGAAGTGGGAGTCTCGGAATTGATTAAAAGCTGGGGGGATTAAAATTGGGAACTAAAATGGTTGAACTATTATCAAAATTGACAACCTCATCAAAGGAAGCAAGCCTTGATATTCTCGTCTTGCAATTTACGATTGTCAATGCTTTTATGGTCGGAAAACCTGACAAGGCAAGTGACTGGATTCTAGTTGACACGGGTCTTGAGAATTCTGCTGATTTTATTATTGAATCCGCTGAAAAACGCTTCGGGGAGAGTAGCCGTCCACAAGCTATTATTCTTACTCACGGCCATTTTGACCACATTGGATCGTTAATAAAGCTCTCCAATCACTGGGATATTCCAGTTTATGCTCACGAGTTGGAACTCCCCTACATTACCGGCAACAAAGATTATCCGATGGGCGATCCCAGCGTAGGCGGAGGCATGGTGGCAGAGATGTCTCCATCCTTTCCCTCACACCAGTATTGACATAGGTTATCGGGCCAACCCTCTCCCTTCTGACCAAAGCATTCCTGGGTTGCCTGGTTGGAAGTGGATTCTTACGCCCGGCCACACAGAAGGACACATTGCTCTGTTTCGAGACTCAGACCGAATTCTGATTCCCGGAGATGCCTTTACGACGGTAAAACAAGAATCGTTGTTGTCTGTGATTACTCAAAACGAGCAAATAAGTGGTCCTCCCGCTTACTTGACAACTGACTGGGAGGCAGCAGAAACATCTGTAAAACAACTAAGAGACTTAAAGCCATCATTAGTTATTCCGAGTCATGGTCAGCCAATGCAGGGCGAGGAGTTAAGACGACATTTGGATATGTTGTCCCATGATTTTAAGGAAATAGCGGTTCCCGATCAAGGACGTTTCGTTGATCGAACTGACCATCCTTCCTCTATTTAAAATCCAACGTACTGCCTGCCATGGCCCATTTGAAAGCACTAGGAAATTCTGCCGCCAGCTTACTTAATACGCCTAATCCTGTACAGTGATTAGGCGCTAAACACTCTAAATCAAGTCCTCGAAGATAGTCTATCGTCTTTAGCTGTTGATCGAGAGTAGCCCGGCCAAGATGAGTCCCTCCGATAATTGCTCTTACTTTGTTCTCATTAGTTACCCTCTTCGCATGTTCTACGATATTCACTAATCCAGAGTGAGCGCAACCGAGCAGTATGATTAACCCTCTGTCTGTTACATAAAAAAGACTTAGATCATCCCTAATTCTATCATGAACTACATTCTCTCCCTTTATCTCAATCAACTGATCCTCTATATGTTCGAACGGTGTTTCTCGCGGTATTTCCCCACTTAGCCAAAGTCCCGGCCTCAATTCAAACGGTTTACTGTGCCAGTGAAACTCGGCTCCTGCACTCTCTAGCAGTTTTAGACAGTGCGGTACACCAATATATCTATTTGCTTGCCCTTCCCCTCCCTTGCCAAAGTGTCCTGCAAACAAATCCGGATGAGCATAAACTGGGATTGCCCCTCTATATTGCAGGAGTTTAAAAAGTCCGCCCGTGTGATCATAATGTCCATGGCTTAGGATTATACGATTAATATGTCTCAGATCGTGTCCCAGAATCTGCGCGTTATTGATAAGATTGCCTTGCTCCCCGGCATCGAACAAAATCTCCTCATCCCCAAAATCCAGGAGCATAGACAACCCCCACTCGGCTAAGATCCCCACCGAAACTCCCACTGTGTTTTCTACCAAGATTGTTACTTGCAACTTTCTCACTTGCAGAAACCTCCATTTGTTAATTGAATTCTTTAAACTTACAAATTTTAAGTTCTATATAAATTCCGTATCTGAAACCCTTATCCTGCTTAAAATCATTGGAAACCCATTTTTAATTTTCAGTAACTCCAATGAGATTCCAATGTTACATACATTGAGGGGCTTACCGGAAGCCCCCAGCCTTCCGCTATGGCAGTTTTTTCTTTCCTCACGAAGTGTAAGCGGGGTAGTTCACTTGAGAGGTATTTCCTGCTATAATTAGGGTTGTCTTTAAAATTCATAAACGGAGGATTAGTTATATGAAATTTTTAACTCAATTAAAAGGCGAAGATACTTGGGAAGAAATATCCTTAGAAGAGTGCCTATTCAAAACAGAAAAAGCTGGTTTCTATACTCCTGGAACTGTACAAAAAATGTTGGAAGATGGTAAAGCCGTTGATACACCTTGGTCGATTTTTAAAAAGGCCGAGTAGTAATTGATAATTTACTTAAAAATGCCCGTCAAGACAGTATAATCCCCTTGCAGCAGACACAAAAAAAAGAGAACCACATATTGGTTCATTTTCTGTGTCTTATGTAAGGGGGTTTTTCTAGTCAGTTCTTTAAAAAATGGGAATTAGTAATTTCCTAGCCAATTTTCGATAAGGGAGGCCTATTTATGGAGATCTTTTTGATTATTTTTCTTGTGGTTTTAGCAGTAATCGGTCTAATACCTCTTCTTTCCTCTCCCAGTCATAGATCAAGCTCACATTCCAATTTTCATGTATCATCTGATGGACTTAACTATACTGAAAGTGATTATTCCGGAGGAGATTACGGCGGGTGTGATTCCGGAAGCAGTGATGGAGGTAGTTGTGGAGGCGGCGGGGACTAAAAATACATATTGAATAATTATTCTTCACTGATATACTCCCTCCTAGATATCGTCAGATTTATACTCCGGAATTCGTCTAATAAATTAAGGTAACTCAGATGGATTTTAAAAGGGGGATTTAAGATGAAAAGATTCTGGTACATACTTGGCCTGCTTTCAGTTTTTACAATTGCAATTACCATAAATAACATGAATAAAGCACCAAAGCAAAGTATAGCTATAGCCCAAGAACAAAGCCTGCCTGTAATTGGATCAGTTGAAAAGTTGCGCAGCATTTTGGAAACTGTGGAAATTTCGAGAGCCTATATGGGGGAAGGGGTAGTTACTGGAGCAATAGCAATGGATAATATCACTAATTCCGGTGCTGTAAAGTCTGCCGACCCAGCCCCCGCCGCTTCGAGTATTCCGCTTGGAGGAAATACAGATTTTTCTGCAACAAATATTCAAGTAACCGGAGTTGATGAAGCAGATATTGTCAAAAATGATGGCAAATATATCTATCAAGTTAATAACCAGGAGCTTATCATAACCCAAGCCGATCCCTCTGATCAAATGAAAATCGTGCAACGTATCAGTTTTAAGGAGAGTGAATTTTCCCCTCGAGAACTGTTTGTCGATGATCAACATCTAATATTAATCGGCAATGCAGGCTATCAAGAAGTACTTCCTGCTAATCCTGCCATAGACCAATCAACAGAAGAGCAATCAAAATCAATGATATATCCACCAATAGCTCATAAATCTACTGTTAAAGCGATTATTTATGACCTAGCCGATAAATCGAATCTAACGAAAATTCGCGAGGTAGAACTTGACGGAGATTACATCTCTTCTCGTAAGATCGGTTCAACTCTATACTTAATGGCTAACAAGTACTTAAACACATACCAAATAATGAACCAAGGGCTGGAACCATCCTTACCAAGTTATCGCGACACTCTAAGCAACGAGGAATTTGTTTCCATTGATTATCCAAATATCCATTACTTTCCAAACTTCATAGAACCTAATTATCTATTGATTGCAAGTCTTAATCTGGATCAAAAAGATCAAGAAATGAAAGTATCTTCGTATCTGGGCTCAGGTCAGAATATTTACGCTTCAACCTCCAATCTTTATGTTGCAGTGACTCAATATGAGAGGATTGAAGAACCTTCGCCCTTGCCACAGGCAGTACCCAATTCCTCTGTGGCTCCTGCGATTGGTCAAATACATCCAAGTTCATTTGACACTGCAACGGCTCTCTATCGGTTTAGTCTAGATCAGGACGGAGCTGAGTTCAAAGCTCAGGGGAGCGTGCCAGGAACCATTCTGAACCAGTTTTCAATGGACGAGTACAACGGTCACTTTAGAATTGCTACGACTAAAGGCCAGATCTGGCGCTCAGATGAAAATACTTCTAAAAATAATGTTTATATCTTAGATCAAACCCTCCAATTGCTTGGAAAGATCGAAGATATTGCCCCAGGAGAACGGATATATTCCGTACGTTTCATGGGAGACCGTGGTTACATGGTTACTTTTAAGAATGTAGATCCCTTTTTTGTGCTTGATCTCAAGGACCCTGTTGCTCCTAAAATATTAGGAGCTCTTAAAATACCGGGATACAGTGATTATCTCCACCCCTATGACGAGAACCATATCATCGGGTTTGGTAAAGAAACCGTTGAGCTAAGCCAAACAAACGACCAAGGCATTCTTCCCGGTACGCCCAGGGGTTCTAATGCTTACTATCTGGGAATGAAACTTGCCGTCTTTGATGTGACCGACGTTAGCAATCCTGTGGAGATGTTTAAAACGACCATTGGAGATCGCGGAACTGATTCTGAAGTGCTTCACAACCAGAAGGCGCTGCTTTTCAATAAAGATACTGGTCTTTTGTCGTTCCCGGTTACTTTGATGGAAGTTAAAAACCCTGTCACCAATCCTTCGGTTCCCCAATATGGCACATTTTCATTCCAAGGAGCCTATGTCTATCACTTTGATCTAAACAGTGGCTTTACCCTAAGAGGTAAAATATCACATCTTGAGCAAACGGACCTATTAAAAGCCGGTCAGCAGTATTACGGCTCTAAGTCGATTGAACGAATACTATATATTAAAAATACACTATACACCGTGTCTAAGGGAGTAATCAAAGCAAATGATCTAGCTTCACTGCAAGAGAAAAACCGCCTAATTCTTAATCCCTAAAGAAACTATACTTTCGCATCCATTCAAAATGATCCCATTCTAGACACCCACTTCTTATAAGTGGGTGTTCAATTTTTGGTTCGCCGGGGGTAGACATTAGTTCCCACTTGACGAATTGATTAAAGGAACTTAGCATAAGATTAACACTTAAATAATAGCGAAAGGGTCTGTTTAGATGTTTGATACAGTAATCAAAGGCGGTTTAGTTGTTGATGGAACCGGCGCCCCTCCTCGTCGAAGCGATATTGGTATTATTGATGCAAGGATTGTGAAGATAGAACCGGAACTGTCCCAAGAAGCCAATATGGTTATAGATGCAACTAACAAAATGGTAACTCCAGGGTTTATTGACGTCCATAGTCATTGCGACTTGCTCCCGTTCATGTCCGGTTCAGTCCGAGGAAGCAGGATTAGACAAGGCGTAACCACAGAAATTATTGGACAGTGCGGTTTGGGTTCAGCTCCACATCTCGAAAGGATGTCAGGTTGGCGCAGTTATCTGACTGCTATCTTGGGCCCAGGGCCATTAACTTGGAATTGGCTAGATTTTTCTATGTTTTTACGTGAACTGGATCGAGCAGAAAAACCTAACAACACAGCAGCTTTGATCGGTCATGGAGCAGTTCGAGCACAAGTTTTAGGTTTGAACAATGTCTCGCCTACAGAAAATGAAATCTCTGCTATGAGCAAAATTGTTGAGGATGCTATGTCTCATGGAGCTTTAGGGATATCCTATGGATTAGCATATTTACCAGGGATGTTTGCACCTAAACAAGAACTTATTGCCCTTAGTTCTGTCGTCGCAGCCTATCAAGGCATCATGATGATTCATATACGCAGCCACTCTCGCCAAGTTCGTGAAGGAATGGCAGAAGCTCTGACTGTAGCGAAGGAATCTGGAGTGAAGTTGCAGATTTCTCATATGCGCTCTTATGCAAATCGAGATTATGGTATAACTGCTGAAGAATTAATTACGATGATCGAAAATGCGAGAAGCGAAGGAGTTGATGTAACCTTTGATGAACACCCCTATACAGCTGGCAGTACACTCTTGTCTCAGATTCTCCCACCTTGGGCCAAAGAAGGCGGCAGTACTGAAATCGTACGCAGATTAAAGGACCCGCAACTTCGCGCTAAACTAAAAAACGACCTCAGCGATCAGGGACCGGATTATCCAGGTTGGGATAACTTTGTGGGCATGGTGGGATGGCCTAATATCATGATTAGCTCTGTCAGTAACCTCAAAAATAAATGGGCGGAAGGTCAAACCGCTCCTCAATTAGTTTCAAAAACCGGCTTGGAACATTCTAAGCTTGTCAGCGAAATCATTGATTCAATTGCTGATCTCTTAATTAGCGAGGACTGTCGTTGTTCAATGGTATTACAGAATCTTTTTGCTGAAGAAGATATTATCGCATTGCTCAAACACCCCCTATGTCAAATTGGCTCTGATGGTATTCCAACTGGTAAACCGCATCCCCGTTTATTCGGCACATACCCTAAGTTTTTGGGAGAATATGTTCGCGATAAGAATACAATGACTTGGGAAGAAGGAGTTATGAGAATTACAGGGGACCCAGCGCAAAGGTTAAACTTAAGAAACAGAGGCTTTATAAAAACTGGTTATATAGCAGATTTGGTTATTTTTGACCCCGAAATAATTAATGCTCCAGAAAACTATAATAAACCTTCCCTGGATCCCTTAGGGATTAACTATACATTAATCAACGGGCAAGTCGTACTCGCCAATGGTAAAGTTCTTAAAACAAATGCGGGTAAACTTATAAATATGTAAGAAGTGAGCTTCTTTGCCATCCGTTCACCCTTTAAAGATGTTTTATAGAGGTTTCCTGGCTGTCAAAATTTCGAAGAGCTATAAGATTAATAGTCATCTATTAAGAGCCGATAATGACATCTTGTCTCACAATTTGAACTTGATGAGCCGCAATCGTAACCCACGATTTCCCCCTCTTGAAGGACAGTACCTTCTATTACCCTGCGGTAAATCTTCAACTTTACAATTTTACTTACGATTGAACACGATTCTTCTCTTTCTTCAACGTTTAATTCCAAACACTCCGCCCTCCATCAAATACTTCCAGAGATTCTTCATTCCTGCGGTACCTATTTATAGAAGTTCCCATATAATACACAAGACTTTTATTGACCCGCTTAATGGTGACTTTCAACCAATCGTGAGGCTCTCTGTAAGTAGGAGTGTGGCCCAGCACTCTCTTTTGGTCAAATTTGTTTTAGGAAGGATGCAAAAACATGTACAAAGAGGAACTTCTAGAAACACTCAAGGAAGAACTAACAAATGAGAACGCAATAGAGAAAATTATCGTGTTCTACCAGAATGGTGAAAAACTTCAAATTGGATCCGCAGGAAAAGAAAATGAGGTTAGCGAAGTTGAATTACTTAAAGAAACTACTAGCAATGATCAAGGAACCAATACTTACACTAACTGCGATTCAGATAACAATAAATTCGAAGCATTAGAAAACGCTATCCCCAATGCTACTATTTCACAGATGATTTATCTTCCAACAGGTCGTAAGATTAATGTAATCAACTGAAATTTCGAAGCCTTCTCACTCTCTTAAACTGATTATGCATAGGGATACCCACCTTATTATATCTATATATAACCATAGAACTATTTTACTTATAATGTATTAAAATATAAGCAAAAATACTAGAAGCTGTCTCACATAACATGAGAAAGCTTCTAGTGACTTTGACGTCCATTAACTATAATCTGATTCTCCTACATCAAGTATATCCAGCATAAATAGAAAAAGTGGTATTCCAAACAAAAGTCCCCATACCCCCAGAAAATGCTCAGCTAGTAATAATACTACGAAAGTAAAGAAAACAGGAAGTTTGGTTTTGATGGACATAAGTTTGGGATTTAGAAAATAAGCTTCGATACCATGCAATACAACAATCATCCCCAGCACATAAAGTATCTTAATTATTCCACCCAGCTTAAAAGCAATGATTGACAATGGAATTAATGAGATCAAAACACCGGCAACGGGTATTAGCCCGAGAATGAAGATCATAAATCCTAATCCTATTACTTGATGAAATCCCATGATACTCAAAGCGACCGCTGATAAAATAGAATTTATAAAGGATATTACGATTTGTGTTTCCATAACCTTAGCAAAGGAATTCACAAAATTCTTACCTAATTTTTTATAATACTTATATACAAAGCTGACTTTACTGTGCTCAAACCTATCCAAGAATCTTATGGTCTTATCCTTTTCCAAGATTAGAAATAAACTTAGGATCAAGGCAATAAAAATATTTAAGCTGAATTCCCAAATATTCGTTACCGAATGAATTAAATATGTCCCGCCTTCAACTACATAAGATTGAATACTTGTGCTGATAGCTTCCCTTATTTGTGGATTAATAGCATCCTCATAATTATTGATATCAAAGTTACTAAGCTGTATACCTATAAACATTAACTGCTTTGTTAAAATTGGAATATATCTATAGATTATAAAGACAATTGATGAAGCTACTAAGGAAAAAACTACGACCGTGACACCGGTCCTGTTTATAGGGATTAATTTAACAATCTTTAAGAAAATGTAATTTTGGATACCGTACAGTATAAAAGAAAACATAAAGGTTAGTAGCAGTAAGTTCATCATAGGTTTAATGCCTATTATTATTCCTAATAACAGCAGTAACGATAGGCCCTTCTTAAACAAATTGCTTTCAAAGAATTTCTCTAATTTCATTATGAGTTTTTTGCCTCCTGCTTCATCATCTCTAAAATAATTACTTTTTATTCTATTATCTTACATAATACCACGTTACCCCCACAGTATAAAGGGTGTTCTAAACCCTTACTATAACCACGCAGGGTCATAGATAGTTCACTTCTAATTGTTGAAATTTCACAATAAAAAGGCCACTCAAATGAGTGGCCCAAATCTAAATGATCCCGCAAAGTTCCTCCACAACTAATGGATACACGGCTCAAGATTAATCTTCAACTAAACTTTACCAATATTTATTAACCAGACTATAGGCTTACACCAACACACTTTACAACTAGCAAACAAAATTCTTACGGAATTTAATCTAGTAAGGGGTAGAGACATTGTCTACTTGAAAGCAAACCAACCAATAAACATTTTTTGGTAACGTAGGGGAAACTAATCTGGACAAATCTTCCACTATCTGTTAACTTTGATCTAACTGCGGTCAATCTTCTAACACCTATTCACCCGAGACAAACTTAAGCTTTCAAATCACCCAAATTCTTTCACAGTTTCCTAGATCGTTTGATAGAGCACCGAAAACAATTTTACTCTGACCGACTGACTGGGAGGAACTTTGCGGGAAATCTTTCTTTAATAGAAAACTCAAAAACCACCTCTCTAGGTGGTTCCAATTCTCGAAATTCAGCATTACTAACTTTGAACTGATTGCAATGCTTACTTTCGACGAATCGAAAACTTTGCCTAGCACGCGACCAACAACTTTTGATGAAACTGAATTTTTTATTGCTTCTTATGATTAAATTATATCTAAATTTGCTATATTGTCAAGAGCAAAATTAAGATAAAGTAAAAAATATCCCGAAGAACCCCACCACTTGCAAAAGTGGGGGGGGAAATTAAATGAAGTTCCCCCCGTCGACAACGATCGTTTGTCCAGTCACAAAACTTGCATGAGCAATTAAAGAATAGACTACTTCAGCTATATCCTCCGGACCAGCAATTCGGCCAAGCGGTGTACCGGCAGCTAGATGGGCGATGTGATCTTCTTTTCCCTCTACCCAACGAGTTTGTACAATTCCTGGGGCTACAGAATTAACTCTTACCTCGGGAGCCAAAACTCGAGCCAGCGATTTTGTAACACTTATGGCTGCAGCTTTAGAAGCTGAATATGCTATAGAACTGCCTAATCCAGTTAATCCTGCTATCGATGTAATATTAATAATGCACCCTTTGCTTTTCTTAAGTTCATCGGCTGCTGCCCGACAGCAGAAGAACATACCCTTAACATTAACTCCTAAAATATCATCCCAATACTCTTCTTTCATGCCCTCAAGATCAGAGTGATCTACGAAATGAGTCATTCCAGCATTGTTAACAAGAATATCTAAAGTTCCAAAATCAGCCACTACTTGACTAACCATGGACCTAACCTCAGCATCCCGAGATACATCTGCTTGATAGGCTAAACTGCGAACTCCAAGGTTCTCTATCTCTTGGCAAGTCTTTAAGGCATCTTCTTTCGAACGAGAATAGTTCAAAGCTATATTAACTCCCGACTTGGCTAACAACAAGGCGATGGCCCTTCCAATTCCGGTGCCGCCCCCAGTAATCAGTGCAGTTTTATTTTTCAATTTTTCTGCTCCTCCCTCACATAGGATTATAATTAGTCTTAATGCTATCTAGTATAACTCACAGGCCAATCTGGGACAAGAATATTTAGTTTAAACAATATCCGTTGAATAGGTATACCTTTTAGAAGATCTGCCGTAGCTAATTTAACCAATAATTTCTTTTAACTGCTTTGCAGCCATAAAAATATTATCTTGAACTAAAATAGCCGATACAACTGAGATGCCATCGATACCTGTTGCCTTAACTTGTTGTATGTTCCCATAATTGATTCCCCCTATTGCTACAACGGGTATCGAGACCGATTTCTTTATATATTCCAGTTGCTCAAGACTTACTTCCTTGGCATCAGACTTAGTCGATGTTCTAAAGACCGCCCCTACTCCCAAATAGTCTGCACCTTGCTTTTCGGCAAGAAGCGCTTCCTCCAAGGTTCGGGCAGAAACTCCAATAATCTTATCGGGTCCCAAAAGTTCCCTCGCTTTTAGCATAGGCAGATCATCCTGCCCGACATGTAATCCTTCGGCATCAACTGCAAGGGCAATGTCAAGTCGGTCATTAATAATTAGGGGGATATCATACTTAGATGTTATCTCTTTCACTCTCAAAGCTAAATTTAGAAACTCTTTGGTAGAAATTGATTTTTCCCGAAGCTGAACCAAGGAAACTCCGCCCTGTATGGCTAGCTCAATGCTCTGAGCTAAATCCCGCTCTCCGAGAAGTTTTCGATCTGTTACTAAATAAAGACTATAGTCAATCTTGACTTTACTCATAATTAATCTTACCTTCTTTAGCTAGAATTTCAGGAGTGAGATTATAGATACTATCGAATAACCTGGCTCTAAACGTGCCTATTCCCTCTCCATGACGCAACGAAGCGTGAGCGATCTCTCCCGCGAGACCCATGCTAATTATTCCAGCCACCGCAGCCGTATAGTAATCTTTAGTCGCACCACAAAAAGTACCCACAAGGGAGGTCGTCATGCACCCTGTGCCCGTGACATCCCCTAAAATTCGATGTCCGTTATCAATCAGACACACTTGACTTCCATCGGAAACAACATCTGTTTTTCCGGTAATGGCAATGATTGAACCTAGTTCAATGGCAAGCTTTTTAGCAACCACAGAACTGCCATGTTCATCTGCGAGAGAATCCACTCCCTTTATGGCTGCTTCCAGACCTGACAGGACTTTGATTTCAGACATATTACCCCGTATAACTTCAGGTTTTAGTTCCCTAATAAGTTTATCTGCGGTATCCGTTCTCAATTTTGTGGCTCCTACGCCTACAGGGTCAAGAATTACAGGGACACCCAACTCCTTAGCTCTTAATCCGGCTATCAGCATGCTTTCGATTGTTCTGGAATTAAGAGTGCCGATATTAAGAACTAAAGCGGAAGCAAAGCCAACCATTTCTGCTACTTCTGCCGAGTCATCCGCCATTACAGGGGAACCTCCGATAGCTAGTACTACATTAGCACAATCGTTGACTGTAACATAATTAGTTATATGGTGAATCAACGGACTCTTTTCTTTAATTATTTTTAGGCCTGTACAGATTTTTTCGCGTATTTCCATTTGGCAGTTAACCTCCATGTTATAGAATGTAAGATGCTAATAATCATCATCACAGGAATTGTGGAACCCATCACAAAATCAAACTTTATAAACTGATAGTATAATGCCGTACCCACAGCACAGAGAAGAAGCGTACCCCAATTAACTAAAAGCTCTGGTTGGATTTTCTTTCTTTTTAATAGGAAGTAATCTGTTAACAAGATGGCAAACAAAGGCGCAAAAACTGATCCAATGGCGTAGAGGAAAACTTCATATTGCTCAATATTCACAACGATTGCAAGTCCTGTTCCTATACCGGTCATAACTAAGGCAACCGTTTTTTCTTTTAATTTAGGAAATATATTTAAAAATGAGACCCCCGCCGAATAAGCATCTAGAAAGGTAGTTGTTACCGTCGCCAGGACGATAATTCCCAAGGCGACAATTCCAAGATTAGCAGCCAATAGCATTGCGGTCGGGTCAGCATCTGATGCAACGATCGCCGCTCCCAGGCCAATAATAAACATCCAGCTGCTGCCAATGAAATAACCAAGCCAGCTACCCCATGCACTGCCTCGCTTTGTCTTAGCAAATCGTGTATAGTCCGAGATCAGCGGCAACCATGATAACGGCATAACCACTGCAAATTCTACAGCGTTCCCAAAGGAGATAGTTCCTGTACCCTCCCGAGTAAACAGCTCATGATTGCCAAAAATGATAATGCTCAAAAAAATAGTCAAAAAGAACAATAGTACAACGGCAATGTTATTGGCCATCTTCCAGCCGCTATCCTTCCCAAGCCATAACCAAAACATTATTAAGATACCAATCATCAGGCTCCAAACTGTTAGATTGTCAAAAGACCATAAAGTTTTAGTGATATGGTTTACTGACCGAGCTCCAACAATTATCATCACAGCTGTCCACCCAAGCAGCTGCAAAACGTTCAAAACGGAGAAGAGGTAAGAACCATATTGTCCAAAGGAAATACGAGTTGACACCAGTGCAGGAATTCTCTCCTCCGTCCCGATGATTCCTCCCAGCACTAAAATAGTTGTTCCAGCCAAGTGTCCAAGAATAATAGCTAAAACCCCCATCTTAAATCCCAAGGAGGCTAACATACCACCAGTTAATATTTCTGCAACCGAAATTGAAGCGCCAAACCAGAGAGTGGCAAAATTAAACATACTTAAATTATTTTTTGTTGAATTCACTAAATTAATCCTGCCTTTTTGTAAAGTGTATAAAAGTGATGCGTCGGGCCTACGCCTTTTCCAATTGATAAAGAATTCTGAATAGCAATTGTGATATACTCCTTAGCCAGAGAAACAGCTTTGTTAAGGGTGTGCCCCAAAGCCAGGTTTGCGGTGATGGCAGACGAAAGTGTACATCCCGTTCCATGCGTATTCTTAGTTGCAATTCTAGATGAGGAAAAATAACTAAACTCCTGACCGTCAAAAAGAATATCGATAGAATCTTCCTCTAAATGCCCCCCTTTGAGCAGTACATTCTTAGCCCCCATCTGAAATATAGCCTTGGCAGCCTCTTCCATTTGCTTAAGCGTTTGGATGGAACTATTTGTCATGACCTCAGCCTCTGGAATATTAGGGGTAACGATCATCGCCATTGGAAGTAATTCCTTAATCAAAGTTGCTTCCGCCTCTGGATTTAACAAGTGGTAACCGCTTTTAGACACCATAACCGGGTCTAGAACAATGATCTGAGGTGCATAGTTACTCAACTTTTCTGCAATAACCTCGATCGTCTGGACTTGGGAAACCATACCAATTTTTACTCCGTCGACTTCAATATCGTCAAAAATCGCCTCTATTTGTTTCGCGATGACGTCTCTGGTGATATCTTGTACAGCAAACACTCCTTGGGTATTTTGAGCTGTAACTGCCGTTATTACACTCATTCCAAATACCCCATGGGCAGAGCACGTTTTAAGATCGGCTTGAATCCCCGCTCCTCCACTGCAATCTGAACCGGCTATGGTAAGTACCTTTTTCATATCATACCTCCTGCATCGTTTTAGTCTCTTTGAATATAGAAAACTTGGCCAACGCCAACATTCAGGCGATGGCGACAGCCTTCGTTGCTCTTATTAGGTATTCTTTCCGGCAGTACAAAAAAGAGCACAAATCTCCAGAATAAGATTTGTGCTCTTTCATTTTCACAAAAGAGTAAACTGCTTACCTACGCTGGCATTATCCAGATCAGGTTAAAAGGGTCTTAGACTTTTTAGGGTCTAAATCTCAGCCAGCCTTTCCAGCTCCCCTGCCCATAACATAATTTATTTGTTATAAAACTAACATGGAAAAAGCGTAAAGTCAATGGTCAGGACGCTATATTTTAGTTAACATATACCTCCGAACGAATTAGAGATTGGTCCAAATTTTCAAGGGACCTTTATTGTATCAAGATAATATCTATTGAAAAACACCAGTTTGTCTCCCTGATATGATAAAGTATTAATCGAAATACAATACATAACAACAGGAGGCAGCTATGACAGAACAGTTACTGATAGGATTAATCATCCTTGTCCTCATCACCATCATTTTACTTATAATCTTAATTATCCGTTCGACACGGAATCCCTTTGGTAAGCTAGAGAATCAATTTAATTCTCTAGAGAAAAATCTCGAACGTAACGAACGACTTGTCAATGGAGAAATATCCAAGAATCGTGAAGAATCAAATAATAACGCAAGACAGGTCCGCGAGGAATTAAATCAGTCCGTCCGTTCGTTTAACGATTCCGTACTGGCCCGTATGGCTGAAATCGCTAACCTTCAACGCAACCAATTGGACATTTTCGCCACTCAGTTAGGCTCCCTTACGAAAACGAATGATCTTAAATTAGAACAAATGCGCAAAACAGTGGAGGAACGTCTTCTCCTACTCCAGCAAGATAATGGTCAAAGATTAGACCAGATGCGCGCAACCGTAGACGAAAAACTCAGCGCCACCCTTGAGCAACGTTTAGGAGAATCCTTCAAATTAGTCAGTGAGCGATTAGAAGCAGTGCACAAAGGGCTTGGAGAAATGCAAACCCTGGCTTCTGGCGTTGGTGACTTAAAAAAAGTCCTGACTAATGTTAAAACACGAGGGATTTGGGGGGAAATACAACTCGGCAGTTTGTTGGAGCAGATACTTACTCCAGAACAATATTCTTCTAATGTAACTACTAAAGCCGGAAGTAACGATCGAGTAGAATTTGCAATTAAGCTGCCTGCCCGAGACGGACAGGACAATATTATATGGCTTCCTATCGATGCAAAATTTCCAATTGAGGATTACGAACGATTAATCGAAGCACAAGATCAAGCCAATCTACCGCGCATCGAAGAGCTCGGCAAATCTCTTGAAAACCGCATTAAACTAGAGGGGAAAACGATCAGAGATAAATACATCGATCCGCCCAACACCACCGATTTTGGCATTCTCTTCTTACCGGTTGAAGGATTATATGCTGAAGTGCTGCGTCGGCCTGGTCTTTGTGAACTTCTCCAACGAGAGTACAGGGTTATCATAACAGGACCAACCACACTAGCAGCCCTCCTCAATAGCCTGCAAATGGGTTTCAAGACATTGGCTATTGAGAAACGTTCCAGTGAAGTTTGGAATTTACTTAGCGCCGTTAAAACGGAATTTGGGAAATTTGTTGAGATCCTGGAAAAAACTCAGAAAAAACTTCAGGAAGCGAGCAATACTATTGATACTGCAACTAGAAAGAGCCGTACAATTGCTCGCAAGCTTAAGGATGTCCAGACTCTTCCTGCCAGTGAAGCAGATTTAATGCTGGACAATGAGACAGAGCACGAAGAGTAACCCCCATTGCTTTAGAGTGAAAAAATTGCTGCAGATACCCATATTAAAGGAGATTTAAAGCCACTTCTGTCTCCTTTGTTCTATGTTGTATTGATGGTGTTACTTCTCTCCTATCCCACAGCTTCCGATAAAAGCCTTTCTTTTGAAGAAGCTCACGGTGTTTACCACGCTCGACGACTTGACCTTGGTCGAGAACCAGGATCTCATCCATTCTCTCTAACCCAGATATGTGATGTGTTATTACTAGTGTGGTACGTCCGTCCATAAGTTTGTACACCTCCTCCAACACATCACGTTCTGTAATCGGATCAAGACCTTCCATAGCTTCATCCAGGATCAAAATCGGAGCGTTTTTTAGTAAGACTCGGGCGATTGCTAACCGCTGCCTCTGTCCCCCAGAAAGTTTAAAACCGCCTTCTCCGACCAAGCTGTCATATCCTTTAGGCAATGATTGGACAAAATCATGAAGCTTCGCTCTCTGAGACGCTAGGATTAGTTCCTCTTCACTTGCCCCAGGTTTTGCTAAAAGGAGATTTTCCCGAATTGTTGCATTGAAGATGTGGGTTCGTTGCGTCACAACTCCTACAAAGTCTCGAACCTCTTCTTGGGTATACTGCTGAAGAGACTGCCCTCCCAATTCGATGCGACCCTCATTGTATTCCCAAAAACGCAGGAGAAGATTTACTATACTAGTCTTACCTGCCCCGCTCGCTCCAACAATTGCTACTTTGCCCTTCTCGGCAATTTGCAATGATAATTGCTTCAAAGCCCAAGGTTCACTTTCCCCATACTTAAAACTTACCTCATGGAAGGTGAGACTCATTTCTTGAGGTTTAGCAAACACTGCTTCATGATCTTTAATGGCAGGTTCAGCCTCAATCAACTCAAGCAAGCGGTCCGCCGCAGCACGGTTTTGTTCCAAATGATGGGGAACAAGCGCTAAGGGAAAGAGCGCTTCAAAGCTACTCAAAGTTCCAAGGGCTAACATTCCTAAGTTAACCCCACTCAATTTTCCTTTTTCTACGAGGATTATTCCCAGAACGAGGATCATCCACATGCTAAGATTAGCGAGCATCCCTGTTAAAGCTAAGGAAAACGCTGACAGCCAAGCGACTCGTCGTTGATGATTGGTCAATTTCTGGTTAGTATTTCGAATTTTCTCTAAGTGCGATTGGACCTGACCGTAAGCTGCTAATTCAGTAATTCCTAAAAGGCTGTCGCCAACCTGCGAATTCAACTCTGCTCTTAACGTAATTAAGTGATGCCCTGCCCTTTTACTCAGACTTTTAATTAGCCATGGAATCACAAGCCCTGCCATAAGAAAACTGGCCGCCAAAATGACGGTAAACCTCATGTCATAACGAGCGAGAAAAAAACCATATCCACAGAGAACCAGTACCGCTACAATAGGCGGAGACAAAACCTTCAGAAATAGATTTTGTTGAGTTTCAACATCTGCAACAATCCGTCTAAGAAGGTCTGCACTGCGAAAATTTAAAAGTAGAGCCGGAGCCAAAGGTTCTAGCCCTTGGTAAAACTTCACTCGTATTCGGCTTAACACTCGGAATGTCACATCATGTGAAACATAGCGTTCTAAATAGCGAAAGACCGCACGGGAGAGCCCAAAGAAACGAACACCAACAATGGTTACCATTAAATCAAGAACTGGCGGATGAAGAGCAGCACGGGCTAAAAGATAGGCAGACGTTGCCATTAAGCCAATATGACTCGTAATTGTCAGGGCACTCAATATTAAAGCAAGCAGGATTCGCCGCCAATAAGGTAATATCAAATGAATTAGCCAGGTTGTGCTCTTCATAGTAATTCACCTCGATATTCTTTCACCATGCGAAAATAAAGCCCCTGCACTTCCATCAATTCCTCATGGGTACCCTCTTCTATGATCTGCCCTTGATCCATTACCAGGATGCGACTTGCTTGGAAAACCGTATCCAGCCGGTGGGCAATGATTAAGGCAGTCCTTCCTCTTAATAAGCGTTGTAAGGCCTCCTGAACAAAGTACTCACTCTCTAAGTCCAAGTTTGAAGTTGCTTCATCCAAAATAAGAAGTGGGGCATCTTTTAAAAATGCCCTGGCAAGTGCAATCCTTTGGGCCTGTCCCCCGCTTAAGCGAGTGCCTCCTTCTCCCAGGTGAGTTTGGTATCCATCCGGAAGATTCATAATAAATTCATTGGCTGAGGCCTCCTGAGCTGCTCTGACAACCTCTTCCAAGGTTGCAGAAGACCTGCCAAAGCGAATATTTTCCGCTATGCTGCCCGCAAATAAATGTGGATTTTGAGGAACATAAGCGATCTGATCCCGCCATTTTTCCACAGAAATTGTATCGAGCAAAGTTTCATTGACGAAAACTTGTCCTGAAGCAGGGGCAATAAAACGAAGCAGCAGTTGAGCAATGGATGTTTTACCTGCTCCGCTTGGACCGACGAGAGCTATCTTTTCTCCTGAATTTATGGAAAAATTGATCCCTTTTAGAGTGGGAGTCTCTCCGGCTTGATAAGTTAAGCCAACTTGTTTAAAAGAAATATTAAAATTTGATAGTAACACCTGATCTTGAGGCTTTGCAACGAAATCATCATTGACTGTTTGCTGTTTGATCTCATTCATTAAAGGGAGATCTAATATTTCAAAGATACGAACAGCAGCGTTTATCCCAGACAACCCAGCATGAAAATTTAAGCCGAGGTTTCTTAGCGGGATATAAAATTCAGGAGCAAGCAGTAAGAGAAACAACCCTGATGAGTAAGAGAGGGTTCCATTGACCAACCTCAATCCTATAGTAACTGCAACCAGGGCTGTGCTAATTGTGGCTAGAAACTCTAAGACCAGTGCAGATAAGAAAGCTACTCTCAAGACATTGAGTGTTGTCTTTCGAAAAGAATCACTAACTCTTTCGATTACATGTATCTGATCTTTTGCGCGGCCAAAAGCTTTAAGTGTAGTTAAACCCTGTAATATATCTAAAAAATGAGCACTCATCCAACTTAAGCTTTGCCACTGCTGAAGTGACTTTTTTTCTGCCATTTTTCCAATCAACATCATAAAGATTGGAATGAGCGGACCCGTCAAAAGTAGAATTAAGCCGGACTTCCAATCCAGGGGAAAGACAAATATTAAAATTAAGAGCGGTATCCCTGCCGCCAGAACCATTTGAGGCAGGGATTTGGAAAAATAATCCTCAAGTGCTTCTATTCCATCCACCACAGTTGTGATTAACTCTCCGGATCGTTCTCCTCGAGCATACATTGGTCCTAAGAACATGATATGGTTCAGCAACCGTTCCCGTAAACTTATCCTGATACGGGAGGATGCTTCAAAAGCACATATCTCGCTGCACCATTGAAAAACTGCTCTTATACCAAAGATTCCAAGAATCATTATCAGAGAATTCCAGACTGCTTTAAGAGACGCCCCCTCCAAGAAGACCCTTGCAACAATGCTGGAGAAAAACCAAGCCTGAAGGACTGCGAGTAATGCAATCCCTATATTGAGGCCAACCGTGAGCGACAGAAATCCCCAAACAGACTTCCCCTCCCGGATTAACCGTTTATTAAACATATTGTCATCTCCTAGCACACATTCACACACGTTCCCCATTCACTCCACTAAAATGTTCACTTTGCAATTGCCCCCTTAAATTCTGGTTAGCTGGGCTTAGAACGGATAGGATGTGGAGACGGTTCTTGAGTTATTTTGAGGTCATATAGAATAAGGGGCAAGATATATCTTGCCCCTTATTCTATATGAAAACCTTCTTAATAGTGAAGATTTTTTTCTGTGACGCGATTGCGGAAGACCCAATAAGTCCATCCTTGATACAGAAGCACAATGGGTACCATAACCAAAGCTATGATCGTCATTATTTTCAGTGTGTATGGGCTCGACGATGCATTATAAATGGTTAGACTCCACTGCATATTGAGACTAGAAACCATCACGCGAGGGAAAAGCCCCCAGAATAAGGATATGGTAAACAACAGAATGGTTATACCATTCAGGATAAACGCCCAGCCTGCTTTACGAGAACGTATCAAAATTAAGGCCAAGATAAGGGCCGCACCGGAACCAACTAAGGTAATACTCGCACCTAAACTTGCAAAGAGATCCGTCTGGAAATAGCTTAGACCAGCTAACAGTATAACTACCGGAATTGCTGCTAATGCAATACTTTGGGCCGCTTTCATAGCCCGCTCAGCCATCTCACCAGTGGTCTTTAGGCTCAGGAACAAGGCACCATGAAACATGAAAACGAACAGTGTGGTCAAACCGCCAACTATGGCATATGGAGAGAGAAGATCAAAGAAGGTTCCAACATATTGCATTTTCGCATCAATCGGCACTCCTCTAACCAGATTTGTCATTGCAACGCCCCAAAGAAGCGCTGACAAGAAGCTTCCTGTGAAAATCATCCAGTCCCACGTACTTCGCCAAAGCGGATTGGAATCACTGCTGCGAAATTCGAAGGCAACACCACGAATTATTAAGGAAACTAACACTAGAAACAAGGCGAGAAAAAAGCCACTAAACAAGGTGGAGTACCAATTTGGAAATGCTGCAAACATGGCTCCACCGGCCGTAATCAACCAAACTTCATTTCCATCCCAGTGCGGTCCGATCGTATTAATGAGGACTCGACGCTCTTGATCGTTTTTACCCAGGAAAGGAAGTAAAATTCCTACTCCGAAATCAAACCCTTCGAGAAAAAAGAAGCCTGCAAACAAAACGGTAATGAGTATGAACCAGAGGATATTTAAGTCCATAATGACGCCCCCTTAACTTCACTATTCAGGTGTTCATCCACATTAGCCTCTTCTGGACCTTTCTTAATAAACTTAACCATCAGGTAAAGATCCGCTGCCGCCAAGGCTGCATATACCAGCATAAAGCCCACAAACGCAATCAACATGGAAAACATTGAAACTGAGGTTGATACACCATGTTCAACTCTTTGTAACCCATAGACAATCCAAGGTTGACGTCCGACTTCTGCTAAAAACCACCCCGCAATATTAGCTATATAGGGAACTGGGATCGTCCAGAGCAAAAGTTTCAAGAACAAAGTATTTTGTTCATAGGCTTTCGTTTTATAGAAATAAAGTCCTAGCAAAGCCATCAACACTAACCACATACCTGCAGTCAACATAATTCGGAAACTCCAGAATAAAGACGCTACCGGCGGAACATAATTTCCTGGCCCATATTCTTGAACTGCGGAGTTCTGAAGTTCATGAATTCCCTTAACCTCGCCTGTAAAACTGTTATACGAAAGGAAGCTTAACATCCCGGGAATCTTGATTTCAAAGTTATTTTTCTGTCCTTGCTCATCGATTGAGGCATATAACGATAAACCTGCAGGATTTTCTGTTTCCCAATGTGCCTCAGCAGCAGCCATCTTCATAGGTTGTGATTCAACAAGGTGCATTCCTTGTATATGCCCTACTCCGGCAACTCCCAAGGTACTGATAAAGGCAAAGATCACAGCAATATGAAACGAACGCCGAAAAACATCAAGATGACTCCTTTTCAAAAGGTGGTATGCACTAACGCCCATGACAAAGAACCCAGCCGTGACAAATCCGCTAAGTACGGTATGAGGAAATTGATATATCACGTGAGGATTTGTAATCACAGCCAGAAAATCGGTCATCTCGGCGCGCCCATTACGTAAAATATAGCCAACCGGTTCTTGCATAAACGAATTAGCAACTAGAATAAAGAACGCCGATATGTTTGAAGAAATTGCCACAATCCAGATAGTTATTAAATGAACCTTCTTAGATAATTTATCCCAGCCAAAAACCCATAATCCTAAAAAGGTAGACTCCAGAAAAAACGCAACTAAAGCCTCAATGGCTAAAGGCGCACCAAAAATATCCCCAACAAAACGTGAATATTCCGACCAGTTCATACCAAATTGGAACTCTTGAACTATGCCAGTAACGACACCCATGGCAAAATTGATTAAGAATAATTTCCCCCAGAACTTGGTCATTTTTTTGTAGGTTTCATTTCCTGTTTTAACATACCAAGTCTCCATCATAGCAACGAGGACCCCTAGTCCTAATGTCAACGGCACGAACAAGAAATGATATGACGTGATTACCGCAAATTGTAATCTGGATAAAATAAGTTCAGTCATCGTTACACCTCCAATTCATCAGCATTTAGCGTTTAGTTCTGATTTTGATCATTCTCCTCCCTTCTGTCTCTTTTGTCCTTGCTTTGAATATACACTAAATCTATGTACCTAAAACATATGTATTTAGCCCTCTTAGCGTTATTTAATATTATACTAATTATTATTTAAGTGGTCAACTAATTATTACCTAATTGTAACACAAAATTATTTTCTAACTATGGAACTAAATATATTCAACACGCCTTGCTACCATGAGCTTTTTAAATTAAAAAACTGTCTGACGGCATAAAAAACTCTTCCTTTTCAGGAAGAGTAATTATAGCCCTAGATTATCTTAATGTCCTTAATCGCAAAGATCTGCCCAGTTCGCAGGATAGGTTGCATAGAATATTTTACAAAACGTCGGAGAAGAAAAGACCACTTGACTTCCTTTTGGGATATAAAGCACATCGCCCGCTTTAGCGTGGAAGACTTGCCCCTCAACTTCTAGAACGAACTCTCCCTCTATGACATAATCAACCTCATCATAGTTTAGAAGCCATGGCAACTTAGAATGATCAAAGGTCATGAAACCCGAAGCCAGATTTCCTACGCGTGAGTCGATCACGTCGACGAGTCCCACCTTTTGCCCCGGAGGAGCTTCCAGGAAGGGCTGGATTACCACGGTTTCCCCTTTGACATGAGTCGCTATCGGGTTCTCACAAGCAGGTTTGAGAACCTCACCCAGGATTTTTTGCACTGCTTTTTTTAGGTCATGCGTTTGGTTTTCTGCGTCTGTGACGGTTCCAGAGGAAACTGGGACTTCTTTAACACTAGATTGTAAATTCACTAGTTGTCCGACCGATTGCCCTACAACAGTATGACTGATGATTTCTTGTCTCCCTTTGCTTATTGTAATCCCTAACTCTTTGGCTAAATCTTTAGCGGAGGGAGTCAGTACACTATCTTCTTCCAAAACAATATTTTTGTCTAATTTGGCCATATCTCGTAAAACGTTAGCCGAGATAAATCGTCCCATAGTACACCTCCTAAAATTAGATGTCAGAAGTCAGAAGCCGGAGATCAGACTTTGGACACTGAACATCGAGCTTCGTTCTATGCTTATAATAAGCTTTCAATTAATTGCTTCGCGGGGCGTGGTATGACAACCTGGCGGATAAGCAAACCTTTCTCACTCGCTAAAGC
>NZ_JAMHFY010000011.1 GCF_023897015.1 Desulfosporosinus nitroreducens | reverse complement strand
CCCTCATTATAAGTAAATAAGCACAAGCATCCAACCCGTAAATTCGGATCGTTTACTTGTGCTTTTATAGTACCAATTGGAAGTTGGCTTTGTGGCGCAACATAGAAAAATGTATAACGTTCAGGGGTTTATGCACGGTCATATTAATTGCGTAAACCGTGTGATGTATGATGGAGCGCGCCTAACAGAATCGACTTAGCCCCCGAGCTTGTCGTGGTAGTTATTCGAAGTAATAAGAGAAAAGACCTCTCTCATAGCTTTAAATTGTGAGGAGGTTTTCTTCTATATCAAATTATGTACAAGGAAACTAAGAAAATATGAAATAAGATTAATCACTTTAATAAGTATGAATCAGTAAGCGAATGGATTCAACCATCTTGTTTATGTCAAAAGGTTTTGACACGCAAAAATTGATAAGACCTTTTTGTTGTGCCACTTTTATATCCTCTTGTTCGGAATATGCAGAGATCATTATTATGGGCAATTCAGGAAACAAGTCTTTTACTTTTTCAGCTACCTTAAGACTGTTCATCCCAGGCATTTTTGAATCTAGTAAAATAACCGAGGGAACACATTTGTGGAATTTTTTAATTGCTTCTGCACCATTGGAGGCAACTTCAACCTGATAGCCGTTGTTCATTGATACTTCTTTGAGCAAACTTCTTACTCCTTCGTTGTCATCGACAATCAAAACTAGGTCACTAGGCATAGAAACCAGCACCTTCCCACAAACAACTTATAAAGTATGTATAAGTTGTCTCTTCTCCACTTAATTCAGAAGTCCTTTAAGTTCATAATCAAATATAATTATCATGCACCTCTTATAATCAAATGAAAGTGTCAAAGAGTGGCTCAAATCTGTGCCACAAGGTACACTTTTCAGTTCACTTATAGCACTTTCATTAATACGTTTATATCAAGGCTTCTAGAATACTAAAATTCGTAGCTGAAGGTTACAAACTTAATTATGAAACGCACTATATCAATCATTGACCATTTGGAGCAGAAAAATATATAGATCATAGTCATAACTTAAAGCTAACTATTACGTTTTCCTGCTTTATCATTCCTTCTGGTATATTATAACAGTATTATCAGAAATTCTATTTCACCGAACTATAGACCCATTTCTTTACAAGAAGTGCTAATATTATTCCAAAAATTGCAGACGTAGTAAAATTTGATATTGCAGTATAGGTCGGAATAATTATCAAATCAGGTATTTTAAAAAGAAATGTAATGAAATAGGTAAATTGAAACGCTCCTATTCCCATCACCATGCCCTTGAGTAAATAATGTTCAAACCCGAGTAGAGGTAAGGCATAAGCAAAAATGATACCGATGGTAGCATTTATACCCAACTGATTAATCAATGCAAAAAGTCCATCTAGAATAGTTACAGGCTTATGTCCATAAATCATTATTGATGTCCAATCGAGATAACGCAAACTTGTGACACCTAAAATAAAAATTGTTAAATTTAGGGTATTTTGGACAGTACCTGCCACTAAACCAGAAATCATACCATAATAGAATTTATCTTTTTTCATCTAGACCTCCTAGTATTTAGGCTTAAATTGGATTTCTATTGCAATATATGGAATTGTCTTAGGTTGGATTACAAAATGGTGTGATGCTCATGAGCAGAAAAAAGATAGAAAATATAAATTCCTCCTAAAAATCCATTCAAAATAATAAAAGAACCAAATGCTGCGATAAAATCTAATTGTCTTTTGTTGACTGTCCTAATACAAGTTGACTCATTGATTGATTCGAGCCATGTTTGTTTAGCAAAGAGCAGAATATAGAAGGAGAAGAAGTTCCAAGCAAGCATACATAAGCTCGCAATTATTCCAGCTATTGCCCCTCTTATCAATCTATCTTTAAACAAAAACGTCACCACCTAATTGTTTTATAAACAATAGTTTTTCTTCTAAACTTCTTTTATGCAAAACTTGATATCATGGCCAAAAAATAACAAGTGGAATCTTTAATCTTAATAATCTTTAATATAGGTCTTGCCCACCACGAATTAAAGGCCCTACCAATCCATATTACACCACCATAGTTTTTCGAAGCGTTTACCCCGAAGAAATATTGACTATTTAGTATCATTACTCAGTATCTAAGGATTATGCGTTTAGTCTACCGTATATATAATCAATAGCCCCAGATTCGTCTGGAAATCTATTACAATATTCTACCTATTAGGTGCGAAATAAGAATAATTAGAAGTTTAGGGTATAGGTCAAGGCTTGAATAACATGCGTTTGCATTAGTCCATTAATTTAAATTGACAAGTAATACCTTCAGCAACAGACTCACATGAAAAACTTAATTTCTCCTCGGGAACATTCCAAAATTTTAAAAGTCAACCATAAATTTCAGGAAATATCAATATAAATATGAGTATAGCAAAGCTGACCAGATACCGAAAGACAACTGGCCGGTTTGAACATTGAGTCATCAGGCTGCAGCATAAACCGCTTTCACTCTAGCATAGTAGATACGTAGGAACTTGTTTAACGCGGCGATTTTGGCAACTTTTTTTGGTTTCCCTTCATTTTCTATCTTAATCATATACTGGTAAACAGCGTCATCTTCAGACGGCTTGCTAATCATTATGTACCTCATGATTTCGTATCCTGTCTTACGCAAAGAAGCTGAGCCACGTTTAGATATGCTTCGCTTTGTAGCTGTGAAGTTGCCTGATTGAAACGGTGGTGCATCAAGACCGGCATAAGCAATGACGGCTCCGGCACTATGAAAGCGTTGTACATCTCCTATCTCTGCTATAATCCTTGGTCCGAGTATCTCACCTACTCCGGGCATTGCCATGACAATATCATATTCCTTCAGCGACTTTGCCAATGCTCTCATCTGTGCTAGAATACTCGCAAGGGTCGTGTCTATCATGTGCAGGACCTTAACTGCTTCCTCTACGAGCATTTTGGTCGATGGCGTAGTGGAAGACAAAGTGGGGATGCCATCCAGTGCAAGTGCGTAGATTTTCTTCGCCTTTTCCGTGCTGGCTCGGTATCCTTTTCTTTTTGCCCAGCTGTTATAGTTATTGATGTATCTGGCCTCAGACATACGCGTGATGTTGTCAAAGTGCCAGTATTCCTTTACAAAGTCGCACAATTTATCCCGATCAGGTACGTCAGAGCGATTCCAAAGGAGCGTTTTTATCCCCGGCATTGTTCGATCCAGCAGATTTGTAAGCGTCTGTTTCGAATGAATACGCATAGATATGTAGCTTAAATATTGGCGGTTGAGTGTTTTTAACTCATCATACACATCAGCCGTTGGCGAGTAGTCTACAAGATGATACCAGTGATCTATACCAAAATTCCCTATCTTAATGGCATCAAGCTTATCTGTCTTGCCTTTGCGGATCGCAACATTAACGTACTTGCTCATTACCAGCGGATTAATAACCGATGTAAAAATACCATGCTCTTTCAGATACGCTAATACTGGGTAATGGTATGCTCCAGTCGACTCCATAACGACACGGGTTTCCTCTGTAAGTGTGTTGATCTGATTTACCAGATGTTTCAAGTCGCTTTCCGTGTGTTTCACCTCAAATGGTTTATGAAGCACCTCCCCATATGGTTTCATAAAACAGACTGTACTTATTCCCTTTGAGATGTCAATCCCGACACTGATCATACTACTCCTCCTAATATTTGTTGGCGTCCATCCTCGCTTATTACCATTCATATTGGTTAGTTACACGAAAGCCTTATCGGTTTCAACCTGCTTAATCGAATGCACATAATAAGGGGATAGCTGACAGATTATCCAACGGATGCGAAATCCAATGCGAAGTACGCCAGGCCATTTCTCCCCTTATTATATTTAAATAAGCACAGGCATCCAACCCGTTCATTCGGATCGTTTGCTTGTGCTTTTATAGTACCAATGAGAGATTGATTATTTCTACTACTGCTCTATCTATATAACTAATCATCAATCTTCCAGCTAATATTCAAATTACATTAAACATATTATTAAGTGTTGTCGTTCATTTGTATTACTATTATCTTTTAGTATTGAGATGTATTTAGAAAAATCGTCTCTTATCTTTGTTAAAAATAGACGCGGATTAAATGCGGGAAGTCACAAGGATAAGTTGTGAACTCACCCCATAAGGCAGACTGAATACGGAAAACACTTCATTTCCGAAGCCATTTGGAAATGAAGTGTTTTGACATATAAACGACGATGAAAACGGCGAAAGTTGTATCCAAAATGAGACGCTATGAATAAAAGCTTAGATTCCACTGCGCTTACAAGCTCACCGCTAATTGGAAATTAGTTTATTTAGCACACTTTAGTTGCAAGAATGGTATCCATACAATGCTTATGTGGTACGCCCGAACTATGACAATCGAATATCTTCTCTTCCATGAAGTCGATTTGCCAATCCTTATAAAACCCAAACAATTCTCCCGATTTCCAGAAGCTCTCGGTTAATTCCCAATCTGGAGGTGTAGGAAGAAAAGATTTCTCTACAAAAACATTAAATATATTGATTGCGCCAACATTGGTATGTGATTGTATGTTCTCAAAGAACTTACCTCTAAACTCCAAAGGAATATATTGTAGAACTCCACTGCCATATACGATATCAAAATTATTTCCTAATTGATAGTCCAAAATATTGGCGTTAAAGAAATTCACCGATACATTACTTATCTGAGCAAGTTTTATTCCTTTATCAATACCATTCTGTGCAATATCAAAGGCGGATACTTTATAGCCATTCTTAGCAATGAATACGGAAGCCTGACCTTCGCCACATCCAATATCCAATAAAGTTAAGGGTCTTACCGGTGGCATCTTTTTTAAAACTTCATAGCAACCGTCCCATACTTGGTTTCCCCAATAATAAGTTTCCGACTGATAATGGTCTTCATACTCTGTTATTTTGATTTTCTGAACTCTATATCCTAACAACATATCAATGCTTATTTGGAAAATTGATGCTAATGGAGGCAATAATTCAATATCGGGGTAAGCCAGTCCGTTTTCCCATTTTGATACGGCCTGAAAAGAAACGCCTATTTTTTTTGCTAATTGCTCCTGTGTTAGATTGCTGGCTTTACGGTACTTTAGTAAATTGATTCTAAATTCATTATCCATTTTGACAAACCTCCTCTGTAAATATTTTAATTACTACGAAACTTTTATACAATAACTCATTTTTCGAAATGACTTACTATTTCAACCATTGGTTGAAATAATGATTAGCTTATTATTTTCCACCATCTTAATGCAAGTATCGACTGGTCTATTTTAGGCATGTGAAGCAAAAAAGCAGGTCGGCTCCTTGCTTCGGAGAGTCGACCTGCGCTACAAACTGGAATTTATCAATCCATTATGCTTATAATCTCTTAGATTAGGTTTATATCAGCTCCACCGTAACATCTTCGCGTCTTTTTTCACCATGCGCCACTCCACATCGTCCACCGGCTCAAAGTGCAGTGCGGAGCAGGCTACATGGAGCTTGCCTTGGCCGCTACCGCCGAAAATGATGGCAGTCGAACCATCTGATCCGCCAATGATGGCGACGCAAATGCTGCCCGATGCCTGGGGCTCATTGGGATTGGTGCGCTTCTGCCGAGGTTGGTCGGAACGAAGGCAATCAGTGACGGTGAATGCACCATCAGACAGATCCGGCGAGAGCGTATAGCTCATCACAGTATAGTGCATCGGGAACTCCTGATTTTGGCTGCCAAAATGCTCACGAGACATTTCCTTCCGCTCATATTCCTGCACGGTCAGCGTATGCTGTGCGCCGGTGGTCGGGTGTGTAAACTTGATGGGCTCACCGGGCGCTGGTACATGGAAGTGCGGTCCCGACATAGCGACAGGCTCCTGCACCAGTGTTACGCTGAGCGTCGTGATCTGCGGTTTGCGTTTCTTCGTCCAAGGAACAGCAGAGCGCCAGATTGCCCAGCCATAGGCAGGATCAAGGCCATAATGCTGGGTCACGCTCTTGGCCTCAAGGCCGTTGCCCTCTGGGAAGCAGGGATTCCATGACAAGCCGCAGCCATGAGAGCCTGAAAGAACAGTCCCGTTCAACACAACTTTCGGATTTATATTGATGGCCAGCGGATTTTCTGCGTCGATCTGCATCCGCTGTTCATCGGTAAAGTCGCTTCCATTGTTCTCAATAGAGAGATTCCACTTGTCCATAAAGGAACGGATGCTCTCAGCTGGAACCTGTATGCAAAAGTCCACGACCAAGCCTTTACTGCAGGTGTAAATCGCTGGGATATGCCAGACTTCATCGTCCCAGACAAACTGCCTATCGAGAGAAATTTCCTTGCCGGCTCTTTCACGTCCATGATGCCCCCAAAAGTTGCCGTCAAAGTAAACCTTCCATTCGGGTATCTTCGGCTCGACAGGAACCCACTCATAATAATCTTCCGTATATTTGAGGCGACTGTAATCAAACTCGGCCTGCAGCTCTTTGATATAAGCAAAGGGCTGCTCCCTAGGCGCGAGCAACATCTTCTCCCGAATGGCATCCAGCACAGCCTGCTGTTCACCGGTGAGAGGATTGTGCTGCAGGAAGGCGTCAAACTGCGCCTGATCCCAACAGTATACCTGCTCCAGTGCCGCAGCATCGCCGCAAGCCAGCAGGAGCCCCAGGAAGTCCATAAAATCTCTCGCCACCGGATGCACATAGTTTCCCTGTGTATTCATCGGGCTGACGGCAAACACCATCTCGCCAAAGCCACGCACGAAGCAATAGTGGATACCATCCACACCGGCCCAGCCGATCACTTTCGCACCCTTGGGCGTGCAGAAGTAGTTGCTTTCGCTCTCGCTACGCTCCAAGCCAACGCGGGAGCCGTCAATATTCAGTTTTAGATATCTTTCATAAGTGGTTGCCATCATGACCTCTCATTCTATGTATTCGCTGACTAATCGGGATTTATCGCAATGTAAGATTTAAGAATAATAATTTAAAGCAAGATTTAGTATCTGATACTGCTTTAATTTCTAAAAGAAATTTTTTCAACTGAATAATAAAATAAGCTAATACCAAATTCTCATCCTGAAGCAAAACATGCCATTCATTTCTGCCGTCAATATCAATTTCATCATAGAGCCACCATGAATTTTCTAATGAAGAGTCTTGTTTTATATATTCGCACTTTCTTACAATTTAACAATGATTGACGTCAAGTAAATTCCACCAATATCCTTTTTCTCTGTCTACGAACCTCATAAATCTCTGGAAGTTAGACGATGGCCAAGCCCCAAATATAAACATGCACTGAACATTAATTTCTGGAATTTCCATTGCTTACTACGGTATTCAAACGGGATAACCAGCTTAATGTCATTCTCATTGCTGTAATCTATGTTGTCTTTACTGGAATAAGCCTTGTAGGAGCTTGGCGGCAGGCAGGGGATATTTCTGTTACTCAATATAAATAGTCCACTTACCGCATTTATTGCACCAATATATAGCGAAGTCTAATGTATCGTCAGCTGCATCTAAATCGAAAGTGAACATTTCTTTATCTTTAATAAATCCTATATTCCTGCGCCAGACACTGAAGCTTTCCGCTTCACATTGCGGACACTCAGAATCACATTTCCCAACATACTTAAAATCATCAATTGTTATCCTGTTATCTTGTAAAAATTGAACGATAGCTTCTTCATAGCCTACATCTGAAAGCTCCATGAAATCTTCTAATTTCAAAAATTCGCTCATGCTTAACCCTCCTGTTAGATGATGTCGTCACGACCCGTAAAAACTAGCTATAACTTTTGCAGCTGGCAAAAACATTATCTGTCCAAGTAACGTGCCAATTAGTTTGGTTGCAATGAGTAAAACTACTAGTGCCTTTACGTCCTCGTACGGTCTGTTTCCTCTTAACGCCTGGTCAGTGATTATAGCAGATTTGGGGTCAATGAACAAAGTTAATAAAATTGTAGCTAGTCCATTGATCATTCCCGATGAACCAACAGCTGCTATCCTCTGGTGCTCAGTAACCAATATTGCAGAATAGTTCGCAGCAAGAACCCCTACTGTATAAATCCCTGTAACCAATGCATTAATAATAAGCAGTCTCTTAGGAATTTCGCGATACCTGAGTCGCTGCAACATCGTTTTAGTTGGTCTCGTTGCACTTTTCATCATTCGCTTGAGGTTACTTACTTGCAATGCTTCGACCACTAAAGACGGAATCGATCCAGTGGTTTCTAGCCGTTTTACTGCAACATCAAATACCCTGAGAAATGTTGGAATCAGAAGAATACCAAATAATGAACCTATTGTTGAAGCAAAAATCACTTTACGCATGTCGTTAATTGGGTCAATACCATAGGAAATGCGTGCATCGATAATACTACCAATTAATGGGGCCTGAAAAGTATTGGCAGTACGTGAGACAAGTACGAATAGGTTGAACAAAGAAAATGACAAGGCAAACTGTGGCAAACTGTCCACTTTTTACCGAGTTCAGCCTAACCGAGTAGGAAAGCGTATCAATAAGGTGGATTACAAAAGTTAAGACCAATAATTCTAATAGAACTTTTTCCACTGAACCACTTCCCTTCTCCGAAATGACGATTTCATCGTCACGTCCCGTGAATTCCCGAAGTCTGGTTACTACTTGCATTTACTCTCAGATTTTAGGAACACTCTGTTTAACCGATGAACCATGCCCCCATATTCAGAGACGACCACGGATGGTAGTCCGCGCATGGGGTCTTTCCTAACGTCCCGAGGGTTTGCGACGCGTCCCAACCACTTTCATCTTTGCTAAGTGTCTAAAAAGCTCCGGTTATCCGATTAAGTAAAAACTCCTATTACTGTAGGAAAACTCTACCGAAAAGTTAATGTAAGTTTAGAATTTGTAAACGACAAACGCACTCCACCTGCCGTGCGGGAATCGACAATGTAGGTTTCAACCGTCTCATATTCGTCGAAAGGTGTTCCAAACATTAAAGATTATTATTTCGTCCCCATATCCATGGACGAGGGTAACCACGGCTGGACAAAGTGCATATAAATATAGAGAACCCCTCTCCGACCAGTCAAAATTCAAAACAAGAGGGAATCTTCGGCAAACAGACCCTTGATCTTCTGCAGTCTAAGGTCCGCTCTTATAGCCCAGAACCCAGCTATGCTGCCGGGAATCTTATGAGAGCTTTTCCTTCAGGAAAAGCTTAGAGATAAAAAGAGGAGATCAGAGATATGAGTAATATACTAATCGACCGGACGCCGCAGGTCATCGCGGCCGAGATTAACAGCATCAAAGATCAGACCGGAAAAATGCTGCTTTACAGTGCCATCGAGATCGGCCGCCGCCTGACGGAGGCCAAGTCCGTGGTCAATCATGGTGAATGGCTAGAATGGCTGGAGAACACGGTGAGTTACTCCAAGAGTACCGCCGAAAACCTGATGCGCATTTTTAAAGAGTACGGGGCCAAACTGCCCGGCAACCAGGACGGCAGTTCAAATTCCCAAACGTTTGGGAATTTGAGCTACTCCCAGGCGGTGATCCTTCTGGGGATTCCGGAGGATGAGCGGGAGACATTTATCTCCGAAAATAATGTAAGCAATATGTCTGCCCGGGAGCTCAAGCAGGCCGTCCAAGAAAAGGATCAGGCCCTCAACGAAAAAGCAGATTTGCAAAAAGCCCTGGATGAGCAAACGGGCGTAGTCACGAAAATAGCTTCTGAGCGCGACGAGCTGAAGAAACAAGCCTCAAGCCTCAAGTCAGTTGTTAATAGTAATAATGCAACTATTCAGACCTTACAAAAGCAACTGGACACGGCCAAGAAAGGCGACGTGTCCGCCGAGAAAATCGCCACACTGGAAAAGGATCTCAAAGCCGCCCGGGTCAGGCTGTCAGCCAACAAGGTGGGCTTTTACTGCAACAGCCTCTCCAAACAAGCCAAAGAATTGTTGCAGGAAATGAATAGGCTAGGCCCGGCAGACCCGGATGCCTATCAGAACTACAAAGCTGAGATAGGTAAGATCGCCGGGACACTTACTGAGGGGCTGTGAGGCATCAGCTGCCGGTAAGAAAATCATATGGGACTGCCAACGAAGTCATCTTCGCAAGCGGTCCCAGGGTGCTGTGATCATCAATCGTAAATTCCCAGCTTCTCTTTCAAGGCTTCCCGCAGTGTCTGAGAGAATTTATATTGATTTTTTTGGCCATATTATCCAGCCACTTGGGAATCCGTAAGCTTCCTGTATCTGCTTCAATTTCCTTGCGTGCATTTCCGCAATACGTTCTCCCCTTTTGGCCACCTGACGGTTTTCCTCCAATGTTGAAGGCTCAGAGGACACCCCGGCTATCCCATTCATTCATCAGCTCTTTACCTGCTCTAGCCAGTGACTTAATGCGTCAGATCACCCTCGAGCTTGTCCCGGTCCGCTTTGAGGTGGGAAAGCTCCTCTTGTTTCATTGCCAGCTGGCGGACAAATCTAAGCAATAATTTCCTTTCGTTATATACTGTTAATTGAGTTTTAGCCTTAAGTGAGAAAGATTGAATTCCCATATACCCCTACTGCTGTCGACACGTTTCAGTACAACAGGAGATTCATGATGTTCTATGCATTTAAAACCAAATATTATTCTTTAAGCACGGATTCACTTATCGCTGGCTTTTTCTATCTATGAACATCATAAATCTCTAAGAGTTATCCGATGCCGCGGCAAAGTATTTCTAGAGTTTACACTATATTCCATTTTGAGTATTGCTCTCGAAATATCTAAAGAGAATAATCAATAACTCACACAATACTTTCCACAATATCGAAAGAACAACAAATGTTACAACTCCACCCAATACACCCAATGGTGCATTATTTATATCTTGAAAACTAAGGATGGGTTGCCCATTATAAATACTTTGTACTTCTTCAGAATAGGTGTTGGTTAGATAAATGAAATTACCCAGAAAATAGGAAGGTACAATTAATGGTATCAATCCCATATAGAACAGAATGGTAATTGCTCGGAATGATGTTGTTTTCCCCAGAATAAAAAGATTCCTCATAGGCTGTCCTCCTTCAGTCAAATATTTACTTCAATATGCTTTATGAATTAGTTATTAATAAATATTAATTATAAGATATTATCCAGAAGCTATGGATAATCAGAAGTCTATTACGGTTCAATTTATCGTTTAATTTCTCCTAGTACAATCCTGTACCCGACATCCGTAAAACAATACGTGTTATAGGTTCTAATGCCTCTTCAAAAGTATCAAACTCCATTTCGCCAGTTACTGTACCTCTCTCTTGATAATAGAAATACCATTTTCCGTTTTCCTCGTAGAAACGAATTCCATCAAAATATGAATTTCTGGTTAGGAACGTTCCGGTCGGAAAGCCATTTTGCCTAACATAATGTACGACCTCCTCAAGGGACACATCAAACACCTCGGAGTAATTGCTATACACCATAGAGGACACTCCCAATTGTTTGCAAGCATATTTAAGTGGATTTCCTGCTAATAGAATTTTTACTTGTACTTCTTTTGGATCCATTATTACTTCCCCCTACGCCGCCACGAAATTATCGAACCCTATTCAATATAGATTTGTGAAGTTCAGCTAAAACTAGAATCCTGCGACAAATGAGAAATAATACGACATATTAGTGTAACTTTTTATCCTATTAATCTCCGTTCAATTATGTATGAGATAATTTTGGAAACATGAATTGCTTGCTTTTAATAAATTGCAGATCTTTTCCCATTGCAAACAGAGTGTCCTCGCCTACAAGCAATATTGTTTCATAAGAAAAAGTATCTTGAGGGGTAAAGAAAAGAACTATTCTTTTTACGCTCTCATTTATTAATGGTTTCAGTATTCTGTTTAATGAAATACTTTCAGTGCAAAAAACATCCATTACTTCCATTGTATTTTCCGTAAAGTCTGCAATTACAACGGCATCATAATTTTCTAAATGGTAAACGTTATGTTTCATAAATAAGGTGCAATAAAACATAATCAGTTCTGCATTATTGCACATAGAAACTATAGAAACTGGAACGGCGTGCATTACCTTGTCAATTACGAAGCTTCTATTGTTCTCATCAGACATATTTAACTTTTTGACAGAAACATTTGCATCTGTATGAATTGAGTCTTCCTTTTTTACACATTGATATTGCTTTAATTCTTTAAATCCGAACTTAGGATAAAAATTCAATACGGAGTTATTCGCAAACAAGTATATTAAATCGCATTTGTCCCGATAGTCAGCAATTGCTTTATTTGTCAGTACTCGTGATAAGCCTTGCTCTCTGTAATCGGGATTGGTCATCACGGTTCCCAGTTGGATATACCGCTTTTCTTCTTCATAGACTCTAAAATTCATTATATTAACGGACACATTTGAAACAATCTTATCTCCATCTATCAACGAATATGGTATATACTGATTTTTCCAATATCCGTCTTGATACCACTGTTCAAAATTGAATCCAAATATTTTTTGTGTTAAATCATTTAAACTCTTTCTGAGTTCGTTATTTTTCCCGTATCCAATAGCAAGTCGATACTCTTTCCCATTGATGTTTATATATTCCATGTGAATGCTCCCCCAACGTGAATATAAATAATTTTTACTGCGCAATATTCTACGAATGTGCTTTGAACCTATGCTTTTGGAAACTTCCAACTATTAAGAATAATTGGAAGCTGAGCAATAAATTGAATTCAGATCCTATAAATTAGGGTATGTCAATAGCACCATCGTTTAAGGTTATGTATTCCCGCAGCGTCTTTCAACATTCCAAACCTTTCGTCATCTTTTTTATGCAACGGTTGGGGTTATCCCACTTTGAAAATCAGACAGGTGCTCACCCCGTGAGCATATAATTCATCATTTCCGCCCTTTATGCGGCCTTCTACAGTGGCTAGTTTTCGTCCTATATGGATGATCCTAGCCTCACAGCGTACTAGTTTGCTTTCAGCACTGACCGGTTTGATAAAATTCACTTTAATCTCAACTGTCGAGCAGGTTATGTTCTGTGGGAGCGTTGTAAGCACCGCGGCAGTCATTGTGGTATCCAGCAGCGTGGAAAGAATTCCCCCATGAACGGTGGCAAAAGGATTATAGTGGTGCTCTCCAGGATGAAGTTCAAATGCCGCAAAGCCATGGTCGACGTCTTTGATCTGGTACCCGATCAGTTTTGCAACCGGAGGCGGGCTGATTTTACCGTCCCTTATGGCCCTCAGATAATCCAGTCCAGAAAGGGATGACACCGCATCCCTTTTGTTTATTTGAGGATCGTCCCAGACGATGGTTCGCTTTCTTTCCATATCCATAAAAACCCCTTTCATGGACAAAATCAAAAGGTTCGTTATTTCATTTTCGTCGATTTACTATGGTCTTTGTTTTGGACAACTAAATGAGTCAACGATTATTTCTTTTCCCATTTAAGGAAAATTGCGTTAATTTAGTATACTCCATAATATCATTCCCGTCATTAAAGTTATGTGCAGCACAAAAAAGGAGTCGGCCCTATATTCTAGACACGCAGGCCATCCAAAGCAGAACCTGCGGGAATATCTGTAGAAAAGGCAACACCTCCTGCTCAGCAGCCGGGAATAGTAATTTAGTCCGAGAAAGATAATTAGATGGGACTGCCAACGAAATCATCTTCGCCGGCGGTCCCAGGCTTCTGTGATCATCAATCGTAAATTCCCAGCTTCTCTTTCAGGGCTTCCCGCAGCGTTTGAGAGAAGTTTATTTTGTTTTCTTTGGCCATATTATCCAGCCACTTGGGAATCCGTAAGCTTTTATTGATTAGTTCGGTGTCAAATATACGCCGGATTTCCGCCAAATCCACTTCTATGGGAATCGTCGCCCTCTGCGTCGGGTTTGAAAAATACTCGTCCTGGGGAATTGGCTTTTTATTTTTTTCCAGCTCATATAGATAACACCCCAGCGCCTTCCAGGCCTCAATAAAAGCTTCCTGAAAATCCTTTCCTTCAGCACTGCAGTCTGGCAAATCCGGAAAGTAAACCTTAAACGTTTCGCTTTCTTCATCCTTCCAGATAAAGGACGTGAAAACATACTTCATATTTATCCTCCCTTGTTGAAATCTCCTGTATTTGCGCCAGACAGGGATGACTGTCTGCCTTGTACATTATATGAAGGGAGGAACAAATGTGTTTTCTGGTTTCTCTATCTTTTATCCGCTAAAGGCTTTATCTTTAAGGCGTTTCTTCATAACCCGGCCAATACATCTTGTCCATTTGTTGAATGTCTGCAGGATTTCCTGATTATCTGTCCTTTAGGTTCGTACTGCTTTCAAAATCCAGCCGGTTTCCAATTTTACCTTCTTCCCCGCTGCCATTAGTGGGCAGCCTCAAAAAACAAAACTCATATTTCCGCAAAATCTCATCCTTCATGGCATCCTTCTCCAGTTGTGAGGGATTATTTTCATGAAAAGCAAATCCATCCACCTCGATAATCAGAACAGCTTGCTTATCCTGCTTATGGAAAATGACAACGTCAACGGATGCTCTATTGTTAACATAGCGTAGTTCCCGAGGGGTAAGCTTCTCCATACTTTTAAAGAGGTTTTTCACCATGACCTCCGTGGTAAAGCTCAAATTATCATACTGCTTTATACTTCTTCAAGTTCTGTTTCATCCGCTGCATTCTCTATTCTTTGCTGGAGGGGAATGATCTGGTCGTCGCAAGCTATTACAGATACCGCTCTAAACTCCAACCCTTTAGCAAGGTGCAATTCTCCCACTAAGTGTTCTAACCCTAAAAGCACACCTAAGAATATGCAAATTATACTAAATCCAATATACCCGGGAATTGGTCTATAATTTCTACCTACCCATACTTTGATCATAAACATCGCCCATGAACCAGCTGATAAAAAACCGAAAAGAACAACTATACAAAATATAGGTCAATATCTTAGAATTTCTCTTCATTGTACGCTCCTCTCTAATTTTCACTTTAAACTTATATCTCTAATTATTAGGATCATGTCTTTAAGTGGACTAAGGTCGTTTCAGTGAATTTTAATCAATGGCTTTTTCTCTGTCTACGAACCTCATAAATCTCTAGAAGTTACACGGAGTTAGGTGCCCCGTAAACCAGAAGCCGCCATAGACGGCGGCTCCTCAAATATCTCCTTGGCTATATGCATCTAATGTTAATGATAATTTTCTTAGATCTATCAGCACCTAGCTCCATAAGCAAATCCAGCCCTAACAGCCCATTAATATTGCCTTGTGGGTCAATAACTCCAAAATCCATTTTAACTTCTTCTAAACTTGCCTCACCCAATTTGACTTTTACGACATTTTTAGAGAAAAAATTATGTAGACTTCCTCCAACACCATAAAATGAATTCACGCTGTCTTCTAATTCAGCAAAAATTCCTATATCTTCAACTGCATCCGGGGATATTATTGTCTCTGCAGCTCCAGTATCAATTACAATATTTTCAATTACTTTTGTATTCCCCACGAAAAGATATTTGGATAGAGGTAAACAAAAGCCCATCCTGAAACTTCATATTCATTAGATTGCTCCTCTAAATCCAAATATTTGTTTAATCTTTACTTCAAGCTTTTCTTTTCCAGTGTGATAAACTAGTTCATCGTCTTTTGTACGTACTAACTCTCTTGTTGCTTCCCTCTCATCATCAAAAGCCTTCACTACTGCCAGATCATCAATGTACCGTACATTATCTTCAATATGAGCCTTTAGTATCTGAATTTTCACAAATCTGTTAGGATATATTTTTCTAACTTCCTCCCATTTCATTAAAATACATCACCTCGTTAATGCAATTTAATCCCATTATACCATGTTACTTACAATCAATGAATCATCTTGTAAAGCCAATCCAAATATTAGGCATGGATGCACGTCCTCCTGCTATCCTATGAGTATAACGCCCTAAATACTACAAAACCCTTTAGCAAAAGCGACCAACTGTAACATATTGGTCGCTTTTGCTTAATTCGGTATGATTTTTTAGTCTTGACAACTCCATTATAACTGTCAGTCCGCATGATCCGGTACGACAAACCGAAAAATATAAGCCTGCTCGTACTCATAAAGCATGCGATGAGAAATCCTTTGAAAAAAACGGTCCGGCTGAGACAGTTCAATAAAACTGTCCGGAATCAACCGCCAAATACCTACAGTGAAGCCCTCTTGCAAAAAAGCATTGGCAATGTCGTCCAGATCATGCAAGATCATGGGTACAGAACCATTCTGATCAATCTTCTTCTTCATCTCCGGCAGGCTGGGATTCCCGTTATAATCCGTATAGGTGGCATAGTATACACCTCCGGGCTTTAAGGCTTTTTTGATTTTCCAGGCATGCTCTTTCAAGTCCGAAATTAAGTAGATGACGGACATACTAAAGGCTAAATCAAAGTGGTTCTCGAATTTTTCCGGCGTAGTGGTTGCCTCATAATAAAGGGGCAGACTCCCCTTGCGCTGATTGGCCACCTCCACAGACTGACGGGCCAAATCTACCCCAATCCCATTCTTAAAAGGGCGCTGCCCATAGAGATAGCGCAAAAAACCACCTTGATTGCACCCTAGATCCAATACGGAATAGCTGCTTAGATCTTTTTCAGTAACCATGTCCAGGATCTTATGCCAAAAGCGCAGATGCATATCTTCCATCGGCTGCTCCCCTTGGGAGGCATCCTGCCACCAAACATCATATAATTGGTCTTTTTAAGCTGGGGAATAAGCTTTCCTGGGCTAAAGACAAAGCTTTACACAGGCCTCTTCGTCAAAAGGATTCCCGAGGCTAGGGCTGTAAAAGGAGCCACTGCCACAAGCCCGAAGCTTCCCACAATAGTGTGCATAATCTCCATGGAGACATACTTTAAATTAAAGATGTCGACAACCGGCGTTCCTTGAGCCATGAAAAACATCAGCAAGGAAATATACCCTCCCGTGTAGGCGAACAACAAGGTTGTCGTCATGGTTCCCACCACGGTCCTGCCTACGTTTAGCCCGGAGAGTATGGCTTCTGCCCTGGTGATATCCGGTTTATTTTCCACCACCTCATGAACAGCGGCGGCAATGTCCATAGCCAGATCCATTACCGCACCTGCTGAAGCGATAAAAACTACGGCAATTAAGATCTGGGTCAAATCTAAATGTGCGTATCCTGCATAGAGCAGGCTTTCGGAATAAGGCAGCACTGCACCATGAATTTTAAAATTGTTGCCAAAAATGATGGCCAAAATAGTGGTGAGCAAAGTTCCTGAAAGCGACCCCAAGACCGCTGCCATAGATTGACGGTTCAGCCCCCCCACCATAAAAATAATGATAGAAGTAGCTGTCACTACAAAATACAAGGAAATAATGATGGGATTCCACCCTTTAAGAAGCAAAGGGACCAGCAGTTTCCAAATCATTAAGACCGTCATTAAAAAAGACAACAGAGCTTTTGCTCCGGTCCATCGCGCAAACAGAATCATGAAGACGGCAAAAATCCCGATGAGAATGCTCTCCAAATTAATGCGGTAATGATCAATCATCGTGACATTTCTAATGTTTTGGTCAGTATAGTCAATGACTGCCAGGGCTTTGTCTCCTTCAGTGAAGGATTTATCCATTTCAAGTCTGCCCGTGAACCGATTGTGAGCAAAGGCTTGCTGCCCTTTAAAGGGACCGTCCAGAACTTCTACTTGACAAACCTGTTCCCCTTCAAAAACAAAACTTACAGTCTTGGAAAGGTTATCGTTATTAACCTCCAATACTTTAACCACTGCCCGCATACTATCCGGATAGGTATTCTCTTGGAATCCCGTTGGCAGGAGAAGCAAAGTTACTACAAAGATTATGACAATAAGGTTAAAAATAAGTTCTCTTAAGGGTATTCTTTTTAGATAAGCAGCTTTCTTCTCTAAAGTCTCAAGAAGTATTCTCTGCAAAACATTCCCTCCCGGCAATTACCAAGGTATCAGTCCTGAGCGGTTTTGACCCGCTCAGGACTGATACCTTATTTAAACAGCTGATTTATGGATTTGACTTCTTTACAGGCGATTACTTCGCCCGTGCGCTTTTGGTGATCGAAGATAGTTTGTAATAAATCTTGGTATTATCATAGTACCCGCCAAACATCTCTGAACCGGTACCTACGGCATAAACCGGTACGGGTACCCCTGTATGGGAATAGGAGGAGAAGCTTAGTCCGGCTTTGTTATTGATGATATGAGAGAGAGTCACAGATAAGGGGTTATAAGTTCCATAAAGGACACTTTCTTGATCATTTGAAGGTTTTGTATCCGCTGACATAAACTTGGCAAAAGCGTTGTTCAACAAGGATGATTCGTAAGAAGTCAGAGTCGCTATATCTAAGCCATAGGCCGCTTTAATCTTATCGCTTAAATCTTCCAGCTTTGGAGTAGCAGGATTGGTTTCTTTGTACTGTTTACTGATTTTGTCAAATTCCTGATAAGACATGGTTACCGGCTGAAGCTTCTCGAAATGGGTGCTGTAACCTGTCAGAGAATAACCAATGGTCATACCGCCGCACTCGTGGTCAGCCGTGACAAGAATCAACGTATCCTTAGGATGGGCATTGTAGAAATCAAAAGCAACTTTCACAGAATCATCAAAGGCGATGGTATCATAGATGGAAGCTGTGGCATCGTTGGCATGGTTGGCCCAGTCGATTTTTCCCCCTTCCACCATCATAAAGAAGCCTTTTTTATTATCCAATACTTCAATTCCCTTTTTGACATAATCAGCCAAGCTCAGTTCCTCTGCCTCGCGGTCGATTTCATAGTCTAAAGCTGTTTCATAATTGTCCGGATCAATGGCCACGACTTTGCCTGAACGGTTATTTATAGCCTGAATTTCTTCTTTAGTATTGGCTATGGTATAGCCTGCTTGCTCAACAATCTCGTATATAGGTTGATCCGTTCCTTTAGGCCCGATTTTTTGATCAAAATCCCCGCCGCCAAAATAATCAAAGCCACTGGCTGCCAGTTGTTTTCCAATTTCATAGGCATCATTTCTATTGGCCACTTTGGCATAGTAAGCTGCCGGAGTAGCGTGGGTGATGGGAACGCTGGTTACAATGCCAATCCTATAGCCTTTGGCCTTCAAATCTTCCGTGATGGGTGTGTAGGCCTTGGTTTTAGTCTCATCCATGTTTATTACGCCGGACAAAGTTTTTTGACCTGAAGCGAGAGAAGTAGCAGTTGAAGCAGAATCGGGAATAAAGGAAGAAGAATCCTGAGTCATAAGGGCCCCGTGAACAGGATACTTAGTGAAGCTCAATTGCTCAGGAGCGAGCTTTCCAGGCAAAGATTTTTCACCCAGATACATTTCAGCGCTGCTAACCTGGGCATAGCTCATGCCATCTCCGATAAACATAAAAACATATTTTGGAGTTTTTCCTTGATAAACCTCCTCCTTCGCTGACTTTGCTATCCCTAGGTTCGGCTGGGCAGCCAAAAGGGATATAAGTACTGTACCAATAACGACTATAGACGCGATACCTTTGGAATGGTTTCTTTTGAACATTCCTATTTACACCTCCGAAAATTTTTCTTAATTGTACAACACTAGTATTAAGCGCTAATTACGTTTTTGTAAGCTTACTGTTATTTTTTTCTATTTTAGCCAAAAAGAAAATGCGCCGGTCTAGAGAATCTCTATCCTCTCACCAACGCATCAATCCCATCTTCATTCAATTCTCTACGGAAGCAAATCCCGTTGTTTGCCGCCCCTAAGCTTTCGCCAACCCTTGCATTCATTTCGTCCCAGTCATTTCCCTTAACCGGCTCATGCTTTCCTTCCAGATAAGCAATAACCCTGTGGGGCATCCTCCAAGGTGATCTCTTCAAACCCCGCCTCAGCAAAGATGGACTTCATCTCCTTCTCCTCCGGCAACAGACAGTTCCGGACTGCACCACCCAGAGACACATGGAGATTATTAATATACTCTCTGCTGTGGGGATGCATTACAGTAACTCGCTGTGTGGAATAGAATAATCATGAAAATACAATAAAAAGGGCCATGGAGGTCTTGACTTGACATAAAGTCGAGTTAGATTTACCATGGCCTTTTTTATTGAGGGAGGATGATTGTAATGTGTGAATCTAATGGACATACTTGGCAGACAGATGTTTGTTCCTGCCAGAATCAGAGCTATGACTTTGCTCAACCACAGAATTATTGTTGAAAAATTACCTTAGAAGTCTCTCTTTCTGGACGAACGCGACAGTTCCTCTAGCTCATCTTCAATATCCATAAGCTGCACAATCCACCGAGAGCGTTGTTCTCTTTCCGACATGAATCTCCCTAAAATCTCGCCTTTTTTATCATGCAACGATTGTCTGCGATCTTCTGTCTCCTGCATTCTGGTTCTTTGTTTCATGGCCTAACCCCTCCTGTTTATTAAAAATTCAAATAAATTAGGTTAAAAGAACCATGGGGCTGACTACCTCTCAATGCCAGACCTCCATGTCTTAATATTTTTACTATTTTGTAATATTATTATTCTACAAAAAATTCAAAATACCTTCTTTATTCTACTATTTTTTAATAAAGAGTTATTTTGTGGCACAAATAGCGAACATTGGAGTTGGATGGTACAAGATTTGTTGAAAGCCGCAACGCCGAAATGCACCATGATCCCATAGTGGCCGCCTTTCAAGGGATAACGGCATTTTCCGAGCAATTGCGTCACTTACTGGCTGCTTGGAGATGATTTTGTCTTGATAACCTTTTTTGATAGCAAGGCGCCGGTACTTATCACATTGTCGTTGCAATTCCGGATTGTTAAGGCGTAGGTACCAATTAGAGTCAAACACCAATACCCTACCGGCGGGTTTTAAAAGTCTAAACCATTCCTGATACACTTCCTTCGGGTGAAGCGAAAGTCCCATGGAATTTCTGGAGACAATCACATCAACACTTTCATTGGGCAGATCAATAGCATGAGCCTCAGCTTTCAAAAAGCGTATGTTCTTTCCTGATGCCTCAACGTTTTTCCGAGCTTGTTCCAACCTATCTGGAGCGGATCTATTGCTGTAACTGAATAATCCAGCCCGGCTAATAATATTGCTAAAAAGCCATCTCCAGTTCCGACATCTAACACCTGAAGGTTTTCCCCTCGCCCAACATATTTAATCAACAATGACTCCCAAGCTTCTTTTTTACGGCAAGTTAGATCAGCCAACTTCAAAACCTCGCAGGAATAAGGCACAGTTTTTGTTATTGTACATAATCAAATTTCTTAAATCCCGTTTTTTCTTAGATGCTTTTGGAAACTCTGTGTCCTTACAGTTCTGAACGACATAATTTGAAGTGATTTCAAAATCTAATATTATGCAGGGTATATCATCAGCTTCAAGATTAGGGCAAAGTGTGGTTCTAAACTCATGCGCAAGCCCGCTGTTTTGGATGATTTCCACACTTTCTCGAATTAGCGATAGCTCCAACCCACCCATCCCTGTAATTTCTTCATATTTATTAAGAGGAGCCTTCAAGTCCATGGCAATAAAATCCAGCAGCTCATCAGCGATCAAGGTTCTCAAAATATCCGGATTAGTTCCGTTGGTATCTAGCTTTACAAGGAGCTTCATGGCTTTTAATTCTTCGACAAAAACCTTAAGGTTACTTTGCAGTGTCGGCTCTCCTCCGCTAATAACTACTGCATCAATCATTCCTTTTCTTTTAGAAAGCCACTGGAAAATTTCTTCAGGTAAAATACCCCTGAAATCTTCCTTAGCTTCTATAAGACTGGCATTGTGGCAATAACTACATCTTAGATTACAACCCTGGGTAAAAACTACAGATGCTATCTTGCCGGGATAGTCGACAAATGATGTCTTCATAAATCCTGCAATCTTCATCAAACCGCCTCCCCAATCACGAATTTTTTCCTTAGATTATATTCTTCCTTTTTGCCAAGATTGTAGTTTTTAACGGGTCTAAGATATCCTGTCACTCTAGACCAAACTTCAGCTTCAGCCCCACATTCAGGACAATTAAAATGCTCTCCACTGATGTATCCATGAGAATCACAGATACTGAAGGTGGGAGTAATGGAGATATAGGGAATCTTATGCCTGTTGAAGATCTTTTGGATAAGCCTCTTGCAGACCTCTGTATCCTCAAGGGCATCTCCTAAATAGAGATGCTGAACCGTCCCCCCGGTATAAAGAGATTGGAGCTCATCCTGTAGCTCTAAAACCTCAAAAATATCTTCCGTATAACCTACGGGAAGTTGGGTCGAGTTTGAATAATAAGGAACTTGCTCACCTGCCGTAATGATTGAATCGTACTTTTTAGTATCCAGCATGGCCAGCCGATAAGAGGTTCCCTCTGCAGGGGTAGCTTCTAAATTATAGACATTGCCCGTCTCCTGCTGAAACTTAACCAGCAGTTCCCTCAAATAATTCATCACACTAACTGAAAACTCTCGGCCTTCATTCGTTTCAATCCCTTTTCCCATGAAGTTAAGTAAGGCCTCATTCATACCAACAATACCGATGGTACTGAAATGATTATGCCAATATTGACCGGTTCTCTCCTTGGCATGTCTCAGATAATAGCATGAATAAGGGTACAGTCCCTTATCTGATTGCTGTTCAATCACTTTTCGTTTGATTTCCAAAGCCGTGCGCCCGATTTCTGCCATATGTTTCAGGCGTTCCATAAACTCCCCTTTTGTCTTGGCTAGATAGGCTAATCTGGGCAGGTTAATTGTAAATACACCGATGGAGCCTGTGAGAGGGTTGCTCCCGAACAAGCCTCCGCCTCTTTTTCTGAGTTCCCCCGTATCCAACCTTAGCCTGCAGCACATGGATACAGCATCTTCCGGCGACAAGTCCGAGTTTACATAATTGGCAAAGTAGGGAATGCCATACTTACAGGTAATTTTCATGAAAGCATCTGCCACAGGGCTGTTCCACTCAAAGTCATTGGTAATATTAAGGGTTGGAATCGGGAAGGTGAACACTCTCCCCTTAGAGTCTCCTTCCAACATCACTTCACAGAAGGCCAGGTTGAACATATCCAGTTCCTCCTGGAAATCTCCGTACTTATCCTCCCTATATTGACCACCGATTATGGCATGCTCATCCTTCAAGGTGGAGGGCACCCGAATATCAAAGGTAAGGTTAGAAAAAGGGCATTGAAATCCCACCCGTGTGGGAACATTGATGTTAAAGACAAATTCTTGCAAACACTGTTTGACTTGGGCAAAGGTTAATTGATCCTCCCGAATAAAGGGAGCACAAAAGGTATCAAAGCTTGACCAGGCCTGAGCTCCCGCGGTTTCACCCTGGGTTGTGAAGGTAGAATTAACGATTTGTCCCAGGAGGGATCGTAAATGTTTAGCAGGGCCGCTTTCAACCTTGCCCGGCACTCCTCCGAATCCATCCATTAGGAGTTGACGTAAATCCCAGCCGGCACAATAGGGCCCGAAAAACCCCAGGTCATGGATATGGCAATCTCCACTTTCATGAGCTTCTCGAACCTCTTGTGGATAGATCTCATAAAGCCAATACTTTTTGGTGAACACCTCTCGGATATAATTATTTAGTCCATTAATACTTTTTTGAGTATTGGCATTCTCCTTAATTTGCCAATCCTTATCCCCCAAGTAGTCAGAAAACATGCCAATGGTTGCCCCGATCAAAGCATCCATTTCACGGCTGTTTTTCCTTTTCTGACGATAAAGAATGAATGCTTTGGCAGTCTTGGCATGTCCATTTTCAATGAGGACTTTTTCAACGATATCTTGGATTGATTCTACATCCGGTTGCTTGTCCATATAATTTCTTTGCAAGAGTACTACAACCTGCCTGCCTATTTCCTCAGCACGCTCATAATCTGATCCTCCACAAGCAGCAGCGGCTTTAAAAATGGCATGCACTATTTTCTCTTGCTTAAAAGTCTCAAGTCTTCCATCTCGTTTAATAATTTCTGATATCATCCTTCAATACCTCCGATTCTTCCCATTTAAAAAGCCTCTTGACGCTGAGCGCCAAGAGGCTGTGTATATCCCTGAATACAACACTTACTTATGGAACCCCCCTATCGCTCGTAGAGTTATTGGTTCATTAAACAAAGGCAGGTCTTCTGACTTTGGTTCATTAATGCTTCACGCCTTCCCGGTATGTACCAGTGGCCAATATGAAACATCTCCCCATTACAGTGGCGGGACCGTGCAGGACTTTTACCTGCTTCCCTTTTAAGCTGTACTCGCAGTACTTAGCACCTTTATTTTCCATTATTCAATTGCTATAATGTTATCGTACATTAGCCTAATGTGTCAACCATTAAGTTTATCTTACCATAGTGCATATCGGCATCCTATGCCATGTGCAAAAGTGGGGGTGTGAAAACAAAGGACATTCCTAAGTTTTAGGACGGCCCCTTACACATAATAGCTACAGGTCTCCCCTTTTAAAGCCTTTTAACGATAAGCGCCAAGGTCTTTAGCCTTGCCCAAGTCTTAATTTCATGACCAAGGTAAGTGCAAAAAATCCCGATGTAATCAGCACAATTGTTGCCCCGGTAGCTGTTCCCCAAAAGTAGGATAAGATTAACCCTGACAGTCCTGAAATAAGAGCAATCAGAACTGAGTAGATATGATATTGTCTCATGTTTTTAGCGATATTTCGCGATGAAGCTGCCGGTATGATCAAGAGAGAACTAATAATCAGGATTCCTACCCATTGTATAGAAATTGTTACGATAACCGCCATTATTATGGCAAATAAATATTCATACTGTTTAACTCTTATCCCTCTGCTCCGTGCCAAAGATGGGTTCATACTCGACAGCAGAAGCTTATTAAAAATCACGACCCATAATGAGATAACTAGTACGAAAACAATTCCAAGTGTCAATAAATCTGATGGGCTAATATTTAAAAAATCCCCAATCAGGTACCCTGAATATTTGTTGAAACCTCCATTGCGAGTAAGTATGACTAATCCCAGGGCGACTGCAGTGGAAGAAAAAACTCCAATGATCGTATCAGTGGAAGCCGTATTTGCTTCCTTAACTACAAGAATAGCTATTGTCATCAACACTGAAAAAACCAGCATTGACCAAATTGGTTTAATCTCCATGAAGGGGAATACATTCCCCACTATGACTCCAATTGCAATACCTGTTAGGGCGGAATGACCTAAAGAATCCGAAAAGAAGGCCATTTTATTATTGACGATCATTGTACCCAACAAACCGAAGATTGGAGTTACCAATAAAACTCCTAAAAGTGCATTCTTCATGAACGCATAATGCATCCATCCAAAAGGAAGTAATAAATCTACTAAGCTATACCATAAGTGCATTGGCCACCCTATCCTTCTCAGCCTTTTGGAAACGTTTAGACCAATCTAAACCAAAGGTTTGAATTACTTTTTCATTAGTAAAGACTTCTTCTGGAGTCCCGCAACATTCAATCGTTTTATTATTAATGAAGGCCACACGATCCGCATACTCTGCTACCAAGTTAAGATCATGTGAAACTAAAATAATGGATAAATCATAGTTTTTGCGCAGGATTGAAACTGTTTGATAGAATAGTTCCAATCCTTTCTGATCAATCCCTGATACGGGTTCATCCAATAGTAGGAGATGCGGAATTGGATCAAGGGCAAGTGCTAATAAGACTCTTTGTAACTCACCGCCTGATAACTCACCTAACCGTTTATTAATTAAGTGTTCCCCATGAGTTCGAGCTAGGCTTTCTCTAACACGTTCTCGTATCCTTTTTGGATAACTAAACCAAATTGGAAGATTGGTATGTGCTGCAGCAAATAAGTCAAGGACACTGGTTGGAGAAGTAGAATCTAACTCGAGTTTTTGTGGAACATAACCTATAGATGGTCTTGTTGTTCCATTATTTTTCGCATCAAGAAATTGGAGTTCACCAGTATGAGAAATATCCCCTAGAATAGCCTTCAAAAGCGTGCTTTTGCCGGCACCATTGGGACCAATAACAGCTGTCAAATCTCCACAATGAATGTGAAGATTGACATCCTTTAATATTTCTACACCGCTGCGTTTAACCCCAAAGTTATTAATTTTGGTACAACATAAATTACATTCACAAGTTTTGCATTCGGAATTGACACATTTAGAATGATTCATTTCAGCGCCTCTTGTAAAGTTATTAGATTACTCTCCATTAGATTAATATAAGCATCTGCCTCCATTGGCCCCGTTACAATTGGATCAAGTGTATAAACTTTAGCCCCCGTCTCTTCGGCAATGGTATCGGCTGCTTTGACAGGATATTGGGGTTCAGCAAATAGAGCCTTTATCTCGAGGCTTTTAACCTGTTCTATGGTTTCTTTCAATTCTTTGGCACTAGGTGCAGAACCTGGTTCACGTTCAATAACCCCTACTGTATTCAAGTTAAATTCCTTTGCAAAATAAGGAAAGGCCTCATGGAAAGTAACAATATTACGTTGTTGTACTCCATCTAAAGTTTGATGCATTTTAGTTCTTAGCGCTTCAAGCTTCAAGATATAGGCTTGGGTATTTTCCTGGTACTGTGAGGCATGAGCGGGATCCAAGGAAGCAAGTTGAGCTCCGATGGTTTTAACTTGGGTAATGGCATCGGTAACACTCAACCAAACATGGGGATTATCTCCTTCATCTCCGTCTCCTTGGATTAAAGAAATACCTTGACTTGATTCAATGACTTTTAGATCTGGAATTTGACTTATAACTTTATCCATAAACGATTCCATTCCTGCCCCATTAATGACTAGGATTTGAGCACCCTCTAAATTCTTCATATCGTCAGGGGTAACCGCATAGTCATGCAGGCATCCGGTCGTAGGCTTAGTCAAACTTACAACATTCACATTAGGGATATCCTTAGTAATATTTAAGGTAAAAATATACATAGGGTAGAATGAAGCTGCTATAGTTAAAGAGCTTTCGGTCTTAGTATCAGTGTTCTGACTGACAGTAGGCTTAGCCTCGTTGTTTGTCCCACACCCACTTAATACCAATACCAGAACGCTAAATAATACCACCCAGACAAGTTTTGACTTCTTCAAATACATTTACCTCCTTCGCCAAATGCAACTGCCTTGCATTTGCATCTTCTAAGTAGATTATACTCTATTATTAATAATTGTAAACCATTATTTTACTTCTTAATCATATATAAATTTATCAAAGTAGTGCATGGTACTGCATTAAATTCCTGAAAAAGTAATTAACTGAGTAAAAATATTGCTAAAATATAAAAAAGGATTAAAATGGACATAGAAAGCAATTGAAGAATAGGAATGATCTTGTTGGACGAAAACTCAAAGTATAAAGAATTGCTGAATCGTGAAGGTATTAAAAGCACTCGCCACAGAAATGCTATCCTTGAACTCCTGGAAGAATCTGAATTTCCACAAACTGCAGAACAACTATTTATAACCTTACGAGAAAAAACTGCCTCAATTGATTTATCAACTGTATATAGAACGCTTGATACCTTTGCCTCGAAAAACTTAGTCATTAAATCCAATAGAGTAGATGACGGTAAAGCGTTATATGAACTAAACCACAATGAGCATAAACACCATATTTTATGCGTGGGATGCCACAAATTAATTTCGATTGAAGACTGTCCTATTGGCGAATTAAAGCAAACTCTAAAAAATAAGATAGATTTTGACATTACAGGACATAAACTGGAGATCTATGGCTATTGTCATGATTGTAAAAAATATAAACTACCTCCTGGAAATCATGACAACTTGTAAATCTCTCTATTTTAAAAGAAGTTTTTACTTTTGTTTAGATTTGCAGGAAATGTTTTTTAGCTGGCGAATAAATTATAAACCGAAGTAAGATATATTCACAAAATAATTAGTACAGAAGGCCTAGAAGTCTGCCAGGATAGCTCAATAGTCTTTTTTACTCTTTTGGAACTCGGCTTGAGACAAGGCGCTGGCATGGCTTTAGTTGAAATTATACTTACCATGGGATGGCCGCGTGCCCCTGTAGCCAAGACTCGAACAACGATGTTCGAAGTTAGTAACACTGCCATAATGGCAAGGTCGTGATGGCGAGAAGGGACCTTCAGAAAGTATGTAACGATAAGTCATACTTCTGTCTAAGACAAAAAGAAGGAGTAATCTATATGTGTGAAGCCAATGCCTATCTTAAAGATGGCGAAAACGAAGTTATGTTCATGGAATCAGTCGATGTTATTGAGCCCTACGAAAATGGCCTAAAGCTTATCGACATTTTTGGAATGCAGAAGTTTATTCAAGCTAAAATCAAAGATATGACCCTTCTTAACCATCGAATTGTATTGGAAAAAGTCGATACCCAACTGTAAGAAAGGGGCTTCATATGTCCATTGCATTTCAATCGATCGGTACAATTCATACACCTTATTTTTCCTTAAATGCCCCTCATCAATCGATCCCTAATGCACCTGGTGATTTCTGGATTACATTACATCCGGACTACGCCTCTGCCCTTGAAGGTTTGCGAACCTTCAACTATATATATGTTATATATCACCTAAATGAGGCGACCTCACCCATAGAACTGCTTACCAGATCCCCTTGGGCTCCTGAAATTGAAATCGGACTCTTTGCCAGCCGTTCTGCAAATAGGCCCAACCCCTTGGGCCTGAGTATTGTTCAGATAAAAGAAATACGCAATAATGAATTAATTATTTCTGGAATTGATGCCTATAATGGAACTCCCTTAATTGATATTAAGCCGTATATTCATTTCCTCGACAGCAAAGAGGACGCAAATAATGGCTGGTTAGACGCTCTTCCTGAAAGAAAACATGCAATGGCTCATGCTCTTGGGCTTTCTCATAACCACCAAACAGTACAAGATGACAATCAGCACACTCATGATCATCACGATCTCTTACATAGACAAACTAAGCATCTTCACAATCATAACGATTAAAATAAACTAGCTTTTCTCAATTTAATCAGCTCTAGGTTAACCCCCAAAAAATATAGAGACTGATAATTATCAGTCTCTATATTTTTTGGGGAGGACCTAAATTCCCAGAGGGGTATTAATGTTGGTTAGGAGTAGGATTGGGATTTGGAGTAGGTTGAGGTTGAGCATACTGCGGGTTATTTCTCGTATGGTCATTATACCCTGGCTGAACTTCCTTGGCTCCCGCTGGTTGAGGATCTTTACCATACTGTGCAGGACCGCCATACTTTTCATTAGGGTTCTCTTCATACGAAATCTCGTTTCCTTGGTTCCAAGGGCCTCTGCTATCTCCCGTGCCTGTCGACATATTCATATACTTCTTGGAGAAGTCAGAATCACGGAAGTCTTTATTCACTCCGCTGCCTTGCAGAGTATTGATCGCTTGCATGAAGGAGAAGTTATGTGATTCCTCACGACTTAACAGGAAACGGATCATGTCTTTAACCCCTGCGTCGTCTGTTTGTTGGAGAAGACGCTCATAAATCAGTTTCGCACGAAGTTCAGCTCCGGCGTTTGACGTAAGATCAGTGTATAGATCACCTGTTGAGTTAATGTAGTTAGCCGTCCAAGGTTCTCCACCGGAGTTAATTAGAAGTGGGCCACCTCCAAGCAGGGCCATATGATTAGCCGCGAAATCTTTAGGAATGCTATCGACTGGACCAATCAGCATGCCGAGACACTCACCCACCATTTCTAAGTGGCTTAATTCTTCAGCTGCGATGTCTTGCAATAAATCCCTAATCTTTGGATCATTGCATCCTAAACTCTGAGAAAAATATTGCATGGCTGCTTTAAGTTCACCGTTGCCACCGCCAAATTGTTCAAGTAATAGAACTGCAAATCGGGGATCTGGCTGATCGACATGTACGGTATATTCCATATCTTTTACATGCTTAAACACCTGAATAAAACCTCCTTTTAATATTGTGAAATGAGTAAATAACGCATTTTCAATACCTAGTATCTGATTAATGGTTGGTTTTTATCCGTGATATTTATCGTGGGTTTAATGTCGTTCTGTGTCCCAAATATTTATATATTGACGATTCCATCGTTAGTTGTTATACTACAAATGATTATGTCATAATATTTTAAGAAACTTAATAGTCTAGTTCGGTTGGAGTAAACTTCACGAAAGGGAAGGACGCTAAAGTCATGGGTCTAAGGCTTAAATTCGAAAATATACTTTTGAAGATAAGCTATGATTGCCAGTCTACAGCAAAGAACTTCTCAGGGGAGAGCAGTCTTTTTTTAATGCTACTCTCTTTTTATTTTTGGGAAGGATATCTTGAGCTTAGTCATCTTGGGATTTACCCTGCATTCGATTCTCCATCTAGAAACGGCTACCATCGCCCTCAGCGGAGCTATGCTCTTGATCTGGGCTCGCGAAGAACCGGAAGAGGTTCTCTTGGCTAGCGTTTTTACAGGAGTAATTATATTTAAGGGGGGTAAAGGAGGTAATTGAACATTGACTTAATTGTGTAATATTTCTTTTGACCTACGGACTTATTCTTACATCGCCCAGTAGTTGCTCTTGTGGAGCAGGATTGTTGACTTTGCTGGTCTACTCATTAGGAACTAGCAATCGACGCTTTTATTATTAATTCAAACAAGTTTATTCCCGCTACCCTCGTGTGGAGCGGTACGCAGGTTTAGTAACGATGCTTTAACCCAAAAATGGCAATAAGGCAAAGTACTATAGTAAGTGGACTGACCTGTGAATATTTACAATGTCTTAAGGCAAATATAGAATTTTTCATTTTTGGAGGAGTGAATCAAATGGGTATCGGACAGGATAGGAAACAGATAGGTATCGGACAGGCACTCAGAGCAAATTTTCTGGGTCACGCTCCGACCTGGTACAAAACAACAATTCTTGCTTTTCTGGTGTTGAACCCTATTTTGATGTTTACCGTCGGTAAGTACGTTACCGGTTGGGTGTTGATTGTCGAATTTATCTTTACCCTTGCAATGGCGCTAAAATGTTATCCGCTCCCTGCAGGTGGACTTCTTGCCATCGAAGCCGTTGTGATCGGCCTTACTCACCCCCATTCGATCTATCACGAAGTTGAACTGAACCTGCCGGTTATTCTGCTCCTGATGTTCATGGTTGCCGGGATTTATTTTATGAAAGAAGGTCTTGTGTACCTGTTTACCAAGATCCTTACCAAAGTACGCTCTAAAGTCGCGCTTGCATTCCTGTTCTCTATATTGGGTGCAGTTCTCTCCGCTTTTCTGGATGCGCTAACCGTAACGGCGGTGATTATCGCCGTGGCTTATGGGTTTTACAACATCTTCCACAAGTTTGCTTCCAGCCATGTACACGAAAATTATGACGTCAGTCTCGACCATATTATTCATGACAAATATCATGAGGACCTGGACCAGTTCCGTGGTTTTCTGCGCAATCTTATGATGCATGGCGCTGTGGGTACTGCCCTGGGCGGAGCAACAACACTGGTTGGTGAACCGCAGAACCTACTCATCGGCTCCATTATGAAATGGGACTTCGTCGATTTCTTTTTAAACAGCGCACCAGTGTCTATCCCTGTACTGATCGCTGGTCTTCTCACAGCCATTACCCTTGAAGCCACCAAGTTTTGGGGGTACGGCTATCAGCTTCCTGATTCTGTTCGAAAGGTTATGGAAGATGACGCAAAAGCCAAAGATGCTGCCATGGATACCCGCGGACGTTTACGCCTGATTGCTATGGCTGTATGCGGCGTCCTACTGATCTTCTCCTTGGCGTTGCACCTGGCAGAAGTCGGTATTATTGGTCTGATGATTATCATCCTGCTTACCGCTTTCAACGGGGTTATTGAAGAAGGGCGCATCGGTCATGCGTTTGAAGAAGCCATGCCGTTTACTGCGCTGTTGATCGTATTTTTCTCCATCGTTGCGGTTATTCATGACCAGCATCTGTTTACGCCAATCATTCAGTGGGTTCTGCACCTGGAAGGACAGGATCAGCTTGTCGCTTTCTTTGCGGCGAACGGTATCCTTTCGGCAATCAGTGACAACGTATTTGTTGCTACCGTCTATATGACCGAAGCACAGAAAGCCTTTGAAGCTGGGGGCATTGCCTTGGATCATTACAACAAGATGGCAGTTTCAATCAACATGGGTACAAACATCCCTTCCGTTGCTACACCAAACGGTCAGGCGGCGTTCCTGTTCCTGTTGACCTCTGCACTTGCTCCGCTGATTCGCCTGTCTTACATGGAAATGGTGAAACTGGCTCTGCCATACACCGTTGTTATGTCTATTACAGGTGTCCTGGCAACAATGTACCTGTTGTAATCCTAAAAGGATTATGCCTGTCTTATTGCTAATGCAGATATTTACCACTTACTTCGTTATTATTAAGTCATCCTAAAGAGCAGTCTAGTATAGTATCGTACAACTAAATACTCGTAAACACGGTTGGGGTAAACTTCGCGAAAGCGAAGGACGCTAAAGTCATGGGTCTAAGGCTGCTAATTTCACACATTGGAATTACGCTAGGATCGCCAGATTACAAGTAGGAACTTCTCAGGGAGAGTAGTCATCTTAGGACTACTCTCTTTTTATTTTGGGAATGTTAAACAAATAATATTATATGGAGGTGCATTAAAATGCTTATTTGTCTTAAGCGTCTAATAACGTCATTATCGTCTTATTAATTGTTTTATAGCCATTTTAATTGCTGATCTTTAGAGGTCGATCCCATCCCCTTCCTTTTTCAGCCAAATTACCATGAGTAATATTGGCGGCACAAAGGAGACTGAACATTGACTTATTATTGTAGTATTTTTTCAATGTTATTAGGCGAATATAGAATTTTTCATTTGAGGAGTGAATTAAATGGGTATCGGACAGGATAGTAAACAGATGGGTATCGGACAGGCACTCAGAGCAAATTTTCTGGGTCACGCTCCGAACTGGTACAAAACAACAATTCTTGCTTTTCTGGTGTTGAATCCTATTTTGATGTTTACCGTCGGTAAGTACATTACCGGTTGGGTGTTAATTGTCGAATTTATCTTTACCCTTGCAATGGCGCTAAAATGTTATCCGCTCCCTGCAGGTGGACTTCTTGCCATCGAAGCCGTTGTGATCGGGCTTACTAACCCCCATTCGATCTATCACGAAGTTGAACTGAACCTGCCGGTTATTCTGCTCCTGATGTTCATGGTTGCCGGGATTTATTTTATGAAAGAAGGTCTTGTGTACCTGTTTACCAAGATCCTTACCAAAGTACGCTCTAAAGTTGCGCTTGCATTCCTGTTCTCTATATTGGGTGCGATTCTTTCCGCTTTTCTGGATGCGCTAACCGTAACGGCGGTGATTATCGCCGTGGCCTATGGGTTCTACAACATCTTCCATAAGTTTGCTTCCAGCGAAAAAGTATACGACACGTATGACATCAATCACGATCATATTGTTGATGACAAATATCATGAGGACCTGGACCAGTTCCGTGGTTTCCTGCGCAATCTTATGATGCATGGCGCTGTGGGTACTGCTCTGGGTGGAGCAACAACACTGGTTGGGGAACCGCAGAACCTACTCATCGCCTCCATTATGAAATGGGACTTCGCTGATTTCTTTTTAAACAGCGCACCAGTGTCTATCCCTGTACTGATCGTTGGTGTTCTGACCGCCATTACCCTTGAAGTCACCAAGTTTTGGGGGTACGGCTATCAGCTTCCCGAGTCTGTTCGAAAGGTTATTGAAGACGACGTAAAAGCCAAAGATGCTGCGATGGATACTCGCGGACGTGTACGCCTGATTATTATGGCTGTATGTGGCGTTGTGCTAATCTTCTCCCTGGCGTTGCACCTAGCAGAAGTCGGTATTATTGGTCTGATGATTATCATCCTGCTTACCGCTTTTAACGGGGTTATTGAAGAAGGGCGCATCGGTCATGCGTTTGAGGAAGCACTGCCGTTTACTGCGCTGCTGATCGTATTTTTCTCCATCGTTGCGGTTATTCATGACCAGCATCTGTTTACGCCGATCATTCAGTGGGTACTGCACCTGGAAGGACAGGATCAGCTTGTCGCTTTCTTTGCGGCAAACGGTATCCTTTCTGCAATCAGTGACAACGTATTTGTTGCTACCGTATATATGAGTGAAACACAGAAAGCGTTTGAAGCCGGAGGCATTGCACTGGAACAATACAACAAGCTGGCAGTTTCAATCAACATGGGTACAAACATCCCTTCCGTTGCTACACCAAACGGTCAGGCGGCGTTCCTGTTCCTGTTGACCTCTGCACTTGCTCCGCTTATTCGCCTGTCTTACATGGAAATGGTGAAACTGGCTCTGCCATACACCATCGTTATGTCTATTACAGGTGTCCTGGCAACAATGTACCTGTTGTAATCAACAATCACTTCTTCAGTGGGTGTTCCTTATTCTACGTCACCGGAGTCTCGGTGTTCAGCTTTAGCTGAACGAGTTCACTCGTTATTTTTAAGTCTAGTGACTAAAACTCCTATACCCAAACGTCAAAAGTCTAAAATCAAAAAAGGATGCTCAATTATATTTGATTGAGCATCCTTTTTTACTTTAATTAATATACCCTAAGAGTCTTCCACTTAAATAAACCTTCTAAAACCACTTCATAGTGTTTATCTTTCTTGATAATAAACGGGTCATAGAAGATCTTGATCCCGTCTTGTTCTTTCACTCCGAAATACCCTTCTTCTTGGGGCTTTCCCAAATGTGCTCCGACAAAGACGATGTTTGTGCAACATCCAGTTTGAGGCGCTTCATCGATGGTAAGGATTCCACCATGTTCTTTGATATATACAATGGCTTGTTCAGATAAATCAACCTGAAGGTCTACTTGGGGCATGACCATTCTTATATCTCACCCCTTTCACCTAAAAACTTTTAGAAACTGCACTCGTAAATACCACGTTGAGCTAAATTTACTTCGCAGAAGCAGAAACAATTTTATCCGTCTCCGATTTGCGTTCTTTACTCACTTTGCTGGCAAAGAGTACCGTAATTCCGGCGGTAATTAGGAGTCCGACCGGATAGGAAATGCTAGTCGCTAGACCGAACCCTTCCGGAGCTTGTAAGAGATAGGTGAAGGTGACTGCCGTCATGAAGATGGCAGGAATTGTGGCAATCCAGTGAAGGCGTTTTTCCCTGACTAGAAACATAGCAGCGGCCCAAAGAAGGATCATCGCTGTCGTTTGATTTGCCCAGGAAAAGTATCTCCAGAGGAAGTTAAAGTCGATTTTGCTTAAGGCGAAAGCAACGACAAACAGGGGAATGGAGATAGCTAAGCGTTTGGAGACAGGCTTTTGGCTCATTTTAAAGAAGTCAGCGATAACCATTCGAGCACCGCGGAAGGCAGTATCTCCAGAGGTAATCGGGAGAATGATAACTCCGATAATAGCGAGCGTTCCACCGACAGCTCCAAGCATAGTAATAGATACGGTGCGGACGACTCCAGCGGGTCCGCCCGCTGCTAAGGCTTCTTGTAAACCACCCGTTCCACCAAAGACTGCCATTCCAGCTGCAGCCCAAACAAGCGCGATAGCAGATTCTCCAATCATCATGCCATAGAATACTTTACGGCCGTGTTTTTCATTTTGGACTGTGCGGGCAATAAGCGGAGATTGGGTAGCATGGAATCCACTAATTGCACCACAGGCGATGGTAATGAAGAGTAAAGGCCACATAGGTAAATTTTTAGGATGAAGATTACTCAAGGTCAGTTCAGGAATAGGATATCCTTTAACGATCAAACCTACACCTACACCAACAGCCATGATAATAAGCAGGAGTCCAAAGAGGGGGTAAATTTTTCCGATAATTTTATCGATTGGTAAAAGCGTGGCCAAGATATAGTAACCAAAAATCACAGCAGTCACGACACTTAAACCAATCCAAGACGGTGTTAGGGTAACAATTAGGTTGGCAGGACCGGCAACGAAAACAGTTCCCACGAGAATCAAGAGTACCACAGAAAAGACATTAACAAATTGACGCATACCTTTGCCAAGATACTTACCTACAATATCTGGGAGCTGTGCGCCACCGTTTCTCACGGAAAGCATACCACTGAAATAGTCGTGGACTGCACCCGCAAAAATTCCTCCGAGAACGATCCAGAGAAAAGCGACCGGACCCCATAAAGCACCCGCGATCGGTCCAAAGATGGGTCCCAGACCAGCGATGTTTAAGAGTTGAACCAGACTTCCTCTGTTTGAGTCCATAGGAACATAGTCGACTCCATCCGTTTTGGTATAGGCTGGAGTTTCAAGGCTTTCATTGATTCCAAAAACCTTTTCTACAAACTTACCATAGACCATGTAACCAATGATAAGTGCTACAAATGAAAGTAAAAAAGTAATCACAAGAATCCTCCTCTCAGATTTAAAACTAGAATAATAGCTGTTCAACTGACTGACCTTAGTTTAAATCATTCAAGGAGGACGATGTGAAATTACAGTCTACAATGTCGTATATGATGTCTGAGAGTGAGTTTTCAAAGTGCGTTTTGTAAAAGCTATGAATTAAATCTCCAGAAGATCTTTTAATGCTTTGACATAGGCTCGGCTCACTGGTACTTCAGAACGTTTTTCGTCATTTAATATTAGAGTGTACGCTCCATTAAACCAAGGGACTAATTCCTGTACAAAGTTTAAATTCACTAAGTAGCTTCGGTGAGGTCGGAAAAAAGGATAACTTGCTAATTTTTCTTCGAGTGTTTGTAGGGTGTACTTAGTTGAATACACTTTACTAGACGTTTTGATAAAGACATCCCTAGTTTCACGATAGACATAGAGAATATCTTTAGGATCAATTAAAATGACGCTTTCTTCCCCTTGAACTGCAAGTTTTGAAATTTTTGGAGCCTGAAATTGACCAGCGACCGTGGATACACTATCTTCGGCAATTTTTTTGAGGAGTTCCACCAGCGAATTATTGAGTGTTTCATTCTGCGAATCGAGTTTAGAGTCCCCTACTCTTTGTCGAATTCGTTCAACTGTTTTTAAGACACGTTCCTCATCAAAAGGCTTCAGCAGATAATCAATAGCATTGACTTCAAAGGCTTGAATGGCATGTTTATCATAAGCTGTTGCAAATACAATCATTAAAGCTGGATCCTCTTCAAGCAATTTCCTCGCCACGGTTAAGCCATCAAGATTAGGCATCTGGATATCTAAGAAGGCTACATCAGGCTTAAGAGTCAGGATTTTTTCTAAAGCTTCAGCGCCTTGGGTTGCCTCTCCCACAATCTTGATATCTCCGCATTGTTTTAAGAGATAAATCAATTCATCCCGAGCAAGTGGTTCATCATCAGCGATAACTACTGAAATCAAGCTATTCCCCCTCCCTGTTGCAGTGGAATTTTAAACCAGACGCACGTTCCCTGCTCCAGTTCACTGTCAATGTGAAGTTGGGATTCCTCGCCAAAATGGTACATTAGACGCTGGTTCACATTATATAGGGCCATGCCTGTTCCTTCTTGAGATTCGATTTGAGTGTGGAGTAATTTTGAAATTCGTTCTGGGGAAATTCCAATTCCGTTGTCCTTCACAGAAACGAGGGCACACCCTTCAACTTCTGTTACATGAATGATAATTTCGCCGTTTTTTTCAAGCCCTTTTAATCCATGACGTATTCCATTTTCGACGAGAGGTTGAAGGGTAAGTGGCGGTAGAAGAACATTTTCCAGCAAAGGATTGATCTCAAGTTTGACACTTAAACGTTCTGTGAAACGAGCTTGTTCGATATCCAGATAAGCAGAAGTATGGTCGAGTTCCTGCCTTAATGTAATGAATTCATGAAGAGAGGCGTTTAAGTTCTGTCTGAAAAAGTTTCCAAGTTGAATGAGAATTTTACGCGCCATATTGGGTTGGGTGCGGACGAGAGCGACAATAGTATTTAAGGAATTAAACAGAAAGTGTGGGTTAATCTGAGCTTGGAGTGCTTTGATTTCAGCCTCTCGGATAAGTTGAGCATGGTTCTGCGCGTCCACCACTTCAAGCTGATGCGAAAGAAGTTTACCTAAACCTTGAGCTACTTCTTCATCTACCGGTTTAATCTGTTTGGCATTTGAAAAATAGAATTTCAAAACTCCAATCACTTGATCTGACTTTTTTAGGGGCACAATGATTGCTACCGCAAGCGGACATCCTTTTTGGGGACAGTGAATTTCAGCTAAAGATTTGGGTATGTACAGTTTTCCGGTTCTGAGCACTTTCTTTGTCGCATCAGTCAAAACCGTATGTCCCGGCAAATGATGATCATCCCCTAACCCGACATGGGAGAGGATCTTTTCATGATCTGTAATTGAGACGGCGGAAACACCTGTTGTTTTTAAAAGAAGCTTAGAAATTTGGGTTGCAGATTCTTCAGTAAGTCCTCTACTGAGATTGACCAGCATTTGATCTGCAATATGGAGGACTTTTTGAGCTTGATTAGCTTCAATACGGTCCTCTTCGTGTATGACAGTCCGTATAATTACAACAAAAAGTGCGATTCCTAAGCTATTTGCCAGGATCATCGGAAGGGCAATAACTTGAACCAAGGCAACTGCACTTTCCCAGGGTCTAGCAACGAGAAGGATGATCAGCATTTGGGATGTCTCCGCAACAACCCCTGTCATAAATGCTTTTGACGTAGGGAGGATTCTGCGATTCCCGATCTTAAGATAAACAAGGCCGGCAATTAAGCCTTCCGCCACTGTGGAAATCCCACAAGCTAACCCAGTAAAGCCACCGAGGAGGGTTCTGTGAATACCAGCGATCAGTCCTGCTCCAAGACCAACCCAAGGCCCCCCTAAAAGTCCGCCGATTACGACACCAACGACCCGCGAGTTCGCGAGAGCCTCTTCAAAGCCGATTGCTTCTACGCGGGGAATCCAAAGAAGAGAGTCCGTACTGGGCCGAATCGAAATCCCTGTATACGTGCCGACGATTCCGAATAACCCAAATACTAGCGAAAGTTGGATGATCGTCCAACGATCGAGCTTATGATCGATGAGGTTACGAAACGTCGTTAGCCGAGTTAGGATAAAGGCGATGGCCACGATCAGCCCGATATGTTCAATCATTAGGAATAAGAGTTGCACAGTTAGGAGGCTCCTTTACATTTTATCCACTCTTAAACTATCACTTCTGAATTGTGATTTCAATTGATCAATTCCGAGACTCTCACTTCTTGTGGGTGTTCCTTATTCTACTAGTTTTTCATGCCAACCCCGAAAATGCCCTCTCCACATCTTGGGCAGCACCCTTGATTCAAACGATTAAGCAAGACAGGTTCGCGCTGAATCACAGCCTCACCGCACTGGGGACAAAACGTCGTACTGCCGCCTCTAATATTTCCCAAATATACATAAGGAAGATGTTCTTTGGCAATATCCCATGCTCGCTCCAAGGTCTTTCGATCTGTTGGCGGAACCGCTAGTCGATAAGCCGGATGGTAGGCACTCAAATGCCAGGCCAGCGGAACATTAAGCTGGCGCAGCCAACGCGCCAATTCGGTCAGCTCTTGAGGACTGTCATTTGCCCCTTGAATGACAAGTGTCGTAATTTCCAGATGAACCCTGCCAGCCAAACGCTCAACATTATCTAATACCCACGCCAGTTTGCTCCCACAATAGTGTTGATAAAAATCTTCTGAGAATGCTTTTATATCAATATTGACCGCATCCAACCATGGAATCAGCTCCTCTAGATAGCGTGGTGAAATAGTTCCGTTACTAACTAAAACTACCTTCCCTCCTTGTGCTCGTACAAGGGGGGCGGTATCTCGGATCATCTCAAACCACACGCTCGGCTCTGAATAGGTAAAACACAGCCCTAATGACTCCTTTTCCTGCAAAGAAAGTTCTACCAGCTCTGGAGGAGTAACCTTTCTTCCAACTTTATGTTGTTGTGAGATCTCATGATTTTGACAAAAGGAACAGCTTAGGTTGCAGCCAAAACCCCCAACGGAGAAAATCCAAGAACCGGGATAAAAATGATAAAGGGGTTTTTTTTCAATCGGATCCATATTCCAGGCCGCCACTTCACCATATGTTTTAGATACAACCTCTCCTTCTCGGTTTTCCCTGACATGACACCGCCCTGACTGACCATGTCGCAATTGACAACGTTGGGGACACAGCAGACAACTCGCATTATAGGATTCCGTATGCTCCTTAATCGTCTCATGTTGCTTTTCTGTGTTACTTACCTTGTTTTGATTACTTATATTAGTTTCATTATTCATAATGCCTCTTAACCTCAAAGCGCCAAAGTTCCACCGAGTCTCCTGCTGGAATCCCCGCCTTTTGTTTAGCAATATTAATTTGATCTGAAACCGTATCGACCCCTTCTAAATGGGGGAGTAAAAGTCCGCTTCTGCCACGTTGGCGAACAACAACACCATACTTCCAAGGATCCAACCCTTCAGGTCCTGCAATTTTCTCAAGTTCCCCCAGAACATCTACCGTGAAACTTATGGTATCCAATTCCTCGCTTCGAACAGGACGAAAACGTGGATCTTGGGTTCCGGCAGCAATCGCATTATGTTGAATTTCTAACGCTAGATTTTCCTGCCAGGGTTCAGTGGTTCCAATACATCCCCGTAAATTTCCGCCTTGTTTTAGCGTGACAAAACATCCCCTCCGTCCAGTCAACTCGGGTGTGGACATGTCCGCTAAGTCCAATAGCTCAGAGCCCCCCTTCTTTAAAAAGGTGGTTAGGCAACGTCGCGCCCACCGTGGCAAAGGTGAAGAATGATATAAATCTGCCACCAGATATCCTACCCCAAACGGCCCTTCATAAGAAAGCACTTCAGGTGCTCCCTCTTTAGCTGCCAGCGCCAAGCGGAGACTCCGATACCCACATTCCCCAGCTTTGTCGATGAGGGCATCCGACAAATTGTCTATTTTCTTAGAATCCCTCTGAAGAGTGTTTACCACGAATTGGTCAAATTCAGGTCCTGCTGAATCAAAGCCATAGGGTCCGTCCTCTTTCAAACGATGGGAGAGATCCCCACTAGCCACAATAGCATAGCGTCCGGGTAAATCCTCGAGGATTTGTCCTATACGCTCACCATACTCTTCCGGCCGTTCCAAGGGCATTCCTAAGAGAACAACCTTTCCTTTCCACCCTGCTTTTTGTAAAAAATAGAGGGGCACAAATGCGCCATGATCGATAGAACCCTGTATCGAAACAACTCCCGAGAGATTTTGAAATTGTGCCATAACCACTAGATCACTCTCAAAGGACAAACTGACCTGAGCTGCCCCAAACTGAGCAAAACTCCCTTGAATAATATTATCCACTGCGAGAGTCATTCCATCCTTGATAAGAGGGGCATGGGGTGAAACCAGGATTACCGTCTCAACCTCCGCTTGAGCTATGCGCCGTGCAACTTCCTGATAGGCGTCTAAGCTCGCTTGACATTTACGTTCCTCTCCCCGACCCACCTCTGGAATTAGGAGGGGCGGGTGTGGAACAAATATTGTATAAATTAAACTCATGATAAACACTTCCTTTTTGAAATATCTTTTATATCTTAATATCCGAAATACCGCTTTTTCACTTTGTGTTCTTGCCTAGTTCACAAATATCCTGCATATATTTATTTGTCATTTAGGCTATACGCTACAAAGCCTCATGCTACCTTAATTAAGTGAAAACGGAACTCGAATTGAAGCCCCTGATCCATAGAATTCCTGTCCCAATGGCTCCACCCAACGCATCATCTGTATATGTCGATTTTTTTAATGCCCGATGTAACTTATCATGGTCTCCGGAGTCTAAACTATCTGTCCCCATACTTTACCCCTTCGTTTTCGTTTTTCTCCAAAACTGCAACTGAAGGAAAATTTTCTTATTCAATAGCTAGGGTTCTCCTTTTACAACCCTAAAATACTTACTCAAATTCCCCCTTAATTTACAACATTGAGTTTTGGAACTCCAAGTCTTCTTGATGACGTTGATAAAACTTAACTAATCGGGCAAAACTAACCTAAAGTATTCCTCTGCTACCTAAAATCCCAATATCTTGCTTGATTTATTCTTGTAAAATCAGGTATACTTAAATTTAGTTGGTCATTGCAAAAGAGCTTTATGCTAATACATAACAACTTCAAGGAGGTAGATCACCATGAATAAACAAACTCTCAATACTCAAAATGCACCTGCGGCTATCGGACCCTATTCTCAAGGGGTTAAAGTAGGAAACTTGATTTTCACATCCGGACAGCTCCCTATCAACACTCAAAGTGGAGAATTGGTCGCTGATATTGAAGGAGCAACTAAACAATCTTTAGATAATGTCAAAGCCATTCTAGAGTCTTCAGGTTCTTCTATGGACAAAATCGTTAAGACTGTAGTTTTTCTAAGAGACATGAATGACTTTGCTGCTATGAATACCGTATATGCCACCTATTTCCCAACTAATCCACCTGCCCGTTCGGCTGTTCAAGTTGCACGTCTGCCTAAGGATGCTATTGTTGAAATTGAAGCGATTGCTCTCGCTGAATAATGAAATTGTAAAGGCTCCATGAAACGCTTGCGTTTTCATGGAGCCTTTTATTGTCTAAATTAGAACTCGAACTGTTTGTTTCGAAAGGCCTTAAGATACTTGACACAATAGTCATCCCTACCTGCCAGCGCCTCAGCCGTGATCAAACTAGCCATCATCATCTTGTCCAAGGGATTAATAATGAGGCCATCCAACCCTTTGCCAATCGCCATAATGGCAAAGGCATGATTCATGAATTTCCGTTCCGGCAGACCATAAGATATGTTAGACAATCCGCACATCGTATGGACCCCTTTAAACTGAGTCATAATCGCTTCGACGGAATTTATAAATTCCACGGCAAAGGTGCTGTTTGTAGAAATTGGTTGTACCAATGGATCCACATAAATGTGATCGAGCGGTACATTGTTTTTGACGAGTCCATTAATGAGTTTTTCGGCAATTCTTAGTCGGGCATCCATAGTTTCTGGCATGCCTTCATCACTCATACAAAGTGCCACAACTCTTAAGTCCGTTCCAGCAACTACTGGAATCAATGCATCATAACGATCTTTTTCCAAAGAAATAGAGTTAATCATCGCAACACCTTTGTGTACAGACAAGGCCGCCTCGATAGCCTTAGGGTCAGGACTGTCAAGGCAACAAGGGGCATCGACAACCTCCTGAACAGTTTTCACGAGCCACTGCAGGTATTCCGGCTCCTTGCCAACAAAAATACCAGCATTGACATCAATGTAATCCGCTCCGGCTTCGAACTCATCCTTTGCTACCTTTTGGATATACTCAACATTTTGGGTTCTGATGGCCTCACCAATGGCCTTCCGGCTAGCGTTAATCAATTCTCCTACAATCAACATTTCTTTTCCTCCTTAAATTAAATAAAGAACAAATTAAACACGGCTTATGCCTTAATATACACATTAAGCCGTCGGTTATCTTCGGGTACCTATCTCAACAAGCTTTTCAGCCAAACTAGCAATTTGCCCCAGAGCTAATGACAGTTCAGCAGCTGCATAGGCTTGAGACTCAGTAACTGTACCCAATTGACTTATCGCTTCGATCAAGTTAAAGACAGAATTTTGAACAGTTTTTAGGTCGATCTCAATTTCCGTTGTCGAGACTCTTGTGGATTCGGAGAGCTTCCGAACCTCATCAGCAACAACCGAAAAACCCCGACCAAATTCACCAGCTCTAGCGGCTTCGATAGACGCATTCAGTCCAAGGATATTAGTCCGCATAGAAATCTTATGGATTTCGTCCTTTACTTTACCCGTATGTTCAATCTCCTGAAGTACATGGGTAGTCTCTTTATCCATATTTTTCACAGTAGCCGCAAGTTCCTCAGAAGAAGCAGACAAGTTTTCGGCAGAAGCGGATATTTGTTCTACTGCTGCTAAAATTTCCTGACCGGCGTCGGTCAATGTATCATACTTGGCGACTGAAATGTCAATTACGGCACACCCGACTACAATACCGTTTTCCTTGATCGGATAACCTATTCCCACATAGGAAATTCCCAATACCTCTTTAGGTACACGCCTTACAATACGCTTCCCAGTACGAATGGCTTCTTCGGATATTCCACCTATAGGCAAGGGATCACCCACTTTAACTTTCATGTTCAAGTTAGGCCCCGGATACCAAACCAACACTTTCTCTGTATCTAGAATGCATACCGCGACCTCCTCATCATAGAGTTGTTGTAACTCAGTCGCAACTTCTAAAAAGGCCTCGAGCTTCACTAACTTCACCCTCTCAATTCACTTCTCACTTATTTTTCATAAGTCTATAGGTTGATCGAAAAAAGGGGAAATTGGAAAGAGACTCTAACCAATAACGAATCTCGCTTCTAGCTCACGAATTTCCGCCAGACCAATTAGTTCATTAAATTCTGGAAATGGAATCATTTCCGATATTAAGTTTTCTGTCGTACCTGTCTTCATGAGTTCTTCCATTAAATTCTTCATGGCTTGAGCCACCATGTACGTTGAAGCAGTCGGGAAGATGACCAAATCATACCCTAACTTTTCTAATTCTCGAGCCGATAACAGAGGAGTTCGTCCACCCTCTACCATATTTGCTAAAACCGGAACGTTAAAACTGGATGTGATTCTCTTCATCTCTTCAACCGATTCTGGTGATTCAACAAAAATTATATCTGCCCCTGCTTCTTCATAAGCTTTAGCACGACGAACAGCCTCGTCAATTCCATGAATAGTTCGGGCATCCGTACGGGCAATGATCACGAAATCAGGATTTTGCCTCGCTTCGACAGCCGCCATAATTTTGCCCACCATTTCGTCCATCGGAATAACCTGGCGTCCCGTCATGTGTCCACACTTTTTGGGTGCCACTTGATCTTCTAATTGTATAGCGGCTACTCCCGCCATTTCATATTGACGCACTGTTCTCATAACGTTAACAGCATTTCCGAATCCCGTGTCACCGTCAGCTATTACCGGAATATCAACGGCGCTGGCAAAATTGTTTGCCCGTGCTAACATCTCAGTCATTGTCATTAATCCAACGTCCGCTGTACCCAAATGACTTGCCGCTTGGCCATAGCCCGTCATGTAAACAGCCTGAAAACCGGCTTTCTCAATGATCTTTGCTGTTAAGACATCATGTGCCCCAGGGGCAATTAAAATTTCTTTAGCCGCCAGTAAATCCCTTAAAACTTTACCTTTATTCATAATGATTAGCTCCTTAATTCAAACTTTTTGGGAATCTTTTAATGAAAACTTTTGCTTGCTCCAAGCCTTCAGGCGATGGCCATGGATGGCCGAGTGTCCATGCAGCCAAGGATGGCGAGAAGGGACCTTCCAGAAAGTTTGTACTTTCTGGCTAGTATAGAATATTATTTTCTGCTAAGGAAAGCGCTTCATTAGGGTATTCTTCGGCCATAGCCCCAATGGTATATAACTGATAATTATGATCCACCACAAACTCAGGTTTTTCTGGCAGTAAAGAAATTCCTCGATTGGCGAAGGATTTGTGCAAAATTTCCAAGGCCTCTTCTTTTGTCGAATGAGCAAAAATGCCCCCCACTGCGATAACTCTCTGAACTTTACGCAAATCGCGACCGACGGGTGTTCCCGGCACAATACCGAGCACCGGGTCAAAACTCTGGGCAAAATACCCTGCATGTCGCTTAATGGCTATTTCTATGGCGCTAATAGCTAACGCTTTATCAAAGTTTATCTCTTTTTCATGGATGCTGATGTGTTCTGGGTTCTTCTCGAGATACTGTGCATATACTTGGATTTCCTTGGTTAAATCTTCGCCTTCTAAACCAACTTTGGCCAAAACTCCACTTGCTCCAACCGTTTCCACAATGCCTGCAGCACTCACTCTTAATCCTAGATTACCTTCGACCGTTCTGTAAGATAACTGCTTCTCATTCGAAACGACTAAGCCCGTTTCTTCTTTGGATAGGTTTGCTAAATCAGGTAAAACAGAGTGGACATCCGTTGTTGCCCCACCAATATCTATGACTAGGATATCGCCATACCCCTCTTTTTCATGGGTACCCAGAGCCAAGAGCTCTGCCCCCATCAGCACCGCACCAGGTGTCGGAATAACCCGTCCATTCGAGACTATTTCTAGTAAGCGCCCTAAACCTTTAGCCCGTGTAATTTGCCGAATAAATTCCTGATGAATGGCTTCCCGAGCTGGTTTGACTTTCAACTCATGGATCGTTGGCATAACGTTAGGCACCCGAATCGCACGAATCCCGCCAATTTTCAAGATCTCATCCACTTTTGGTTGAGCTTCAGTATTTCCGGCAATAATGACCACACTATGCGTCTTACTGTTAACAATAACTTCGGCATTCTCCAGCAGAGAATCCTGATCTCCACCATCTGTCCCACCGGCTAAGAGAATAATATCAGGCTTGATTTCCTGTAGTACCTCTAAGCGAAAATCAATAGGTGTCTCATGTGAAATAATCTCTAATACTCGGGCACCGGCACTCATTGCCACTTCTTTCGCAGCCTTCGCAGTAACTCTAGGCATATAACCCATCGCTACCATCCGCAACCCACCTGCGGCAGAACTCGTTGCTAACGTGTGGGAGGAAATGACCTCTGTCCACTGAAGATCACGAGCAAGATTATGACAAGCATTGATAAGTCCTGTTTCGATGTTTTCCACAGTCGTCGGAGCTTGGGAACGACCGATAAACGTTAAGTTGGTCTCATCTCGATTGAATGCCGATACCTTGGTATAAGTACTTCCCACATCGTAGACTAAAAGAACTTGGGGCATAATACTTTCACTTCCTTGGCAACCATCATTTCCCTATGCTATCTTGAAATATACACATAACCGTCCATAATGCGACGTGCAGTACGGCCAAAGGCCGCTCTTTCAAGCTTAATCTCGGCACCTTCTTCTTTAGCTTGAACTTCGATATCAATAACACCCGCAGGATGGCCGATCCTAACCAGTGGAGATTTAGAAAGGGTCACTTGGTTTACAATCGAACCCGGGATTTTCGCTGCTGCTCCAGTACAAGTAGTTCCTGTACCTGCATAGGTTTTGTGTATCACTTGCATATACATGAGTCTGGATACAAAATCAACTTGATCAGCCCTAATTGCCTTACCCGTAGTAAAGTCGACATAATCTTGTGGTTCACTGACAAAAGCAATCATCGGAAAGGCGGGACTGTTTTTCAACGCATCTTCTTCGTCTTTAGCCATACCAATCATGGTTGCCGCCTTACCACGGATTTTTTCTAGCAGATCCAGCATTTCCTTATTTCCGTTAATTTGAGCTGGAGTTTCAATCCCTGTAAGCCCTAAATCCTTGGCACGTACAAAAACCATCGGATTGGCAACATCAATAATTGAAGCCTCTAATGTGCCAAAATCTTCGATATTAAGAACATCTACTACCTTCCCGGTAGGTAACATCTTATTAGTTGCAGAACCAACGGTACCGGCAAAGTCCAACATGATTTTTGCTCCAGTGCCAGGAACTCCAGCGATTTTATAGTCACCGCATACTTGGGCTTTACCATCTTTCACTGGAACCTCAGCGACCAAAATTTTACCGGTATTTGTATTGTGAATACGGACCTTCGTGACCGGTTCAACAGCCCTTACTAAACCTTCGTCTATGGCGAAAGGACCCACACCTGACGATATATTTCCGCAGTTTCCCGAAAAATCAACCAGTTCTGTTCCTATACTCACTTGCCCAAACGTGTAATTGACATCGGCATCAGATCGTGTAGAAGGCCCAATAATAGCTACCTTACTCGTTAGAGGATCTGCTCCACCTAAGCCGTCAATTTGCCTTACATCCGGGCTACCAAAAATGGCCAAGATCTCTTGATCTCTTCTTTGTGTATCTGATGACAAATCATTTTCCATGAGGAAAATCCCTTTACTCGTACCCGCCCTTAAAATAGCACATCGTATCCTGAGTTGCTCTGTCATACTATTTCCCTCTTTCGTTCATTCTTTCTTCAACCCATCTAATGACATCCTGTGGATCAGTACCTGGACCAAAGAAACTCTCAACTCCTAGGAAATCGGTCCCTTCGTTTTTCATTTTTTGTTCGATCAGAGCGTGTTCCTCTTCTTTCTCTGCAATCCGCCCTCCAGCCATGAGTACTACATTATCCCGGATTCCAAGTTCTTTAAGGCGTTTTTCTACACGGGGGAATAACGTTAAACCTAAACCTAAGAGATTACTGACCCCAACCACATCCGCTTTGGTTTCTGCAGCAACCTCAGCCACTGTTTCAGGTAAGTTCATTCCCCGTAAATAAATCACTTCATAACCCGCTTGCTCAAACGCCTCACGAATAACATTGATCCCTACCACATGCGCATCCGCGCCAACTGTTGCTAAAAGTATCTTTTCTTTTTTAGTAATCGGCTTCTCATCTTCCACTGTAACCTTCTCAGCAGTAAAGGAGATTTTATCCACAGGAACATCAACGGGACCATATCCCGGAATATAGCGGCGAATTCCGTCTTTCCCGCGGTGGGTTTTTACCCCTCGTTTTAGATCCCAAGCAGCTGCTCTCGGTGAATCGAGAATGCCTTTTTTCCCAGCAGCGACAATGATATCGATAAGCTCTTCATCCCCATATTTAAGCCAAAAATCCGGTCCGATTTCTTCCGGGCTTAACTCCCGAGACAATCCAAAGGTGCTCGCCAAAACAGCCAAAGCCTCTGCAACTATTTCAGCTTGGCGGCGGTCAATTGCCGGATCCTCAATTTTATAGGAAGCGGTATTTTCAAAGACATTTTGCGTTGCCCAAATCGCCTTAGCCATTGATCCTCCCGTCGGAATCCCGACGTTTTCCGCTGCTTTTGGCCGATAGAAGTTTGCTCCTCCTAATTTGGCACTAATCGCCATCCGGGCAAAGTGAGCTTGCTCAGCAATTAGATCAGCCGGAGGGTTCTGGAAAGTCTCAGGGACGACAATCAGAAACTCACTCCACATAAGTTGCCTAAAGGCCCGCATGACAGCTAAGTCAGCCAGTAAATTGATTCCGGCTACATTCATTTGGATACCGCTAAGTGCGCTGGGTAATTCGGCATGGATCGCAAGACCTTCGGCTAATAAGCACATCGCTAGGGCCATACCATCAGTTCCACCAATATTATTAAGGTGTTTATGGGAATCTGTTTGGACAAAAATATTATTTTCAGCACAGACTTGCAGTGCTTTATACCCGTTGAAGACCTTCGTTTTATAATCATGAATACCCCGCCCGCCGAAATGAACATGGATAACGGGTCCGATATCTGTACCATCGAAGCCGGCAATCAGGGAATTAATAATGGATAAGTGCGGTGTATCTCCGGTAGCGTTAATACGTAGGGGATGGTTTGCTCCACCGCCCAGTTCTATGAATTGACGCTCGCCAGCTGGTGTTATGCCACCTTTCCCCCGGGACTGCTCAATCAAATCTGCCCCGTCTAACGGATCAATATGCCGGGTAGCCTCGGAATGCACAAAATGGAAGAGATTTGTATTTAGTTCCTCAGCAACTTTATACATCGCTGATGATTCCTGATAAGTCTCTTCAGCAGAATTACGACCCAAAATAGGATTTTGGATAGGTATACCTGTCTGGGCTGCATGGCGACCCAATTCTGTAATACGGTAACCACTGCGTTCAACCCCATTAACAGTTCGGGGAAAAGGAGCCGGCAAGCCGGTAATAGAACCATCCGGGCTCATTTTAGGCATTTCTACCCCAAAAACCTTTTCGTAAGCTTGAACGCGTTCATAGTCTTCTCTAATGATCTTCTTTGTTTTTTCCTGCATTAAGTTCTTCCCCCCAATTGTTTTCGGACTTTGGCAATAAGCCCACCAGCTTCTAAGGTCTCCAAAACATTGGAAGCTAAAATAGTTCCGCTGATTTTTTCGCCACTCGCACAAAATGTAACCTCAGCAGACACTAGGTCTACCTCAATTTCCTGTCCGTTTTTCACTTGCTGTTCCAGGTCACATACTAGAACCGGCAATCCAATGTTAATCGCATTGCGCCTAAAAATTCGAGCAAAGGATTTAGCGATGACTAATCCAACGCCTGCTTCCTTCAGAGCGACGGTTGCTTGCTCCCGACTAGAACCGCAGCCGAAATTCTCACCTGCTACGATAATATCTCCAGCCTGTACCTTCTTGGCGAAATCCGGAATCTCGCTACCAGCAAGCGCATACTCCTTAAATTTGTCTGCAGGAGCTGCCATTGCATATCCTGGGAAAATCTGATCTGTATCAACGTTACCACCTAAGTTCCATACACGACCGCGAAGCTTACTTTTCCAACTCATCGGCTAAACCTCCTAAAGGCACCACCATACCAGGGGTTACGATTGTTCCAGCAATCGCACTTTCTGCTGCAAGGCGAGGGGATGCGAGAAATACTTTTCCGTCACGATGACCCATTCTGCCAGGGAAATTTCGATTCGTTGTAGAAACAGCAACATCGCCAGCAGCTAAAAGTCCCATATGAGCTCCAAAACAAGGACCACATCCTGGGCTGGTTATCATACCTCCGGCTTCACGGAAGATACGGTTTAAACCTTGATCCTCCATTTGCTGGGCAATATCTACTGAAGCGGGTATTATCAATAATGTAACGCCCTCAGCCACCTTGCGACCCCTAAGTACTTCAGCAGCCACCAACATGTCACTTAAGCGTCCATTCGTACAGCTTCCGATGACAACTTGCGATATCTTGGTTGAAGAGAGGTCCGCCGCTTTGACCACAATACCCGGATTGGGCGGGCATGCTACGCTCGCTGGAATATCCTCAGCTTGGAAGGTATAAACTTCTTTAACCGTTCCTACGGGTTGATCCGGATCTGCAAAATAACTAATCATGGTCCCCATCTCGATACCCATATTGGAAATCGTCATTTTATCATCCATAGTTAGCTGATCCATTAAGCTACCCGTGTAAATAACTCCTTGATCGGTAAATCCTGCCGTCCCGAAATATCCAATCAAATGTAAGATAACATCCTTAGCGTAAACTCCAAGCTGAAGCTTCCCATCGATACGAATCTCACAGACGTCTGGCACCTCTAAATCAATCGTACCGGTGGCCATAGTAGCTGCTAACTCTGTGGCACCAACTGGGATTGCTAAAGCACCATAAGCACCAGCCATACATGTATGGGAGTCTGCACCTATCAAGATCTCGCCTCGTTTTAAACGATGTTTTTCGGCTATTACTTGGTGAATAACCCCTTCTCCTTTGTCGTAGAGTTTAACTCCGTATTCCTGAGAAAACTGTTTAAGAACATTGTGCAAAACTTTAGCCTCGACCGTAGCTGCAGGAATGATATGATCTAGGACAAAGACCACCTTTTTTGCATCAAAAACGTGATTAATACCTATCTTCTTGAATTGTTCCACTGCCATGGGCCCAGTAATATCATGGGCTATAGCCAGATCAACCTTAACCGTTATATCTTCTCCGGCGTGAACCTCTTCTTTCCCTGCTGCAATTGCCAAATATCGTTCTATTTGGTTCACTCTACTTCTCCTCCATTCGATCAATCAACGAGAACAATTCCTAACCGCTTTGCTGCCATGAAGGCTTCCTCTAGGGATGGCCTGGCATTTTTAAGAACCAATCGAGCGCCCCCTCTGTTCAGAGCTTCGACCATTGAACTTTGCTCAGTAGCGGAGACAGTAATCCTTTGCATCTGAGGCTCATCCACTTTTAGTATTTCTATTCTTATCTTTTTATCCTTGACTCTTTGCATGATCTCCCGATAGGCTTTACCGTTATCTGTGCCTGCCCCCAGGACTGCAGCCATAAGAATTCCCGGAACGTTAATTCCACGCCGCGCAAACAATTCTGCATACAATTCGATCTTAACTCCAGTGATTTCCCCTTTCGCCAAGGCATGAGCAATACGACCGGTATTCGTCGGTGATCCTACGGCTTGGCTACTTCCCCCAACCACTGCTTCGCCAAAGGGTTTTACTATTGAATTAGCTTTTTCAGCGAGTACACGGGCTTCTTTTAAGGCTCTGTCCATAGTCACTTCAATGTTTGTCTTTTCTTTTTCCTTAATTGAATCATCTACGAAGTATTCAACCTCAAGGTTCGTTTTAAAGAAAGATTGCATATAATCGTTAACTACAGGAACTATTTGGGTCGCTGAAACCGGGTGTACTGCTGATGCCATGGCAACCATGACGTCGACAGGTACATCGACGGGAATATTTGTATGCATTGCCAGGTTTGCTGCTAAATTGCCAATAACCACGCCGCCACCGATATGAGTGGCGCATAACCCTGATACCATTACCCGAGGAGTGCATGGTACACCAATCGTTGGAGATAACGCCAAAACTATTGCTTTAGCCAGCGCTCTTGGCTGTCCTTTGCGATATTCTACAAATGTTGCTGCGGCGGCAGCAGCCCCAGCCCCAAAGCCTTCCATATTGCAACCCGTAGATGTTTTGCCCGCACGAAAGATAGTTCCTACTTTTAGCATCACAGATACTATACGTGCCAATTCTTCTTTATCTTCAATGATCTCCTGTAGCGCACGGTAAATTCCGGTATAGGTACAAGAATCCCCTGTTCCAGCGCAGGGTTGCAGGCCGCAAGAATGGTTACCAACTTGAGCCGCTAGAGTATATACTAGTATCTTATTGATGAGGTCGTCTTCAAATAAACGATTAGAAAAGTCATTATAAGCTAATTCTTGAGGTGCTTTACCAAGCAAAAAGCTTGAACCGGAGGTAATGCCCACCTCTGCGGCATAAAGGTTGTGCGCAAAGGCGTTGATAACGGCATCGATAACCTCTTCTCGGGTCATAGCATTCTGGGACATTGCTTCGACGATAACAACATCACTGGCGCGTAACTCTAAAGCGTCTGCAATTTCAACAACTTCGCCTAAGGTTAAATTTCCGACTTGATATCCCTTTGCTTGAATTAATTTAATAATTTTCTCCACTTGGCTCACCTTCAGTTTCTTAAGTATTAAGCACGGACTTTAATATTCAACAGATCTTCTAGTGGTTTGATCACAGCCGAAATATCTTCCCGTCCTAGCCCTGCAGCTCGCGCTTGCTCAAATACCTGTTGGGCAACATTCGTTAGCATCATCGGAACTTTGGCCTCTTTAGCTGTTTGGATAGCGAGTTCAAGATCTTTATATTGGAGGTCAATTGCAAATCCTGCCTCAAACTGACCTTTAAAAACGAAGTTAGGCATCTTGGCTGCGAGTGCGTAGCTGTTACCAGAACTAGCGTTAATAATTTCCAGAAGGACTTGGGGGTCCAGCCCCAGCTTTGTTCCTAAGACAAATGCTTCAGCTGCAGCAGCCATATTTACGCCCAACAATAGGTTATTGACGATCTTTACTGCGTCTCCGGCCCCAACCTTACCGACATGGTAAATTTTCTTACCCATAACCTCCAACAACCCTTGATAACGTTCCACAAGTTCCTTCTCGCCGCCCACCATGATGGTTAAGGTTCCTTCTGTTGCGCCCTTTACCCCACCACTTACCGGTGCATCGATATAATTAATCTGCTGCTCTAAGGCTAGCTTTGCCATCTTTTGTGTAAATGTTGGTGCAACACTCGACATATCAATGATCGTAAATCCCGGCTTTGCCCCGGCAAAAATCCCCTGTTCTCCAAGCAGGACCTGCTCTACAATCCCCCCATTAGGCAACATTGTGATAACAACATCGACCTCTTGAGCTAAGTCACGTGGACTCTGTACCCTTTTTGCCCCTTCTGCAACAAGCTCTTGCACCGCTACATCATTCACATCATTGACAAACAACGGATACCCTGCGCCTAATATATTTTTAGCCATTGGTTTTCCCATGACACCAATTCCGATAAAGCCTACTTTCAATGTAAAGCCCCCCAATATTTATACATCGGTTACTTATCTAAGTCCGTCTTCACCTTTAACTTCGCTTTTTTGTAAACCACCGATTCGAGGATGCGGACGCCCTGCATCCGTAACAACTAGCGCAACAACCAACTCATCCGCTCTAGGAGCATCCGCAATTCTCACTTCCATAGCATCGTAGTGTGTACGTACGAAAGCTGCATCTTTGTAATGAACAGGTACATCTAAGCCTGTTCCGATTCCGCCAAGTTTCTTAGCAGAAGGGATAATTGCTTTACCTCCTCCAACCTCATCCCGAAAAGGTTTGCCTAAACGAGGATGTAAAATAGCAGCGGCGTGTTCAAGTTCACCCTTTTCTCCAATAATTGCTCCCTTGCCGTAGCTCTCAACATCTTCTTTGGCAATTCCCAGTGCTTTTACTGCCCGTTCAGCGAGCATCGAACCCAATTGTTCACCGATTTCCATCAGCTCTGTTAAATCTTCCACGTACTGTCCTGCAAATGGATTTTTGATAACGGCCATAGCAGCCGCCTTTCGTGTGGGGTTTACAACAGTCTTTTCGCCATCTTTATGAGTTTCTTCAACGACCGTTACAATTTTACGAATTTCCATCTTGATTTCCTCCTTCAAGTTTTGCTGCTTGACACAAGTTATCAGGTATCATCATCACCAAGTCATCAAGAAAGAGTACGGCACCGTGAATACGGCCTTGAGACTTAAGTTCTATAGCCTTTCGCAAGCCATTTTCCAAAGCTTTCACCTTAGTTTGAGGGCTTAAATCCCCTATCCTAACTGTCACCAGATGACCGGGTATATCCGTATTTGGATCCAATAATTCAGCTGGCAATCTTGAAATGCCCGGATCTTCAGTAAAACAATGATTAGCTATCAGCGTCGCACAGGCATCGGCGACTCGAGCAGTCTTTGCAACAACCGTCACAGCACTGGCGATGCCCTTTGTAAAGCTGCGCCCTCCCAAGCCACTGGTTGCGACTCCCCCAATTCCAGCTTCAGCTGTAAGGTTAAGAATATGGCTATACCCTGAAGCTTCAATACTCGGCGTCAGCCCCAGCTTCGTCTTTTCGTTTCCTTGCAATCTTAGCGCAATATCCCCGCCGTTATTAATCATGACCTTTGAGGCACCTTTTTCCACCAACCAGTCACCTGCTAAGTCCGCAAAAGTACCCGCTACCGCTGCCATGGGCGTTAAGGTCCGATCTCCGGTTTCCAATACAGCCTCGACCATCAACCGTAAAGGCAAGGGATAGACATTAAGATCCGCTTCATTCAATGTTAAAACATCTTTTGCTTGTTTTTGAACTTCGGCCAATTCTGACAGAATCTTGATCACATACTCGGCTGCCTCTTGCAGTTGCCTTGTGATTACCCGTCCATGTGCCTGGGCCATTAACATCATTTGAACCGGTCCATAATTCAGGAAGACTCGATCTTCGGCTAAGACATTAATCATTTGGGAAGACACCTCCTTCACCACGAAGTTCCTTCGGGGATAGCCCCCCATGCCGCTGCCTCAGCACCAGCAGAGGATGAAAACGGGTCGCTTGGGTCGGGCAGTTTCACCCACATCCGTTCACTCAACATTCCGAGGCTCGCCCACGCGCTTGCGCGGGAGCTTCGCCAAACCTCCGGGTAATACCTGGAGTGAACCCGTGGCTGCGCTTCCCCGCCCAAGCTTTGTGGGCCTTACCGCCTCTCCATGAGATTCGTTCACTCCTGTAGGCGAAACTGCCGTTTGGGGTCTGACTGGGCTTTTTTTCAGAGTAGCCCTCCATGCCGCTGCCGTAGCACCAGCAGATGATGAAAAATGCTAACACGTGCAAGATTCCGCGAAACCTAACCAGAGCACCCCCAAAGTTCTGCTTACTCACTCAATAAACTGGCTGAAGGAGCGCTTTTCTGCTAAGCGGATGCGTCAGTGAAGCCGCGCTAAGGCGAGCGCCGACGGTTCGCGTCCCCGTAGCGCGCCGCAGGTTCACATGCAGAAATACCCAGAGGTTCGGACGCGCTCGCGAACCGTCCAGCGAGCCAGCGGCGGAACTCGCAGACGCGTGTAGAAAAGCGCTCCGCCCCAGAGCCCGACAGAACCGTCCCCCTGTCTAGTCTGCTTTTTTCAGAGTAGAGGCTTTAGCTGGAGGAGTCCTCTTGAGACACGATCTCACTCAGCTTCTTGATCGCCTGGATATGGCCACCAATTTCCTTATACTTTTCTAAGGACATCGTATATTCTACCGGAGCTACTGTTGCCGGTGTGGGAACCCAAGTAAAAGCTTTGGAAACTACTTTTTCAACATCGACCATGAAGTTAATTCCCCCACCAGGGAGCACAAAGACTTCAGCACCGCCGATGGTTAATAATGCCTCTCGGTTATGGACAGCCTGTGTTACTTTAAGCGGATTTACCGCCACTCCAGCACGTGCACTTCCACCTGTTCCTCCAACATAGAGAGCGGATACTCGTGCATTTTCACACGTATCGCGGATAGCATCAACTCCACTCTTAACCTCATCGGTCATGGATACTTCAAGCACGGAACCATCTATTTGAACCTCGAATAGGGCTGCCATTCTTCCAGTGGTCTCGGTTACAAGGACTTTCATACCTGGCTTAGCCCTGGACATATCGACCGACTTAATCGCATCTTTTGGATTTTCTATATTAGTTCCACCCCAGCCCTGGCCATGTTCCCCGAAGTAACGTCCCCGCGTACTCCGTCTGGCATTGGGAATGATTCCGCTCCAGCTCATACCGACTGATTCTCCAGCCATATGCTCTGAGAGCAAGCCAACCACATGGTGATCAAGAATGATCGCTTCATCGACAACTTCTTTGAGCTTCGCAGCAAACATCCCAATCGTTGCACTTCCACAACCAACACGCATCTTTGTATCTTCTACCCCGTTGATAATTGGTGGACAACCAACTTGAAGTTCCAGGGTGTTATTCTCAACTTTCAACGTCACTCGTTCTCCATTGGCGATTTCCACAATGGTTCGAGCAACAATAAATCCATCTTTACCTGTAAGAAGATTTGCTCCGCCAATTGAGAGCATTTTAGAACCGTACTCTTCAGTATCAACCATCCCAACAACTTTGCCATTACGCTTAACCTTAGTGCCTTCTTCACCTACAAACAAATTAGTATCGATCTTAACCTTAATTCCACTGTAACTTAAAGGCGCTTCGGTCACGACAGTAACCATCTCTACACCATCAATAGTATCCTGAACAATATGCGGTGCTGGTCGACAGCATGGATAGGCAGTTCCAGCCCCAACTGCAGTAATCAGTGGGCCTCCTGGAATAACATCCGTCACTAGTTTCCGATTACGGATAAGCTGACCTCTATCATTTCTATAGCGTTGGCAAGCTCCCGTGTACCCTTCTAAAACCTCGCATTGTACAGGACAAGAGGTACATTTTACTGCCCCTTCTTTAATCTCACTGATCTCAGCAGCCGCGTTGAAAGGGCATACTCTAGTACAGATTCCGCAGCCAGTACAACTATCTTGAATAAAAGCCTTTTTATCCTGAATAAGGATAGCCTTGTTAGGACATTCCTTACTACAGATACCACATCCCTTACATATCTCACTATCAATCACAACTGCCATGAAGTTCAGTCCTCCCTGTCATCCATTAACTACAGATTACTTTACAGAATAATTACGTTCGGAAGGGGGAGTGTTACGACTCTTGGTAACTTTGATAACTCCATCAACCATTACAAGAGCAACTGCTGGTAAATCACCCGCCTCTAACGCTTCTAAGGCGTTGCTCCCTATTGAACCCATGGGAGCATCCATTATCACCAAGTCGGCTTCTTTACCTTCAGCGATAAGACCCGTCTCCAAACCAAAGACCCGAGCAGTATTGCCTGTTGCCATGGCGATAACTTTCTCAGCAGAAACATTCGTTATAGAAGCTATAAAGCTTATCGTCCGTAAGATTCCCAACGGAATAATACCCGTTCCGGACGGAGAATCATTTCCGAAGATGACTCTATCTAAAGCATCTTTCTCTGCCAATTTACTGACGGTTAAAGCAGCAATCTTCGGATTGCCACATTGTACAATCTCGAGCGTCAAATCAGTAGTGTTAATCAACTTTTCGACTTCGGCAGGAGCAATAGCCGTAGGACCACCATTAACATGGGATACTACCGTAGGCTGGACCGCAATGACATCATCCGCTGTAACAGTTGAGCTTCCTGGAATTGAAGTCCCACCAGTATGCATCGCTATTTTCATACCATATTTTTTGGCCCAATTAACCATTGGTACAGCATCTTCCGGTTTCTTTACACTTCCCAAGCCTACTTCCCCTACGAGCCAAACCCCTTCCTTGGCCATCTCAGCGAAATCGGCTTCCACAAGTCCCTTTTCCAGAATTACCGCCCCACCATGAACTTTTAAACCGGATGAACGTAAGTTTTTGAAGGACTTATGAACCAGTATCGCTAAGGCCTTGGTTCCAGCGGGATCTTTTGGACGTCCAGGAAAGTGAGGTTCACCTGCGGAGATAAATGTTGTCACTCCACCATGTACGGAACCATCCAGATAATCTTGGGTTTTTTGGCGAGGGGTATAATCTCCAATCACCGGATGGACATGAGAGTCGATTAAGCCCGGGGTAACGGTCATCCCTGCTACATCAATCGTCTTTTCCACCTTAAAACCTTCCAAAATATCAGCGTTACCGATTTTGGCAATTTTTCCATCTTGAACAACCATCGTAGTTGCCTTACTGAGCGGTTGTTTAATATCCCCAGTTACAATCATTCCAATGTTTACTAGTGCTATAATCCCCATAAAGTCCCCTCCTCTACGCATCTAGTTAATGACACCACAGCGTCAGTTATCCTTTCTGCCTTTTCCCCAGAAAGTCTCCTTCGCTTTATACTTTCTTACTATCTTCCTGCGCCGATTTTAGTGCTGCCACGACTCTTTCAGGGGTTAGTGGCAAATCATAAATGCGAATTCCCAAAGCGTCGGCAACAGCATTAGCAATAGCCGCAGCCGTCGGCACCAAGGCTGGTTCACCCACCCCTTTTGCTCCGTAAGGTCCGCTAATTTCAGATTCTTCGATGATGATGGTATGAATTTCCGGAACATCTAAAGATGTAGGAATCAGATAGGTTGACATGCCAGGATTTTGTATTTCGCCATCCTTGAGAATTACTTCTTCAAGCAAAGCATAACCTATCCCCATAGCACAGCCTCCCTCAATCTGTCCTTCCACATTTTGTGGGTTGATGGCCGTACCAACATCATGGGCAGCTACAATTTGTTTGACTTCTACTATACCTGTTTCCGTATCTACTTCTACTTCAGCTACCTGAGTGGCAAAAGCATAGGTCGCATAGGGGATACCCTTTCCGGTTTCCGGATCCAGCATAGTGGTAACCGGATTATATGAGCCATGTCCTAGAGTTAAGATACCTTTGCTTCGGCACTTGATAATAATATCTTTTATACTCACGCCACTAGACTCGTTGCTATTCCATATCTCCCCTTGATAGAGGTTTACCGTTTCTGTCGGTAAATTTAATATTTCGGCTGCTATAGCAATAACCTGATCCCGAACCTTTTCGGCAGCCAAGCGAACTGCATTGCCCGAAACATACGTTTGTCTAGATGCCGATGAAGCACCCGCATCTGGCGTTACTTCAGTATCAGCTGATATGATGACGACATCTTCTATACAAATACCTAAGGTCTCAGCCGCAATCTGAGCCAGGACAGTATTTGAACCCTGCCCAATGTCAGCGCAGCCGGTCAACACGATAGCCGTCCCATCATCCAAAAAATCAACAAATGCACCTGAAGGATTGGGGTTAGCTGTATTTCCAATGCCATACCACATATTAGCTAGACCGTACCCACGTTTTTTCATATATTTTCATCCCCCAGGCCAGGCATTACCTGGAGAGCTTTTTCCCAAGCAGCCTCTAAAGTTTTTCCGATACCGATACTAGCATCCAGTTTTTGCTGGGTAGCAGTAACCGCACCTTTTTGAAAAATATTGCGACGACGCATTTCCACAGGACTAATATTTACAGCCTGGGCGACCAAATCCATCTGGCTCTCGCAAGCAAACGCCATTTGCGGTGTGCCGAAGCCCCGCATCGCTCCACTAAAGGGATTATTGGTATAGACACAAGAAGCTTCGATATCCACATTAGGTACTTCATAAGGCCCCGTTGCGTGTACCGCAGCCCTAAGCAAAGTTGCCGGGCCGTAGGATGCGTAGGCCCCTGTATCTCCAACGATTCTAACTTTAACGGCGGACAACTTTCCTTCTTTGTCGGCCGCAGTGGTGTAATCAATGTAGAATGGATGGCGTTTTCCAGTAGAAATAAAAGACTCATGTCGATCATATGCAATTTTCACTGGTCGTCCTAACTTTAAAGCAGCTAAGCCGAGGAAACACTGCACGGAAATATCTAATTTGCCGCCAAACCCACCGCCGGTCGTAGTTTGGATAATCCTTACTTTATTCATGGGTAAGCCCAAGACCCTGGCAACATCACGCCGGTCATAATGAGGATTCTGAGTACCTGCCTTAATCACCAGCAGGTCATTGTCCATATAGGCTACTCCAGCTTCTGTTTCGATATAGCAATGCTCAATACGTTGGGTGGTATAACTCCCAGTAATTATAACTTCTGCTTGTTTCAGGGCTGATTCAACATTCCCTTTTTTTACCCTATAGGCTGAGATACTATTACCCCTATCGTGGATTGCCGGAGCATCCTCCCTCATTGCAGCCTTAACATCGTAAATTGGAGGCAGTTCCTCAAGGGTTACCTCAATCAAGCTCAGAGCTATAATCGCGCTTGCTTCATCCTGGGCCGCCACTAAGGCTATAGCATCCCCTTTGAAGCGTACCTTATTAGTTAGAGCCGGCTGATCTTTGATTATTATTCCGTAGCTATTAATCCCAGGGATATCGGCATGGGTGAAAATTTGTACCACCCCAGGAACCTTTAAGGCTTCACTTACATTTATCTCTTTCACTAAGGCATGGGCTACCTTACTGCGCAATACTTTCAAACAAAGAGCACCCGGGATATTCAGATCTGCTGCATATTGAGCCTGCCCGGAAACTTTTCGCGGTCCGTCAACCCGCTGCACTGACTTGCCGATAATACTATATTCAGGCACGGGAGACACCTTCTTTCGTTTCCTTAATAGATGCTGCTATTTCAACGCCTTGAACAATCTTTGCATAGCCCGTGCAGCGACAAAGGTTGCCCGATATCGCCCTTGCTATCTCCTGTTGGGAAGGCTTGGGCTTGTGATTCAGCAACACTCTTGCAGCTAAGATCATTCCCGGTGTACAGTACCCGCACTGAACGGCACCAACCTCTAAAAAAGCTTGTTGGTAAGGATCGAGTTCTCCATTTAGGGCAAGGCCTTCAATCGTTATTACCTCTCTACCATAAGCTTGAGGAGCAAGAATCAAACAGGAGTCAACCAACTCGTCATCAAGGATGACCGAGCAAGCGCCGCATTCCCCTTCTCCACATCCTTCTTTGGTGCCGGTTAAATGTAGAATATCACGTAAGACATCTAGTAACCGCAATCCCGGATCGATGTCTAGAGCTATTGCTTTGCCGTTAACCTTCATTTCTAAGTGAAATTGAGCCACTTCACACCACCCCCTGTCCACTATCCGAGAACATTTTTTTCAACAAATCCCGAGCGATCCCCTTCACAGCTTCACACTTGTATATGGCTGAAGGCCGAGAACCCAAAACTCGCGTTACTTCACGTTCAGCCTCAATGGCAAATTCGTCGATTAAAGATTCCGATGGACTTTGCCCCACCAAACTATTCTCCAAAACCGGATAACGACGAGGATTTGGCCCGACGGCACCCAAACCTACACGGGCAAAACTAATTTTCCCATTGTCTAAGGTTACAATAATCGCTAGATTCATTCTCGCTATCGCCAAGGCTTTACGGCGGCCTAACTTGATAAAACCAGTTTTACTACCTGTAGATGGTATCTTAAAGGTTATCTCTGTGATTATTTCCTGGGGGTGAATATTGGTTTTTCCGACTCCGCACAATAATTCACTCACAAGTACACGCCGAGATCCCTTAATGGAATCAAGCCTCGCCTGGGCATCTAACGTTACCAAAGCTGTAACCGTATCAGCTGCCGGCGAAGCATTGGCAATATTTCCACCAATAGTCCCTGTAGTGCGAATTTGAGGTGAACCGACTGCAGCCGCAGCGTCTGCCAATAGCGACGCCTTCGCTTGTATTAGGGGGGAAGTCTCAATTTGCGCGAAGGTAGTCAAACTACCTATCTTTATCTCACTGTCGTCCATACTGATCCGCCGAATTTCCGATAACTTAGATAAGTCAACTAGCCCGTTGGCCTTTAGCTCCCCCTTTCCCATCGCCGGAACGATGTCGGTCCCTCCCGCCAAGGGAATCAATTTACCGTTTGATTTTGCTAATAGCTCCAGAGCAGCGGTCAAAGATTGCGGTTGGTAATATTCACTTAGATCTGGCATAAAATCGCATCCTTAATAAAAATAATGGCCCTTGTTGGTTACATCATCCGATCAGTTTTTCATAGTGCAGAAAAATATGCCCCAAAAGGGGATGGGGACCAAGTCTCTCAATTCATTTCGTCCCCATCCTGTATATTAAAAGCTCTACTTCCAGCTTGTCGGAGTTGCTCTTAAGTTAGCACACTTGAGGACCTTTAGTTTTTCTTGCCAAGTTCTTCATCAGCGCGTTTTACGATTGCATCCAATTCTTCAGTTACTTCTTTAGGCAGGTTAATGGGCTGATAATTTCCCTTTATTAATTGATATTGATCTTTAGCCCTCGCGGCAATGTCTTTGCTGCCTTTTCCTACCCAAGCTGTTCTTGAATCGCGAGAAAAGACTTTTGTCCGGTAACCATCGCGGAAATGCTTAAAGGTATGTTTTTTATCCACAAATCCTTCATGCTCGGCTAGTGCTATGACATCAGCCCAATCAACAGCTTCCTCATCGACGATAGAACCGCCCTTCAATTGTTTCACCAATCCGAAAACGTCGTTATCGATAATTAACTGCATAGGATTGATAGCCTTAGCGGTTTCGATCTGACCTGCTCCGCCAAGGACTGAGGCTCCTGCTAAAGCAACCATGTGACTGATGGAAGCTTGCTCAAATCCAGCTTGTCCATCCATAGTGCAACTATCCGTACCCGTACCATAAGTATGGCAAGGGATACCATATCCTTCACTAAAGAGCTGCATGGCCATCATTCTTCCCATAGTTGTGGACATAGAAGCCTGTGTAGTGACAGTTGTCAACATATCCATTTCAAATAACAGCGGTGTAGCCACACATGGTGTTCCAGGCGCAATAATTTGGGCCATTAAAATCATCGCCAACACCTCTGCGCAGGCCATCAGAGCAATTCCTGACGGAGTAATAGGGACATTGGCACCGGCCGCCGGTAAAGAACAAGGTTGAAGCGGAACCCCAGCCTTACAGCATTCGTAAATGATATTCATATCCATATATTTGTACGTCAAGGGAGGAACAGAGCAGCAAATCGCGCTGATAATGGGTCTCTCGCGAAGTTTATCTTTTCCGCCAGCTACAGCAGCGGCCATTTCTATCAAATATTTAATATTATCTGCTTCATAGGGCTGTACCCAGCCATGTTTTGTCGTATTTCGTAAAACAGTATTAAGTGTATGAATATCAATAGTTTCTGCGGGGAAACCTACAGGATTTGTTGATGGCAACGACCAGAAGTTGATATTTTCCAAGGAGTTAACTAACCTTGTCCACTCTGCTACCTCTTCGATCAAAATGTGATGATACTCGCCGTTTTCACTTTCATTAGGATAGAACATACCGCCTGTGCACGTCCTCGTATGGAACAATCCTTGAGGATGAGGAAATTTCAAATCATTTTTAGGGTCAATACCTGCTAAAGTGAACTCACGAGGAACTTGTTTTAAGGCTTCTTCAAATAAGGATTTAGGCAACTTAACTAAGCCAGTGGACTCTGATACCTCCGCGCCCGCTTTTTTTAATATTTCCATTACTTCTGGATGTTCAATTTTAAATCCCTTTGTTGTTAGTAGTGTCTGAATCTTCTCTTTTAAAAATTCGACCTCATCTGTACTTAAAATCCGTATACTCAAATCGCTCGCCATTGTTTTGCCTCCTTGTAATTATTGATGCTTCTATGATCAAGTTGACTGAAGTTGTAGAAAAAACATGGCCGAAAGCAACCTTACTTTACTTCATAAAGCCCATTTCTATGAGCAGTCAATATATCATTCACAATACACCAATATTTTCCTATTAACTATGGGTTTCTGAGCAAATCCAAAATGAAAATGGTATTAATTTACATTAAGCAATAAGGTGTTATAAGTCTCCTACTACTTTGCAACAAGAGCTTTACAGAGATCCGACGCAGAGGCAGCATCTGCAGCAAAACCGTCAGCACCAATGGTATCCGCAAACTCCTGTGAAACTGGCGCCCCACCAACGATTACCTTAACTTTATCTCTCAAACCTTCTTCTACTAACACATCAATCGTACTTTTCATGTTAGCCATGGTAGTAGTTAGCAAGGCTGACATAGCCAATACATCAGGGTTATGCTCTCTAATTGCATCCATGAATTTCTCTGGTGAAATATCTATCCCTACGTCAATAACCTCCAGACCACTACTTTCCATCATAATGCGAACAAGGTTCTTGCCAATATCATGAAGATCGCCTTTCACTGTACCCAGTACCACTTTAACCTTGACTTTCATATCAGCCACAGCAATCAGCGGTTTAACAATCTCAACTCCTGTACTCATACTCCGTGCCGACATAAGAACTTCAGGCACATACATATCACCAGCTTTGAAACGAACTCCTACGACATTCATTCCGGCAATTAATCCCTCGTCGATAATTTTCAAGGGGCTTTCTCCTGCTGCTAAAAGGCTATTCACCTGTTCCTTTACTAAATCTTCATCACCGGAGATCACACTCTGAGCTACATCTGCATAACTAGTCATTATTTTTTCCTCCTAATATTCGCATTTTTATATAGTAGTTATTGAGCTACCGCTAGAATATATTGAAATACTACACCGCCGCTTCTACAGTACTTTAACATTTTATTGATGGATTCCTTAGCCAACAATCCCCTCCTTTACATAATCTCTTCACTGCCGGTAATTTTCATGTATCACCACTGTTTAGCTGGTACAGAATGATACAAAAATGATATTCTTTTTCGCTGATCAGTTAAGCTTAACTTTCTAACTTATTTTCTATGCAATTTGCGTACCAACAAACCACATAGATTAGTTTATTTTTACATTAAGGGACATCACTCCTTTCAAAATAGCCGTAATGGTGCCTTAGGTTAGTTATTACTAATCTAAGGCACCATTGCCTTGAACACTTTTTGAAAATTAAAAGCACTTCAGTATTAAGTTAATACCTATCAACTTAGTTTTTGCAAATTTCATGCCATAATTATATTCCTTAATAACCTTTATTCTGTCTTTTTAAAGCGTATTTACAGGGTATAATGTAATTCGAGCTAATATTTGTAGATAAATGACAGGGGTATCAATTCAATTTTGAAATGGTTTTCTCCCGCTGAAAAGTCAGTAATTTAGAAAAAAATTTCAAGTATGCAATTAATCATTTCATTAATGAAATGATTAATTGCATACTCACCCCTCCGTAAACATGCTCTTAATGCTTGGGGGTGGTAGCGGGTTCCGTGGGTTTCAAGGTATTCCAAGCAGCAGGCTTCCGCATGTTACTGCAGTAACCATAAAAACTGATGGCAAATTTGGTAGAAAAATGGTAGATTTTCGTTACAACACTAAAATTAAACTGCCCTGAGCTAAATAATCCTAGGGCAGTTTAATTTAACAATATAAGGATTCCAATCTACAAAATTTCGAAACTTCGTAATTATTTAAGGCTTTACATTTCCTTATTACTTATTCTTCTACTTTAATTGCATCATCAGTAAGATGCGAACTATCTAACGTACACATTTTGATAATTGAAAACATGACTAAAATTGTTATTATGCCAAAAGGGAAAGCTGCAACTATTGACATTGTTTGAAGGGCTTTTAAGCCACCTCCGATAATTAGAGCAATCGGCAATGTTGCAATTAATATAGCACAGATAAATCTCATTCCTAAGGTAGAATTTGCAGTTCCCTTTGACATAACAACCCCAACATAAATTGAGCCTGCATCTGCAGAAGTAACTAGGAATGTTAACAAGTTAATCAGTACAATCACACTAATTAAAGTCGTAAATGGAAATGCCTCTAGCATTAAATAATAACCCGATTCAGTGGAAGCTTGAACTGCATCCCATAAATTGAGTACACCAGTTGTTTCAAGATGAATACTGGTTCCTCCCATGATATTAAACCATACATACATAATTAGGGAAGGAAAGAACATCCCTCCAAGAAGTAGCTGTCTTACAGTACGCCCTTTGGAAATTCTAGCAAGGAAGCCACTCACAAATGGAATAAAAGCAAGCCACCATGCCCAATAAAATGTTGTCCACCAACCTAACCATCCGCTTTGGCCAACAGAATCATTCCAAAAAGTCATAAATGGCATGTATTGTACGTATTGACCCATACTATCAAAAAAGAGATTTATAAGAAATCTAGATGGACCAAATACGAACACAAATATAGCCACACCAAAGCACAAATAAACATTTATAGTACTTACTCTTGCCATTCCCTTTTCAATTCCCGCAGTTGTAGAGAAAGTATAAAATATAAATATAGCAATCATAACCACTAGGTTAATCGTTAGTGTTGGTTCTATACCTAAAAGCTTTGCCACTCCATATGAAAGCGACAAAACACCCATACCAATTGATGTGGAAAGTCCCGCCACCGTAGCAAAAGCACAAAGAAAATCTATAATCTTCCCCCATGGACCTTTAATTTTATCTCCTAAAAGTCCATAAAGAGCTGAAGATAATGACAGAGGTTTATTTAATCTATAAGCCGCAAAGGCAATCCCTAAACCAACAATTACATACAAAGCCCAACCGTGAATACCCCAGTGGAGAAATGTAATCGCCATAGCTTGGGGTATGGCTTCAGGAGTAGCAGCTTGCGCCAAGTAAGGCGTTTGCATATAGTGAAACAAAGGCTCAGCCGCTCCCCAAAAATAAACTCCTACACCTATCCCGGCACTAAACAACATAGCTACCCAAGTAAAGGTAGAATATTCAGGTTTATCGGAATCCCTACCTAATTTCAACGATCCGTATTTGCTAAATGAAAAACCAAAACAAAAGATAAGTGCCGCTACAACTACAAAAGTGTAAAACCACCCAAAATTTGTTGTAAGAAAAGATTGAATACTATTCCAAAAGGCACCAAACTGATCCGTAAAGAAAACAGCAATTCCGCAGATCGCGACTAAAGCTAAAGTGTTTAGCCAAAATAAAGGCTTATCGTAATCACCCAACAGTTTGTTCATGTTTCTCCCTCCAAATTCATGTTCTAAACTCGGAATAACAATTTCTGAAAATACAACAGGGACTCGATTACTTAGAGAGTAAGTTGTAAGCATGGCATTGCTACAAATGGAACATGTCAAGACCCATCCTTTAATTACAGGACATAGAACAGGATTACCATTCCCAACCACCATTTTTCGGTCTTCTTATAGGCCGGTTGCGGTTTTTAAGAATCTCTTTACCTCCATCTAGATATTAATCCAGAGTACTTTAACATTTTGATGGATTCCTTAACAACAATTCCCTCCTTTACATAATCTCTTCACTGCCGGGAATTTTCATGTATCACCACTGTTTAGCCGGTACAGAATGACATATGCAATTCGCGTACCAACGAACCACATAGATCAGTTATTTTTACATAAGGGACATCTCTCCTTTCAAAATAGCCGAAATGGTGCCTTAGGTTAGTTATTACTACTAATCTAAGGCACCATTGCCTTGAACACTTTTTGAGAATCAAAAAGCAATTCAGTATTAAGTGATTATTTTTAATACTTATTCACTTAGGTTTGCAAATTTCGTGCCATAATTATATTCTTTAAATAACCTTTATTCTGTCTTTTTAAGGCGTATTTAAACGGTATAATGTAATTCGAGCTAATATTTGTAGATAAATGACAAGGGTATCAATTCACCTTCGAAATGATTTCACCCACTGAATAGGTAAATAATTAAGAAGGTGTTTCAAGTTTGCAATGAGTCATTTCATTAATGAAATAGCTCTAAAGATGTTGAGCTTAAATAGTTCTATTATAATTTAGATATGCTCTCGTTCCATCCCATACTCAGTTAGTTTCCGCCATAAGGTCGCTGTACTTATACCTAGAATGCGAGCGGTTTTAACCTTTTTATACTTAGCCATTTCTAGGGCTTTTTGGATAATTAGTTTTTCGGTTCCTGACAAAGCTTCTTTTAAATTAAGCCCATTCCCGATTTCAACAACCACGGATTCTTGCAGAGCTTTTTGGCCTTGCCTCAGGTAAAGCGGCAAGTGTTCAGGTAGGAGTATCGACTCCTCCCGTACCATATTCATTGCAGATTCGATACAATTCTGAAGTTCACGGACATTTCCCGGCCAGGGATAATTTTGCAATATCTTCAATGTTCCGTTGTCAATATCCTCAATAGGTTTACCAAAGGACAAAGCAAATTTATGAACAAAGTATCTGGCTAATAAAACAATATCCCCAACCCGCTCTCTCAGCGAAGGAATTTTCAACTGGACCACGTTTAATCGATAGAAAAGGTCCTGCCTAAAGTTCCCATCCGCAATGAGATCGTTTAATTCTTTATTGGTGGAGGCAATGACCCTAACATCAATTCTCTTAGCTTTGAATCCGCCCACTCGTACTACTTCTCTTTCTTGAAGCACTCTCAGCAATTTGGTTTGTAGGCTAATTTCCATCTCACTAATTTCATCGAGAAAGATAGTACCCCCATTCGCTTGTTCAAAAGCACCAGGGCTTCCTCCTTTCTTCGCCCCGGTAAAAGCCCCTTCTTCATAACCAAAGAGATTACTCTCAATAAGGGAAGCTGGTAGAGCTCCACAGTTTAACGCCACGAACGGCCGATATCGACGCTCACTGGCATTATGAACTGATTGAGCAAACAATTCCTTTCCAGTTCCAGTTTCTCCATAAATAAGAATCGACGAAATACCATTTGCAACGAATTTTGCCATACTCTTTGTTTTGGCTAATACTTCACTTTCCCCTATAATATCTTCAAAACAATAGTTCGCACTTTGAAATTTCTTAACTTCATCATATAATTTTTGATGTTGGCGAACTGCATTTTCATTATTAAATCCGAAACCAATTTTCTCTGTAATAGGAATACGTACAGCCATTGCTCCATTAACAGAAAAAGACTTTCCTACCACAGGCTCCTGGGAAGCCATAGCTTGTCGGGCCTGTTTGCTCACTTGCCCCTTCAATTGGTGTCGCTCGGTTCCATTCGAGTAATAACTTAATAACCGTTCACCCATATCGTTAAAAATTACAGCTTCCCCACCTGCCACTTGGGCGATCATCGGAAGCGCCTTAATAAATGCATCCAGGAATTTCTGTTCTCTTTTGAGCCGTTCAACATTACTGCACGACAAGACATAGTCACCTATTGGCAATGCCCAAGCATCAGCCTGATCTACTATTTGAGAAACACCAATTAACGGACAAGCTTGTTGACCCGCATCTCTCGCTAAATCGTATATCTCTCCATTCAATTTCGTTATTTCCGTTCCGTTCCAATCAACGGTACATAATCGACGTCCTCCAAAGTCAGTAATCGTTGCATATCCACCCATTGATCTTGCCAAAATTGGCAAGATCATTATAAGTTTTTCCAAATCATAATGATTGCTCATTTCAACCTCCACAAATACAATTATTAACAGGCAAGATGACTTAAATAACCTCTGAACTTAGTAGAAACTTATCAATCCAATTCTCTTCGCAATCCAAAAATATCCCCATTTTTAAACCCAAGCAGTCCCGTTTGCTACCTTTATAATAACCGTTCGAACAGGAAAATGTCGAAATATTTTTATCAAAAGAAATCTATTCAATCTCTCATGACCAAGTAATCCATCGGCCAGTTCTACTATACAGGTCACACACTTACCTAAAGACGCTATTCTTAAGATCTAAACAATGCCTTGTGACTACTAATTCGACAAATAGCCTTCCAAAATAACAAATCGAATGATCTCTGCTAATTCCTTTATTTTAGAATTTTGCGACATAATAAGGAAAATGTATTATACTACAGAAAACGTCATACATGTATAGAACATAACAAATTATATTAGAAAGGACGAATGAAATGACCTTAACACAACGCCTAGAAACATTACCCGTCTCTAGATTTCATTATCTCCTATTGATCTCGGCCGGCTTAGGTTGGATGTTTGACTCTATGGACACGGGTATCATTTCCTTTGTCCTCCCCGTATTAATGAAGGCTTGGAATCTAAGTCCAGAGCAAGTTGGTACAATCGGAAGCATTGGACTTGTCGGTATGGCAATTGGGGCTATTCTTTCCGGAACTATTGCGGACCTTATTGGCCGCAAGAAGGTTTTTGCCTCGACTCTGATAATTTATAGTATCGCCACGGGATTATGCGGACTGTCTTGGAACTATGAATCCCTCTTGTTTTTTCGCTTCTTGGTCGGCTTTGGTTTAGGCGGTCAACTACCTGTCGCAGTAACGTTGGTGAGTGAATTTTCTCCAGCCAAACACCGTGGTAAATTTCTTGTCCTCTTGGAAAGTTTTTGGGCTATTGGGTGGCTCTTAGCTGCTCTAGTCTCATATGTCATCATTCCTTGGTTAGGGTGGCAATCTGCATTTTACATTGGCGCCCTCCCTGCCCTTTATGTATTCTATCTATGGAAGTCTATTCCGGAATCACCACGCTATTTAGCCTCAAAGGGTAAATTAGATCAAGCGGAAGCAATTGTTAAGAGTATCGAAATTCAATCAGGTATCGAACGCCCTGCTACGAAACAGGTCCCGCAACATATTTCGAAAACTGGGCCTAAAATGGCAGTAACAGAACTCTTTTCTAGAAGATTCATCAAGAGAACAGTCTTTCTTTGGCTTCTCTGGTTTGGTATAGTCTTCGCCTATTACGGAATCTTCACTTGGCTTCCTTCCCTATTAGCCCTCAAGGGATTCACTTTAACCAAGAGCTTCCAATATGTTATGACGATGACATTGGCGCAAATCCCTGGCTATTTCAGTGCTGCGTATTTGGTGGACAAGATTGGTCGAAAGCCAACGCTGACTATCTATCTCATCGGTACAGCAATTTCCGCCTATTTCTTTGGACTAAGCACGGATGTCCAAACCATCCTTTTAACGGGATCTCTAATGTCCTTCTTTAATCTTGGGGCATGGGGAATTGTCTATACCTATACACCTGAACTTTATCCGACGCATGCTCGGGCCACTGGGTCTGGGTGGGCTGCTGGATTCGGAAGAATCGGAGGAATTCTGGCCCCCATCGTAGTCGGGTTAATGATAGGATCTTACCGGTTATCCTCACAATCTGTTTTCCTTATGTTTTCGACAGTACTAATTCTGACTGCCCTCAATGTAATCATCCTTGGCGAAGAAACAAAAGGCAGGCCCATGGATGAAGACTCTTAGTTAAAATCATATTTTCATTAATAACGCAGTTGAAGTAATAGGGCAACTGCTTCTTAACATTATTTAATTCCACAACAAGGGGGACGGTCTTTTAACATATTAATTGTGTTAAAAGAGCTGTCCCCCCACACGTTTCATCCAATGATTAACTTATATGGAACATTATTCTTAAAAATGCATACCGTGTATTATGAACTCAAGGATTCACACATTTATATAAGGGGGCTTGCCCATGAAATCGTTGATGGGGCAACGGGGTTACTCTCCAACCCAATACAACAGGTTCTCCCCCATGCAACGGCAGGAAACTAAACCTGCTCAGCAGCAGGGGCCCGGGCCATCAATTGACCAACTGCAGAATTCCAGACCGGCTTCCGAATCAATGAATAAGCCGGTAGGTCAACCTATAACTCAACCAGTAACTCAACCGACGTCTCCTATTCAAAAGCAAACAACTTTACCGCAACTTCAATCCTCCTCCGCAACAGCAGAATCGCCTGACCTCTGGCAACAACAGGCTGGAGTTCTTCTGAAAAAATACGGTCCTTCTCTCATGAAGCAATTCGGACCTCCCTTGGCACGCAAAGTAGGACTTCCCATCGCACAACACGTTGGTCCTCCTTTAGCACGCAAAGTAGGAATTCCTCTCATTCGGCGTGTCGGCCTGCCTCTTGTACGCAAAGTATTCTTCCCCCTCGCCAAACGAGCAGGATTTGCCCTCATTCGACGTATGGGCCTTCCGTTTTAGCCCGCCTTACTGGAAGCTTAACTTATACAATTTCTAATTTAAGAAGGCTGTCGACAAATTTGATGTCAACAGCCTTTTCAATGTTCAGCTCATTGCTTTATTTCACGATAAGAACAGGACAGGTTGCTTTTCTCAGGACGCGCTGACTCACACTGCCTAATACCGCTCCGGTTATTGGCCCGTAGCCATGACTTCCCATTACTACCAAGTCGATATTCTCATTGATAACTTCTTCTAAAATTACGGTCGATGGGTGTCCTTGTATCATTTTTTTCTTAAAGGGGACGCCGCTAATATCGATTCCTTTAATGGATGCTTCTAACGTCAGCTTTCCTCTTTCTTCAATCTCTTCTCGCGTAATTTCTATGGTATAAGCTGAATTATAACCCCAATAGGCTTCCGGATTATACGTGACAAACAAAAGCACGATTTCAGACTGGAATTTCCGGGCAAGATCCAAAGCATTTTGTAACGCTCGACGTGAATACTCCGAAGCATCCGTGGCTACCAATATCTTTTTAAACATGCTTCACCCTCCTCCTAATTCAGATCTTTCAACTGTTTTCTAGTGATCTGCCTACTATGAGGATCTGCGGACTTCGTAAACTAAATTACGGCAAAAACAGAATATAATGACTACATCTGAACATTATCATTAATATATATCACTAGTCAATAGCGTACTCATATTGTCTCCATAACTTTTAGCTATTTCAAACCTCATTTACTTAACAATCAGAACAGGGCATTCTGCACGGTGGAGGACATGCTGACTCACACTTCCTAACAAAGAACCCGTAATCGGTCCATAGCCATGGCTCCCCATGACCACTAAATCAATTCCCTCTTTCTCAACTTCTTCTAAGATCATAGTTGCTGGATATCCTTGTACCTTTTTCCTTTTTAAAACGACATCTCCTACATCAATTCCCTCAAGTGTAGCGTCTAAGGCGCGCTCTCCTGATTCGTCAATTTGTTCCTGAGGAACCAAAACGCCATAAGTCACATTATAGCCCCAATACGCTTCCCTAATGTACGTAACGAACAGAAGTTCAACCTCAGCGCCATATTTCTGTGCAATTTCTAAAGCAGTCTTTAGCGCTCGTTGTGAATACTCCGAGGCATCTGTAGCTACCAAAATCTTTTTAAACATAAACTCAGCTCCTAACTATTCAGATTATTTTGCTATGCTTATACACTCTATTCTACACCTACTATTTGAATCCTTCTTAATTTAATAAACATTTTAAAGTTTTGATTTAAAATCAAAATAAAGATAGAAAGGTCTCGCTAGTTTTTGCTTCAAAAAATATATTTTAGGAATAATTTACGCCGGAAACATATATACTCTTTACACGGAACATTTGTTCCGCTAAAGTAAAGTTATGACAGCTAATAGTATATTCTTTAATGTAGGCTAGGTGATATATATGAAGATTTTAATGCAGCCAATCGAAATGATTGCATGGTTTACACTAGAAGGAACCCCTAATCCTATTCGATATAAAATGACTTCCGCTGATGCCTCCAACGCAGTTGTTAAGGTAGACCGAATCTTGACCCGCTCCGAAGAGAAACTTGCCGGTAATCGCATGATTATTTTTCGTTGCCAAAGTGAACTGAACGGGCTATTAAAACTGTACGAACTCAAATATGAGCTAAGTACTTGTAAATGGTATTTATACAAAGCTTAGTTACCTATTTTATCAATTCCACGACTCCCACTTCTTGTGGGTGTTCCTTATTCTACTTCGGTGACGATAGTCTCCGGTACGATAGTCTCCGGTGGAGAGTATCGCCGAAGCCGTGGTCCCAATAGGAATGCCTACCGGCGTAGGATAGAGTATCGCCGAAGCCGTGATCCCAGTAGGAATGCCTACCGGCGTAGGATAGAGTATCGCCGAGCAGCTTTCACCCAAAATATATTTTCTGCCCCTTAGTTATGCCCATACAAACAGCCCCTATGATAGATTCCTACCATAAGGGCTGTTTGCTTCACTATTCAAAAGGTTTAGGCATTCGTTTAATCCAAAATCCGCCTTTGAAATTTTTAGGTTCATAAGAAACAACAAAAGCTTTGGGGCAATTTTTATCGAGGATGTCAAGCAACTTACGTTCATTGCTCCTCTTTGCTAAAACCTGCATCATAAGCCGTTGACCATCTTTACCATCGGCTAACCAAGAAGTAACACCATATCCAGATTCCCGTAATATTGACGGCAATTCTATTTCAACACAATCTACTGTTACCTGAACAGTCACATAACCTAAAGCAATATATTCCTCGATTCGACTGCCGATATATACTCCTAATCCATAACCAGCACAGTAAGCGGCTAGATTCCAATAATTATCAAGATTTTGCAGGACAATCCCCAGCCCTGTCATATAAACAAAAATCTCAACTACAGAAAGAATAGATGCCAAAATCCGCTGCCCTTTTATTACGAAAATCATTCGCAGGGTGTATAAGGACACATAGACCACGTTAATTCCAATGATTGTAAGAATAAGTTCCATCTTAGCCTCCACTTTCAACTTGCTTTAATTTGTCTCCCTATATTCTACCTTTTTAAACCCGCCTTGTCATCGAATAGATTCAATTTCCGTCATGCTACAACATTACCAGCCTGATCATAAATATACTGTTTTTCTTTTTCATTCAATAGCTTTTCAGTGACATAAGCTATTACCATAATTCCGGGTATGTCGATTACAAACCGAGTCAGCATAAACTTCCAGCCCATCGCAGAAGCCTCAAATAAGAGCATCGGTATTTTAGTAGTGGACCAGGCACCAATAAAGATTAAGACATTAGAAAACTTGCTCCCTTTGTGCAGGAGTACTCCTGCTATAGGAAAAGCCGCGTATAATGGCCCGGCTGCAGCTGAACCTAAGAAAAATGCTATCAAAATTCCCACTATCCCCGATTTCTCACCCATCAACTTGATCATTGTTTCTCGTTGTACCCACACATCTAATAGCCCTAATAATACAAATATCGGTGGTATTACCGAAAGCATTTCGACCGTATTGTTCCATGTGATGTTCATTGACTTTTGGCCGACTGATGGATACAAAATGTAAACCAGCATATTAATCACAATCAGTGCCAAGAAGTACTTGTATCGTTTAGCTAGCATTTTCATCTCAACACCACCCCGATTGCTATTGCTGCTATAAACGAAAATACGAAGGCTAAGCTATTCCTAAGTAAGGCTGCCTTTTTGCCAAAATACTTTATCTCCAGAGGGATTGACACGATTCCAACCATCATTAAGGTTGAAATAAATACAGCGATTTGCATAATACCAGCACCGCTTTTCAACAAAGCCGCAGTCAATGGAAATGCTACAAATCCAGGTATTAGGGTAACTGAACCAACCAGAGAAGCCATTAACATCCCCAACCACCCTGATTTCTCTCCGATTAATCCCGAAATAACCTCAGGACTCAAGACTGCCAGCATGATCCCTATAATAACTATAATCGCTAGGAACTGGGGCAGAATATTTTCAAAAGACTTCCAAGCCTTTTTCATAGCTAGTAACGTCTTTTTTCTGTCTTTTACAAATGAAAGGATAAGCAAGCAGGAAGCCACAATGTACATCATAATCGTAAACATGTTCACACGCTCCTCCATAATTAAGAATATTAATTTTATAATATCACTTAACATAATACACTCATCGACTTCCTTGTCAATATCTACTAAAATAACCAAATCCGACGTGTTAATGAACTGATACTTAGTTCTTTAACACGTCGGACCTTTGTCACTAGCAATAGTTAATATCAAGTTTATGGCATAGATAGTGCTATCGACATGCCCCCAAGAAACAGCGTTTCAACATCATTCACCAACTGATAATTGAGATTATCAGTATAGGCACTTTATTCGGCTGCTCTTGAACATAAAACTGTTCTCGACTTCGCATGCAGAATACCCTTAAAATAAATACAACTTGCGTACAAAGCCAAAATTAACAACGTGATATCCAAGTATACTTTAAAAACAAATACTCCTATTACTCCATATACAATACCCATCATAATTGTAATTATATATTGAAACCTACTCACACTAGGTATAATAAGCATTAAAAGTCCTATAGTTGTAAGCAGCGTTGGACAGGGAATAACTCCTACAGGTGAAACCACCAGAAGCGCAAAAGCATTTTCATCGACAAATTCTGGGTACCACAATCCAATGAAAATAAAGAATAGAGCAATAACAATTATCCATTTGCTATCAGCTATTTGAATATTTTCCTTCCTCAAAAATAGTTGTACTAGTGCAGTTAATGCTAATATGCCAAACGTAACAGCATGAAAAGGGTTGCCAAAAACAAGTGCATTGATTGTCACGGATAACAACAGAATACTTACGGTTCCTTGAAATATCCATCGTCTTAAGTTCTCTTTGGTTATCACGAATATTGCAGACAGGGCCATTAAAGCTAGAATATGCATTGAAAAGTTCACCCACAAACTATTGTTCGCCAGCATTTTCAGATAATTTAAAATTTCTTGTGCGTTCATTATTAAACCTCCTCACAATTGGAATCAAACTAAAACTTACTCGAACTTGACTTGAACCTCAAATTTATTCAAACTTCCCTAGATACTTTATCGCAGCTTCTAAAAGAATCCTCCTTAATTCAAGCATTAGTTGTGCTGCTTCATCACCAGCCCATGCAGGGTATAATGTTTTAGGCAATGTCGCATCATCGGTTGCTATAGATAAAAACTCCCAACCAAGAGCATGTAATAATGGCAACGAGTGTCCTCCCTCTACGAACCATTCTTCCTGATATAGTTTTTTAGTTTCTTCAAGCTTTTTATTAAATATCTTTATAAAGTTTTCATAAGATTTCTCTAGTTCCTTAAGATGAAAAACCTTATCCACAAAAGAAATCATATCTTCATTAATTGTCATCTCACCATTCATTTCAACGACTCCGGTGTTCATATTAAATTCAGTTGATATCTTTTGAAGCTCATCGGTTTGACAGTATGGGCAAATCCACGTATTTGCACTTAAGATACCAAATCCAATTTGTTGCAATTTTTCTGAAATAGTTGACCTGTTTGCTTTATTCTCTTCCCTAAATTCCAAATTAACTAAATACCATTTCTTATTCCATGGTTTATTTCTTAAAGCGTACCTTTTCCAAAATTGCTGCATTCCTGCATTCCAGGTGTTGATAGCATCTCTACCACCAGAGTCCAAAGCATAATACACTTCGCTACCATCATTTATATTTATAAGGATGCCTGATTTTACTGTTCTGGAAAGTGACATTCTTGTGGCAGTTTCGCTTTTCCCAAAAGCTTTCATAATTTGGATCAAACTAGATAACTTGATGGTATCCTGATTGTAGTGGGTCAAATAATTATTATAAATGAAAAGTAGTAGACTTGTTGCACTATCGTTCTTGCGTAGAATAACCTTCATATAATACCTCCCCCTCACACATAACATATAACCACTATAATTTATTATATGTTATAACGGCATTATAGGTCAATATATTATGTGTAACATTTATCATAATTTGAAATCTTATTATGGTTCCTAGTTTTTTTCCTAGAAATAAATAAAAAGAGATTCCCTCCCTAATTTTCCATTGTGCCGATGATCTTCATGAACTTCAACACCGTTGTGTGCGCAATATGTTATGTGATCTTACCAATGACACAATTATGTCACAAACATTATTTAGTTTAGTGCTACAATTAAATTAGAAAAATAGGGAGGTGTCATTTTGAACAAGAATATCCTAATTGCCGATGATAATGATGACATCCTGGAAATACTTCATAGATATGTAACCAAGGAAGGTTTTTCACCAATCATAGCCCATAATGGTGAAGAAGCCTTGAAGAAATTTTATGAATTCGCACCCGTGCTTTTGCTCTTGGATGTTATGATGCCAGAAAAAGATGGGTTCGAAGTTTGCAAGGAAATCCGCAGTAATTCGAACGTGCCTATCATCTTGATTACTGCCAAGGGAGATGACGGCGACCGCATCATGGGTCTGGACATTGGTGCAGATGACTACATTGTGAAACCCTTCAGTCCCGGTGAAGTCATGGCTCGCATCCGCGCAGTATTGAGGCGCCTTGATATTTCTGAGGAACAGAGAAAAGATATTGTGCGTCACCCTGGTCTGGAAATCAACATTTCAGATTATAAGGTGACATTAAACGGTCAACTTCTCAGTCTTACAAAGAAGGAAACCGAAATTTTTTGGCTTTTGGCATCCAACCCCGGAAAAGTCTTCTCTCGAGACAATCTCTTAACCAGCGTGTGGGGAGATGATTATTTTGGCGATGCCCGTACAGTGGATACTCATATTAAAAGGCTCAGATCAAAGCTTTCTATTAATGAACCCCTTAACTGGGATATTAAAACCATTTGGGGAGTAGGCTATAAATTTGAGGTGAAGCATGTTTAGGGAAAAAATTTCTTTCAAATTAACTGCCAGCTTTGTTATAATCATGCTCATTTCCATGCTTGCAATTGGCCTGCTATTCATCCAGATGTTCCGCCAATATGCCTTTGACAGTCGGGAAGAAACCATGCTGGTACGCGCTCGAAGCATAGCTGAGGTCATGGCCGAAAACTCAGAGAATTTTGGCCAAATTAGAGGTTTGGCTGGAACAATGCGTTTCCTTGATACGATGGCTGAAGCAAATGTTTGGATTACTGACAGTAAAGGCAACCCCTCAACGAAGTCAGAGATGGGGATGGGGATGGGCAAGGGCAGTGGTAATGGGCAAAAATCCGGTTTTGGAAAAGGTATGGGTCAGGGGCAGATGTATAACTCTGAGCCACTGCCCTTAGAGGCAGAAGCGGTTATTCAAGAGGTTTTAAAAGGTAAAGAATCCGTCAGTGAAAGTTTCAGCAGCGTCTATAATGAAGCTACTCTTACGGTGGGCGTTCCTATCGTTGATTCCGACCACCGAGTTATCGGCTCAGTGTTGCTGCATACTCCTGTAACAGGAGTTACAGCAACCTTGAATAAGGCAGTTAGGATTTTGGCAATCAGTCTTTTTGTGGCACTCCTGCTAGCCATTGGCTTGGGGATTTTCTACTCCCTGCTCTTTACCCGCCCCTTAAAAGCAATGAATTCTACCGCTCTGGAAATCACCCGAGGAAATTATTCAGCTAGAACGGGAATCAATCGTAAGGATGAATTGGGACAGCTGGGTAACTCTCTTGACCATTTGGCTCTAAAACTGGGACATACTATCAACCAACTTTTTCAGGAGAAAGGAAAACTCGATGACATAATTTCGAGTATTTCCGAAGGAATCGTTGCCTTTGACACGACTCTAAAGCCTATAAGCGTCAATACCGCTCTCGCGGAAATAATGAATAGACCCCAACCCTATCTGATTGAAGCTGTGGAAGAGGACCTCAATTCCTTAGAAATTGAGGCCCAGCTTACAAGAGTTATGGAAGATAAGAAACCTGCCCAAGTATTTAAAGACTGGTTGGGCAAAAAGCTTAAGCTTACTCTTTCTCCCATTATTGACAACCACGGAATGGTTACCGGAAGCGTTGCTCTTGTTCAGGATATCAGCCAAAGCGAGCGACTTGAACAACTAAGGAGAGATTTTGTCGCCAATGTATCTCATGAATTTCGAACCCCACTGACCGTCATCCGTGGTTCTGTTGAAGGACTTGTAGATGGGATGGTTGAAAACAGTGAGGATATCAAACGTTACCACCAAAGGATTCTTTCCGAAACACGTGGATTGGAACGTTTAGTTGGAGATCTTATGGAGCTTTCCCGCCTTCAATCCGGCAAAATTATGATTCACAAAAATAGGGTTCATATCTCTAGCCTTCTTGCTGACCTTGTGAAAAGTCTGCAAACAATTGCCGATCAAAAAGAGATTAAAATTCTCTATCAGCCCGAATCAGATCTGCCTCCTTTTCTAGGCGATTATGATCGTCTGCGTCAATTATTTGTTATCTTTTTGGACAATGCAATCAAATATTCGCCCGCTAATACCTTGGTCTGGGTTGAATCAAGAATTATTGAGAACAATACTCTGTCCATTATCATTCGCGATCAAGGGTATGGAATCGCGAATGATGAACTCCCCTATATTTGGGACCGTTTTTACAAGGTTGACAGCTCCCGTAAAGGCCTGGGCACAGGACTGGGACTTGCTATAGCCAAGCACCTGCTCGAGCTTCATGACGGCAAGGTTTCTGTTCAGAGTGAACTTGGCAAAGGTACCGAAATAGAGATTAAACTGCCAATGTAATGAAAACTGCACTTACCATAACTAAATTCAGGGAGGAAATTGAAATGATTCAAGCCGTTATTCCTGGCCGGGAAAATATGAACCTCGAGGTATTAGTCCTTGATTACAACGGAACATTAGCTTTAGATGGGCAAATGTTTAAATCTGTCAGAGAAAGTATCAGCCGCCTGTCACCTTTTCTGGAAATCCATATTCTTACTTCGGACACCTTCGGTACCGTGGTACAGCAATGTGAAGGGTTATCCGTTCAGGTAAAGGTATTAGAGAGCATAGAACACGTCAAAGAAAAAGCAGATTATGTGTTAAAGTTCGGCACTCGTGAAGTTGCAGCTATCGGAAACGGAGCAAACGATCAATTAATGCTTAAACATGCCCGCTTGGGCATTGCCGTCATCGGCTGCGAGGGTGCCTCCACGCAAGCTCTCCTATCTGCCGATTTGATTGTCAATAACATAGATGATGCCCTTGGTTTATTCCTAGAGACCCAACGTCTCAAAGCAACCTTCAGACTCTGAAACACAAAAGGAAAAAAACAGAGTGATCAAAATGCATATCCTCTAGATAAAGGTAAATTATATCAGTAACAAAGACTTTAAAGGAGGCCCACATGGAATCCGAACTTAATGCTGATGTTTTACCCGCTCTGGTTAATAAGGACACATCACTCCAAAGAATAGCTCTAGGAATACATGGTATACCTGAATTAAAACACGATGAAAAAATAAACTATCTAGGCGAATTCCGCGAACGCATCATCCTGCGTTTAACAAAAAAGCAAGTTGCCGAGAAATTAATTTACCCGGAAATTAAGGAAGCCTTGAATCATAAAAAGAGCTCGAAGATGCTTATAAATGGAACCTTGAGTCCTCGCTTTACCGATAAGTACATAGAATTCGCCCGAGCAATGGGGAAATCTTATACTATGATTCATGATCCCGAACTTACCAGTGAGACCGGATTGGTTGTAGTGAGCAATGAAGCAGTTGACATAGAAAATATTGATGTAACAAGCCCCAAAGTCATATGACCTTGGGGCTTGTTACGCTTGAAATACATAAGGAATATCTTCACAATAATCCAATTGAAAGTATGACTTACGGGCAGACTGTTATTCCTCGTCCCCAAAGGCAATCTCCACACGCTGGAGCGTGACCTAAGCAATCCATGTCTGCCCGAAGAACCATGTCACAGCCATCGACCCACTTACAATCAGGACACGATGCATATTCCCCGTGCAGAACATTATAACGATAACTCATAAACTTAGGCGCTGTCCAGATTTCTAACAACGATTGCTGCTCGATCGAACCAAAACTATAAGAATCAATCAGCTTATATCTCCCAAAAACATACTCAGGATAAGAATGGAGAAATCGATAACAGGAAGAAACCTGAGCATCCCAACGTACAACCGCACTTTGTGTCTCTACAAACTTGCAATATCGATCTGTTTTCAACTCGCTTTGGGGCAAGACTACCTCCACACCTTTTGACAGCCCCGCAATCATAGCTGCTCTGAAAATTTTATCCATCTCGGAAGACTTAGCGGGATAATAAAGAGTTTCTGCCAGCATCTCTTCTCTCATGGGGATAACATGGGAAACAAAGATTCGAGTTACTCCCAATTGTGCCGCTTGGCGTACGGTTTCTACCAGATATGGAAGAGTGCTTTTCATAACTAGAAACTCCCATATAATCTCCGGTCCTCCCTTGACACTTTGTTCTGCTATACGACGTGTACTTTCTAAGATCCCTTGTACATTTTGATGGCGAATGGAAGCAAATGTCTGAACATCTGTCGTATCAACCGACAAAATTATCTTTGCTACTTTCCGAGAAACTAGAAAATCGATCAATTCATCATCTAACGTAGTCCCATTCGTAGTCACAGAAACTTTATACCTAGAAGCGAATAGTTCAACGGCTTGTCGAAAATTATTTGCAATCGTCGGTTCACCAATCCCTCCAAGGATTACCTCCTGTAGATCAGGGAAAACTTTCGCCTCACCGGCAATCGAATTCAAGACTTCTGTCGACATATCCCCCATGGGTTCTTGCCACTTCTGTCGGTAACACATTTCGCAAGACAAGTTACAACGGTTGGTTAACTCCAGGTAAAGACGTTCAATAGAAGGCGCAGGATGAAAAACTAAGTCAACCACATCTTTCATACTATGTCACTCCCCTCAACTCTGAGCCCTTTCGTTATACTCTTTACAAAAAAGCTCAGTAAACTCAGACAAACAACTATTAGAATCCAATTAAATTACGATTCCTTTTTTACCTAATTTCCTCCATGTAGTAGACTCCAGGGTCAAAAGTTGCTCGGTGAAGACTTCCATGGCCTCGGAGGTTTCGTGATTTTTCGGTCCTATTAAGTAAAAAGAACGAGTCAGGGGATTTCCTTTAATTCTGATCGTCTTTAATTCCTTCGCATTTAACTCTTTGCGCACAATCCAACGTGAGACGAGTGCAATTCCTAATCCAGCTGTAACCGCCTGCTTAATGGCTTGACCACTTCCAAAGATATAAGATTTTCTGGCCTTGATTCCCCATTCTTGGAAGAGTTTATCGCTGAACGCACGAGTTCCAGAACCGCTTTCTCTGAGAATCCACACTTGGTCTTGGAGATGCTCATGCGTAACAATGGGTAGCCTTGCCAAGGGATGTTGGTTCGGTACTAATAAAATAATTTCATCCTCCATCAATGGACGGACGAGAATATCTGAATGATGATCGACTTCTCCTTCCACAAGGGCAATGTCTAAAGAGTTAGCTTGAACCCCCTGGATTATCTCTCTCGTATTAGCGATAGACGTTTCAATCTCTACCTTCGGATATTGAGCGGCAAATTCCGCCACTACAAAGGGCAAAATATATTCTCCGATTGTAAAGCTGGCTCCCACCTTCAAATTCCCTGTAAGCACATTTGAAATCCTCTTGATTTCCTGTTTAGCCTTTTCCTGCAAAAGCAAAATTTGTTTAGCGTATTCATAGTATATCTCGCCCGATTGCGTAAGTTCCAAATGCTTTGAGGAGCTGTTAACAAGCTTTGTGCCGAGTTCTTCTTCCAAGCTCTGGATTTGCGAACTGACATTGGGATGAGATAGATAAAGTTCCTCTGCCTCCTGAGACAAATCCTTGTTTTCAACTATAGTAACGAAGATTTTTAGGGGATCATTAATCACAGATTACACCTCAGTTTTCAGTTTCTAGATCTCAGCATTTAATAGATTTGTATAATAATACTTCTTTTCTAACGATTCCACAACGTCTCAACAGATAGCTTTCCTTTCCTAAGTAAAAATCTTACAAGAACCTGATGATGGGAGCCATGGTTGTTAACCTTAGTTTTATGTATTATTATAAATAAAGAAAAACTATTATTCTCTGCCTGTTCTAATAATATAATAACTCCATTCAATTTTAAAATACCTTTTCAAATTTAACAATAAGAGGTTAAAATAATGCAAACTGTACTTGTCATTGCTGTGGGAGGTGCACTCGGGGCTCTTTCCCGCTATGGCCTTGGAATGTATCTTTCAAATAGATGGAATCAAGGATTCCCGCTTCATACATTTTTGATTAATATCATCGGTGCTTTTCTCTTAGGCTTCTTGCATATATTATTTGTAGAACGACTAAACGTCAGCCCTCTCTGGCGCCTGGGAATCGGCGTCGGTTTTTTAGGTGCCTTTACGACATTCTCCACCTTTGGTTTTGAAGTGATTTCCTTACTTGAAGGTGGAAGTCTTTTAACGGCAGGTTTATATACCTTCCTCAGCATCATCGTAGGTTTTTCTGGGGTAGCACTAGGAGTGGGCTTAGCTCGTTTACTCTAAATAATGCCTTTCAAACACAATTACATTGTTAGACATGGGCTAAAACATGGGGACGGTTCTCTTGTCCAAGACAAAGGGACCGTCTCCCCTGTCACATGTCATTAGGAACAGTCCCCTGGCATTCAATACCAGACTCATTCATCAATTATATATAACACGCCCAAATTAGCAATAACTGTATGTTGACACAGACCTAAATTTGATTTATAGTAAGCTATATTCCAAACAAAACAACTGAATATAGAATTTCTCTTATCAAGAGTGGCGGAGGGACTGGCCCAATGATGCCCGGCAACCGATAGCATAAGCTATGAGGTGCTAATTCCAACAGAACCCTAGGTTCTGAGAGATGAGAGTAGCGTGTTAAATAACATCACGACCGCTTCTCTTGAAGTGGTCGTTTTTATTTATCAGAACTACTGTAACAATACTCCTCTCGCAAATTTAAACTCAATCGTATCTCTCTAAAAAATTATTAGGAGGATTTATCATGACTGAGAAACGACAACTAGGTATCGAAACTATTTCCTTACATGGAGGGCAAAGCCCAGATTCTGCGACAAATTCGCGCGCTGTTCCAATCTATCAAACATCCTCCTTTGTCTTCAACGACACGGACCATGCTGCCAATTTATTTGCCTTAAAGGAGTCTGGCAATATCTACACTCGAATCACGAACCCTACACAAGACGTCTTTGAGCAACGCATTGCCTTGCTCGAAGGAGGGGTCGGTGCACTTGCTACCGCGTCCGGCCAAGCTGCTATAACCTATGCCCTGTTAAACATCGCCCAAGCCGGGGATGAAATAGTGGCCTCAAGCTCTCTTTACGGTGGCACTTACACCTTATTCGCCTATACATTCGCTAAGCTTGGCATCAAAGTCCACTTCGTTGATGTTGACAAACCAGAAGAATTCCGCTCCAAAATTACAAAAAACACCAAGGCACTCTATACTGAGACCATCGGAAATCCGCTCATTAATGTTGCCGATCTTGAGAAGATCGCTAATATTGCTCATGAAAACAGTCTTCCCCTTATCGTTGACAATACCTTTGCTTCACCCTATTTATGTCGACCCATCGAATACGGAGCGGACATCGTAGTTCATTCTGCTACTAAATTTATTGGCGGACACGGCACTTCCATTGGAGGAGTCATTGTCGACTCTGGAAAATTCAACTGGAGCAACGGCAAATTCTTGGGACTGAGTCAACCGGATCCTAGCTACCACGGCATTATCTTCACAGAAGCCTGCGGTAATGCGGCCTATATCACCAAAGCCAGAGTATCCTTGCTCCGCGATACAGGAGCCTGCCTTTCCCCTTTTAACTCGTTCTTGTTCTTGCAAGGATTGGAAACACTCCCCTTGCGCATGGAACGCCATGTCGAAAACGCAAAAAAGGTGGCCGAATTTCTCGATCAACATAAATTAGTCACTTGGGTTAACTGTCCTGACCTTAAAAATAACCCCTATCATGCACTTGCTCAAAAATACTTGCCTAAAGGCTCAGGTGCAATCTTTACCTTCGGCCTTAAAGGCGGCCTAACCGAAGGTAAGAAGTTCATTAATAGCCTTAAACTATTTTCTCACTTAGCCAACATTGGGGATGCCAAATCACTGGTTATTCATCCTGCAAGCACCACTCATCAACAGCTTGATGAAGAGTCCCAGCGCAGTGCAGGAGTCTCACCCGATATGATTCGCCTATCCATTGGAATAGAAACTATTGACGATCTGCTGTATGATTTGGATCAAGCCCTAGCGGCCAGTCAACAAGTATAGGTTCAAACAGCGCTAAGTTATTCTCACAGTCCTTCACAAAAATATACGGGCGAACTCGATGTGCGCCAACTGTATCTTGAATTTCGAAAGCCGTACATCGAGCTGACGCCTCAAAGGGGGGTTCTCCATGCCTATTAAAATACCTGAAAATTTACCCGCTTTAGACATATTGCATCAAGAAAACATCTTTGTCATGGGGGAAGAACGCGCCTTTCACCAAGATATCCGTCCTTTGAAGATTGTGATACTCAACCTCATGCCAATTAAAGAAACTACCGAAACACAACTTTTGAGACTGCTCGGCAATTCGCCCTTACAAGTTGATATTGTGCTTTTGCGTATTGACACACATATATCTAAAAATACGGCACAGGAACACTTAGATTCCTTTTATAAAAATTTCGCTGAGATTAAACACCAAAAGTTTGACGGTATGATTATTACAGGAGCCCCCGTTGAGCATTTAAAATTTGAGGAAGTCACCTATTGGGAGGAATTTAAAACAATCCTGGATTGGACAAAAACTCATGTAACCTCTACGCTTCACATCTGCTGGGGAGCCCAAGCTGGTCTGTATCATCATTACGGTATCCCTAAATACCCTCTCGCCGAGAAAATGTTTGGGGTTTTTCAGCACAATGTTAATAAAAGCGGTTTGAATGGAATGCAACTCCTCCGAGGCTTTGACGATGTATTTTATGTTCCCCACTCTCGGCACACCGAAATCAAGCGTTCTGACCTTCAAATACACCCAGAATTAGAGATTCTATCTGAATCTGACGAAGCAGGTATTTACATCGTCGTATCCAAAGACGGAAGACAAGTCTTTGTAACGGGACATTCAGAGTACGATACATTAACCTTAAAAGAGGAATATGATCGAGACATTGCTAAAGGACTTTCTATTGCTCTTCCAAAAACTTATTTTCCAAATGATGATCCTACTAAAACGCCAATTCACAATTGGCGCTCGCATACAAGCTTACTCTTCCAAAACTGGTTAAATTACTATGTCTACCAAGAGACTCCCTATGATTTAGGCGGTCGTTAACTAACGATGATTTAAATCGATATCCAAATAGGGGTCGTGCTCAAACTTTTAGCACGCCCCTATTATTTAGGAACTCGTTAAACATTGTTGCCATTATGCCACTATTTCAGGTCATAAACTCTTTTTACCGCTTCTTCTGTATTTTACAAATAAATATATAAATATTACATATTAACATACCTATTGAAAAGCTCTTTCTTCATAATCTTTCCGCTATAGTTTTTGGGGAATTCAGTTAGAAATTCTACAACCCTTGGAGCTTTATAGGCCGCCATGCGTTCCTTGTTATATTTATTTAATATTCTGAATATTTTTATTCTTATTTAGCTATAAGATTATGGTATTACTAAGTCAACGGGCTCTTCGCGCCGAAGGAAATCCTGTGGGCGGTTGACACGGTGTACCAGCGAAGATGCCTGTACAAAAAACAACGGTTGCCAGACAATGGCAACCGTTGTTTTATTTAAGTATCTTTCTCACAGGTGTCGGAATTAGAAATTCGCATCTGTGAAAAAGCTTAATTAACTATTAAATAAGATCAGCGCTACATAGGAAACTGTATTTTTACCATTATAATAAGGTATTCCAGAGGTTTTTACCAAGTCCATTACGTCAATTCCATTTGCTTCAACTGACGACACTGCCTTATCGGGAAACTGGCACTTTTCTCCCGCGAGATAGGCACACTTTGTACAATAAGTACAGGGACCGGCATTCAACGGGAGGATTTCTTTAAAGTTGTAGTTATTTTCCATACACTCAAGTATTTTTCTGAATATTTTCGTATGATTGGCCCCTCCCTCCATCATGCCTTTCCAGTCAAGAGAACTTGCTATTGGGTGGACAGTCTGGAACAAAAGACCCTGCTTAAATCTTATGGCCCTCTCTTTCAAATCTTTGATAGGACCCACTGCAGGAGGGCACATCCAGTTTTTATTGTAAGATCCACAGGAATTCTGTTCACACAGCTTTCTGAAATCCTCATTAAACTTGATCTCAGCCACTTCAGCAACTGAAGCATGAGTTGCATTTAAGGCAAGGGCGTCCTTGACTAGATCATTTACAACAGTTTCCATTCAATTGCCACCTTTTCTACTTCGTTACGCTTATGCTGGCGTTTTGGGGCAATGCCATACCAGCCGCCACTTCCACGGTTTTTAGAATTCCTGAAACTCCCGGGCAGCTTGGATGGGGGCTATATTTGGCAAAAACTTCATAAACCTTTCCTGTATGAAGTTTATGCAGAATTTCCTTGTAGGCATCAACCTCAGTCAACTCTTTGGCAATCTTTTGGTAATTAGGACAATCGCTTGTTATCTCCAGTTTTATCATCTTGCTTCTTCGAGAACTTGACTGACTGTCATCGCTCACCGCCTTGACATTAATGGTAAAACCACAGGCCCCGCAGTGAATAATTCCTGTTGCCATCTTAAGTCCCTCCAATGCTCTGTTAATGCAACTCTTCTTCATTCCTAAATTCAAACCTTACACCTGCTTGCTATTATCCGCAAGTTTCGTACTTACTCCCATAATCATTATACAGCTGATACCCATTAGAACACCATCTAATATCAAGGGCGTTCCCCAACTTCCTGTGCTGTCTCGAATGGCTCCCGAAATTACTGGCGATAATACTGCTCCAATTTCAGACACAAGATTCAGCATTCCGAAGGCTGCTCCGCGTAAATGAACAGGAGCAATTTCTGAAGTAAGGGCGTGGGCAACCGCTTGCAACGCAAAAAAGATTAAACCTGAAACAAAGAGAATGACCGATTGCACTACCATATCATTTCCTCCGGACATGACATAGGCAGCAAATACAAAGATAAAGACCGTTAAAAGTGCTTCCATCGCAATTAAGACATTACGACGACCATTAGTTTTATGGGCTACCATATCTGAGATTTTTCCGCCTAAAGGAAAGCCGATTACCCCAGCTATAGCATTAAACGAAATAACCAACAGTGCAGACGCTAGAGTACCACCGCCAAAATCCTTGATTACGGCGCCCCCCCAAAAGCCATAAAACCAGAGATGCCATAATATCGCAATATAAGAAATATAAATAAGCACAAGATTTTTGTCCTTTAATATCGGGCTAACTTCATGCCCTTTCTTAATAAAGATAAAGGCAATTAATACAAACGCTAAACAGGTTAAGATAACTGCAATCATCACATCATTTAAATGCAGAGCATTTGTTATGAAATAGACAGCCATAATGGCCACCAAGAATACAACAGCATATTTAAGCAAATTGAATAAGGCCTTGCCGAAGTTCTCAGAACCGATTTTCCCTTGAGGTTTTAGAGCCTGACGAATAAAGACTGCAGCAATAATTGTAACTGTCCCCAAGATAAGAAAAGGCGCTTTCCAAGCATTGACGCCCATCGAAGGTTGGGCCCACTCAATTAAGTATACTGTTCCTACCAAGGCAGCAGACAAGCCCACAGTAAGTCCGCCCATAACCACTCCCATGCCAAGACCAAGCTTATTAGGCGGAGTCACTTCGGCAACCAGTGAGCGGTCATTTGAATAGAGAACCCCTTCACCAAGTCCGGTGAAAACCCGCAAGGCAATAAAGGCCACTAAGCCGCCGGTTAGTCCCGTTAATAAGGTGGTAATGCCCGCCCAGAAGATACTGATAACAACAATAGTCCTGTACCCAAACTTATCACCAAAGTACCCTCCCGGAAATTGTGTCAGCATGTATCCAGCGAAAAATAGACTTCCCAGCAAACCGCCCAGAGCATGAGGGTTACTGGCTGCTTCTAAAAAACCAACCTTGTTTGCAATCATCCAGGTAACGACTGGGCCCGTCAATGTTCGGTCAGCATAGGAGACTACCCAGCCAATAAAGAGCATTAGCCAAATCGTATGATACCTTTGCCATCCTTTTTCTTTCTGTTCTGCCATGTTAACCATCTCCTCCTACAATCCTTCTAAAATAGGTAAGAAGTAGTTATATCTTCTTCTGTCTGATTAATTCATCCACCGTTTGAATCTTTGCATAATCAGCCAGCTGCTTGGCAATTAAAACAACCTCATCGGCTGTAGCAGCCATTTCTTCAGTCGCCGCTGCTTGGTTTTCCGAGGAAAGGCTTGTTTTATTAATTCCCCCACTTATAAATTGAATCGCCTTTTTGATTTCCAAAAGTGACCCTGCAACTTTTTCAGCCGAATCCTTGCTTAAGCTTGAGAGTTTGCCCATTTCTTTTGCAACAACACTGAATCCTCGGCCGGCCTCTCCCGCTCTTGCTGCTTCTATAGACGCATTTAAAGCCAGGAGATTTGAATGTTTGGATATGTTTTTAATATCCTCTATTATGCTGTCGATCTCGTTTATTTTTTCTTCAGTTTGCGTACTGAATTCATCCATTTCTTTGATAAAAGTTGATAGGTGTTGTGAACTCGAAGCAATTTCCTCAACACCAGCGTTTAATTGTTCCATAGAGGAAAAGAGCTTAGAAGTACCTTCTTCGATTTTTGCTTCTTTTTCGATGCTTTTGGAAACCGATACGATGGCAACAACCTCTCCAGCCTCATCAAACACTGGCGTAAGAAGACCTTTTGCAGGAACTCCAAAGAATCTCGTGGGAACTATCGATGGTAATTGCTTTTTACTTCTCTTGACAAGATTATAATTTTCCATATTTTTAATTGGATCCCCAACTTTTGAAGGCATTTTGAGTTGGCCTGGTGCATAAGCTGCAATTATTTCTTTTCGAAGATCAAACACAATAGTGGTAATATCGTCCTGCATTACTCCGTTTAAAATTGGCATTACATCAATAAATTTTTGTAGATCTTTTTCTTCCATATTTAACTTCAACTCCTATTTAAAGTAACGATTACTTAAGGACGAATAATCGCTTACTGTTTTAAGTGAAATAAGAGAGATGAAGCACAATCATCTCTCTTATTTTTCGAATTGGCATAACTCCAGTTTTGACTTAGGCTTTTCTTGCCGCGATTTCACTTTGCATTTTTGCAAGACTTTGAGGTGTAATTTTATAGAGGAAAATAATGAACATCAAACCTGCAAGCATAATAATCGCTGGAATTAGAGTTAACCCGTTTTTGATAGATTCTACTAGTACTGGTGTAGCCTTCATATTTGCAACAAATCCTGCTCCCGCCAGTATTCCTGTGATGATAACACTTTTTACAAGAATTGCCGTCTTGATTGGAAAACTAATGAGAGACATGATAAATCCTCTGGCATTCTTGCCGGTTTTCCATTCACCATAATCAACCGTCGATGAATACATAACAACACCTAAAGCATCAGGCATGCCATATCCTAAATAGGCGATGAACATGATGATCATGAAGGAAACATAATTCATAGGTAAGGCCCATACCGCCAACAGCCCTACTATAAAGATTGAAAGTGACAAAATATAGACATTTCTCTCACCAAACTTCTTAGCAAGTGGATTTGCAATCAAAGCACCGACGAAGGTAACAACGTTAAGCCCCGTCATGAAAATCGTGATAACAGCCAGATTATTGACAACATATTTAAAATAATAGAACGCTAGTCCAAAAATAACAAACCTACCTAAATATCTGCCAAGTTCACCCAACATCAAGCCCATAAGTGGCGGGTTGACTACGATCTGTTTCAGCATCTCGCCAATAGGCATTTTTTCGGCAGGTTTTCCTGTTTGAGCAGAGGTTCCGTGGAAAGCATAGTCTTTGGTCATAAAGAACAAGGAAAAATAACAAGCAATCATGACAATTCCCGTAATTATAACGGTTAGCGTATATCCCGTGGCAGGGTCTTTTCCTTCGCCAAGGGCTAAGATCATCTTCATACCGATTAAGGAAAAGGCGATAGCACCTAAGGAATTAAACATCCCCCTGTTTGTCGACATAGCAATTCTTTCTTCTCGTACAGTTGTCATGGAGGAATTCAAGGCAACATGTCCAGCATAAAAAATATTCCAAATCAAATGACTGACGACAAATCCGACGGTAATAATAATAGCATTCATTGTTGGAGAGCCGATTTTTGAAAACTGTAAAACAAAGAACAATGCAGCAAAAGGTGGTCCTACAAGCAGCCATGAACGGTATTTACCCCACCTCATATTGCTCTTTTCCAAAAGGACCCCTGCAGTTGGAACCCATAAAATATCAAAAATACTAGTGATCAGTAATACTGTACCAACCAGAGCCATAGGCAGCTTGGCGAAATCTGTTAAAAATGCCGCGAAATAGAATACCTCCATGTTTACAAATAACTGGAATCCAAAGGAAGGTAATCCGTAAAGATTAATAACCGACTTTTTTAATCTCTTTTCCGTCTCCATAGTAAATCTCCTCTCAAACTCAATTTCTTTAGCCAATCAGCTTTATTCTCTTTATTTCCCCTCTTCGCACCTCCTTCTGTAGATCTGGATTTATTTACCAACTGGGAATATTCAGAAATATTTTAGACCAAAGGAGGGCAACATCCGGCCTCGACAAAACATTCTTTTGCAGCACGTGCATAATGGTTTCCCTGCGAGTCCGCTGTTGCCCTTTAATCAGCCTTAATATGAGATTGACTTACAATAACAAATCCATGATAAACGTAAACATTGCATCTTCATACTTCTCGATCTTAGGTGCGATTGCTTGTTGAGGCTTACCCTCTAATTCTGGGTGCTCTGCTAAATATTCTTCCCAAGTGACATAATATTTCGAATCCATTTTATCCTCTCCCCCCAGTTTTAGTAGGTTCCGTTTTCATGAACATAATCCAAGACAGCTTTGAGATTTTCTACAACCGGACCGCTGGCTTCCAAATGAATAATGCTTTTATCCGCTTGCCACCAATATCTTCCTCCTGGAGCGAGGATATCTAATAATTCTTTGGCCTTATCCACACACTGTTGCTTAGTCCCAGTTTGCAACAATGTCACTGGATAGAGCCCTGAGATGATGTGTTTTTTGCCCAGTTTTTCCTTAATAACTTTTGCATCTCCGTATTCAAACCTCATAATTGTGTTTTCTGGCAATTCATACAGATAATCGAGGTATCTCATCCAGTCTTGTTCCACAAACAACTGGACATTTTGACCCATACTAGCCAATGTCTCAACTAGCTTCTTGAAGGTCGGCCAGTATAGTGTTGCAAAGTCCTTATCACGCAAATAGGGCGCCATGTGAAGCGGAATAAACGTATACCCTAACATTGACGGATTCGGCAGAGTACCCTTCTTAATCATCAAAGGTAATACAGCTTCACAGGCTGCCGCCACCTTATCAGGATACCGTCTGACATCACCTGAAATCCCTTTGAAACTTCTCAGAAAGTCAGCCATGAAATCAAAGGGAGCTTCTGTCAGAGCACCAATCATTGTAGCAAAGCCATATTTGGCATTCATTTTCCCCCTGATTGCTCCCAGATAGGCCAGATCATCGGATTGTGCTCGCATCGCCTTAGCTAACGTCATAGCCACTTTGCCAGGTTCCCCGTTAAACCCCGTGTATAACCGAGGCAAAATCGTTTCGACAATACAATCATAAGGGGATGCTATAAATTGGTCATATTCCTCAGCCAGCATGCCCACGACATCGGGATGCTGCATGAATCCGCTGGAACTCATGACGATAGGGGTTGACCCTAGAATTTGATAGTGTGAAGGAATTCTGATGGAACCGCCAGGATAAGTGTCGGTGTAGAAATCTTGACAAAATTTATCGTACACTGGCTCTAATTTAGTTAGATCCCATTGACACTCTGCCAAGTCCAAACCGGCATGTTGAATAGCAAAATCTTGGGTTGCCGGGTTGCTGATCGGTACTCTTTTTGGAGTTTTTCCGCTGAATAGATCGCGGAAAATCTGATTTCGTTCATTCGTCCTAGCTGCAGCATCCGTCATCTTATTTCACCCACCCTTGACAAGTTTTCAGCCCTTCAGCAGCGTTCGTTGTGAAAGCGTCCGCGCCAATTTGCTTACAGGCATCTTCATTGACAGGATTCCCGCCAATGATTATTTTTACACTGTCCCTTAAGCCAGCTTCGTTTAACGCATCAACCGTATTTTTCATAGAATCGATAGCAAGGGTCAGAACTCCGCTCATCCCAACGATTTGTGGTTTAACCTCTTTCACTTTCTCGACAAACGCACTGGGTGAAACGTCAATTCCTAAGTCGTAAACGTCGAAGCCTGCTGCTTCTGCCATACTCCCGAAAATATTCTTGCCAATATCGTGTAAGTCTCCTGCAACAGTACCGATAACGATGGAACCGAATTTTTGGGTAGCAACACTGCTTAGAACAGGTTTTAGTAAATCGATCGTTTTCGATAGTAATTCCCCGGCAAAAATCAAGTCACCAACGTAGTATTCGTTCTTTTCAAACAACTCTCCGACAATCGCCATCCCCTGTTGACAAGCGAAAACAACCTTCTGGGCATCTTCACCGCTGGGGTTTGTAGCTACGAAATCGTTAATCATCGTTAAAATCGTGTTTTCGTCAAGGTCTCCTACTGCTTGAGTTAGTAACTGTAAATCGATCATGATTAAACCTCCTCTAATTTTAGATAACTTAACTATGCGAACTTAGAGTATACCTAGATTTAACTGTATATACAAGATTAGGCAAAAAAATAGTTCTCTTTATCCGAAATCTTAAGCGTCCGTTTTTAGAGGACCTATCTTGTTTTTGCGGTAAGCATTCAAGTAATTTCTACAAAATCGATCTTTACCCAGTAAAGCATCTGTTATATATAGCGTTGTCACCAAATCCCGATTACAAGGATCTAAGATGGCAGAATCCATTCCTGCGTCAATCGCTAAGGTTAAGAAGTGTTGATTAACCACTTTTCTTAAAGGCATTCCAAAGGATATATTGCTTAACCCAGAAGTTACTTTAATAGCAGGGTATAAGGTTTTAACTTCTTTTAAGGTTTCGACAAAGTTCAGCAGCGATTGATTATCTGCAGACAGTGCCATTACAAGCGGGTCAATGTGGATCCTGTCAGGGCCAATATCATACGTTAGAGCCTTTTCAACCAAGACCTTTGTGATTTCCACCCTTGTTTGAATGTCCTTGGGGATTCCCCTGTTATCACATGTCAGTGCAATAACTTCCCATTTCGTCCCTTTAATAATCGGATAGATTATCTCGCATTTTCCGCCTTCTTCTGATACAGAGTTGATCAATCCAGGACGTTTAGCATAAGGGAAAACTTTTTCAATAACGTGCGGATTTGGACTATCGATACATAAAGGAGTATCCACTGCGTTCTGAATAATATCCATCATCCATAATAAAGTATCTACTTCAACATCTGGTGAAGTGCTGGCACAGACATCAAGATAATCTGCACCTGCTTCTGTCTGGCGTATGGCAAGGCTTCGAATAAACTCTTCATCCTTTTGCTCAATGGCCTTTTTAACACTTGGTATAGTTCCATTTATTTTTTCGCCAATAATAATCATTTGAGGCCCTCCTCGCTTCATATCTACTCCTGTATATACATGTCTTATGGGGTTATATTAACAATATTCAATTTACTTGTCAAATTATCTTTTTCACAAGTCACTCAATTTTAACTCTTGTTACAATTTAAAATCTTGATTCAAATTACTTTTAACCAATGGACATGCATTTAGAGGAAACTTAATGGCACCAGGCCATAGGCGCCTTGCGATTCTAACAACTAAAATGAAGATTTTAGTTGTTAGAATCGCGACCTTGAAGCATGGAGAGAGACTAATATAACCATGTTCAAACTATGGTTTGTTCCGTTGGATGCAACTAAAAAGGAAAAGAAGCAAAGAACTTTGTCAGTCCCTTGCTTCATTAGGTAATATATCGTTATTTTCCATGCCTTATTGGATTTTAAAATATGTGCATTCACCGAAAATACTATTAAATCTAGGATAACTGCCCAACTCAACAAATTTAACAGCCTCAGCAATATCCTTCGTTCTACGGAATTCACTTGAAGAAAGTAACGCCAATTTTGAGCCAGTGCCAGCTGCATTGCCAATCATTCGAATTTTACTTTCCAGTTCAGGGGGAATCAACCCTATAACACAGGCACTATGGGGATTCAAGTAGTTTCCAAAAGCCCCGGCCAAGAGGACTTCTTTAATATCTTGGGCTTGAATGCCATAGGTCTCCATTAAAACTCTGACCCCTGCCGCCATTGCTCCCTTGGCCATCTGAAGTTCTCTGATATCTGACTGAGTAATCATAATAGGTCTGCCGTGTCCGGTTATACCGGCTTCAGCAAGCAAAAATGCGCCTTGGCCTTCAAATTGTACGAGATTTTCCTTAAACCTTTGGGCCGCAGGATTTGTTAGTTGGTCGAAGGCTAAGATTTTTCCTCTCTTATTAAGAATACCAAGCTCTACTAATCCCGCGACAGCATCAAGCAAAGCAGAACCGCATATTCCTAAGGGTTTCCCTCCCCCTATCACGGAATACTCAAGCTTGTCCCTATAGTAAACATGGTCGATCGCCCCCGCGGCACCCCTCATCCCACTGCTGATTTGGGCCCCCTCAAAAGCAGGGCCTGCTGCAGCTGAACAGGCAACTATTTTTTCTCTGGAACCAAGGGCAATTTCACCATTAGTGCCAATATCTATAACAAGCTTAATATCTTCACTCTGATCCAACTCGGTGGTCAACAACACTGCAACTGTGTCGGCCCCTACAAAACCAGCAATATTTGGCAACATAAACACTTTTCCAGCCTGATTAATGCTTATTTCAAGTTCCGAAGCATCTAATGCCAAAGGTTCACTCAGGGCAGGCACATAAGGGGATACTGCAATACTCTGAGGATTTATGCCTAGAAAAATATGATGCATACAAGTATTCGCTGCGATAGAAATGGCATAGATGTCATTCCTCAAAACAGACGCTTTTTGTGCCGCTTCATCAATTAGTTTATTAATAGCCTCAACCACAGCCCTCTGCAGTTTTGTTAGACCATTTTCTTCATGGCTCGCAAAGGTGAGCCGCGAAATTACATCTGCCCCAAACACGGTCTGGGGATTAAGGGTAGAAACCACACTTAACTCTTTCCCAGTATAAAGATCGAGCAGATAGCCCACAATGGTAGTTGTACCAATATCGAAGGCCATTCCGAGCATCGATTTCTCAGAATCCTGCGGTTCGATTCCAGCTACTTTACTTTGATACATAACTGCCGTAATCCGATTATTGGCACCTCTAATGACATCTGGCATCTGCCTTAGAATAGAGACTGTTGTCTCTAATTCACTCTCCTTGTACCCTTGTCTGACTAAGCTTTCTATCAAGCGACGCCAATCAGAACTCTGAGTTTCACGCGAAGGCTTATCGACTTCAATGGGTACTTTGAGGAGCAGTGGTTCAATCTTGGAAGTTCTTTCACTGGCAGCTATTAAGATATTGTGTTTAAGTTTATTTTGGTTTGGAAGCTCCACTATTAGGTCATTGTGCACAGCAGTTAAGCACGCTAAACGAATACCTTCGTCTAATTCCTTCACTTGAAGTATTTCTTGTTCCCTAGTAACCGGTGTCGTCAATCCCTTAGAAACTTTGACCCGACATTTTCCGCAAGTTCCTCGTCCACCACAGAGAAAATCAAACTCTAAACCGGCTTCATTCATAACTTCCTTGAGTGTGCTGCCATCCGCCGCTTCTACTAATACATTGCCAGGCTGAAAAACCACTTTATGATATTTCAAGAAAGCTCCCTCCACCCTGTGTCATTAAACTCTAACCTTGCACTTTGGACTCCGGATTAATCACTGCTGCCTTGCAATTTTATATAGTCTCCCCTATAACTAGTGATACCTATGCCAATTGGCTTGTTCTCATTGTTATAAAGTTTCTGCTCAACCACTAATAAGGCAAGATCATCATAAATATTGAGATATCGTTTAATCTCTTTATTAGGTATCTGAGCACTAATACTAATTCTTTTCTTTAATGCAAAAATGGGCATACTATTTGAGACCATTTCCTGAAATGTCGCTTGTTCAATTTCCTTTTCTACAATAGGCATCCCTTTACTATATAGTAAATATTTTACATCATAAGCTACGGGACTTCCTTCTGTATAGAATAACCTCCGAATCATAATAACATGCTTATTTCTGGTAGTTTGCAACTCATCTGCTAACTTTTCATCGGGCATAATAATTGACACTTCTAACAGTCTGGCGTTATCAACACTATTAATAGGGTTATTCATCTCATCATAATGTAAAGTATATTTGTTAACTTCTGGTTTTTGGACGTAACTGCCTTTACCAGGAACAGAATAGATGTATCCCTCACTTGCTAAAATAGCCAACCCTTTTCTAACCGTCATTCGGCTGACCCCATATTCTTTACAAAGTGCGGTTTCAGGAGGAACGGTATCACCAGGCTTTAATTCTGCGCTGTTTACTTTTTTCTTGATGTCTTCAACAATTTTGATATAAACCGGATCAGCCATTACCTTCTACTCCTTGTCCATTACCAACGTTCATCCATTCCCTGCATAATTTAGCCCCTACTGAAGCATCTGTTGCAAACCCATCTGCACCAATGAACCTAAAAGCTTCTTGTGTAAGATGATTAGCACCTATAATGATCTTAACTTTATCTCTAAGGTGTGCTTCCCTCAAAGAGTTTACGACTTCTCTCATTTCATCTACAGTGCTCGTTAACACACCGCTCAGCGCTAAAATATCCGGATTATGTTTTTTAACATTTTTTACAAAGAGCTCTCTCGAGACATCTACCCCCAGGTCGATCACATCAAAGCCATTTGCTTCTAACATATATCTGAAAATGTCTTTTCCAATATCGTGTATATCTCCTTTAACAGTGCCTATAACAATCTTTCCGGTTTTTTTATTGTACTTCGCATGGAAAAAGTCAGTCATTTCTTCTAGTTCCAATACTTGTCTAAAGATAAGCCCTGCCATGATCAAGTCTGCGATATAATAGTCTCTGCAGTCATAGAGTTTCCCTACCCTCTTCATCCCTTCATTCATTAAATCAAGCAGGTATAGAGGGTCAATCCCTTCAATTAAGACTTCCTTAGCCAATTTAAGAGAGTTTTCTTCGTCTAACTGTTCCACACATCTGACTAATGATTCCTTTATTTCGCCTAAGTCTTTCATCTTTTCCCTCCCCTAAACCATATTACGGCTTTGCAAGCTTAAATAATGCCTGTTATATTTGATGTTATATATACAGGTATAACAGGAATATTCAAATTAAATCTTATAATCTAAAATTTGTTTTGTCAAACGTTCGACAAAGATTGCAAAATTTGTTCAATCTTTGTTAGCATCATTTTTTTATTTCAGCAAGGCTTTGAGGGGTAATTTTATAAACATATAACAAATAACAAACCTACACCAATAGAGATTGCAGGATATAGGGTTATTCCGGTTTTATAATGAAGAGGCACCTCAATATTATTTGAGGCGCCCCTTTTTCTAGTCGATTATGCTTTGAAGATTCTTAGCCTTGGTAGAAGGTTTACTTAGCTACTTAGTTATTGCTCAATCCCAGACCTTTTCTCTTCTCAATAATGTGAGCTTCAATGTTATTGGCGACTTCTACCGGATCATCTCCGAGAGCGACCTTCCCTCCGGTTAGTCCCTCAACATCTTGGGTCAATAATTTAACGAGTTGAGGCGCGCCTGTCACAAAGGGAGTCGGCGACAAATGAGTGTACGCACCGTATGCCACAGCAAATACTCCATCAATTGTCGCTTTTTGCTCCATCCATTCAGGTGCAGTTACTGCAATAGGCAATTGAGGAACGTCGACATCTAAATGATCTGCCAGCGCTGTAACGAGCATCGAGATTCTTCCTGTATCCGTACAGGTTCCAAAACTCAAGACCGGCGGGATTTTTAAGGCACCGCATATTTCTCCTAAACCGCTGCCCGCCAATTTAACGGCATCCATGTTACAAAGCCCGGCCACTTCCAAAGCATGATTGCCGCATCCAGCAGATACTACCAAGATATCCTTCTTGATAAGTTCTTTAGCGAGATTCACCGTGTTCCAATCTTGAGGACCATTTCTGATAGTTGAGCAACTCACTAAGGCGACAACACCCTTAATTTTTCCAGCGGCAATGACATCCACCAATGGATCAAGTTTACCGCCAAGGGCCTCCAAAACGGCTTCTGTGGAGAATCCCGCAATCGCCTTTTGTATAATTTTAGGGACTTTTGCAGTAATTTTCCCTTTACGCTTTTTGAAGTTTTCAATACCTAGCTCAATGAGTCGATCGGCCATGGCGTCCGTTTCAGCAGGATGATACGGAATTTTATGTTGAAGACCCGGTATACCAATGATCGTGCTGACTGCTACCAAGGTTATTTGGTATTGTTCTGCATACATATCAATAGCCGGTGGCGAACAGTTCTCATCCATAGCCAGGACATCTACGGTTCCTGTAGCTAAGAGAGGCTCTATAGTCAACCAATTCCCCATTAAACCCACAAAAACATCATCCACCGGAAATCTCTGAACTAATTCTTGTCCGGTTTCGATGGACCCGACGATTCTTAGCCCTTTCGCCCCAGCCGCTTTAGCTCGCTCTTGAACTTCCGCCATTTTAGCCTTTTGGATAGTTGCAACGCCAGGCCAAGGTTGGTGTCCATTAAACACAATATTAACGTAATCCGGGTCCATGATCCCCAGATCAACATTGACTTCGTGTGGTTTAGGCGTACCAAACAAAATATCCTGAGTCATTTCCAGCCCAATTTGGGCATTATAAATTGTGGAAAGCCCTAGGCGCAAGGCTTTGAGCGCGAGCGAAACATAATCTCCATCGACATTAGTCAAGCAACTCGCGACACAATTTTGCTCCTCGTGAAGAGCTCCCGCTGGATAGATATGTAAGTCCTTCCAGACCTTTTTCCGCTTCTTTGGAGCAAAGGCTTCAACCATGAGATTCGGCTCTTCTACACCAATGTTCATTTGGGCATTGAGCAGATCAGCTAATTGTATGGCCATCTGGTTAGTATCCTGATTCGTGTTGAGTCCAAGCTTTTCACACATCCATTTAAGTTTATTGACATCCGTAATTTTAAATGGAGTTTTCCCTTCTCCTGTGGCCTTAAGGGTCCTGAATGCTTCATAAGCATGATGGCTGTAGGTGCCTGCTCCCATAATATTTTGAAGCAACAACTTTCTCATAGCCATAGCATCAGGTCCGATTCCACAAACCCCTTTATCCTGACCAGTCTTCTCACTGATTCGGCAAGGTCCCTGAGCACATTGTTGACAAGTTAAGCCTTGAAGACAAAATTTACAGCGAATCTTTTCCTGCTCAGTCCAACGATCGAAGGAGTTGGACATACCGTCTTCCCTGATTCTTCCTATCATTGCTTCAACTGAATCATGGTAACTTATTCGACCCTCAGTCTTTTCCAATATGGTTTCAGACATTACCTATCCCCCTTTTATAATTACTATTGAAAGTTTGCTCATCTGCCGTGCTAAATATGTACAGATCTGTAATCTGTAAACTAAATAAAGCCTTCTTCAAATCAACTGATTCGGTTGCTATTCTGGCATTAATTTCCTGTTCAATTCGGCTGTAATAGTTCGCTATAAAATTTGGAAAGATAAAATCAATAAATAGATTATGGAGGGATAATAAATGAACGAAAGTACGGATATAAAAATAAACCACCCCAATTTGAAAGCAAAGAACATAGTATACTATATCTTGGGTGTTCTGGAAGTGTTATTGGCCTTTCGTCTAGTCTTCAAACTTCTTGGTGCCAATCCTCAAAGTCCTTTTGTTTCATTTATATATTCAGTATCACAAGCATTCCTATCCCCTTTTACTGGTATTTTCAGGTCCGCAGTCACCAAAGGGATTGAGGCTCAGTCCATTTTAGAGCCAACGACGATTATTGCTATGATTGTTTATGCAATTATAGCTTGGGGAATTGTTAAGTTAATTGAGATTAGCAGACCTCATCACACACCAGAAAGTCGTTAATTAAGAAAAATAATTTAAGATCAACTATTTAGCATAGGGTCTTAATATTAAGCGCAGCCCGTAACAGTTTTTAATTGTTACGGGCTTCAAACTCTAATCAGCTAAAAGCGTTAAATTTTTTAGAAAGCAAAGAAGATGCCATCGTAATAATTAGAATTACACGTACCTCACGCAGATTTGCAGTATTTTCTATCTGCATAATCTAAAGGATTTATGTGCTTTGCGTCGAAATATTATAACAGTTCTAATTTTTTATTTATCCTTTAAGCTATTCCTTTAGTGATTAACAACAAATTGAGGAGACTGCTATGCCTAAGAGAAATATTGAAAGTTTTCTTGATCCTCAATACTTAGAGGAAATCCTCGCCAGTTTTTCTAAGGCTACAGGGCTGCACATTGAAGCCGTAAATAGAAAAGGAGAAACGCTTGCCATATTGGGTAATAAAAGCAGAAGCGATTTTTGTCAGTTTATCCGAAGCCATAGTAAAGGGGAAAAGAAATGTTTAGATTCATATAAAGAAGCAACTTTAGAATCAGCCAAATGGAATGAGCCCTATTTCTTCCGTTGCCATGCCGGACTTATTATATGGGCCGTCCCGATTATAGTAGATAGTGTATTCCTAGGAAGTATCATATGCGGACAAGTATTATTGTGGAAACCTGATGAATTTTTTCTTCAACAATTAAAGAAATCCAATTCTAAAAATATGGACTTTGATACTTTGCAACAAAAAGTAAAAGAACTCCCCATATCCTCTCCTGAGCAGTCCCAAGCTGCGGCAGACATGCTTTTTGTGGTGGTAAATCATTTGGTGAAACGAAACATTCATACTATGGAGGAGGAAAATGCTTATCATTTAGAACGCCTTCAAATAAAAGCTGATCTGGAAAACAGAAAGAAGAAAAACGCTGCGGAGTTTACAGACTATGGAACCTATTTAAAGAATGAAAGGCGTTTCCTAAGTTATATACGGCTTGGTGATAAAACCAGGGCCGAAAGTACTTTGAAGAATTTATTAACTGACCTCTTAACTAAGACCGCCGGGGATAAAGCTACTATTAAAATACGGGTGCTTGAATTGGCCTCCCTGTCATCGAGGGCGGCCGTCGAAGGAGGAGCTGATGCTGAACAGGTTATGGTTAAACTTCAGGATTTTAATAATGAGATTAACAGCATTGAACGCATAGAAGAATTCTTCTTCAAAGTCCATAAGGTCATAGGTGAATTCCTGGATGGGATTTTTAAACTCGCAGACAAGAAGCACCTCAGCTTAGTTAATAACGCCCGAAATTTCATTATGGAAAATTACCATAAACCACTGACACTTAAAGCAACTGCCGATCATCTCTTTATTAGCCCATCCCATCTATCTCGTTTATTCCGCTTAGAATTAGATTGCACTTTTAATGATTACCTGACTAGAGTCCGTGTTGAAAAAGCAGTAGAACTGATGAAGAAACCAGAGTTCAGTGTTGAACAAGTTTCTAAAGCAATAGGCTTTAAAAGCCAAAGTTATTTCGCTGAAGTATTTCGGAAATATATTGGCGTCACCCCACTGATCTATAAAAATAGCTTATTTTAGGAGCGATTCAATTGATATTTGATGATATTATCTATTCAATTGCTGAAGGTGAATCTGAGGATACGATAGAATTCTGCAAACAAGCTTTAGCACAAGGATATTCTGCCAATTCTATTCTTGAAAAGGGACTAATTACTGGTATTAACATCATCGCTGAAAAATACCGCACGGAAAAAGTTAATGTTCCGGAAGTTTTAATGGCCACCAATTCAATGCATGCGGGCCTATCCGTTATTGAACCAATCTTGACTGCCCCTGCCAAAAAAGGGCTTGGTAAGATAGTCTTGGGTACCGTCGCAGGAGATTTACATGATATTGGCCTCGGCATTGTCAAAACCATGGCTATGACAACCGGCGCCAAAATTATAGATCTTGGGGTTAATGTTACTCCTAAGAAATTTGCCAGTGCTGTTCGCAAGGAAAAGCCTAATATTCTAATGATTTCGGCCTTATTAACCACAACCATGTCTGTTATGAAAGATGTGATTGATGAACTGGAAGCTCAGGGACTACGCAACGGGATAAAAATTATAGTAGGTGGAGCACCCATAACTGATGCCTTTGCCAAGGAAATTGGAGCAGATTATACATTTGAAGATGCATTTGAATTCCGCAAGTTTTTAAAGGAAAATCTAAGTAAACTGTTAACCTCCAAAAGAGGCAACTCATAAAAGAATGCATACCCCTGAATAAATCATAATTAACTAAAAGAACTACTCTTGTTTTGCAGGAGTAGTTCTTTGCATATAAGCTTCTTTTTCGATAAATAAATTTTATCAATTCCGAGACACCCACTTCTGGTCTTCAAGTGGGTGTTCCTTATTCTTCTTCGGTGACGAAAGCCTCCAGTGGAGGGTTTCGCCAAGCGCCTTTCCCAATAGGAACACTTGCCCACTCCTCAAGCTTCTCCCCTAATATGATTGATTCGTTCTTTCCGGGTAAGAGTCCTAAAGTCACGATCTGGCTCGATCTTTATTTCCATTTTATGTTCCTGCTAATATTTCCAATGTAATAACTTGGCCCGCATCGACATAGATGGATTCCGGGACCTTTATTCCTTTGACAATTGAGGTGAGGAGACCTGTATCCCCCTCAATCTCTCCGACTTCCCACCCAAAAAAGTCAGCAATCTCCTGAACTTTTTTTCTGTATCGTTCAAGATCCTTTATCCCGGGAGTCTTAATGAAGATTGCTTTTTGATAACTGCCATACAAAGTTTTAATCAATTTACGCGCTTTCTTTTCACCATATTTCTCTTCATATTCGCAGTATTCCGCTAAGGGAGTTCGCCCATAGTCCAACCATCCCTGGCTAAAATAATAAGTGAGAGAATTCTCCTTGAATAATTCCATATGCCTGGCAGTTGATCCTAACATTAGGCCAATACAATCGTGTGTCGCCGGAAATAAAAGTGGTATACGCGGTGACAGCAACCCAAGCATTGAATTAGAGCAACGTCCATAAGTAAGTATGATCAAATCATAGTCCTGGCTCTGATTAATTATTTCCTGCAGTTTAGCATGTAACATATCCGGTCGGGCGTGGTAACTGTAATCTAGAAATTCACAATCCATTCCCTGGTTAAGTCCTTGCGCATGGATTTCATTCATAGTTGACTGGCAACCAATCAGCTTAATTCTCAACTGCATCATCCTCCACAACAAGCTTGCTCAATCCATAGAATCTTAACCGCATAAGAACACCCAGGCCTCCACAACCCAGGTGTTCTTTGATTTGTATCAGGACTTTCCGACTTAAAGCTTCTCCTGACCAAGTGCTTTGTAAATGCTAAAGCACATGGCTATCATGATCAACATGAAGGGGAAGGCCGCGACAATAGAAACTGTCTGCAAGACCGATAAAGCTGCAGTGCCGCCGCCGACTAAGATCAGAATGATGGTGAAAGACCCCTGTATGATACCCCAGAAGCTGCGTAATCCCTTGCCAGGGTCCATGTCACCGTTGGAAGTCAACATAGCCAGTACATAGGTTGCGGAATTCGCAGCTCCAACAAAACAGGCAACGATGAGGAGAATTGCCAGAGGAGCGGTGATTGAATATAAAGGTAACTGTTGCAACATGGCGAACAAGGCGGTAGTATAGTCTGTTTTAACCGCAGCTTGAATGGCTCCATTGGAGAGCTTATCCAGGTTGAAGGCTGCACCGCCGTAAATCGACAGCCAGATCATGGAGAATCCAGAAGGCAATAAGGTCACTGCCAACACAAATTGGCGGATGGTACGACCCTTGGAGACACGAGCGACGAATTGTCCGACGAACGGAGCCCAGGCAATCCACCACGCCCAGTAGAACACAGTCCAGCCGTTTATCCAGTCTATATTGCCCATCCACAGGGTCTGTCCGACAAAGTTTTGCAAGTAGGCTCCAAGAGTATCTGTAAAGTTGTTCAGGATAATAACCGTCCCCCCGAACAAGAAGATAAATACCATGAATCCAATCGAAAGCCATATCTTAATGTCGGCAGCAATCTGCATAGCCTTGTGCAGGCCGGAGATTGTGGCCAGAGTGAAGAGCAACGTCATTAATGCGATGACTATTGAAACGGTCGTGGGCGTTGCCTGAATTCCCCAGATATATTGCAACCCTGTGGCTATCTGGTTAGAGCCGAGACCTAAGCTAGTGGCTACACCAAACACGGTGGCAAACACTGCCAAGATATCAATCGCTTTGCCGATAGGCCCGTAAATCCGGTCCCCAATCAAAGGATAGAAAGCTGAACTGACTAGGAAGGGCAGATCCTTGCGGAATTGGAAGTATGCCAGAGCCAGACCCCCAATGGCGAAAATCACCCAAGGGTGGATTCCCCAGTGGAAAAACATGATGCGCATGGCTGTACGCATAGCCTCAGGGGTACCCGCTGTATCCATCGGCGGGGATAGGTAATGCATCATTGGCTCGGCAACTGACCAGAACACAAGCCCGATACCCATACCTCCTCCGAACAACATAGAAAACCACTGAAAGTTACTGAACTCAGGCTTGTCGTCGTCTTTTCCCAGCTTGATTTTACCAAAACGACTAAACGCTATTCCGAAAATGAAAATCGTAAAAAAGGCGACCGCCAACAGATATAGCCATCCGAAATCAGTCGTCAAAAATGCGAACGAAGCACTAGCGACTTTACCCATTTGTTCAGGAAGGAACATGCCGAATATTACGAATAATACGATGATGACTGAAGAGATATACATAACAGTACGGTTATTTGAGCTTCTACTATTTGTCATGAATAGCACTACTCCTCTCGTAAACTTTACGTCTGATGGATTAGTTTTTGTATCCTAGTCCTGGTGCGTGGAGTCGCCAGTCTATAGAATCACTCTGTCACCGTTTATAACCGAAAGTAATCCTAGGGACTTTAAAGAATTGTGTTTTATTAAGGTCCCTAGGATTTAACTTCGTTAGGCATTCTGCTATTGAGCTCTCTGAATTAAAATTTATTTTGCCAGCATACGGTCTGCAAGCGCGACCGCTTCGTCGGCAGATTCAGCCCATCCGTCGGCTCCGATCTCATCTGCATAAGCCTGGCTGGTAGGACCTCCTCCAATGAAGACTTTGAACTGATCCTTAAGATTATGCTCTATCAAATAATCAATAATCTGCTTTTGCGCGCTCATCGTTGTTGTCAAGAGGGCACTCGCGCCAATTATGTCCGCTCCAACTTCTTGAGCCTTTAAAACAAAATCTTCGGCTTTAATATCAGTACCAATATCAAAAACCTTATAGCCTGCTGCCGTGAACATCGCTCCTGTTATATTCTTACCGATGTCGTGGATATCCCCTTCTACTGTTCCCAAGACAATCTTGCCTTTACTTTCCCCTTCGCTCATACCTAATTTAGCTATTTCAGGCTCAAGTAGACCTAACCCGACTTTCATTGCCTCAGCAGACATCATTACATCCGGCAGAAAGACTTCCCCTGCTTTCCATAACTCCCCTACAACTTCAATTCCTTTGATCAGGCCTTCTTGCACGGCGTCAACTGGGTTAATTGATTCATCAATGACCTTTTGGGAAAGTTCCTCTACTATATCTTCATCCCCATCGATAATGGCTTGCTTTAATTCTGAAAATAGTTCATTCATTTGATTTATTCCTCCTATTTCTCATTTATTTAGTTCAAGATCGTTGAGCGATAAACTCTAACAATTTTTTATCAATGTTCTCGTCAAGTGCGGGTGGTACGTAATTAGCCAAAACCTCTTGCCACTGTTTATGGGCCCTTTGGTTTGTGTCCAATTTTTCCTTGGACCAAGCATCAAAGGCGGCACGGTCACTTAACTGAGGTGTGCGAAACTCTTTTTTATGGTTTTTTCGGGTATGTTTCTGCGTGAGGAAGTGTCCGCCCGGTCCGACTTTAGCAATCGCATCGTAAGCTAAACCGTCCTCATCAAAGTTGAAGCCTTTCAAATAGTGCAAGAGCATCCCTGCCATTTCATCGTCCATCATAAATTTTTCATAGGAAATAGCCATGAAATATTGTAAAATCCCCGCAGTATGAAGAACAAAGTTGATACCTGTTACGCTAGCCGCCATCAGCGTCATCATGGATTCATAACCAGCTTGAGCATCCACAATCTTGGAATCATTCAAACCGCCGCCTGACCGACTGGGAACACCGTAGAAGCGGGCAATTTGAGCACTGGCTGAAATAAACAAGGCTGTTTCTGGACTGCCGATAGAGAGACTGCCTGTACGCATATCACTGAGAGCGGAAGTCGAGCCATATACAACCGGTGTTCCAGGATTAATACTTTGGGCTAAAGCTATCCCTGCCAAGACTTCAGCATTTTGCAGTGCTAAAGTACCGACCAAGGCTGCCGGTCCAGTAGAACCAGCCATAACCAGAGAAGCTACAACAACAGCCTGTCCCGCTTCTGCATAGGCCATCAGGGCTCCTAGCATTCTCTCGTCAAATTTCAAGGGCGTCAGGGAGTTAATTAGAGAAATTAGCACTGGTTTTTCTTTAATGACATCTTTGCCTCCAAAAAGTAAGGCAGCCATTTCGATAGAGTCCTGTGCACGTTCCCGTCCCTCAGCACTTCCCATGAAACACTTATCCGAGTTTTTGATGGAGCTGTAAATCATTTTTAGGTGTCTAATTTCATCTGGAATATCTTGAGGCTCAGCCACCGTCCCGCCTGTCATATGCAAATTTTTGCTTGCTCCGGCTAGCTTAACAATATTTTCGTAGTCCTGCATCGTGCTTTTACGACGGGTCCCATCAGCTAATTGGATAAAGGGAGCTCCGTAACCAGGCATATAGATTATATTTTCACCGCCACAGACCAAGTTGTGCTCTGGATTGCGGGCATGCAGAGTAAATTCAGCAGGTGCCAGCTTTACTTTTCCTTCGATAAATTCTCTCGTGAAATGCACTCGGTTTCCTTCTACCTTTAGTCCTTGGTCCCTAAAGACTTTCAAAGCCGGTTCATATTCAAAATCCATACCGATTTCTTCAAGAATCTTAATTGATTCATTATGGATTATCAGCACCTGCTCTTCAGTCAACACATTATACTTTGGCAACATAGTTAAACACCCCTTTATAGTTTGAATAGTATCTTCTTTAAAAAACCTTAAGACCTTCTAAAAAATCTTCAATAGAGGATGCTCCTGGGTTCCTAACTTGACACCCGTAAGTTTATTATTATAGGCCATCATTGCATCAGTGGTTGCCATTGCCCTATATACCCAAGGCGCGTTAACCATAGGACCATAGAGAATAAAACTGGCACCTTGAGTTACAGGATAGGTAAAGACGGCAGCCCCAGCCACTTCGAAAAAGGGAGTTCCTTTCGATCGCATCTTCTTCCACAAATACACAGCGTTAGAAGGAGCACACCCTCCCGGATAACCAAATTCTTGATTGACTACATGGATGGCCTCACTTGTCCAACTGGCGCTAGGTACATCCAAGACACCAGGGTCAACAAGAAACTGCTCGATTCCCGCTCTTTTGGCGGCGTCAATCAGACCTTCTTTCTCCCCATCTCCCGTCAAGAGTTTGATTCTAGCTTTGGGCTTTAATGCTTTATTGCTAAACGCTAAAATGACGGCCGTTTTAATTCCACTTTCTTTAATAGCAGCTAACTCTTCCTCGGAATAATGCTCGTCGATGGAATTATAAATTAGTCTTTTGCGTATTTCAGGATCATATCCGAGTTCTTTCAAAGCACCCATTCGTACAGCTGGACTGATGCTGTCCAACAAAAAAGGAGCCTTAGAATTCTTCATCACAAATTCTACATATCGAGTTAAAGCCTCTACCGATTCACCTAAGACATCAAGAATAAAAGGATTACCTGTTTCTGCACTCAACTCGGCTTCTTGATCCAGGAGCGCTTTCGCAGCTTCTTCATCGAAAATTCCCTTCATTCCATCTTTGACAATTTTGTGGCCCCTATAAAAGATGCTGCCAATCAGCACAGTAGGGTATTGTCCTGGCTGCCCGCCCACCTTTACTCCGTTAATATCGTAGACATGTTGTTCTGATGTATAATTTAACATTATAACTCCCCCATATTTATATTGTTTGACACCTTCATCAACGCGAATGCGGCTTTTTCTTTACATTGGGAACTTTCCTCTTTTACTAGTGCGGTTCCGCAATCCTGAGAAATCACCCCCTATATGCTATATGACATGTTACATTTCTTGATTGATCTTCCCTGCATTCATCATAACACCATAGTTCTTCGATATTAACACTACAATTATGCTCGTTTTACTACATTTGAGGCTGAAAATGAAAATTCCGATTATTCATGTTTTTTGATATTATTTTCACATTTTCAATCAATATTGTTACACTAACACATATTATTAAAGTTAAAAAGCAAAAACCCCACACTGATTAGCATGGAGTCTTAAGCGATGGCCAGATACTTCTTGTTTAAATTTCACTTTTGAACGCCTTTACAATCGAAACAACCATAGCAAAAATAACAAACATAAAAGGAAATGCTGAAACGATGGAGGCCGTCTGCAATGCACCAAGTCCCCCGGCTATCATTAAAGCAATTGCTGCCGCACCTACAACTAAACCCCAGAAGATCTTCAGTCCAGCTTTGGGGTTTAATTCCCCTCCTGAAGTGAACATAGCCATGACATAGGTAGCAGAGTCCGCTGATGTAATAAAGAAGATCGCTATGATTAAGGTCGTTAGGTTTGTTAGAACACCCGCCAGCGGGTAATACTGAAACATGGCAAAAATGGCTGTACTCATGTCTTTTGCTACTTGTGTTGCAATACCGCCATGTTGAAAAATATCAATATAAAGCGCGCTGTTCCCCATGACTCCCATCCAGATAAAACTCATCAAAGCAGGGGCAATGACCACACCCAATATAAATTCTCTAACCGTCCGCCCCCTTGAAATTCGGGCAATAAATGCACCAACGAACGGACCCCAGGCAACCCACCATGCCCAGTAGAAAACAGTCCAGCCCTTTACCCAACCAGGATTAGTATTATAGGCATCAGCCCAAAGACTCATTTGAATAATGTTTTGAACGTAAGAGCCAATAGTTTCGACAAAGCCATTAAGAATAAATCGAGTCGGTCCGATGATTAGCATGAAAGTTAAAATAATAGAAAGCAACAGCATATTGATATTGCTAAGAAATTTAATTCCCCGTTCAATTCCAGTTACTGCAGATGTTATAAATAATGCTGTAACTACTGCGATGATAACGACAGTTGTCGTGGTACCCGTGGGAAGGCCATAGGCGTAATTTAACCCGGTACCGATCTGCATAGCACCTAAGCCTAAAGATGTAGCCATCCCAAATATTGTTGCAAATACGGCCAAGATATCAACTAACTTGCCAATCCATCCCTTAATTCCCTTTTCTCCAAGCAATGGATAAAGGGTGGAGCTCACTAAAGCTGGTAAGCCTTTGCGGAACTGGAAATAGGCCATTGACAAGCCTACAACAGCAAAAACGCTCCAAGGATGCAGACCCCAATGAAAAAAAGTATAACGCATTGCAATCTGAGCTGATTCAATAGTAGAAGGTTGACCAAAGGGAGGAGAAGCATAGTGCGTCATCGGTTCAGCTACACCCCAGAAGATAAGTCCAATTCCCATACCAGCCGCAAAGAGCATGGAAAACCAGCTCAAAGTACTGTATTCAGGCTTCTCACTATCTTTGCCCAAGATAATATTCCCATATTTACTTAAGGCAATAAACAGAGCAAAAAACAGAAAGAAAGTCACGCCAATTAAGTAACTCCAGCCAAAATTCTCCGTAATGAATTGCTGTACTGCGTTGAATGTGTCACCAGCCTCTTTAGGCTGACATAGGGTCCAGAAAACAAACAGAACCATAATGACCGCAGAAAATGAGAAGATGGCACGATCAGTTTTGCCAATAAAACTCTTTTTATTACTCATTCTTCCTCCTCCCAAAATGGGAAATATAAACCCCCTTACTTCTCATCTTAACATCTTTTTAATATTCTAGGTTGCCACAATAATGCTCGTTTTGCTACATTTATGCCATTTTTGAAAATTCTAACTACTCTAATTAATAGTTATTTAATGGTGTCATTTCAACCTTAATAATTAGACGAATATAACCCATTATTTAAATATGGTTAAAAAGTATTAAGTTCCAATTACAATTAACGGAATTCACTGGCAATTATCAATGAAAAGTCTATAATCATAAAAGGAACTTATTTCTAAGCTGTATATATTAGTTAATTGGGCGCCGATAATGGCACTTAACTCTGGAAAGAGAGTATCAACATAGTAAGGTGAGGAGAGGATTTTATGGACCATCCACCAAAGAGCCTATTTCAACTGATCGAAGAAGATAAGCTGGTTCGAATCATCGAAACTTTCACTAAGGCCACAGACATCACTATTGATATTAATGATGCTCTTGGTTTTCCTGTGGTAAAGCATGATTACTTTTATGGCTTTTGCCGCAGTATCCGCTCCAAAGATGCTGGTCTAAAGCGATGCATTAATTCCAATGCTACCCTGGGGTTCAATACCGTTGAGCAGGGCAATTCATGTATGGGCAAATGCCATGCTGGTGTCATGCTAATGTCGGTGCCGATCATCGTCGAGGATCAGTTCTACGGGTCCATTACATGCGGTCAGATGCACCTCGAAAAACCACAAGCTCCAGAGATTGAGGATATGCTTCATGTTACTGCGGACTTAGGCCTGGACCCTGAATCCTTGACCCAAACTTTTCAGGAAATCCAGGTTATAAGCATGGAAAAATGCCAAGCTGCAGGTGGACTTATACAATTTGTGGTAAGTTATATAGTCGAACTAATCTATCGAGCTAAGATGCAAGAAGGGTTAAGTAAAGAGAAATTAAAGGCAGCCGAAGATGCCCGAATTATTGTAGAGCTTGAACACACATTGCATAAAGCAGAATTAAAAAACCTGCAGGCCCAAATCAAACCTCACTTCTTATTCAACACTCTAAATACTATCATCAGTTTGGTAACTCTCGGTGAAAACACCAAAGGATTAAATACTCTTTTCGCCCTGTCCAATTTACTAAGACATAATATAGATCAACCTGAAGAACTGGTTTCCTTGCTGGAAGAACTTCATTATGTCGAAAGCTATCTTCTTATTCAAAAAAACAGGTTTGGAGAGCGGCTAGAAGTAACCATAGATATTCCAATCGACCTCCAAGATATCCAAATCCCTTTCTTAAGTTTGCAACCGTTGGTGGAGAATGCCTGCATCCACGGATTGGAACCTAAAGAGGGTATTGGTCACCTCTGGATTGTGGGTAAAAAGGTGAGTGACCATGTGGAAATCTCTGTGATAGATGATGGAGTGGGCATGCCTGAACATTATGCTCCTATCGACTTAAACCAAGATCATCAGTGTGTCGCAGGGATTGGTCTGCGCAATGTTCATAGGCGCTTGCAACTTCAATTTGGCAAAGAATTCGGTGTCAGGCTGTTTCCTAAACAAGCGCTTACTACCGTAATTCTCTTAATCCCAAATCATAAAGTGTAAACTCCGAAATGGGTTTCATCCCATCATCACAACACCTTGCCATCGATTACGATTATGTGTTCCTGACTCGAACATCCTCTTTCGAATCAGGCGGTTCCTCTAACCTCAAACGTCCTTTTAAGTCCTGGCCAACTTAAAGAGAGCATAAAAAGGACAGGCTTTGCCGCCTGTCCTTTACTGTCTGAAGAAAAGTTTGTTTGTTAAAAACTTGCAGGTACTTCAGTTACTTCCCCTAACGGTGTGTACTCCTGATTGAGAGCCTCTGCAACGGCTTTATAGGTGAGTTTACCATGGATAACGTTGACACCGCGGGCCAGTGCCAGATCGGTTCTGATTGCTTCAGCATAGCCCAATCCAGCTAGCTTCAGCGCGTATGGCAAAGTAGCATTGGTCAAGGCGAAGGTAGAAGTTCGAGCTACTGCTCCAGGCATGTTTGCTACACTATAGTGTATGACACCAAACTTTTCATAGGTTGGCTCTGCATGAGTGGTCACATGATCGATTGTTTCTACGCTGCCGCCTTGGTCAATTGCCACGTCCACAATCACTGAACCTGGTTTCATAGCTTTAACCATTTCCTCAGTAACAAGCTTAGGAGCTTTTGCACCTGGGATCAGAACTGCTCCAACCAATAAATCAGCCTTCTCGGTAGCCTGCATAATATTAAAACTGTTAGACATTAATGTTTTGATTCGTGAGCCAAAGATATCATCCAGATAGCGAAGACGAGCAGTACTTACATCCAGAATAGTAACCTCTGCTCCCATACCGATTGCCATTTTTGCCGCGTTAATACCAACAATGCCACCACCGACAATCGTAACTTTCGCAGGAGAAACTCCGGGAACCCCTCCTAAGAGAATCCCCTTTCCGCCATGTTGCTTTTCCAAGAACTGAGCACCAATCTGAACCGACATACGTCCGGCGACTTCACTCATGGGTATGAGCAAAGGCAGGCTGCCGTCAGCAGGCTGAACAGTTTCATAAGCAATACCTACAACATTTTTCTTGAGTAACGCTGCAGTCAATGCAGGTTCGGGAGCCAGGTGAAGGTAGGTAAATAAAAGTTGACCGTCTTTAAACAGATTATATTCTGATGGCAGAGGCTCTTTAACTTTAATAATCATCTCTGCGCTCGTATAAACATCCTCCGGAGCAGCCAAAATTTCGGCTCCTGCGGCAATGTATTCCTGATTACTGATTCCACTGCCTACACCAGCGTTATTTTCAATAACGACTTGGTGACCGGCTTTACAAAATGCCACAACGCCTGCGGGGGTAAGCGCAACTCGGTTTTCGTTATTCTTAATTTCTTTCGGTACTCCGATTATCATCTAAATTACTCTCCTCTCAGTTGGGGATTTTTAATAGCATTATTATCTCACACATACAAGTCTTTAAACCATACAAAATCTTGTGTAATAGACTCAATATATTGTCAGATAACTCGCTTTAGAATTATGTCTTTGAAATTAATATTTAGTTCATTTCTTTTCTTGTTCCTTAAGGGCGGCCAATTCTTGTGAAGATGATCTTAGCCAAACGGCCGATTTATTACACAAAACCAGCATAAACTAAAACATAAATTCAGATTGGCTTTTGCAATTTCATTTCATTCCTAGCTGGGTTACGTTATAATAAATAAAACACGCTCTAATTGACTTAATTATCTCATAATTCAGAAATTTTGCCATTCAAATCTATGCTCAGTCATCTGATAATATTGTCCTATAATCTAGTAAGCCTTATCAGAATATTGCACTTGGGTATAAATATTTTATACTAAACTCCATAAGTAAATGGGCATGAGTATCCTTCAACTCATATCGTTATTAACTGATTTTGAGGATGGTAATAGCATGTATAAAGTATTACTGGTTGATGATGAGGAATTAGAGCGCAAGATTTTATGGTTAACCTTACAAAACTCCGACCTTCCTATCACAATATTAGGAGAAGCTGGCAACGGACGAGAAGCCTTAGAAAAAGTCCATCTCACACGCCCTGATCTGATTATCATGGATATTAAAATGCCTGGAATTGATGGTATAGAAGCAACCCGACAAATTAAGGCACTTTACCCTGCCACAGAAGTCATTATTTTAACAGCCTATGGTAAATTCTCTTATTCTCAGCAGGCTATAAAAGCTCAAGCCACAGATTATTTACTCAAACCAATTCAACCACCCCAACTAATTGAGGCTGTAAAACTTGCTTTAGGGAGGCTTTCCCACAAAAAGTTCCAATCCTGCCCTGCCATGGATTTCACAATCCTAGAAGAGCAACTAAAGACAAGAAATCTTAAGGAGAGCAAACGTCAATTGACGTTACTTCTTGAACTTCTTGCAACTTCAAACCCTATTCCACTAGCCCCTCTTCTAAATTCGTTCGCCTTACGAATCATGGTCATCGTAACACAAGCAGTCCTTTCTGTGGGTGCTGATCCCGCCAAAGTAACTTCATTTGAAGATGACCTTGCTCAAGATTTGTGCCATGTCTCGTCCCTTGAAGACCTGAAATCTTGGGGAGAAACAATGTTGGAAAAATGTATCGGTTTATTAGGCTTAAATCAACAGTTTGATCAAGGCCAGCTCTTAGTGCGCAAAGCTATGGCCTATGTAGAATTAAACTATGCTAATAATATTTCACTAAATATGGTGGCAGCATATGTCCACGTCAGCCCAGCATATCTAAGTCGGATCTTCAATAAAAAAACAGGCGGAAGTTTAACAGACTATCTGGCCCAAGTACGGCTCAAAAAAGCCAAACAACAATTGCGCCTTTCAACTGCAACCATTGACCAAATTGCCGCCGCTAACGGTTTTAATTCCAGCAGTTATTTTTCTACTATTTTCAAGAAAAATGAAGGTATTACCCCATCCGAGTATCGAGCGAATCATACGATTTAACAATAGGGATCAGCTTAGCATAAATAAATAGGGACTTAACGTTAATTAAAGCGTTAAGTCCCTATTACTTTCATCAACTGCTTAAATATTTAGTCTGGCAACTTAGAAAGGGCTTTTTTGTTGCAGACAATTACCAAAATATCTCCTTCATCAACGACTGCATTCGCTCCCGGGGCAATAACAATCTGATCTGCACCTTTCTTAATAGCCATCACATTAATCTTATAAACTGCCCTTAAATTTAATTTTCCCAGTGTTTTATTGACAAATTGAGATGGAGCAATTATTTCGAAGATGCTGTAATCCAAGGACAATTCTATAAAATCCATGACATTGGTTCTAATTAGGTTGTTGGCCAGGCGAATCCCCATATCTTGTTCTGGATAAACAATTTTATCTGCGCCAATTTTCTCCAACACCTTTCCGTGCTGAATCGATTGAGCCTTAGCGACAACATAGGGTATTCCCATTTCTTTGAGCATCAGGGTGATTAGTATATTTGCTTCAAGATCATCCCCGATTGCGACAATCGCTACATCTAAATTCCGCACCCCTAATGTCCGGAGCGTCTCCTCTTCACGCGCATCGGCCTGCACCGCTTGAGTCACATCATTCATTATGAGCTGAACCGCATGTTCGTTCTTATCTAACGCAAGGACTTCGTGACCTAATGCGGTGAGGGTCTTAGCGACACTCGTTCCGAATCGCCCTAAGCCAATAACCACAAATTGTTTGCGCACTAATTTCTCCTCCTATCCAATCATGATTCGTTCATCCGGATATTTAATGTGGGCTGCTTGTTTATTTTTTTTCTGTGAAAGTACAAATGCCAAGGTTAACGGCCCCAACCGCCCTATAAACATCGTTAAAATAATCGCCATTTTACCAACCTCGGAAAGCGTGGGCGTGATTCCTAGAGAAAGGCCTACCGTCCCAAAGGCAGACGTTACTTCGAAAAATACGGTCATTAAATCTGAGTTTTCCGTGTGTGAGAGAATCGATAATATTATGAAGACCAAAAATAGGGCTGAAGTCGTAACTGCCCAAGCTTTCTGAATCACATCCCTGGGTAAAGTCCGCCCCTTGAAGACTACCTGAGGATCACTGCGATAGGTACTCAACACAGATAAAGCGATCGCTATAAACGTTGTTGTTTTAATTCCTCCGCCCGTTCCCCCGGGAGAAGCTCCAATAAACATGAGCACAATCATGGAGAGTAAGGTTGTGTCATACATACCCGCTATATTGATGGTATTAAATCCTGCAGTCCGAGTAGTAGCCGATTGGAATAACGCCGCCATAACCTTTGTCCCTAAGGGGAGTGGCCCTAAGGTATCTGGATTTGCAAATTCCATGATCAAAACAATCACTGTCCCTAATAGGATCAGGACTCCGGAAACCAGTAGGACTATTTTCGTATGAAGTCTAAACTTTTTCCGGTGTGCCAGTAGATCCGCCATAACAATAAAGCCCAATCCTCCGCAAATAAATAAAATCATGATGGTCATATTAACGACGGGATCTCCAACGAAAGCAGTAAGACTAGTAAAATTACCCATGATATCGAACCCCGCGTTATTAAACGCTGAAATAGAATGAAAGAAACCATAATAAAGCGCTTTACTAAAGCCAAAATCGGAATACCAGTGTATGGTTAGAATAAGGGTACCCATCGCTTCAAAAGCAAAGGAAATCAGCAGGACAGACTTAGTTAATCGAACGATCCCTTCGACTGAAACCTGATTTAGCGCCTCTTGCAACAACAATCGTTCTTTAAGGGTAATTTTTTTTCCTAAAATCATGGCGAACAAGGTGGCAAAGGTCATAAAACCAAGTCCACCCACTTGAATCAAGAAAAGAATGACCCATTGCCCAAAGAGCGTAAAGGTCGTCGCTGTATCCACAACTACTAACCCTGTAACACAAACTGCCGAGGTTGCTGTAAAGGCGGCATTCAATATAGATAAGCCCAATCCATCCTGAGTTGCTTGAGGTAAGGTCAGTAATATCGCCCCAAACAGAATAAGAAGAGCAAATCCCAAAACTAAAACTCGAGATGGTGACATGATTTTACCTAATGCGTTCAATCCCTTTTCCCTCCAACTAAGTCAGCATTACAACAAACGATATCCTACCCCTGGTTCGGTAATAATATGCCGTGGGCGGGATGGGTCACGTTCCAGTTTTCGCCTTATCTGACCAATATATACGCGTAAGTACTGTACTTCTTTCTCATAAGACGGTCCCCATACAGTACGAAGTAAATAACTATGGGTCATAACTTTTCCTGCGTTAATCGCCAGATTTTTTACGATCTCATATTCCGTTAAGGTAAGCTTAATCTCGTGATCATCCCTTGTGACCCGGCGATGTAATAAATCAAGGGTCAAGTCTTCAAAATGCAAAACCGGCTGTTCCTCTACCCTGACAGTGTGACGCATGGCCGCTCGAATTCGAGCTAACAATTCCCCCATACCAAAGGGTTTCGTCACATAGTCATCCGCACCCAAGTCTAAGGCCGTAATTTTATCACCCTCCTGTTCTTTGACCGAAAGAATGATAATTGGCACTTTAGTCCATTCTCGCAACTGACGCACAACGTCTAGTCCATCGATATCCGGCAGCCCTATATCAAGGACTACTAAGTCCGGGCTGAACATCGCGACTGTCTCAATACCTTCTCTCCCCGTCTTAGCGTCTTTTACAACGTATCCGTGACTGGTTAAGGCCACCCGTAAAAAACGCCGGATCTGTGTATCATCATCAACAATCAAAATTCGTTGACCTTTATTTTCCATCTTGCTCTCCTTTATTCATCTCAGGAACAACACCGAGAAATTGGTCGGTTATAGGTAAGGTGAATGTAATTGTCACACCACCCAGTTTATTGTTTTCGGCCCAAATCTCACCGCCATGAGCTTCAATAAGTCCTTTACAAATTGCCAAACCGAGCCCCGTTCCACTCACTTGCAGAGGGGAACTAAGTCGATAAAACTTATCAAAGACCTTGCTTAAATCCGCTTCAGGAATGCTATGGCCCCGATTAGCGACCACAATCTCTAACTGCTTTCCTTGTTGCCGAATCGCTATCATTATTTTGCTAGCGGCTTCGGAGTACTTAAGTGCATTATCCAGTAGGTTGATCAACACTTGCTCTATCAAAATCCCATCTGCTTGCACCAAAGGTAAGCCTTCCTGGATATCAATGTCTAAAGGCCGTCGAGTTAAGGCGTCTCCAAGCCTATTAATCGCCACTCCAATGATATCTTGAAGATCGCACCATTCTTTATTTAATCGAAGCATACCACTCTCCAGCCGTGCCATATCTAATAAGTTACTAATAAATCGATTCATTCGCTCTGCCCCATGCAGAATCGTTTTCAGCAACTCCTTGCGGACCTCAGGGCTATAGACGACATTTCGATCTTCTAGAAGTCCGGTGACGGCCCCAATAATGGAGGCGAGAGGTGTCCGTAAATCATGAGAAAGTGAATTAAATAGCGCTGTGCGTAAACGTTCAGACTCTACTAAGGAAAGGGACTCTCTGGCTTGTTCCGCTAATTTAACTCGATTGATGGCCATGGCAGCTAATCCCGTAAAGGCTTCTAATAAGCGGATTCGGTCAGGGTCAAAATGTTCTTTACGTTCATTGCTATAAATCCCAAGAACTCCTTGGGTTCCCTGTTCTGTACTCAGTGGCAAATACAGGGCCTTAGCAGTGCCTAAGGTCTCCGTTCCTATGCCCGCTTTTTGTCCCCTTTCATAGACCCAGGTGGCAACTGAAAGTTCACTGTTATCTAAGAAACTCTTAAGTCCAGAGTCTTTTCTCAGCACCAATTGAGCCTTTTCATTAGGTAAAAGCAACATAACTTGCCCCTCCAACGTTTTGGAGATATTACTAACAATACAATCTAACACAGCATCCAGGTTATCGACTGCTGCGATATCTCGACTTAGAGAATAAAGTGCTGAAATGCTGCTCTCGCGCTGCCGTGAATAATTCACTTGTTTTTTCAACCGATCTGATAGAGTTCCGGTAATAAAACCCACTAACATAAAAATAGCAAAGCTGATTAAATACCGGAGATCAGCAACCGTAAATTTAAAAATGGGAGGAACAAAAAAAAGATCAAAGGCAATCGTCCCCATTAACCCAGTTGCGATAGCGGGAAGAGTTCCCCAGCGGGCCGCACTAATTAGAATAGGGAGAATATAGGCCAAAGAAATATTAACCAATCCTAAAAACGGACTTACTAAGTTAAAGACTAACGTCATTACCATCACCATCAAGCTAGAGACCAGATAAGGAAAGATTTTTGGAGAAGCCCACCGTTGGGTATTAGTTCCTGCTTCTTCCCCATTTTTCACTGCCTGAACTTGAGCTGGTCCTGTTGTCTCTTGTTGGCGCCCAGGGATAACATGAATACTAATGCCCTGACTTTGCCGAATCACTTTGTCCACGACCGACCCATTAATTATCTCCCAAAAACGCGTATGTTCAGGTTTCCCAATAATTATCTGGGAAACATTGCGTTTTCTAGCTGCCTCTAAGATTGATTCTGCGACACTGTCTCCAGTCAGTCCAATAATCTCTGCTCCCAGTTCCTCTGCCAAGCGAAGATTTTTAGCCATTGAATCTTTCTCAGCCTCACTGCCTGGAAACCGTCGCAGAGTTTCGACATGCACGGCAAATAATTCTCCTTGTACCTTCTCTGTCATTCTTTTTGCAATCCGAATCACCTGAGCTGAGAAGGGGCTGGCACTTATACAAACCAAAATCTTTTCTCCCGTTGGCCATGGTCCATTGATTCCATGGACTCGTCTATAGGATTCTAGCTGGCGATCCACTCGTTGAGCTGTATAGCGAAGGGCTAACTCCCTCAGAGCGTTGATATTGCCGGGACGAAAGAAGTTTTTGAAACCCTCTGTTTCTCGGTCGGGAACATGCACCTTACCATCTTTTAATCTTTGAATTAACTCCTCGGGCGGGATGTCAATCAGCTGAATCTGGGACGCCGTTTCTAAAACTTGGTCGGGAACTGTCTCCCGTACGGTAACCCCTGTAATTTGGATTACTATATCATTGAGCGTCTCTAAGTCCTGAATATTCAAGGTAGTGTAAACGTTGATTCCCGCTGACAATAATTCTTTGACATCCATGTAACGTTTTTTGTGCCGAGATCCTTCTGCGTTAGAGTGGGCAAGTTCGTCAATCAAGACAAGTTGAGGACGTCGTTTCAAGACTGCATCCAAATCCATTTCTCGAAGAATCTTACCCCTATGGTCTTGAGATCTCCAGGGAATGACCGTTAAACCTTTGAGCATCCCCTCGGTATCCGCTCTGCCATGAGTTTCTACAAGACCCACAACCACATCTATACCTTCCGACAATCTGCCTAAGGCCGCTTCTAACATCGCATAAGTTTTCCCAACCCCTGACGCTGCCCCTAAAAAGATTGTAAGTTTTCCCTTTGCCATTAACATCACCCTCGTAAATTCCACCTACATCTCTATTGTCTAACAAACCCAACTTTTAATACAATTTAGCCTTATTATAAATCTATTCTCCATATAAAAGTATAAAGAATTAGGAAAAGGCTATAAAGAAAATATAAATATTTTATTTATAAGCTTAAGGCAAAAAATAGATTTCGCCGCCATTGAGACTTCCGCTTCGAATGCCAATCGGAGAAGGGAAGGGGGCAACCTTTACCAAGAGCCCACCCTACTTCAAAGAAGTAAAAAGCAACGGGGCTGTAACAAACTTAAAACAAGTTCTGTTATAGCCCCATTGCTTTTGTTAGTATCAGCTAATCTTAATACTCAATTCCCTCCCGCGCTATTATGCCCTTGGCCATGGGATGTTTGCGGGCAGTGATTTCCGAGACATAATCAGCTAACTCGATCAGCTTTACTGGGGCATCTCGCCCGGGCAACACCAGTTCGAGTTTTAGTGGTTTGTTCTTTACAATCTCGACTACTTCTTCAAGTGGTAGGTATCCATAATTCACAGCAGCCATAATCTCATCCATGATGATCATGTCCCATTCCTCGCTCATGATTGCTTCCACAATATAGTTCAGACCAATCCGCATTTCTCTTTCCAGCCCGCTTTTTTCTTCATCAGTCATATTCCAAACGAATTTGTCATTTTCCTTGTATCGAAAGAGTTGAAAGCACGGTTCTAAGGTGGCGATGACCTTCATTTCCCCGGTATCCCATCCTTTTAAAAATTGAACCATCAGGACCTTAAGTCCCTGTCCATAGGCCCTAATTCCCAACCCCACTGCGGCAGTTGTCTTTCCTTTCCCTGCACCAGTATAAATATGGATAAGTCCTTGTTGCATGCTTACATCTCCTTCCTCTTAACTTCAAACCGTATCTTTATCTATTTCATTCTTAGGATTCTCTATGGAACACAGGTATCCAATACAACAAAGGCTTTGATCTCCTCACCCTTATAGGGCACTGGCAAAATCTTTGCACTAATTCCGAAATACTCTTCAATTCTTTTTTCCGTAATAATTTCTCTAGTCCTTCCGAACAAATAAGATTTTTTACCCAAGAGCAGCGTAGTATCAGACAGACGCAGAGCATGTTCCGGGTAATGAGTATTGATAATACAAGCTAGGCAGCGTTCTTTGACCAATCTCCTAATAAGATTTAAGATCATAAATTGATTCCTAAAGTCCAAGTGTGATTCTGGTTCATCTAGAACCAGCACCTTAGGTTCACTGGCTAAAGCTCTGGCAATGAAGACAAGTTGCAATTGTCCGCCGCTTAAATGATTACACAACTTGTCTCGAATGGAACTGATGCCTACTTCATCAATTGCCTCATCTGCTATTTTTTTATCCTTTCCCGAGGGCACAGAGAAAAGCCCAATATGCCTAGCCCGACCCATGGTTACAAGTTCTCTGACCGTATAGGGAAAACATAACTAAAACAGAGAGCAGTAAAAATGAAAAAACAACCGATGCAATACAAGTTTTCTTATGGAAAAATGAATATATGATCAGACCACTCCTTCAACATATTTTGTAACCTCTTTAGATTTCAAAATGATCTCAATGCTGGAACGGCGCACAATATTACGATGAGTTGGCCCATTTCTGATTCATTATCAATTTGATACATCTCGCAAAAATAAGCCACTCCATGCAAAAAGCCTCTCAACCGATTGGTCAAGAGGCTTAAAATACTGATAAACATTTGCTCATCACTAATAATACCTCCTCTATCGCTCGTAGAGTTTCGGCTTGCATCATTTAGGCAGGTCTTCTGACTCTGGATCATCAATGGTTCATACCTTCCCGGACTCGTCCAGTGGCATCTAATGAGCCATTTCCCCATCACAGCGGCGGGACCATGCAGGAATTACACCTGTTTCCCTTTTAAACCGAGGTTCTCGAACTTCGGTACCTAAATTCCCTAAGTATTTAGTTTTATGATATCTAGTGATCATCGACACCTATAAAAAAATAAAGAGACAACCTCACATCACTAATCCTGAAGACAGCAATGTATCGGTTGTCTCGGACGGCGCGTTCTCCTCCGCTTTCAAGTTGCATTCGCATTTTTGTAAGCAGATCCCACTTGAACAAGACATTGACCCTGCAGGTCAGTTTCCCTCTGGAAACCTTTTATGTACATTTAATAATAGATAAAGCCCTTCAAAATGAAGGGCCAAATTAACAAGTCCCTCCACCCATCCATCGTGAGTAAAGCATCCAAGCAATCAGGTCTCCTGGCTCAGGATCCTCATTTACTGCCTCCTTCCCAAGTTTCCTCAGTGGATGTGTGGCAGAAACTCCCCGTTACAGTGGCGGGACCGCGCCGGATTTACACCGGCTTCCCTGTTATGATTTCTCTGCTATAGAAAATCACTTGCTCATTTATTTAATAAATTAAACTTAACACAAAACCACAACTCGGTCAAGCATACCCTTTCGGGTTATCAGGGTTTCTCGCATCTTGCCAAGACTCGCTAACAAACCAAGGTTTGTTCTACCGCGCCCATGACAACCCCCTTAGGCACTACCACTTGCATTCCCCGGGAAGTAAGATCAGTCTGAATGTTATTTCCGTATATTGCACTAAGGTTGATATCTGTCAAAACTTCAATCGTTGGCCCTTGGCAAACAAGACGCCCCTGTCGCATTAGAACAATTTCATCGCAGTAATAAAAAGCTAGATTAGGGTCATGTAAAGTGATAAGCATAGTGATGCCATGCTGTTTAGCTAATTGTCGCATTAAAGTCATCATATGATGTTGATTAGAAAAATCCAGATGTGAGTTGGGTTCATCTAAAAGCATATAAGGCGCATCCTGAAAAAGTGCTCTTGCCAATAGCACCAATTGCTGTTCGCCACCAGAAATCCCATTATAATCGTGATCCAGCAGATGCTCTATCCCAATTAGTTTAAAAACCCCTTTAGCCCGCTGCCTTGCGACTTCCCCAGGCGCAGACCAAGGATTCAAACGCGCCGCCTCTCCCATCAATACCACCTCTAGACAAGGATAATTAAAAGGAGCACTAGTGCTCTGAGGCACGACACTAACCATACGGGCAATCTCCACCCTTGACAAACTCGCAATATCCTGTCCCCGAAGATACACCTGCCCTTGAATAGGTTTGATTAACGCATTTAGGCAGCGCAGCAAAGTGGTTTTTCCCGATCCATTTCTACCCAATAGGGCGCAGATCTTGCCTTCCTCTACACGCATGCTGACATCTCGCAAAATAGGCTTCAAGCCATAACCAGCTTCTAAATTTCGGACTTCAATACTCATTTTCCAACCCATTCCTTTCTTTGGTGCAATACCAGATATCCCAAGAATGGTGCTCCCAAAAGTGATGTCACAATGCTGATGGGTATCTCCGAACTAAAAAGAGAGCGGGCTAGTGTATCCATCAAAAGCATCAGCGAAGCTCCTAGTAAAGCCGAAGTAAAGATCAGACGCCGATGTTCCGAACCGACCAAAGATCGGGCGATGTGAGGCACGACCAAACCGATCCACCCAACGACTCCACAGGCAGAGACGGAAATGCCTACCATTAAGGTGGTAATGGCCACGTAAATAATCCGCCATTTAACCACGTCCACACCTAAGGAAAGTGCCTGTTCATCGTCCTGGGACATGATATTCAAACGCCAACTAAATGCAACAATCAAAGCAGTGCCAATCATGGTGACTAGGAAAACGCTCCATACTGAGTCCCAGGTTGCTGTCTGAAAACTTCCCATGAGCCAAAAGACGATTTGCGCTAGCATATCGTAAGTATTTGTTAAATATTTCAAAACAGAAACCCCCGCTTGGAAAACTGCCGAGACGATGATACCGCCTAAGATCAACACTGCAGTAGACTGATCACGGCTTTTAACCGCTAGTACGTGTACGCATAATACCGCTGCCACCCCAAAAAGAAAGGACGAAAATTTTATGGCGAGGCTTAAAGGAGGAAAAAACATCAAAGCCAACACCGCCCCGAAACTTGCTCCAGCTGTAACTCCCAGAAGATCTGGCGAGGCCAAGGGATTGCGGAAAAGCGCCTGAAACACTGCCCCAGAAACTGCTAGGGCGCTTCCCACCGTGAAAGCTAGGACGATCCTTGGCAAGCGGATTTGCCAAAACACACTTTGCGCTTCGGGGGAGGGGGGAACCATCCCCCCTCCTAACCCTATCTTAGTCAATAGTATCTGCACCATCTCCAATGGAGAAATAGCATAACGCCCTGCACAAATTGCAATTAAGATGCATATTACCGGAAAAGTCAGTGTTAGGAGTAAAGCTTTTTTCTTCATAAATATTTGCTCCTTGTCAAGCGTTCCGGCACTACTCAGTATACCTGCCAAATCACAACTAGAGTTTCCCTCCCAAGTCCGTATAGGTATTGCCCATATAATTCTTATAATAGTCATCAGTGAACTTCTTAATATCAATGTCCGTAAATTTATCCCCATGCATTGTGTTAGCCAACCACTGGATTCCCAAGACGCTTTGAGGAGCGGGGAAATCCCACCAACCAAGGTTAGATGGAAATATAAAGACTTTTTTGTTTTTGATGGCGTTCAAGGAAGCCAAAGCAGGATTATTCAACACCTCGTTCACACCGTAAATTCCTTTGGATGATCCCAGAAAAATATAATCGGGATTCCATTTCACCAATTGTTCGGGAGATATTTCCGCCCAAAGCCCCACAGCATCTTTGGCTACATTAACGCCTCCCGCAATCTCCATCATGCTGTTGGCCGTCATATCTTTAGTAGCAGCCGTATAAATGCTCTTGGGTCCAGCCATCAACACCTTGGGTTTCTGGTCGGCTGGTAAATCTTTTAAACAATCCTTGATATTACTAACAGTATTTTGGCAATAGCTTACATACGCTTCAGCCTGTTGATCAGCACCCAGGACTTTACCCATTAGCTTAACCGCTTGATAGCTTTCATCCAGGGTTTCTCCTTTTAATGCTATTACTTTGATACCCACATCGTTAAACTGCTTGATTAAAGCTTGATCAAAATCAGCATAGACAAAAAGCAGTTGAGTCTTTAAAGCAAGTACTTCCTCCACCGAACCATTATTTCTAAACGCCGGCATCGCTGCATATTTGGGGTCAAGCTTAGATTTTCCTTTGCCAGCCTCACCCATCAGCCCCTGATGTACCATCTTATCTTGCTGCCCTAGGGCATACACCAAATGCCCCATGTACTTTGATGTAGCGATGCGCTGCAGATTTTCAGGTATTTCCACCTGACGCCCCAGCATATCGGTGATGACCAATTTTTCTTTCTGGGGCACCTGCGAATTTTCCACTACAGGCTTGGACCCTTGACTACATCCCGTTAACACTAACGACAATATTAGAATCGATAGCAAAACATATCTTTTCATCCAAATTCCTCCTTTTGTTATTCTATTTCTTCCATAGCTACCTCGAAAATCTGGTAGTCTGGCAACCCCCAAAACGCTTTTAGATCTAACTCTCGAACGCCTGAAATAGATAACCGCCGATTCCCTTTAATCCAGATACTATGTTTAATAAAAGATGAACAAAACTCGAATCTTGCAGGATTCGCAAGTCTTGCCCTACAAAGCCCTTGAATAGCATCGGCCAAGCAGGTAGAACCGTAGACTTGAACCTGCACATCTGGAGATTTTATATATCCCAGCAGTTTATCCGCAATTAGCGCCATCCGAACGGCAAGCAATAGATCCGGGCATGTTTCGCCGTGATGGGTTAGTGCTTGTTTGAGCAAAGTCTTCTGAAGAGCGTTTACACTAAGAGGGGATATTTGTGGTGTTCGCGGTGAAAATACTGTATCATGCTCGAAGTAAGGTTTAATATCAATAACAAGCGTCCCATCAATCGCATCCATATCAGCCACATATAGCGTATACTCCTGAATCCGATCCAACTTAACCAAGGTTAGAGCTACCGGATTAGGGCGAGACGGTGAGCGTAAAGCGAACACTCCGAATCTATGAGACAAAGGATTGACTTTAGATGGTACTGCGGTAGTGACGTCGCGAGGCGCTTGATGAAACCAAGTCAAAATCCATAAGTGAGAGTATTCTTCGATTCTCTCCAGTGCTCCGACATATGGTGGAAATACCCTTATCCCTGCCTGGATTCCATTTGTGGGCATGTCATCACGATTTGTTATCGATGATTCTACTATCCCGATGGGATTAAGTGTAATAGACTTTTCCACTAAGTACACTCTCCTCTTCAAGCCTTATTATTTAGTGGGCTTAATTTGAGCTAGTAAAGGTTTAGCTTCCTTCGTCTGAAAGAATGATCAGACCGTGACAGCAGTCCTTGAATTTGTAGTATCCTTCTCTTCCGAGCTTGATATTTTGACCATACTACAGCCATGCTGAAATATCGCCATTCCACCTCCACCCTGCCGAACAAAATTCCACACCTTGGAATCAGTAATCACAGAACCGGCTAAAGTGGAAATACCAAATGAGAAAAGCCGAGGAGTTAAAGGCGTGCTTGGCCCCACTAGAATCACAGTGCTATTTTTGGAAAGTTCCAAGAGGCGTGGAAGGGTCTTGTTAATCAGCGTAGTCCCAGTGATTAGGACATAATCTTGAAGTGGCAGTAGGTATTCGCAGGCTGGATCTGGAAAGTCTTTATGACCTGGTCGCCGTTCCAAGATAGACAATTCACATATCTCACTCAAGGACTCCAGATCGGGAAAGTGTCCGATCACTGCGACCTTCTTACTAAGGAATAGATGGCGGTAATATTCAAAGGCGTTGGATCGTGGATGGCTACTCACAGAACGACCTGTCAGCTGTTTGACCCTTTCTTCAGTATTCAGTGCAGAATTTATTGCGGCAAGAGCTAAGGCCGCCTCGAAGTTGTTCCACGATTTAATATACTGCGCCAGTTCTTGAACACCCATACCTACAATATTGCCTGCCATATTGATTGAGCCATGCCCTTCCAAAGGAGTCATAGCAATACCTGTGGCCTTTGATTTTACCAAAATCCAATTAAGCCCAATACAACAATCGCTCACTTTTCAAGTCTTTGGGAACTGCATCAATAAGTTCGTCATAAATCTCCCACATAAGTATTTATCTCCTTTCAGATATCTTGGTAATAAGGTTTATTTACACATGCTTTGCAAAACGTCTTGCTATCTACAGCTACTTCCCGACGATCTAAAACTATCTCACCACATTTTTCACATACCACATTATGTAAGGGCTTTCCGGGCAAATCTTCCGGGGGGATACTGATAAACACTTTCTTCCACAGAAATAATTCTTCATCCTTAAAACTCTGCATAAAAACTACAGGGTCCTCACCTGGTTGGGGATAAGCTACAATCTTTGGCGATACCCTTATAGCTTCATTAGTTGCCAAGTTAACGAAGGTTGCTGCCATTTTCCCATAGTCGACGACCTTTAATCTCCTTCGACCAAGAGTACATCCCGTTACAACACTCACGGCATCCGTCGCGCACCGATCCATTTCTACATACACAATTGAGTCACGAAAACTTAAGGGGTCATCTATACCCAAGATTTGCATGCCGTGGCGAGCCATCCTCACCCCCAGTACCATACCCATACAGAGGTGACCATGATAAGCAACAGCTGCTTGGAGATCCTCATCCAAAGAACGCATTCTTTTTCCTCCTTTCAGAATGTCCTTTTTTACGTATAATGAATCTCTTCATTAATATGTCGATGCCTATCCACATTTGAAATATTTCGCGCCCCTCTTAATTGGCATAAAAAACAGCTCCACCTATAGAAAGTGGAGCCATGCCAAACAAAAGCCTAGCTGGCTTGGCCACCTCCTTTTCAATAGTGAAGGCATATCCGTTTCCGGGTACACCCTGAGGGCTTAAAGCCCTAGCCGGTTACCATAGATTACTCATTAGGTTTATTCCGGCTCGGAGATAAGGTAATAAAGTTTTTTGTGAATCATGGTTCACGTTCCAAGGCTTAATATTTTTCCATCGTCACGCCAATGTCGGAAGGTTTTCCAAAATACATCGAAGTGGTCACAATTGCATCGATGCCTGTCCGAGCGTATTCTTCGATATTGTCTCCATTGATTCCACCCGCTCCAAGAAGGGTAATATTCGGGTTAAGTCGTCTTATTTGATCAACCATGATTCTTAAATCATTGGCAGGAATCTTATCAAATTGTAATCCGTCTACACCTGATTCGATTAAAAGCCGTGCATCTTCAAGCGTTTCCACCTCTACGATAACCTTCTTTTCACAAGCATTTCCTTTGATTTCTTTCATTACCAGGGCCAGCTTATGGATATCGCCAAGGAAATTAACATGTTGTTTGAAGATTAAGATAGTTTCAGATAAGCCTAATCGGTGAGGAAAAGCCCCTCCCGCAATAATAGACTTAATGGCAAGCTCCTTGGTTCCCGGAAAGGATTTCCTTGTAGCAACAACAGTAATCTGTGGATTAAGAAATTTAGCCTTATCCACCATCCTTTTTGTTCTTGTTGCAATACCTGAGCTGTATTCAATTATATTCATCGCCATTTTCCAAGCCATATGAAGACTTGATGCTAACCCTTCCGCTTCAATAAATATATCTCCTTTGTTAACAACCGAACCCGACGGCAACGATCGAATCGGCGTAATTCCAAACTTTGCAAAGATCCTTAAAACTTCCTCTACCCCTGATAAAACCGTATATTCTCTCGCAGCAAAACTTATCTTCCCTTTGAATCCACCTATGCCAAGGGTCAGGGTTGTTAAATCAATATACGGAACATCCTCTTTAATCCATCGATCAATTGTTTCATCACTGATATAAAACATAGTCTCAACCTCCATCTTTTTCATTAACTATTTTACCTTGATAAATCCATTCTTTCCGAATACTTTCATAGCCTCATCACTCTGTAAATACTCCAAGAACTTCGAAGCTTCATCACTATTTTTGGAGGCTGCTACTACTGCCGCTGGCAATACAACCGGTTTATGAGAATCAGCTGGTGCCGCAGCTACGATTTTAACTTTATTCGAAGTAATCGCAATAGTATCCCAAACAAAACCTGCTTCGGTATTGTCGGTCTCCACATAAGTCATCACTTGCATTAGATCCTTACCCATTACCATCTTGGGTTGTAAAGCATCCCATAATTTAAGGGTCTCTAGGGTTTCTTTCGTAGTCTTAGCTGCCGGAACTGATTCGGCTTCACCAATTCCAATTTTCTTAACCTCCGGCTTGGTTAGATCTTCAAAGCTATTGATAGAAGTGTTGCTTTTATTAACGATTAAGACAAGTTCATCACCCAGCAAATTTACCCTAGAGTCCTTCTTAATAAGCCCCTTTTGCTCTAGCGCATCCATTTGCGGCTTACCTTGAGAAATAAAAATATCAGTGGCAGCACCTTGCTCGATTTGATTTTGGAGCGAACCTGACGGCCCATAGTTAAATACCAAGTTCACTTGAGCATTCTTTGCTGTATACAGTCCTTTAATTTCTTCAAAGGAGCCTTTTAAACTAGGAGCAGTGGAAATCAAAAGTTCAATAGGTTTATTATAGGCAACTCCGTTGTCTTCCGGTTTTGAGGCTTGATTGACAACGCTGGAACATCCTGAGATAAACAGAACAAGAAACAAGATCGAACACGCAACAAATCTCAAGGCAACTTTAGCTTTACTTAACTTCCAGATTTTATAAAGTGGTTTCATGGATTTCCCCTCTTCCTCATTAGATTTAGCAGTGATTTAAAATTAGACAATTATTAGATCATCAGGATTAAATCGGAGGTTCCAAGGCTGTGGTTTATCCTTCAATTCAAACCACATTTGTTTGGTGATCTCCCATTGTATGTGATAACCGTCCTTTCCTAAAGCCGGGACTTGTATGGATAGATAGGTTGTTATCCTTGATGGAGTCTGACTTGTGAAATTAAGCCAACACCTAAACACATTGTCTTGTTTTTCATCTAAGGCCAGTTCGATCGCATGGGCACGAATACCCACAAATTCGATGTGTTTAACAATTTCGTTCTTGGTTTTTAAAGTTATTCCCCAATCCAATGCCTCTACCTCAAACGGTGATATGTATTTTGCCAAAGAAAAGTTCTTGCACCCTGTTAATTGCGCTGATACAAGTGTAGGCGGAGACCTGAATACTTCCTCTGTCCCTCCTTTTGCTTCAATTTTCCCCATTGAAAGAACTACCAATTTATTGCAAACGCTATAGACCTCATCCATATTATGGGTTACGAACAGGGTTACTCCAAGATAATCTGCTAAAGTCTCAGTCAGCTGTTTGACCATATGGCTTCTTAGATAGTTGTCAAGTGCGGAAAATGGTTCATCCAAGAGTAACGCCTCTGGCTCAATAGCCAAAGCTCTGGCCAGAGCAACCCGTTGCTGTTGTCCCCCGGAAAGTTGGTTGGGATACCTTTTTTCCAAGCCTTCCAGCTTAATCATCTTCACCTTTTCCTTGATGATTGCCATTCTTTCCTCTCTCTTTTTATCTCCAATTCCGAAACCAATGTTCTCTTCGACAGTCATATTAGGAAAAAGGGCGTAGTTTTGAAATAAATAGCCCAGCTTCCTTTTGCGGCAGGGGAGATTAATGCCTTTCTGAGAGTCGAACAAAGTCCGGCCGTTGAGAACAATTCTGCCCCTATCCGGGGTATCAATTCCTGCGATACAGCGCAAGGTCATACTCTTTCCAGAACCTGAAGCTCCTAGAAGTCCAAGAATGTCCATGCCTGCCTCAAAATTAACATCAAGTTCAAACCCTGGAAGTTTTTTTTGGATATCAACCAATATTTCCATACTATTTTCTGCCAGCGGTAGCGATCATCTTGCGCTGGTAATCCGTCCAATAATTCATTAACGTCATAACGATCAAGGAAACAATAAAAATAAGTATCACCCATATCAAAGCCTTTCTCATTTCTCCGCTTTCGGCTGCAAAGAAAATAGCAGCAGGGATTGTCAGCGTTTTCCCAGGTATATTACCACCAATCATGAGCGTTGCGCCAAAATCGCCCAAGGCCCTGGCAAAAGCTAATACCGTACCTGCAGCTACTCCCGGCCAAGCAAGCGGAATCGTTATCCTCCAAAATATTTTCCACTCTGAGACACCCAGCGTACGAGCAGCATTAATAATATTTTGATCAATTTGTTCAAAAGCACTTCTGACCGTTCGATACATTAAGGGGAAAGCGACAACTGAAGCCGCTATCACGGTTGCTGGCCAAGAAAATATCACGGTCTTTCCAATAGACATTAAGAGTTTCCCAAGAGGTCCGTTCTTGCCAAAAAGTATAAGAAGCAAGAATCCTATAACTGTCGGTGGCAAAACCAGAGGCAAGGTAAGCACGCCGTCAATCAATCCCTTGAATTTTCCCCTATATCCCGAAACAAAGCATGCAGCTGCAATACCCAAGAAAAAGGTCACAATAGTTGCTATTATTGCTGCTCTTAGTGAAATCAATAACGGGGTATAGTCCATTCCCAATAAATCACGATAAACACAATAACCCCCTCTCTATCGTCATGTACAATGGCATAATAAATAGGACTCCCAAAAAGAGAGCCCTAAATAAACTGGCGTCCAGTCTAATACTTGCTACTCCTTTTCAAAATGGAAGGCCTACCCGTTTCCGGGAACACCCTGAGGACCTAAGGCCCTGTCCAGTGACCATGGATTTGCTCTTTAGGTCATTCTGGCTCGGAGATTAACTATTCAATTTTCCTTGGTTTTAAATGCAGAGGGTCTGCTTCATTGAGCTACATCGAACTTTCTAATCTCCTCTTGCTTACCATGATCCAGCTTAATAATCTGATTTCCCAGCATTTCTGCTTCCTGAAGATCATGCGTTACTAAGATGAAAGGAATCTGCCATTGGACTTGAAGCTTAAGCAACTCTTGTTGAAGTGTACTCCGTGTATCCTGATCAAGGGCGGAGAGCGGTTCATCGAGCAACAAAAGTTCGGGCTCGGTCATTAAGGCACGGGCGAGAGCGACTCTTTGTTTTTCTCCACCCGAAATCTGATTGGGATAGCGATTTCGCAGATGTTCAATCTTTAGCATTTCTAATACATTGGAAACGGTAAGCGCCTTGTTGGGGATACTCCCTTTCTGGGGCTTTCCATACATCACATTTTTCTCCACAGTCATGTGCGGAAAAAGAGCATAGTCTTGGAAAACGTAGCCTATGCGTCGCTTTCTAATTGGAATGTTTACACCCTGCTCAGAAGAGAAGACGATCTTGTCATTGATATTAATCTCCCCCGACGAAGGGGTCTGGAGGCCTGCTACACATTGCAAGATCGTCGTCTTACCTGCACCAGAGGGACCAACAAGGGCAAGAATTCCATTGCTCAAGGAGAAATTGATTTCAAGCTCGAAGGTTGGTAACTTTTTCTGAAAAAACGCCTTTAGCATTATGCCCCACCTCCTCGCGAGTCTCGTCGTGATCCTTTTCCCCATCGGTTCAGTCCATAAATAACCAGAAAACTAAAAATAGTCATGATGATAACCAATATGCTCGCTTGCCCTGTGTCGCCCGCTTCATTAGCAAAGTAGATGGCAATCGGCATTGTTTGCGTCTTGCCCGGAATATTTCCTGCAATCATCAAGGTAGCTCCAAATTCCCCCAGAGACCGAGCGAAGGCTAAGACTAAGCCTGCGACAATACCATTCAAAGCTAACGGAAGGGTTATGGTGAAGAACACCCTAAGTTCTCCAGCCCCTAATGTACGCGCTGCCTTCTCAAGATTTTGATCAACATTCTCAATGGCCACCTTTACAGATTGGTACATCAAAGGAAAGGCTACGACAGCGGCTGCGATTACTGCTCCCGCTAGGGTAAAGACGATTCGAGTATGAAACCATTGTTCGAACAACTTCCCTAAGGGACCGTTTTTCCCAAAAACATAAAGCAACATGAAGCCGATAACCGAGGGGGGAAGCACCAACGGCAACGTAATGATTGACTCTACAACATCTTTACCGAAGAACTCACGCTTGGCCATAAGGGCTGCTATTGGTATAGAAGAACAAGTGACAATAATAACAGCGGCAAAGGCAACTTTCAGAGACAAAACTATCGGAACATAACTAAATTCCATCGGACTCCCCCGGAAATTTATTTTTTATTTTGCTAATGTCTTAAAACCGTATTTTACAAATATTTGCTGGGCTTCAGAACTCTCTAAGTATTTTAGAAAATCCTCAGTAACTTGCTTGTTTTTAGTAGCCGAAATAACCGCTACAGGATAGACAATGGCTTTATGACTGCTCTCCGGGACCACTGATACAACCTTAACCTTTGCTGACCCTTGAGCATCGGATTTGTACACAAGCCCTGCCTCTACATTACCTGTTTCTACGTAATTCAGGACCTGGGTCACATCCTTAGCCAAAACAAACTTCGGCTTTAAGGCATCCCAAAGTTTGAGATTCGTCAATGATTCTTGTGCGTACTTTCCAGCGGGCACGGACTCAGGTGTACCAATGCTGATCTTATCAATATCTGGTTTAGTCAAATCTTCGAGGGACGTAACCTTGTTGTTATCCTTCCCCGTGACAAGCACTAATTCATTTCCTACTAAATCGACTTTACTCTCTTTAAGTAACAAATTCTTTTGTTCGAGGGCATCCATCTGGGTTTTTCCAGCAGAAATGAAAAGGTCAACCGGAGCACCTTGTTCGATTTGTTGTTGGAGTGTACCTGAAGCTCCAAAGACGAAGGTAAGCTTTACTCCGGTTGTTTTCTCAGCATACGCTTTCTGGATTTCCGTCAACGAATCTTTCATACTCGCTGCGGCAGATACCATGATTTCTGCAGGTTCAACTTTTGGGACGTTTGTTGCTGAGGGATTATTACTTCCTGTATTACAACCGACAGAAGATAGAATTAGCAGAAATCCAAAACTTAATACTAATAACCATGAGACTTTCTTCACTTATACTCCTCCTCAATCTTTCTTAGTGATCTCTAATCATGTTAGTTTATATTTGTTAGTGTTAGGAAAATAAGTATCTTTCATCGAACACGAGCAAACGTAAACTAACAACACTGAACTACACTGCCATTATACGATATGTTATAATACAATAGCAAGACATAAGTGAGAAATTACTAATTGCATTCATTATGGAAAATACTCATGAGAGACAGGTGCGTTAGATATGTCCACTGATATTTCGTATACGCCCGAAGAAGTTGCCAAAATCCTTAGGATTTCCAAGTTCACGGTTTATGAGCTGATCAAGCGGGGCGAGCTGGCAGCTTACCATATTGGCCGCAAGGTCCGCGTTGAAGGCGCTGATATCGAGAGCTATAAGCAAAAATCTAAAGGGATGAGTTCCCTTCCCTCCCTATTAGACCCCCCAGCATCGAGCGAACGTTTAAATCAAAGTATCTCTCGTGACGAAGACCTAGTCATCTGCGGTCAAGATATTGTCTTGGACATCTTAACCCGCTATTTAGAAAAACAGTTTCCCCAGATTCACTTCTTACGTCGCTATATCGGAAGCATTGACGGACTCATGGCCTTGTACCGTGGCCTTGCCAACGTTGTTACTGCCCACTTATGGGATAGCGATACCAACGAATATAATATTCCCTACGTTCGCAGATTGTTACCAGGTCACCAGACTTGCATCATAAACTTGGTTTATCGAATGGAAGGTTTTTATGTTGCCAAAGGAAACCCCAAGAATATTACCACTTGGAGTGACTTAACTAAACCCGATATTCGTTTTATAAACCGTGAAAGAGGGTCCGGTGCTAGAGTGTTGTTAGATGAACAACTGAGAATTTCAGGAATTAATCGCAAAGATATTCTTGGCTATACAGATGAAGAAATGACTCACCTGGCCATAGCCAGTAAAGTTGCACGTGGGGAAGCGGACGTTGGGTTAGGGATTGAAAAAGTGGCCATGCAATTCATTAATCTTGATTTCATCCCACTGCATAAAGAACGCTATGATTTAGTAATACGCCTAGAAGATCTGGAACGCCCTCATTTTCAAGCCTTAATTAGCATCTTAAAATCCCCCTCCTTTCGCAATGAAGTGATGGGAATTGGCGGGTATGATATATCCCTTATGGGAGAGATCATCGCAAAAACCTAGTTATTATCTCTCGATTGTCTACCATTAAGAACTGTTTTACGGTTCCAGCGACTCAAACTTAACATCAACGAGAAGTCCATTCTTATGTCCCGTATCTCTATGGCAATTGTTGCATCCTACTCCATTTTTAATAAGTTTGGCATGCCCTTTAGGCATAGTCGGAGCCTCTAACTCTGGTTTGAAATCACCAACATGACAATTAATACAATTAGAATCGTAGACGACAGACTTCATTGGGAAAGAGTAAGTTCCCTTAAAGTGGATCCCAATGTCTCTTATACCGCGAACCGTGAAGTCAAGTCTATGAAAAGGCCCTCTACCTTCATGACATGCCCGACAGTCTACAGTGCTATGAGGAGATTCATCCCAGGATACAACATACGGTTCTACTTCATGGCATTTCACACATGAGGACGGATTACAAAACCAAGCGTAGGAAAATCTATAAACAATATATATTACAAGAAAAACTAAACCCATTAAAATTATACTCTTTTTAAAAGACTGCATACTTTAAATCACCTTTTTTCTAAACACACCTTTAAATATAGGATTCTCAGTTCTCAATTTAATAATTCCTCATTATTGTATTCTTAGTAAAATAACTTTTGTAAAAATTAGAGCAGTACCAGTGTTGTTTAATTACAACTCTAGTACTGCTCCCTCTTATTTCCGAAAATCATAGGATTTATGGAACCGGAATAAAACCTTTATTCTTATATCCTAATTACTTCTAGACTCTGAATCTTGATACCATTTCAATAAGATTATCTGAGCTTGCCTTTGATAAATCAGCCTGTTTCATTACCTCATCTGACTTTTCGACTACTGTTATGCTTTTCTGCGCAATATTCGTTGTCCCTTCAGCCCCTTGATTTGCGGCTACAGCAATTTCTTCGATTACTTTCGCCATCTCCTGTATTGAAGCGGTAAGTTCCTCCGAGGTTGCACTGAAGTCAGTTACAAGATTATCAACAAACTCCGCATCCTTGTTATATTGCTCACTAATTTTAAGCATATTTTCATAGTCTCTAAGAACCTGCTTGTCTATGAACTCTAAAACACTCGAAGAGCTTTCTGACAGGTTTCCAACTGATGAAACGACTATCTTTGTCACGTTCTGTATCTCATTAACAGTATTCTTAGAGTTCTCTGCCAATTTCCTTATCTCATCTGCAACGACTGCAAAACCTTTACCTGCTTCCCCAGCCCTTGCAGCCTCAATGGCCGCATTTAAGGCAAGAAGATTGGTTTGGGATGTAATTTGCAATATCGCATCCGATAAGATATTGATCTGATCTACCGCTTTAGATTCTTCAATCGCTTTAATCATTTTTTCTTGCGTATTTAGATAGATTATCTGTGCATTGTTTTGGGAGGAGACTGCACCTTGGTTTAGTGTGCTTGCTCTTTTGCTTATTTCGCCCGCAGAGATAGCCCCCTGCTGGGCTTTAAGTGAGATTGAGCTCACTGCCCTCTCGATTTCAGTAACTGATGCACTCATTTCCTCACCTGATGCTGCAGTTTCCTCCATTCCAGCGGACAGTTCCTCTGTTGTTGCTGACACTTCATTGATCTGCGAGGTCAACTCAGTCATAGCTTGACCCGTCGCTATTACAGCGTTTTCAACATTTCGAGATTCGTTGATAACTCCTTTAACCACTTCTTTAACAGATTGTTGCATTGTCTCAATAGCTTTGCTGAGTACCCCTATCTCATCCTTTCTGTCCATAAGTTCCTTGGGAGCAGAGTGAGTGAAATCCCCTGTAGCTATGACCTTTATATGCTCAGTAGCCGACATAATAGGATTAGCAATTAACCTGGCTACAAAGTACCCCACTCCTAAGCTAATCAATAAAAATATCGTTGAGGCAATGAAAATCGACCTGCCCATAGTATGTATCCCGGACATAACTTCATCTTTAGGGGCCGCCACAGCTAATGACCAGCTTGTTCCTTCAACAGGTGCATATCCAAGATATTTTACTATCCCAGTATACTCATACTCACCAACGCCAGTTTTGCCCTCGGTCATTAGTTTTTCCAGCTTTACTAAAGACTCAAGTGAGGAATCCTGTTTAACATTTTCAAAGTCATTGTCCATGTTCATAACTAGTTCTACGTTACTATGAGCAATCTTAGTACCCTTTTCATTGATCATGAAAGCTTTTCCTGATTGGCCGAACGTAATATCATTAGTAATTTTGCTCAGATTAGCTCCATCCCTCAATGCAGCCAAAACACCGACTATAACACCTTCTTGCTTTATCGGCACTGCATAAACAATAATTATGGAGCCGTCATCTTTGCTGACTAATGGTTCTGATATAGCTCTGTTACCTGCTATTGCCTTCTGAAAATAGTCCCTGTCTTTGACATTAACCTCTTTCCCGGTTGTCAATTCTGCCGATCCATCCAGTCCAGCAATAAGCATAGATATGTGTCCGCTTCTTTTAGTCTCATCTTGAAGAATTTTGCTTTTGTCCTCCCAAGCATTGTTCAAATCCTTTATCCGATCTTGGTTGGCCACAGCTTCAAGTGTTCCTAACACAGCCTTCATTCTTTCGGATACAACCCTTGCCCCTTCACCTGCTAACTCAGGCAGGGTTTGTTCAATCTGAGCCGTCATCGCTTTAGCACCATCGATGTAGGATATCAGACCCAGGCCTCCACAAACGAAAAGTAAGAGACCCCCTATATATACAACCATCTTAATCTTTATACTTTTCATAGTACATTACTCCCATCAACTTCATTGGATTTTATAGTGATTTGTTCAAGACTTATTAGGTACAAGATTGTTATCACCTTCATTCATTTTGTCGTACTAACACCACATCAGTTGACTCTCGAACAAAACCCTTTCATAGAGAAATACTTAGTTCTTGTTGGGTATATTTTAGTTGTATTTTAGGCACTAACCGAGTGACTTAGGTCATTATATTGAATGCCAAAGGCATTACTACGTTGATCTTTATATTAAAGCCAAAGGGACAGACCCTTAATCCACTGTGAATTAAGGGTCTGTCTCTTTGGCTTTTCCTACTTCTTAAGTTAACGACAATTTAAAGGTGCAAAATCACACAGCCCTCTGGTTAGCCTTAATAGTAATAACCTCCTTCAAAGAGCAATATCCTAGTTAACAGGATTAGAAGTCTAAGAAGGAGGTTATTACATGACCGCTGAATTCAATACCTGTGCTTTATATGAGCACCGTTTCTGGTTGCAGATTCTTGGTGATCATTCTCGCTTTTTCTTCAAATCTCTAAGTCCCTCCGAAAAAGACGAAATAGGTCGCGCTCACTACTTCATTAAAGAGTTTGATAATTTACTTGCGCGAACTCGCCATGATTTAAGCAGGGAGGAGTTAAATAGCATCCATAAACTCATTTGGCAACGGGTTCAACAATTAAAGGAGTTCAAATTTCGCCTGATCCGTCGACATCTCGAAGGTCAAATTGGTTTAAATTTACCCCCTTCATTGGTAAGCCATATGGTTAACGAGTTAGAGGAGTATCAGTTGATCCTGGAATATTTGATAAAAGGGGAAGAAGTCCCTCTGCTTCATCCTACCCATTACCATCTGATTTGGTTACTTGATGCAGTGGGACATGCGGATTCAATCGCAATCTCACTGGACGCTGTAGAAAAGGCATTACGAGCGCAAGGTCAGCGTTTTAATAGGGACTTTGAACTTTCTTATCAAAAGGCTATTGAAATGGCTGGCTTCTCTAGGGCAGTTCAACATTTCCCTGAGTTAGCACAGTTTAATCACCAGGCATCCGGGCTAATTCTACAATTCAACCAATTTCTAATGCAACTGCAAGAAATGCTCCTCAACAAAACTGCCTTAGGAATTATTGATCCCTTAATACCCGATCATATGTTGCGGGAAGAGTGCTATTATTTGACAAAACTCTCCTCGGTTTCCGACGTCCAAAGCCCCTCCTGTGACCCAGGAAAACCAAGGATTATGGAGAAACTATAGCTTCTCAAGCTCTTTCATCGCCGGTCCTTCTACGATCTTCCCATCTACTGTAAAGCGTGACCCATGGCAGGGGCAATCCCAGGAGTTTTCTGCATCATTCCACTGCACTTCACACCCCATATGTGTACATGTAGTATCTACAATATGAAATTCATTATGATAATCCTTATAAACTCCCGCTCTATGCCCTTTGACATCTGTAACTTTGGCCTCACCACGTTCGACAGAGGGGGTATCCTCAATTGACTTAAGTTTTCCAGATATAAAATTAATCCCAACATCCGCATTCTGAACAATAAAATTAACGGCTGAAGAGGATGTAAAACGTGACGGGTGATAAACTTCTTGCCAAGGAGATTCCCCTTTGACGATTAAATCTCTCAAAATCATCCCTGAGACTGTGCTATTAGTCATCCCCCATTTTCTGAATCCACTTGCAATATATAGATTGGGCCGATCAGACGTCATCTGCCCTATATACGGAATATCGTCCATCGACGTACAATCTTGAGTTGACCAGCGATAAGAAAATTCCTCTACTGTAAAAAGCTCCTCAGCAAAATCTATTAAATTTTGATAGTGCTGAGTTAAATTCTGTCCATGACCAGTTTTATGCTTTTCTCCAACAATCAAGATCCTCTCTCCATCCTCTGTAGGCAAAGAACGAAGTGATCGGGTAGGAGTTTCAGCATTAATATACATTCCGCCAGGGAAAGATTCCTTGGCTTTAGCCACTACGGCATAAGCCCTTTCCGTATACAATCTAGTGAAATAGAGCCCGGGAAAGTTATGACAGGGATAATGTGATGCCATGATGACAAATCGGGCGGTAACCTTCTTGCCATTATGCGTAAATACAGAATAAGGACCTTCTCCTTGGAGATCTACAACTCTGGATTGCTCGAAAATCTTGTTGCCTTTTTCTTCAATCATCTTGGCAAGGGTTAGTAAATATTTACGGGGATGGAACTGGGCTTGATCATCAAACCTAAGAGCCCCTTTAATCGGAATCGGGATCGCTAGTTCCGTCTGATAAAATGCTTTGATCCCTAATTCTGCAGCCACAGCCTGTTCGTCTTGAAGTTTTTGAATATAGTCATCCGACTGGGTATATACATAGGCTGACTGCCAACTAAAGTCACACTCAATCTTTTTTTCTTCTATAAGATGAGCAACAAACTTGATCGCAGTCTCATTAGCTTCTGCATACTGTCTCGCTTTTTCCGGGCCCATTTGACGTTTTATCTGATCATAAATCAGCCCATGTTGGGATGTGAGTTTGGCCGTTGTATGAGCAGTCGTGCCCAGAAGGATACGGTCGGCTTCTAAAACGGCTACCTTCAAGCCCTCTTCACTAAGCAAATAAGCTGAAGAAATCCCAACCATTCCTCCACCAATTATAGCGACATCTACCTGCATGTCTTCATTCAGAGTTGGATAATCAGTCTTTGGTGTAGAAGCGATCCAAAAGGACTTGGGAGAAGTTTCGAAAGGAAATTTAGCAAAGCCATGTTGATTCATTTACTTATTCACCCTCTTGATATTATTTCCATATAATGTACCCGTCTTTGTTCTTTATATGAAAAAATTATGAGATTTCGGCAAATTAATCATCTATATAACCAATCTTGATTAGGGAAAACATCTGTTCAAAATTTAACAGATTAGCAAGTTTCCTGCTAATCGATAAACCTAAGCCAGTACCCCCGTATTTCCTGGCAGTTGTCCCATTTGCCTGTTGAAAGGCCTCAATTAAAAGTATATCTATGCTTTGAGTAATACAAAGAAGAGCAAGTAGCTTATCCCTTTTAAAGGGAGCTTCTTGCTCTGCCAGACTCATCCTTCTTATTTCCCCTTAGGCTTTCCCCAAGGACAGACCTTAATACAAACCCCGCATATGGGCTTTCCGATTTCAGGCCGCTTTGCAAAATCTTCATTAACCTTTTCCACACATCGTGAAAAGTGAAGAGCTTCCTCTCTCGTTTGAGGATGATCTTCCCATGAGCCCCCTTTTATAGCGGAAGCGGGACAGGCCTCTTGGCAATTTTTACATTTGCCGCATCGATTAGTTAGAATAGGATCTGGCTCAAATGGTGCATCGGTCAGTAACGTGGCTAACCGCACGCGTGGACCATATCCTGGAGTTACAAGCAAGAGGCTTTTCCCCTGCCATCCAAGGCCTGCAGCCTTAGCCATAGCTTTATGTGATATATGGCCCATCCAGTTAACCTTATCGACAACTTGTGAAGCAGGAATGGCAAGAGCGCGGAAGCCATTGCCGATAATCTCTCTTTGCAGACGCAGGCTAATATCATCTAATAATATATTCGCAGCCAAATAATGATGCAGGTACAAGGGGGTTGGTTCATTCACGATTTGTTCAAAAATATCCGGAGAAATGGCAACAGCAATCACGACAGCATGAGTGTAGGGCTCTAAAAGTCCCTGGGGTACGGTAGGAAGCCCTTCAACACGTGTCAAATCTGCTATCCCGACCAGGTCTGCCCCTAGCTCAATGGCCTTTCGTTTAATCATTAGAGCATTAATCGTCACAGTATCGCTCCCCTTCATTTTTTCCAAACCCTGATCGCACTACCATTTAACACCCATCTAGCATTCCACATACTTTCTAAATTTCCTGCAACACTATTCACCGCTGTATTAAAACTCTTACTTAAATGAAACGAAAAAATTGTATTATAGAAAAAATTTCAGTTTATAAGTTCGGCTTAAACCGTACAAAAAATGTCGTTCCCGATAATCCCGTATCAATATCTATTTTAGCGTTGTGCCTGGCACTAATGCTGAAACAGGTAGCCAGTCCTAAACCTGTACCATTCTCTTTAGTGGTAAAAAAAGGAGTCCCGACCTTCTCAAGGTTCTGACCCTTAATGCCAGTCCCTTCATCCTGCACCGCCAGAACGACCACATCCCCTTCCATGAACGTTCTTATCGTCAGTGTCCCGCCATCCGGCATCGCTTCCATTCCATTTCGGACAAGGTTCAAAACTAGCTGGCGAATCTCCTTCTCGTCCAGGGACAAGACTTCAATATCCTGAAGTTCTATTATAATGTTCTTGTCGCTAACCATCGCGTCCGCCTGAATCAACGGGAACAGGTTCTCTAAAAGACTGTTGAGATTCAAGACCTTCAAATCTATGGTCTTAGTCTTAGCCAGGCTTAGGAATTCTGTGATAATGTTGTTTGCCCTGTCAAGCTCTTCGATCATCAGATCAAAATAACCCTTTGACTGTTTAAATTCTTCTTTGTCCCCTAATAACTGAAGGAACCCCCGAACGGTAGTCATCGGGTTTCTAACTTCGTGACCGATCCCCGCCGCCATTTGCCCCACAAGGTTTAAGCGGTCTAAACGAGCCATTTCCTTTTCAAACATCCTGCGTTCGGAAATATCATGGTAATATACGGACAAGCCTTCCTCAGATGGATAAACATGCACTTCATACGGTGTATCGGAATTGCGTCCCTTAATCTCAAAATGTTCGGTTTCCCTCGTGTTCATGGCCCTTTTAAAAAAAGGGTGGAACTCAGCAAGCGACTCAGGGAAAACTTCCCAAATATTTCGACCGATTAACTCTTCCCGCCCCTTTAACCAATATTTCTCTGCCTCTTTATTGACATAGATGAACTGCCCTTGGTGATCTAGAGTAAAGAAGACATCCGTTATGCTTTCAAGAATATTGTTAAGCATAAGGCCTGTCTCTCTCAACTCTTTGGCAATTTTGTTACGTTCGAATATTTCTTCTTTGAGCTTTTTATTCGTATGGAAGAGTTCGCTTGTTCGCTCAAGAACGAGCCTTTCCAGAGTTTTATAGCGATCTTTCCGCTCTTTCTCTAACTGTTTCCGCTCAGTAATATCCCTCACAGACCAGACGACAACCTGCTGCTCTCCAATACTGGCCACTCCGATCTGAATCTCTACTGGGAAAGTTGTCCCATTTTTATGCATGGCCGTAGCGTCTAGTATCTTGATTTTACTTTTATCAAGGTAATTCATAATATTCAGGAAAGAAAAGCTTTCTCCATGAAAAAGCTTTGATACATTCTTTCCCTGTAACTCCTCATGCTCATAACCGAACATCCCCGTTATCGCAGGATTTGAATTAATAACTTGACCCAAAGTATCCATAGTGATCAAAGTATCTATGGAAGTTTCTCCAATCACGCGAGACAGCGCTTCAGCCTTGCGCAAATCCAAAGTAGTTCGTTCCAAGTTTTCATTCATGGTTTGAAGCTCAAGGGCATGTTGCTTCAGCAATTCGTTTTGAAGCTTAATTTCCTTCTTATGAAAATGTATCTTTACAAATGCCTCTATCTTAGATTTGAGCATTTCTGGGTTAAATGGTTTAAACAAATAGTCAATCGCACCCAAAGAATATCCTTGCGCAATGTTTTCCGTGGAATGATAGATTGCTGTAATGAAAATAATGGGTGTATCTTCGTTCCTTTTTCTTGCCCTAACGAGCTTGGCAGTTTCAAATCCATCCATTCCAGGCATCTGTACGTCTAACAGAATCACTGCAAAATCATCTTTCAGTAAGCATTTTAAGGCCTCTTCTCCGGAGCTGGCAAAAACCAACTGATAGTCTGGTGATTTGAGCACAGCCTCCAAAGCCAATAAATTTTCTCGACGGTCATCAACAATTAAGATTTTCATTTTTTGCTCATCCTCGGTACCCCTCAGATTATTTTTATCTCTCTTAATGGATTCGTAACCGATTTTATTTTATTTGCTTTGCTTTGCTTTGCTATTTTACCTTACGATAGATTTTTTGCTCCGCATTAAATGCTTCATAACAATGAGAGTAATTGTTAAAAGCTATGTCCTCCTTACCGCCTAACCCCAAGATACCTGACATACTCAGGCTCTCATGAAACAGTCTATGCACACGGTTTTGCAGGACTTTATCAAAATAAATCATGACATTCCTGCAGATAATTACATGAAATTCATTAAAGGAATGATCTGTAGCCAGGTTATGTTGGGCGAATACCACGTTTCGGGTTAGAAAGGAATAGAAAATAGCTTTGTCCTGGCAGACCTTATAATACTCCTCAAAATCGTTTATTCCTCCTGCTAGCAGGTAATTGTCTTTGTACGCCCGCATTTTATCTAACGAGTAAACCCCTTCCTTAGCCTTTCTTAGCAAATCTTCATTCATATCCGTGGCGTAAATCTTTGTTTTATGGTAAAGACCTTCCTCGTATAGTATGATAGCCATCGAATAAACTTCTTCCCCTGTGGAACAACCCGCATGCCAAATACGGACAAAGGGGAGCTCTTTAAGAAGCGGAATTACGTTCTTCCTGAAAGACTTAAAAAAATATGGGTCCCTGAACATTTCTGATACGTGAATCGAGAAATCCGAGAGCAACCGCGCCATTGCACAGGGGTCATGAAGAACCTTTTCCTGTAAGCTGGACACATTTTTTAACCTTTCAGCCCGAATGCGGTTCCAAATTCTTCGTCTTATAGAAGCTGACACATAATTTCTAAAGTCGAAACCACAGTAAAGGAATATCCCCTCTAAAAGCAACTGTATTTCAATTTTTTCTAATTCATCTGGGCTTTCTGTCTCAACAGTTTTCTCGTTTTTCTTTGAACTCACCCTATTCATCCTATCTATACAACCAAATCTTGATTAATGAAAATAACTGTTCAAGGTTAACTGGCTTACTAATATAATCTGACGCACCCGCTTCGATGCATTTTTCTCTATCGTTTTTCATAGCCTTGGCCGTCAGGGCAATAATCGGTAAGTTGGCATACTCAGGAATTTGACGAATACGGCGCAACGCTTCATATCCATCCATCTCAGGCATCATAATGTCCATAAGTACTAAGTCAATATCCGGATTTTTCTGTAAAACCTCTATACCCTCTCTGCCGTTCTCCGCAAAAAATGCCTTAATTTTTTTATTTTCTAGGGCTGTAGTAAGGGCAAATACATTTCGCATATCATCGTCCACAACTAAGATCTTCTTACCTTCCAAGCGCGCATTTCCGTTCTCCACTTTTTGAGATTCATCCACCTTACGTACAGCTTCCGATACTGTTCTAACCGATTCTGCCCCTTGAACCGGAAAATTATCTAAACAGGCAGCAGCCGCTTCGGCACAAGGTTTATCGAAAACCTCTTTTCTAAAGTCATTGCCGGGCAGATAGAGTGTAAACGTACTCCCCTTTCCCTCAACACTGTCAATATCAATATACCCGCCTAACAACCTGGCGATCTTCTGACTAATGGTTAAGCCCAAACCCGTGCCCCCGTATTTCCTGGCCGTTGTCCCGTTCGCCTGCTGGAATGCCTCAAAAATCATGGTCTGCTTGTACTTCGGAATTCCAATGCCCGTATCTGTTACGGAAAAGGCCAGTAACCACTCAGCATCCTTCAATATATTGTTCTTAGCAATCACTTGATCTTCGGCTCTTCTAATTTGGAGTGAGACACTTCCGCTGTCTGTAAATTTAAACGCATTGGATAATAAATTCTTTAAGATTTGTAAGAGTCTTTGTTCGTCCATAAAAGTAGTGTCGGGCAGGTCTTCACTCATTTCGACTATAAAGTCCAGATTCTTTTGGCTTGCCACAGGCAGAAAATATTGTTCGACATAGCGCATCATATCAGCCAATTCCAAAACCTCAGGCTCAATAGTTATCTTGCCTGCTTCTATTTTAGAGAGGTCTAAAATGTCATTAATTAGGGTCAACAGTTCATTTCCGGAAGAAAAGATAGTTTTCACATATTCAACTTGACTGGGCGTCAAGTTGCCTTCCTTGTTCTCGGTCAGCATTTGAGAAAGGATCAGCAAGCTATTCAGCGGCGTCCTCAACTCATGCGACATATTTGAGAGAAACTCTGATTTATAATTTGAACTTTCTTCAAGCTGTCGAGCTTTTTCTTCAAGGGCCGCTTTCAAGGCTTCCAGTTCCGTTGCCCTCTTTTCAGACTGTTTATACTGCTCCTCTAGATTCTCGTTAAAGGATTTGAGTTCCTCCTGCTGCAACTGAAGTTCTTCTGATTGGGACTGAAGTTCTTCAGTCAAGACCTGTGATTCCTTCAAGAGGCTTCCAATTTTCATGTGAGCTTGAATACGGTTGATAGTAATCCCAATATTCTTTGAGATAAGTTCCAGCAACTCCTGTTGCAGGGGGCTGTACGGTTGAAGAGATGCCAGTTCCATGACAGCTACTACCTGCCCCTCAAACGCCACCGGAAGTATAATAATGCCTTTGGGTAAAGTGTGTCCCAGACCTGAGGAAATCTTAATATAATCTCCTGGGACCCCGCCCATAATAATCGTTCTGTTTTCTAAAGCACTCTGCCCCACCAGACCTTCCCCAAGGAGAAAAAGCTCCCCTACAAATCCTAGCGGACTAGGCGCATAGACTGCATACTTTATGAGGCACTGCTTTTCCCCGTATTCCTCCATGATATAAAAGACGCCATAACTTGCTTCGACCATGGGGATTATCTTTGTGATCAAAAGATTGGCTAGAGTTTTTAGGTCCTCTACCCCCTGGCATAAGGCGTTAATTTCTGACGTTCCAGACTTCAACCAGTTTTGCGCCTCAATTTCTTTAATAAATTCTTTTTCATGCATAGCGTGCTCTTCTAAAGAACGGGCCATCTCATTAAAGGATGCCGCAATTTCTCCGATCTCATCATTTGAATGGATGCCAATGCGCGGCAAATCAATGTGCTCCTGAATTGACGAAAAACTGCTCATAACTTCAGTGACATTATGTATCTCTTCTGTAACCCTGCGGGTGATCCAAAGCGTAATCCCTACCCCGGCAAGCAATGTTGCCAGTAGAGAAATGAAAAAAAACATAATTGCCCGGTTATAGGCAGCAGCTGACGATTGCATCAAGTCATTCATGGCCTCATCTTCAAGATTATTCAATTCTTCTACGTATTTGAATATCAGACGCCGTTCTTCCGCCCCTTCATTGATCAGCTTATCGAACTCCTCCTTCTGGTCAGAAGAAGCTAAAGTTATGCAATCCTCTTGCAGTTCAATGTAATTAAGGTTTTCGGTTCTTATCTGGCTAAGCAAGTTCTTTGTAACATCACGGATAGCCGAAGCCTCAAGGGCATTCAGGGCCGTCTTGACCTTCTCCCTGGAATCCCGGATCGATTGAACAGTCTCTGCGAAACTATGACTATCGATCTCCAACAAAGCTAGATCTCTTAAATACCTACTAATATTGTTGAGTTCGGTTTCAGCCATTTTTGAGTGCTTGATTTTTTGGTAACGCTCCTTTTGATTGCTTTCCACACTCTTATTTGCTCGATCTAAGGAATAAATCGAGATCCCAAAGAATACAGCCATTATGGCCAAAATGGAGGCGAATCCCAGGAATAACTTCGTCTTGAGCCTCATCCTGCAACTTCCTTTCTGATTAGTCCGTACACTTGTTCACTTTAAATAATTAATCTAGACATTCAACATTAGACAACTGATCTCCTTTGGTAAACGTGTCGATACCTGTCAAATAATTCTGGATTTTAACGGCATTCAACGTCAGCCCTCGATTTTAGCAGTAAAAGAATGCAGAAGAGCAAGCAGCCACCCCTTTACCCAAGGGAGCTCCTTGCTCTACACACAGTTATATAAGTATATCATTAATCGTTAAGATTAAAGTTGAAGACACGACACCCTGTAATGTATCGATCAATTCGCCAAACTCCATCCTTAACTTTGAAAGTCATTAAAAAATGTTCATGGTGAAAATTTTAAGCCACTTTATTAGATTCAGACATTCCTGTCAATATATCTTGAAGTAAATTTAAATTCTCTCCCAGTATAAAAAGGTCACCGTAGTTCTCTGCAAATGAAGCCCTGGGGAACGTAAAGCTGGTATCATATTTAGAGGTGTCTAGTTCACCGTTAGATTCGGATGTTCGATAGGCAAAGGTTAGCTCATCAAGATTATCAATCATACAAAATACCACTAAAGCATTAGTTCTCGAATTTGTTTCTATATCAGAATCTGGTGTTACGATCGGCCACTGACCTTCATATTTGATTTCCGGCGAAGCAACTTCGTAATATATCGTTAGACTATAAGGCTTTTGACTAGTTTCCATGGAGATATACTGTTGCCTGAAGTGGTTATCAGGAACAGGGAGATGTTGCGCAATTGAACCAACTTTACTAGGATCTCCTACATATCGGGTTCTATAGTTTGAAATCTCCGCTAAATTGTACATTGGCACACCAACGAGACGAGCTTCTTTTGATCCATTCACTTCAGTGCTATTAGCTATATTAGGTGGGCTGTCTGTTCCACTTCCTACTCCCGTACCTATATATAGTGCGCCAATCGTAACAAATCCCAGTAGTAATAGCCTAACTGTCTTCTTCATTTAATCACCAACCTTAAATAGAGTACGCATCTCTTCAATCTCAGTTCATCTAGCTTCTTACTTCCTAAAATGCGACCTAATTCTAGGTTACATTCGTAATTTATTGCTGTCAACCAATTTTAATGATTGCTAAAAATAGAACCGCATATTAAGATACAATAGTACATCCTAATATGCGGTCATCTTCATCTTATTATTTGATATCAACCTTTGTTCCATTTGAGTCAATAATTCAACATCAATAATTCAAAGTCCCCCTTGACTTAAAGTACACTCTAAGGTTTATGCTGTTTTAAAAGAGCAACGACACTTTGCTGTATATCACGAAAAATAAATTTATTCTTAGGGCCATTATAATCTCGGCATAACCAAGGCTTTGAAAATATGCCGTTTGAATGGAAACTCAGTTTATTAAAGTTTAAATCTTGGAGGTTATTGAGTTGGAAAAATCAAAGGTTTATTTTACGGACATGCACACGACAATGAACGAGAATTTGCAGCAGAAGTTAACCCGCCTGATCAGAACAGCAGAAATTAGCCAAATTGATTTTGAAAAAAAATATGCGTCTATTAAGATTCATTTTGGTGAACCGGGTAATTTATCCTATCTCCGCCCTAATTTTGCCAAAACAGTTGTGGATATTGTGAAGGAGCTAGGCGGGAAACCGTTTCTCACAGATTGCAATACTCTCTATGTAGGTGGCAGAAAAAATGCCCTTGACCATCTTGATTCTGCATATGTCAATGGCTTTTCTCCCTTTTCCACCGGTTGTCATGTGCTGATTGCGGATGGCTTGAAAGGTACTGATGAGGTGTTAGTGCCTGTTGAGGGTGGAGAATATGTGAAAGAAGCAAAAATCGGTCAAGCTATTATGGATGCTGATGTGTTTATTTCTTTGAATCATTTCAAGGGGCATGAGTTAACTGGTTTTGGAGGAGCGTTAAAAAATATAGGGATGGGTTGCGGTTCCCGTGCTGGTAAGATGGAAATGCACAGTAGCGGAAAGCCCCAAGTTTCCCACGAACAATGTGTAGGCTGTGGCATGTGCACAAAAATTTGTGCACACAGTGCGATTAGCCTCACAGAACGTAAAGCTTCCATTAATCACATAAACTGTGTTGGCTGTGGCCGCTGTATTGGCGTTTGCCCAACAGACGCTGTTCAACCTGCTTGGGGCGAGTCAAATGAAATCCTGAATAAAAAGATAGCTGAATATACCTGGGCCGTACTGCAGGGACGCCCTCACTTCCACATCAGTCTGGTAATTGATGTTTCTCCTTTCTGCGACTGTCATTCAGAGAACGATATACCGATTGTTCCGAATGTTGGTATGTTTGCGTCCTTTGACCCGGTTGCACTGGATGTTGCATGCGTGGATGCGGTAAACAGCCAACCTGTCATGGCAGGCAGTCTTCTTGAGAAAAGTACCCGTGAACACCATGACCATTTTACCGACGTCAGCCCAAACACTGACTGGAAAGTTGCAATCGACTATGCAGTAAAAATGGGTCTGGGCAGCAAGGACTATGAATTGATTACAATTTAATGAAATAGATCTATTAAGTATGAACATCGAGGCAGGAATCTATACACTGTCTTGAACCCTATTCTTATCGGCATAAAAAAATGAATATTGCAGGATCGTTAAAGATAGGCCCGGCGGAGTTTATACCGCCTGAGGCCTATCTTTGTTCATATTCATTTTGACTTTAGACACAGATACAGAAATTCCAGTTTGATATTTCGCCGACGCACGAAGCGTCTTAGATACCTTTGGGCCCAAGGGATAAGGCGCTTCGCATAAATAAAAGTGCAGTGTGTCAGCGCAAATTAATGCGCTGTTTATTGTTACATAGTTGTGCTGTTACTGCTACATAGTTGCAATATATCCCTTTGTTTTATATTTTATATAAATGACAACGGCTATCAGTTGGGTTAAGAGTCCCAAAACGCAAACTCCATACCATCCAAAATGGGCGTAGCTGTATGAACCGAGATAAGAGCCAAGAGCTCCTCCGGTAAAATACGAAACCATATAGACCGTATTTAATCTGTTGCGCGCTTCATCGTTTAGGGCGTGCACTCTGGCCTGATTAGAAATCTGACATGACTGAACCCCTAAATCAAGTAAAACAACACCGATAATCAATCCCCATATTTTAAATCCAAAGGCAAGGAAACAGAGATAAGCAAATATCACCGCGATCATGCCTATTCCAAGTGTAAATTTTGGACTTCGTTTGTCTGCTATCCTGCCAACTATCGGGGCGGCCATGGCCCCTGTCACCCCAACCAACCCAAAAAGCCCTGCAACATCAGCTCCCATATGATAGGGCGAACCCTCAAGTAAGAAAACAAGCGATGTCCAAAAAGAACTGAATGCTGCGAACATCATCGCTCCGTTCAGGGATGCCTCTCTTAATACAGGAAGGCTTTTTGTCAGGCTCATCATAGATGTGAATAATTCTTTGTATTTCATACTTGAAGTGGGAAGACATAAAGGCAACAATTTGCTTAAGGAAATTGCGAGGATAATCATCAAAGCCGATGCAATGAAATAGACCATTCTCCATCCCCAATATTCTCCCACAAGACCACTGAAGGTACGAGATACCAATATGCCAATAAACAAACCGCTCATTACTGTTCCAATGATCTTCCCCCTCTCTTTTGGATCAGCTAGCTGCGCTGCGAAGGGAACGATCAGTTGAGGCACGACAGAAGTAAAACCTACAGCAAAAGATGCGATTGAAATCACAGTTATATTAAAAGAAAAAAACATGAACATCAATGAACCAGCTGAACAAAGTAACATCGTGACAATTAGAGACCTTTTTTCTTTAATATCCGCCAAAGGCAAAATGCACAGCATTCCGAGGGCATATCCAATTTGCGTTAGCATAGCCACAAAGCCAACGCTAACTTGAGTGACTTGAAAGTCATTAGCTATTTCTACCAGTAATGGTTGTATATAATACAAATTGGCCACGGTAATACCGCTGGCTACAGCCATTACCAGCACCAAAAAATTACTTAATTTAGAATCGCTTTGTTGAACGATGTTATCTTTCAAGAAATCTCAAACCCCTTTACTATTAATTGATTAATGATGTTCACTGCTTGAAATTCAATCTGACCTAGTCTATACTGATGTTAGCACTTTGAGTTAGCTCTAAGTCAAGTTTCCATAAAACTAATTATCCTTTATAAAGGTGACAAACAGTTAAAAAATAACTAAATAAAGGAGAAGTTACATTTGGGATACTCGATTAGCCAAGTTGCTGAAAAGTTTGACCTAACTGCTCACACGATAAGATATTATGATAAAGAAGGTCTCTTGCCATTTATAGATCGCAGTAAAGCTGGAAACAGGGAATTCTCAGACAGTGATCTTGAGTGGCTGAAACTCATTTGTTGTTTGAAAAATACGGGAATGCCGATTAAACAAATCAAGCAGTATATCGAATGGTGTTTGCAAGGAGATGATACCTTGGAAATCCGAAGACAAATGTTTATTGATCATCGTAAAGAGGTTTTAAAACAAATGGATGATTTAAAGGAAAACCTTAAAACAATCGATTATAAGCTTGAATTATACGATTCCGGTTGTAGTATACCTCTAAACGGAAACAAATCATAGAATTTCTCAGGGAATGACTTCATTCACATTCTTGTAGGAATGAAAATTAGGGAATGTAAATTATTTGTGTAAATGGAGATTTTACATTTAACCTAAATTCGATTTCCGATTTAAAACCGAAATAATACTAAAAAGCTGCCGTAAATAATTACGGCAGCTTTTAGCACATTCTCTCCCAATCTTAGGCCTTTTGGCAGCATTTATTTCTCTTCCGAAGACAGACGACTAGTCCTTGTTTACTATTCCCTAATCTAATTCTGCTTTGGTCATTTGTATTACGGCCTTAAATAAGTCTCCATCAATTTCAATATTAAAACTTCCTTTTTGAACTTCTATCAGACTTTTGGCAATCGATAATCCTAACCCGCTTCCTTGACTGCTTCTGGATTCATCCCCTCGTTTAAACCGCTCCATTAGCTCGTCAGAAGAAATATTCAATTCATAGGCCGAGATATTTTTAATGATCAGTGTTACCCCAGTGCCTGTATCAATAATATCGATATAGACTCTTGACCCTTCCAGCGCATATTTAAATATATTGGATAACAAATTCTCGATAGCTCTCCACAAAAGTTTTCCATCGGCTTTGATATATACTTTATCGTTAGGGTGACTAAGCTTGAATTCTAACTTACTCTCTTGTATTTTATCATCAAGTTCCCCTAACCCCTGGGTTATTAACGATAAAAGATCGATTTTTTCGAAGTTTACCAGGATAGTCCCACTTGAGGCCTTGGCTGCTTCAAACAAATCCTCTGTTAACACTTTTAACCGTTGCGACTTCTGATCAATTATTTCGAGATATTCTTTGACCTTTGTCTGATCCTTCTCTTGCTTCAATAAATCGACATACGTGATAATAGAGGTTAAGGGAGTTCTAATATCGTGAGATACATTAGTGATTAATTCTGCTTTTAACCGTTCACTTTTGGTCTCACTTTCAACTGCTTTGTATAAGCCGTCAGTGATGCTGTTTATATCCGCAGCAAGTTTAGCAAGCTCTCCCTCTCCAGCTACATTGATAGTGTAGTGAATATCTCCATCTTTTACCCGCTTTACCCCATCTTTTATGGCATTAAATTCCTTTACCTTCTTAAAGGCTAACCAAGTTGCTACTCCAAGCGTTATTGGAAACATAAAGAATGTTATGGCTACTATTACAGGATAGCCTATTACTATTAAGACGACTTTAACTGCCATACTTCCACTATTGTAGATATCGTTGATGAATCTAAATAGTTTATGAAACATGCTATAGGTTAAGGTGTACTTAATAAATGTCCTGTTTTTAAGATGTTTTACTAAGGACAGAACCAATACGCAAACAAGCGCAGCTATTAGTAAAGTGATTGGAAATATTAATTTATAGCTCTTGAGATTATCCAATTGATCCATTGCCCCAACCCATAATGCAATCAACACAATACACATGCCTATGTTGAAATCATTATAGATTCTGTTGATAGAGTTTAGTTGAATCTCTTGGTCTTGGTCTGGTCTTCTACCTGTAACTAATATTAGATATATAAAACTTGCTGCAAACCCTAGTAAAAAACCCGCTATTTGATAGAGACCATTAGTAATTAATAGTTTATTTTCTTTCCATTCTAAAATTTTGGAATTTAAATAATCCTCCGTAAAAGCAATATACATAATGTCTTGTAACCCTATTTGATCGATACTCGCACTAAACCAGTAATAATCCCTACTATCGTTGATTTCCCGCGGAAATATCTCTCGTTCAGAGCCGTCAAAAATCATATAGGCCGGATGGGATTTGAAATAGTTCTTAGCTTTATCTGGGCTATTAGTAAATTCATTTCCACTACTGTTTACATAATAGAGAAGACCTTGATAATTAGCTAATCTTTGCATCGCTAAATTATAATCATTAAGGTCATCTTTGATTAAATTATCTTTTGCTTGTAAAATTTTATCGGCATAGACTTCTTTGAATGTGCTAAAATTCTCCTCAATCGTTAAATTAGGGTTATAACTCCTTGAGTTGTATTCAAACTCTCTAAACAAATTGCTTTCTTCATTTTGAATCTCTTGTTCAGCAAGAGTTCCGCCAGTTAAAATAAATTGCTCACTCTTATATCTCTGTACTTTCCTCAAACTTTCAACGATATCTGAGCTGTCTCTTCGATAATCGTTGCCCTGATAATAGCTGTTTTCAAAAATGATATCAAAGTCGGCCCTATGCAAGAATGCAATATTCGTAAATATTGTTATGGCACTAGTGAAACACAGTACTGTAATTATAAAAACAATAACCTTTGTTACAAGTGAATGGCTATATTTTCTCCACTTTATATCCAATTCCCCACACCACCTTCAAATATTTTGGTTCTTTAGGATTTATTTCTATACCTTCTCTTATCTTTCTTATATGAACTGCAACAGTGTTTTCCGGACAAAAGGCAACTTCCTTCCATACCTTCTCATATATTTCGTCGATGGAAAACACCCTTCCCGCATTGGCCGTCAAAAGCTTTAATATCTTATACTGGACGGGAGTCAGCTTTACTTCGTCACCATCAACCGATACAACCTTACACTCATCATCTATTACGAGTCCGCCAGTCTTATAGACATTACTTTTTGTCTCCATGCTTCCCAGTGTCATATATCTTCTTAGCTGAGACCTCACTCGTGCAATTAATTCCAAAGGATTAAAGGGCTTGGTAATATAATCATCAGCCCCCATATTTAGGCCCATTATTTTGTCAGTATCCTCAGACTTTGCAGAAAGCATAATAACCGGAATATTTTTATCTTCTCTGATCTTCATCGTTGCCCTTAGTCCATCCATTTGAGGCATCATAATATCCATAATAACCAGATGGATTTCATGTTCTTCAACGACTTCCAGAGCTGCCAGTCCGTTAGAAGCTCTAAATACTTTATAGCCTTCGTTTTCTAAATAGATTTTTATAGCATCTAATATTTCTTTATCGTCATCGCAAACTAGTATATTCATGATGTATCACTCCTACGTATTGGTTTATTCAATCATATCACACCCTCTATTATTTCCTTGAGGTAATGATATCAGCTAAATCTTGCGAAAATCTTAATCTAATTCTTAAGAACTTCTTAACAATTAACTATGTACCCAGCATTTGAGAAGCTAACGCCAATCCTCCAAGGCGCAAGCGATCATCATGGTTGCACTTATCGCTGTCCTTAAATGGCCGAGCGCCTTTGATTTAAAACAAAGAAACCCTCTTTTGCTAGAATTCTAACAAGAGAGGGCTTCAAGAAAACAAGTCAGGCCTGTGAACTCCCTAGGATTCCGGAAGAGAAAATCTGGCGAATCGGTCCGGTTGAAATGAATTAAGATCGATCCGCTCAGTTCTGCCCTTCAAAATTAGATCTGCTGCGATGAGTCCAGCGGCAGGAGCATGCATAAAGCCATGTCCGCTGAACCCATTAGCTAAAATAAACCCGTTTAATCCTGGTGCTTCGCCAATAATCGGAAGAAAATCAGGCGTTTGTTCGCAAATCCCCGTATAGGTGCGCAGCCATTTTATATCGATCGCCGAAGGGATTGCCTCCATGGCTGCCGTAAAGAAATCTTCAGCCACAGACTTATCAACCCCTTCTTCAAACCCAGGCCAAGTGTATTGATCGGTTCCCCCTAATAATACCGTCTTAGCGCTGACTTCCTGATGTAAATAGAAACCAGTAGCCAGATCCGTAATTAGGGGAGTCTTCGGAGGCACATCTATCGGGTTAGTGCAGACGTAAACCTGACGGCGAAAGGGTTGCACAGGAAGCATAATCCCTGCCGTTGCCGCTAACTGGGCTGCATGGGGACCGACGGCATTCACTATAAGCGGGCTCCAAATAGTCCCTTGCTTGGTTTCGACGCCTTTAATCCGCTCTCCATCGAGGATTATTTTCGTTGCTTCCCGTCCAAAATGAACATTAGCGCCTTTTTGACGTACTGCCGCGTAAACTGCTGCCAAAACCGCATACGGGTCTGCATAGGCATCCCATGGGCAAAATGTACCGCCCTGAAAGCGGTCTCTGTTAAGGTATGAGAAATTCCTTAGCAATTCTTCCTGTTCCAGCAACTTCATAGGAATGCCATCAGTCTCAGCTGCTTCAACTGTTAATTGCAATTGATTCCACAACACCTCATTATCAGCCAGCATTAATCCTCCTTTTTCCAGATACTCAATTGGGGTATCAAAAGTTGACTGAAAATTAAGGAAGAAATCCCTACTGAGAAGGCTCAAGCGTCGGAGCAGAGGACTGCTGAATTGGTGACGTATGCTTCCGGTTCCTATGCCAGTGGACCCCATTCCGAGCATTTTTTGCTTTTCCAATATGGTTATTGACCGTTTGGGATCCGCCTCCAGAATATGATAGGCAATGCTTAATCCAATAATACCGGCACCAATAATTATTATATCTGGTTTCAACTCTTTACTGCTTATATGCATTAATTATCCACCCGCCAATTTTGCATCATTAATACTTTATAACAAGGGATAAATCCAGCTGGGCTTCCGGCAGTTGGAAAGTTAAACGCTGTAAGTTGCTCGGCAACATTATGCTTCCTCTTTTCTAAAGAACCTTCAATTTCGCCTCAGTATGAACTTTATAACAACTTATTATAATTATCAATTGTTTTTTTAATGATCATTTTTATCAGCAATAAACCATAGTCCTTTTCTCATCTCTGAAAAAAGACTATGCTTTTAAGAACTGTGATTATTTTGTTTTAATTAATTTAGTTGGTTCTAGCAGATTAAATCTCTAAGGCTTCTTTTGCCATTTGCTCATATTCATCGAGACCAGATATTATTGCAAATTCAGCAATTCCAACTGGGTAGGCAGACACTAATTCAATGATGTGCGATTTCATCTTCGGCCAAAAATATCCCCCCGCTTCTTTGTAGGCCTTAATAAGCGAATCAAGCCCTTCTTCACCAAACATCTTATAATAGATAACAAAGTCATTCGACATATCAGTCACTCTAGCTTCAGTCCAATCAATCAAGCCAGTCACATTTGCATTTTCATCCACCAAAATATGCCCTGCATGTACATCCCCATGAATAAGCCCGGTTTCTTTAGGCCACATTTCTTCATCACTCAGCCATGCCTGCCATCGATTCCATAGTGACTCGCCCACTCCAAACTTTGCCTTCACTGACTTCATACGCTCTTTCATCGACTGTTTTGCCTCTTCTGGAGTATGAACAACCAATCCAGCTTCAATTGCCTTTTTATTTGGAATGTTGTGCAGCGATGCCAGTGCTTTTCCAAGCGTCTGATGTTTCGAATCTTCGTGTTGATATCATCATTTATCACGCGGAAATTTTTATTTTAGGTTACATACTGTTGATATCTTTCATAATCTGCTTCCTTACATTCTAAAGATATTAATACTCCGCTACCTTCATAAAGAGTTGATTTTATCGTTGCATTATCATTCAGATAGGATACAATATTTCCTTTGTCATACGGAATTAACATCTTACAGTGGACATAGTCTGTGAAAGCTTTTTGCCCAATTAGGTTCACTAAATCAACAATTCCTTCTTTCCTCTTGGCAGAAATATATACGCAATCCTCTGCTGCCTTTGGAATTTCAACATTGACCAAATCTGTTTTGTTGTAAGCATAGATAACAGGAATATTATCTGCTCCAAGCTCCTTTAATGTCTCCCTCGTAACCTTAATTTGTTGATTATACTGATGATTCGAGTAGTCAACGACGTGAATCAGAAGATCGGCTTCTGCAACTTCTTCTAACGTTGATCGAAATGCTTTAATTAAATGGTGAGGCAATTTACTTATAAAGCCTACTGTGTCCGTTAATAAGAAGGATTTGTTGTCCGGTAACTTAATGCTTCTAACGGAGGTTTCTAAAGTGGCAAACAACATATCCTTTTCAAACACCTGCTTCTCAGTTGATGGATTGAATAAATCTATCATGGCATTCATAAGAGTTGACTTGCCTGTATTTGTATACCCCACTAAAGCAATCACAGGAATCTCTTTCTTTTTACGCTTTTTCCGTTGGTTTTGACGTTGGGCTACAAGTGTCTCTAATTCTTTGTTTAATCCACTGATTCTATCTTCAATCTTTCTACGGTCCAGCTCTAGTTTTGTCTCCCCTGAACCTCTGTTTTTAAGGCCAGAACTTCCCCCCTGACGACCTAATGATTCTCCCTGACCAATTAATCTGGGCAACATATATTGCAGTTTCGCTACTTCTACCTGTAGTTGGGCTTCCCTTGTTTTAGCCCTCTGAGCAAAAATGTCCAAAATCAGAACCGTCCGGTCTATGACCCTGCATTCTAAAATTCCCTCTAGATTGCGAATTTGAGAAGGAGATAACTCATCATTAAAAATCACCACATTAGCATTCTTCTCAGCAAGCAATGCTAATACTTCTTGAATTTTCCCCGTACCTAAATAATAGGATATATTCAAGCCATTCAATTTTTGGATCTTTTCACCAACTACCTCTAGATCACAAGCATTAGCTAAGTTAAACAATTCCTCCATCGAATCAGTAAAGTCCTGCTGATTGTTAAGTTTAACCCCTACTAGTATTGCTTTCTGTTTTTGTTTTTGTTCCATATATATTCCTCCCATTTAAATGTAAAGAAAACTTGGCTGGCGCCCGAAGACACTGACTTCGCACGTATTAGTCATTCTGTCAGTCGCAGGCGTCGACCATGGATGGCCAAGTGTCCCTGTAGCCATGGATGGCGAGAAGGGACCGAAGGCGGCAGCCCTAGTTGCACTTATGCTTAGAAAGTATATAACGCAAGTTTATACTTCTGATAGCACAAAAAAAACACAGGCTGGTTACCTGTGTTATGAGTAAACGGGAAGATGCCTACTAAAAAGTTTGAAAACCTGGCTAGCGCAAGCAACACTTTTCCATTCATGTGTGGTGCGGCCTAGCGGTATGAGGGTCTGACAAGTACAAAGAAATCCCTTGTTCTTAAAATACCAAAAACAAGCGTCTTACTGACTAACGCAAGGTCTCTCAAAGAATGGCACCAGAAAATGATTCATTTCTTAAGAAGATTTAATTGATATAAAAATCAACAAAAAAAGGGTAGATTATCCCTCTTTAACGAATTTCCTTATACATATACGTTAATAAGGTTCTCTTAAAAATAGGCATATCAAATCCCGACTACTCTACACAGCGGTAGAGCCTTTAAGCACTATTAAATTAGTTACATAAAGTATTTAAATCGGAGTCTAATATAACAAATACCCATTTTAAGACAACCCTCCATCCATCCAAATTCAGTCATATTATATCATATATATGTAGCACTTGGTATTTAAAACTTCAATCCCAAAAGTCCATAAGATTTAAATTAGTCCTAATTGATCCACCCCTTTCTCCGAAGTTAACAGTTCAAGATTGTCAAATATCTTACTGTCGTCCCAGTTCCACCATTGGAGTTCTAGCAATAATTCAATATTTCTATCGCTAAAACGTTTCTTGATAAATTTGGCTGGATTGCCTCCATATATTGTATAAGGCTCAATGCTTTTTACCACAGTTGAGTTAGCAGCAATAATCGCGCCATCACCAACTTTAGTTCCCGGCATGATAGTCACATTCTGTCCAATCCATACATCGTTACCTACCACAGTGTCTCCCTTGAAGGGTAACTGTTCTACAGTTGGAGTTACCTTTTCCCAACCACCAGCAAAGATATTAAAAGGATATGTTGTCATGCTATCCATTTTGTGGTTTGCACCATTCATAATAAATCTGATGCCTTCTGCAATTGCACAGAATTTCCCTATTATCAACTTATCGCCCAGAAACTCATAATGATGTTCAATGTTACTATAAAAATCCTCGGGAGAGCTTTTGTTATCGCTATAATACGTGTAGTCTCCATTCTCAACATTTACCCTTTTGGGTAGATTCTTTATATAGCAAACCGTCTTTATTCTATCATTCGGATATAGCTTGTTCTTATCTGGTCCATTCATAATAACACCGCTCCCTTTTTGCCTCCAATACTTATCATTCAGGTTATCCGCCCTAAAATCTGTCTAGCCTTATAACTTTTGGACATAAGGAATTGCCCATCCTGCATGTATTGTGTTAAGCTATCCTTAGAGGATGAGATACTCCTTTCCAACTTTTAGTATAGTAAATAAATGAATTAGCAGACCCGTCTCATCTTACTTCTTTACTATAAAGGAGCGCTTAATTTGGAGATGACAGCATTAATTCTATCGATCATCTTTTTTATCGCTGGTCTGCTGGGGACAATACTGCCTATTTTACCTGGTGCCATCCTGATTTACGGAGGCATGCTTCTTTACGGCTTCATGACAAAGTTTTCAACACTAGATGCAAATTTCTTTCTCTTACAAGCATTAGTGTTGGTTTTAGTCTTTTCCGTGGATTTTGTTGCTTCTGCTGCCGGCACACGTCGCTTCAATGGCAGTAAACAGGCAGCTTGGGGTGCAATCATTGGCACAATTCTTGGTTTGATTTTCTTCGGACCATTGGGAATCATCATTGGTCCCTTCCTTGGTGCTGTTGTGGCTGAATTATTGCGTGGTATACAAATAAATCAAGCAATCCGTGTTGGGTTTGGAACTCTGGTCGGCATCCTCGGTGGGACAGTATTAAAATTATGTGCTGAAATTTTAATGATTGTTTATTTCTTTATACGTATTTAATGGGCTAAAGCAAAGCTCAATGAATAATTCTCTACTAATTCTTACTGCAAAGAACCATGTTCAAATGCCTTATAATCACCTTTTACATAGGTTTCCTCGCTAGATAGTCGCTAATCTTCTAAAGAATTCCATAGAAATATTGACTCCTGTCGCAGATACGAATGCATCTGCGACAGGAGGATTCTTATCCACGTTTATCAAACAATAGAAGATAGGATGTTTAGTTAGCAGGTTGCCATTTACATCTTACAGGAGAAACAATTGCGTCTTCCTTTTTTAATTCCTTAAATGCTTTATCAATTTCTTTACGGTCCAGACCTGTTAATTTCTCAACTTCTCCCGCACTCATGGGCTCCCCTGCATCTCTCATTGCTTTCAGTACATCTTCTTTAATACTCATTTTACTCAGCCCTTTCAAAAAGTCTTGATTATATTTGCCTTTTGATTTCCAGTTTAAGTTCCTAACCCAAAAATGTAAACATTCATCTTCTATTATCTACTTTTTGAGATGCCTATATCCTAGGGCAAGTCAAGAAACAATAACAGGTGCCGTACGAAGAATATTAGTTTTAGTACGGCACCTATTATTGTTTCAGTAACATTGTTCCTCCAGCCGCTACTCTGAAAACCCCTCCATACTCTCTCGCGATAGTGTCCATCTCAGTTTAATTGCTTGCAAAGCTACACTGTAACTGATTTGATCCCAGCTTTCCAAAGCATGATCTAAGTCAAAGCTAGTACTTCCCATGAACAGATGTTGAGCAAGTAAAATAAGGGCTTTATGATTACTCGCAAAACCTTGTTCCAAGATTTTGCCAAAGTCGATTTCTTCTAAAGTGGTATGTCTTTTTGTTGCTGACCAAATCTCCTTAGTTGAAGTAAGTATGTAATAGGCTGAGTAATAGCCAGACTCATTTGATTTTTTCTGCGTTATAAGAGCTAAGAAATGTCCCTTATGTTGGCTATTGGCGTAGTAAATTTGTTCAAAATTCATTTTCAGTCTCCCTATAATTTTAATATCATTGTCTAAGGTATTCGCTTCAACCTCCACGACATTGAGTCTAGTATATACTTATTGGCGATTGACTACTACTATTTTCCCTACAGGCCCGAATTTAATAATCCTCTCGAAATATTATTGCGGTTCACATCTAAGATGGCAATGCTAAAGATGAAGTTGCTCGCCGTATTAATTGACTCGCCAAATACATGCCGAGGCCGATAACGCTCTCGATGTGCAATAGATGTTCAACGGACGGCTCGTAAAGGATGGTGGCATTAGCTTGAACTTCTTCGTCCCCTTCCCAAACAATCACACACAAGGGGACTTCGGGGAAAGCTTGGAAAACAGCTGACGCATCCCCAAAAGATGCAGGTTTTCCACCTAAAGCAGTCGCACCTGCCAATAATAGTTTGGGCTGATCTCCGAACACCTTGACAAGACCTTGGATCGAATTTTTGTGAAAGGCAGGATAAAATAGCATTCCACCGTTCGGTATTTCCTTTAAACTTACCCATCCTTTAGCGGTTTCTTGAGCTGTTTTGGCATAGGCCAGGTAATTCAAAATTATTATTGCCGCATTAATATCTGGAACATGTCCATCTATTTTCCTGTAGATCGTCTCAGTTTTGCAATCTAAAATATACTCTGAGTTAAAGAACGTCACAACGAATTGTTGGGTTTCTCCAGAGTAGGTCACAGCAAGCTGTGTGGGGATTTCCTCCGGTACCTTTCTTTTTAGGTCCTGCCAGTATTTATCATAAGCAACTCGGTAATTTGTTTCCATTTTAATCAACTACCCTTTCTTTTTTGCACAAAGGCGCTTGAAACAAAAATACACATCTTTAGCTCCAAGGACCCGGTGAATCATACTAAGTTCCATATATTATTTGCATCAATGAAGTTCATCGGTCGCTAGACTTAGCTTAAAGGAATAAGAAGAGATTATAGTCCTAATACTATTCTAGGATGGAAACTACAATTAATAACCTAATAATAAGTACTTATAATAATTTGAGAAAGAAGTGTTTTCTATGGAATTACTAGATGCCATGAAAGCCAGACGAAGCATTCGGAAATTTAAATCCGAACCCATTCCAGAATCCTTGATTATTCAACTTATCGAATCTGGGCGATTAGCTCCTTCTGGCAGTAATATTCAACCTGTACGCTTTGTTGTAATAAAAAGTGATGAAGCTCGCAGACAATTAAGCCAAGCTACTCCTTTACCATTTGTCAGTCAAGCGCCCGTTGTCATCGCATGCTGTGTATCCACAGAGTCCTTTGGAGTCTTAGGAACTCGAATGCGAGAACTCATGGAAGCGGGTGCCTTCACAGATACCTCCCTCGAGACGATGGATACAGAAAGTTATGCAAAGTGTAACCCAATGGATCAAGCCACCGCCGAAGCCTATCTTCGCTTAAACGCAGCCATTGCTATCGATCACATTACATTACGTGCTGTTGACCTCGGTTTAGGCACCTGTTGGGTTATGATGTTCGACCAAGAGAAAGTAAAGCAGATTCTAGGATTAGGCGAGAATTATAATGTTGTGGCCTTACTACCCGTAGGTTATCCTGACCAAAACCCCAACTCTCGTCCTAGAATTGAGTTAAGTGAGATCTTGCTTAAAGAAGTTTAATCCATATTCATTATGGCCTGGAATTTATCATTAATTAGAAAAATGATGAAAGAATGATCGCTCCTACTACCTTCCACGTTCTTTCCTAAATTCCTCCCAAGATTATCAACAATAAATCCAACGGCGTCCCATGACGAATTCTCCTGCCGTGTGGATTCTACTTTCCCAGGAACTATGCTCCAAGTAACCTTGGCCCTGGAACGAAAGGCGAATGAGCTTTCGCCACACTGCGACATATAACGCATTCTCTTGCAGTGTGGATCCCGAACTGGTGGACCCCGTACTCTGATGCCTCATTATGCAGTATCACTAAACACAGAAAGAACTACCTCGTTAGAGATAGTTCTTTCGCTTGTTACCTGGCGATGACCTACTTTCCCAGGAGCTATGCTCCAAGTATCCTTGGCCCTGGAGGTCTTAACTTC
>NZ_JAMHFY010000010.1 GCF_023897015.1 Desulfosporosinus nitroreducens | reverse complement strand
CCAACTGGGTAATCAAAGTTAACATCTGACGCAAGAGCTATAAACTCATTCCCCTTCCAGGTATTTACATGGGACATAGTTTCGAACCCTACGGCCGCACAAACATTCATCCGTCCACTGGCAATAGCCTCCCAGGCTGCTTGAAAACCCATTCCTCCCGTTGCGCCTCCAGACTCGACCCGTTTGGAAGGCTTTGGGGTAAGTCCTAAATAATCTTGTACCATAATCCCTGCCATTAACTGACGGGTAAAGTGATCAGAAAAATAGGCGATGACCGAGCCGTCAATCTGGTCTAAAGTCAAATTAGGTATATCCGCCATGGCCTGATCAAAAGACTCTTTAGCCATATAACGAAAATCCTTTTTAGGGGTGGATTTGGCAAATTTTGTGATCCCACCAGATACCATATACACTGGTCTCATAATTCTCCTCCTCATACCTTAATTCATTCATTACAAGAAACACCTTTTTTACCGATTCGCTTGGTCAATTCTGTCTAAGTATCATTAACGTATTAAAAATGTGGCACCCCCTTCCTGCTTCTAGACTTATACTAGAGCAAGAATTGTGCCACATTTACCGAATATTCAGAAATATAGTAAAGGCCTCCTCTGCCAACTCTCTACGTCTTAATGTTGTCGCAATGCTGCCGGACACCTACGCAATTCAGCCTAGGCTAAGTGGCCTATTCATGGCATTTCTGCTAATGTTGCAGTTCGTCTTATTCCCAATCTTTTGCATTTTCTCAAAAGAGTGGAGATGTCGATACCAAGAGCCTGTGCGGTTGGCCCGAGCTGTTTGTTTTGCTGGAAAGCTCGCTCAATCCATTGCCGTTCGGTTGCCGCCACTGCCGCTTTCAGCGGAATTACTTTCCGATTGTTTTCGCTCGAGGGAACGGTCAAAACAACCACCTCACTAGCCTGTCGAATCTTCTCCGGTAAATCCGCTTTCTCAATTAGACCCGTTTGGCTTAGTACAACCAATCGTTCCACGACATTTTCCAGCTCACGCACATTTCCGGGCCAAGAGTATTCATATAAGCAGTCCATTGCTTCCGGGACAAAGCTCAGATTGCGATGATATTTTTTACAGAATTTGTCCAAGAAGGACAGGGTTAATACAAATATATCCTCTTTTCGTTCTCTTAAGGGCGGTATTCCAACGGGTATGACATTTAGTCGGTAATAGAGGTCCTTACGAAATGTCCCCTCATCCACCATCTTTTCTAGATCTCGATTAGTGGCGCATACAAACCTAATGTCCATCAACCGAGGCGTCGTTCCTCCAACTCGCAGAATTTTATGGTCTTGTAATACACTAAGCAGTTTTACTTGGAGAAACAGGGGCAACTCTCCTATCTCATCCATGAAGGCTGTGCCGTGATTGGCTTGATCCAGCAATCCCGGCTTGCCCTCTCGTTTCGCACCTGTGAACGCTCCCCCCTCATAGCCGAATAATTCTGATTCCATCAATGAAGATGGAATCGCGCTGCAGTCCACCTTTATGAACTTTCCTTTCGTGCTGCGACTGCTATGCTCATGGATCAACGAAGCAATCAGTCCTTTTCCTACCCCAGACTCTCCGTTGATCAGCACCGTTGCGTCAGAATCACCGATTCTGGGTAATGCATCTAACATGCTTTGCATTTTAGGATCGCGTACCGTTACCAGCTCATTGCTCACAGCAGGACCATAGTTTTTAAGAATCTCCCTGTACTGCTTGTTAAGCTGTTTAGAACGCTTTAATTCATCTTTCAATGTATTTAGTTCACTTAAATCACGCACCTCGCACACCACATTTATCAATTTGCCGTCATTATCAAAGACTGGATTACCAGTTACTAAGGCCTCGCAACCACTTGGATATATTATTATTTTAGACGTACGCTGTCCACTTCTAATGACCTCAATTGTTGCCGAGTCTGATATCAAGTTATCGTCTATAAGTGTACTAACGTTCCGTCCCAAGATATTTATTGGAATTCCCGTAATATGCAAGAAGGCTTCATTATGGGCAACACAGTCTCCCTGGGAATCCGTTATATAGATGCCATCACTAATTGAACTTATCATAGCTCGAAACGTCATTTCCGTATTCCAGATTATTTATACCACCCCATCCAAACCCGCACGGTTATTATTACATTTGTTACCATAATATCTTATAACGAATATAATTAGAAGAATATTCAGTTAATTATATTAATACAAATTACTCCTCTATTTACTAAAATCTAAGATACACTGGACGGAGGCAACCACACTTCTGTTATTTTTGCCGAAAATGTATTTGCCAACCGCTTTGAGCCGTAAAAGTCAGGAAACTCGAAAAAATCCTCCTGCATAAGCAGGGGGAATAGTAGTAGTAATCGTGATAACCAACTAAAGAAAACTTGGCTTGCGCCAAGCCTTCAGGCGCCGGCGGAAGCCTTAGTTGCACTTATGCTTCCAGAAAGTATGCAACTGAAAGTTATACTTTCTGACTAGTATAAAAAAAGACGGCTAACAGCCGTCTTACTTTCACAGTTTTGTATTTACTTTCGTTGCTTCAACATATCGCTATAAATGTAAACAAGTTCTTTGTCAAACAGCGATCGCTTCATATCTACTGCTAAAGATCTAACCCGTTTGAGCATCTCATTAGCGTCTTCATCCGTCATCTCTTTGCCATACTCATTCCAAAATTTGGCCTTGATTGATGCGGTTCCCGAGTGTTTTCCAATCACAATCTGCCTTTCAAGTCCTACATCCTCAGGGCTGAACGCCTCATATGTTCGAGGATTCTTAAGTGCTCCATCTGCATGAATTCCCGACTCATGTGCAAACATGTTACTCCCAACGATCGATTTCCATGGTGGAAGCATCCGCCCTGAAGCCCGAGCAACATATTCAGAAACCTCTACAAAGCGTTCCGTCGCAAAGCTCAGATCCGTATCCAGTAAGTGCTTTAACGCCATAACGACTTCTTCTAAAGCAGCATTACCAGCACGTTCCCCTAAGCCATTTACCGTTACGCCAACATGCGACGCTCCAGCCTTTACTCCCGCAAGAGCATTAGCTGTTGCCATTCCGAAATCATCATGGGTATGCATTTCGACGTCAATGCCAGCTTTTTCAACTAGGATTCTAATTTTATCATAGGTTGCGAACGGATCTAAAATTCCTACAGTATCACAATAGCGTAAGCGATCAGCGCCCGCCTTTTTAGCTTCTTTTGCAAATTGTACAAGAAAATCCATATCTGACCGTGAAGCATCTTCCGCATTAACGGATATATACATTCCTTCCCGTTTGGCAAAGGCAGTTGCCTTAACCATCCGTTCTAAAACATCCTCACGAGTAGTCATGAGTTTATGTTCAATATGAATATCTGAGGTTGAAATAGAAATTGCTACGGCATCAACACCACAAGCCAATGAGGCCTCAATATCTGAGATAACTGCACGATTCCAGCCCATGATGCTTGAATTTAATCCTAATTTTACAATATCACTAATAGCTCGCTTTTCATCTCCGCCCATGACCGCGACTCCGGCTTCGATCTGATGAACTCCTAGCTCATCGAGTAACCGAGCAATTCGTAATTTTTCTTGATTCGAAAAAACAACGCCAGCGGTTTGCTCGCCATCACGCAAAGTAGTATCAACAATCGTTAAATGTCTCAATTAACTCACCCCTCTTCATCGACTAAAACAAATCCTGCATAAAAAACATCAACATCATATTTAATTATACTACCATAATACCCCAAAAGTTTGAAGGGGTCTAATTTCCTTATACTGTATACTTTTTATTGATTTTCAGTGGACTAACCTTAACTCAGTAGTAAAAAAGGAGAAAATCTAAAGTGTATACCCTGAATAATTAAAAGCTGATTTTCCTTCTTCGGATCATCAGCTTAGTATCGTTCGCTAGAATGATTTAGAATAAAACCATCATCCCAGGGCATAGCTTTACAATATTATATCTCAAAGTAAATTATAAGTCTATACTTTTCCGATGATGTTTGTTATATTCTATAAAGTATTTAGAAACAATTAAATCTAAAAGAAGGAGTGATCGTTATGGCAAAGATTAAAATCCAAAATAGGCCTTTCGGCCCTTTCCCAACTGTCCTTGTAGGTGCAGATGTTAATGGCAAGCCTAATTATGCCACCCTTGGCGCATACGGTGTGGTTAGCATGAAACCAGTACTTTATATTTCCTTGAAAAGTACCCATCACACAACTTTAGGCGTAAAAGAAAATGGATATTTCAGTGTCAATATCCCCTCTGCAGAATTAGTTCAGAAAACTGATTACTGCGGTATCGTATCGGGAAAAACAACTGACAAGTCAAATGTATTTACGCCCTTTTATGATGAAATCGGAAAAGCCCCTATGATAAGTGAATGTTCCTTAAATTATCTGTGCAAAGTTATACAGACCATACCTATCTTCGACTTTGAAATGTTTCTGGGAGAAATTGTGGCAGTTTACGGAAATGAACAATGCCTGACAAATGGTAAACCAGATCCTATCAAGATTAATCCAATAATCATGATGGACTCCTATTATTGTGATTTAAATCAAGCGGTGGGCAATATATTTACTGCCGGACGAACCCTGGTCCAATCATAAGAAACAAGTATCTATCGTCTGCACTGCGGCTCAATATCCCTTTATGATAAAGGCTTCTCGTAAAAGAGAAGCCCTTATCGTCAAAGCTTGTTTAAGATAGTTTTTCTTTGAGTAATTTATTGACCAGACCTGGATTAGCTTGTCCCTTGGTCGCCTTCATGATCTGACCCACGAGGAACCCGATTGCTCGATCTTTTCCCGCTCTGTAATCCTCTGCCGATTGGGGGTTAGCTGAAATTACGTCGTCGATTATTCCAAGCAGTGCACCTTCATCACTGATTTGGGCAAGTCCCTTTTCTTTGACGATAACCCCGGCATCCTTACCTGTACTGTACATATCTTCCAGAACACTCTTGGCAATTTTGCCGCTAATCGTTCCTTTATCAATGAGCCCGAGAAGCTCCGCTAATTGGGCTGCTGAAATCGGAGAATCAACTACACTGCACTGATTTGTATTGAGCAAACGAGTAACATCTCCCATCACCCAATTTGCCAAGGTCTTGGCATCCTCATAACTCGAGAGAGCCGCATCAAAGAAGTCCGACAAAGCTTTTGATTGCGTGATAACCCCAGCATCATAAGCTGACAATCCTAAGACTTGCAACCGAGCACGCCGTGCCTCCGGAAGCTCGGGAAGAGTTTTATGGATTCTTTCCACCCATTCCCGATCAATAACTAACGGTGCTAAGTCGGGTTCAGGGAAATAGCGGTAATCATGAGCTTCTTCCTTGGAGCGAAGGGTTAACGTAACCCCTTGCCCTTCATCCCAAGTTCGTGTCTCTTGAACCACCTTTTCGCCCGCGTCTAATACTCTGGCCTGACGTGCTATTTCATATTCCATGCACCGTCGCACTGAGCTAAAGGAGTTCAAGTTTTTCGTTTCCGTTCGTGTTCCTAGGGTTGTCGCTCCCATCGGTCGCAACGAAACATTAATATCGAATCGTACTGAGCCTTGTTCTAAACGGCAGTCCGAAACTTCCGTATACTCCAAGATCTGAACTAATTTTTCTAAGTAAGCGAGCACTTCAGGAATCGAGCGCATATCAGGCTCTGACACGATTTCCAACAGCGGTACACCAGCTCGGTTATAGTCTACCGAAGACTCATTAGAGGTTGTGATGGTATCCCCGCTATGCACGAGCTTACCGGCATCCTCCTCCATGTGGGCCCGAGTAATTCCAATCCACTTTTTCTCCCCGTCTACTTCAATCTCTAAACCGCCCTTGCCACAAATCGGCAGGTCGAACTGGGATGTCTGATAATTTTTAGATAAATCCGGGTAAAAGTAGTTTTTACGGTCGAACTTAGAAAACTCCGCGATTTCACAATTCAAAGCCAATCCAGCTTTGATCGCGTAATTAACCACTTCGCGATTTAAAACGGGGAGAGCACCTGGCATTCCCAGGCACACTGGGCAGACATGCGTGTTTTGCTCTCCTCCGAACTCGGTTGTACAGCTGCAAAAAATCTTTGTCTTCGTTTGGAGTTCGACGTGAACTTCCAACCCACAGACCATTTCGTATTTGTTAGCGACTACCACAAGTCAGCACCTCCCCTGACAGATTTGGTTTTAACGAGTGATAATTCGTGTTTTGCTCAAAGGTATAAGCTACACGGTACAACGCACCTTCTCCAAACGCTTTACCCATTAGTTGCATGCCGATCGGCAGGCCATTAACAAATCCCGCAGGAATAGAAATTGCCGGAATACCCGCCAGGTTAATCGGGACGGTCGTAATGTCAGATAAGTACATAGCCAAGGGGTCCGCAGATTTTTCCCCGAATTTAAATGCTGGTGTCGGAGCAGTCGGTGAAAGCAGCACGTCAAACTTCTCAAACGCTTTATCAAAATCCTGCTTAATCAGAGTTCTGACCTTTTGCGCTTTAAGATAGTAGGCATCATAATATCCTGAACTCAGGGCATAGGTTCCAAGCATGATTCTTCGTTTTACTTCTTGCCCAAATCCTTCAGCCCGAGTCTTCTTGAACATCCCTAAAACATCGTTAGAATCAGCCCGATATCCATAACGAACGCCATCATAACGAGCCAGATTAGAGCTCGCTTCAGCTGTAGCAATCAGGTAATACGCCGGAATTGCATATTCCGTATGAGGTAATGAACATTCAGCTACTTCTGCCCCCAGATCAATCAGGGTTTGAATCCCAGCTTTAATCCCTTTTGCAACATCGGGATCAATTCCTTCCCCAAAGTACTCACGGGGAATCCCGATCCTCAGACCTTTAATATCGTTAACCAGAAACTTCGTATAATCGGGCGTTTCATAGGGAACTGAAGTAGAATCCAGTGCATCATAGCCGGCAATCGCATTCATCACCAAGGCATTGTCTCGTACGGTTTTAGTGAAAGGACCAATCTGATCGAGTGAGGATGCAAAGGCGATTAAACCCAACCGTGAGACCGCTCCGTAGGTTGGCTTCATTCCCACCACTCCGCAGAACGCGGCCGGCTGGCGGATAGATCCCCCCGTGTCTGAGCCCAAGGTAAAAGTTGCTTCATCCCCTGCTACAGCAACAGCAGACCCTCCTGAAGATCCCCCTGGGACACACTCTAAATTCCAAGGATTGCGAGTCTTGGTGAAATAAGAATTCTCCGTCGAAGAACCCATGGCAAACTCGTCCATATTCAGCTTACCGAGAAGTATGGTTCCCGCAGCCCGCAACCGATTTGTGACGGTCGCATTATAAGGAGGAATAAAATTTTCAAGCATTTTTGAAGCACAGCTTGTCCGAATTCCTTCTGTGCACATATTGTCTTTGAGGGCCATCGGAATACCCTCTAAAGGTTTTAGGGTTTCTCCCTGGGCGATCTTTTGGTCAACCTCAGCCGCTTGGGCCATAGCTTCATCTTCTAAGACTGTTAAATACGCTTGCAAATCTGGATCCACTGCCTGGATCCGGTCTATGTATGCTTTAGTCAATTCTGTGGAGCTTATGTCTTTATGAACGAGCAGTTCATGCAGTTCACTGACTGACTTCCCTATACTCACTGATTCCAACTTCCGCAGTCTCCTTTCCAATCAAACTAAGTCAAACTAATTTTCGGTACTCTAAAGAACCCCTCTTCCCCATCGGGGGCATTCCTGAGGGCTTTTTCATGATTAATAGATGATCCCACTTGGTCCTCGCGCAGTACATTGTGCAAAGGAACAGCATGAGCCGTAGGTACCACATCGGTCGTGTCTAATCTCTCCAACATTGCCGCATAGCCTAAAATGGAGTTAAGTTGCTCGGTATACTCTTGAGTTTCTTGTTCAGTTAACTCTAGGCGCGCCAATGCCGCCACGTATTCAACGTCTTCACGTGAAATTGACAACTTATTCACCTTCCCTTGGATATTTTGTTGCTTTATCCTTTATCATAACAAATATAGAGGAAGGGAGCAATAAAAACGGCTTACTTTCCGCGGCAGGAACCTTATCGGCGTTAAGTTCTTAATCTGGAATTATGTTCCTTTAGGGATAAAGATGATATACTTTTCACATGGAGGTGATTATTTATGGAGGGCAACCCAATACAATTTGATTTCACGATTTTAGCTACAATTTTTTCCCTTTTACTTCCCTTACTCTTCATATACTTAATAGTAAGTGCAATACGGTTTTTTAAACGAAAAGAAGCAACGGATAAAGAGCTGGTACAGAAGTTAGATCAGCTAATCAAGTTACAAACTCAGCAAACTGAAAACAAAACGTGAAAGACGGTCTCACTCTGATGAAGTGAGACTGTCTTTCACTAATTAATGCTTAATCATCTCTTCAAATTCCTCTTCGGTCAAAATCGGCACTCCCAACCCTTGAGCCTTCACAAGCTTAGAGCCAGCCTTCTCTCCAGCAATGACAAAAGCAGTCTTCTTACTGACACTGCTTGCTGCTTTTCCACCATACTCCTCGATGAGTGTCTCAATCTCTCGCCGTTCCCAACGTTCCAGCGAACCAGTCACCACGATGCTTTTACCCGCGAATATCTGCGATTTAGTCGAAGTTCCTGCGGTCATATTTACACCGGCTTCACTCAATTTAGTTAAAAATTGCGCCGTACTCTCCAACTTGAAAAACTGGAGCAAACTTTCAGCCATCGCGGGACCGATATCTGGGATCGCTTGGAGGTCCTCAAGAGTTGCTTCCTGCAGTTTTTCCATAGAGCCAAAGGTCTGTGCCAAGATCTTACCTGCTTTTACTCCCGTATGGCGGATTCCCATGGCGAAAATCAAGGGAGCCAAGCCTCGCTCTTTGCTGTCTTCAATTGCCTTCATTAAATTCTCCGCTGATTTTTTGCCCATCCGTTCCACTGGAGTCAAATTATCGAACGTTAATGAATACAGATCGGCGGCATCCTTGATCAACCCGGCCTCTAGAAGCTGTTGAACAACCGCGGGTCCTAACCCATCAATTGACATAGCATCTCGAGAGACAAAATGAATTATCCCCTCACGTTGTTGAGCCGGGCAAATGATACTTTGACAGCGGTAGGCCGCTTCCCCTTCCTCCCGCAAAACAGGACTCTGGCACTCCGGACAGAGATCCGGCATTTTGAAAAGCTTTTCCTCGCCGGTACGTTTTTCGGGTAAGGCTCGGACAACTTCTGGGATCACATCCCCAGCTTTATGTAAGAGCACATGATCTCCGATACGGATATCCTTTTCTCGAATGTTATCTAGATTATGGAGTGTAGCGCGGCTAACAGTGGACCCTGCTACAGAAACAGCTTTAAGGGCCGCTGTAGGCGTCAAAACTCCCGTCCGCCCTACTCGGATGATGATATCTTCAATGACCGTTTCAACTTGCTCCGCTGGAAATTTATAAGAAATCGCCCAACGGGGGCTTTTCGCGGTAAAGCCAAGTTCCTGTTGAAGGTCAAATTCATTCACTTTAATTACTAAACCGTCAATATCATAGGGGAAACGATGACGCTCTGCTGCCATTAGCTCACAATAAGTAATGACCTCTTCAATATTGCTAAAGACTTTGTATTCAGGGTTTACGACAAAACCCTGTTCTTTTAAATAGGTAAGCACGTCTATTTGGTTATGTAATCCTAATTCCTTCGCTGATAAGACTTGATAGGCAAAGTAGTCGAGTTTGCGCTCAGCAGTGATTCGAGAATTCAGCTGACGTAATGACCCTGCTGCGGCATTGCGAGGATTGGCAAAGGTGGATTGCCCTTCTTCTTCACGATCTTGATTCAAACGAGCAAAAGAGGCTTTGGGCATATACCCTTCTCCCCTAACACTTAACCTCGGAACCGTCTTGTTCAAACGCAGAGGAATCGATCCCATGGTTTTGACATTAGCGGTAATATCTTCTCCTACAGAGCCGTCTCCCCGAGTGGCTCCACGTACCATAAGCCCATCCTCATAGGTCAGGGCAACTGTTAAGCCATCGATTTTGAGTTCTACCACATACTCCACTGAGGCAGACACTTGGCTTACTCTTCGGTCAAACTCACGCAAATCTCCCGGGTCAAATGCATTGTCCAAACTAAGGAGGGGTTCCAAATGCCGCACTTTCGTGTACTCTTTGGCTACCGCTCCCCCAACGCGTTGAGTCGGAGAATCCGGAGTAACCCTGTCTGGATGCTTGGCTTCCAAGTCCAGAAGCTCACGCATGAGAGCATCGTATTCTGCATCCGTGATGCGGGGCTGGTCTAATTCATAATACTGCTTATTGGCCTCTTCTAGTTTTTTACGAAGCATCGCTATGCGCTCGAATTCATCCTGCACCAAAATTCCTCGCTTCCAACGTAAATGTGACTTAATTATAATTCATATGACGAGCCTTTAAAAGTAAATAACTAATTCATACTATTCTTTCCATGATATCGCTCACTAAATCATTATCCACCTTAAAAAACGACCCAAAACTTACTTGGTGGTTTCGCCAACCCACAAATAGAGGATTATTCACCAACCAAGTGGAGAATAATCCTCTATATATATGGAAAATTCCTAAACAAAAAGGGGTGTAACAAACCTCAAAACAGTTCAGTTACATCCCCTTCAATTCTCTTATTCGGCGAGGTTATTAGGTAATAATAATTAGCCTTGGAAATATGTTGTCATTTGTGGAACAACTTGCTTCTTACGGGAAAGAACGCCTGGCAACGCAACGCTTCCATTGACAATCTCTTTGCCGAAGGCTTTAGCTACTTCTTCAGGGTTGTCCCCTTTAACGATCAGCTCTGTGTGATCAGTTAAAATATCTGTAATCATTAAGCAAAGATATTTCATTTCCTGAGCTACACGATGAGCTTCAATAGCGGCGGTTAAGTTTGCCCGAACGTCTTCGAATCCTTCCATTCCCATGAGGCTGACTTGTCCAACACCAATTTTATGAGCTCCCATGGTGAAGGCTTTGAGGTCTTCCTCAATCATACTTTGCGGGGTGCGCTCTGCAATGTTGGAAGACGCTTTGAACATGTCAATACCAAAAGTTTTTGGATCAACTCCTGCGATCGCAGCGAGTTCAGCAGCGATTGCCTTATCTTCCTCAGTGCAAGTTGGGGATTTAAAGATTACTGTATCAGAAAGAATAGCTGCGAGTAAAATTCCAGCAATTGCTTTTTCAGGAACTAAGCCAGCTTCCTTATAAGCCTTAGCTACAATTGTACATGTGGAACCGACAGGCTCGATGCGGATATGGATAGGATCAGCTGTTTGAAGGCCACCGATTTTGTGATGATCGATAACTTCGATAAGTTTAGCTTGGTCTCCACCAGCAACCGCTTGGCCCCACTCATTGTGGTCAACAAGAACCAACTTTTGACCTGCTTCTACGGACTCTAAGACCTGAGGAATAGCTACTCCATAAAAATCAAGTACATACTCAGTCTCTTTATTGAGTTTTCCAGCTGAACAAGGAACAACATTGGCTGTCCCCGTGAGTTCTTTCAACTTAGCCAAAGCGATCGCTGAGCAAACAGAATCTGTATCTGGACTTTTATGACCAACAATATAAATTACATCAGACATATTTAACACCTAAACCTTTCTCTTCCTCAATTTTTGAAATGCACCATGGGATAAAAAATGTCACAGTTTCGTTAACTTGGCATACTCAGCCATTAATTTCTTGATTCCACTGTCAAAAACAATCGTCAGTTCTGCCTGATTTCCCTCTCCCTTTATGGAGACAATAATCCCTCGACCAAACGTCGCGTGTTCCACTTTTTCTCCTATATGATGCGCCTCACCCCCTTTAATAACCACCTTGCTTCCAAAATCCTTTTCCCACGACCCCGAACCTAAAGGAATGGTTCGATCTGACACGGCATTCCGTCTCCCTGCCGGTTTAGACGGAGCAACAGGACGACGTTTTGGCGGATCAAGCGGGTCAATATCCGTCATTAATTCGGACGGAATCTCCATCAAAAAGCGAGAGGGCTGATTGTATTGCGTCTTGCCATAGAGCATCCGCATCTCTGTATTACACAGGTATAGTTTTTCCCTCGCTCGGGTGATGGCGACATAGCAAAGTCGACGTTCTTCTTCTAAAACAGCCGGTTCCACGAGTGAACGGCTACTGGGAAAAATGCCATCTTCCATACCAACCACAAAAACAACCGGGTATTCCAGCCCCTTCGCACTATGCATGGTCATCAAAGCTACAGCTTCCTCAGCTTGGTCTAATTCATCAATATCAGCAACTAAAGAAACCTGTTCTAAGAATCCGCTCAAGCCCGGGACAACCTCTTCTTCAGCCCCATCATTTAAGGCATTTTGAGCAGCCAAAGTTGCTTTCGCATCATACTCAGCCGTTACGGAGAGAAATTCCATCAGGTTTTGCAAACGCGTCTCCGCTTCTGGTGTATCTTCCGCCTCTAGGATCGCTTTGTACCCTGTCTTGTTCAGAATCTCTTCCACCAAATCAGAGACACTTGACTCTCGGGCAAAACTTATCAAACCCTGCATCAGGTGGGCAAAGGCGATTAACGGTTTCTTAGCACGTGTTGTCAATTCCGGAATATACTCAGCCTCCAAAATTGCGTCCAGCACAGGCATTCCTTGTTCATTAGCATATTCTAAAATTTTTTGCAGAGTGGTGTCTCCCAGGCTTCGTTTAGGCACATTAAGCACACGAGCAAAGCTCACTTGATCAGCAGGATTATAGAGGACTCGTAAATAAGCTAAGATGTCCTTGATCTCCATACGCTGATAGAATTTCAGCCCTGAGAAAACACGATAGGGCGTAGACTCCTTCATCAGACGCTCCTCCAGAGCACGGGATTGGGCATTCGTCCGGTAAAGAATAGCGAAATCATTAAAGGGGCGCCCTTCCAGCTCATGTAACCGTTGGATACGATTAACAACATAGCTGGCCTCATCTCGCTCATCAGCCCCAACATAACACACCACAGACTGTCCCTCCGAATTTTCAGTCCAGAGTGACTTTTCTTTACGTGATTCATTATTACTAACCACTGCATTAGCGGCATTAAGAATCTTCTGAGTCGAACGATAATTTTGTTCCAGTTTAATGACTTTAGCTTCCGGATAATCCCTCTCAAAATCAAGGATATTTTGGATATCCGCCCCGCGCCATCCATAGACGGATTGATCATCATCTCCCACCACACAGAGATTGCGATATTTACTCGCCAAAAGTTTAATCAGCATATACTGAGCATGGTTCGTATCTTGGTACTCATCCACCATAATATAGCGGAATTTATCCTGATAGTACCGATAGACATGGTCTCTTTGCTGAAAGAGCTGAACCGTGAGCATGATAATATCATCAAAATCAAGAGCATTATTACTCTTCAGTCGTTTCTGATAAGAACGGTAAATATCTACAACTTTTTGTTCAAAATAACTGGCAGCCTTATAGGAAAACTCTTCAGGATCTTGCAGTTTGTTCTTGGCATCACTAATAACCGCCGCAACACTGCGCACTGGGAATTTCTTTTCGTCATAATTTTGTTCTTTTAAACAGGCTTTGATAACTGACTGTTGATCTCCCGTATCGTAAATAACAAAGTTTTTAGTATATCCTGGCAGATTATCAATTTCACGTCTCAAAATGCGGACACATGCTGAGTGAAATGTCGTAACCCAAAGTCCATATCCCTCACTGCCCAGCAAAGTGGTCACTCGTTCCCGCATCTCTTTCGCCGCTTTATTGGTAAACGTAATTGCTAATATTTTGCTGGGTTCTACTCCCTGAGCAATCAAATGGGCAATTCTGTAGGTTAGCACTCGAGTCTTCCCCGACCCTGCTCCCGCCAAAATTAGAAGCGGCCCTTCTTTATGCTCTGCAGCTTCCCGCTGCATAGGATTTAAATCGTCTAACCGGTACAAGACCACTTCACCTCACTTCTTGTGCTTATTATAACATACTGTACGTCCTGCTGTAGCTTGATTTGCTATCAGTCATGTCTTCTTTAAGATATCACAATAATTATTTGCTATACCAAAAGGTAATGGACGCGATAGGGGAACTTATATTATAAGCCATTTGACCATAATTTTAAAATATTACCTCCTCTACAGAGTATAGGAACTTCTGGATTTTCATTTTTAAGGAAAAATATGCAAGAAAACGGGTGTAAAAACAAATAAAATGCCGAAGGATGGTGGAGTGGAAGGGCAAATGACACTAGCCTCTCTCGAAAATAAAATATAGCAACATAAATAAGGTTAATGGAGACTTGTCTCTATTAACCTTATTATTATTTCCCTCACTTAACAAGAGCTTACTTAAGAATAGGGCGAGCCCGGATTCTTCCTGAGACATCTGAGCTACAGAATTGCCCGTTTGCAAAGGGATTGCAAACGGCCATAAATAGATCCGGCTATAATTAGCTTAAACCATTGCCTTAAAATCCAGTCCTTTCAGTAATTCTTGCTGAAATTCCTTCTTATTAGAAAGTTCCACATGCTCAGCCCGCCTAGAAAGCAAATCCGCTCGAGTTCTCTCTTCCGTCGATATCAAGGCCATTTTTGCCCCATCACCAGCAGCATTCCCAATCGTCACAATCTGTTCCAATGGCAAGGACGGCAACAATCCAATTCTTACAGCACTTTCCTTCCTAATATAATTGCCAAACGCTCCGGCAAGCAGGACTCTGTCGATTTCCTGTGGAGCAATTCCCATTTCCCGGCATAGAATCATAATCCCAGCCATAATGGCTCCTTTTGCAAGCTGCATTTCTCGGATATCCTTTTGGGAAAGTATGATATCCTCTCCTGTGGCAGAATCATCCCCCCATACCAGCACAAACTCGCTTGCCCGTGCGGTTTTGCGCAACCGGTCGCGCACCGAGGAGGGAAGCTTTTCAAGTACAGGTCCACTGGCATATCGACCTGTAGGGGTAATAACCCCGACTTTATGCATTTCGGCGATAGCATCAATCAGGCCGGAGCCACATATTCCTCTTGGCTTACCCCCAGCGATGACATCTAATTCAACATCCTCAGTAATTCGCACACCTTCGATAGCACCCTCTGCCGCACGCATACCATATTTAATCTCCGCCCCTTCGAAAGCAGGTCCCGCAGCAGTTGAGCAGGTTAAGATTCTATCCTTCCCACACAGAACAATTTCTCCGTTCGTGCCTATATCTACGATTAGGCTGACCCCGGGTAAACGATCTGCCTCCGCCGCTAACATAACTCCTACCGTATCTGATCCAACATAACCAGCCACATTAGGAAGCAATATAACGGTCCCAGTATCTAAAATTTTTAGTCCCAACTCCTTCGCTTGTACTTCAACTGATCTACTAAAGACAGGTATAAACGGCGCTGGGGCCAAATAGGTTGGATCAATTCCGAGAAACAGGTGGGCCAATGTTGTGTTGCCCACAGCTACAACCTGGTAAATTTCCACCCTGCTTATTCCGCTTTCTTGGCATAATCGCGCAATAATTGTATTGAGTCCCTCGATCACCTTTTCTTGTAACTCTCTCAATTGGTCTGGACCCTTCGCTGCGTGAGTAATCCGAGAAATGACATCAGCACCGAAGGCCTGTTGGGGATTTGTCACAGCGCCGCTGTTTATAACTGTACCACTGTTCAGATCCATTAGATAAACGACAATCGTTGTTGTCCCGATATCAATCGCCGCTCCAAAACAACGCCCAGACGTATCGCCTGGTTCCACTCCTAAAAGTTTATCTCCATCTAGCACTGCCGTCACCAAGAAATCTCCCTCTCGAAATACCCTTGGTAAAGAAGCCGCCAATGAAAGGTTGAAGTCAACCCCTGAAACCGGCAAAGAGGCCAAGAGCCGATCCCAGTCTGGAGTCTGATCCTCCGCACTTGGCTTAGTCAATTTTATTGGATACTTTCCTACACTTGGTGCTATAGCAGCGTGCCCTAACCCAACAAGATCTGTCTTCCGCTTATGGACCTCCTTTTGTTCTTGAACTTTAACAACCATATCCTCAGTTAAGACCCGTTGACAGGCTAAAACTTCTCCAGCTGATAATTTGGAAGCACTTAGAAACTTTTTTTCAATCAACGAAACTTGAGCTGTTAGAGAAGAGTTCTTTGACAGAATTTGAACTTTGCATTTACCACAAATCCCTTTACCGCCGCAAGTGCTTTCCACTTGCACTCCAGCGACGCTTGCGGCCTGCAGAATAGTAGATCCGACTGGAGTCTGAACAACTTTTCTCGAGGGTAAAAAAGTGATATTAATCATCTCTAGCACTCCTTCGTTAAATCAAAGCACTGTTACAGTAACCGTTCCATTATCATTTTAAAATTCAGCCGATATATTACCCATAAGGCTTTGGTTTTTGAGTTTAAACTTAACCTGCTTTATTTAAAACATGCTGAACAAACGACTTTTTAGAAATCCGATTCCAGACCGTCAGACTTGCGACGGCAAAAACTATATACATAAGCCCCATTACTAGAACTCTATTTTCCCAATCCAATGAAATAATGATCATACCAATGCTTCCAAATACTGTAAAGGCAAAAGTCATAAGAGATACAACTGCTCCAGTATCCCCCCTTTGCTGCTCCATCATTAGATTAGCACTTGGAGGGCGGGTGATGCTCCCCGCCAGGGTTGCAGGAATTAATGCCAAGGTAAATAACCAGGGGCCATGAATCCCAATCGTGCTTATAAATGCACCGCTTATGCAAGCAATAACAAAGCTTGCCGTGATCAGCCAAACAGGCTTAACTAGCCTGGATATCTTCATATAAAGCAAGGGACCAATCACCATGAAAAAAGCATTAGCTGCAAAAAAATAACTGTAAACCTGTTCACTTAAGCCAAATTGGTTTACATAAATATAGGATGAAGATGAAATGAACGACATCATAGGAATTGCCATCAGGGAAAACGTAAGTAAAAGGGACATAAATCCTGGGTTTTTAGCGACAACTCCTAAACTCCCTAAGGATTGCAGGATACTTCCATTAGACCGCTGGTCAATGGTTTCTTCCAGAGCAATCACTGCAAGCGTAACTAAAAGGCCCATAACTGCCAAGACCATAAATACCCCGCGCCATGAAGTAAACCTTAAGATCAATGCCCCAACTACCGGGGCTACAATTGGGGCAACCATGGTCATTGACGTAACTATAGCCAAAACAGATACACGTTTTCGTCCGGAGTAGCAATCCTTTACCATTGCTTGTGCAACTGCTGTTGCCGCTCCACTGGCAATTGCCTGTATAATTCGAAACCAAATTAGTTGATACACGTTTCCGGAAATAGCGCACAAAGCACTAGATAACGTGTAAATAGCTAGCCCAATTAACAAGATACGTTTACGTCCGTATTTATCGCTGAGAGGTCCCCAAAAAAGGGAGCCTGCAGCATAAAAGATAAAGAACAATATTAGGGTAAGATTAATTAAACTTGGAGCGGCATTAAAATTTTCGGCCATTCTTGGCAAGGCTGGAAGGTAGAGATCGGTTGACAAAGGAATAAATGCACTTAAGAAGGCGATTAAGATAATCAGGCCTTTTTCTCCTAAGTATTTCTGGCTTTTCTGATTAACTTCAACGATGTTAGTCTTCATTGTTCTCTTGACTCCATTCTAGTGACATTTTTAATATATTTTAGTTTACACCTTGAGGCACTCAAATGAAAGCTAGACTAGGAGGCACCCAAATCGGGTACCTCCTAATTTAGGGATATATGGAAAATGAAACGAATCATGCAGAGACATTTTTAATCTTAACACGTAATTTAGTGCCAAGTTCAGGAAGAAAAAGGGACACCACTCCTAACAAGGCAAAACATAAACTGCTTAAACCGAAAAGCATACTAAAGTTTGTGCCTGCTAATGGAGTGATAACAAAGGCTGGGATCACGAAAGCACCGAGAAGCTGAAGTGTAGCAATCATTCCGCCAGCAGTCCCCGCATAAACAGGCCCTATTTCGGAAAGCAGCATAGGAAACGTCATAAGGAGCGGCATACTGATTCCCATTAAGATCCCCAGAACAAAGAGAGTTACCCACATTGCCGCCCCAATCGGTACAATCCAGGCAGCATACATTGCGAATGCTCCCAAAATACTTACAGGGGCCAAAAACGGCTTAATCATACCGACATGGTCAGACATAGCTGGGCCTGCAATTGAGCCCAACATAGTCCCAAGAGTCACAATAGAAGCCAACAATCCAGCTGTTACTGGGTCTACGCCGCGTACAGCGTTTAAAGCATTAGGGAAAAATCCGTTAAAAGCCATATTGGCGCCCATGAAAAACATCAAACCAAAGCCGACGAGCCAAACATTTCTGCTCTTTATAACAACCCCTATATACTTGATCACAGGCATAACAGGCATTTCTGGTGCACCGACAGGCTTAACTTTAATCAATACCATCCAAGCAATCCAGACAAAAAGCATCAACACCCCTGCTGTTACGTAGGCACTTTTAGTAGATGGGAACATTGCAGACGTTGCTAAGGCAACCGTTATGCCTGCGGAGTATGAAGAAAAGTAAAGGCCCATTGCTGTTCCCATTTTTTTCATCGGAAACCACGAACCTAACAACTTAGCTGCATTAGCATTAAGTAGGGCTGAACTGAGTCCTGAGAAAACCATCAAACTAAACAATGTCGTAAAGTCTGTGGCGAGATAACGAAAATATACTCCTGCGACAGAAAAAGCAAATCCCACTGTGACCACTTTTTTTACTCCAAACCGGTCTGCAAGCGAACCAGCCGCAAGGCTGAGGAGCACGGCAGGCAACATGGGGGCAGACATAATCAACGCAAACTGTGATGACGTCAACTGCAATTCGGGGATAATCCAAAAAGCCAGAGCAGCAACTTGAAATTGAGTAAGACTCCCAATAAACATGGCAAACCACATTACGATTAAAATAACCCAACGATAAGGTGAAGGGGATGGTTTTAGACTATCATTCATGAGAATCCTCCTTTATCCTTTACTGCAAATATTATTGCTAAAAGATGAGTAGAGGCCTAAAAGGCCTCTATTCACCATTGATTAGATCTCTGTTGCTCTCCCTTTTGCCGCTTGCGCAACAACAGATTTATACACTAAAGATTTCATCAGCAACTTTAATTCCATCCGTAGCTGCTTGAGCACTGTAATCTGCACCTACATAGTCTTTAACAATATCATCAATATAGTTACCACCAATCAGAACCTTGGTGTTTAATCCTGCAGCACGAATGGCCTCAATCGTTTCTTTCATGGATTCCTGACAGCCCGTTAATAGAACACTCATCCCAACTAGCGGGGCATTTGACTCCTTAATAGCCTCAATAAACTTTTCCTTCGAGACATCCACTCCCAAGTCTATAACATTATATCCAGACCCTTTGAGGAGCATCACGACAATGTTCTTGCCTAAATCATGGATATCTCCTTTGACCGTCCCCATGACAATACTCCCTTTATACTCTGCATTGCTTCCAATTAGGAGCGGCTCCAAAATAACCATAGAATCCTGCATAATTTCACCGCACATAATCAGTTCACCTAAGAAATACTCACCAGTTTCAAACCGACTGCCAGCCTCAGCCATACCTTGCTGGAGCGAATTAACAATTTCCAAAGGCGAAACTCCACTATCTAAACGTTCCTTAACCAACCCTGCTACCTGCTCCTCTTCTAATTCAGCAATCGCAATCGATAAAGCATCTGTTAGCATATATCCCCACTCCTTTTGATCGATATTTCTGACATTAAAATCTCTTAGCGATTTGACTTTATATCTCTGATTTCGAAGTTTTCATATATTCCGTCTTAGCGTTGTGCCCAAAACCAAATAAAATTATAGGCAAAGTCATCGAGCTTTTCCCATTCTTTTTTTGTAATTGCCTCATTGCCAGGGAACTCACCAATCTCCGCCTTTTTAACTTCCCATGGAACACACACTCCAGGATCAGGATTTAATGCTTTTTCTTTTTCAGACATTGATACCCCTCCTATCCTATTAATAAATACCGTATTTTCTAGCTGCTTCGATCATAGCAATCGCATTTTCTTTCTTAGCATCCCCCATGACGACTCCACCTGTATCTAAGATAAATCCTCCATCACAGGCTAATTCATCGAAGGTTCTCTTAATATGTTCTTTTACTTTTTCCGGAGTACCATAGGTTAACAGAGTCGTAGGCACTCCGCCTTGCAGGCAGAATCTCCCACCCAAGATTTTCTTAGCTTTTTTTGCATCCGTAGTGTCAATCTGAAAAATAATACTTTTATCCGGCAATTCCGCAATCTTCTCAAGATAGGGAGTCCAGTCCCCTTCAGCGTAGAACAACATTCTCTTCCCCTTAGCCCACATTCCCTCGATTGTAGCCTTTAAGGATGGCCAGTAGAAGGTATCCCATTGTTTAGGATTGAGGAACGGATAGGCTCCGCGATGAAGCGGCACGAAACAAGGGAAACGAGTGTCTGCTCCAGCTCCTGCCAGACCGCAATTAACATTATGGGGAGTGATTGCATCGCAGGCAGCTAAAACTTTCTCCGGCCGGCGACGAAGGTCTAAAAGAACCCCTTTCATTCCTCGTAAGGCATCACCCAAAGTGTCAAAAGGCGCTTTGGTAAACCCGGTTCCTTGTCCGACAATTCCGTTTTCCATGGTCCATTTACCCCAGGCAGCAGCCATAATTCCTCCTTGCATGGCAAAAGCGGCTGCCCCTTTGATTAAGGCCACAGTGGATCTATAGGAACCAGGATTCTCTAATTCCGTGCTAATATTCGGCAAATAGTGATTTACAAGCCATTCCGTAGGACTGGCAATAAACTCGTCGTAATCGTCTGCTTTCATGTACTCTTGCTCATTGAATTGGAAGGTTGAGTTTTCGTCCACCCCCATGCCTGGAAATTTATATAACTTAGAACCCATTGCATCAAACATCGGAGGCCACCATAATGCTGGACCACCCTTGAAAATATCGAAATCCAAGCCCGGCAACATCTCACTCACAACGTTATTACTCTTATCGAGATCATAATAAATCTCTTGGAGTGTGGTCCCTGTGTACTTAGTAATCCATTCTCCAACCCCAAAAGCTACGGGAACCATATCTGGTTTTCCACAATCCATGGCCGTCATGTAGCGCTCTAATCTCTTTTGATATAGCATTTCCTTTTCGTTCATACTGATTTCCCCTTCCTGCGTTCTCAAATTCAATTTTAACCTAACCGACTATAGCCAATAGAACCTTCCTTAGTCTTCTAACAATTCAGCACGAAAGGCTTTTAAGAATTTCTTACCAAAACGATCCTTACCTAAAAGGAAATCGTTAGTAATGACTGAGGTCATAATTTTCTTGTCCAAAGGATCGAGGATGGCCGCATCCATGTCAAAAGCCATGCAAAGGGTTAAGAAATGTCGATTGACCACCTTCCTTTTCGGCGTATTGAAAGAGATGTTACTTAACCCAGAAACCGTCTTAACCCTTAATAACCGCTTAATATCTGTAAGGCACTGGAAAAACATCATTGCATTATTGTGGCTTACTGCCTGTGGAAGTACGAGTGGATCGATGTAAAGATTTTCTAGATAGTAATTATTCTTAGCTAATATTTCAACCAGACGTTCTGAAAGTATCATTCTCTCTTCAGCAGTTTTCGGTATCCCGTTATCATCTAAGGTTAAACCGACGACAGGACACTTATATTCGAGGACTAAAGGCAGTACTTCATCAAGGCGATTTTTTTCCATTGAAATAGAGTTGACTAAAACCTTGCTCTTGTCTCCTTTAACGGTTTCCAAGCCTTTTTTAATTACTGCAGCAGAAGTGCTGTCAATACATAGAGGAGTATCTGTCACTTCTTGAACCGTTCGCACAAGCCACTCCATATTGACTGCTTCATCCCCTTGTGCAGTATTTAAATCTAAGTAATCAGCTCCTGCAGCCGCTTGTCTTAGGGCCAGGTCCTGAATAGCAGCACAATCTTTATCATTTATTAGCTGTCGAACACTAGAGATCGAGCTATTTAACTTTTCACCAATAATCAACATCTTAGAACCCTCCCCGAGCCTAATTTCTTATGGTCTTAATAATCTTATAATGTTAAAGCTATCAACTCCTTTAACTTAGTAATCAGATTATAAATAAGTATGTCTTAAAAGTTTTCAATTCGTACAGATGTATATACAAATTTTGCACTAAAAAAATAAAAGAGTTGTGTAAATGTATAGACAATTAATTGTCTAAATATTACCACGACTCCTCTGTGCAGTCAATATGGATTTTTTCAAATATTTGGATCAGTCTTAGATGCATTTAAACTGAATCCTCTTTTATCTCTAAGATTTCTCGATAAATTCTCATTGCTTCAGTGACGTCATTTGCATAAAAATCTGCACCTGTAAATTCTTTCACCTCTTGATTAACCGGATACCCACCTACCACCACTTTTACCTTATCTCTCAAACCGGCATCCTCTAATAGATCAACGACCTTCTTAATAGAACCAATACAAAAAGAAAGCAAAACACTTATCCCCAAAATTGATGCTTTCGTTTCATTGACTGCTTGTATGAATCTCTCAGGTGTTACATCCACTCCTAAGTCATGCACTTGATACCCTGATGACCGCAACAGGTAGATAATAATATTTTTACCCAGATCATGAATGTCCCCTTCAATAGTTCCCATTACGATCGACAGGCCCTTTACAGAGCCATTTGTAGGGATATAGGGCTCTAAGATCCGCATAACCCCTTTAAGTATTTCTTCTGACATAATTAAATCCGAAAGATAATAATGACTATCGCTATATTTTTCCCCGACTACCTCGACTCCCCGACGACAACTCTCAATAATTTCCACAGAAGAATACCCTGCTTTGACCCTCTCCTCAACCAGCATTAGGGTCCTCTCTTCATCAAGGTCCGCCATAGCTATTTGTAGTTCGTCTTTCAAATTAAGAACCTCCAATTAGCTTAATCTTTTTTATACCATCCATCATAGCTAGTCAGTTTATATCGGTCTCCCCGGTAAACAGCTTTACTCCATCCCACAGGCTTAAGATCCTGATCATAGACTGTCTGCTCAATCAGAAATACCGGGGAATTGGATGCTATCCCGAGAATTGACGCTTCTTCTTCAGTACATGCCGCAACTTGAAGGACTTTTTTTGCGCTCATTGGTACATATTCTGTATGCGTGGCAATCAGGCCCGGCAAACTCGGATCTTTGAGTTCCGTTTCCAGGATTGGTTTACTCTTACTGTATATTGTGTATTTCACTTCATAAGAAAGTCGTTCATCTTCAGCTGAAAGTACTGTTCGGAAATATAAGAATCGCTTGTAATCCTCTCCTAGTTCGAACTTATCCCGAAGTTCCTTATCTGCCCGAATAATTTTAGCCTCTAAGAGAGTGGTTTTATAGTTTAACCCTCTCTGTTTAATCTCCTGATTAAAATCATTGAGCTCAAAGACGATATTATCTAATTTAGGCGTAGCTACGAAGGTGCCTCTGCCTTGCTGTGCATAAACCATACCTGCCGACACCAACTCTGCAATAGCCCTCCGAACCGTCATTCGGCTAATTTCAAAGTGTGACGAAATTTCATGCTCGGTTGGTATCGCCTCACCCGGTTTGAGATCACCCCTGCGTATTTGCTCTTCGAGCAGTTTAAATAGCTGGTAATATATCGGAATCACGGAGCTCTTATCAATCATATCTGTTTGAATCACCAAAAACACCTATTCCTAACTATAATTGTCTATACATTTCAAACTTTTGCTAATTCTAGCATGCCCTTATTTGGGTGTCAACACGAAGGAGTCATTGAATAAAAAAAACAGAAGTACCGAACTGGTACATCTGTCAAGAAAATTCACCTGCCAAGACATAAATTCGCTCTTAAGTCAGGTCAGTAATTAAAGCTTAGATTAAAACTCGCTGGAATTGGCTGTCCTTGGAAAAGAGATTACGTCTCGGATATTGGATATTCCCGTCAAATACATAATAACCCGTTCAAATCCCAGACCATACCCGGCATGTTTTACTCCGCCGTACCGTCTAAGATCAAGGTACCACCAATAATCCTCTGCCTTTAAACCGGCTTCTTGCATACGACCTTCTAAAACCTCGATTCGTTCCTCCCGTTGGCTTCCCCCAATGATTTCACCGACTCCGGGAACGAGCAGATCCATAGCTGCTACCGTCTTATTATCGTCATTCAAACGCATATAGAACGCTTTAATTCCCTTAGGATAATCCGACACAAAGACAGGTTTTTGGAAGATCTTTTCTGTGAGATAACGCTCATGCTCAGTCTGAAGGTCCATCCCCCATCGAACAGGATACTCGAACTTGGCATTTTCCTTTTCCAGCAGTTCCACGGCTTCAGTATAGGTAACATGAGCAAATTCCGAGTTCAGGATATTTTCTAAACGGTCAAACAAGGTCTTATCAACAAAGTTATTAAAGAAAGCCATTTCCTCTGGAGCATTGTCCAAGGCATATTGGATCAAAAACTTCATCATTTCTTCAGCTAAATTCATGTTATCTGCCAAGTCTGCAAAGGCGATCTCTGGTTCGATCATCCAAAACTCCGCAGCATGTCTCGCCGTATTTGAATTTTCTGCTCGAAAGGTGGGGCCAAAGGTATAAACGTTTCGGAATGCCATGCAATAGGTCTCTACATTAAGCTGGCCACTCACAGTCAGGCTCGTAACCCGTCCAAAGAAGTCTTTGGAAAAATCAACGTTTCCCTCGGCATCCTTGGGAGGATTAGCCAAATCCAGGGCAGTTACCTTAAACATCTCTCCAGCGCCTTCAGCATCACTTCCTGTGATGATCGGAGTATGAACATAGACATACCCCTTTTCTTGGAAGAACTTGTGAACCGCATAGGCAATCAATGACCGTACACGAAAGACAGCCGCAAAAGTATTAGTTCTGGGGCGCAAATGCGCAATCGTTCGTAAATACTCAAAGGTATGCCGCTTTTTTTGCAGGGGATAATCAGCAGAAGCCAGCGAAAGTACCTCAATGTTCTCCGCCTTTAATTCAAACGGTTGTTTGGCTCCCGGTGAAGGGACAAGTTCTCCTTGAATACGAATTGCAGAGCTAATGGTGAGCTTGCCAATCTCCGCGAAGTTGGTAAGACTTTCTTCAAAAACTACTTGAATATTTTCGAAAAAACTCCCATCATTTATCTCTATAAAACCAAACGCCTTGGAAGTACGAACTGTGCGAACCCATCCAGACAGTTCTACTTTTTGATTGAGAAATCGATTCGTCTCTCTGTAAATTTCCTTAACCAGTGTCGATTGCATAGATTCCCTCCTGAATCCATCCTGTTAAGAATGTAAGAATTTCCTAATTTATAATTATACCTGAATAAATTCTTAACTTCAAATTACAAAACGCTTACTTTGGGTCTTCATTTCCCCCATCAACCCCATTAGCTCACTAATACTGTCACCAATCGTACAGATCGTTGCACTCATTTCTTCCGTTGAAGCGGCAATTTCCTCTGCAGCGGCCGCATCTTCTTGGCACATACCCAAAATATCAGAGACTGACCGTGTTATTGCCTGCCCCATCTGGACAACTTGCTGAACCTCTTCCTCCATGACCCCTAACATATGAGCTACAGCTTGCGTCCCTTGGGATATTTCAGAAAATTGTTCCAATGCCAGGTTTCCGATGTCTGATTGTTCTTTGATCAAATGGACCGCTTCTTCCGAAGCTTGGGCTGAGTTTTCTACATTTAAAGTCACTTGATCAATCAGCCCCGCAATCTGCGAAGCACTTTCCCTTGATCCTTCAGCTAACTTGCGAACTTCTTCGGCCACGACAGCAAATCCTCGTCCGGCTTCCCCTGCACGAGCCGCCTCAATGGCAGCATTAAGGGCAAGGAGATTCGTCTGATCAGAAATCCCAGTAATGATCTGAGTAATCCCTCGAATTTGTCCGGTTTGTTCCTTAAGAAGTTGACTTCCGGTCTGAATTTCTTCCACTTTTTCTGTAAAGGTTCGCATCTTCTCCGCTAGATTTTTCATTATTGATTCTCCACTGACTGTCCGTCCACTTACGTCAGAAGTGCTTCCAGCGATACGCTCCATATGTTGTGCCAAAGTTTGAATGCTTTGATTGATGCCTTCGCTTTGTGCACTCATCTCACTCGTACGATGAGTAATAGTTTGAGCACCACTGGCAACCTGGCTTACACTCTCGGCCACTTGGTTTGTTCCATGGGAAGTTTGATCGACGGCTAATGAAATTTCCTTTGTCGAACTCTCCACCCGTTCCACCACTTGGTTAATTGAAGAACATATTTCCTTGGTATTCTCCAGCATCTTTTTCATAGCCAGGGCTAAGGTTTCCAACTCTCCATACCAATTTGTTTTAATGTTAATTTTTAAATTACCGGTCGCAAGGGCCTCTGCATCTTCCGTTAACCGAATTATCGGCCGGGTAAGAGTTAAAGAGACAAAATATCCTGCCACTACTCCTAATACAAGCACCGCTAATCCAACCAGCAAGACCCAACGATTTAGGGCATTTAATTCTTGTACCACCCCATCCCGCGAAACTGCGGTCTTAATATATCCTTTCACGTCACCACGGTAGTCTTTGAAGGGAATGAGTGAGACATTAAACCGACCATCTCCACTCACAGTAAATTGAGCTTGTCCATCAGCTAGTGTCTTCACAGTACTTTCCGACATTGTAAAGTCATCTTGACCAGTACCCGCTAGCAACCCGCCATTCTCTTTCACATTTTTGACCATGGAAGCAGACGGATCAAGAAGATAAATAAAATAATCTCCTGGGTTCTTCTTCTGTAACGCTAGTAAAAAGTCTTCACCGAAGTCCATTCCGTATTCTACTGTACCAACCCACTGATCTTGATACTTGACCGGAACAACAACTCGGAATCCATATCCTTCGACCCCTTCTTCCAGTCCTTCCACAATCTTATGTTCTGTATTAGCCGCCACTACTGTAGGCCGAATCTTTGTCAGGTCATCTCCAAATTTTTTCGGCGAATGAGCTCTGTAAAATGAAGTGGCAGGTGCGAGATGAAATTGGAGTTGGCTAAAGCCTTCTTTCTTAATCTCGTCAAAAACGGGCTGAACAAGACGTGCAACGGTAGCTCGGTCTTGCTCTGCTAAAGCCTTCGCCACATCAGGATTCATAGTCATCGAGAGCACAGAGGACTTTGCCCGATCCATACGATTAACGAATTCATCCTGGATTCCTTGTTCTACGAGTTTTTGCGTTTGGAGTTCACTTGTTTTGAGCAGTTTCTCAGCATTCCACAAACTTGCACCGGATAAGGCCGCCACCACGACAACAATCACGATACCCGCGATGAGAGTAATTCGGGTTTTAATTGACATGGAACGTTTGGTCCCCTTAGACATTAAAAATCTCCCCTAACTCCTAATTTCTTACAAATTATTACTTTTTTCTTTAATTTTGTTACAATAAAAAACCAGCTAATTAAAATGCTGGATTAAAGCTATACAGCTGTTCAAGATTGTACAAAATTAACCTCGAAGAGAAACATATCTCTTCGAGGCCTGCATTTCATTCATTTTCAAAACGTTTAAAACCAATAAAGCACCTCTCTTTAAAAACATTTATTGCTTTTAAATTAAACGTTAAAATTTTCTATTATCTCTATAATATACTACTTCAAGCAAAACGAATGAAATTTGAGTGACATATTTAATGTCATGTATACGACTTTTTAATCAATCATTTGTTGTTATTCCTGTAAAAGAACTTCCTTAAAAAGGGAAGCAACAGAGTACTTCCCAATTATCAGAAAGTCTCTGTTGCTTTTATATTCTTTATGAAATAATAACTAGAAAACTGTGACAAACTAGCTAAGAGATTGGAAAAAAAGTCGGACAAGGGGGAAATCAAAATGACAAACTTTACATCCCAAATTGATGTTAGGAAATTCGCTCCAAAAGATAAGCAAGCAAATATTTTCAGCACATGGAACAATCTAAAACAGGGTGAAAAAATGGAACTCATTAACGATCATGACCCAAAACCGCTCTATTATTTGTTTTCTTCCGAATATGCCGGACTCTTTACCTGGGACTACCTGGAAGAGGGACCGGACGTCTGGCGTGTCGCCATTACCAAGCAGTAACAATCATTCCTTCCCAAAACAAAACCTAACAAATCTATGACCGTATTAATCGCTCAAGAGCTCCTTTAGGAGTTCGTCAGTCAAATCTTCCTCCGAATAAATTGGGATTTTATGTTCTCTCAACAGCGCCGCAGTCACTCCCTGCCCTGGAATTATTTTATGTGTAAAGCTTCCATCATAGATATAATTCACTCCACAAGAAGGGCTTCGTTCCTTAAGTATCGCCGCTGTAACATCTAGCAGCTCTGAGATTTTCAGAACTTCATTTGCCCCTTTTATGAACTGACCAGTTACTGCTTCCCCATGCTCTCCCTGTGCAAGACTCCGCCCGCTAAGGACTTCCTGACCACTCCCATTAACGATCTCCACCGGTTCCCGTGGAGTTGGCAATCCCCCCAGTTGTTCAGGGCAAACCGGAATAAATCTTCCCAAAGAGCAATATCTCAGGATTAATGAATGAGCATTAGACTCACCATTATACTTTGTATTCAGCCCCAGCAAACAAGCACTTACTAGAATCACTGTACTCTCCCTCTCATTTCGAGATACCTTGACAACCTAAGCTAATCCATCCACATCAATACCCGCCATTTTAATTAGATACATGGCGTTGCGAGTGGTTGAAATCCCTGGGCGAAGTTTATAGTCAAAATGAATCTCATCATTTTTATAATACTCACGAAAATGATAGTTGCGAATTCTTCGATCACTTTCTCTTTCCATGTCTCCCAGTTCTAAGTCATGAGTTGAAACCATGCCCATTGCTCCCGCCTTACTCAGTTGCTGAATCAAAACCTTAGCACCAGCATGTCGATCTTGCGAGTTCGTTCCTTTAAATATCTCATCTAAGAGAAAAAAGATGTTCGAATATGTCTTCGATGCACTGACGATCTGTTTGATTCTTAACAATTCCGCGTAGAAGGAAGAAATATTTTCTCCTAAGTTATCACTCACCCGCATACAGGTATAAAGTTGTAACACAGAACAGCTAAAGGACTGAGCACATACAGGCGCTCCAGCATAAGCCAAGACGAGATTGATTCCTACAGTGCGAAGTAAAGTGCTTTTTCCAGACATGTTGGAACCCGTTATTAATAAAATTCCAGAACGTTTTTGAATAGATATGTCATTACAGATCGAACCACTTAAAAGCGGGTGCCCTATTCTTACTGCGGTAATGCCCAAATCCTCGGATGCAATCTTCGGAAATCCCCATTCAGGGTGGTCAAAACTTATAATGGCCAGACTTGCTAATGCCTCCAACTCAGCAATTGTCTCTACCCAACGTCCAAGAGATCGCCCGGATTTCTCTTTCCAGGATTCTAAAGCAATCATACATTGGATATCCCAAAGTGTAAGTATATTAATGATTAAAAAAACTGCATTATTCCTGTTAGCTATCAAGTCAGCCAAACCCGATAGTTTTCTTATCTGTTCAAAGGCCGGCTTGTTGTCACGATCATATAAGTCCTTCTTTAAAGCCTGCAGGCAGTCAGATCTAAAAGATCGTTTTTCAAACCGCTCCAACATCCTTTCATAAACTCTAATATTTTCTTTATAAGAATAAACCGCATTCAAGGCCTTACCTCTCTGCTTTCCGACAAAAAGGATAATCGACTGAATAATAATACCGGTAAGTGGATACCAAAATGATACTTTTGAAGTTATAAAATATAGCAGTAAAAAGCTGATTGTCATAATCGGTAATGCACGGGCTGAAATCAAGACTCCCATTCTAAGATACGAAGAGTCGACATTTTGGGCCCATTCAATGATAGCCTTGGGAGAATTCATCTGATTCTTGGCCATCCTGGCCTCGGCTAAAAACCTCTGTCGCCAATTAAGATTTTCTGAAAGCTCCTTAATCGCCTCCTGCCTTTCAAGAATCGTCTCGACTTCTAGCGGAGCCACGGATAAGCACTCTTTCAGCTTTTCCCTCCCCCGAAAGGTCTTTGCAGTATTGATCCATTGATAAAGAGAATTGGTTCCAAAGAGGTCAAGATCCTCTGAAAATGGATGAGATGGGTCTTTAAAATCTTCCCCCTTGTCAAGGAAGGACTTCCATTCTCCTGTTAAACGCTTCAATGAATGATCATAATTTTCGTACAGTATCTGAATATAGTTTTTTCTTGCTTTTAAGTTCTGATGCCAAATAACCAGGGTAACAAAAGAGACTGCTGTTAAAATCGCTGTCCCAAGACTCCACGAAGTATTGTGAGTCATATAAAAAAAGCTTGCCAGTCCACAACCAGCAAGGAATGTGATGAGCCTAACATTGCTTAATTGGTTAATTCTACGACTTAGATTTTCCTTTCGAGAAGCATAATAATTGGACCGTTTTTGATACAGCATTTTGGGTTCATTCAACAATTTTTCCTCCTAAATTAACTTGTCCATTTTAGTTTCCAACACAGACTTTAATCGATTATCTTAAATATTATACACTAATAATTTCGCCATTGCTATATTTTGTAAATTAAACACCTCCTCCCAATTGATCTCCTCAATTTGATCATTAATTTATTTTAGCATGAGTATGTGGCGAAAAATCGAGATTACAGGAGCATAGTTCTTCATTAAAAGAAGATAAGTACCTGGAAAGCGGTATTTGCGCCTTAATGATTAAAAAATTCTTAATCAAACGGGCCTGTAACAAACCTTCAGAAAGGATGTTACAGGCCCTCAGATTTTAGCAACAAGCACATACTTCTTGTTTGCCACTGGAAACTGTTCTGCTATTACTCAGGTACTGCGCTTCTGTCCTTTGGTAATAGCTGCAGCAGGAACTGGAACTAAAGCTCCCTTTTTAATTAGATTAAATGGCTTCCCAAGCGGCAATACCTCACGTCCATAGAAGAACTTGAAAAAAATCGCTCCTGAAGTATAAAAGCCAATAAGCGAAATAACAAATTCACTCCAACCGGCTACTTTTGCGAATAAAGCAACAGGGCCCATGTTAAAGGACACTGCAGCGAGAGTAAAGAATAAGACATCAATTAGAATCATCATCAATATAAAAGGGACGTTTACTTCGAAAGAAGCTACCGTTATAAAAAGTGAGAAGATCAGGTAGCCGACAAAAACTACTCCCAACATTTTAGGATCAACCGCTGCTTTCATGCCAGCTCCAAACATTCCGTTAATTGTTGCCCAAGAAAACGCCATCCCAACCCAAAAGAAACCATATGCCCCCAGTACTGTGCCCCCGAAAATATTGCCCTTTTTAAAATCAATATTTGCCGCAATAATTTGCACAATACCACCTAATAAAGCAGCCCAAACTACCAGTAACCCTGTGGAACTGCCATTAGTAAAGCCTAGTTTAGCAGATGAAGCTACGAAGCAGACCATTGAAAGGCCTAAAACGCCAAACGCTGTCGGATCTGCGCCAGTATAACTAATTTTAATTTCTTGTGTGCTCATTGAACTGCCCCCTTATTTAATTAGTTATATGTCACATTTTGTAGTAATATAGTTAAGGAATTCATTAGTTTTAGGTATAAATGTATAAATCCAGACGATATTATTTAGTTTTATCCTCCTTTCTATCGTGCTCACCAAAAAGGATTTAGCTTTAAGATTCACTACGTCCACCTTGAACGGCTCTAAATCAGGTGATTCCGAATCTACTGAATTATCTTGCAATTTATATGCCATCGACCAAAGTTATGCCTAAATTCTTAGGAATTCCTCGCACCCTCAAACTTCTGGCCTTTTTACCTTTAACTTATCATTAGAAATCTTTATTATACATGTATCCGTCAGTTTACATCTTTTGACCCCCTTTACCTCAATTAGTCATAAGGATCTACTTGCGGAGTAAGTTTGTTTACAAACTGCTACATGTAGATTTTAGTTTACACTAAGAATTTCAAATTCTATAAAGAAGAAAAATCAGATGGGGGAATTATTGAATGGAGCAATATAAATTAGGGACTTCTTTACTGGCATTGGATTCTCTTTCTATTTATAGAGGCTTGCTGGATGATGAAGTTTTAAGCAGGCTGAAGTCACTAATTAGTTGCTTAAACCAAGCAACTAATGAATTTAGAGACGTTGTGAATTTATATAACAATTTTTATTTTGAATTGGCCAAAAGCGGTACGGTATCTTTACAAGAATACATAATTGACAAAATAGTTTTCGATGAAAATCCATTTACTTTTAAGCTGCAAGCTGTACAAACCAGTGAGTATAACAATTCTCTGGAAAAGGCAGTTGCCAATGATTTAAAAGGGCTTCAGCAAGTTTCAAAGCTTACGCCAGGGATGCTTAAGGCAGAAATAACTGAGATATTTGCTAATGACAGCTATAAAACCTTCATCGAGGGACTTCCCGATTGGGTATCAGAGTGCCAGCCTTCTAAAAGTCCTGCTCATATACAACAAATAAAAGAACTGTTTAGCCGCTCCAATCATTGGGATGAGTGTCTGGATGAGCTTAACCATTTCTATAAAAACTATGGTTGTGGTCTATTTGCTCGTTATATCGCCTTTGTATGGGAAAAATCCGATGGGCAAGGTTATCTTAAGGGGATAGACAGTCCTGATCCCATCACATTAAATGAACTGGTAGAATACCAGAACGAACGGTCAAGAGTAATCGAGAATACATTACAGTTTCTGAAAGGTTTTCCGTCCAACAATGTACTATTATACGGTGATAGGGGTACTGGGAAATCATCGACTGTCAAGGCGATACTCAACCATTATCATACCCAGGGCTTGCGCATGGTTGAGGTTCCCAAAGCCTATCTGGCTGATTTCCCATTGATTATTAGACATCTGAAGAACAGAGCTCAAAAGTTCATTATTTTCGTTGATGATCTAGTTTTTGGGGATAATGAAGAAAACTACACGTCTCTCAAGGCAGTACTGGAGGGTGGTCTTGAAAGTAAAACATCTAACATCTTGATCTATGCCACTTCCAATCGCAGACATCTGGTAAAGGAGTACTTTAGTGAAAGGGCTGGCTTGCACTCAGGCAACCATAACGAAGAAGTTCATGCAGGGGATAGTATGCAGGAGAAGCTTTCCCTCGCAGATCGCTTTGGCATAAATGTTGTATTCTCTTCACCCGATCAAAACCGTTATCTTAAAATTGTTGAAGGAATTGCTTCCAGCAGAAATTTAAAAATTAACAAGGAACGATTGCAACGAGAGGCCTTGCAATGGGCACTATGGTATAACGGACGTTCTGCCAGGACTGCCCGGCAGTTTGTAGATTGGATCGAAGGACATGATTCACTTAAAGATCAAAATGACTAGTCAAAAAGAACGCAAGCAGGATTTTTGCTTGCGTTCTTTTTATCAATTATCAGTTACCACTCTTTAAAAAATCCTTGATACCCCCCCACTCCCTAAGCTTTTCTTCATATTTTTTAGTATTCGCCGGGCTGGAAGATGTAAGCTTCAGAAACGTTATATTGGTCAGGGCTTCAAATCCGACCCATTTTTTGTAGGTCTCATAGGCCTTTCCTCCATTAAATAAAACTGTTTCTATACTGGGATAGGCCTTAAACAGACCCCTGAAATTGTTTACTTTTTCTTCCTTGATAGCTGAATCCAGGCTACCTTCTCGTAAACAATTTTCGATGACATCCCACAAGGCAATCCCCTTACTCTTGACAAATGACACCCGTTCATCAAAGCTCTTGCTGGGTTCCAATTCAAAGAGGGCATAGATTAACTTCCAAAATTGGTTCCTTGGATTGGCATAATACTCTTGTAATCTCAACGATTCTACCCCAGGCATTGACCCTAGGATTAATATACGCGAACGTTCATCCACGATGGGTTTAAATGAACTTACTTGACTCATTTATCGTTCCTCCCCATGGCTTCTGCATAACCTGCCATACTCACTTTAATCGATCCCAACTGTCTCACTCCTTCGCTCAAGCAATACGACATCACGCCAAACGCCATTCAGCTTTCCCATTTTCTTACGGAGACCCACTTCTCTAAAACCGCATTTGATATGCATAACCAAACTCGCCATATTTTCAGGAAAAATACCGGACTGTAAAGTCCAAAATCCCTCGAGTTCTGAGCATCTGATTATTTCTTTCAGAAGCAGAGGCCCGATTCCTTGTCCCCTGTGATTAAGGGATATATAAAGACTGACTTCTCCTACACCCGTATAAACACATCGACTTGAGACAGGACTTAATACAGCCCACCCAGTAACTTGATCTCCGTCGGTTGCTACCAACCGACATGACTTAACGTGGTCACGATCCCACGCCTCCCAACTGGGAGCCTCGGTCTCAAAGGTAGCGTTTCCAGTTTCGATTCCTTCAGTATAAATGTCCCTTACTTGTCCCCAATCTTGAGAAGACATCTCTCTAATGACATAGTTCATCAATTAATCCCTCTCCTATTCAGTTTGCAGTAAAAACGTAGAAATACTGAACTTCTTTAAGTTTGTTAATTACCTTAGACGTTTCTCTAAACTGAGCAAGTCCTCGATTCGTTCACTCATATAAGCATAAGAATCTTCTATCCCCTGGTTATAAATATAAGGGCCTATGTTATTTATTATGAAATCAAGAAGGAGTTCAGCGCCTAAATTACTAAGTTCTTCATCCCTCTCGTTCCAGAAGTGTCTCTTAAGATCCTCAGTAAGAACCTCTCTAACCTCTTTTTTTAAGTCTATCTCCATTTTCTGCAACCGTAATCGCCCCTTTTCGTTAATTTATCGTGTTAAGTAAATCTATTATATCAAAAATTATTAAAGTATCTTAATTCTAAGTCGCTGTTTGATTAGTTCAATAATACTAATGAATAAAAACCCTCCAATTGGATGATAATGTAAATATACCTGAAAGGAGCTTAACATAAATGGATGATTATTTTGATAACCTTGACAGCACTGAACTTAACTTAAAGTACTTTACCGAACACCATGGGGATATTTACGATGCCTATGAGAAATATGGTCATCTGATACATATGGATGGCGGCCCCTTAGATGAGAAAACATGTTGGCTAATAAAAGTAGCACTGTCTACTGAGTGCCAATACCCAAGGGCTTTAAGAACCCACATTTTAAAGGCCATAAAAAGCGGATGTACTAAGGAGGAAATAGAACACGCCATCCTTTTAGTGGCTCCCAGTGCAGGATTTCCAAGAACCATGCAAGGGGTTTTAATTCTGAGGAACTTATTAAACGAAGCAGAAGGAAATTCACTTAACTAACTCTATATTTGTTCACTGACAAATAATAACTCCATAGGACTTTAATATTTTAAGGAGAGATTTTAATTTTAGCCCTCTGCCATTTAGGTATGAGGGCTTACTATTTGGCCGGTCCTATCTAATCCTTTGTTTTCCGTCGTTACCTTTAAAATTCTTCAACCTATACCTTATTGTGATAAAATGATATACTATATTCTTAAGCAACGGCAAATTTAATAAAAAGGAACGATTAATAATGATTAGTACCAGTGGAATAACGTTAAGATTTGGTAAGCGAGCATTATTCGAAGATGTTAATGTAAAATTCCTTCCCGGAAACTGTTATGGCTTGATTGGAGCCAATGGCGCAGGAAAATCTACTTTCTTAAAGATACTTTCTGGAGAAATAGATTCTACCAGTGGTGAAGTTATTCTTACACCAGGGGAACGAATTGGGGTTTTAAAGCAAGATCACTTTGAATTCGAGGAATTCGAAGTGCTGAAAACCGTTATTATGGGCCATGCTAGATTGTACGAAATAATGGAAGAGAAAGATGCTCTCTATTCCAAACCTGATTTTACCGAAGAAGATGGGATTAAAGCTTCTATTTTGGAAGGCGATTTCGCTGAACTTAATGGTTGGCAAGCCGAGTCAGAGGCCTCAGAGTTATTAATGGGTTTAGGGATCGGGAAAGAGCTTCAAAGCAGTAAAATGAAAGAACTCAGCGGAAATGAAAAAGTTCGTGTTTTACTGGCTCAAGCCCTATTCGGCAACCCCAATATTCTGTTACTTGATGAGCCTACCAACCACCTTGACCTCCAGTCAATTATCTGGCTTGAAAATTTCCTTTATAATTATGAGAACACCGTTATTGTAGTCTCTCATGACAGACATTTTTTGAACAAAGTTTGTACCCACATTGCTGATATTGATTTTGGTAAAATCCAACTGTATGTTGGAAACTATGATTTCTGGTATGAATCAAGTCAATTAGCCTTAAGATTAATGAGAGAGTCAAATAAGAAAAAAGAAGATAAAATCGAGGAACTCCAGAGGTTTATTCAGCGCTTTAGCTCTAATGCATCCAAAGCAAAACAAGCGACCTCCCGTAAAAAGCAACTTGACAAATTAACTCTCGATGATATCAAGCCATCCTCTCGCAAATATCCTTATATTGCTTTCACTCCAGACAGAGAAGCAGGTAACAATATCCTGACTGTAAAAGACTTAACCGTCACTGTTGCAGGTGAAAAGATCCTCGACAACATCTCGTTTCTTGTGAACAAAGGGGATAAAATTGCTTTTGTGGGCCCAAATGGCAATGCGAAAACGACCTTGTTCAAAGTTTTAATGGGTGAAATTACCCCGGATAGTGGTGAGTTTAGCTGGGGAATCACAACGACTCAAGCCTATCTTCCTCTTGATAACTCCTCCTATTTTGAGACAGACTTGATTTTGGTTGACTGGCTAAGACAATTCTCAAAAGATCCTGATGAATCCTTTGTCCGTGGTTTCTTAGGTAGAATGCTTTTCTCTGGAGATGAATCCTTAAAGAAGGCCAGTGTTCTTTCTGGAGGGGAAAAAGTACGATGTATGCTCTCTCGAATGATGCTCAGCGGAGCGAACATTCTTATTTTCGATGAGCCCACCAACCACTTGGATATGGAATCCATCACTGCTCTTAATAATTCACTGACGAATATGGACGGAAACATCCTGTTCGTATCACAAGATCATCAGTTTGTTCAAACGATTGCTAACCGTATTATCGAAATCACACCAAAAGGACTTATCGATCGACAAATGACTTTCGATGAATATCTGGAAAATGAAGATGTCAAAGGGCTTTTAGAGACGATGTACAGTTGATTTTTTGGATAAATATCGGGATTGTGGAATTTTTTATTTGACATCTGCTCAAATTTTGTTATACTGATATAAGCTCGTTAAAACTAGTGGATTTAAGCAAACCTTCTCTATTACCTAAGTCTCCGGGAAGAAGTTGGTGAACTTACCATGTAGCGCGGGTAATATTTAATTGGAGGTTTTTTTATAATGTTTAATGACAAAATTCTAAATTGCAAAGACTGTGGACGGGATTTCGAATTTACTGCATCAGAACAAGAGTTTTATGCAGAAAAAGGATTCACTAACGAACCTGGTCGTTGCCCAGAGTGCCGTGCAGCTAAAAAAGCTCAAAACAGAAACAGCGGCGGCGGTGGCGGTTATGGTCGTCAACAACGTGAAATGTTCCCAGCTATTTGCGCTACCTGTGGAAAAGAAACTACTGTTCCTTTTCAACCATCAGGCGACAAGCCAGTATATTGCCGTGAGTGCTACCAACCACGCACACGCAGCAATTGGTAAATCGAATTAGATAGCAACTTAAACCTTCCCAGACTTAATTGTCTGGGAAGGTTTTTTATTTCCGTGCACAAAGAACTGTAGCTTGTGCCTGACATTTAGATGCTGGCAAGTGACCCTTTTTAGCTAAGGCAAAACATCGATACTTCAGATACTAAAGCCTCCGGCGACGAAAGTCTCCATAGTTATAATTCTTTTCGGAAACGCCAAATACTGGCAGGCTCCAACTATTGTTGGGACTGCCAGTATCTCGTAACTTTTTTATTTACTTAGTTTTATCCCTGAGGTTATCTTACAGAGCTTCAAACTCCTCTGGTCTTATGTTCTGATGGAGACCCGTCTTTAGATACCTCAGGCTGCCAATGTCCACATGAAGCTGATATATTACTGGATATTCGTTGTTGGTGCGGTATCTTGTGTTTCAGTTGTTTCTGGTGCCAGTTTATTTCCCCAAGCACCGCTATGCTTGCCGAACATACCCTTCATCATTCCCATGTCACCAGGCACAAATGTACCGCTCTTCATCGCCTCTTTTTGAACACCTAACTGAGCTTGAGCAGCATCACTCCAAGTTTTGATCTGTTCCTCAGTTAATTTACCATTACTCTTCATAGCCTCTACTTGAGCGGTTAAGCGTTCTTGCGCCGCAGTACTCCATGCTTCGATCTGCTCTTCCGTCAGAGGTTCACCATTATTGAACTTCTTAACTTTATCTCGCATCCCCATGTCTTTACCAACCATACCAGGACCAAATACTTTACCATCAGCTAAGGCCTTCTCGTTCGCTTCTTGGCGATCGTCAATAAATTGCTTCATCTTGTCGGCCTGTTCTGCAGTTCTAAGCCCAGCTTCCACTTCTTTGTCCACTATTTGCTTCTGGATACCAAACATTTGCTGAGTTAAGCTCTTAATTTCATCAAGCTTTGCCGAATCTGTGGCACCAAAGGCTGCCGTTGCACCTCCAATCAATAGTGCAGCACTTAGGACACCGACAACGAGTTTCTTTTTCATAAGATTCCTCCTTCAGAATAGTTTCCGATTTCCAAGTATGTACTTTTGATCGGTACACTATTATGATATCCGCGAAATATGGTAAATTTGTGAATTGGACTTTAAGAAGTTGTGTGCTTTAAGTAAAGAAAATGTAGCGCTAATGTGTTTGAAAATACTTAAAATCAGCGGGGATTAATATCGTATCGCCGTATCTTTTCGTAAAGCCAAGAACGAGAAATTCCTAAGAGTCGAGCGACTTCGGACTTATTGCCATTCATTTTTAGAAGAGCTTTTTCCAGAGTTTCTTTATCCAAGTGCTCATGGGCATTTTCTAGGTTCCACTCCTTCGCCAAAGTTAAAAATTCTTGTTTTTCCTCCCTAAGGTAGAAGGGCAAATCTGCTGCTTCCAACAATTCTCCAGAAGCAAAGTTCACCGCCCGCTCTATCACATTTTTTAATTCTCGCACATTGCCAGGCCAACGGTGATTGATCAAAATTTTGTGCACCCCTGAGGTGACTCCAGAAATTTTTTTGCCAAAATCTTGATTAAGCCGTTCCAAGAAGACATGTACAAGAGGAATAATGTCTTCTGCACGATCACGGATAGGGAGGAGGCGAAATGAGATAACATTAAGACGATAATATAGATCACTGCGAAATTCACCGCTGGCAACTTTCTGAATAAGATCCTTGTTAGTAGCCGCAATAATCCTTACATCAACTTTAACCGGCTCATTACTCCCTACTGGTTCAAAGCATCTATCCTCCAGAACTCTTAGGAGCTTACTCTGCAAATTCAGAGACATGTCACCGATTTCATCCAGGAAAAGCGTCCCTCCGTTGGCAACCGCGAACTTACCCGCTTTGCCTCCCTTTTGTGCTCCAGTGAACGCTCCGCTCGCATACCCAAAGAATTCGGACTCCAATAGATTCTCTGGAACTGCAGCGCAATTAACCTTTACATAGGGACCGTTTCGGTATGGACTTGCCTGGTGAATAGCCTCAGCAAAGAGCTCTTTGCCAGTACCGCTTTCCCCTGTCAGCATAATTGTAGAATTCCCCCGAGCGGCAATTTCAGCCTCCTGCTTCAAACGGCGCATGTCCTGGCTGACCGTAACAATCTGATTGAATGTCACGGGCAGTCTAGTCGAGCCGACCTGTTCCTTATAGAAGTTTAACTCAAGGTCCATTTGCGCCAGTTTTTGGGCAAGGTCCTTAACTTCCTCCAGTTTCTGAAAGATAATTTTACCCACGGCTCCAATTATTTTACCTTGGCGCACAATAGGCAGGCGTGAAACTATGTACGGCCGACCGTATATAACTTGGACTTCATTGGTTTCCGCCATGCCTGTTTTTAAGGTGCGCAAAAGGCGAGTATTCTCAATAACTTGATCTATTGGTTGTTGCAATAGTTCTTCTTCTCTCTTATTAAAAAATTTACAGGCTGCCTCATTGACCAGGGTGATTTTCCCTTGGTCATCAACAACGAAAATTGCTTCGTAGCCAATATTGGTTACAGTGAGCAAAGTCTCGTACAAACGCTTCGTTGCATCGAGCTCTAAAGCGACTTGGTCAAAATCTGTCAAAGCTTGGAAAACGATCACTGTTCCTGCCAACTCACCCACAGGGCTGATGTTGCAGAGAACGGTCACATTATTCATTTGAGTCTGAACCCCTGCCAGTTGTTTCGATTGTTTTAGCACCACATTCAGATTTAAGCCAGAAATAACATCATCAAACAGGCGTCCTTTTAGTACTTCCTGTTCTAATCCAAGGATTTTCTCGCCTGCAGGATTTATCTGTTGAATGCGGTTATCTTGATCCACGACGATAATTCCGTTCGGCATGGCCTGATATACCGTACTGAGTTTAGTAGCCAGTTGTTCTGCTTCTCGAAAAAGAGCCAAAATCATGTCCACCTTGGTAAAGATCCCAAGCGCTTTCCCATTTTTATCTACTACTACACCCGTACCCACTGAACTCTGCTTTGCCCGCTGCTCTACCTCACGGTAAGGAGCGTCGACTTGAACAGTCACTACTTGAGGATTGAAGTGTTGCCCAATTATTTCCGAAGAATCTGCCCCAGCCAAAAAGGCATCCAATACATTGGCTTTCGTAAAGATCCCAATCAGAGAACCCTCTTCATCTACTACCGGTAAAGCATCCAGCTTGGTACAACGTAAAAGCTCTACCCCCTGCTTAAGAGTATCCTTAGTATGAAGAAGAGGTACGTCTCGGGTCATCATATCGCTCATCAGCATTAAAGCTCACCTCGCCATCGAACAAAATAATGCAATTATTTTCATGGTCCCTGCCGCAAAAATACGAGGACCTAGCATAATTATTCTCCCTAAACAACTGCTATTCCTCTTTTTCAGAACATTCATTCTTCAATGGAGGGAAAGGAGCGCTGGCCGTGACTCGAACAGGACGTCCAAGATTAGAGCACTCCCATAGATGGCAATATAAAAAGAGGGCTGAACAAACTAGAAAACAAGTTTGTTCAGCTTTAAAGTTATAGCGAAATTCTATTCACTCTCATTTAGATAAATATATCCGAGTTGCATTGTCTAAGGCCTTACTCCCCTGGCCCAGCCTGTTCATACACCTTAATCTCCTCATCAGCGAACCCAGCCTCCTGTAAAACCTCCCTCGTCTGTTCTCCCAAGCCTGGAGGAATTCCATTCGGAAGTTCCTCTGCTTCCGAGAATTTGAGGGGATTGCCCACAACCTCCACAACCTTGCCATCCGGATGCCTAAGAGAAGTAAACAGGTGCCGAGCCCGAACCTGGGGATGCTTTCGCGCTTCCGAAAGTTCTAAGATTGGCTCACAGCAGACATCTTGATCTTTAAATAATTCCGTCCATTCCACCTGGGTCTTTGTTTTAAAGATCTTCTCTATCTCATTAAAAACGTTCTGGTCGTGAGCAAACTGCTTGTCTGCTAGATCATCACGCCCTACAGCCCGACAAAAAGCTTGCCAAAATTTTGGTTCTAAGGCCCCAAGGCTCATAAAACGAGCATCTCGAGGTCTCATAGACCCCGTAGCAAACTTCCCCGCCGTTTAACATCCCTTTCCCACGCTTCACAGCGGAATCTTCTTGTGCTTGCTGGGCATAGAGCATTGCCATCCAGGAAACTGCTCCATCGAGCATAGAAACGTCTATATATTCTCCTTTACCCGTTTGCTGACGGGCAATATAGGCACTCAGAATTCCAGTCACTGCCATTAATGCCCCGCCGCCTATGAGGAGAGAGCTCATTCTCCACAAACTTTATGAAGGCTCGACGAAACATTTTGTGGTCTTCTGAATAGAAATCCATCTTCGTCTTCCTTTCTTACAGCTTCCTGAAGACAACCGCCGTTTACCTTGGTTGCATTCGGATTGCTCCGTCCAAGCGAATCGCAGTACCATTGAGCATTGGATTCTCCACGATACTCTTCACTAAAAGGGCAAACTCCTCCGGATATCCCAGTCGAGAGGGAAACGGAGTCATAGCGCCCAGTGACTTGCGAGCCTCCTCTGGCAAAGAATCAAACATCGGCGTTTCAAAGAGACCCGGGGCAATCGTCATCACGCGAATACCATGAGTCGCCATTTCTCGAGCAACAGGCAGAGTCATTCCTACAATCCCTGCTTTAGAAGCGCTGTAGGCTGCCTGCCCAATTTGTCCTTCATAGGCGGCCACTGAAGCAGTGCTAATAATCACGCCCCGTTCATCCCCTACATTGGGCTCATTGCCCGCCATATGTGCCGCAGCTAGGCGTATGACGTTAAAAGTGCCGATAAGATTCACTTGAATGACTTTAGAAAAATTCTCTAGGGAATGAGTCCCTTTCTTACCAAGGATCTTTTCCGCTACCCCAATCCCAGCGCAATTTACAACTGTATTCACCAATCCAAATTTCTTTACTGCATGTTCCAGAGCCGCTTGTACGCTCTCCGCGCTGCAAACGTTGGTCTCGTGAAACAGGGCACTGCCACCCAATTCAGCCGCCAACTTCTCTCCTCGTTCCACGGCCAGATCGAGAATCATTGCCTTACCTCCATCATTAATTATCCGCCGTACAGTCGCTTCACCCAAACCTGAGGCCCCTCCCGTAACAAACGCAACCACTTTTTTTAAATCCATTTTAAATTTCTCCTTCCTCAATATCTTATTGTTCTCTCAATCTAATCGCTCAATAATTGTCGCATTAGCCATGCCATGTCCCTCGCACATAGTTTGCAATCCATAACGACCGCCAGTTCGTTCTAATTCATACATCATGGTGGTCATCAAGCGAGCCCCACTGGCTCCAAGAGGATGACCAAGGGCAATAGCTCCGCCGTTAGGATTAAGCTTTTTGGGATCGGCACCCGTCTCTATCAGCCAAGCTAACGTTACTGCAGCAAATGCTTCATTCACCTCAAAGATATCAATATCCGCGAGGCTCAGACCTGCTTTACCTAACACCTTAGCTGTAGCAGGAATGGGACCCGTAAGCATTAGAGTTGGATCTGAACCTATAACAGTCCTAGCCACAATACGGAAGCGGGGCTTAAGCCCCAGCTCTTCTGCTTTCTCCCGAGACATGATGAGCATTGCAGCTGCTCCATCCGAAATCTGGCTTGAATTACCAGCAGTAACTTGGCCATTCTCCATAAAGGGAGTTTTTAAACCTGAGAGTTTCTCTAAACTTGTGTCTCGTCTGGGACCCTCGTCTATTTTCATAATTACCTGGCTGCCTTCCGGAAGGACCACGCTGACAGGCATAATCTCCCGTTCGAAACGTCCTTCCTCCTGGGCCCTATGTGCCTTCTTATGGCTTTCCAGGGAGAATTCATCCATCTGTTGACGGCTGAGGCTCCATTTTTTGGCGATTCGCTCAGCCGAGAGTCCCTGATTAATGATCTCATAACGGGAGGTCAGTTCCTTCGAAAGCTCAGTCCCCTTAAAAGTTGAACCCATTGGAATCCGGGACATGTTTTCTATGCCCGCCGCCACGATGACATCCATGTCCCCCGCTAAAATTGCCTGAGCAGCAAAATGGACGGCCTGCTGGCTGGATCCGCACTGACGATCAATCGTCAACCCAGGGACATGCTGCGGATAATCCGCAATCAAGGCTGCCTGCCTTCCGATACAGAACGCCTGCTCTCCCACTTGGGAAACGCAACCCATCAGAACATCCTCGATCACGGCTGGGTCAACGCCCGCCCGTTTGACCAATTCTCTCAAAACTAGTCCCGCTAAATCCTCAGAACGAAGACCGCTCAGTGATCCGTTTTTCTTTCCAACCGGAGTTCTTACCGCTTGTACTATCACAGCTTCTCTCATTGTTTTAACCACTCTTTCTCGTCTTAATGTTTTTGATCACTGCCCTTAGGCGCAGAGAATCTCCCCTATATTATTCATAATATTCGGATAATAATTGATACATATCTGCTTTTTACTTTAGAATGCAAATCCTATGCCACTTGGTTTAGGCCGCTTCCCCGCTGCGTCTCCTACAAAGAAACCGAAAAACTCCCCTCCCCTTCTTAGTCATTATTGTCCTTGATGACGGACAGTTGACAACACAATGCACACACATACTCTGCTTTTATACCTAAGGACCTTGAAAAAACGCTTCTTCGGACTGGCATTGAAATTGCAAATATAATTGTTAAACCCGGCAACCTATCCCCAAACTAGAACGATACAAGAGCGGAATTTAATAATAACCCGTTTTTTAAAAAGAAGGAGGAACTGTTTTGGATTTCGAGTTATCAGAAGAACAAAAAGCCTTTCAGAGCCTAGCCTACAAATTTGCACTCAAAGAATTCCCCCCTTTCGCCCAAGAATGTGATCGGCAGGAAAGATACCCGCGTGAAATCTGGCAAAAGGCCTGCGAAGCAGGACTGGTTGGAATAGCCATTCCTGAGGAATACGGAGGCCCTGGCGCTGGTTGGATGGAAACTGCCTTAATTACCGAGCAACTGTCCCGAATAGACTTGGGTCTCGGCTTAGCTGCCGTCGCTGCAACCTTTGGTGCTGAAAATATCATTAACTATGGCAGTGAAGAACAAAAGAAAACCTATCTTCCCTTACTGCCTGCAGGTAAAGCAATCTTTGCCGGGGCTTATACTGAGCCAAACGCTGGAAGCGATGTAGCCGGAACAACGACTCGAGCTACCAAAGATGGTTCAGACTATGTTATCAATGGAAGTAAGACATTTATCACGAACGGCACAATCTGTGACTATATGGTCGCACTATGCGTCACCAACCCGGAGTCCCCTAAAAAAACACAACGGCACAGCTTAATCATCGTTGATGCAAACAGTCCCGGAATCACCAGGATGAAGATCCACGGCAAGATGGGTATTCGGGCCTCGGATACGGCAGAAATCACCTTCGAAGATGTAAGAGTGCCTCAAAAAAATCTTGTTGGCAAAGAAGGCAATGGCTTCTACCAACTCATGCATTTCTTTGATCAAACTCGGATTATGGTAGCCTCACAAGGACTTGGTCTAGCCCAAGGAGCATTAGATTTGGCTCTCAAATACGTTCAAGAACGCAAAACCTTTGGCGTTCCCTTAGCCGCCAACCAAGCCATTCAGTTCCAATTGGCCGAGATGGCGACCCGTATAGAATTAGCTCGCAACATAATCTACAAGGCAGCTTGGAAGGCCGACAACGGCCAGTTAGATCCCTCTCTTAATGCCATGGCAAAATTTTACGCCGGAGAAACAGCGGTCTGGGTGACCGACAAAGCTTTGCAAATGCACGGCGGATATGGCTATATCGATGAGTATGACATCCAACGCTTTTATCGCGATGCCAAGATTTTGGAGATTTATGAAGGGGCTAAAGAAATTGAGAAGATAACCATCGCTAAGCGTCTATTTTAGTAAGCTAAACCATCTAGTAGCAACAGTTAGAGAAGTCCAAAAAAATTACAAGTGAGGCTATTGTGAAATTTACACATTAGCCTCACTTATAATTTTGCATAATAATCCCTATAAAAACCAGGCAACGCCTTATACTCCTGACATTCTATGGTACAGACCTAAAATCAATGGACTTGACAAACTTCGTCAAATCAAGGGATAAATCACATATCTGATCATCCTGTAGATAATTCCCATATTTGTCGAATAAAATTCTGATTAATGGTCGGCTCGGGTAATCCTTCTGAACTCCAATTACTTTACCAACTTCCCCTGTATTTAAAGTAACGATTGACCCTTGCGGATAGAGTACTAAACATTGAAGGAAATTTTGAACAATTCCCTCATTGAATTCTTCACTTGATCCAGCAATAACTAATTCTAGAGCGTGATATGGCGGTAAACCTCTTCGATAAGGCCGATCACTCACAAGAGCATCAAAGACATCTGAAATAGCAACTATTTGAGCATTTAACTCAATTGAGCTTTGTCGAAGAGCATCCGGATAGCCTTTGCCGTTCCAGCGCTCATGATGATGGCGGATAATTGCGAGCACCTTACCGGATATATTAGTATTTTTAAGCATTTCCTCACCGAGCACCGGATGCTTTTTTATGATTTCCAATTCGTCGTCCGTTAAGTTTGAAGGCTTATTAAGGATGTTACTGGGTATAGCACGTTTGCCAATATCATGCAACAAAGCCCCTATTGTTAAGTCTCTTAGTGTCTGTCCGGAAAACCCAATTTGTAAACCAATCAATGTAGCTAAAATAGCAACGTTGACTGAGTGAATGTAAGTATAGTTGTCAAATTTTCGAAATTTGTTTAAATCCAGATAAACTTGGTAAGTTCCTTCTAGCTCGTGGATAATCTTATCCACCACAGAAAAAGTCTTTTCTAAACGCTCGATGCTAATAAAACACGTATCCTCAAAAACTTCTCGGACATAGCCTACAATATCTTGGTATTCTGATTCGGAGAATTTGTGCGTTTTAGGGGCTTGGGATTTATCTAACTCATATTTTAAGGTATAAATCTGACGTCCTTGAAGAAGCTCTTGAATGTTTGGTGTGATCGGCTTACCTTTGGACAACAAAAGGATTCCCTGTTTATCAAACAAGTCAAGTGTCGAGAATTCGCCAATTTTAAATACGACAGTTGATAAGGGTTCTAAATGAATTATCAAACTAAAATTCCCTCCTAAAACAAAAGACGCCGAATAATTATTCAGCGAAAACATCCTATCTATTCGACAACCCGGCTATCTTCACATAACATGTAAGACCCGCAGCTTTGCGTCCTCAGTTCTTACTGAGTTTGCCATTATCGCAGAATTACTATTTTAAATTATTATGCCCAACAGGCCATTGTACCTAATATATCATACACTATGCCCAAATAATATACGATTCTAGAAATTTCTCTCAAATTTCCCCTTTTAAGTGCTATTTCTATTTATGAAAAAAAAGTGTAACATTGACAAGTTTAATCGTTAATGTTATACTTTTATGCCAATTAGAGGGGAGAGATTTAGATCTCCTTTCTCAGCCTAGGATCAAGAAAGTCCCTCAAACTGTCACCAATAAAGTTAGTGCCTACTGACATGGTGAGAATAGCCAAACCAGGAAAGGTACCAATCCACCAATAGTTAAAATTCAAAACACCATCTGCCACCATTGCTCCCCATTCCGGTGTCGGCGGAGGAGAGCCTAGACCCAAAAAGCTCAAGCCTGAGAAAAGAAGAATCGCATTGCCAAAATCCAGAGTAGCCAAGACCAACACTGGCCCAAGGCTATTAGGCATAATTTCATTGAAGAATATTCTAAAATGGGAGGCACCCAGCGATTTGGCTGCTTCCACATATTCATTCTCTTTGTTGGCAATTACCATACTGCGCATAACTCGAGCATAGTTGGGCCACCAAATAATTACCATAGCCAGTAAGGTATTGTGAAGACTTGGGCCTAAGGCCGCGGCAATGGTCATAGCTAAGATAATCCCAGGGAAAGCCATTACCATTTCTGAGATTCGCATCATGATTTCATCGGTTAGACCACCAATATAGCCAGCAATACCGCCATAAATCATTCCCATTAAAGACGCTAAAGCAATGGTAATTAGTCCGGCGATAAGCGAGATCCGGCTGCCTACAAGCACCCTGCTGAAAACATCTCGCCCAATGCTGTCAGTACCAAACCAATGTGCACTGCTCGGCGCTTGAAAGCGGTTTGCTAAGTCTTGTGCTAAATAACTATAAGGGGTAATTGAAGGAACAAGTACTGTAACTATAGCAATTAGAATCCACAGGGCACAAACAATTATTCCTATCGAGAATAACAAGTTGTTTTTCATGATTCGCAGCAGCATATTAATTATACCTCACTCTGGGGTCAAGAATTCCATATAGAAGGTCTACTATTAGATTAATAACAACATAGTTAATGGAAATCAAGATGGAAACCCCGATGATAGCAGGAAAATCTAAATTTCCGGCTGCCTTATAGGCATATTGCCCGATCCCAGGCCAAGCAAATATTGTTTCGACTAAAACCATTCCACCCAAAAGATTACCAAATCCTATGCCAATAACAGTCACGACGGGTATCAAGGCATTTCCCAAGGCATGACGCATAATAATCATTTTTTCGGTCAGACCTTTCGCCCTTGCAGTACGGATGAAATCCAACGACATTACTTCTAATAAACTTGAACGAGTAGTACGGGTAATCAAACCCATGGTAAAAGAACCTAACACTAGACCCGGTAAAAGCAAATGTTGCAGTGCATCCACTGCAAGGCTCCAATCACCTGCTAATAGTGCATCAATAACGTATAAATTGGTTACAGCTACCGGTGGTGCTAAATAAGGGCTTATTCTCCCTGGTCCAGGCGCTATCCCCAAATTTACATAGAAAAGCAACAAAAACATCAGTCCCAACCAGAAACTAGGCACAGATACCCCCACAACAGAGATTCCCCTTATTATCTGATCAATGGCGCTGTTACGTTTGATGGCAGAAATTATACCGAAGAGCATTCCAAAAAAAACCGCAATTATTATCGAAAAGATTGCTAACTCTATCGTCGCTGGAAAATATTTTTTTAGGTCATCCATCACAGGTCGCTGGGTTCTGATAGATGTGCCCATATCTCCTTTCACTAAATTACCGACATAAATAAAGTATTGCGTGTACATAGGTTTATCCAAGCCCCACTTAGCTTTAAAAGAATCTACCATCTCCTGGTTATCGATATTCCTCTGGCTTAGATTGGCCAAAACAGGGTCACTGGGCACAGAGTGGGAAATAACAAAGACAACTAACGAAACTCCAATAACAAGGAACGCTAAGAATACCAATCTTCTGGCTGTATATTTTAGAAGTCCCAACGTCATCCACCTCCTTTAGGCCATTACAGAGCCTTCAATGGTGGGCAGATGCAGATGCATCTGCCCATTTTGCTTACTATTTTGCAGAAACATCTTTGAGATCGATTTTATAAAGATCGATATAGTCTGTGCCTTGAATGTTATCACGTGTAGCGTAATGACGAGCATGCTGTAATAAGACATCAAACGCACTGTCTTCATCCATCATCTTTTGAATTTCTTCGAGGTTTTTGACCCGGGTAGCTTTGTCAACTTCAACAGCAGCTTTTTTACCTAACTCTGCTAATTCAGGATTCATATCAGCCGTCCAATTGGCACGAAGACCCACAGGATTGCCAGGCAAAAATGCTAATTGGGTATTCGGATCGGGATAGTCTGGACCCCAATACCAAAGGGACAGAGCTTGAGTGCCTTTTCGATAAGGATCCAGAGCAACCATGATATCCGAAGTTTTAATCTCAGTTTCAATGCCGATTTGGAGCAGATCGTTTTGAATCTTTTGGGCAAGTGTGGGCAAATCCATACCTTCAACAGCCAAGGTGGCTACTTCAAGGGTGGTCTTAAAACCTTTCTCATAACCGGCTTTTTTCATTAACTCTTTAGCCTTTTCGATATTTTGGGCAGTTTTGGGATCACGTGGAGGCAAAGTCCCTAAGAATCCCACTTGAAAAGGTGCAACAGGTGTGATGGACCCTTCCCCAGCAATTGTCTGCATCCCTTGATAGTCTAATACTAAACGAATCGCTTTCTGAACATCCGGATTAGCAATAGGTCCGCCAATTTTAGGGTCACGGTTCATCAACAAAAATGTCAGCGTCATTGATTGGGCCTTCTTGATTTCAATGCCCGGCTTATCTTGGATTTGTTTAACATGTTCAGGTCCTAAGTTGAACGCTATGTCAATATCCCCTTTTTCGAGCATCATTAATTGGGTTCCAGGATCAGAGATTGCTTTTAAAACCACTTTGTCGTAGTAGGGAGCTTTACCCCAATAATTTTTATTGCGGGCTAAAACTACTTCCACTTTAGGGGTATATGATTCAATCACGTAAGGACCGGATCCTGCAGAGTGTGTATCAAACCACAATTTGGCCTTATCCGCAGTATTTGCATCAACGGCATTGGTTGCCTCATTCTCCATTGCCACTTTACTGTCAATAACACCAAAGGCATTATAGGTAAGCTTGGTCAAGAAAGAAGCATCTTGCCCTTTCAGGTTAAAAACAACGGTATCCGAGTCAGGTGTTTCAATTGATTTGATACCATCTGCCAAAAAAGCTCCATTCCCTTTTAAGTTCATGGACCGCTCGGCACTCCATTTAACATCCTGCGAGGTAAGCGCATTACCACCAGCAAATTTTATTCCCTTGCGAAGCTTAAAGGTATAACTAAGTCCATCCTTACTGAGCTCATGACTCTCGGCTATACCGTAGATTGGCGCATCCAGATTATCTTCGAACTGCATCAAGGTATCATAAACCGGATGCAAGACCAGCAAAGCATAAACCTCATAAGCAAGACCCGGGTCAAATGTCTCATAATCCGGATCAAGCGCCATAATCAACTGTTTTGTACCGTCCGCGGCTTCCGGCTTAGTACCGGCATCCTTACTGCCGCCACACCCTGCCGCGAAGAGCAACACAACTGTCAGTAATGCCAGCAGAATTCCATAGTTCTTTCTCACAATTTCTTTCTCCCTTCAAAATATATTTTGGTTTTACTCTCAGCCCAAGCATCATAACTCTAAGTATTAGTTTCAAAGATCCCTCCTTCTCCACAGCTGTTTAACACAGATGACAAGCTGCAAAATGCCCCGGAAACACCTCCTTTAGTTGAGGCTCCGCTTGACTGCATAGGTCTGTCCTCTCAGGGCACCTAGTATGAAAGCGGCACCCGGACGGAGGATTAGCAGGACTCGGCACATCCCCCTTAAGCAGGATCCGGTCTTTTGGGTTATCCGGATCAGTATGAGGAATAGCTGAAATCAAGGCCTTGGCATAAGGATGAAGAGTATTGCGATAGATATCCTCATGATTGCCGGTTTCCACAAGTTTTCCCAGGTACATTACACCGACACGGTTACAGATATGATGTACCACGCTTAAGTTATGGGAGATAAATAAGTAGGTCAAATCATACTCTTTTTGCAGGTCTTCCAATAAATTAATGACCTGCGCCTGAATCGAAACATCTAAAGCAGAAACTGGCTCATCGCAGATGATCAGCTTAGGATTCAAGGCCAGGGCACGGGCTATACCAACCCGTTGCTTTTGCCCTCCCGACATTTCATGGGGATAACGACTCAAATGGTACTCAGAAAGGCCCACCCGATCCATTAAATCCTTAATTTTCGCTTTACGCTCGGTCTTCGTTCCAACTTGGTGGATGTGAAAAGGTTCATTTAGAATATCCGCAATCGTCTTTCGAGGGTTTAAAGAGGCGCTGGGATCCTGAAAAATAAGCTGCATTTTTTTGCGCATTTCCTTCATTCTCTTATTTTTGAGGGAAAATATATTCTCCCCCTCAAAAATCACCTTCCCGGCATTGGGCTTATAGAGTCCGAGAACAGTGCGCCCCAGTGTGCTTTTGCCACACCCTGACTCACCTACCAAACCAAAGGTTTCTCCTTTAAAAAGATTAAAGGAGACATCATCCACAGCTTTAATGTACTTTTTCGAAAACGAGAAGCTCCCTTCCGTCTGAAAATACATTTTAAGGTTTTGTACCTGAACAAGCACACTGTCATCCATGTAACACACTCCTATTGCCTATGCCTATATTTTCCGCATGGCGCCAGCATCTGACAGCACGTTCTTCTGAGACATGGATCAAATCTGGAGTCTGCTCGGAACAAATAGCGTTTGAGTATTTACACCGAGGTTGGAAGCTGCAACCTGGAGGCATGTTAAAGGGGCTTGGAACCGTGCCATCAATCGTATACAAGCGTTGCTTTTCTTTTGTTATTGTAGGAATTGACCTTAACAGTCCTTCCGTGTAAGGGTGCAACGGCTCTCTTATCAATTCTTTAAGCGGACTGGACTCGACTACCTGTCCGGCATACATTACTGCCACGGAATGACACATTTCAGTAATTATTCCCAAATCATGGGTAATCATGATAATGGCAGAGTCTATTTCATTGCGCAGATTCTTCATTAGTTCTAATATCTGCGCCTGTATTGTGACATCCAGAGCTGTTGTCGGTTCATCAGCCAAAAGCAGTTTAGGACGACAAGCCAAGGCCATGGCAATCATAATCCTCTGCCGCATTCCACCGGATAATTGATGCGGATACTCCTTGAATCTTTGCTCAGGAAGAGGAATGCCAACCATCTTTAAGAGTTCTATAGTACGTGCTTTTGCCTCATGTTTGGTGAAGCCTTTATGTAACAAAAGTGGTTCCATGATTTGTTTGCCACAAGTATGAATCGGATTTAACGAGGTCATTGGCTCCTGAAAGATCATCGATATTTCATTGCCTCGAACCTTTCGTACTTCTTCCAGGGACATTTCCCTGAGATTTTGACCATTAAAAAAGATATCTCCCTTAATTTCTCCAGGGGGATTAGGAATCAAGTTCATAATTGAGAGCGCAGTAACACTTTTACCACTGCCGCTTTCCCCTACAATGCCGAGCGTCTCCCCGGAACGTATTGATATACTTACATCTCGAACAGCCTTAAAAACTCCTTCGGAAGTCCTGAATTGAACATTTAGGTTGCTTATTCTAAGTAAATCCTTATCTAATAAATCATCACTCATCGACATGTCTCACAATCATTCATAATATTTATCAGTTTAGAACAAGAGAATTTAGACCTCGATTAATTCTCTTGAAAAATTATTAAAACGAACCGGCCCTTTTTCAGATAGTCCGACAATATCTTCAATGCGAACCCCATATTGCCCCGGTAAATATATTCCTGGTTCAATACTGAACGTCATTCCAGTCTTCAAAGTTTCTTGGTTACCGAAAACTATAAATGGATCTTCATGGATATCCAGCCCTATACCATGACCTGTCCGATGGACAAAATGCTGTCCATATCCCGCTCGGGAAATGGCATTACGGGCGGCCTCATCCACTTTTTCACAAGAAGTCCCTTCTTGAACTGCTTGGAAGCCAGCTTCGTTGGCTTCTCTTACGGCATTGTATATCTTCTTGACGTCCACTGATGCTTTACCAATAGAAAAGGTTCGAGTCATGTCAGAACAATACCCTTGAAAGAGTCCCCCGAAATCTAATACAACCAAATCACCGAGCATTAACTTTCTTTCACCCGTATTGTGGTGAGGCGAGGAGGTGTTAGGTCCTGAGGCTATAATAGGTTTGAAAGAAAGCTCCTCTGCTCCATATTCCTTGAGTTTACTTTCCACAAAAAAAGCCAATTCCTTTTCAGAAATACCTGGTTGAATCACCATAAGCACTTCTCCCATAACCTTATCTGTTAATCCTCCGGCCTTTTCTAAAAGATTCATCTCATTTTGGTCCTTTATCATTCGCACTTGCCGCATCAAGACTGAAGCACCAATAAACTCGTACCCTGGAAAGGCCTTTCTTACACTTAAAAAATGCCCTGCCCACATTCTTTCGTCGATCGCCGCTATTGCTGAATGCTTGTTTATCAACGGAATTAATAAATCCACCGGATCGGTCCCATCAGCCCAGGTAAGTAATTCAAAACTATTCTGTCCAAGATTTTCAGCCACTTCCCGATACATCTCAGGCAGAATCATAACTGGCTTGCCCTCTGCCGGTACCAGAAAGGCCTGCAGCCTCTCATCTGCTACGGTCTTTAATCCGGTGAGATAAAACAAGTTAGAGGAAGGAGCCAATACCAGATAATCCGTGCTTTGCTCTTTCATAATTGCTTGGATTTTCTTGATTCTCGCAATATATCCAACCATAGATTCAATATCCTCCTTGTGAGTCTTAGGCATTTTCCCAGACTTCGAATTTCCATAACCGTAATGATAATGTTAACTATTTCACCAAAAACCAAATTATTTCGCAATTCTCTGTTCCATCGTTGAAGGCCCAGTGTTCTTCACCGGCAGGAATTATAGATGCTTGACCTGCGGATATTCGACATTCTGTTCCTCCACTCATGGTTAGAATTGATCCGCTCATTATAAACGAGTATTCATGTTCAGTATGAACTCCAGCTCCTTCTGCCGGAACTCTTGCTCCCGGGGGAAACACCACTGTCCCCATGGTCACTTTGGCATTCTTTACTGCATCCTCACCAAAAAGGGTTTTCATGATCACATCACAACGATTTGCTGCTTTAACATCTTTGTTTGTTACAATTTTCATTAAGTGTTTTCTCCTTTATCTTCTTCCTTTTGAGCTGGAGTTATTTTGACAATAGGATTCTCTTAGACTGAGGGAAACACATAAATTAAGGAATGAGATTATTCATGAAATATTATTGGGGTAAGTACTGCTATCATGTGGACTGGTTCATCTGTCATGTTATGCCAGGTATGATCTAACATAGAGGGAAAATGAATCGTGTCACCCTCGTTCATTTCATATTCTTTGTCCCCGACCATCATTAAGACCTTGCCCTTTAATATATAGTAGAACTCCTCACCCGGATGATTAAACACAACATCCTGCCCTTGCCGCGGCGCTAATACTATGTGAATCGGTTCCAATACCTTTCCTGAAAAGTCACCTCCCAAGCGTGTAAATACCGAATTGGATCTCTCAATTTGAAAAGGCTTACGATCAACAACTGGGGTAAAGAAACTGTTGCTTACTGTGCTTTCAAAAAAGGAGGACATCGAAACATTAAATACGTCTGCAATCTTTTGAAGAGAAGTGATAGCCAAGGAGCTGTTACCCCGTTCTACTTGGGAAAGGAAACTGATAGATAACCCAGTTTTTTCACTCAATTCTTTAAGCGTCATGTTCATGCTGACACGAAGACTCCGAATTCGTTCGTATATATTTTCCATGAAATACCTCTAATTTCTTTTATCGATTATAGTTATATGAAATATATTATAGTAGGACTAAAAAGTCCAGACTTTTGCGACAATAATACAGTATTTTACTAAGGCAGATATTAGCCTCCTCTCCCTACTCATTAATACAAGCCAAGCTTATATTTATGAAACTTGGTTAGTGCCAAGCTGAACCTTCCTTAGAGAATAACAAAAGCAAACTGTATCGCACTGATACAGTTTGCTTTTGTTATTGTTATTATTCACTTTTAGTTAACTAGTTACTCCCTAACGTGGTGTGATTCCGGTCAGAACTCCATACCCGCCAAGGACTTTAACCGTTCCCACAAGACCCCCCTGGAAAGATTCCTGTTCGAGCTCCTTACCGCTGCCTTGTTCAACGAAATATTTGTCCAAGCTGTAGTCTACACGATACGTATTAGTTTCATTAAATGAATTTTGGAACTTTCCTTTTAGATAGAGCCCTTGCTTAGGTTTCGTTTCGCTGACTTGATCGACGACATAATACTTGCCCTCTTGTTTAAGACTGACATAAAGGTTCTTATTGTATACTTCGTCTATGGATAGGGGAACTTTAGACTTTGGAACATCTGAAATTGCAAAATTGATGGCAACATAGTCTCCCCTGAAAAGATCTGTCGGGTCATAAGCCTTCGTTTCGAGAACGACCTCTTTTCCAAAGAGAACGGTTGCTTGTGGTTTGATGGTCATAGCCAGGAGAATGAGCAAGGGAATCGCCATGGCAAGAAAGAAGGATTTTTTCTTAGTCATGCCAATGTCCCCCCTTTTGTTTTCATGCGTTCGAAGTAAAAACCAAAGGCTAATAAGAGCAGTCCCCCTACAATAAAGAACAGGGATTTAGGCAAAAACGCAATGGTATCCGTGTAATATCGGAAGATAGTTAGACAAACAAAGATTAGGCTTATGAGGTTGCCCTTTCTGATTAGGAAAAATAGAACAGCGACAAAAGCAAGGGCAAAGAGGATACTCACCAAACGTGTCGATTGAACATTAACCAAGACATCCCATATATCGGGGAAGGTCAAAATCACACCGGTTACCCCAAACAGGATGTTACCCTGAACTCGAAAAATGTCCTGCTCAAAGTTATGTTTTGCTCCATACATAACAAGTCCTATGAAGAAAAAGAGCAAAGCGACATATAATCCCTCAGCTTCAGATCTTAAAGCGATTTGAAAGATAAAGCTCAAACTTGTCAAGTTAGCAAAAAACAAGAGGAGCCTTGATTTATTGAAGTAGTTAAAAGCAAGGTATGTGATGGGAACCCCTGCCCACCCTGCATAAGGAAACCCTTGATCAAACGAGCCTAAGAGGTAGACTCCAAACAGGCAATTAGCAAAAAGCATTAAATATTTTTCCTTAAGCTGAAATGCCAACGGAAGCACACCTATGGACCAGAGCAGAAATGCGGTAGGAAAGTCTCCTCCAAAATTGTACATCTGTCCAATGAGAAAAATACCTGCTCCATAAACCAGAGTCCCTAAATAGATTAAACTCCGACCTGTCCTCGGATTATTTTCCGTCAACATATATCCTGCAAGGTTTACTCCGCCGAATGCGCAAAAGATAATAAGGAGCTTAATAAAATGACTGATCCCGTCCCAGTTGCTAGCTATAAAACTTAAAACCCCGAGACCTACGAGAATAGCACCAATCGTAACAACAACCTGAATAAAGTTTAGACCACCCTTAATTTCGTAAGTCTCCAATATTCCAATCTTTTGCTCCCCTGTGATAAGACCGGAGCTTTCAAAGTAGTTCAGTTCTTTGTTGACTAAGGAGAAGTTAACTTTAGTTATTTGACGTTTCAAGGATTTCCCCTCCTTTTTCAGGCCTAATCAAAGCTTAGTCTATACCATCTATCTAACGGTTATTTCTACCACAGACTAAAAGCATTAAACTTTATATTTTTTTCACTTAATGATCACAGTAGATTCTGATAAGTTAACTGTTTGCATCTCTGGAATTTCAGGGAATGGTTTTATACTAAGACGAAACTCAAGACCCGTTACATCGTCAGGCAACGGTGGTATCACCTTAAATGAATACTGCATCCCTTTGTCTTGCCCGTTACCGCGATATTGTTGACATTGATAGTCAGGTGAGATAAACAATTCTACTCGGGCATGCCCAAGCTTTACATGTGGCTCAGAGTTATTAACTTCATATTCAATATAAACTACACTGGCGTTGTTGTATTGTTTCATGTGCGTAACCGAATACAACACACTTTCAATTTCTACCCATTTTAATATCGATACGTACTTTAGAAATCTTGTGGGTTCTACTTGGAAATGGTCTAAAAAGTTGTTCTCATTATATATGGTTCCAAAAAGGCTCTTGATCATTTTTTCGTTCAGTTCATGTCGGTTACACCATGTTGTTATTAAATTGAGACTCGGAAATCCCGGATTGTTTTCAGAAAGCACTTTCCGCTTGGCAATGAGAGCACAGATCTCCTCATCAATTGGTGCTAATGATTCACAATAATAATCCGTAGGGGGGTGAAAGGTCTCTCTCATAAACTTTATGACCCTCTTTCTCTCCAATACCTAAGTATCATTGATATATAACTATTATCAATCATGACCCGGTATGTTTCTAGAATATTTCCTATTTAATATTCTACTCTATTAATAATTATTTTACAATGATATTTATTCTTTAATAAAGATTCCCTTTTCACTTAACTACTGCATCTGCACCGTTGGCGAGAAACGCTTTTTCCCAATTATCAACATAAGATCCTGTGGCCCACTCAGCCATAATAATTGATGTTCCGGTCTGCAAGTCTATTTTTGCCAATGGTTCACTTCCTAATTGACCTGCACTGATTGAGTAAACCTGAAGTTTGGTCTTGGTTATGACAAGAGCCATATCTTGATTAGGAGAGGTGAAGGCATCCACGGCATCTGGAACGCGATCCTTAATGTATTGCCAGCTAAGACACAACGTATCATAGAAAATCAATTTAGCCGGGGGAACTAAATTAACATTAAAATCCGTATAGCTGGGGTCATTAGCATCTTGAAAATAGTAATTTATTCTGCCTCTAAGATACCAATGTCCATTTTTACGGATCAGACCGAAATTTTGCTCATAGCCGTCATTATTTATGGATGTAACATTAATATTGTTGTTTAAAGACCGGAGTGCCTGAGCCCTAGCGTTGCTAAAAGCAACCAACCCGTTGTTTCCTAACAGGTCAGACAGCTTAATCCCCTCTAAAGCAGAGATTTTATCCACCGGCAGGACCTGTAAACGATTTTCAACCTGGTCGGTCTCCACAGCAACAAAGTCATTACCAACATAATCAATGATCTTTTGACCAGCTCCTGTCTTAACTTCCCCTCGGCTAATTGTCATGGTCCTCAGTTGCGGCTCCTGCACTTTAGTAGAAACATCATGAGCTGAATATATATCCTGCATGTATGGTCCTTCCTTAAGTTGGCGTATCTGCAACTCCCAAAAGCCACTGCTGCGCGGGAAAAAGATATTGTCACCTATTAAAACCGGATGCAGTTTCTTATTATCTATAGCCAGCCATAAAGTCTGGTACGTGAAGCCAAAATTATCTGCATTATCGTTAACATCCGATCCCTTCGGTATCTTTAGACCCACCAAAACACCGGATGCTCCAGAATTGCTATGTTCGTTGGTTTTGAAGTCATTAAGGTTAGCGGACGCTAAAGAACTGTCTGCTTGATCAGAGACCTTCTCGAGATATAACACTTTATTTTGAACAAAAGCTACGAGCTTTGCATCATCGATTCTCATAAATTCGCCTAGAAAATTCTCCTCTGAGGATACAGTAATGACTTCAACTTCTTTACTGTCTGGCATTAAAGTATTTGCTAAACTTAAATATTTAGTCATTAAATAGTTTGAAGAGTTTACTTTTTTTATCTTAAACATCGGTTTGCTCCAAACATACTCACCGAGCATGGCAACTTCCGCCGTAAATTGAATCTTACCTTCCCAACTCGAATTATCTGCTCCGGAATTCCCGTTGGGTTGCATCTCCTGAATCACTTGCCATTGACCTTCCAATGGGCAAAGATCATGTACGGGTGGAATAATCTTACCCGCCGTTGTCCAAGAAAGGTTGGCACAACCGCCGAGCAAGAGGAGGGAAAAACTTATAATCAACACACTAAACGCTCTATGCATAGAAACTCTCCCCTTTAGGCAGGGTGATAAATACCTTTGTCCCTTGATTAAGTATACTTGTGATCTCTAACTTACCACCCATTAGGTTCACAATTTCTTCGCATATTGACAGCCCTATTCCATTTTGGGAGCGTGAAGTTTTTCCCTTATAGAATTTCTCTTTGACCATGGGGAGTTCATCAACGGCTATTCCACACCCAGTATCCGAAATAGTGAATAACAATTCCTTGTTTTGCATCTCTATATCGAAACTAACTACTCCGCCTGCAGTCGTGAAATTAAAGGCATTATCTAAAACGTTTATAAACAACTGTTTAAGCCTATTGGCATCCGAGAAAAAATCGGGTAAATCTTTAGGACATTGAACGGTGAAGTTGATATTTTCCCGCACTGCCCTTGGAGTTAATTGTTTTTGGATGTGCTCGATAAGCGAGGCTAAATCAACCTCAGCCTTTTGCAATTTCACTCGGCTGGAGACGAACTTAGAAAAATCCAGCAGTTCTTCAACCATCAAAGTTAGTCGTTCACTCTCCTTGGCAATAATCCCCAGACCGTCTGCTAACATATCCTTTTGTTGGAATTGTTCATTCTGTAAAGTAATTGCCCAGCCCATGATCGAAGTTAGGGGTGTGCGCAGTTCATGGGAAACCGATGAGATAAAATCATTCTTAAGCTGTTCCTTTTTCACAATCTCATCCGCCATATAATTCAAAGTATCTGAGAGCTTACCGATCTCATCTTCATTTGTTTTCTTACTGCGAGCTTGAAAATTGCCAGAAGCCATTTCTTGAGCTGCTTTTGTAACTTCTTTTAAAGGCACGATAATTGTATTGGCTAAAAAAACACTGATCATCCCGGCGATAAAAACTACTGCCAGACCGATTGAGATAAAGATATAAGCTGTGTTTTGAATATCCTTATCAACAGCGCTTAAGGAAGTTATAAAGCGTAAGGCCCCCACTACTTCATTGTTAGCCTTTAAAGGGTAGGCCACAGCCATTACTTTTTGTCCATTTAATCTCCCAATCCATTTCCCAGTGTTTCCGTCTAAGGCTTCCTTGATATCGTTTATTGCTACATTCCCTGTGGGAATCACACCCAGAGAATCCATTACAATACTGCCATCCTTATCCACAATTTCCACTTCAGCGTTACTTTGGTTCCAGAAAGCGTCTACATTATATAAGACATTTTCCTGAAGTGAGGTGTCAGAAAAATACTTAGCATACAAATCAGCAGAAATCTTAATCTGGTTAGTGAGACTTCCTTCTAAGCTTCCATAGTAGTTTTGGCGTACTGTATAGATAAGAAGCACTTCGAGAATCGTCACAGTGATAATGATGATGATCATAAAATTGGCTGTCAGCCTGGCTCTAATTCCTGTCATTTTAAGGTTCCTGTTGCCATCGGTAACCGGAACCCCAAACCGTTTTAATATATTCCGGTTGCGAAGGATTATCCTCAATCTTTTCCCGCAAGCGCCTAATATGGACATCCAATGTTTTTGTATCCCCAAAATAATCATCACCCCAGACAGTATTCAGCATCTCTTCCCGCTTAAGTGCCCTACCAGGGTTTTTCATAAATACTTGTATCAAAGCAAATTCGATAGGGGTTAAATCAATCTCCTGATCACTCTTGAATAATTTGTTAGCAGTAACATTCAAGCATAAGTCCCTGCAACTATAAACCTCTTTTGGGTCTTTACACCCATTGCCTCTTCGCAAAACAGCCTTTACACGAGCAATCAATTCTAAAGGGTTAAACGGTTTTACCATATAATCATCTGCGCCCAGTTCCAAGCCAAGAATTTTATCTGTGTCTTGGCCCTTGGCGGTAAGCATAATCACGAATGTTTCTTGCATAGTCTCCCTGATTTTTTGACAAACTTCCAATCCGCTGATACCCGGCAACATGAGATCTAACACAACTACCTTAGGGACAAACGATTTCAACATCTCCAGGGCTTCCTCTCCAGACGCAGCATCACCCACTAAATACCCTGCCGCGCTAAGGTTAAGTGTAATAAAGCGTCGGATAGGCTCTTCATCTTCAACAACTAGTACTTTTACTTTTACATCCTTCATCTGACCACTCCGCGTATCTGTTATTGCAGGGTTTTGAACCCTGTACCTTTATTCTAAACCATTTAGCACAGCTAAGGGGATTTTTTTACAGGAATTGTCTTAGTTTTGCAAACCTCCAGAAAATACTATTGGCAAAACATCAGGACCTAACACCCCAAACGAAAATCCTTGTTTTTTTAACAGCTCAATAATCTCTGGCAACGCATCAATCGTTGTATTTTTACCTACTAGATCATGTAACAATATAACAACTCGAGTCTTACCCTGAATCTGCTCTTCAACATTCCTAATTAACTGGTCCTCAGAGAATAATCGAGCATCTGTGTCTCCCGGATCAACATTCCAGTCTTCCATTAAATAACCTGCGGCGTCTATAGTATTAAAATAGTCAATATTAAAATGACCTACCGTCCCTCCAGGGGCACGAACTATTTGGGGGCGTATACCAATGGTATGATAAATGATCTCTTCTGCTTTCCTTACGTCATCCAGGAAATTCTTAGGTCTCTTATACACCTCAGCCATATTATGAGAATATGTATGGTTGCCGATCACATGATCCTGCTCATACACAGCCTTTAGTAAATCCGGATAAAGCTCCACCTGTTGCCCGATATTAAAAAAGGTGGCGCGGACATTTTCTTTGGCCAATATATCAAGAATTTTTGGCGTGGTACTAGGATACGGACCATCATCAAACGTCAAATACGCCATTTTTTCACTTTCCGACTGGAATTTACGCTGGCGCATAGCTAAACCCGGAGCTGTTGGCGGGTTGCCCGCCTCATCATAGTATGGTCGAATGGGCGTGCCTGGTGGCCCAGGTAGTGGAGTCGGGGATAAATCTTCCGCTGTGCCCGAGATGATTATATTTGGTTTTACATTAGAATGGGAGGGTTCTTGCAGTGACGTCCCGGATGACGACTCAGATAACGACTCAGCTTTTTGATCTGAAGACTGAGAATCTTCGTACCGGGTGTTAATTGCCTCTGATTGAGATGGGGCCTTCTCTGTTAGCAACTTGCTTTGATCGGGTTGGGACAAGGACGATTCTTCCGGATATTTCCCCTGAGCGAGCAGTGCAGAACTTGGAGATGTCGCCAATTGATCTTCTTTACTGTCAATTTCACTCGTTTCATCCACCTCTGCCATACTGTTAGGTAAAGGCGCTAAATCCTCTTTCAGCTTCGGCGAATCGTGCAGTCGAGCAATTGATTGAGTAGCGATACTCCAGTGAGGAAATACCCCCACCCAAAAAACGCTAATACTTAAAAAGCTCGCCATAAAAACCAGACCTGCGATTTTCATTTTGGACATAGTTCTCTCTTCCTCTCTCTACATCTTGTCTCTGTCTCAAAAAAAACACTCTTTTCGCCATACTTCTACAATACACCTAATCCCTAAATTGTTTTTTACAGAGATCTTAATAATAGTTACAAATTGGTTAAAGAATAAGCTAAATTCATTTGAGCTGCATTGAAAGAAATCTCCTCTTAGTTTTAAAATAAAAATCTCCCGTGTGATCATCACACGGGAGATTTTTCCAATGGCCAAGGTTCAATGCTTTTGTACTATTATGATCTCTTTAAGCTCTTTTCCGTAATTTTCTTTCCAAACTCTTCCTTCTGCAATATTCCATCTTTTTCTCTCCTAGTCCCCCAAGTAATAGTTTGGAAAAACATCATCAACCCTATAGCAATTGATGATATTTCATTAAATCCAACATCTTTTCCGACGATAATTCTATGAATTGTAAAACATATCATGATTAACGTAGCAGTTCCAGTGATAATTGCACCAATTTTTCGGGTGTTCGTTTTTCCCCTCCCCTTCCTTTAACTAAAATTCCCCAAACTTCTTTATACCCTTTTCCTTCTATAAATATAAGGATCTGTTAATAATAATCGGCCTTATCAGACCATTAGATCAAAACAGCTTCAGCCTAGAAGGTTGTATGTTCCGTCCGGGTGATAATCTCCTCCTGCAACGCCTCACTTAGATCACAGAAATAGTCACTATACCCTGCCACTCGTACGATTAGGTCACGATATTTTTCCGGTTCAGCTTGGGCTGCTCGCAAGGTCTTGGCACTGACCACGTTAAATTGAATATGGTGTCCCCCTAATTTGAAATACGAGCGCACCAAATGAGCCAATTTATCAATTCCCTCTTCTCCCTCTAAGACTTGAGGTGTAAACTTCAGATTTAACAAGGTCCCTCCAGTCCGTGCATGATCGAGTTTGGAAGCTGATTTAATGACCGCAGTTGGGCCCAAAAGGTCCATTCCCTGAACTGGAGAAATCCCTTCCGAAAGCGGTTCCCAAGCTTTCCGCCCTTCCGCAGAAGCACCAATGACGGAACCAAAATAAACGTGGCAAGTCGTCGGCAACATATTGATCCGATAAACTCCGCCCTTAGTATTAGGCCTGTCATTAACTTCACTATAGTAAGTATTAAAAATATCCACCATTACTTCGTCAGCATAGTCATGATCATTTCCAAAGTGGGGTGTCTTGTTTATCAGCAACTGGCGCACCGCCTCATGTCCCGAGAAATTAGCGTTTAACGCATCGAGCAACTGATCTATGGCAAGATTCTTCTGCTCAAATATATGGTATTTTACTCCAGATAATGTGTCTGTCAGACTTCCAAGGCCAACCCCTTGCACATAGTTGGTGTTATATCGAGCACCACCATCATTATAATCCTTGCCCTCAGCAATACAGTCATCAATTAGCAAAGAAAGAAACGGAGACGGCATATAGGTTGCATAAAGACGTTCAATGATATTACTCCCTTTAACCTTAATATCCATAAAATAGTGAAGTTGTTTCTTAAAAGCTTCAAACAACTCATTAAAGGACTCAAAACTCCTGGGATCTCCAGTTTCCAAGCCCAGTTGCCGGCCTGTTTTGGGGTCTAGCCCATTATGCAAGACTAATTCAAAAACTTTCGACAGATTAAAATACCCTGTTAAAATATAACTTTCCTTGCCAAAGGCCCCAGTCTCCACACAGCCGCTCGTTCCCCCTTGCCGGGCATCCTCGATCAGTTTACCCTGGCGCAGAAGCTCCTCGACAACCGTATCTGCATTAAATACTGAAGGTTGACCCCAGCCCTTGCGGATGATCCGTGCCGCACGTTTCAAGAAACGATCCGGGTTTTTCTTGCTTAACTGAATGTTTGAGCTTGGCTGTAAGAGGCGCATTTCATCGATTACATCTAAGACCAGGTAAGTGACGTCATTGACCCCGTCTGAGCCATCCGCCTTAAGTCCGCCGCTGTTGATATTCGCGAAATCCGTATACGTTCCGCTTTCAGCAGCAGTTACCCCCACTTTAGGAGGCGCTGGTTGATTATTAAACTTTACCCAAAAACACTGAAGGAGTTCTCTAGCTTGTTCCTCAATCAACGTTCCCTCATCTAAACCATTCTTATAGAAGGGATACAAATGTTGATCCAGTCGTCCCGGACTAAAGGCATCCCAGGTATTAAGTTCTGTGATGACCCCTAAATGCACAAACCAATAGGCTTGCAAAGCCTCCCAGAAATTCCGCGGGGCATGGGCTGGAACATAAGAACAAACCTCGGCAATCCTCTCCAATTCTGCCTTACGAATACAGTCTGTTTCAACTTGGGCTAGTTCTTGGGCCTTTTCAGCGTGACGTTCAGCAAACCTAATGATGGCTTCTGCACTGATCCGCATAGCTTTTAGTTGTTCTTGCTTGTAGTATGCTTCCGCATCGTTAAAGTAGTCCAATTTGTTCAAATGCGCATCGATCTTTGCGATAAAGTCGTGAAAACCTAAGCGATAAATTTTATCATCGAGTACGGTGTGCCCAGGGGCTCTCTGCTCCATAAACTCTGTAAAGATGCCTGCATCATAAGAATTCTTCCATTCCTCGGACATTTCCGCAAAAATCAAATCCCGCATAGAATTGCCTTGCCAATAGGGGATGATTCGTTCGTCATAAGCTTGACGCACTTCTGGACTGACTTTGAACGATATTTTCGGACGCGAATTCAGGATATCCAGATCCTTCAGACTATGACAACACAGTTCGGGGTATGTATATGTAGCCTTTGGAGCCGGCCCTCTTTCTCCTACGATCAATTCGTCCTCATTAATGCAAATCTCCTTGTGCTCCAACAAATATTTAAACGCTAAAGCCCGTTGGACAGGAACGGAAGTATTTCCTGCCGAACGATAGAATTCTGTGATCAACTCCGCTCTTTCTGCGGATATATAAGCTTCAGCCTCAAGGCTACGTTGTCTGAGCATAGTCACTCGTTTATTCATTCTTAGGTCACTTCCTTTGCTTGTAGATTTACCTTACCCTCGCTTTATAGCACTATATAAGCCAACTAGGCAATTTGCTATTATTGCAATTGATATAATGCCTTTTCATAGTCTTTTACAAAGTAACGCTTACCTTTCTTTATCACTTCATGGCCTTCCATCTCCAACAACATTCTTTGTTGTTCTATACCCCCTGGGTACTTTTCATTTAACTCTCCACCTTTTTTCAAAGTACGCCAGTAAGGGGTTATATCTCTGCTTCCCAAATTTTCACGTTCTTGGGACGCATTCGCGGCAATATTGATAAAAATCCCCGCGGTAAGGTGGCAAGTGAAGTCGGCATTATGTTTTTTGGCAAGGTATTCTCTAATTTCGCCCGAAGTAATTATTTTCCCTGCGGGAATTCTTTTCATTGCCTCATCATATTCAATAGGGGCTGCTATAAGCATATTGCCGCACCCAAAGCGCTTGGCCATATTATTGTCATACCCTATGAATTCAAGCTTCGGCAAATCTCCTGAATTGTTAAGTTTCTCGTTAAAAGATTTTTTAGGCATAAAATACTCCTCCTTTGAATCTTCACCCTAATCATCCATTGCTGCACTATGTCATTGGCCGTATATTATCCCCCAATTTTCACCTTCAACCCAAACTGCTCCAACCTCTTTGCTATCTGTACCATGCGTTCATCGACAGGGGACTGTATATCCGCCAGACTATACTCCAGACCAAGCCGCAGATACTTATCCACTCCCGCTTTGTGGTATGGCAAACAATGAATTTCTGCTATACATTTTAACGCCGAAACAAATTCACCCATTTGTCGAAGATTATCTTTATCATCATTGATCCCAGGAATGATTGCTACACGGACAATAACTTGTGGATGGTTCTCGGCAAGCCAACGAAGGTTTGCTTTAATTAGTTCATTAGGAACCCCAGTTACATCTTGGTGCTTCCTGCTATCCATAAGTTTCAAATCATATAAGAAGAGATCCACATAGGGGCTGATCATTTGCAAGGAATCTAATCTCACAAATCCAGCTGTCTCTACCGCAGTGTGAATTTCCTTTCTTCGGCACTCCTTAAGTATCTCCAGCAGAAAGTCCGGTTGCCCAAGCGCTTCTCCACCGGAAAAAGTTACTCCTCCTCCGGATTCGTCATAGAATATTAAATCTTTCTCGATCTCAGCCATGACTTCTTTCAAGGACATCTCCTTAGCAACGAGCTCTCTCACCCCGGCATGGCAAATCCTGCTGCATTCTCCACAGGCCAGACACTTTTCTCTTAAATAAACCAGTTGTCCCTCAATAGAAACAATCGCTTTGCTTGGGCAGACTTTTATACACTGCCCGCAACTAATACACCTGTCCTGCCGATACATTAACTCCTGATCGAATCTCTGGCCCTCTGGGTTATGACACCAGGGACAGCAGAGAAGACAACCTTTAAAAAATATTGTCGTCCGAATGCCCGGCCCATCATGGATGGAGTACTTCATAATGTTAAAAATCTTGGCCTTAAGCAAAATTCCACCACTCCTGCTTTTTTAGAACTAATTCAGTGCTAAAGATTAACGTTCCCTTTCCCTAGCAGATCGTTATACTCGAAGATGAATTTAATAGGGTATAGATCTTTTAATTCTCCACGAACCGTTTAGTTCCTCTACACAGATAATAACCTTTTCTTTTTAGTGTTTAACATTGCTTAGCGGTTATCCTATTAATATTGATTTATTCAAAATATAAATATCAATATCTCTATATTTATATTTTGAATAAATCAATTGATGGAAATTTAGGGATAAAATTAAGAGGAAGGTCTGTCCAAAACTCATTACAGTTTTGAACAGACCCCTTGTTTTACGCATTCTGTTCTTGGGATAATCCAGATTGTTTACGATTTATCAGAGTATTCTCCCATTGCAGAGGAATTCAAACTACACTAGTCAGAATACAATAAGCAACAAATTATTTTATTCCTCTTCCATGTAAGGATAGTTAACTACTGTACGCGGCACAAATGTCTCTTTAATTGTACGTTGACTCATCCAACGATATAAGTTGATTGCACTGCCAGCTTTATCATTTGTACCTGATCCACGACTGCCGCCGAATGGTTGTTGTCCAACAACCGCACCAGTAGGTTTGTCATTGATATAGAAGTTACCTGCTGCATGATCCAAGGCTTTTGCCATCTTGATAATTGCAGCTCTGTCTTGTGCAAATACAGAACCTGTCAATCCATAAGTGGTTGCTGTATCACATTCTTTTAAAGTTTCTTCTAATTTGTCATTTGGATATACATAAATGGTCATAACCGGCCCAAAGATTTCTTCTACCATTGTCTTGAATGTCGGCGTCTTTGCTAAGATTATTGTGGGCTCTACAAAGTATCCTACACTATCATCGCTTCCCCCACCAATGATAATGTCAGCATCTTTAGATTCCCTCACATAATCAAGATAACTTTGAATATTTCTAAACGATTTTTGATCAATAACAGCATTCACAAGGTTTTTAAAATCACGTACGTCACCCATCTTGATCTTGCCAATTTCTTTTTCAAGACGTCTTTTTAAATCGCTCCATAAACTTTCAGGGATATAAGCGCGGGACGCAGCAGAACACTTTTGCCCTTGATATTCGAAAGAACCAAGAACGATTGCACAGGTAAGTGCTTCAATATCTGCCGATTCATGAGCAAAGATAAAGTCTTTACCACCTGTTTCACCAACAAGACGAGGATAAGTAACATACTTATCAATATTTCCACCTACTTGATTCCAAATGTTGTTAAATACACTTGTCGATCCTGTAAAGTGGAAGCCTGCCATTTTAGGATGACTGACTACAACTTTACCAAAGTCAACCCCTCGGCAAGGTACGAAGTTGATAACCCCTGCAGGCAAACCAGCTTCTATAAGAATTTGCATGACATAGTAGTTTGAAAGTACAGATGTCGATGAGGGCTTCCATAAAACAGTGTTACCGGCCATAGCTGGAGCAGTAGCAAGGTTACCACCGATTGCAGTAAAGTTAAAAGGTGTGATCGCTGCAACAAAACCGTCAAGCGCACGATATTCTACGCGGTTCCAAATACCACTTGAGTTGTTGGGTTGTTGTTTGTATATCTCTTGTACATAGTAAGTATTAAAGCGAAGGAAATCTGCTAATTCACAGATTACATCGATTTCTGCTTGAAAAGGATTCTTGCTTTGACCAAGCATACAAGAAGCCGATAATTTTGCTCTGTATTTTCCAGTCAACAAATCTGCTGCTTTTAAGAAAATAGTAGCCCTATGTTCCCAAGGCATGTTTTCCCATTCTTCTTTGGCCGCTTCTGCTGCGTCGATTGCCATAAGGAGTTCTTTTTCACCAGCTACATAGTATTGGCCAAGTACTTTCTGATGATCATGAGGGCAAATCATTTTTTCTTTATTCTCTGTACGAATTTCTTTTCCACCAATAATAATCGGTACTTCGACTGGGTTAACTAATTGTCTTTCAAGTTCTGCTTTTAAAGCAACCCGCTCAGGTGATCCCGGCATATAACCTTTAATTGGTTCATTTTCCGGAAGTTTAAGTTGAAAATATGCATTGTTCATTTTTAACATTCCTCCTAGTTTTTTTCACATCATACCACTGCTGATTCAAGTAACAATTCTCCCCCGCTGAAGCGTTCCAAACCAAATCGTTCAATGGGCATAAAACAATTTTGGCCTAGAATCTTCTGAGCCAGAAGAACCGCTGTTTGAGGAGCAACCATAAAACCATGACCGCTAAACCCTGCAGCCACCCACATTCCTTTAGCGTCCGGTACTTCATCTAAAATTGGATTAGCATCAGGGCTCATATCATAGAGACCAGACCATTGACGAACAACCCGCAGGTTCTTTAAAAGAGGCAAGACTGTGGTCGCTTGACGAGCCACATCCTCTAAGAACTCCCAGCTGGAATTAATGTTAAAGTCCTTGGGTTCATTAGGGTCACCTACTCCCATAATAAAACTGCCGTGTGGGGTCTGCTGACAGTATAAACGATGGTGAAGAGAGATAACCATCGGCCCCTGGCATGGTTCAACCGGTTCGGTAACCAGCGCCTGATGCCGCTGGGGATAAAGGGGCAGTTCAAAACCGACCATTTTACAGATCGTACCCGCCGCATACCCGCAGGCGTTAATCACGATCGAAGCCGCGATATCACCTTTAGAGGTCTGAACAGATGTCACCTTACCATTTTCCCGCGTGATTCCAGTGACGGAAGTGTAGGTCTCAAATTTAACCCCCAGCCGACTGGCAGCTTTATAGTAGGCATCCACAACGTGAAACGGGTTAGCATGACCGTCCGACTGACAGAAGGTAGCACCGATTAGTCCATTAATATTCAGATGGGGTACGATTTCTTGAGCTTCCTGAGGAGTGATCATTTTAGTAGGTATCCCCAGACTATGCTGAATGGCGACATTCTTTTTGTACTGGTTCCATTCGTTTTGAGTGTAGGAAACCATCAGGTAACCGCCTTGCTTAAACTCGATGTCTCTATCATATTCCAGTTCTTCATTCATACCCTCAAAACGCTTCACACTGTCACGAGCAAGAATAGCGTTGGTTTCCGTTCCCCATTGTTGGCGAACACCGGCACCGCATCGTCCCGTTGCTCCCGATGACAGGTATTGCTTTTCGATAACTACGATATCCTTAACTCCACGCACGGCCAATTCATACGCAGTGGCGCACCCTGTAATCCCACCGCCGATAATCACAACGTTAGCTGATTTTTGCAATTTATTCACCCCCCGCAAACGTTCCCAGTTTCACCGGCCTCACTGTTGGCCGAAAGGTAGGCATCAAAACTTCACCAACAGGGATCCCGTAATATTTTGCCAATTCCTGCGCGATCAGCATCCGACAAGTACGTCCTTGGCAAGGACCCATTCCGGCGCGAATGACACGTTTAATTTCATCAATAGTACGGTAACCTTGATCAATCAACGACTTTATTTCCTCCAGAGTGATATCCTCACATCGGCAGACTATCGTTTCCTTAGTTTGCATGCCTAACCCCTCCCAAACGAATACTGCGAACGTCCATGGCCAGATCATTAGGTACGACTAGCCATAGTGTGTATGTCTTGTTTTTCTGGCCGCCTGACTGAACTTTAATCACTTCAAAAACGCCAAGTTCTTCGCCGGCTCTGCTCAAGCCAACTACTTTATCGCTTACTTGAGGGACAGGAAGATATTCAAAAGGAATCCTGACAACCGCTTCCGTATCGCTATAAGAGGCATCCACAATGAATATGGCTAACCCAGGGCAACGGCTAAGGCAGACACCGCATCCATTACATTTATCAAAATCAAGTTTCGGCAGATTATTAATATCCTCCATCGGCTGAATTGCACCTTGCTTACAGGCTTCTGTGCAAGGATTGCAGGGAATCTCCTGAAAACATTCGATGATGGCTACAGGCCCTTTTTTTAGCCTGTCTTCGGAAGGGGAAACCTTTTTAACATCTTCAGCTGTTGGAATACCCGTTTTGTTTAGCATACCGCTCCCCCCTTGTCCATTAGGTTCATTATTCCCCTCAGCGTCTTTTGACCGGCGGGACCAGCACGAAGTTCGCTTAATTCGGCCAGGGCTTCCGCTTGAAGCTTTGGAGCAATATCCTCTCCATACCCCAAACTGCAAGCAGCACTTATACCTGCCAAACGACCTTCTACCATAGCCGAACTTGCTTCTTCCACCCCGCTGACATCCCCCGCAACGTAAAGTCCTGGGCGAGTGGTTTCTAAATATTCATTTCTAACAGGGACATGTCCGGAAAGCTCTGAGACGTATTTCATCTGGCAATCTGCTTGAAAGCATAGTTCAGTTAATGGGCTCAACCCAACCGCCAGACAAATCACATCGACTTTCAGATCTTGCTCACTCCCTGAAACCGGTTGCCAGCTCTCGTCGAGCTTGCAGATAATCGCACCCGCAACACTTTCATCACCATAAGCTTCAGTAATAGTATGCGAAGTTAAAATTGGCACCCCAGCCCGTTGAATCTTAGAGGCATGAACGAGATAACCACCGATGGTTGGTGCAGCCTCAATAATCGCCGCTATCTCCACACCTGCCTGCATTAATTGGTAGGAGACAATTAGTCCAATATTGCCCGCTCCGATCATTAAGACTCGTTTTCCGGGGACAATGCCATGAACATTCATTAAGGTTTGTACTGCTCCTGCCCCGTAAATGCCCGGGAGGTCATTATTGGGGAAGGCAATCATTTTTTCAGAAGCGCCAGTGGCTACAATGATCTTTTTGGGATTTATTTTTAGATGTTTGGCTTGACCTTCAGCAGTTACCACTCCATCTTCGTAAATTCCAAGTGCAGTAGTGTCAGTCCAAACTTCAACGTTAGGATTATTTCCGCACTGCTCTATAAGTAAATCGCCAATCTGGTAACCTCGATCACCAGCATATTGCTTCTTAGAACCGAAGAATTTATGTGTTTGTTTGATCAATTGACCGCCGGGTTTTCCGTCCCGTTCCAAGACTAGGACGCTGGCACCCAGATTAGCCGCAGCAGAAGCAGCACTTAGGCCTGCTGGTCCGCCACCAACAATAAGGATCTCAGTCTCTTTCACCTTAGGCACCCCTTTCCCTGCTGAGTCTCTACCCTCATTCCGGGTTTCAACTTTTCCACACAAATTCTAATATTAGGTTCTCCGTCGACATCCATTAGACAGGACGAACAATTTCCAATCGCACAAAAGAGACCCCGGGGACGATGCATTGCGTGGCTGTGGCCCAAAACTCTAACTCCAGCCGCATGAAGTGCAGCAGCAATAGTTTCACCCTCAAAGCCCTTAAGTTCCTGCCCATTGAAGAAGAAAGAGATCTCTTCTCCACGCAGAAATTCTAAAATCGGATGCTCGGTGATACGCATAAAAAAACTCACTCCCCTATTTATAAATAGTTGAAAGAATGTCCTTTCATGTCATATTAGCATGCAATTCCTGTGCCATGATTTTAGTGGTTAAGATAATCCACAATTTATTAGCTTTATATATAAGAAGACTAAGGAAAAAAAGAGAGTCCTTCTCTCAAATCTTGTAAGTGTCAGTGATTCCGAACACCATCAAGATTGAAAGAAGAACCCCCAATATTCCATTCTTTGGCCCTCCCAATCAATGGGGATAATGTTACTTAGGTTGAATAACTATTCTCCGAGATAAGACTTACGTATATCCTCATTGGTTGCTAAATCTTGGGCCAGACCTTCCAGTACGATTTCCCCGGTCTCTAGGACATAAGCCCGATTAGAAATTTCCAAGGCTAAGTGAGCATTCTGCTCTACTAAAAGAATTGTCGTTCCAGCTACATTAATATCCTCAATGATGTGAAAAATCTCTTCCACCAACATTGGGGCAAGACCCATACTAGGTTCATCAAGGATCAGAAGGTCAGGCCTGGCCATCAGGGCCCTGCCCATAGCAAGCATCTGTTGTTCTCCTCCGGATAAGGTACCCGCTAACTGCTTAATTCTCTCCTTTAGTCTGGGAAAATGATGATATACACGATCAAAATCTGCCTGTCCCGGCTTGCCCTTCCTGGTATGCGCACCCATTAGAAGGTTCTCATAGACAGACATCTCTGGAAATACTCGACGCCCTTCCGGTACGTGAGACAGACCCATCTCCACAATTTTATGAGGAAGCATGCCCTGAATTTGGACATCTTTAAAGGTTATCCTGCTGTCTTTATTGGATGGTTTCAGAAGTCCAGAGATTGTGCGTAAAGTTGTGCTCTTCCCTGCTCCATTGGCCCCGATTAAGGCGACGATCTCTCCTTTTTTTACTTCTAAGGAAATGCCGTGTAACGCCCTAATTGAGCCATAGCTTACATTTATCTTTTCTAACGTCAACATGTCTTGGCCCTCCCTAGCGACGAATTCTGCTTTTAAATTTACCGGAGCCCAAGTATGCCTCGATAACGGCGTTGTTGCTTCGAACCTCTAAAGGCGTCCCCTCAGCAATCAATTTACCATAGTCCAGCACGGCTATTCTCTCAGAAATACCCATGACCAGCTTCATATCGTGCTCAACCAGAAAAATTGTAATACCGGTATCACGAATTCTTCGAATCATTTCCATTAAAACTACCTTTTCCTGGGGGTTCATTCCTGCAGCAGGCTCATCTAAAAGGAGTAACTTCGGTTTGGATACTAAGGCTCTTGCAATCTCTAAACGTCTCTGTTCTCCATACGAGAGGTTTTTTGCCATTTCCTCACATTTTGTTTCCAAGTCAAGGAATTTCAGCGCTTTAATTGCTTTCTCTTCTATTTCTGCCTCTTCTCGTTTCATGCCTGGCAAGCGAGTAAATGCTTGAAACAAGCCCGCTTTTCCTCGACAGTGGGCACCAATCTTTACATTATCTAACACGGAAAGTTCACTGAACAGACGGATAGTCTGAAAAGTTCTAGTGACACCCATTTCTGCAATCTTGTGAGTAGGGATACCAACTAAAGGTTTGCCAGCTAATGAAATTGTACCTTCTGTGGGTTTATAGATACTTGTGATCAAGTTAAACACCGTGCTTTTACCCGCTCCATTAGGCCCAATCAAAGCCAATATTTCGCCCTGCTTAATTTCTAGATTTACAGTATCTACCGCAGTCAGACCGCCAAAGCGGATGGTTACGTTGTCTAATGTTAATAAACTCATCCCTATTCCTCCCGTCCGGCCTGTTTTTTCTTAGGAAACATCATTGCACGGCGAACGGCCTGCCTTAAGTTTACTCCGCCCATTAAACCATAGGGACGAAAGATCATGATCACGACGAGCAGTAACCCGTAAACGATCATTCTATAGTTAGCGAGAGGTCTCAAAATTTCCGGAGCGGCGGTAAGAACTATAGCACCAATTATCGTTCCGGGAATACTCCCTAAACCACCTAGAACAATAATACTTAAAATATCAACGGACTTTTGAAAACCAAAATCAGTGGGTTGTATAAACGTTGTCGTATGAGCAAACAAAGCGCCCCCCACCCCTGCGCAGAAAGCGCCAATGGCAAAGGCCTGAATTTTATATAGTGTGGTGTTAATCCCAACTGCTGAGGAGGCAACCTCATCCTCCCGAATAGCAAGCATAGCCCGGCCATTCCGAGAATTTTCTAACCAGACCATGGCGCATATGGTTTGAACTGCAATAGTCATAACGATGGGGAAGGTCGTCGATCCCTCAATTCCTAGGAAACCAATAGCACCATTGGTAATTTTCATATTCGTGAATTGGACTCGTACGATTTCTGCAAAACCCAGTGTTGCAATAGCTAGATAATCCCCAGTTAGACGCAAGGTCGGAAAGCCAATAATAATTCCAAAGAAACATGCTATCAGACCGCCAATTAGTACTCCAACCAGAAAAGGCAAGTGATAATTCACGGTAGCAATTGCTGAAGCATAAGCCCCAATGCTCATGAAAGCCGCATGACCCAGGGAGAGCTGACCTGTTACCCCCGTGATCAGATTTAAGCCCAGAGCCATGATTAGATTTATCCCTATAAACAACCCAATCGTGAGAACATACGGGGACGTAATGTCGTTAATGATTTGTGAGCCGTACGCAGTTAAGCCAAGCAAACTGAGGAACAGCAGAACTTGAATAAGCCAATTGTTGAGTAATTTCTTCATTGCCATCCCCTCCTTACACCTTCTTATTGGCTTTTCGCCCCATGATTCCGGCTGGTTTAAACAGGAGCACCAATATTAGGATGGCAAAGGCGAAGGCATCCTTGTACTCAGACAAATTCACGGTCACGCCCAGTATTTCAGTTAAACCAATCACTAGTCCACCGATCATTGCTCCTGGAATGCTTCCGATTCCTCCAAGGACAGCTGCTGCAAATGCTTTAAGACCCGCTAAAAGCCCCATGTAAGGTTGAACTGCGTTAAAATAAATACCAGCTAATACTCCTGCGGCCCCTGCTAAGCCGGATCCTATGGCAAAGGTTACAGATATTACTCGGTCAATATTAACCCCCATAAGGCTGGCTGCATCCTGGTCCTGAGCACAAGCACGCATAGCTCTCCCCATTTTAGAGTACGTTACAAAAAGATGTAAGCTAAGCATCAAGAGACCGGCTACTCCGATAATTACAATCTGGTAAATAGTAATCTGGAAATCACCGATTTCAAAAATTCGATTTTCAAAAAGGGTAGGAAACCCCCTAGTATTAGGTCCCTTAACCCGAACCATTAAAGACGACAGAAAGAACGATACTCCAATAGCACTAATTAGCGCAGAAAGTCTTGATGATCGACGCAAGGGTCTATAAGCGACCCGTTCGATAACAACCCCAAGCACCATAGTTATAAACGTTGCACCTAATAACGCGACGTAAACATTAACATAATTTGTCAATGCTAAAACTAGTCCAGCATATGCGCCAAACATAAAGATTTCGCCATAAGCGAAATTAATCATACCTATGATACCGTACACCATGGTGTAGCCTAAGGCAATCAGGGCATATATACTACCTAGGGCAAGTCCGTTGACCAGCTGCTGCATCAAATTGTTCAAAATCGGCAAATTCGGCGCCCTCCTTAAATAGAAAAATTAATTGGACTATTCTGAATTTGTCTTAATGTTTTGTAGCAGCACTGGTCCTAGGACCTGGTGCTGCTACAGCTATTAGTTAAGGAAACGAATTCGAGGACAGGTTATTTTATTTCTACAGGAACCTTCTTCAATAAGGCAAACTTGCCATCTTTAACTTCTAATAGATACACTGGACTCTTAATTGGCTCACGGTTTTCTTGGAAGGTAATAGATCCAGAGACACCATCATAATTCTTAGTTTTCGCAAGGGAGTCTTTAAATTTCTCAGAATCAGCACTATTAGCATCCTTGATAGCCGTAGCTATGAGCATTAAAGCATCATACCCTTGGGCAGCAAATAGATCTGGCAATTCGTTGTTGTATTTTGCTTTATAAGCGTTAATGAACTTTTCGGTATTAGGTGTTGGTTGCTCAGGGGAGAATCCAGCATAAGAGATTGAGCCTTCTACAGCAGCTCCTCCGATTTTCATGAGATCGTCCCCTTGAAGGCCGTCTCCTCCAACCATTATTGCCTTAATCCCTACTTCACGAGCTTTCTTCATGATCAGGGCTCCCTCGGTATAGTAACCGGAAAAAACGATAACATCTGGGTTAGCCGACTTTATTTTGGTGATCTGTCCACTAAAATCCGTATCTTTATCTTGGATAAATTCTTCTATTACAACCTTACCGCCATTTGCATCAATAGCATCGCTAAAGATTTTAGATAACGATACGCTGTAATCATTGTTCTTAGAAGTAATCAAAGCCACGTTCTTCCAGCCTTTTTCTTGAATAACGTACTTCATAGTTGCAGGAGCAGCAATTGTATCAAGCAACGTATCCCGGAAAACGTATGGTCCGATTTCTACAACATTCATACCTGTCGAACCTGCAGACAAGATAACTGTCTTTTTGCTATTGGCAATCTGTCCGGCCACACGAGTGATACCCGTTGTTGGATCCCCGATAATAGCCGCAACCTTGTCTTGAGTGATCAACTTATTGGTAATGTTAATCGCCTGATCCTTTTGTCCCGCATTATCCTCTTCCACCAATTTGACCTGACGTCCGAGAACACCCTCTTTATTAAGTTCTTCTACTGCCATGTTAAGACCCTTCAACGTATTTAGGCCATACATTGCCACGTCCCCAGTCTTAGCACCCAGGAAACCAATCTTAATAGGCTCTTTGCTGTCTGCAGTCGGTGCAGTTGGTGTTGCCGCTGGCTTACTGGCCCCGCAACCACTCACCATGATCAAAGCGGACATAATTACACTCATAACAACCAGGGATTTTCTCTTCTTGTGAAACATTTTTTTCCTCCTTCTTTTTATAGATATACTGATATGTACTATTTGACAGAATTTTAGAAATCCCTGCAGTACTTTAAAAGAAATATTGTATTTTTATGTGTTTAGTGGGGATATGGTCCTTTTAATACAATAAATTATCTTAAAAAGCCTTTTGTACATACACACAACGGGCAATATGTTTAAACACTTTAAACACTTTTGTTTAAAGTGTTTAAACACCCTCTAGGCAAATAACACTTCTTAGGGTACATTTAATATACGAGGAGTGGTAATATGAAATCTCAAACCCTTTCATTACTAATGGATCAAAACGTCTCGGTCATTCAGGCCAATCAAAGTCTTCGTGAAGCTTTAGAAAAGGCGATTACCCATCATCTAGTCATCAAAGCTGAAACCCAGTTGATTGGGGTCCTTACCATAGAACAAGCTGGTATACTCACTCCAACAAACCAGTTGTTAAATGAACTCCACTGGGTACCTCCATTAATCATTGAACCAGAAATGGATACCCTCGTTTTTTGCCAAGAACACCTTAACGACTTACGTCCTGTTGTCATAATGAGTGCCAATGGAGAGCTATTAGGAGTAGTCACTCCCTCCCTTTTAGTTAAAAGTTTGTTCGGCTCCTGGAACACTTTAAATACTTTTTTCAATACCCTGCTTGATACTGTTAATGAAGCAGTCGCCGTGGTTACTCAAGAAGGGATTGTAAGCCATTGGAATTCCAACGCCCAAACTATGTACTCCATACCCGAGTACTCTATCATTGGGAAACCTATTTCTGATTTCTTTGAACCAACAGCCTTAGCAACACTGGCAATTCTTGACGAAGGACGGCCTATTCGCCAAGCTTACCACAGACCTCGTCCAGAAACACATGTTCAAATTAATGCCTCCCCTGTAATCGTAGAGGGTAAGATTGTTGGTGCAATATCAACAGAACAAGACATAACCCAAGTGGTTCGCCTCAACGAAGAATTATCCTATGCAAGTTCTCAATTGCTAGACCTCAAACAGAAAACAGCCCCTTCCAATGACCCCTTCGGCAGAATTATTGGCAAAGGCCCTTCAATCCAACATACGATATCTATCGCGCGTAAAGTTGCTAACAGCGAAGCTACTATTCTTATCACGGGAGAAAGCGGTGTAGGAAAAGAGCTCTTTGCCCAAGCAATCCATAAAGACAGTCTACGGGCTTCTAAACCTTTTATTGCTGTCAATTGTGGGGCTATACCAATGGCCCTCTTTGAAAGCGAATTATTTGGATATAGGGGTGGGGCCTTCACAGGAGCTGAACGCAAAGGTAAACCGGGTAAATTGGAATTAGCCAACGGCGGCACCCTCTTCTTAGATGAAATCGGAGAGTTGCCAACTCAGCTTCAGGTAAAATTGTTGCGGGTTTTGCAAGATAAGTGCTTCTACCGTGTAGGAGGTACAGAGCCTCTGACTGTAGATACTCGGATTGTCGCAGCAACCAACCGTGACTTAGATAAGATGATTAAAAGCGGAGAATTTCGCGAAGATCTGTACTACCGTTTAAATGTAATCGCCCTCGAAATACCGCCTCTGCGAGCTCGAACAGAAGATATTCCAGATTTGATACAAACCTTTCTCCAAGAATTTACGATTAAATACAATAAACCAATACCAACTCTCGACCCCGAGATAATGCTTAATTTCTTAAGGTATGATTGGCCTGGTAACATCCGTGAATTACGTAATGTAATTGAACGGCTGGCTATACTGGCCGAGGGCACGATACTGAATGCTCAGTATCTTCCTTCTAATCTATCGCCCTATAACACTGGCATCCCATCATCACCCTCCCCCTTAACATCCCAAATTATGCGACGAAATCTCCACACAGGGGAAAATTCGGGGGAAGTAAAACACATTGCATTCACCTTGGAAAAAACAAACGGCAACAAAACAGCCGCTGCAAAACTTCTCGGCATATCGCGTGGCACCCTTTATTATAAACTCAAACAATATGGCTTAGCCTGAGGAGAAATCCTAATAATATACATAAATATTGAAGCCGATAATCCACTTAATTGAGAATTATCGGCTTCAACAACTATTTCTTTAGCTTAGCTAAGGCATCTGCCAAGGCTGTATTTATCGGACCACTATCCTGTTGGTTCTGTAAATATTTACTGACATCTCGCTTATTTAGATTCCCCTTCTCACCTTCTTTTCGTTTTGTAAAGGCAGAAAGTTTTTCACGATACCCACAAACACAGGAGAATAGTTTGTTGTCCCCGTCGCCTTTGATCTCCATCTTTTTATGGCATTCCGGACACCTTGCATTTGAAACTTGAGAGAGCCCTTTTCGGTAACCGCATTCTCGATCTTGACAGACAAGCATCTCACCCTTTTTACCTTTTACTTGCAAAAGGTATTTTCCACACTCTGGGCACTTGTTCCTTGTCAAGTTATCATGCTTGAACGTTTGAGAACTGCCTGTCACCGTTGATACGAGTTGTGTCGCATATCCTCTTATTCCCGTCAGAAAGGATTGACTTTTAGCCCGCCCTTTACTTATTTCAGTCAACTGCTGTTCCCACTTAGCGGTCAGGACCGGGGACTTTAGTTCTGAAGGAACCAAACCGATGAGCTGGATCCCTTTTGATGTAGGAATGATCTCTTTGCCCTGTCGGCTCATATAGAAGGAATTGAAGAGTTTCTCTATGATCTCTGCACGTGTTGCAGGGGTTCCCAGTCCATGACTTTGGTCCATCGCTTCCCGCAATTTCAAATCTCCAATTAATTTCCCCGGATGTTCCATCGCTGACAGCAATGTAGCCTCAGTGTGTCTTGCGGGCGGTTTAGTTTTACCGGACATCAACTTAACAGAGGGGTTTTTGAACATATCCCCCTTGCGAATTTCTGGGAGAGTTTGTTCTTCCTCCCCTTCTCCATTTGCTGACTCATCATCAAAGTGACCCTGACCTTCGTATACCTTTCGCCACCCTTTAAGCTTCACTATTTTTCCTTTGGCGCTAAAGAGCTCCCCGTTAATAGCTACCTTAACGAAGGTTTGTTCATATTCAAACGCTGGTGAAAGAACGGCAAGAAACCGTTTAACAATCAAATCATAAATTTTCAGTTCCTCCGAACTAAGCCTAGACAGCGTTGGGGGCTGTTCTGTCGGGATAATTGCGTGGTGATCGGAAACCTTCGATCCATCAACAAAGCGTTTTGTGATGATAAGTTTGTTTCGTAAAATGCTTCGAGCTAAATCTACATAAGGTCCCAAAGCAACGCTTTTTAGGCGTTCGGGTAAGGTGGATACGATATCTTCACTAATATGACGAGAATCTGTGCGTGGATAGGTCACTAGTTTATGATTCTCGTATAATTGTTGCATCACTGAGGACGTAGTCTTGGCTGAAAAACCATATTTGCGATTAGCATCCCGTTGAAGCTCCGTTAGATCATAGGCCAGGGGAGGAAGTTCTTTTTTCCCTTCTTTTTTAACCTCGACCACTTCTCCGGTTTTTCCAGACACTTTAGCTAGCAACGCCTCCGCTTTATTCTTATCAAAGATCCGGGTTTGACCACTTTGATCTTGCCAGCGGAGTGTAAAGCCATTTGTCAAAACGTTAATCGACCAAAAATCTTTAGGAACAAATTGTTTAATTTCAGTCTCTCGTTCAACTATCATCGCCAAGGTAGGAGTTTGCACCCTCCCCGCGGAAAGCTGGGCATTGTATTTACAGGTCAACGCTCTAGTAACGTTTAACCCGACTAACCAATCTGCTTCCGCACGACATTCTGCGGCGGCGTATAAAGACTCGTACTCTTTACCTGGTTTTAAATTGTTAAACCCCTCTTTGATGGCCCGCTCAGTTAAGGAAGAAATCCACAGTCTTTTGATAGGCTTTCTCCATCCGGCTTTTTTTATTATCCAGCGTGCTACCAATTCCCCTTCCCTGCCCGCATCTGTCGCGATAATCAGGTCCACAAATTCCGCGCTCTTCATAAGGTTTTTAACCACGCCAAATTGCTTAGAGGTTTCTTTCATAACGACTAATTCCATCTTAGCAGGCAACATCGGCAAATCCTCTATCTTCCAGGACTTATATTTTTCGTCGTACATTTCCGGGTCAGCTAAAGTCACTAAATGCCCTAGAGCCCATACTACCACGTATTTTGCGCCGATGAAGCATCCGTTGCCCTTTTGATTGCAATTGAGGATTCTCGCGATTTCACGACCAACTGACGGTTTTTCCGTTAATATTAGTGTCTTTCCCATGTCATAGCTCCTCATCTTTTTGTCTTAACAACATATTCTCAGGTTTTCTCTTAACCTTAATTCACTTAAATCCTAAATAGAATATTATATTGACTTTTCGGACAATCACTTTGTTCTTGTTTTACATATTTAGCAACAACACAGCTAACTGCTCCGTCTATATACAGAATCCTTTTTTATTTGGACTTAAATCTGCTTCGAATCTCGAATTTCGATTAATACGGGCCTTGACGGAGAAGTGTTTCTTTTGGGACACTTCTCTGATAGTTGACAATGATTAGGCCAAGTGCGACTAAGGCTAAGGCCATGAACATATTGACTGTTAAACGTTCCCCTGGAATTATTAAAGCAGACAAAATAGCTCCGGAGACAGGTGTCATAAACTTGTAAACACTAATTTCTCCCGCCTTATTGTATTTTAAAATTGCATACCATAAAGAAAAAGCGGCAGCAGAAAGAAAGGCGGAATAAACTAGGAGCAGAACAGCTTTATTCGAAAAAACCAAAGTGTGAGGTTTCAACCCCGGTATTCCGACCGCAATAAGAAGCAGAGATCCTAATAACATTTGCCACCCCGTCAGAACAAAGGGATGAACCTCTTTCGAAATCCGTTTTGCTAAGATTGTCCCTAAAGCGCTCACAAGGCCGGATAAGATCATGAATCCTTCGCCTTGCCATGAGAAATCCAGAGTAAAGTCTTGACCTGAATTAATCAAGATAATCCCCACTAAACCAGCAATTAAACCCAATACTTTGCGAAAATCTAATCGATCATCGCAATAAACGAAGTGGGCTAAGACCACAACAAAAAAAGTACTTGCCGAAGATAAAATTGCGGCTTTCATCCCGGAGGTGTGAGCTAATCCATTATAGAAAAAAAAGTATTGCAAACTGATTTGCAGTAAACCCAGTAAAAAAAGTTGAGGTAAGATAGTTCCTCTTACCTTTAGCGACTGCTGAAATCCCACCACAGTTAAAAGAAAAATCAAAATTGCGGCCAAAAAGAAGCGTATTCCAGCGAATACTATAATCGCGGAACGATCGTCCGGCAGTATACCGAGTTCTAAATAGCTTACTTTTAAGACTGGAAAGGCACTCCCCCAAAGAACAGCGCAAAAAAGGGCAATAACGATGACCCAATATCTATTAGTTAAGTAATGTCTTAGACCATGTTCTTTTCTTGGTAAAATCAAGTTCATTTTTTGTCCTTCCGATTATCAATTCTACTTTTCCATCTTTAAATAATAGTCCTTATCGTAGAAATGGTCAAATTACATTGCTTTACCATGCCACTTTGAACCATACAGCAGTCTCATCATAAAACGCAAAAAGAACCTAACGTTAGGTTCTCTGCTGTATAAACCCCTTACTGCCATATCCTTTAGCCCACTTAGTTATCTTTAAACAACGCTAACTCTTAAGATTGAATTACATCCACCCATTGAGCCTTTGTCAATTCTTCTAATTCTTCCACGGTTAACTTTATAGCAGTATTTGAAGCACCGGCAGCCGGAAAAACTTGGGTATAAGATTTCAGTGAATGATCCAGATAAATAGGTATCGGATGCTTCAATCCAAACGGACAAACCCCGCCTACCGGATGCCCTGTTGCCTCAGATACTTCCTCCGCTTCAGGCATCTTTGCCTTAGTATGGAAAATTTCTTTGAACTTTCTATTATCAAGCCGCTTATCACCGGCCATTAGGATCATGATAAAATCGTCTTTCACTTTAAATAGCAATGACTTAGCGATTTCTCCCGGGGTTACTCCCAAAGCATCCGCTGCCTTTGCTACAGTACTTGTATCCTGAAACTTTAATATCTTAATATCTTTTTTGTTCTGCTCTAAAAAAGCAGCTACTGACTCCACAGACATAACCCGAATCCTCCAATTATTTATGATTCGCCCAACATAAATCTTCATTTAGACAGATTATTGCTTTTGAATACATTACCCGATCAATGACAAATTGCATGTTAACCTGGCGAAGAGACTGCGACACACATTTAATGTTAATATCATTTTTAGCCAAGGCATTAGCGGCTCTGGCTAGAATCCGAGGCATAGCAATATTTGAGCCGATACAACAAACAATCGCAGCTTCCTGGACTGTAACCGTTCGATACTCAGCTTCTAATTCAGCTACCAAGGATTCAGCAAGATCTGCCTGCCATATTACGAGGGAAATGCTATTAGCATTTGTGGTTTTCATGATATAGCTAATATTATACTTTTTAAACTTCTTCATAATTTCCAGATCGAATCCTGTTTCACCTACCATAGATGTATCGTGAATTTCTAAGATAATTATTTTATCCGAACCGGCGATAATTTCGATCTTCGCCTGGGGACCAATATAATCGTTTGAAATAACTGTTCCAGGGTGGTTAGGTTCAAAGGTGTTCTTAATTCGAAGGTTTATTTCAGCCATTTCTAATGGTTTAGACGCATTTGGATGAATTGCTTCCATGCCTATATCAGCAAGTTGGTCTGCAACATCGTAATTTGTCCTGCCCACTGGAATTGCCTTATCTACACCCACAATTTTGGGATCAGCTGATGACAAATGATATTCTTTATGGATAATTGCTTCATCTGCATGAAGATGGGTTGCGATCTTTGAAAAGGTTATTTCAGAGTATCCCCTTTCGTATTCTCGCATAATTCCCTCGATCCCTTTTGTATAACCAGTTGCCACAATGATCGCTTCATGAGGATTTATGTTCTTGAAAGACTTTTCAATACGTTCACTAATTGAGAGTTGTTTAGAATCTCGGAAACCCGTTAGGTCAACCAACTCGGCGAGAATTCCATTATTACGAAGAATATTCACCGTATTGAAAGCGGAATGCGCCTCTCCTATCGATGCCAGTAACTCTCTCGCGGCAGAATAGATACTGTCTCGTCCCACATAACCGGAAGCAACAATATCTTCCATACTATTAAGATATGCCTTCGTTTGCACAACTCGTTCTACTAAAAAATCTCGACACACTTTAGAATCCAGGCCAAGTTTAGTAAAAGTTTCATTGATATCCAAGGCCATACCTAACAAGTCATCCATAGCTGATTCATAATCTTCGCCTTTGATAAATCGTTGATAAACTCCCGGAGCTTTGGTCTTTTTATCTTCGAGAAGCATATTGGTTACCCCTGCATATGCCGAGACAACGAATACTCTTCCATAACGAAAACCTTCTGAACTTGGAAAGCCGATTATATCCTTGAGTACATTTTGAAATTGCAACATAGATGTTCCACCGATTTTCTCCACAGTTAACATAAAATTATTCGAACCTCTCTTCTGTATTTCTTATTTCTGCACTATCATAATTCGTCGAAACTCAGCACATTCCTTCAAACGCTTAGAATTTAATGCAATCCAATAAATCCCCTGCACCGATTGTACCAATTATACGCTAAAACTAGCCTATGATCCAATTTTAAGGATATTTGAACATATTTGCGATACAATGTTAGGCTCAAGTATTCCTGCAAATATCCCGACATAAACCAAAGAAAGCCATCAGATGTATAATAACATCGATGACTTCTCCACTTTGCAGTTAATTGCTATCTTAAAACAAATTCTCTCTTGTTAAAGGGCTACACCCCTTAGTGAATTAACCTTAGGCAATACTCAGCCTGTACTTGAGCGATATTGGGTTGAATTCTGTACGACGTTTACGTCGTTCAACTAAATAATCAAGAACTCGCTCGGGCGAAGTGTTAAGAATCTGCTGTTCAGAAATCCCGGTCTCCCTCACCAACTCTAACGCTTCGTTAAACTCGCCGACTCGGTCCCAAAAGTGAGCATCGCTTCCCAAAATTACCGGGCTTTTATACTTTGACATGTAGCGGGCAATAGAATTGCAATTATTCCTTGCTCTGTCCTTTCCACTAATCGTTGCAAGTGAACTGTTATTGACCTCCATAGGGACGTTCAAAAGGGCAGAAGCGTGTGCGATCTTTTCGAGATCCATCTCAAAATCAGGTCGACCTGGATGAACCATTATATCTATATAGGGATTTAACATTGCCTTGAGATAAGCTTGAGTATTTTGTTCGCATGTCCCACCTGGATAACAAATGGGATGCAACCCTGCGAGGATAAGCTTCAGTTGCTCTAAATATCTCATCGGCATATCTAAATCGCCTTCATAGTTCGTGATATTAGCTTCAACACCAGGTAAAATTTTAACCCCGAATAGCTCATCTGGAAGGATTGATAAGTTGTCAAAATGAAAAAGGTGAGGAGCACCTGGCATTTTGGGGCCGTGGTCTGTCATTCCCAATAATTTAATTCCTCGGCGAGAAGCTGCCAGTGCATTTTCTGTTACAGTACTGTACGCATGTCCGCTGGCAATGGTATGGGTATGCAAATCAACTAACAGTTCCATTTTTTACACCTCATCACTTTTCTAAAATTAGTCTCTTAAATCTCCGTATAACTTATTATATAGGCTGATTGTTAAAAAGGAATTATCGCTAGGTAAAGTTTGGGTTAAGGATTTAGACTAAATATATGTTGGCATTTGTTTTAATTGTTAATTTTTATCTCCTATTTGGATATAACTATTATGTTAGTGTTTAAGTATGTAAATTGATTATTTTCTACTTATAGCTAAAGAACAGTGAGGTGTTAAATGGATACCCTTTTATTAAAGAATTGTCTGACCATCAACCCAGAAACCGGTGAAAAAATAGTTCGTGACATTTTAATTGAAAATGGAATCATTAGCCAAATCTCTCAAACTATCGAGAATCCTCCTTCAACTTGTAAAACATACGAGATTGGAGAACGTTATGTACTGCCGGGATTAATCGATTGCCATACACATTTAGGCATCATTGAGGAGGCTATTGGTAATATAGGGGTCGATAACAATGAGACATCTGACTCTGTTACCCCACATTTACGAGGTCTAGATGCCATTAACCCGCAGGACATAGCTTTTAGGGATGCTATTCGAGCAGGAGTCACAACGGTGATGACTGGTCCAGGAAGTAATAACGCTATAGGTGGATTAAACTTAGTTATTAAAACCCATGGTAACATTATTGACCAGATGATTGTTAGAAGTCCGGCTGGTCTTAAAATCTCGCTCGGTGAAAACCCTATGGCTACTTATGGAGCACATGGTAAGTGCCCTGTCACGAGAATGGGCATCACTGGATTAATAAGAGATTTATTTATGAGAGCTCAGGATTATTTAGAATTAAAGAGATCGGGCAAGATAGATTACAGGGATATCCGCTTAGAAGCAGTAATCTCTGTATTAAGTGGCGATATTTCATTGCGGGCTCACGCTCACAGAGCAGACGATATTGTTACTGCTGTGAGGATTGCCGAAGAGTTTAAGATTAAAAAGCTTGTGGTTGAGCATGGTACAGAGGCCCATTTAGTCGCTGATTACTTAGTTGAAAGAAATATCCCCGTTGCATTTGGCCCTATGCTTACACCTCGGATCAAGATGGAGCTGAAGGCTAGAAATTACAATTCAGTGTTGAAACTAACCGAAGCGGGTGTTAAAGTTTCCTTAATCTCAGATCATCCGTACAATTCCATCGATCAACTAAGGACAGTGGCAGGACTTGCTATCTCCGAAGGTCTTTCCGAACTGGACGCGTTAAGATGCCTGACAGTCCATCCAGCTGAATTGCTGGATTGCGACAATCGAATAGGGAAGCTTCAAGAAGGGTTTGATGCTGATATCGCCATCTATACTGGTGACCCCTTCAACACCATGTCCAAAGTTATGATGACCTTAGCCAGTGGAAAAATAGTCTATCAAAAGGACTAATATATTAAATAAGTGAGGGGCTGAAACAAACCATTCAGTTCATTTCAGCCCCATTTTATTCGAGTTGTATAACAAGAGGATCGTTCAAACCTTCTTAGATTTTTTTGTGGATCACTTCATACTAACTTCATTAAAATAGCGACTTGAATTTGCTAAAATAAAAAGTGGATTCCGCAAGTAATCAATTGGGTACAAATCATCTCTTGCAGAAATGAGTGCCATAATCTTAGCAACCTTTGTTGACGGATCAATCATTAAAATGACAAAGGCATCTTTTTTTGCAGATAAAGGATAAATAACATTGTTTTTATTAAAAACATCATGGTGTGCATCCAAGGTAAGAACTCTAAAATCACAATTACGCCAACGAGTATCATAAAGTTTAAAAGCCTGATGTGCAACCAGAGTTAAAAAGATGTCCTCGGTCAAAGATAGTTCGATTCCCATCATATAACCTTCACCATCTAGATCATTCCAATATTCACAATGAAACGCCTTATCAACAGCCTCTCTATATGTCTTCGTGGCCAAACGCATTTGACTCAAACTTTGGCCCATGCTGAGCCATTTAATTCTTGGAATGTTAAGAGTGTTCACATCATAGTAAAGACCGATATCACTTTTTTCGAGGGTATAGTCGTCAACAGTTTCATTAGGCATTAGGTAGATATAGCCCATTTGCATGTTATTATCGCAGGTAATAAGCAAGGAACATCCCCCCCTAAGCTTCGAATTCCAGTCTCATTATTCTTATATTGATTCTGCGCAGTTGTACCTTTTTCCTCTATCTTCAATGATACAATATTCGACATACCTTTACAACTCGGCAGTTTACAGTAACTAGAGTCATAACAGCGTAATCATAACAGGACTGAAATTGGGTTATTGAACCGCCCAAATGAGAACTCCCTCTTATTAGACGAGCAGCTATCAACTATGATATTCTTAGTTAATCTCCACACACGGAAATATACTGTCAAAGGAGTATTGTATGTCTCGTTTTATTCTCACTGAACAAATAATTCTAGATCTTGCAGATAATGATCGTGTATATAGAAAGGGCCTGTCTTATTACATGGCAGGCAGAGTGATAAATTTCACCTTTTCACCCGATAAAGGGCTTGTTAATGCTTCAGTCGTAGGCGGTTTACGGTACGTAGTACAACTTGCCTTTGAACGTGAGGGCTCGATTCGCTCTTACCGTTGCACCTGCCCCGCCTTCACAGACTATCCAGGAGCATGCAAACATGTTATAGCTGTACTGAAGGCTTCCCAAGCAAAATTACCCGTTGCCTGGCCGGCTCCCATCGCCCTGAACCACGTTGTTAACGACCTTCTTGCTGCCTTCGCCAATCATCCCCAGGAGACCCTCTTGGATAAGTTAACTATGAACGTGGAACTTCAAACCATGCCGAACCACAGGCTTTCTACTCATCTGCAACTGAAATTGGGTCTTCAACGCCTCTATGTTGTTAAAGACATAGGACAATTACTTAAGGCTATTAAAACAGGACAATCACTGGAATTTGGCAAGCAATTTACTTTTGAACCTGCAAGGCAGACCTTCAAAGAAGAAGACCGCGCTGTGATTACTATGCTGCAGGAAATGTTCGACCAGCATACAGCCTTAACTGAAATGCAGGGCCCGTATTATTCCACAGCGGTGTTAAACCAAAAAGCATTGCCTTTAACTGGTTATTACCTAACCAAATTTTTAGACGCCCTGGGGGACAAAATGTTTCTTTGGGGAATCGGATCCAGTCCTCTAGAGCCCACCCAGATTGTTCGGGATGGGTTACCCATGGAATTCTCTTTACAGTTACAAGGTCAAGATCTCGCTTTAGCCCTAGAAACGGATGAGGTGCCCCTTCTACTTACGCGAGATGGCAATTATTACGCCTACCAAAATAAAATTTACCAAGCCTCTCTTACTCAGAAGGACCTGCTCCCTCCAATTATAACTGCACTTCGTGAAGGGGCTAAAACCCATATTGTTATTCCTTCAGCACAGAAGGAGTTTTTCGCCTCAGAAGCCTTACCCTTGATTGGAAAACTGGGGCAAGTTTCAATCGATCCCCTCCTTGAAGACAAATTCGCCTATCAGGATTTACAAGCCAAGATCTATCTTGATCGCGCATCAGATATCGGTATTACAGCCCGCTTAGAATTTCACTATGGGAATACCATCATAAACCCATTTGCCTCAACTCGAGAAACCGTCAATGATTTCGATGCCAATGATGTAATTCTTATTCGTTCTGCAGAAAAAGAACGCAGAATTATAAGTATTCTCGAACATGCTGATTTTACAGTCTCTAAAGGAAGCATCCACCTTGAAGAGGATGAAAAAATCTTTGAATTTACCGTCAACTGGCTTCCCCAACTTCGGGACCTGGCTGAACTGTACTATTCTGATCAATTTAAGCTGAAAATACGTACTGCAACCACTTTTTCCGGTCATGTTCGGTTAGATGAAACTTTAGACATATTGGAAATCTCCTTCCAATATAATGATATCCCCCAAGACGAATTGGCCAGTATTTTCGATTCTCTCCATTTAAAGAAAAAATATCATCGCCTTCGTGACGGTTCATTCCTCGACCTGAATCAGCCCGAATTAACAACAGTTGCTGAACTCTTAGATAACTTAAACCTTGGTGCCGATGATCTAAACAAGAAACTGCTCAATTTACCCAAATACAGAGCAATGTACATAGACAGTTTTTTACGTCAGGCTAACCTCCCGGGAGTACAGCGGAATAAGGCCTTTAAGCAATTGGTGCAAAGCATTCTCGAACCCCAAGATGGAGAGTTTGAAATCCCTGCAGAACTACAAAATATCTTAAGAGATTATCAGAAGACCGGTTTTAAGTGGTTGAAGACTTTAGCCGCCTTTGGATTAGGCGGTATCCTGGCCGATGATATGGGGTTAGGAAAGACCCTGCAAGTCCTCTCTTTTATTTTGTCAGAAAAACCAACCGCCAAAGGACCGGCTCTCGTCATCGCCCCTACCTCTTTGATCTATAATTGGCAAGAAGAAGCAAAGAAATTCACTCCCGCCCTGCGAGTGCTAGTCGTAGAAGGTACTCCCCAAGAAAGACAGGCTCTTTTAAAGAATTTAGAAACCCATTGGGACTTGGTGGTTACTTCCTACCCCATACTGCGGCGAGACATTGATGAATTTGCCAAGGTTGAGTTTTCATACTGTTTCTTAGATGAGGCACAACATACTAAAAATCCTCAAACACTTAACGCTAAATCAACTCAACAAATTCAAGCGAAAGGGTATTTCGCTTTAACAGGAACACCCATTGAAAACGCTCTTTCCGAACTCTGGTCCCTCTTCAATTTCGTAATGCCGGGATATCTCCTTACTCTCCAAGAATTTCGAAAGCAATACGAAATTCCAATTATCAAAGGCGAGAACCCTGCCGTCATTACAGAATTAAGTCGGCATGTTAATCCCTTTATTTTACGACGTCTAAAAAAGGACGTGCTAAAAGAGCTCCCTGACAAGATCGAAACCCAACTAAATGCTCCCTTGACAGAAGAACAAAAAAAGCTATATGTCGCCTATTTGCAAGAAGCAAAAAGCAAAATAGCCCAAGAAATTGCCACAGTGGGTTTTAACAAAAGTCACATGAAGATTCTGGCAGCCCTGACCAGGCTTAGACAAATTTGCTGTCATCCTTCAATGTTCATTGAAAATTACACTGGTGAAAGCGGTAAGATGCTACTTTTGCAGGAAATCCTCACGGATGCTCTAGACAGCGGCCACCGCATTTTAATATTCTCTCAGTTCACAACCATGTTAGATATTATTCAAAGCCATCTCATTTCCGAGAATATCGAGCATTTCTATCTTTCGGGTTCTACTAAAGCAGTTGAACGTTTGAACATGGCCAATTCATTCAATTCCAATCAAGGCAAGGTCTTCCTGATTTCCTTAAAAGCTGGCGGCACAGGATTAAACCTGACTGGGGCGGACATGGTTATTCACTACGACCCATGGTGGAATCCCGCTGTTGAAGATCAAGCTACAGATCGAGCTCACCGCATCGGCCAAAATAACGCTGTTCAAGTGATCAAACTTATTACCCAAGGAACCATCGAAGAAAAAATCAACGTCTTACAAGCAAGGAAAAAGAAGCTGGTTGATTCAGTTATTCAGCCTGGAGAAACCATGCTCTCCAAGCTAACCGAAAGTGAGCTTAGAGAGCTCTTCGATATACCTTGATGCTCAAATGTTAATAAAATTGATAATAAAATCACTATTCAACATAACTAACTACTCTCTAAGAAGTAAAAGTTGTATAAAAAACTGTTCCGCTGTTCCCTGTTTTAAATTCGAAACCAGCTCCATGTCTTTGAGCAATTCCAATAGATATTGCTAGCCCGAGACCTGTACCACTGTCTTTTGTTGTGAAAAATGGAGTGCCCATTTTCCCTTGTATTTCTTGAGGAATACCATCTCCTTGATCCTTAATTTCTAAAACAACCTTATCCTCTTTTAGATAGGTGCTAATTTTAACACATCCCCGTTCCGCAGTGGCCTCTAATCCATTACGAACTAAGTTCAAAATAAGTTGTTTTATCTCATTTTCATTGATCATAATATCCGGCACCAGATTTAAATCTACAATAACTTCTTTGTTATTGTTATAAGCATCGGCTTGGATCATAGGTAAAACTTTATTAATAACTTCATTAATATTTTGGCGCATGATATTATCTGAGTTTGCTTTCGCCAAAGATAAAAAGTCAGTTATTATTGTATTGGCACGGTCAATCTCAGAAATCATCAAATCCAGATATTCTTTATCATTTATGTATTGAGATTTTGCACCAAAAAACTGTAAAAAACCTTTGACAGTCGTTAGCGGATTTCTTATTTCATGGCTGATTCCAGCTGCTAATTGGCCGATCAGATTAAGCCTTTCTAACCGATCAAGCTCTTGTTGCTGTCGTTTCAACTCCGTTATATCTCTGAAAAATACTGTCAAGCCTTCGTTATAGGGGTAAGCATGAAATTCATGGTTTTGATCAGGGTTTGCTAAGCCTTCTGCTTCCCAATGAACTGATTCATTTTGAGACATTGCTTCGTATATCTTATCGTAAGTTACAGAACCTTTAATATTTGGAAATACTTCCCATATGCTTTTTCCTATAAGTTCAACATTATTCCCGCCAATAAACTTTTGTGTTTCCTTGTTAATAAAGGTAAACTGCACATTGCGGTCTAAGGCATAAAACCCGTCTGAAATCCCTTCCATAATTTTAATTATGTTAAGTTTTGAGGCTTCCAAGGCTACGTTTACTTGTTTTAAATCATCTGTAAAACAAGTGATCTTATTTAAAACAGGTTTCAATTCTGGTAATTTAATTAAAATATTTTCATGATCACTATTATTATCCATTATAATTGTGCAAAATCTTTCTAAATATAATTCAATCTGCTTCATATGATTTCTGATTGAAATTATAATTAATACTGATAAAGTTAAAGCTAGTATTACTATTGCGCTCAATTCATTAAATGACGTTAATACTAAATCAGCATCCTGAGCATAGGCCCAAACATAACCTACTATTATTCCCTGATCATATATTGGTAGGATAGCCCTAATTTCCCTGTCATTATTTGATATGTTATTAGGTTCGCTTAGTGATGATACTATTTCAAAGCGAATTTCCTCACATGAAATAGCATCACTATATGGTTCTGGTTCTTTAACAACTAAATCTAATTCATTATCATAATAACCTATGATATAATTATCATTTTTATTAAGCATTAACTGGATAACTTCATTTATTTTTATAATTTTATTATCCTTCGTTAAATTATTATCTCTTTTTAATTCTTTTATGTCCAAAATCATAGATTGTATTTTTGTTTGAACTCCTGAAGCATTTAACAATAAATCGTAATTAAATTTTAGTGCTTGTTTCTCCCAAAAATTCTGTCCATAAAGAAGTATAAATAAAATAAGAAAAGCAAAAATACTAAAAATTACTTTAAATAAAGTAGATTGAAGAATAGATTGTCTTTTGAAAATATCTTTGATATTAATAGCCATCAAGTTATCCTCCAGCTGTCCAAAAATAGAAAAACAAGTAGGCATATGAAAGCTTATTGCAATATAAGAAGCTGGGATATCCACCCAGCTCCTTATATTGTTGGCAACGAAATGTGTTTATGACCCTCGAATCATCTTTGCAATGCTTTCGGAGTTTTAGGCTGATATGCCCAAAATCCACACGCAAAAACAGAGGTTGCACTAGCTAGGAGCATAAGGAAGGAGGCAACTGCAACTAGCAAATACCTTTTCATAATCTATACTCACCTCCTTCCCTATTAAAAATAGGCAGAAGGGTTAGGCTTTGGTAAACTACACCTAAAACTACACTAACATTTACTAATTTATTATCAATAAAAGAAATTAATAAGAACGAAATAATTACAAAAACCATTGATGCAATCTTGAGTTTAAATTTCAGGCTACTAGAATGGATTGGTTTTGCTTCGCTGTCTACAGGAGCTAGGAAAGCTACAAGTAAAAGAGAAACAAGCAAACAACTAATAAGAACATACTGATTTGTTAAGTCATAATCAACAATTTTTTTCGAAAGCATTCCTATAGAAATATATACTATAGAACCAAAACCCAAACATTTAAGAGGGGTATTAAAATGTGCCCCACCTGATACTCGTCTTAATAAGCCTCCAAAAACGGCAGCATTAACAGTTGGCATTAACGCATTAAAAGAATATCCTAAAACTATCAAGAATAATGAGCCTAAGGCAAATAATAGTGCAGTTTCAATGGCATATGTTATAATCTCCTTCTTATCTTCGTTATAATTTAGTTCATTTGTTATTAGTTCAGTAAGTCTATTGCTAATATTCTCAGAAAAATTCATACTTCCCACCTCGTTTTCATAAACTTATTCAATAAAAACGCACAGATAAATATGAGAAATACTTGCGGTTCTGTTATCACAATCCTTATAACCAAGTTGGGGAATAACTTTTCAGGTGTGATTCCAAAAACAGGCATTAACAGCGATAGACAAACAAATTCAATGATTACTAAAGCTAAGAAACTTAATAAACTTGCAATAAGAGATAAACTAAAATCCCCCTTACCTAGCCAAGTTAAAGCTATAAATAATATAACGACTAATAAAATAGTATGAAGACCAAAGGAGATGATAAACATTCTTACTGCATACGAAACAAATGCTAAAATGATACCAGACATAATAATTTTTTCCCACTTTAAAGGTATTCTGGCAATTACACAAGCTAAAGTTACAACTGCAATTTGTTCAGGTATGCCTTGTAAGAGTAAAGCAATGAAAGGAATATTAATAATATCACACAACCTCTCGTACTAAACGTCAACATTAGAAGACCTAAATATTGAAATTGACGAATAGGGAACCTTTAACTCTTGTTAGAAATGATTTTTTTTAGTAGAAAAGCTGAGATAAATAAAAGAAGGACATGAATATCTCCTAATATGATCCTAACAGCATGATAAGTTGATAAAGTTTTTGGTGCTAAAATAGAAACAGGCTTTAACAAAGGTAAGCAAGCTGTCTCAAATATTATTAGAGTTAGGCAGCTCAACATACTTGCTATAAAGGATAGACCGACATCCCCCTTACTTAATCTAGTTAGAATTAAAAACAAGATCAAGGTTGCCAAAATAGTATGAAGACCCATAGGGATAGAAAACAGTCTTATTATATTCACACAAACGGCTAAAGCAGTCCCAACCAATAGAATCTGTTTGAGTTTTAGAGGAATTCTAGAAATCACAAAAGCTAGAGCCGTAAGTGCAGTTCCTTCAGGTATTCCTTGTAAGAGTAAAATAATCATAGGAATCTTCATCTAACTCCCTCTGAAGTTGATATAACGCCATAACCCTAACTACCAGATATTAATTGTTATTATCGCACACTCTAAATGTCGAATTCGCGTAAATCTTGTCTAGCATGTTTTACAATTAACATTATGGGTTGAAAATAGGCTATTCTACTCAATTCTACGGTAACCTCATATTTTCAAAACTCCAATAGCCATTCCGAAATGTTTAAACAGGTTTTTTTCATGAATCATACTTTTGACACAAAACTCCATCAGAGTAAATAAAGGTACGACCTCAAAGCAAAAGCTTTGGGGTCGCACCTTTATAATTTGACCGAAAACGCTTATTAGAAAGCTCTTAATGGCTGTTTCCTGATTGCTACTGAAACCATCCTTGACCCTGTTGTCCTTGTTGCATTTGCTGGCCTTGACCTTGGCCTTGACCATACATTTGTTGACCTTGACCTTGACCCTGAGCCTGCCCTTGTTGCCCTTGACCTTGCTGCGGATTTTGAGTCATAGTTTGAAGTTGTTGTTGAGCTTGTTCAATAAAATTATTCATTTGAGTTAGAACTTGAGTTGATTGAATATATTGATTTGCTTGGTTCAAGGCTTGCATACCTTGTTGTATGGTTTGTTGCAATTGAGTAAAAGCTTGTTGTTGCTGTTGTTGTGACTGGGTCTTAAATTGAGTCATATGTTGTACTAATTGATTTAATTGTTGTTGCCCCTGATCCTGAGATTGTTGTGTTTGACCCTGGGAACTCTGTTGAGTCTGATTCTTGAAGGTGGAAAAGGCTTGCTCCATCCGATAAAATTGATCTTTCAACTGCCCTAATTCCATGGCTACCTCCATATCAGCCCGAACATCTTCAGCGGCTAGAGATTTTAATTCTTTGATACCTTCTTTACCATTACTCATATTAATTCCTCCTAAAAATTTAATAACCTCATATAGTATTGCCTTAATTAAACAAACAATGTTTGGTTATTAATGTAAACAAAACGCTAAAAAATCCGGCCCATATTTTAGGCCGGATTTGCTTCCAAGTTTATTTTGATAACAGCTTAATATAGCTTGAATTTCACAACAGCACTCATCAGTCTTTCTCCAAGCTGAGCTAAGGCTTCTGCAGATTGACTTACTGATACCATTGTGGCAGCTTGTTCTTCAGAAGTTGCAGCAACCTCTTGTGTACTGGCAGCGGCTTGCTGAGCAGTAACACCAATGTTTTCGGCTGATTTGGCCGCTGCAGAGGTCCCAATAGCCATTTGCTGTGAAGCTTCTGTAATTAGCTGAATTTGCTCAACGACTTTGTTAACTTCTTCTACAATGGTTCGGAAGGAATTTCCGGCTAAATTAACTGCTTCAACTCCTGCAGCGACTTCAACCTTTCCTTTCTCCATTACTCCAACTGCATGTTCCGCCTCTCGTTGGATATTTTCAATTAGAGTTGCGATCTCAACTGTGGAAGCAGAGGACTGTTCCGCCAATTTACGCACCTCTTCAGCGACAACTGCAAATCCTCGTCCTTGTTCTCCCGCCCTAGCGGCCTCAATTGCTGCATTAAGAGCTAATAAATTAGTCTGATCAGCAATTCCTCTGATCACATCAACAATTTGCCCAATTTGTTTTGATTCATCACCTAACCGAGAAATAACTTCAGCTGACTGAGCTGAAACCTCTCGTACTGCTTCCATTTTTTGCACTGCATTTTCCGATTGAAGGGCTCCCAAGTCTGCCGCCTGAGCTGTCTTTTCACTGCTTTGACTAACCGTCTCAGCATTTTCTGCTACTTGTTGAGCATTAGCCGACAATTGGTCAATGACTTTTACAATATCTCCTATCGAAACCGCTGTATTCGTTGAACCCGCTGCAACTTGACCAAGCGTTTCAGCAACTTGCTCACTTGATGCAGTTGCTTGCTCTGAGGCAGCCGACAATTCCTGACTGGTTGCTGCCACACTCTCTGATTGAGTTAGAACTTCTCCAATGACTCCTCTTAAGGATTGCACCATCTCACTGACAGCTATAGACAGTATGCCGATTTCGTCTTTATTCTTAATCTCTGGTATTTTAACGTTCAAGTCTCCATCTGCAACAGATTGTGCAACCTGTGTCACTGCAACAAGAGGGCGGCTAATATGTTGGGCAAGCATAATTGCTAAAACTGCCCCAACAATCAAAGCAAGTATCACGAAAATGATAAGAAGCTTTATTACAGAGTTTTTTGTAGTTTGAGCATGATGGGTAGCTTCTGCCCCTCCAGCTTCCATATAGACCATCTGAGCTTCCATATTTTTAAGCAACTTATCAAAACTAGCCTTGCTTGTTTGAGTCAATATGGGTCTAGCCTCAACATCTTTACCTTCTTGAGTTAACAGCCAAACCTTCTCAGCATCCTCTATGTAAGCATTAAATGATTTTCTCATTTCCTCACTGCTTGCTTTTCCATCAGCAGATGTCACATAGTTATTATACTCAGCAAAATCCATCTCCCATTTCGCTTTTGCTATTACAAATTGATTTTTATAGTCTAGAAAAGCTTGGGCTTCTGAACGCATCAGAAATCCCCCCATAAGATAGCGTCGAGTATCTTCCGTATCCTCTATCACTACTGCCAAGGCACTAGTTGCTTTCAGCCAGTGCCCCCCTAAATCTTCTGCTTCAAGATTGATCTTATAAACACCATAGTAACCCACGCCCCCTACAAGTAGGGTTAAAAGTAAGACTGCAAAAAAACCTGACAATAATTTGATTCGGACTCCATAGCTTATATTAGACTTTTGTTTCACAAGCTTAGTTTCCATATCATCGCCTCATTTTCCTTTTAATTCTAGATTGCATTACATTTCAACAAAAAAGGGTAATATCCTCTATTATTTAGTTTGTTAAAAACAGTTTTTTTAGTTTCTAAATTAATATTTAATCAGATAAGGTAATTGGGGCACTGGGGATATAGTCTCTTTTTCGCCTTAGTACATTAACATTAAAAAGGTGATTCCCTGGGGAACCACCTGCCACATTATGATTGTCGCTACATATCCCTCTATCTCTCATTCATCCTAAGGTAACTTCGTCTCGGAGCTACACTTTTGTAAGCCGGTCTAATAATCTTTCCACTGTTAGCGATTTCTTCGATGCGATGAGCACTCCAACCAACAATTCTAGAAATTGCAAAAATCGGTGTAAACATTTCCATTGGGATATTAAGCATTTTATATACAAAACCTGAGTAGAAATCGACATTGGCACTTACAGTCTTATACATTGTATTAAACTTTGAAATAACCTGAGGCGCTAAGGTCTCAACCTTAGCATAGAGATTAAATTCATCTTCCAGTCCCTTTTCTTGAGCCAGTTGAGAAACATAACCTTTAAGAATGACTGTCCTAGGATCCGATATTGAGTATACTGCATGCCCAATCCCATAGATTAAGCCAGTACGATCAAATGCGTCCTTGGAGAGGATGCGCGTAAGGTATTGCTCTATCTCCTCGTCATCCTCCCAATCCTTTAATTTTTCTTTCATATCTTCAAACATTTGAACAACTTTAATATTGGCTCCTCCATGTCGCGGCCCTTTAAGCGCTCCAATTGCTGCCGCCATAGCAGAATAGGTATCCGTACCAGTAGAAGTAACAACATGAGTGACAAATGATGAGTTATTCCCTCCACCATGCTCGGCATGAAGAACGAGAGCCAGATCCAGCAGTGTTGCCTCTAACTGAGTATAACTACTATCCGGTCTCAACATAGCTAAGATGTTCTCAGCAATGCTTAAATCAGCCCGGGGACTATGGATATAAAGACTTTGGCTTCCATGGTAATGGCTTAAGGCGTGATATCCGTAAACTGCCAAGGATGGAAAACAAGCAACCAGCCTCAGACATTGTTTTAAAACATTTTGCATAGATGTATCATCTGGATTTTCGTCAAAGGAATATAATGCCAAAACACTTCTTGCTAGCGTGTTCATGATATCTTTGCTTGGTGCCTTTAGGATAACATCGCGAGTGAAATCTTCCGGGAGTCTTTGATAAAGTGAAAGAAGTTGCTCAAATTCCTTTTGTGCGTTAAGATCTGGTAGATTTCCAAAAAGCAGCAAGTAGGCTGTCTCTTCAAACCCATAGCGATTATCTTCAATAAAACCCATTACGATATCTCTGATGTCTATACCTCGATATATTAAACGTCCTGGGACAGAAACCTTTTCCCCTTCATCCATAATGTACGAATGGACCTCACCGATCTCTGTTAAGCCAACAAGTACCCCTTTTCCATCTAAATCACGCAACCCCCGCTTTACTTCATATTTCCTATATAATTCAGGTTTAATAAAACCACTTTCTTCAGCCATTCTGCTCAACTTGGTCAATGTATTCTCTTCAGACAAATTCATATTAACATAATTCATATAATCTCCCTTTCTAAATTTTTTTATATCTTAAGTGCCTATCGTAATATGTCATTGTTATTGTAGATTCTGTATTATAGTATACAAGGTTGTTCGCAATGCCTATTCTTAAATCATACCCTGTGCCGCTTGAAATATAATCGACTTATACTTCCGCGTAAACTCTTCAGGTTAAGACAGCTTTCTTAATTTGGAAAGCAAATGAATTTTTCCCTTAATTAATTAATATATATTAACAAAATAAGATGTTCAAAATAAGGGGGCAAGCATGTCTTGGAACTTTAAAAATTGGAATTGGTCAGGCTCCGTCGTCACAATATCTACTCTAATCTTTGCCCTCGTTTCTCTAATTTCTGTATATATTTCTGTTACTACCTGGAAAATACAGCGTGAAGCGGCACGCCCATATTTGACCTTTATCGAATCTCCTTCACTCCATTTTACAAAGGAATCAAGTTTCGAATTTGAATTCAGATTCAAGAACGTTGGGACCCATCCTGCAACAACTCTTTCAAGTAGAATCATAGTTTTTGAGCAACAGTTGTTAGAAAAGCCCATTCTTATTGACGATTATACCGTTGTAAATGATATTCCCAGGGATACAACCACAAGTTTACTTCTTAACCTCAAAGACAAAGTATTAGACGAAGCCAATATCCATCCCCATTTTATCATCATTAGCCTAAGCTACGCTGATCCTATTGTTCATAAATCCTATAACCAAACAATTTATCTTAAATGGGCTGGGGTCATTGCAGGAAAACAACAACCACTAATTCACGTCGAAATAAGTGAGAAAGAGAACATTTTGAACTATTTAAATAACCTCCACTTACTTAAGTGACCCTAAAATCAAGAAAAACCCCGACTATTGTCAAAGGTTCAGCCAATTAAGACCTATAGATTGCAAAGCAAAGCTAGATCATGCCATTGGTTCCTCCCTTTCAACGCTTACGAAGTTAGCTGACGGATTCGGATTGAAAAGTAACCCTACCCTCGCAAATCTGAAAACATACTGCGAAGGATTCACCCCTAAATTGGTTTCTCCGCTTCAAAAAATTGAATTAAGCGATAGAGAACTATATAGTTTTGATTTACTCGGAACAAATTAAATCTTACCATACTTTATTCGATCTAGTCAATTTCAAGATATAGATCTTCTGTCTATCTTTAGGCAGAAGATCTTATATCCCAAATGAATTGCGTAAAAGGTCCGGACGTAAGCCCCCAGCATGAAAAGAACGCCCGCTATTCAAGTTACATAACCATACCTCGGCAGGGCTAAATACCATGGGATCAATGTTATAGAAATCCCCATATTCCTCAAAGATTTCTATAAAAGGCCGTTCATATTCCCGAGAAAAACAGAACGGAATTTGATTTACTAACGAATCTAAGGTTTTATCATTATCTTTAAGATTATAAAGTACTGTAGAACCATAAAGTATCCCATCATTTGACCTTCCTAAAGCATTGAGGTTACTGCCTGCAACAGGCGGAAGCGGACAAGTTCCCCAGCCAGAATCTATTCTTTCTAAATCATACCCCAGTACAGCAAGCTTAGATAAACCCGTTTCCAAAGCCCGTGCAGCTATCTGGACTGAACCCGCTAGAGACGCGGTTGGAGCTGCCAAAATATAGAGATCCTTAGGCTCACACCCTAATTCTTCTACTAAGTATTGGACTGCGGCCGCAGTTGGGAGCTCCTCACTTTCCAGACATATAACGGCCGTCTTCGAATAATCTTTGTATCCATTCCTGTCATACAGACTGCCCTGATGAATAATGGCACGCCCTGGTCCGGAACCCATTGCGGTTAAATCGCCATTTTTGATAGGCCAGCCAGCATATTGAGACGCCAGGCAAGCTTGAACCGGATGAGCAGTAACAACCTCCACCGTGGGCCAGCGAAACCCGCTAAAGTCTAACCAATGTATTTTAACCTGTGCCAACCCGCCGAGGCAGACTGCAGCAAACAAAACGCCAGCTTCCCAGCTGCCTTGTACTTGAACTCCGCAGTCTATTACAGTTACCTCATTTTGTTTTTTCACTCCAACCCTCAGAAGTTTGCTCTTCAGGATAAATTCGTTAACTAAAGGAAATGCTTGGCGATTTGGACTTAGTTTGGATTGTTGTGTATTTGGAAAAGACATGCTATTCTTCCTTTTCTATCATTCTCTTAACATGTCTTTATCTTATCCATTTTTAGTATGTCTTATATAAATTTACCATCTCCAAATTATCAATTGTTCTCGAATTATACTGAAGGACTCTTAATAAAATACGTCAACTCATTCATTAAATCTATATAAATTTCTTTATCTGAATATTTCCCATTGCAATCAAACATAAGTCTCACAAGTGGACGCGTCGGGAAATTAGTCGGCACAGCAACAACTACACCTATTTCCCCAGTATTTAAAGTTACTAAGGTATCTTTAGGATATAGATTTAAGGAATTACGAAATGCAGTGACAACTATTGGATTAAAATCCTTTTCCATGGTTAAAATCATTTCAAGAGCATGATAAGGTGGAAGTGCTTTACGATAAGGTCGATCTGCCGTTAGGGCATCATAAACATCTGCTATCGCAATAATTTGGGCATCAAGGAGGATTCGGGATCCACTAAGTCCATCGGGATATCCATTACCACTCCAACGTTCATGATGCAGTCTTACCGAATTTAATATAATTGGTGAAACATCTGTATTATGCAGCATTTTCTCTCCCTCAATAGGGTGCCGCTTAATAATTATTAATTCCTTTTCACTTAATAACCCAGGCTTATTTAAAATTTCACAGGGTACTTTAATCTTCCCAATATCATGGAGGATTGCCCCCATTGTCAGATACCTTAAACGTTGCCCCTGATAGCCTAATCCTCTTGCGATTATTGTAGAGAGAATAGCAACATTAACTGCGTGTACAAAAGTACAGTAGTCATGTTCTTTTAAACTAGCCAAATCCACTCGCAGAGAATCATTATCTATGCACATCCATTTACCGTTAATTTCCATAATAATCAACTCTATAAGAACCATCGTTTGGGCTATTTGCTCCGATGTAATTAGCCCTGTATCATGATAAATACTCCATATTGAACCTACAATGTCCAAATAAAGATCTCTTGGAAAAGTCTTTAACTCAGTACCAGATGAATTGACATGATCTTTCTCAGATATTAAAGTGTAAACCTCGCTTCTTACCAATCGTTCCCTGACCCTATCTGTTATTAGCTGCCCTCTTGTTAATAAAAGAAGACCACTGGTATCAAACAAGTCCACGGGGGCTAGTTTTTGTAAAAACAATCCTGGTGGTAATTTTTCAAGAACTACATTCATCGAATACCTCCAGATCCATGCAAAGCTGTACATTAAAAACTTAAAATTTTAACTTTCTGCCACAACAAGCTATTAGTCCCTGCATTGTTGCTTTATCCCAAGCTCGCTCCTGCTAAAGTTTCCTGAACAGTTTTAAGCAAAATATTTAAGTCCAGAGGTTTGCTTAAGAAATTTTGCACACCAAAACATCGCGCAAGGTCCTCCAAATCAGTTTCTGCACTTATCATAATTACTGGAATATCCTTAGCCTGATCATCCTGACTAAGTCGAGACAATACTTGAAGCCCTGTCATTGCCGGCATTCTTTGATCTAATAGAATAAGAGATGGGCGGTTTAATGAGATGGCATGATTCAAACATTCCGACCCGCTTGCCACTGCTTTTACGTTATAGCCTGATTCCTCTAAAACCTTATGAATAAGAAGTCTGACCCCGAATTGGTCATCGACAACTAAAATATATCCCGACAATTTTGCTTCCTCCTTTCTATTAAATATACATTATTTAACTTCTAGACTCATTATCGCTATATATTTCAGACTACTAATTTCATATTGTATAACTATATGTCGCCTTTTTCAACATAATTAAGCACACACAGTCGGTAAGATGTTTCTGATGACTAACATAAAATTGGATGGAGAGGTGATAGTGTGTCTAACAACATACAAGAGGTTGCAGGAAAAAATATACGCTTATTCCGCCAGACAAGGGGCCTCACACAAGAAAAACTTGCTGAACTGGTTAATGTCAGTAGTTCCTATATAGGTTATCTGGAACGTGGCCTTAGGGCTCCTTCACTAGACCTATTAGCAAGAATAGGCACCGCCCTAGAAGTTGAACCTACCGTTTTGCTCTATACTGCTTCAGAGGATTCCGACCCAACACTCGAAAAGCTCAATGCTCTCTTAGCTGGAAAAAATCCTAAATCAATTAATTTCCTCTATGAAGTTGCTATGGCCTATTTCGTTTCTACCAGTGAGTCGGCTTGAGCACCTATGCTTCCCTTTGTCATAATTCTTATTATCTTAAAAGAAGCCACTTTACTGCTTATGCTTTCAGAAAGTATCTGACAATAGGTTATACTTTCTAACTGGCAAACAAAAAACCCCGGTTTTTTAACCGGGGCCTCCAATATCATGACTAGTCCCATTTAGGGTTTAATTCCCCATCAGACGTTGAAATGATTCTGTATAAATCAGGTCGACGATCTCGAAAAATTCCCCACTCAAGTCGCTGCGTTTCTAGCTGCTCCAAGTCAAATTCAGCAACAAGCACGGTTTCTTCTGCACGGCCAGCTTCAATAACTTTATTCCCTTGCGGACCCGCAATGAAGGAAGATCCATAGAACGTGATATTGGAATCATCGTCCTCCTCAACTCCGATTCTGTTAGAAGCAATCACGGGAATTAGGTTTGCTGCCGCATGCCCAAGCATACAAGTCTGCCAATGTTCTTTGGAGTCAATCAATCCATCTTGGGGCTCTGAACCAATAGCTGTTGGATAAAAAAGCAACTCAGCACCCATCAGAGCCATACATCGAGCAGCTTCGGGATACCATTGATCCCAGCAGACTCCGACACCAATTTTGCCAAAACGCGTATTCCAGACTTTAAAACCTGTATCTCCTGGATTAAAATAGAACTTTTCTTCATACCCCGGGCCATCTGGTATATGACTCTTGCGATACTTTCCCAGCACCTCTCCATTAGCATCAATGACGGCCAGAGAGTTATAACGGGCATAGTTTTTTTTCTCATAGAAGCTGATCGGCAACACTACCTGAAGCTCTTCAGCTACCTTTTTAAAGTGCCTTACCGCATGATTCTGCTCTAGTTCTGTGGCATACGTATAATACTTAGATTTTTCTTTTTGACAGAAATATGGGGTTTCAAACAACTCTTGCAACAAGATAATCTGAGCACCCTTAGCAGCGGCTTCCCTCACTAAGACGTCCGCCTTAGCAATGTTTTCTTCGATACTCTCAGCACAACTCATCTGAGTAGCCGCAACTTTAACGTTTCTCACATTTGATTCCTCCTCGCTGGCATCTGTTGAGTTGCACAATGAACATTTCCGCCCTCTCGAATAAGCCCCATTCCATTAACTGGACGGATCCGCCTTTGAGGAAATGTTTGGCTCAACATTTGTACCGCTAACTCATCAGACTCTTTTGCCTTTCCTCCGAAAATCGGCAAAATAATTCCTTCATTAACAAAGTAAAAGTTTAAATAACTCAAGGTTAATCGTTCATTAGAAACTGGATCATACATTTTAGGAGGTTGTTGAATAGGTATAATTTCAAAGGACCTTCCTTTGGCGTCCGTCTCCTTTTTTAAAATTTCAAGGTTCTCTTTGGTAATCCCATAATTTTCGTCCTTAGGATCTTCGCAAATCTGAAGCAGGATTTTACCCGGAGCTGCAAAGCAGGCAAGATTATCTACATGACCATCAGTCTCATCCCCATCTAGCCCTTTTTTTAACCAGACCACTTTCTGGATATTGAGAAATCTCTTCAACCCAACTTCAATCTGTTCTCTTGTTAAGTCAGGGTTGCGATTAAGATTTAAGAGACACTGCTCCGTAGTCAGCAGTGTACCTTCTCCGTCCACATGGAAGGAGCCTCCCTCCATAACCAGAGGAGCATCAAATCGTTTTACTCCGACATGATCTAAGATTTTAGTGGCTACAAGATCGTCTAAATCCCACGGGGAGTATTTACCGCCCCAAGCATTAAACTTCCAATTGACCCCTGCCACATCCCCGCCATCACGGACAAGAAATGTAGGTCCATTATCCCTCAGCCACGCATCATTATGCTCAATAGCCAAGAGTTCAATCTGTTCACCATGAAATAAGCCTGAAAGTTTCTCCAAATCCTCTGAACTCACCACAACCGTTACCGGCTCAAATTCAGCTATTGCTTGAATAATCTCTGTATAGCCCTTACAAACAGCATCAAAATCCTCTGGGTAACACATAGACGCCTTTATTGGCCACGAAATAAAGGTACGCGCATGCTTCGTCCACTCTGGCGGCATCTTATAGTTTAAATTGATTGGATACATTTATAATCCCTCATATTCTAAATTTGTAACCATTCAGTATTATGCTTCAATACAATACTGAATATAGCCTTACAACCCAGTTTTGGCAATACCCTTTACAGACATCATTAGATTAGATTCCTCCCGTCTGACTCAAGCTATCACCAATAATGAATGTTGTTCCGTTAAAATTATAGCATAGAGCTTCAAGATATTTTCAAATTAATAGTAAGCAATTTATCCGCAACTAAAACCTGTGATTGGAAATTTGCGCGTAAATAGTGCGCCATGGGACATAAATAAACTGACTATATCAAAAAAGCACCTACAGGCTAAACACTCTTTTGTCCAGCCTATAGGCACCAGTATATTTTGTTAAGTCCTCTTAGATTCAAGTCTATTGATCATTCATCTATCAAGTCTCTTCTGAACAGATCATTCTCATCTTTGCAATGAATTTTCCGGTTTGACATTTTGAGTTTCAGATTTATGATTAACCGAAAGAGTCATATAGCATAATCCATACCCTAAAACTGAAAAACAGATGGCAGTTAGCAAAAAATCTAATCCTTCCATACGAGCCCCTCCCTTTCAATTAACCATAATTAAGACGGTAACGAAGTGTTTAATAAACTTTGAGCAACAGCATGTACCACTGAGCGGTAACGTCCACGTCTAGACTTACCGCTCAGATATCCAACTGCCGTCATGGATCAGGCCTTGATACCAGACTCGTTGGAACAACTCCCCCTTTTAAGGAAGTCCTATACTCATATTTTAAACTAATTATCTTGAATATATATAAACAATTTATTAACAAATTATAAACTAATTTCTCTGTCACAATATTTTATTTGTTTTCTACAAAATAACAAATAAATTCCTCGATTTATTCATGCTCTGCACAAAATTTTAATTGGGGAATTTATTTGTTCAATTACTTATAGTCTTTCATACTCACCATTCGCATTTATATATTGGATATCAATACACCCGTAGTACTCTCCATACATATCGAGAGGATCAAATCCACTCTTGCGAGTACAATCATCTGAATATCCGATGTAGTAGACTTCTTGATCGTGGTCTCGCATACGGAATATATACTGCGGTTCAGATTCAAACTTTTTAATAAGCTGTTCAAATTCCTCAGTCCCCTTTTTGGCCTCTGAGCTGAAGTACTCAGTAAAAGTCTTCTTTTGAATGCAATCTTCAGTAATTTTGAACATTTAACAACCACCTTTCATTTTACAACTCGATTCCTAAGGTGATTTTGAAAAATCTAGTTGCTAACAGTAACAACCATGTCTTTCAATATCTCAGGTTTCTATGCTAAGCTAAGTTAGGCTATCTATCATAACACGTTATACTGGTCGAGCTGACATAATTAATTATATAATAACAAAATTTTTAACCACTTCCAACTCCCGGAGCATGGGGGCTTCCGATAAGCCCAAAATTACCGCCAATGACGATCAAATTAAACAAGAAAATTAGATAATGAGGGGGGAGACTATTATATGCTTCACGACGAAAACAGACGTGATGACAATTACGTAGAAAAACCAACAAAGAGAAATACCAAAACCATCTTTAGTATCGTTGTCACTGCTCTCTTGGGCCTGCTAAATTTTAGTAAACTTGCTGTAATTGCCAAGCTCCTCTTTACGCTGTTAAAGGCGTCTAAATTTGCAGGAACCTTTATAAGTATGGGATTGACAGTCATTCTATATGCTCAAATATATGGTTGGTTATTTGCTGTGGGATTTGTTGTTGTCATTTTCGTTCACGAGATGGGTCATTACATAACGAGTAAAAGGCTTGGGATAGATGTATCTGCTCCTACTTTCATTCCTTTTCTTGGTGCTTTCATAAAAATGAAAAGTATACCCAAAAGTGTCCGGGAAGAGGCAATATCAGCCATAGGCGGTCCAACAGCCGGGACGTTTATCACGTTTGTTTGTTTAGGACTCTACTTGCTAACGAGTAATCCCTATTGGGCAGGATTAGCCTATCTTAGCGCTTTCATAAATCTCTTTAATCTACTCCCCTTCGGCTCCTTAGACGGGGGTAGAATTTCAAAGGCGATTTCCCCCTTTATTTGGTTGATAGGACTAGTTATGGCTCTCTTTCTCATTTGGAAACTGCATGCCTATATACTGCTGATTATCTTATTCTTTGGGGTTTACGAAGTAATCACCATGTATCGGCAAAAATCAGTGACTGCTCAATATTTGAGCGTGGCGCCCAGTTTCAGGTTAAAGATTGGGTTCTCCTATCTTATGCTGATCGCTGTTTTAGCTTTTTTAATGATGTATTCGTTAGATATCTCTAAGACATTTACGGACTCACTTTACATCCGATAACCCACTGACCGAAGCTCAGCAGTTGCTGCCCAATCCACACCCTCCTTGAATAGGACGACTCCATAATCCTGCTTGGCCTTGCTCGCAGAAATAACTCCATTTAAGAAATCTTGCCATACACTCTCTGGGGCTCTCAGCCAAGGATCTCCCCACCCTCCGCCGCCTGAGGAAACTACTGTGAGTACTGTCCCCTTCGGCAACAAACGCGCACTTTCTTTACTCGTCAGAGAAATTTTTTCTCCGTCTAATGTTGCCAATTCAACACGGTTTAAACTTCCAGCTTGCCCTGAAGCTGTACCAAACGGAGGAACCTTCATCCCATCCCCAAACATCACAATATTTGTGGGTTCACCATTAAACTGTATGCTATAACGAATTCCTGGTCCCCCGCGCCACATGCCAGCTCCTGCGCTATCGATTTCGATTTCATGGCACAAGGTTAAATGCGGGTATTGGATTTCATTGGCTTCTATGTTTGGTGCACGAACTCCTCCATAGTTCGACAATGGAGCCATATATGGATAACCATCCCTTCCCGCTATTCCCCCACCTGAACCCAAGGCACAAAAAGCAAATCCCACATAAAATTCTTGATTGCGAGGGTCGATTCCATAAAACGATGGACCGCAATAACGTCCAAAACCAGCAGGCAATCGCTCACCTGCTACGGAGTCTAATGCTTGGAATATAGCACTAATAATTTCACTTGCCGGAGTCAGTGTACTTAACGTTACTGGCGCTGGATCATGAGGATTAACTAAACTGCCCTCAGGTAAAAGAACCTTAATCGCTCGAAAAGCTCCACTATTTCGAGGAATATCAGGACCAAGCGCCCAAAGCGCACCAATCCAAGCAGCAGTAGTACTTGTTACCAATGCTGAGTTGACAAAGCCTTTGACTTGAGGATCAGTGCCCTCAAAATCCAGCATCATTTCCTCTCCTCTAATCTTAACTGTCACCTTGACTTTAATCGGATTTGTTTGAAAGCCATCATCATCCACCCACTCTTCACCCATGTAATCCCCATCTGGCATATCCTTTATTGCTTGACGCGTGAGTCTTTCGGCATGATCCAGAAGATATCCCACTGCCCCTTTTATCCTAGGCGGAGAGTAGTTATAGAGCAACTCTTTTAAACGAACAACTCCAATCTTGTTAGCACCTATTTGGGCCCATAAATCATTTTGAAGCATGTGCGGATTTCTGACATTTTGAGTGATCAGATCCATAACCTCATTAAAGACCTGCCCTTTGCTTACAAGTTTAATCGGCGGAATGCGCAGTCCCTCCTGAAAAATCTCAGTTGCTTTGGCGTTATAACTACCAGCAACAGATCCTCCGATATCTCCGTGATGGGCCCTGCTGACACAGTAGAAAAGGACCTCTCCCTCCACAACTAACGGGGTGATAATACCAATATCCGGGAGATGGTTTCCTCCTTGATAAGGATCATTGATGATAAAGACATCTCCCTCTTCAACTTGCCCCGAGTATTTACGAATCACTTCTTTAATGCTAAACGTGCCAGCGGCAGCTAAAATCGGTATGCCATTAATCTGAGATACCAAATCTCCATCCCCGTTACATATGCCACAGGCAAAATCACAGGCCTCCGCAAAGATAGGTGAACGAGACGACCGCTCTAAGGCATAGCCCATTTCTTTAGTAATCGTATCCAAACGGTTAGCAATCACTGCCCGTTCAATAACTTCATCCAACTTGGCATTCATAGTTAACGTCCATCCTTTCCTATCTTAATAATTAAATTTCTCACCTGATCAAGTTCAGCCTGCCAATTTTGTTCTATTAAAATCGTTGTAAACTCTTTTATTATTAAAGCGGGGCCCTGCAAATGCATTCCCATCTCTAAATCTTGCCAACCGAAAATCTTAACATCCTGAAAAGCTCCCTGCAAATAGACTGAGTGTACTTCATTTGTTTTTGATAAGGTTGTACTCTTTTCATATATTTGAATATCCTTAGTGTTGCCCCAACCAGCTCTTAGACCTAATCTGCTCTGAAGTGATCTCTCCTTCTCCTGAGCCAGCAACCGAAGATTAACCAGTATCAGAGACTTCTCTGGCTGACTATAACCATATAGTCTCTGGTGAGCTTCATGAAACCCCGTATCTAACTGTAGCCAAACCTCTTGGCCTGTTACATCCCCTTGGATGTCAACGTTTATTTCATGATGTTGGTCCGGGTACTTTAAATCAGCCGACCAAACATATTCGCGTTGATCTGCACACACCCCTAACCGAGACAACTCTTGATTCGCCTGAGATTGCAACTCTAGTATGACTTGGTTCCAACTTGGGCTAGGCACTTCGCCTAACACTTCATAAAGGCTGCGCAAGACTTCAAGCTGAAAACGAGCGTGATGCAATCCTTGAGCACAAAAAACAGGCGCCAGTTCCGGAACCACAACTTGTTGTATCCCAACTCTCTCAGCTAAGGCAGTCGCAAACAGAGGCAACGCTCCACCAACAGCCGCTAAAACAAAGGAACGAGGATCATACCCCTTTTTAACAGTCATTAAATACACCGCATCTGCCATTAATGAAAGTGCGACTTGATAAATAGCATAGGCTGCTTCTGGAACAGATAAACCTAATGGGTGAGCAACCTTCTTTTCAACAGCCTCACAGGCTAATTCTATGTCCAATGGCATGCGTCCGCCTAAAAAATTCGAACCATCCAGTAACCCCATGATTAAAGCTGCATCCGTAATCGTTGGCTCTTGACCTCCTAGTCCGTAACAAGCCGGCCCCGGATTAGCACCTGCTGAATGAGGACCAACCCGAAGCATTCCGCCCTTGTCCAACCAAGCAATACTTCCCCCGCCTGCCCCAACAGTATGGATATCTAACATCGGAAGTTGGACAGGGTATCCAGCGATCTCCGCCTGAGGAGTCACCTCCATTTTACCTTGCCTGATTAAGGAAACATCAAAGCTGGTCCCTCCCATATCTCCCACCACTAATTCAGAAAATTCCTGTTCACGGGCCAGAGCCCACCCTCCCTTTACTCCTCCAGCCGGACCGGAAAAAAGAGTGTGCACGGCTCGCTTACTAGCTTGTATCAGATCAGTTAGACCACCATTATTTTGGGCAATTAAAATGGGTACTTGAAGACCCTTATCACGCAAATAAGACCTTAGATCTTGTAAATAGGTACTCAAGACAGGGCTTAAACGTGCATTTAACACCGTCGTCGTGGTCCGTTCGTATTCTCCCAGTTGTGAAGAGAGTTCGGATGAAAGTGTAACGAAAACTTCAGGTAAAAACGCTTGCAAATGCTCTTTAAAAACTAATTCATGCTCTGGATTACGACAAGCAAAGAGCAAACAAACTGCCACAGATTCTACTCCTTCTTGACGCAAAAACTCGGCAATTTCCTTTATTTGTGCTCTATCTGCTGTCTTGATCGATACTCCCTGGTAATCCATTCGTTCCCGCAAGCCAATACGCAGATGACGGGGAACTAAAACTGGAGGCAGAGCAACGCGAAAATCCCATTGCTCTGCCAAACGAGAACGCCGCAATTCTAAAGCATCTCGAAACCCCTCCGTCGTTATTAGAGCAGTTTTTGCTCCCTGCCCCTGAAGCAAGGCGTTAATCCCAACCGTGGTTCCATGAATGAATTTATCCGTTAGCCCAAGAAATTCTTCTATAGATAAGTCAAACCGCTGCGCCAACTCAGTCAAACCCCGAACAATTGGTTCCATCGGATTTTCATGACTAGAAGGGACCTTTACAGTAAAGACACCTCCCTGTCGATCTCGAACAATAAAATCGGCAAAAGTTCCGCCTACGTCAACTGCAATTTCGAACATGGTATCCCTCTTCTTTCAATAACTTAAAGCTTATTATTAGGGTGAAACTGTCAATATCCCTCTCTCATAAATGATTGAATAAATCCTTATTAACAATGCGCTGTACCATATTAATGCAACACCCAAATTTATACTTTCTTTTTATAATCCGAAATTCCCCATGAAACGCCGAATCTTCTGTTGCACCTCAGCCGACATTTCTACTGTAGGGGCAAACCCTTCAAGAGGCTTAGTTGCATCAATCCCCATCTTAGCAGTGCGACTTAAGTTATCACTTGAGGGATCAAGAGTACAACCCATACCCATATGCTGAGGTATGATAGTCACACCCCTGTCAGCTTGAAGTCGGGTTGCCATGGCCCATAGAACCTGTCGTTCATCGAAGACATCTACGTCTTCATCCACCACGACCACCATTTTAAGATTATGGTCCACTGAAAAAGCAGTAAAGATAGCTTGCTGAGCCTGCCCCTCTGCAATCTTCTTCATAGAAATATAACAGTGAAATAATCCACAAGCAGAGATTGGCGCATGAACACCCTTAACATTTGGAAGGGTTCTATTCAAGGCATTTAGTACATCCCCCTCACGTTGCACTCCCACAATCGTAATATGTTCCGAACTCATACCGGGTGTAATGTCCTGAAACAGGGGTTTTGTACGGTATTGAATCCCCTTAACTTTAAACACGTTTTCTGTACTGCGATAACACGCATAATTAGTGAACTCTGCAAAGGGACCTTCGGATTCTCGTTCTCCTGCTACAATTTCCCCTTCAATGACCACCTCAGCATAGGCCGGAACCATCAGATCTACGGTCTTACAGCGAGCAACCTCCAGAGGAGCCCCGAATAACCCCCCCATGGCTGCGAATTTACCAAGATCGTAGGGAATTAAGGCCATCGACCCCATAGAAATATTCGGATGAATACCCAGGACAATAGTCGCTTCCAGCGATTTTCCCAGTTCTTCTGAGCGGCGAAAATACTCCCATAAGCGTTGGCGAGAGTGGAGACTAATCCCCAATTTATCCTTCCCTTTAAGCTGCATCCGGTGATAACCTGCCGTATCTGCACCCGTCAAGGGATCTTTGGCAATGACCAATCCCGCAGTAATGTAGGGTCCAGCATCAATAGGAAAGTGCGTCAAGATAGGCAGTTTATACAAATCAACCTCTGCGCCTACAAAAGCATTCTCTCGAAACGGAGCTTCATCCACCTCCACTGGTTCAATCCGCTGATTAATTCGCTTAGAAAATTCAGCAGCCAGATCGTTAGGATGAACATCCATCGCTAAAGCCAAACGCTCGCGAGGAGCTAAAACATTTGTCACAACCGAAATATCATGCCCTTTAACATTCTCAAAAATTGTTAACGGATAACGTCGGGCCTTCTCTAATTCCATAATCAAGGTACTAATTTCATACATCGGGTCAATCTCTTCTTTGACATGAACAACCTCCAAGGGATTTTGCTGCTTAACTCGTTCAATAAACGACCTCAAATCCTGCTCCAATATTTACGCCTCCCTAAAATAAGTCATGATAACTATGCGCAAGTCAAATACTGTCCTAACTTCCAAAATGTCCCCTTACTTTCACAAGACCCCACTTTTACGCAATCCATCAACAATTAATTTAGTCATGATCGTTCCACCTATAATACTAACCCCTGCCGTAATGCCCGATTATTAAAATGAATTCCCCTTGTTCAACTCGCAAATTAATCCCTTGAAGAGTCGGTTCTGACGTCTCCAAAAATTTAAGACTCTGCACTTCAGTAAATAATGCAAGCTTACCGGACATCTGATGATCTGTGGTCTGAATCGATAACACCTCCGATACTTAACTTGAAAAACTAGTTCTAATCTTTGCAGTGCTTATAAAAAAAGAAAGCTCAATAAATAAGAAAGACAATAGAAAAAGCCCACAGTCACTTAGACTGGGGGCTTTACCATCGTCCACCAAAGCCTGTCAAAACAGGCTTATCTCATATTACAGGCAGGTCTTCTGGCTCAAAGCTCATCATCACCGTACGCCTTCCCAGCCGAAGCCAGTGGCCAGTGTACGGGACTCCCTTTTCACAGTGGTGGGTCCGCTCAGGATTAATCCCTGATTCCCTATTCTCCCCATAGGGGCACCTGTAATAGTTATTGACCAACCCGAGGCAATCCTTCGGGTGGCTAGCATTTAAATGTTTCGACGTCTGATCTTTATTTCCTGCTAATCAACAAAATTTTTTGTTAAATTAATATATTAATGTCGATGCTTGTTTATAGATGTAATAACTGTTGTAAAGTAATCGAATAGTATACATATAAGAATAGAGGAAAATTTCACAAAAGGCAGAATTATGTACAAGTATTTTAACTTTTTTACCTGAAAGGATGAAGAATATTGCCAACCATCGTCTCGAAGTTTATAGATCAAACTACTTTGCAAAGACTTATATCTATACTCGTTTTCTCTTTATTCATTTCATTTATCATTACACCAGCATGGGCATCATCCTTTGCTGTAATTCACACGGTTTTGGAGATTTTCTGTATTTTAATCGCATTTTCTTCTTTTCTTGCAATTTGGTTTATCAGTAAAATTCAAAAAATAAATTTAATACTAGGATTTGGTTTTTTAGGGGTTGCAATTCTCGATGTCTTGCATACCTTTTACTGGCAAGGTCTTGGATTCTATCCTCTTGGTTATTACGATCTATCTGCTAAGTATTGGCTAGCAGGTAGATTTTTTGAAGCACTCTTTTTAATTTTAAGTACAACTTCAATTGGTAGATCAATAAGCCGATATAAAGGACTCGCTTTCACACTTTTTCTCTCTTTTTTCATAGGGTTCGTGTTTTTATATACCCCTGATACATTTCCAACATTACTTACACCCGAAGGCGTAACGCCCTTAAAGATCGCAATTGAATATATTATAATATCTATGTTTATTTGGTTTCTTTACAGGTTATCAAAGGGTTACCTTCAAGAGGATATGGTAACAAAAAAATATTTGCTGCTTGCAATTCTTGTAGCTGTTCCTGCTGAATTATGTTTCACCGTCTTTACAAACATTACAAATTTCTATAATGTACTTGGCCATGTTTTAAAAATAGTTTATTACTACTTTTTTCTACAAGCAGTCTTCGTCGGTTATATTGTATTCCCTTACAAGGAGCTTCAGCTTTCTGGTGAACGATTCCATAAAGTTTTTAGGTATAGCCCAGTCTCAAAGTCTATTCTAACGATCGAGGAGGGTCAGTTCATTGATGTCAATGATATGTGGCTTCAAACAACAGGCTATGCCAGGGAGGATATAATTGGTAAAAACGCTAAGGATTTTAACTTATTTCCCATCAATGTTATGAATAAAAGCAGAATTGAACTGATATCAGAAAATGGAGTGCTCACAAATCATAAATATCTGTTTCAAACCAAGAACGGAGTATTACGAGAAGGATTGTTCTCTACACAAAAAATCATGCTCCAAGAAGAACCCTGTTTACTGATTGTTATGATCGACATAACGGATCAAGTACGCAATGAAAACGAACTGCTCCGACTCGACAGACTGAATCTTATTGGTCAAATGGCGGCAGGTATAGGACATGAGGTACGAAACCCTATGACCACAGTTAGGGGTTTCCTTCAAATACTAAGTGAAAAAAAAGAGTGTATTAAGTATCAGGACTATTTTTCTATGATGATCGAAGAACTAGATCGTGCTAATTCAATTATCACAGACTTTCTTTCCTTGTCTAGTAATAAGCCATCCAATGTCCAAGCTTATAACTTAAATAAGATTATTGATGACCTTTTTCCGTTACTTCAAGCAGATGCCTTAAATGCCGATCATAGTATTCTTTGGGAGAAGCTGCCTGTCACTGATCTAGAAATTGACAGAAACGAAATTCATCAAGTGATTATTAACTTAGTAAGAAACGGAATTGAAGCCATGCAAAATGGGGGACAAGTTACAATCCGAACTTTTACAGATGGTGATGAAACCGTCCTGGCTATTAAAGATGAAGGTCCAGGAATAGAACCAGAAATTCTCGATAAAATCGGGACTCCTTTCTTTACCACAAAGGAACAAGGGACAGGATTAGGGTTAGCAACATGTTATAGCATTGCAGAAAGAAATAACGCAAGCATAGATGTCAATAGTAGCTCTGCTGGAACAACATTTTTTGTCCGATTTAAAACAGTACTGTAAGGCGATAATAGGTACATTATTTTCCAGATAGATTGACCGCTATCATATTAATTTAATGATTTTTGCCAAAAACTTATGGCTTTTTTTAAGGGACAGTAGAAAAGGGGGTTGAAACCCGCTTGTACTGTCCTTTAAAATTTTCAAGGTCTTTAGTCCTATTTATGATGAACTAGAGCTAAATTCAGCAAATGCTGTTGGTTTTTATGGTATAATCTACATAACTTCATAAAAGAAAGGGTGGACCTTCTGAAAAAGCTCATTTTATCTGTCATAACTTCGCTTGCATTTGCCTTATGCACGCCTTTTATAACCCAAGCAAGCCCCTTGGCTTTCTCAACTGAACGTATTGCCGGACAAGACAGAGTTGAAACTGCTCTTAAAATATCTCAAAAAGGATGGGACTCAGCTCTAACGGTTATTTTATGTGAATACAACGACTATCCAGATTCTATCGCAGCAACCCCTTTTGCCGTAAACTTAAATGCACCCATCTTACTTACTAAAGGAGACTCGATTGACCCACGCGTTGTCAAAGAACTGCAACGATTATCGCCGGATAAAGTCATTCTTCTGGGAGGTACTGCTTGTTTACAGCCTGCAATTGAAAAGGAACTTGAAGGTCTGTCACTGCAATGGGATCGAATTGGGGGAATAGATCGTTATGAAACGTCGGTTCTTCTTGCCAAAGAATTATTTAGTGATTCTATGATTCTTGCCAATGGTGATAATTTCCCTGATGCTTTATCAGCTGCAACTTTTGCTGGTATAAAGCAGATCCCTATCATCCTTACATCAACCACTCTTCCTGCTTCTGTCATTCAATACTATCAAGAAACTGCACCTAAGCACTTGTTTGTTATTGGAGGCGAAGTCGTTGTTCCTACTAAAGAATTAACCAAGAATAACTTCACTATTGAAACCCGTTTAGGTGGCTACGATCGTTACGAGACAAACGCCAAAGTCGTTTCGTTTATGAAAGATACCTATCAGTCCAATGACCTTTTCTTAGCATCTGGCATCACATTTCCAGACGCTGTGGCCGGAACCGTTCTTGCTTCAAAGTCTAATGCACCCCTTTTACTTACAGAAAAAGACGATATTCCACCCGCGGTTTATAGCATCATGCGCGAACATATGAAAGTTGAACCCCCAACCCAGGACTCAAACTCAAGCAACGGTACTAATAGTTCTCTAAATCAAGGAAAAGTCACTGCTTCTGGGGGCTTAAACCTTAGAGAGACTCCCTCCTCCACTGGGAACGTGCTTATCACCATTCCAGCAGAGGCGACCATCGACTTGATCGAAAAGCAGGACCAATGGTATAAAACAACTTATCAATCGAAAACGGGTTGGGTTTCTGCTGATTATCTAACCGTAACATCGAAAATGGGAGTCATCAGCGCCTCAGGTGGCTTAAACCTTAGAGACACGCCCTCTTCCAGCGGAAGCATGCTTGTCACCATACCGAAAGATACATCCGTTGAGCTTATTGATCAACAAGGTCAATGGTACAAGACAACCTATCAATCTAAAACAGGATGGATTTCTGCTGATTATGTAACACTTTCAACGACAAACGCTGAAAAACCTACTACACCTGCTACACCTTCTGCACCCATAAATTTAAGTGTCAATGGCCAAGTTTACATTTTAGGTGGAACCGGTATTATTAGCTCCTACGCTCAAACTATTATTGAAGGAAAAGTTTCATCGAAATATACGGACAATCTTAAAACCTTCCCTTCTCTCCCCTCAGAAATCAAACAACCAACTGATCCCTCAAGAGGGGATGATGACATCACACCTCCTGCCGATAATCCCATTGAAAATCCTCCCCCTGTCACAACCTATGATCCTTCAAAGGAAGTTCTCATCAATCCTTTTGAGGGAATCCCCGCTAACGCATTGTCGGGTAAAACTATTATGATTGACCCTGGACACGGCGGACCGGATAAGGGAGCAAGCGGCCCAACACCAACTTACGAAAAAAACAACACCTTAGCTATAGCCCTGGCCTTAAACGATACATTAAAACAGGCTGGTGCAACCGTTATATTTACTCGAGATAAGGATGTCTCCCTCTGTACAAACACAACCTACTCAGAAGTCGAGGACCTCCAAGGTCGAGTAGATTTGGCCAATAAATCGAAAGCAGACTTATTTATAAGCATTCATAATGATGCGAGTCTTAACACGAATGTTCAAGGGACTTCAACCTATTATTCTGAAGATAATCCAAAGCAATATGAGAGTCAACATCTTGCAGTTAGCATTCAATCTGCTGTCATCGACACTATCAAAACAAACAACCGCGGACCGAAACAATCAGGTTTTTATGTTCTACGCAATACAACTATACCTTCAATCTTGCTTGAAACAGCCTTCATATCCAATCCTTATGAAGAGGCAAGGTTACAAAATCCGACCTTCCAAAAGAATGTTGCCGGCGCCATCTTTATTGGTATCTATAACTATTATAAAAACCCCCTGCCTGAAGCTTAAGCCGTTAACATTTTGTCGTTTAACTCGTTCAACCAAATTTTCCGCATCGAGGCTTCGGTGACGAAAGCTTCCCAATTTCGTATATGTCCTTATAAAAAGAACGTGGTGTCTCGCATTAACCTGCGTAACACCACGTTCTTTTTATTCTTCATGAGTAAGCGCTTATTTTATGACTATCAGGTTGGGTTTACTCCATAGATCTTCTGCTTCAATGCACCGCATTTCTTACTGATCTTTTGCCGGGACAGGCCCTCGTGAAAGGGCAATTTTACCAGTGCGGACTATTTCAATTATGCCATGATCATCCTCTAATACTTGGCAGAGGGCATCAATCTTTGTTTCATCCCCTGAAAGTTCGATAACCATTGTTTCCCTGTTAACATCGACAATACTTGCTCGAAAAATCTCCACTATATTAATGATATCTGAACGTGTAGCAGCACTTGCCTTGACCTTAATCAAGGCTAATTCTCGTTGAATTGACTCTACTGCAGTAAGATCACTGATTTTTATAACATCTATTAATTTTGACAACTGATTAACAACTTGTTCCTGTTCGATTTCATTCCCCTCAACCACAATCGTAATCCTGGTGGTATCGGGTTCTTCAGTGTAACCAGCCGCGATACTTTCAATATTAAAAGCTCTTCGGCTAATAAGTCCGGAAATATGGGTTAAAACTCCCGGTTTATTTTCTACTAATACAGCAAGTGTATGCTTCATTCCTCTACTCCTCCCATCATCATCTGATCTAGACATGCACCTGCCGGAACCATAGGCAATACATCTAACACTTCCGGGATCCGAATGTCCACGACCACCGGACCAGGAATCGCCAACGCTTGTTCCAGAACTTTTTCCAGCTCCTCAGGCTTAGTCACTCTCAGACCAGCTACACCCATCGCTTCAGCCAATTTAACAAAATCAGTCGTTGACCCTTTTAAACTCGTATGAGAATAGCGTCCACCGTAAAACATTCTCTGCCATTGAGCAACCATTCCTAAACACTGATTATTAAAGATAAGGACTTTAACCGGGAAATTATACTCTGCAACAGCTGCTAACTCCTGACAATTCATCATGATTCCGCCATCACCGACGAAGAGGATAACTGGTCTATCCGGCAAACCACATTGTGCACCTAAAGCAGCCGGCAGACCATAGCCCATTGTCCCAAGCCCGCCTGACGTGAGCAATGAGCGGGGATTTTTAAAGCCGTAGAATTGTGCAACCCACATCTGGTGTTGGCCTACGTCAGTAACAATTACAGCATCACCTTGAGTCAACTGACTAACCTTTTCGACAACTGCTTGCGGCATAACAACATCTGGGCCTTGTTCATAGGTCAAAGGCTTTTCTTGATGCCAGTTACGCACTTTCTCCAGCCAAGGTCGAGCTTGCTCTGTTAGCTCGGCAGAGACATTCTTAACTCGTTGAGACAGGGCTGGAATTGACCATCTCATATCCCCGACTACGCGCAAGTGTGCTAAAACGTTTTTATTGATTTCGGCTGGATCGATGTCAAAATGGACAATTTTGGCTTTCGCAGCAAACTCACTCAGAAGCCCAGTCACTCTGTCATCAAAACGAACCCCAATTCCAATAAGCAAATCACATTCCGTTGTAGCCATATTCGCTGCATAAGTTCCATGCATTCCAACCATGCCTAAGAATTGAGGGTGTTCATTGGGTACACATCCTAAGCCCATCAATGTTGAAATAACCGGAAACCCGCTCTGTTCGATTAAAGCTTTTAACTCCTCAGATGAATCAGATAGATTGACCCCGCCTCCAACAAAAATTAGAGGCTTCCGTGCTAACTTCATTTCAGCAAAGACCTTATCGATCATTTCAGAATCGCCTTCACACACAGGGCGATAGCCACGCAACTTAACCACATTGGGATATTGGTAATCAAAAGAAGCTGCAAAGACATCTTTAGCAATATCAACAACCACGGGGCCCGGTCTTCCTGTTCGTGCAATATGAAAGGCTTCTTTAAGTGCCCCTGGTAAATCCTCAACCTTCTTTACCAAATAATTGTGTTTAGTAATAGGGGTTGTGATGCCCCGAATATCTGCTTCTTGAAAGGAATCTCTACCAATCAGAGGAACTGAAACTTGACCCGTAATAGCCACTAAAGGAATAGAATCCATGTAGGCTGTGGCAATTCCTGTTATGAGATTTGTTGCCCCCGGTCCGGAGGTTGCGATAACAACTCCGACTTTACCAGTAGCCCTTGCATAACCGTCAGCCGCATGGACCGATCCTTGCTCATGTTTAGTGAGTATATGCCTAAAGTCGGCTTGGTACAAAGCATCATAAAGCGTCAGCACTGCCCCTCCGGGATAGCCGAACACCACATCAACGTTTTCATTTTTTAGGGATTCTATAATTGCCTCTGCTCCTGTCATTATCAAATCAGTAACCCTCACTTTCTTTTCCCATAACAAATCTATCAAATAATCGTTACTTTTGAACGGTTTGACCAAACTATCCATTCATCCAATCGTGAGACCCCCAATTCTACAAGTGGGAGTGGTCCCCCACCGAAGTCTCGATGTTCAACTTTAGTTAAACGAGTTTACTTAACATCATTTGAATTTAAACACAAGACTACATTCCATTTTACGTTTCCCATTCTCATAAAGGAACATAGTATCAACCTCTTCGTTCAGATGAAATTTCTACGTTTTAAGCTAATGTTACAATCTCGTCTTCAAGGACTATGTACAGGCTAATAGTTAAGTATTACCTGATAGGATTTTTCAGTGCTATATGTTAATAACCTACTAATCGAAACACCAGTCGCTTCCATTTCAAGAGGAACAAAACACCTTAGAATGTTGCTTCACAACTGCACCTATTTCCAATTATAGCATAAAAATCGCACTATAGAGAGGACTGCTAGACGACCATTGTTATGATATTCATATTTTTTGATTTAAATATCTGAGGTACGATAAGTGTTTATACAACCTTTGAATTATTTATCCATTCATAGATCTGTTTCAACATAGCGTGCGATGAAGGTGCCCATAACCAACGCCCATACCGGGGCACTAATATTAAAGATCGTAATATTAGATACGGCAATGACAAAGGTAAATGCAGCACTCAATTTCATCGTTGGTTTGGAAAAACCTACGGATAAGCTGTTTCCAAACACGCCAATTAGGGCGAAACCCACAAGTATAGAAACAAACGCTGAAGGCAAGGCCTGAATCCAAGGGACCAGCTTCCAGGCAAACAGTCCGAACAAAAGGATGATAGTCCCTGAGACGACCGCTCCCATATAACGTTTCTTCTGCGGACCTGCCTCTTCATCCGAACAAATCGCTGTCATCATTCCGGCTACATTAGCCGATTGTCCTCCAAAGAAACTGGTAATAATCGAAAAAATACCACTTAAAGCTATAATCCGATTTACGGGAGGGCGATAATCATTTTGTTCTAAGGCCCCAATCCCAACCGCTGCATCATTACTCAAAATAAGCAGAGCAAGGGGGATCGAAACGGAAAGGAAGCTTAGTGGGGTAAACACCGGATATTGAGGCGTGGGGAAGATAAATGATGATACCAATGCACCACTATTTAACGGCTGTGTTATAAGTAACAATGTAAATCCCGTCAAAATAGCCGCAACCATTGGCGGAATCCGCTTATTCCATTTGCTAAAGATAAGGAATGCGACAAGAGATACTCCGCCAACCAGTGGGAGTTGGTGGATAGAAGTTGCGAAAGTCACCATGTACTTTGTAATCATTCCCGCTAGCATCACAGAAATGATTTGTTTGGGGACATATTCGAGCAGTTTCGAAAAAACACCCAGACAGCCAATCATTAGCATCACCAGCCCTGCAAAAATATAGGACCCGATAAGCTGATGATATGTAAATTGGGTTGTTACGGTTGCTAGAAAGGCAACCCCAGTAATAGAGTGGGCACCAACAATCGGCATACGATAATACAGGGGGATCAGAATACTATAAAGCCCACCGAAGACATAGACAGAGAACATCCAAAGAATAGTCTGGTTCATTGTAAAGTTACCCTTAGATGCGGCTTCTAAAATAATGACTGGTGGACCAGTTATGGCTAAGAGACCAGACGCAATTCCTGCAACAAAATTTTTATAATTCAAATCTCCTAAAGTTCTCATGTATTAATCTCCTATTGTATTTCCGACAATCATAAGGATTGTTTTAATTTCTCCACTAGGGGAATATCCGCAGGAGCAAACTCATATAAGTCTAATTCATACGAATGAGCCCAAGCGATTTGGCTGTGCACTTTTAGCGTGAAGTTTCCAGAAATCCACTTACACCAAAAAGCCATTAGTTTGATGCTTCCAGTTTGATATGTATAAATACTCTCACCAAAGAAATCCAAAACGTCTATCTCAACGTCTAATTCTTCGTTAATCTCACGTTTCAAGCATTCTTGCAGACTCTCACCAGGTTCAATCTTACCACCCGGGAACTCCCATTTGCCTGCTAATTTATCATTATCTGCCCGTTGAGCAATCAGGACCTGATCGTTCTCCACGATAATTGCTGCTGTTACTTCTCTCATGATAGTTGTCTCAACCTTTCTAATGTCTGACGATTGTCATCTAATCCTCAAGAAACTTGACTAGTAACAGATCAATTATACTATCTGACCAGTATCAAAAAGCGAAATAACCATCTGCATCCAATACAGCCACGATCCTGCTTTCTTAAGGAATTTCAGTGTTAATTTCGAAACAACTTAATAACTTAGCGAAAGTCAAAGACCTCCATTTGTATTTTCATCATGAAATACAAAAATCCTGCATCAATAGCACTAATCTTTACATTTATTGCATGTATTATTGTTTTCCTAAGTGAACTCGTCCGGCTAGGGCTGAACATCGAGTCTTCGGTGGCGGACTCTACCCCCTCCGAAGCAGAGCACGAGGACCCACTCCCACTTGAATAAGAGGGAGTCTTAGGATCGGATAATTCTCCCATCGAGTAAAACTTATTCAAGTAAATAAATAGTTGTCATAGCAACTTTTTAATAGTATATTTATTTTGTCAGTGAAACCATTTAAAATTGCTGCTAATTGTTAAGTTATTTCTGGAATAAATAACCACGAGGAGGGGTCCTGATGCCTAGAGCTAATTCCCTGGCAAATGATCGTATATGGAATAAAACTTTCTTTCTAATTCTATCTGTTTCATTTCTGATGTTTCTATCGATGTATATGCTGTTACCGACGCTCCCTTTATATGCTCAAACCCTTGGGGGTAACGAAACAATAGCAGGAACAATCGTTGGAATCTTTACGCTTTCTGCAGTCTTAGTACGCCCATGGTTTGGAAATTTGCTTGACCGGAAGGGTAGAAGAATAATTCTTATCATTGGGGTTAGTATTTTCCTGATTTCAGTACTTGCCTACAACCTTGCCTTTACTATTATTAGTTTACTTGCTCTAAGAGTAGTTCACGGCATTGGATGGGGTGCATCCACTACCGCCACTGGAACAATGGCATCAGATGTAATACCGGCTTCCAGGCGAGCTGAAGGAATGGGTTATTACGGAATTGCTGCCACAATCGCGATGTCTCTCGGGCCGGCTTTAGGACTATACTTAATCAAGTACAGCAATTACTCTGTTTTGTTCACAAGCTCAGCGATTTTGGCCGGCCTCGGATTAGTAGGTTCCTTTTTTATTAATTATGAAATACCACGAATAAAAACTCAGTCAGAAAATAAATCACCCGTTGCAAAAGGTGTAATCTTAGAGAAAACCGCCTTGCCTCCAGCCTTGGTTTTGTTCTTTATCACCCTTACCTACGGTGGAATAATAACCTTTTTGCCTTTATACGCAGACTCCTGCGGAGTAAAGAACATCGGCATCTTCTTTACTGTCTATGCCTTGGTCTTATTATTTAGCCGCCCACTCATCGGAAAACTGGCAGACCGGTATGGTGTTCGTAAATTTCTGGTTCCCGGAATATTATTGATAGGTATCGCTTTGCTTTTGTTAGTTAAGGCATCTTCCTTGCCAATGTTTCTACTGGTAGCTGTTGTTTACGGCCTTGGCTTTGGAACCGTACAGCCAATTTTAAACGCCTTGGTTATATCCTTATCCCCACCCGAACGCAGAGGCGCCGCGAATGCAACATTTGCTGTAGCAATGGACTTGGGTATTGGGTTAGGTGCTGTCGCTCTCGGCTTCTTAGCACAAAAAACGAGCTACGTATACATGTACGGCAGCTCTACGATTTTTGCACTGTTTGCACTAGTTATGTACTATGCCTTACTTCGCAAAAAATTGCCCCTATAACCAAGAAATAAGAACCTGACCTTATCTATAATCCCCTTAAGGAAGCCAGATTATAAAAACTATCTTCTCAAGGGGAGTATTTTCACTAGGATAAACTAAATTGTAAGATCCTGTCTCTCAAACACTTTTTTTGCGTAATACCAAAGGACTGCTGAACAGGCATTAAGCCCTATAATCGACCCTATTGGGTTTGTAGTTCCTTCTAATATAGATTGGGGCTGAAACCACCGGAAAAGAGAGAGGTTTCTTAGCCAAGAGTATTTATCACTGAGTCCGCCTGCGATATCCAGACTGTAAAATAACAGGGTTAAACCCGCTGCATAAGTTACAGCACGTTCTTCTTCAATTAGCCATGCTGAGAAGAATAGACTATAGAGTTCAATCAGCGTGAACAAAGCAAGCCCTAAGATTCCTAATAGAATATAATTTCCATGGTTGATTGGTATTCCAAAACGAGAGGTGCCGAAAAAGAGTCCCCCGATTGTGACAGCAACTAAAACAGCGCCTGAGCTAACCAACACTCCAGCCTGAGTTGATAAAATCTCGCCTCGTGATACTGGTGTAGATAGAAGAAGTGCCAAAGAGCAATCATCGATCATTTTGGCTAACAGGGCATTTGCAGTTTGAATTCCATGAAAGGCCATGAGCATAACCCAGATCCTTGAAAAAAACTGGCCTGAGATAAAGGCTTCAAATGTATCTGTGCGTGCGTTTTCAGGAACTCCGAACACCGTCTTTACAGCGGATGGAATAGACTCTGCCACCTGCGCTACCGCCGGATTCTTAGCAACTACTGGGTAAACCCATGTCAGAAGTCCCTCGTAGAGAAAGATTCCTGTGGAAATCGCGGCTATTTTCTTGCGGTGTTGCTTAAACATTGCCCGAAACAATGCTCTATTCATAGTCACCCCACCTTAAGTTGTAACTTTAGTCTCTCGTTAAAACCGCGAGAACTACCGATAAAAATCCATAAAGGCCTCTTCTAACTCCAAAGAACGTTGCCTAAAGCTTATTACATGAACCTGAGTCAGAGCCAGCCATAGTTTATCCATTTCACCCGTAATACGGATCATACAGGATTTCTCCTGAATATTGACTAGATTTAGTTGCCTTTGTTTAAGAAACTCTAATTCTTCTTCATTCTCGACTTCAATTTCAAACGTTTGATGCTCCGCATCTCTAAGCTGAGAGATACTCTGAATGGTTAAAAGTTCTCCCTCACGAATTATTCCAACGTGTTCACATGTGCGATCAATCTCCACAAATTGGTGGGAAGACATAAACAAAGTCTTTCCTCTTTTCTTTTCCCCCAGGATTAAATCAATAAATACTTTTTGCATTAAAGGGTCTAATCCAGAAGTCGGTTCGTCAAAAATAAGAACTTTCTTATCCAACATTAAGGCCGCAATTATCCCTAACTTCTGCTTCATCCCCTTAGACATCTTCCGAATGAGAATTTTTAGATCCAATTCCAGGGCACTTGCTAAATAATCTCGATTCCTCTTTATTTGCCGTTTATTGCCATGCATTCTGGCAATCAGATCTAAAAAGTCAAGGGCTGTTAAGCTCTCCATAAAATGAAGTTCGCCCGGCAGGTAGCTGACGATCTTCTTAACTTCTGCTTTTTCTTTCCAGCAATCAATTTCATTTATGGTTACTCGTCCTGAATCCGGCTTTAAAAATCCCATTAGAAGACGAATGGTCGTTGTCTTCCCTGCCCCATTCGGTCCAAGAAACCCAAACGCTTTTCCAGCATCGACTTGAAAATTAAGATTCCTTACTCCTCGTCCTTCAGAATACAATTTGTTCAGTTCTTTAACCTCAATCATTTCTTCACTCTTCCTTAGTAAAACCTCTTCTTTAAGAACTTCAATTTCAAGATACTGAGTTTATTTTTCACTCAAACGGCTTTCTGGCAAAGAAATAATGAGAGACTTTAAAAGGTAACGGAATCACTTCAATCTGACTAAAACCAGTTCGTTCTAAGAGATCTAACATCTCTTCTTCTAAAGGTAATCCCTCAAAACCCTCATGACAGGCCAGAAAAAAGCTCATTAAATTTTGCGGAATATGGGTCTTGAATATTTGAAAAGCAGGAGCTCCTCCGCGAAGAGCTGTCAAAATCCCGATTTGTCCGCCTGGTCTTAATAGTTGCATAAGCGAATTTAAAAGTTCCCTGCGTTTTTCACCGTTGAAATAGTAGATATTGTTATTAAGCAGACAACAATCATACGTTCCCGGAGTATCTTTGAACTCAAAAACATCCATCGACTCGATTCGAATTCGCCCTTGATAAGATTCCGTTGCAACTCCAGCCCGATTAGCTACGGAGGGATTAATCTCAAGACCCACTCCTCTTAATCTCGGAAATTCATCGGCCAATCTTTGTAGCAACACTGCTTCCCCGCAGCCTGCATCTAAAACGTTATGCCAACGATCCTTTTCACATTTCCCCTTAAGCACCGGCCAGACAAATAGTTCTGAAGATTTAGAGGCTCTGGAGATGAGCTCATTTTCCATTTCACTATCCATCTGTCCCCGAGGAATTTTGCTCTTAATTAAATCAGGCAATTGCGCAAAACAAGGCCCCCAATGAAGGGCAAACTCTTTGTACATCGCTTCTAAGCCATAGTCACGGTAATCATGAATGGCTCTGCCTGTTTTACTCAGCTGATATCTTCCATTAGTGAAAACTATGAGTTCTTGACTCTTGGCCTGTTCCAGCCAATGATCCAGTAAAAGAGCGTCCCAATTTGGGTTTTCTGCCAGTATATTCTCTTTAGTCTCTTCTTTCAGAAGGCGTTCCCAAAGATTAAGTTCATACCCAGTATGAACAAGCCATAAAAAGCCTAAATTCTCCATGAGCGAAACTGTTTTTCCGAGAAGCGCCAACATTCCTATTTGCATGGGTCCACCTCACCTAAAATATTCGCTAGAAAATTCGGCTAGCGCCAGTCCTTCAGGCGCCAGCGCTAGTAAAGTTCTAATATACTTCTAAAAATCGTATTCTGACTGGCAAAGTCACTTTTATACTTTATTCCTTAAAGCTTATTCTTGTTTGATCAGTGGTGGGCTTAAGTTGCCTGTTTTGCAACCTATCTATACTTCACTTTATGTTTATTGCTAAACAGTAGTGTCTGTCTCTCTAGCCCCTCCGAAAAAACATCCATATATTTCCAAGCAACAGCTTCTTCCAAATATATTTTTGACTAATCGGTTTAACTTGTTCGAGCAAGCTTATAGCAGGGTCTAAATCTTTTAAAGTTTTCTCCAGAGTCAGCAAGGTTTTACCTAAGAGAACAAATTCAGAAGGAATGTGAATTCCATGCCGAAAAATAATATCAAAAAAGTCCTGAATTGATTCCCCCATTTCAAATCTCTTATGGGTAACGTCCATATGTTTATGACGTAAAGCAACAATATCTGCTTGGAATGTTTTTCGGTCCACTGTATCAGCAACTATCCCCATTTGCGAGAGAGTCTTTAAAACGAATGCATCATTTCCTCGAACGAGTCCAGAAACTAATGACAATATTTCATTTCTCATAGAACGGGATAGATGTCCAGAAATCCCGAAATCGATCAAGGCAATTTTATCGTCGGGCAAAATAAGAATATTACCAGGATGAGGATCACCATGGTAACTCCCATCCAGAAAAATTTGATGGAGAAGCGCTTTACTTAATCGATCGGCGATTCGATGAGTATTATGAGTGGTTTCCCGTGTAACTTTTAGCAAGGGAATCCCTGAAATATACTCCATTGTTAAAACTGCAGGATAAGTCAATTCCCAATAAATCTTTGGAATTACTAAATCGCATTTTCTCTTACAAGATTTTGAAACTTTTTCGGCATTTTTCCCTTCATTAATAAAATCCAATTCCCCTTTGATCGTCTCTGAAAACTCCTCAAATATCAAGCGAATAGGATAGCGTTTTCCCCACTGCGTTCTTTGTTCAATTCGGCTGATAATGACTTGGAAAATTTCCAAATCTATTTTAACAGTCTCGCGAAGAAATGGGCGCTGAACTTTTACTGCCACCCTTTCCCCATTATGCAATACTGCCCGATGTACTTGACCAATCGACGCCGCTGCAAGCGGAATAGGATCAAATTCTTTAAAGACTGACTCCATACTGGACTCTAAAGAATCCTCGACTACTCTGCATACTATCCCAAAGGAAAGCGGAGGAACACGGTCTTGGAGTTTCTCTAATTCGTGAATTATAGGTTGCGGAAGTAAATCCGACCGAGTACTTGCTATTTGTCCAATTTTAATAAAAGCCGCGCCCAATTCCTCGAAGGCCTTTCTCAGATGAACTCCAACAATTCCTAAGTTTTTCTCCTGCATTGTGTTTAAATTTCCTGGGATAAGCAAATAGCCGAATCCATGTCTGACGAGTATGGAAAGGATCTCGAAGTAACGTGCAAAATGTCTCTCCGGTATTCCAAACATACTGAAACTCCCCGTTTCTTTAGGCTACTTATATAGTAATGGAACTATTAGCATAACGTGACAACGATTACGCTCCATGGAGCCTTTAACTCAACTTTAATAGTCTAAATGAAAAACTGGAGAACAAATTGTTGTTATCAATTTATTCTCCAGCTCTTAATTATGTTTTGTAATTGCTTCTAAATTCTTGAGAGACTATTGGGATTTTTAACGAGTTATCTTTGTAAAACCCCAGTTAGCTAAGGATACCATAATTGACACAAGAAAGGCGACTCCAAACCCATGCACTGCAAATCCTGGGAATAGCGCACTGGTAAGCATGATCATCCAAGTATTAATCACAAGTGTGAAAACTCCTAGGGTTAATAGATTCAGCGGAATAGTCAATATAATCAGCAATGGACGAATGATTAAATTGACAAGACCCAGGACCATTCCCGCTCCGATAAAATGGAGCAGGGTTGCGGCTTCTATAGGCATAAACCGGGCTGCAACAAAAAACACAAGTGCATTGACCAGAAGACGATAGATTTGTAGTTTCAATCTCTTCCCTCCGTTCACCTTAAGCTAATTTTAACCTGAATATCTCCTGACTTCACATCTACGACATCCAGCCCTTTATATTTCCGTAAATCTTTGCTGACGGCATGCGCCACAGAGATAATTCCACTCGGAGAAAATGTTTTAACCCAATTCAAATGTTTTCGATCCTTCTCATCTCGAGGAAGTGGAATATGTTTTAAGGCTATTTCCCCAACCCAAGCTAAGTCGGTAAGAGCCATGAAGAATTCATCAACAACCCAGACAGGTATAGGCAATGTTAATCCCCTATGCTTTTGAGTTTTAACTTGGACTATTAACAGCATGGCTGTTTTAGTCCACATACACTTCCACCTTGATTCTTCCCTCTACTGGATCAGCAACTTCCACGTCTACGATTTTACCATCTAGGCTTTCTTCAATTATACGTGCAAGTCCCTCCACATCTATGTCATGTAAATCAAGGCCCTTCATCTCCAACTCCGCGCGCTTGTCTGCTGGAATAAAACTCATTGCATAAACCACAAGTTTGGAAGCAGAATGTATCAGACTTAAAGGGACATTCACATTCACCTTCAACGTTTTCTCACCAACTACTCGAACACGAAAGAAGCGTTCTCCTCCCGACAATATGTCTTTTTTAATAAACATATTCTCAGATATCTGCGAGGCCTCCTTATGGGAATTTCCCTCCTCAATCGCCTTAAGTAAATCCATACCTTCTGCGGCTGTCAGCTTCCCTTCTTGAATCATCTCGAGAATTTTCATCTTTTCACTACTCATTTACAACTCTCCTTTCAACGCAATTGGACTTTCAAAAACTAACTATAACTCAAGTGTTACTTATTACTTTCCCTCATCTGTCGTGTAGCTTCTTGGGCCGATATTTCTCCCCGCTCAAGAGCTTCTAGTATCTCCTGTCGGCGCAAACTTTCCTCAGGGGAGTTCCCTTTTCCATTCTCAGTGTCTTTTTCCTTATCCACTCCGTATCCAAGCGCCTCAATAACACTGTCCAAGCGACTGCGTACCGTCGGATAAGAAATACCCAACTCTTTTTCCACCTCTTTGATATTCCCTCGGCACTTAATAAATGCCTCCATGAAAATTAACTGTTCTGCAGGCAACCGACAAAACTTACACGAACTGAACTCCCCTTCGATTTTAGTAGGACAGTATGTACAAGTAAGCTTACTAATCTTCATTTCATGATTGCACACTGGACACTGATGGGGCATCTGATAAGACAAAGATATCACCTCTGCGTCATGTATTATTGCACTTCTCTGCAATTAAATAATAAATCAATTTATTAATTATGTCAATTATTTATTTAATATATTTAATACATTAATTAATATTATTAACATATGGAGGATTTGTCCTCTATGCAGTATAATTAACCATATCGTTCGAGTAATCATAATGCAGCTGGCCTCCGGAGAGACTAGCTGCATTATGATGAATCATCAAATATTATGGAGGGATTATGATGCCGCAAATTAAGATCCGTGGAATCGAGATAGACATGATACGGAAACTAAGCACCCGGCTAATCGATGAACTGACAATAGTGACACAATCTCCAAAGAACGACTTTACCCTTGAAATGATTCACTCAACCTTTGTCTTAGATGGGGAAGTTGCAACGAGTTATCCTTTTGTCGAGATCGCTTGGTTTGACCGAGGGCAAGAGATTCAAGATCAAGTGGCTCAAACCATCAGCAAATTAATCAATGAAGCTGGTTGCCCCAGCGTCGATATTATGTTCACGATCTTGGAGAAACCCCGCTACTATGAAAATGGAGAGCATTACTGATCTTTAAGGTTATAACTTATAAATAATATATCCCCAAAGCCAAAGGAAGTATATATCAATAAGGCAAATCTCACTCTTTTTAATAACAAATCCAGAAACGCGTATTACCAGCACATCGCAAATGTATAACTTCATTTAGAATACCATCTATTATTATAACACGTATCTAATTTCGGCAAAATTCTTCTTCTCTTTCCAGTCCTCACAATATTTTCGTAACGCAAACCTCTGCAACAGCTTCACCATAAAACGACATAAAAAATAAGAGTAGTTTGATAAAATATTATTGTGTCAGATTATTCCTAAAATTTGGCCCATTCAAAATGATTACTTCTAATGCTTGGCGTCAGGCAGACTGGGAACCCTTGTAGTGGCAAAGATGAGGTAAGATGCCGTTAGCGGCATGAAGGTCTAGTATAAAAAGAGGCGGCCTCGCAAAAAATTGCAGGCCGCGTTGAAAGGAGCGGATTAATTGATTTATGCTTTTGATGGTCATACTCCCGAAATAGGGACGGGAACATATGTAAGCGAAACTGCAATAGTGATCGGAAATGTCAAAATCGGAGAGAACTGTTATATTGGGCATGGTGCAATTCTGCGCGGGGATTATGGTAGGATTGAAATTGGCTCAGAGACTGCTGTCGAAGAAGGTGTCATAATACACATTCGGCCCGAAGGGTTAAGCAAAATCGGAAACAGAGTTACGTTTGGCCATGGAGCGATCATTCATTCTGACAACATAGCTGATTGGGCCGTGATAGGAATGGGGGCAATTGTCAGTCTTGGAGCGAAAGTTGGTGCAAAATCTATTGTAGCAGAGGGTTCAGTCGTAAAACAGAATCAGGTTATCCCTGAAAACGTCGTTGTTGCCGGTAATCCGGCTAAAGTGGTTAGAGAACTAGAAGATAAAGACATAAAAATGTGGACATGGGGAAAACAGGTTTATGTCGATCTAGCTGCAAAATACTTAAAAATTGGAATGCAAAGAATACCGGATTAGTTGGCTCTGAGGGCTCTGATGTAACGGGCAAAATTACCACTCGCCCTGATAGCAAGGCTTGTAGTAATTTCGACCAATATCTTCCGGACGCAATTTTATGCTTGGAAAAATTTCATAACATGTTGTTAATCTTTTGGGATACTTCATCGTCACATATCACAAATAATTTCGCATCTGTTGGAATGGGTTCATTTAGCTTAGTGTTTATTGTCATATCACCCTTGTTTGATATTAAGGTGGCCCCTTGCTTAATAAGTGCTAAAAAAGCATCCTCATATGTTTTCCACTCGGGTCTTACAGTTGTTTGATATACGTCGGCACCTCTTTGGCGACTTAATAATTGCGTAAAAATATCCAAGCTTCCTTCATTAAGTGCTGACCTTACAGCCAATCTTGATACAGCATCGTGGGAGAGAACGAAATCATTAACCTTAACATGTTTGAAGTTTTGAATATGTTTTTCCATCATAATTTCAACAGTTGTATGAACATTCGGAGCTAAACTCTCGATAGTTGAAGCTAAAAGTAACGATTTTCCATCAACAAGAGAAGGCTCATCAATTCTTGCATCGGCAAAAATGATTGCTGAACGAGCATTCTTAATGTCTGCTTGTTCAAGTATATCGAGGGAACTTGGGTCACCGCTAATAAAATAGACTTTGGGTTTATCATAAGGATGTTTGTTAATCTCATCAATAATTACAACCTCAATATTCGAGTCTGTGGATAAAATTTCTTCTATCGCATATTGTGCCTTTTTACTCCAATTAATTACGATAATGTGGTTTTTACCTTGAAACTTCAATTGGCCTGCCTCCCTTCTCCTATGAAAATCTGCAACAGCATCAATAATCTTACCAATTACTAAACTTAACAAACCAATGCCGAATACATAAATGAAGATAGTAAGCACTTTTCCTGGAAATGTACTTGGAGAATAATCACCGTAACCAACAGTCGACATCGTTGTTAAAACAAAATACAGAGAATTAAACCAAGTCTCAAATGTCTCAGGCTCAATTAAATAAGCAAATGTTGATACCGTCAGTACAAAAGCAAGAAATCCAAACGCAAGTGCTGTATTCTTCATTTTTAATAATTTCATTGATAAGCGAAGTAAAACGAAGTGCAAAGAGCTTTCCTCCTTTCAAATAAATTGTGATTGCAATTCTGTTGGTAAAATTTCTTATTTTTTATTACAATCTAAGAAAGACCGAAAGATTGATAAGCCTCAATCTTATTAAATCTGCATCTCTTTGTACTGTGGATATTTCCCAACCCAAAAAACTAGGACTATAACTTCTACACAAGTTATTATTTCTCCTTTAATTCAGCGCTAACTGCCAGTGTTTTAATATAATAACCACCCATTTACTAAAACAGGTACAGAAAAGAGGGGATCGGTGTGATGTTTTAAAATACCACCTATTATTAACACTTTGGGGCTGGTCTGGCATGTTATGCTTGATAGTTTCTCTGAAATGTCTATATAATAGTTATAACAGTCGATAATTTCACTCAGAACTAAACCTCCTAACGAAGCTTTCTATATATACATCATAAGGTTATACAGTAGAACGTTTATAATAATACAATTTTAACCAACAAAGCCTCAACTTTTAAATTATAGGGAATCAATAGTAATAATCATCTATCAATTTTCGAGAGGTGTAGAATTTGAATAACCTTGTAATCCAAAGATTATCACAGGCCCTTGAACAGCGTGAGGATGTCGCTCTCGTTATGATTACTAAAACAAAAGGTTCTTGCCCACGGGGAGTTGGCAGTATGATGCTGGTCGATGGTGATGGACACTTACTCGGAGGCACAATCGGTGGCGGAGTATCAGAATCCAAGGCGGCAATTGAAGCTGCCAAGTGCCTTCAACAAGGAGTCTCAAAAACAATCCGTTATGAGCTTAAGATTAATTCCAGTGACCCCCAGCAGCTAGCAATGGTTTGCGGCGGTGAAATTGAAGTATTCATTCGAGTTTTTAAACAAGCCAACCACTTGCTGATTGCTGGGGCTGGCCATATTGCTCGCGCACTTTATCAACTGGCTAAGGTTTTAGGATATTTTATTACGATCATAGACGACAGACCCGAGCTGCTTACTAGAGAACGGTTTCCAGATGCCGATGAGTTAATATCTGGAGATATAGTCACTGAGCTCAAGCGCTACTCAACAAATGAACAAACTTCAATGGTGATTTGTACCTATAAACATACGTTAGACGAAGCAGCGCTGGCTGCGACCATCTCTAAACCAAGCCGTTATCTTGGAATGGTCGGCAGCCGCAAAAAGGTTGCCCTCTGTTTCCAACATCTTGAAGCTCAAGGAGTGACGCTCGAAGCCTTGAGCAAGATTCATACCCCTATAGGGCTTAATCTTGGAGGAGAAACGCCTGAAGAAATTGCCCTTGCTATCTTAGCTGAGATCCAGGCTGTAAAATATGCTCGTAACGCAGATTTCCTGCGTACTTAACCAAAACAATAATCTGGGATGCAAGAAAAAAACACCTTTTATCCGTCTGAACAGACGGATAAAAGGTGTTTTACACTGTTACTCAATTATTAGCCCATTGTGCCCGGACTTAGAAAGCCATCCAACTATTCTCGTATCTCGTAATTATTATTTTCCATATCCAATATGGAATAGCTATAATTTTTTTTATTTCTCTCATCAATTTTAATTAGATCAATTGCGAATTCTTTAGCTTCTTTCAAGGTCTCAAATTCATATTCTCCAATGTGATCTTTGGCAATTTCATCATGTACTACTAAAACAAAAGTCATTTTAATCCCTCTTTCTTCAGTTCTCTAACGAGTCAGAGGCTTATTATCTCTTGTTTGTTACTACATTAGTAATACCATACGATTGATGCTTTTACAATTAGTCTGAAAACTATTTACCTTAACATTTTAGGTTATACTTAATTTTTCTTACAATTGCTCAAATCTAGATAAGCCTGGGATATTGTTTTTTTCCCTCGAACGGACGGATAAAAATGTTTTGATGCAAGTATAGCTCAAGAATGCAGACTAAAGCACTCTTTCGCTTTCACCATAGCCACTATGACTTCGTTTACAGGAACCTCGACCCCTGCTTCATGAGCAAGTTTTACGACTGCGCCATTCAGGGCCTCAATTTCAGTTCGGCGACCGCTCTGAATATCTTGAAGCATCGAGGAATGGTGAGCATAGGTTGGAGGTATTAAGTTGTCATAAAAATTTGTTAAATAATTTTGAGCATCAGGCCAAAACATTGCAATCTTTCTTGCTTGAAGCAAATCAAAAATCTCTTTAACGATCTTATTCATGAGTTCTTGAGTAACAGGTTCTTCGGCCAACTCTCCATAACTCACCTCAAAAATTGCTCCTAAGGAATTTAGTGCAGAATTATAGATGATCTTTCCCCAAATATAGTTCATGATTTCTAAAGATGCTTTTGTAGGAATGAGTGCTTTGCAAAAAATTTCGGCGAACTCCTCTAGCAACACAGGGTTAATGAGATTTTTGGGAGAACCAATCATCACATCATCGGCAATAACAGTCACCTTAGACTCTCCAAGTGCTAAGGTCTCTGCCCCAAAAATAACTCGGCCTAAAACAAGCTTGTCCTCCGCAATAGATTTAGCGGCTGTCTCAAAATTTCCATATCCATTCTGGAAGAGAAATACGTAGGTGTTATCTCCTACTAGCGGAACAATTTCTTGAGCAATCTCTTCTGTAACAAATGATTTTACGGTGACAATTATAATATCAAACTTCTGGTGCTTAAGTTCCGATACTTTAGATACTGCGTTAAAGAGCTTCGCCTTGTGCTCTCCCCAGATTCCAGAAACTTTCACTCCATCTGCCTTGATCTTTTCAATACTTGCTGGTCTGCTTAGCCCCGTCACCTTGTGGCCTGCTAAACTCAAAAGGCAAGAATACACAGTTCCCAAGGCCCCTAAACCGATAACTAAAACTTTCATTTCTTTTCTCCAATCTTACATTGTTTAACAGGATAATTAATGTCGCGGAGCCCATAACATGACAGAGACTCCTGCTATACATATGACGGCACCTAACCAATCATAGATGTCGGGAATTTTTTTATCAACGCCCCATCCCCATAAAACGGCTAAAATAATAAATACCCCTCCATAGGCTGCATAAACTCTCCCAAAGCTCGGGAACTTTTGTAAAGTGGGTATGATACCGTAAAGAACGAGGATGAGTCCCCCCACTATTCCATACCAAATGGGCCGAGCTTCTCTCAGCCAAAGCCATACTAGATAGCCTCCTCCGATTTCGGCTACACCAGCTAGAATAAATAAGAAAATAGCCTGAAGCATAATCAAATATCCCCCCTTTTGCACAGAAACGTATATAAACTAAAGTTTTTTGCTATAATGACTGCTTCTAAACTTTCGAAACATGTTTCTTATTATTATAGCTTTATTTATTAGAAATCAACAGCCACTATTCACTCATGTACATTCGGTACAGTGTAAAGCTTTAATTAATTTTTTGAATAAGAGTCCTCAACTTCCTATTTAAGAAGATTTTATTTATAATAAAAAGGAAATAGTTCATACCTAATAGTTCTTTCAAATAATAGAAGAATCAAAAAGGAGAATTTATGCCGCAAACTGCAGTATTGGAACTTACTAACTTAAGAAAAAAAATTAAAGGAAAGGAAATTGTAAAAGGGGTAAACCTGACTCTTTATCCCTCTCAAATTTATGGTTTCCTAGGTCCTAATGGTGCGGGAAAAACGACAACGATTCGCATGATTGTTGGATTGATAAAACCGACGGAAGGATCAGTAAGAATCTGCGGCTATTCCGTAGCCCATGATTTTGTGAAAGCCCTGTCGAATGTCGGATGCATCATCGAGAGCCCTGATATGTACAAATACTTAACTGGCATGGAAAACTTGCTGCAATTTGCGGCCATGAATAAAACGATTAGTCAACAACGGATTAAAGATGTCGTCGAAATGGTAGGCCTCCAGCATCGGGTCAATGATAAAGTAAGTACCTATTCCTTGGGTATGCGACAACGTCTAGGGATCGCCCAGGCCATCATAGCCAAGCCTAAGCTTCTGATTCTCGATGAACCTACTAATGGACTCGACCCCGCAGGAATCACTGAGTTTAGAAATTTGATCCGAAAACTGGCCTATGAGGAAGGTATGACAGTCTTTGTATCAAGTCATTTACTGTTAGAAATCCAACAAATGTGTGATATCGTCTCTATTATTAAGCAAGGAAGTGTCATCAAAACAGCCACCGTTCAGGAAATCATTCAACATGACGATAAGATCGAATGGCAGATAAATGATCCTGAGAAAGCAATCGCGCTTCTTAGGGACCATTGGCAGATCGAAGCGACTCAGTTAAAAATGAATACCATCAGCGCTGAAATTGGTCAGCATCCCCTTGATAAACTTAATGAATTTTTCATTAGGGAAGGTCTGGGACTCACCTATTGCACAGCAAAACAAAATACCCTTGAAGATCTATTTTTGGGCCTTACGGAAGGTGATCAAATTGTTTAATCTAATTGAAAATGAAGTCCTCAAGATGATTTCTAAGAAACGACTCATGTTTGTCTTGGCAATTCTTGTCGTCCTGATCTCGGTATTTGCCTATGGGCAAAACCATACTGCCGAAAGAACAAAGGCCCAACTCGCTCAACGGATGGGAATTAGCGCAACAGCTGACTGGCGCAAACTGGCTGACCAGCAGTTAATTGATATGAAGAACAGGCTTGACAGCCCTTACAGGGATGAGAAAGATAAATCCTCACTCCGAGTAAGAATTGAACAATTGCAGTATAACCTTGACAACAACATTAACCCCTTGGAGCAGTCTGCTGCAAAATTTACTACCAAATTCATGGAACAATCGATTTTCTTGTTCTTACCTCTTTTGATTATTATGTTGGCAGCAGATATGGTGTCCGGGGAATCCTCCAGCGGAACGATCAAACTGCTCCTCGTCAGGAACGTTCCCAGGTGGAAGATTCTGCTCAGCAAATATTTAACCTTGATGATCTTGGAGATTGTAGTTCTATTTTTTGCTTTTGTATTATCCGTGATTATTTCGGGCCTCTTCTTTGGTCTCGGAGGCTGGCTAGCCCCGGTGGCCACAGGTTTTAAACTTGTAGCAGGAAAATTAGATACCTCCGCTGTCCTTAATGTCCCACAGTGGAGATATACTCTTATGGTTTATTCCTTAGCTTATTTTGTAGCTGTGGTGGTAGGCAGTATCTCATTTATGATCTCTATCTTAGTTAAAAGTACGGCAGCCTCGATTGGCATTATTATGTCAACCGTCGTAGCGGGTAATTTCATCAGCTACTTTCTCTCAGATTGGAAGATTACACGCTACATGTTCATGGTCAATTTACGGCTTACGGATTATTTATCGGGATCGTTCCAGCCCATCGAAGGGATGACGATGCTTTTCTCAATCACTGTCCTGCTGGGATGGGCTGTCGCTTCGATCCTCGTCAGCTTTGTCTACTTTATTAAACAAGATATTCTGGTCTAAGGAGAAATTAAGGTGTTAAAAAAAAGCATGTGGTACTCTGTTCTTGCGATCGCCTGCGCAGGCTTCATCGTTTTAGCCAGCGGTTTCTATCAGGCAATCATCGTCACAACTATGCTCAGCCCTCAGCCATCTTCGGAAGCCCCAATGACTCAAACAACAGAGGATTCAACACTCTCGTCTAAGAATCCCAACTCCGTTCAATTGCTCATCCTGGGAGACTCTGTTGCTAAAGGGACGGGAGATGAAAATAGTAAAGGGTTTTCTGGTTATCTGCCGGAGTATTTCAAAAACAACACCTCTAAAGAAATCATCGTGGATAACGCAGGAATTGACGGACTAGAAAGCATAGGTCTTCTTGAGCAACTCCAAAGCCAGCGGCTTGATAAACTGATCGCAGATTCGGATATTATCTTAGTCTCCATCGGTGGAAATGATATCCGAAGCATCCTATCCCTGAACACTCTTGCTAAAGAAGATGAATTCAAAGTGAGACTAGACAACTACCAGAGCAGCTTAAAGTTAACGTTCAAAGAACTAAGAAACACTAACCCAAATTCCATTATAATTTTTCTTGGTCTTTACAATCCTTATGAAAAAGCAACCAGTCTTGAAGATGCCAGACTTTTGACTACCTGGAACTATAATACCCAACAACTCGTTGAAGAAGATGGAAAAGCAATCTTCATTCCAACCCATGACTTGCTGAAATTTAATGTGGGGAAATATATCGCCCAGGATGGCCTTCATCCAAATTCCGCAGGATATCAAGCGCTCTCCAATAGAATTAGTAAATCGGTAGAAACGATACTCACCGGATTATAGTTTCAAACCAAAGGGAGGTGACAGACTTAGAAAACAAGTTCGTCACCTCCCTGACTTATGGTCACCATCAGCTGAAGTCTGTTTCACACACAATATGAGGGAAAATATTCACACCTCCTTGACCGCCTCCACCCTCTTCTAGAACGACTCTTTGTATTTTCGGTTATTTCACATACCCATGAATCCGGGATAGGATTTTTTGTGTATAAATCCTTTGAGTACAGTACAGAGTAGCATAAAGCGAATATTTATGCGCAAACAACCTTGCTTGTTGAAACAAAGATCCGGAAGGAATGATAGCCATTCAGAAAGATATTGCCCCCACTTGGGAGATGGAACACACTTACAAGCAACTAAGTCCTTTTGAACTCAAAGACAAATTAATTAACCTTGCCAATAAACACGGAGATACAAGCATCTGGTCAATGTTAAATGCAGGGAGAGGCAACCCAAACTGGATTGCAGCAACCCCGCGAGAAGCGTTCTTTACACTGGGTCAATTTGCTATGGTGGAAACCCGCAACGTCTGGAAAGATATCGACCTGGCTGGCATGCCTAATACCAAAGGAATTGCAACACGTCTTAAGGCCTACCTGGAAAACCATCACCACGCTCCCGGAGTCGATTTGCTCAAGAAAAGCATTGATTATGGAACAATAAAGCTGGGATTTGACCCTGATGCCTGGGTTCATGAACTAGTGGATGGGATCATCGGCGATAACTATCCGGTTCCAGATCGTATGCTGGCACACCTTGAACAAATTATTCACGCTTATCTCATTCAGGAAATGTGTAATAACGAATTCCCACCTGGAAAATACGACCTCTTCGCGGTTGAAGGCGGAACCGCTGCCATGTGTTATATCTTTGACTCTCTGATATCGAATAAGTTACTGTCAACTGGGGATAAGATTGCACTCATGGTACCTACCTTTACCCCATATCTAGAGATTCCACATTTAGCACGCTACAATTTTGAAATTATTCGAATTAATGCCCTGGAAATGGATGAGAGAGGGATTCACACTTGGCAATATACAAAATCAGAGCTCGATAAACTTGCTAATCCAAGTATAAAAGCCTTATATGTTGTTAACCCAAGCAACCCACCCTCAGTGGCCATCAGAAACGAGTCAAAAAAACATATCATAGAGATGGTTAAAAACTATAATCCAAATTTAATGATTATCACAGATGATGTTTACGGAACATTTGTCGATAATTTCCGTTCACTGATGGCAGAATTACCGTTTAATACCCTTGGGGTTTACTCGTTCTCAAAGTATTTTGGGGCTACAGGTTGGCGTCTTGGAGTCATCGCTATTCATAAAGACAATATCTTTGATCAATTGATAAAGGATCTTCCGCAAAACAAAACAGACGCGTTGGCGGAGCGTTATGGAACAATCACGCTATATCCTGAAAAACTACGTTTTATTGATCGTATGGTTGCGGACAGTCGCCAAGTCGCCCTAAACCATACAGCAGGTTTATCCACGCCACAGCAAGTGCAAATGGGACTATTTGCTCTTTTTGCGTTGCTTGACCATGAAAATCGTTACAAAGAGTTGACCCAGGAAATTTGTCGCCATCGACAAAAATTATTATACAAGGGCTTTGGACTTGAATTGAGCACTGATAGATTCAACGCTGCCTATTACAGTCAAATTGATTTATTGGTGTGGGCTAAAATTAAGTACGGTAAGGAATTCTGTGACTTTTTAGAAGAAAACTATGAGCCCACTGACTTCCTTTTCCGTTTAGCTAAGGAATCTTCAATTGTGTTGCTTAACGGCATCGGGTTTGGCGGTCCAAAGTGGTCCATTCGTACATCTCTTGCCAATTTGAATGACGAGGCTTATAGAATAATTGGTGAAACTGTCCAAAAAACGTTTGAAGACTATGCAACCTCTTGGAGAGCTTCCAAGGACTCAAAGAAGAAATAAACTTAGGTCTGAAGCACAATTGCTTTCAACATCGTTGCTCAGAAAAAGTTTAAAACCTTTTTTAAACATATTTCACAAACGAGAATCCTAATTCCAACATTTATTACATGACAAAGGCTAGATTGATCATTTCGCATCTAGCCTTCATTACCTCGATGTAATGTGATTGAGCTTTCCACGCAGTCGCTGCTCTGTGATTAATTAGTCTTTAGCCGTCAATGTGTTTTAATACAGTGTAAAAAAGTATTGTCTGTCCCAAACACACCTGTTATAATTTAATTTCAGCATGTTCCTTTAAGTGCAAGTAGTCCTCAGCCCTTGAACATATAAGTTACTTTCGCTTAAATTCAAAAAAGGAGAAAGGATGGCAGTACGGTATTCATAACCAACGTTAAAAGAAACTAAGTGTGGAAGTATGGCAGGTAAATTATCACGCACATAATTCCTAAAGAATTGTTAATAGTCTCTGGATTTATTCTATCAAATTGAAACGGGGTGGCTATATGTTAGGGCTAACTGATCCGGGAGTCATTGCAGCATTTCTCTTGTCCATCGGCAGTACCCTTTTATGTGTTGTTTATGGTTTAATCAATTGGAATAATGACTAAAATAATTCATAGTTGAAGGGTGGAGCAGAAGTGAGTATCTTTATTGTTGTTCTGGCAATTTATATATTAATTACAGCGTTTCTAGGTTATCTCGGTTATAAACATACTAAATCTTCGAAGGATTATATGGTGGCAGGTGGAGATATTCATCCTTATGTTATGGGCATGGCTTACGGAGCAACCTTTATTTCAACTTCTGCTATTGTTGGGTTTGGTGGTGCAGCCGGTTTTTACGGTCTTAGTATGCTATGGCTGACTTTTGCCAACATTTTTGTCGGGATTTTTCTTGCCTTTGTTGTCTTTGGTAAAAAAACACGCTCCTTAGGACAGAAACTTCGAGCCTACACCTTCCCCCACCTCTTGGGAGCACATTACCAGTCAACTTTCATTCGCAAATGGTCCGCAGCTCTTATGAGCATTGTCTTACCACTTTACGCTGCCGCTGTTATGATTGGCGGAGCTAGATTTTTAGAGCAAACCTTACAGATGAATTATAATACAGCACTCTGGGTTCTCTCTCTCATTGTTTTAGCCTACGTCTTCTTCGGGGGCCTAAGAGGAGTTGTTTATACTGATGCCTTTCAAGGCACCTTGATGTTTGTTATGACCTTTCTTCTAATATGTTTTACTTATATGAAGCTTGGCGGAATCTCAGTGGCACATGCTAAACTAAATGCCATGAATAGTCTTGTTCCTGCCGCGCTTGCTAAGCAAGGAATGACCGGCTTTGCATCAATGCCGACCTTCTTAAGTCAAAATTGGTGGTTCGTCATTTCCACCTTAGTACTGGGAGTAGGTATCGGTGTGTTAGCTCAGCCACAGCTGATAGTTCGTTATATGACGGTTAAATCCGGCAAAGAGTTAAACCGAGCCTTAGTTTTTGGCGGAGTTTTCATTCTCTTCATGACCGGTGTAGCCTTTACGGTCGGAGCACTTTCCAATGTCTACTTTCACGAAACGAGCAATACTATTGCTATGACAGCATCCGCCATTGGTGGAACTGGTCCTAACACGGATAAAGTAATACCAATGTTTCTGTCTCAAGCGTTTCCTGCTTGGCTCGTTTACTTTTTCTTACTTGGCCTATTGGCAGCAGCGATGTCTACCTTGAGCGGTCAGCTTCATATTATCTCAACCTCCATTAGTTATGATCTTTTAGGCAAAACAAGTAAAGATGACTCATCTAAGACACTCTTATTAGCCCGTGCAGGTTTAATAGTAGGGTTTCTTGCAACTGTCGTTGTAGCTAACGTTTTACCGGGGAACATAATCGCTGTGGCCACATCCATTTTTTTCGGTCTTTGTGCTGCAGCCTTTCTGCCGATATATGCAGGTGCCCTTTGGTGGCCTCGCGCGAGCAAAACCGGTGCAACTTGGAGTATGCTGGTCGGAACTTTCATTTACAGCTTTATGTGCCTTTTTGTTTATGCTAAGGAATCAGCTATCTTTGGCTTAGCAAATGCTGTTTTTGGCAAAAATTCAATCGCTGGAACAGGACCCTTAAGCTATGTCGATCCCTTGATAGTTGCTCTTCCGGCCAGCATTATCGTCTTTATTATAGTATCGTTATTTTCCAAACCATTAACAAGTGCCACTTAGTAAGCCAATTCCTAAATCGATAAACAGCCACTTTGCCATATAAAGCAAAGTGGCTGTTTTAAGTCTATTCCTCCGAATAAATACGTTTATCCCCTTTAAGGTTTTGCATTTTTTGGATATCCTGAGTCACTTCAATTGTTCCGCGATAAGTTCCGTCAGGATCATGGAGAGCAAAGTATTGAATTAAGACGAACTTACCGTCCATGTGTATCCAGAATTCAGCGGAATCCCGTTTACCGCTTTTAAAATCACCCACGATTTTATTGACAATGTGAACACTGTCCGGAGGGTGACAATCACTGACTTTTCGCCCGATGATAGCCTTGCTTCGTTGGAAAATACGTTCTTTGCCGTAAGAAAAATAACGCACGTTATCTTTCTTATCTACAAATGTAATATCAATCGGGAGATGGTTGAAAATTAGGCTAATCTGCTCAAGTGTCAAAGCACCGGTTGGAAATGGAAGGAGACTTTGGGGACCGTCATTTCTTTGTCCATAATTTGCAGGAAATGCTTTAGGATCGACAGGAGGTTCGGGTGGTACGGAAGGAATCCAGCCGAAGTCGGGTTGAATTAAGGCAAAGCCAATTTCTCCGCTCTGCTCTGCAACCGCAGCCCATTCCCCCTCAGTCAAGGTCTCCATGCTCATAGGAAACATAATGTTTTCTTCTTTGTAGATAAGATCTTCGATTGCCTGAAGAACAGGGAGCGCAGTTTTTTGAATGAGTTCGGTCAGATCTAATAGTTTAACTTGTGGGAGCGAGAGCGCCTGAGAGACTTGCTTAAGTTGAGCCCGTATCTCATCTTGAATAGCCCACATAACCTTTGGAGGACCGCTTACGCCATGCTTTTCTAAATATGGAAAGAGGATGTTTTCCTTACGACTGTAGTGCTTCTCTATTTCCAACAACTGTTGATGCAGAGATTGCCATTCCTTGAGCCCGTCCTCAAAGTTTGCATCTGGGTTCACAATTTGGATTTGTTCCAGAAGAGGGCGAATTGCTTGGACTACACGCTCGATGGCTTTATTTTCTTTGCGGAACGTGTGGATCGGGTGTCCCCCTTGTTCTTGAGACTTAGGTTGGTTATCCAAACTTTCTTTAAACACTGAAACATGGACATCACACAGACTCTTGATTTCTGTTTCCGGTAATCCTTCTTGAATTAACTCTTGTTCAAGGGCTGCAATTTCGGTAGCTCCGACATCAGATAAAAGCTCTCGGAATCGCTCCTTAAGCTCATGGGGATTAACATTTTGGTGAATGTCGCGGATAATTTGTTTAAGAGTCTCTCTGCGTTGTCTTCGATTATCGATCAGTTCGCTCATAACAGATCTCCTTCAATAAAATAATAAAGTTTCCTTTATCATTAAAGGATGTACAATAGGCAATTTATCATACATATTTCTAGCTTATTCTTCCTCTGTGCTACTTTAATTCTCCTGCATTGGGAAACATAAGAGCCAGCTTTCGGGTTCTAGTGAACTGTTCAACTAAAGTTGAATATCGGGACTTCCGTGACGTAAGTCTCCAGTACGATAGTCTCCGGTGGAGATTATCGCCGAAAGCGCACGGCCCGTAACGAATACAATTGCGCTGAGGATAGACTTATGCCGAAGGGGCATATCCACAGACGAATACATTCGCGCCGTAGGATGGACTCTACCTCCTTCGCCGCCAAGTATTTCTATTGGGAAGGCGGCTCGGCGATACTCTCCACTGGAGAGTATCGCCACCGAAGCAAAAGTACGGGGGCACCACTCCCACTTACAAGAAGTGGGAGTCTTAACGTTGGATAAATTCAGATTGACGACGAGCCCGTTGCACGTTATCCTAGCCTTATTAGCGATAACTGTACTGGAAAGGAGTTTAAAATCAATGTTTGCTTCCGTAAATTCAGATTGTATTGGCTGCGGTGCCTGTGTATCAGTTTGTCCTCAAGTATTTAGAATGAATAGCTACGAGATTGCCGAAGCCTATACAAATCCTGTTCCTCACGATGCTGAAGTATCGACTAAAGCAGCCTTGAAAAGTTGCCCAACAGCAGCCATAATTTTAGAATAATCTATGACTCTCCACCTCTTCACCCTGAGTTCATCCAGGGTTTTTTTCTTTTGATTGAATTTCAGTAATATGGAGTATTCGAAAAAGAGGTTTTTCAAAACAAGATGTAGAAATAATATACATAATTCATAACATTATTACGTAAAAATCATTTATTCGACAAATATCGCAAAAATAAGAAGCGTTTTGAGGTGATCAATTTGAAGATACGACATAAAATTTCTCTGGTTGCAATTTCAGGCCTATTCCTTGTAGTTCTATGTTCCGGCATTCTGCTTAGGTTATTATTTATGAATTATGCAGATAAAATCGAAAACTCAATAGTAAGCCAAAATTTCAACCGAGCAATGTCGGTTATTCAAAGAGAAGAATCTTCCCTAGAAAGTACAGTGATGGACTGGGCCTATTGGGATGATACTTACACCTATCTTAACGGCACCTATAGCGAATATGTTGATGTTAACCTACAGGATAATACTTTGACTTCCTTGAATATAAACTATATGGGTTTTTATAATCTTTCAGGGGATACAGTCTTTGCTAAGGCATATGGAATTGATGCAGCGGTAGAGAGTGCATTTAACGAAGAATTACATAAGAGTTTTAAAAATGTTGATTATTATAGAAATTTAGTCTTTAGCCCTGCTCCTATAACCGGACTATTAATAGTTTCTGGACAACCCTTACTGATTTCTATATCACCTGTTACATCGTCTAACCGAGAAGCCTCGAATAATGGGGTAATCGTCTTTTGCAAGTTGATTGATCAAAAATTTCTTGACTATCTTAAAGATGTCTTAAAAGTAGGTATAAATTTTCATACATCGCAAGATCCCGAAATACTGGAAACTTTGGAACAGGACACTGTTATGCTGTCCTCTGATCACACTATCCTGTACATTAAGAAGACCACAGATTCTATAACAAGTTATGCACTAATAAATAATATGGAAAATACTACTGAAATTTTTTTGAAACTTGATACTGATCGATTTATGTATCGCGATGGATTGAAGATTATCAATTACTCCAGTTTTGCATTTATTGCGACATTCTTAATTATTTCCAGTATATGTTTAAGGATTTTGGAGTTCTCTGTCTTTAGACGCATTGAAAAGCTGGACCGTTTTATGAATTGTATAAGAAACAAAAAACAGATGTCCAAAACGATCTCTTTACCAGGGAATGATGAAATCTCCAATCTCGCTTCGAGTGCCAATGAAATGTTGCAAGAGCTTGATAGCCATTATAAAGAAATTAGAATCAATGAAGAACGGTTCAAATTAATCATGGAAGCAACTAATGATGGCTATTTTGATACTGATCTATTAATGAATAAATTTAATATCAGTCCTGACTTGCTTAAATATCTAGGATACATGAACCATAAAGGTTATCTGGATTATGATCAAGTAATAAATATAATACATCCGGAGGACAAAACTCTTTTTAGAGCTGCTTTGAGTGATTGCTTCAAAGGTAACGATGAAAAACTAATGGTAGAATGCAGAGTGAGAAAGAGTTCCGGAGAATGGTTATGGCTTCAATGTCGAGGGAAAATTGTCCGATATGATGATTTCAAAAATCCAAAGCGCTTAATCGGTACCATCTCGGATATTACCCAACGCAAAAACTATGAGGCAGAAAACCTTTACCTTAGCCAAACGGATATGGTGACAACTCTAAAAAACAGAACCTTTGTAGAAGTATTATTAGAAAAAGCTGATAAATGCACTTCATGTAACAGTTGGATCATAATGGGTGATATTAATGGGCTAAGACTTATTAATGATACGTTTGGGCACCAAGAAGGGGATCGCCTTTTGCGCTGCATCGGAGAGATTCTCAAGAATTGCTGTTCCACGGGTGATATTCCTGCAAGGTGGAGCGGGGACGAATTTATTATTTTTATTAAAGACAACCATTCTGACTATGTTGATATTTTAATTGAGAAAATAAAAAAAGAGTGTGAAAATCTGAAAGCTTATCAAGCCCCAATCAGTCTTTCCTGGGGACGAGCTTACAAAGATCGTCTGCACACTGATATGAATGCAGTTATAAAGCTGGCGGAAGAACGGATGTACCGGAATAAACTTCTGGAAAGCAGAAGTGCGAAAAGTTCAATATTAAGTTCGCTTGAGCAATCCCTCCATGAAAAACACATCGAAACTGAAGAACACACTAGGAGAATCGAACAAATGTGCAGCCTGATAGGTAAAAGAATGGGCCTATCCCAAGAAGAACTTGATGAAGTAGCTCTTCTAAGCCTTCTTCATGATATCGGCAAAATAGGAATACCCGAAGCCATCTTGCTTAAACCGGATAAACTAACCACAGATGAATGGGAAGTAATGAGAACTCATTCCGAAATAGGATACCGCATCGCAGTATCGACACCTGATTTGGCACACGTAGCCAATGAAATTCTGTCCCATCATGAAAGATATGATGGCACCGGTTATCCTCAAGGCCTGAAAGGCAAAGAAATCCCAAAATTATCACGACTTCTGGCAATTGTAGATTCCTTTGATGTTATGACTCACGCCAGACACTACAAAGAGGCAATAACCATTGAAAGTGCTGTACTAGAAATCAAAAGCTGCTCTGGAAAACAGTTCGATCCTGACATGGTAGAACAGTTCTTGGCCATATTAAGTGAGGATTCATCTATTGATAAGAACCTTTGAATTCCTTACCAAGGCCGGAATGTTAAAAGTTGATCCTAAATACAAATAATATAAAAACGCCTAAAAGCTAACTCCTTCGAGTTAGCTTTTAGGCGTTTTTTTCATGTATTCAGAGTTAAGAACAAAACCAACAGTTTGAAAATCCTATTCAATAATATAATCAATAAAAAGAGTTCGCTCCTGCACAAGATTGTACTCGGCAACCTTTACTTGACTAAGATTTACCTTCCCGTCAAAAACTCGTACGATTGGACGAGTAGGCAATCCTTTATTTTGACCGACAATAACTCCGGTTTCTCCATTATTAAGCTTAACAGTATACCCTGTAGGGTAAGCAGCAATATGTTGTAAAAAGATGTGAATCAACTCATGGCGGAAACGCACCCCAGCATTAGCCATTAGTATTTCACAAGCTACATGGGGTAAAACCCGAGGAATACCGGGTGAACCATGGATAAGACAATCGTAGAAGTCGGCTACGGCAACAATTTCTGCCAGAGGGTGAATAGAAGGGCCCTTTAGTTTTCGCGGATAGCCATTGCCATTTGTCCATTCATGATGTTGATAAGCCATATGCGCAATGATAATACTAGTTTGTGCTTTTTTGCGGACAATATCATAGCCCTCCGTGGTATGATTTTGATAAACCTCTTTCTCGTCATTCGTTAGGGGACCTCTTTTATTAAGAATCTCGGAAGGCAAATTGACAATTCCCACATCATGGAGCAACGCACCTTGAGCAAGATCATTAAGCTTGTCTACCGGCAAGCCCAGTCCTTTGCCTAAAACGCAAGATAATACGCAGACATTAACGGAATGAGCGTATACTCGATTATCAATGTTACGCATATCCATAAGGCTAATCATTATTTCCTTTTGAAAGAGAATATCTTGTACGATATTACTTACTGCTTCTTTTATGTTAATTTCTTTATTCTTTCCGGTTTGAATAGTTTTGCATGATTTTTCTATAGCTGACATAGCATTAAATCGGTGCTGATCTGAAATAACATCTTCAATGATAATGTCACTAGTCAAATCATCCTCGATATAAATACCATGCATATCCAATTGCCGCAGTCGATTAATAAACTGAGATTTGAGTACCACGCCTTTACCGAGTAATATCTTACCATTTGAGGAATAAATCTCTTTTGCTAGAACATCCCCGTCTTTAAGGCGCTGAACACTTACTTCCCGCACTTTGTTGCCTCTCTTCTTCGATTATAGTTTATCTACTGATTCGACACGTTATGTTAATTCCTTTAATATTTCGACATAAATCCGTCATATCCTTTAACCTTGAATACAATTATACCTACTTGGAATTAATTTCTTCTTTATCGCTTAACAAAAAAACCGCAATACTGCGGTTTGGTAATTGCATAGTAATTCTAACGTGCTTTTTGGAACTTGAGTGTAAGTCTACCATTTCGGGGTTAGTGCCATTCTTAACGGCGGGCCCCAAGTTCCATATCCTGGGGAGACAATGAGATGATAACTGTCTTTGGTAAGCAATCTCCCCCACATAAGCCCTCCGTTTAGGTAAATCTTTGTAAAGAAAACTATAGGTGTAATATATTTTCTACCTTCTTGGGATGAAATCCTTCTCTCAAAACGGTCTAATTTCTAAATTAGTGACGGAGATGTTCACGAACGATAAATCCCATTAGTAATAACTGAACATCTCTGCCGAGCGTTGTCAGATGTGAAATAGAAATACTTTATTCAGTGGCTTGAATAGCTCCCATCGGACAATATTTCACACATTTCTTGCAGCTAATGCATTTTTCCTGGTCGATAGTTGGGGCTTCAAATCCGTTTTGACTCATCGCACCTGCCGGACAAACTCGTAACGAAGGACAAGGATGGTTTTGAGGACATCTATTTTTGCTAACTGTGATATTCATAAATACACCTTCTTCTATATTATTTCCGACCATACCCCCATGGGGTATATTAAAAGTATAAAGTTTGAGGCCTAAATTGTCAATAGCACCCCAGGGATTTCTAACAGCATTAAAATCTCTAAGAGCAATTGCAATTCAGAATAAGAAAAACCGCACAAAAATGTACAGTTTTTTTAATCAATCTAAAGAATATCAACTTGGATTTAAGCAGAGTTTCATAAAATAGGCGTGTAAACAAAATCACATCAAGACATACTAACTGCATTACAGAAATATTAAATAAGACCTTATGCCGAATTTCATTTATAAAATATTTGACTTTAAAAATTGCTATAAATAATCTACTCTTATAGGGCAGAATACCTCGATGGCAATGGAATCCTCCATTACATCAGCACCATGCTCAGCATCTCCTGGAATACACCAGCTATCTCCGGTAAACATTTCGAATTTTTGCTCGTTAATATGAAGAATTATATGACCCGAAATTAGATAACCCGTTTGTTCCTGCGGATGTTTATGCATGGGTAGACTTCTTCCTTTTTCCAGCTTGAATTCCGTCATTAAAGTGTTATTCCCATAAACGAGAGTTTTTCGCTTAATACCCTCAATTGCATTTACGTAGCCGTCTTTTGATGCCTTACCAGTCAATTGTTGTTTCATATAATTCAGTCCTTTCGCTAAAATTCCTGATTCACCAAGACGATAGCCCCCAACCTGGCTAGACTCCGCCCTGCTGTAAACAGCCTTCGAGTGGAGCGTCTTCATGATCAGACATGATCATCCGCTCATTGCAACAGATAAGATACCCCGCTAGCGACTATAAAATAAGAGTGGTCAATCCGAAAACGAAGAAATGTGTAACCAATGCCTCGTATCCCCACCGCCCAAAAATGTGCCGATGGCAATGGGGTTGTAATTGGCTAAAGGTCTTTTCATTTCGAAATCTTTATAATACAGTTCCCTAACTCTTTATCTGCTAATTTACATACAAAATGATCTCCGTCAAGAACCGGCCCTACTCCCGCCGGAGTACCTGTGAAAATGATATCCCCTCGATCTAGCCCCAGGTGTCTAGCCGTATAATCAACAATTGTCGGCAAGTCAAATATAACGTTCTTCATATTGCCACGTTGGACCTCTTGTCCATTTTTCTCCAAAGAAAAGTCAAGTTCCATCAATGCCTTAAGACCAACAAAAGGTTGCCAAGAGGTGATTACAGCCGAGTTCATAAACCCTTTGGCAAGTACCCAAGGATAGCCCTTCCCTTTTAGCTCTGTCTGCACATCACGTAATGTAAAGTCGATACCTATAGCCATTTGGTCTATAAGGTCATCCACCTTAATTCCCGGCTCATATCGTCTGTTAATATGAAATACCAGCTCCGCTTCATAATGAATTTGGCCCCGATCTCCCGGAAAAATTATCTCACTTCCATTAGCCTCAGCTAAAGAATGGGTTGGCTTAGTAAACAATAACGGGACTTGTGGCACGGCATTGTTAAGTTCATGAGCGTGTTGTACATAATTTCGACCAACGCAAATTATGTTTTTAATAGATTCTAGCATGAGTTGCCTCCTAAACGATTTTTGGAGTCAATCTTCTCTCGACTCCTAAGTCCTATGAAATATAACATACGCCCTTCTCGCGAACAAAACTTAAAACAATATAATAAAGAATTTTTATGTTTTAGCCGCTATTCGCCTTAATATTCGACATCTCTTAAGAATAAGCCTTTAGCTTGGGCTAAGGGTCCCGCTTCCCATCGCTTCTTTTCATTCAATATCTTTTCAACATCGGTTGGTTTTAGATTACCCTTACCTGCTTCAATAAGAGTTCCGACAATAATTCTTACCATATTCCACAAGAATCCATTGCCATTAACTTCAATCACTAAAAGACCATCCTTTTCATCAATGTTGATATAATTGATCGTTCTAATTGTCGATTTATCACTATTTCTTAAGTTAGTAAAGCTCTGAAAGTCATGAGTGCCAATTAAGACCTGAGAAGCATATTTCATCTTCATCAAATTTAGTTTATCGGCAAGATGATATGTATACTTCCTGTTAAAAACATCTCTAAACTTATTGTTGTTTATTCTATAAACATATGTTTTTGATTTTACATTATATCTTGCATGAAATCGCTCGGCTACATCTTCGATAGATTTGATCCCTATATCTTCAGGTAAATATTCATATAAATAATCCAACATAGTGTCTGTACTCAAAGCACATTTCGTATGAAAATTTGCGATATAATTTTCAGCATGGACCCCTGAATCTGTTCTTCCACACCCTACTAATTGAACAGCTTCCTCTGTCATCTTAGATAATACAGCTTCTATTTTACCTTGTATCGTAAGATCAGTATCCTTTTGTTTTTGCCACCCTTTGTATTTAAAACCATCATAGCTAATCTTCATTTTTAAATTTCTCATAAGTTCCGCCTTTAATTTATTTTCTTTATCAATTTCCCATTTACTTTTTGGTTATACAGTATTGCTCATTTACCGACTTTGGACAACAGCTGTGATCGCTTATCGGACTTAGCCTTTTCATATTGACTCTTAGTCATATCAATAATATCGACCGAAAGATGATTAGCAATCAACTCTCCCTGCATTCCGCTTAATGTACTGTAAAATTGGCTGTCGACGTTAGCCTCAAGCATGGTTGCAGCTTGCATATATTTTTGAATTAGCTCTGATCGATTTAATGTGCCAGCTTTACTGCGTTGGCTATACTCCTGAATTGCTGCCGAATACAAAGTATCCAAACGGCTCAAGGCTATATTCTGAAGGTTATTAAACTGAGGCTTATACTTAGCACTAATTTGGTTTTCCGTGATTCTTTTCTCGATATTTTCATTCGCAGAAGTTGAATTGTTCAATACTTCGCTTTCTTCATACTCCACTGATTTTGGTTCGTTATTCAATTGTAAATTATTGGATGTTCCCAAGGAATTAGCACCCTCCACTGTATCAGCGTCCTCTAAAGTTTTGGCAACATTAGCATCATTAAACGAAGTAAAAAATTCCGCTCCAAATTGACTATTAAGTTGTTGTTGGATTTGCGGGTTCGGTTTGAAATATTTGTTGTATCCCCAAAAACATATTAAGGCAATAAATAAAAGCATAACACCGGTAAATATCAAAAACTTTTTTTTCATAAATCTCTCCATACAATTAAATTAATATCATTATTATTTATTATTTAATATTCAATGAAGCATGGACAAATCCCTTTTTCTATGATGTGTGTTTTTTGAAGAATAAGACGAGATAATTAACTAAACAAAAAACCCCCGAGAATAAATAATTCCCAAGGGTGTACAATCCATCAGAACAATAGTTGTTCTCCTTAGCCCTCTGAACCACAAAAGCAGATTTGACCTTCCTCTGCTAAGTCATCCGTAATATTTCCTTCATTAATTACAGCATGGCTAAAATCTGGTGTCCCGTCTGCGAATATTGTCTCAAAAGCATCCTTAATGTTTAGCATAATATTTGTGATGGCCGTGACAACTTCGGAGATGGAGTTCAATCTTTCTATCCACTGAAAGCAGTAAAAATGGGTAACTGGATGACGTGATCCATCTTTAGCGGGTGTAGCGTACCAAACTGTATAACTATACCCTTCATAGGACTCATCCTTACAGCGATTAAACGTAGCAGTGTCAGGAATTGAGATCTTATTTCTCCCTATTGGTATCGCAACATTCTGCGTTGCTGAGGCTTTCTCAATATTAATATTCTTTTTCAAGAAATCAATGACCGCAGCATCTGCCAGAGTGCTGGTATCCCCCATGGCCCGACCCTCAGCTATATCCTTCAGAAGACGTCTCATAATTTTCCCACTGCGGGTCTTAGGTAATTCGTCTGTTAGAAAAATATCATCAGGTCTTGCAAGGGCTCCAATTTTCAGTACAACATGCGCTTTAAGTTCTGCAATTAACTCATCATGGATTAATATTCCTTCTTTTAAACTGACAAAGGCAAAAACCGCTTGCCCTTTTACTTCGTGAGTTCTACCCACGCAGGCTGCTTCAGCCACCAAGGGATGATCAACCAAGGCACTTTCTACTTCTGCCGTCCCAATCCGATGCCCTGAAACATTTATAACATCATCGACTCGACCAATCACCCAAAAATAACCATCATCATCCCATTTCGCTTCGTCCCCTGTAAAATACACACCCTCAAACTGCCTCCAATATGTGTCCTCATAGCGTTTGTCATCGCCATAGATTGTTTTTAGCATCGCTGGCCAGGGGCCACGAACTACTAAATAACCGCTCTCACCTTTAGGTACCGCGTTACCTAAAGGTGAGACTATATCTATATGGACACCGGGGAATGGAATCGTGCATGATCCTGCCTTGAGAGGAGTAATCCCCGGTACTGGTGTCATCATTATCATACCTGTCTCCGTTTGCCACCAGGTATCTACTATAGGGCAACGTTCTTCCCCAATATGTTTGTGGTACCACATCCACGCATCTGGATTAATTGGTTCTCCGACCGAACCTAGAAGCCGTAAACTTGAAAGATCCCTACCCAGCGGATAGCTTTCGCCCCATTTCATAAACGTGCGAATTGCGGTGGGCGCAGTATATAAAATTGTCACCTTATATTTCTCGACAATCTCCCAATACCGATCCTTTTCAGGATAATCCGGTGCTCCTTCATACATTAAAATTGTTGCACCATTAGATAATGGCCCGTATACCAAGTAACTATGTCCTGTTATCCAGCCAACATCCGCAGTACACCAATAAACATCTTCATCTTTAAGGTCAAAAACCCATTCGTGCGTTGTTGACACCCCAACCATGTAACCTCCAACAGTATGAACAATACCTTTAGGCTTACCGGTTGTTCCACTCGTGTAAAGAATGAAAAGCATATCATCTGCGTCCATATGTTCGGCTGGGCTGACTAATGAGACATTCTTGATAACCTCGTGATACCAAACATCCCGTTCTTCTTGCATTTCCACAGGCTGACCTGTCCGTTGAACAACGATTACTTTTTCAACACAAGTTACAGTGCGCAGAGCTTGATCCACATTTTCTTTCAAAGGGATAATATTTCCGCGACGATAACTCCCATCTGATGTAACTATAACCTTTGCCTGAGCATCTAAAACTCTATCTCTCAAAGCTTCATAACTGAATCCGCCAAATACAACAATGTGTGGGGCGCCAATCCTGGCACAAGCGAGCATTGCAATCACAGTCTCGGGGATCATGGGCATATAAATTGTCACCCGATCCCCTTTTTCTACACCATAAGATTTAAGTACATTCGCAAACTGAGATACCTCACGATGAAGATCCTGATAGGTTAAGACTCTTCGGTCTCCCAGCTCTCCTTCAAATATAAGGGCTGCTTTATTGCGGCGTGCTCCATTTAAATGCCGATCTAAGCAATTATACGCTGCATTAATTTTTCCGCCAGCATACCATTTTGCAAAAGGACGGTCCCATTCCAGCACTTTGTCCCACGGTTTAAACCAGTCCAACCGTTTTCCCTGTTCACCCCAAAACTTTGTCCGGTCCTGCCCAAGTTCGTAGATTTCAGGGTTTTGAATAACAGCATTTGAACTAAACCCTGCAGGAGGGAAAAACAGCCTTTTTTCCTCCATTAATCCCTCACGGTGTTTCTCTTCCATATAACAATCCCCCTATTTGCTAATTGTAGTAACTTTAATGTTATTCTCTACAACCAAGATCACCCTGACAGACAGAGTTATTTAAGTTTAATTAGGCTTTTGGTACAATATTATTCAAATAATCTAAAAGGGCCAGTTATTGTTCCATATAATGAAATCCAGTTTCACAGTTGTAACGCAAATTATTTGCTTCGATCTCCTTTTTAACCTTGGCTTTGAAATCATTGGTGTAATTTGCGTTGACCGCATTTCCGCGCCCCTCATTTGAGAGCTCTTCTGCAGTTGTTGATATATGGTCAGGTCTAACCTGCTCCTTTTTATTTACACCAGAACCACAATTCATATCAGTCACCCCTTTTAAGTATTAAAAAATATCATTGTTCTATATAGTGAAACCCGGTTTCACAATCATGGCATAGATTAATTGCTTCAATAGCTTTCTTAACACTCGCTTGAAGCTTTGCGTGATCTGCCTTAAATCGCACTTCCTCGCTCCTCATTTAACAACCCCGCTGAGGTTGGCGATGGACGATTCGGTCCTGCAAAAACCTGCTCTCTTTGCTTTTCAACATTACCTACAGCCGTGTTAAACACCTCCTTAAAGGGTATTAGATAATAAACTTCATAAAACCCAGAAGTTTTGTTTCACATTATAAAACTTTGTTTTAAAGAAATTTATTATAGACATACTACCACATTCTATTCTATCTATCAACAATTTTTTTATTTTCTAACAATACCTTAAAAGTGAAGACAGGCCCCTTTGCCTCTGTCTCTGCCTGTGAATTTTACTCATTTTTTTTGCATTTACCGATTCCTAGATTCTCGAAACTCTAAATTAATTATGTACTTTTATCTTCTCCGTCTGCAATCCATCATGACATTATGATTAAAGACCTTTTCAGAAAGTTCTTGTCGCGAAATAGCTAAGTCCCCATCGGATAAGTTTGAATCAGCTAATGTAGAAGGTTTAAAATCATTCTGCCCTTTGTTGGTTTGATCCAGATAGCCTGAGCTTTTCAGGACAATATATGCTGATCTAAGCTTTCGAGGTAAAAAGTAAAGACCCTCAATCTTTAATGGTTTCCCTGCCCCAGGAAGGTTTTTAAAATCACCCCTGATTATAGCCTCCTGAATTCTCCGCTCAGTAAGAATACTAAAGGTATCCTTCATATTGCTCTCTCCTCACATTACAAAATAGTTGTTTTTGTATTATATGACGAAGAACAGCAAGTGTTTCAGGTCTCTTTGTTCACCTAATTGATTCAAGTGGACTCTTTCTGATATTTAGATACTTTTGACATTTTTCCAAGAAAGTTATTATGCTTTTTTCCTCAATCAACTTTTTATCAATGGTCATATCTCCTCTTCCTAACCTGTCGCATAAGCCAAGAAGTGCCACCTCGTCAATTGAAACCTCGGAAGCCATTCTTCGAATATCCGCAAAGGGTAATCCTTTTGTAACAAAGAGTATTTGCATATGCCACCTTACCATTTTGGAAACTTCATTAATGAATTTTTGATCATCCGTAAGCTCCTTGAGAAATTTAACCGAAAGCCTCTCTCCCAATTTATCATGGTCATAAGAAGTTATTCTTCCCTTCATAATCTTTGTTGCAGGTGCTTTACCCAGATCATGAAGCAACGCAGACCACATGAGCACCTTAGGATTTTGGCTAAGATGTTTCCTTTCCCCAGCATTATCCAGCACTAACAAAGTGTGATTCCAAACACTGCCTTCAGGGTGATGTTTGGGAGATTGAGGTACTTTCATTAAGTCTCCTAGTAACGTGTAAGGATATTCTACTTCGAATAATCCGGTCTTACTTAATTCAATAATATAGCTGGAAGGTTTTCTATCATTCATTAAATGTTCATCAATTTCAATATATGTTTGCATATAACTTGCTCCAATTAAAATATATTTTATATCTATGCTTTCCCAAACTTCCTTAATTTAATGCACTCAGCTTAGCCCATCACCGCACTTTCATCACAAACATGTCAACAGTTCAATTTGCTTATTGATTATATCATCACTTTGGAAAAATCTTGCCTAACATCTTGCCTACGAAAGGGATTCTTACAATATCACTCCCGTTAATCACCTTTAAAAAAAACAATAGCAACATATAGATAAATATAGAAAATACTATTCCTGTCAACAGGATCAATGTTGCTCCACCTTGGGATGTCAAATTATTGAGATTTATAAAAAGCGCCCTTCCGATGTATCCCATCGCTATTCCTGCTACTAAAATTTTGATTATATTGGGGATATCCAGCGCGTACCCAATTGATTTTACGACGGAAGAGTAATGTAAAATCGTTTCTAAAATGACGCCAACGCTAATGGCTAAGATTACGCCATTGATTCCCAGTAACGGATTAGAGGCCAAGGGGTAAATTAGAGCAACATTAGTACATCTTGCTAGGATATTGTTAAACATCGCGGTCTTAGCTTGCCCCATTCCGACCAAAACAGACTGAAGTGGAGATTGAAGATAATTCAATAAAAAAAACGGAGCAATCAATTTTAGTAATGGGGCCGCAGTCGGCGCGTGGTATACTGCCGTCATTAATTCATGGGCATACAGATATAGCAATAAAGTGCTGGGTACGCCAACGATTAGGGCAACCCTAATTGCTTGATTTAACCTGCGTTTGATTAATCGGAGATTGTTTTGAGCATTTGCCTCACTAATAGCCGGAACTAAAGTAGCCCCCAGCGACTGGTTAATAAAACCAGGGAGAAACAGAAGGGGCATAACGAAACCGGTCAACATCCCATATTGTTTAGTAATCAGGGCGGAGCTAACGCCTGCCAGGGCCAGACTTTTAGTTATCACAATTGGTTGTACAGCCCGCGTAATTGAAATAACGAAACCATTGCCTGTTGTAGGCAATCCTGTCTGTAGAAGTTCAATCAGTACATTTTTCCCTCGAAAAGCTTGACTCCAACTAGGACGTGAAATCTTCATTTTTCTATGATGTGAGATTTTGAACATAACGATAAAGAAAATCAAGGAACAGGCTTCCCCCAACACACTGCAAAGCACCGCTCCCGCAGCGGCATATTCAATACCCAACGGAACCAACCGCTGTACCAAAATATAGGTTAAACAAACCCGCACAATTTGCTCAAATACCTGCGCAAAGGCGATCGGATTCATAGTTTGCCTTCCCCGGAAGTAACCCTTGAGGACTCCTGATACCGCCCCAATTGGAATAATCGGAATCATAGCCATGAACGAGTTATAAGACCGCGGGTCGGTCAAAAAGAAGCTAGATAAATACTTCCCACTAAAAATCGAAAGAGATACTACGAAGATACTTAAACTCCCCGTTATGACCAAGGATATAACGAGTATCTTCTTTACCTTTCCCCTATTTCCTTGAGCATCTGCTTCCGCCACTAAGCGCGAAATAGCTACTGGCAACCCGATGGTCGTTAAGGTCATCATCAAGCCCATAAAGGGCATGACCATCTTTTTTAATCCAATTCCCTCGGGACCTAAAACTCTGGATAGAACAATAGAATTACTGAAGACCAATACCTTTGTTATAAAAGCGGCTAACGTTAGAACAAAGGCTCCTTTGACCAAACTTTGTTTCTTCATGCGGCTAACCTTTCTTAAACAATGTTTGATCTATGTCTATGTCAGCTCAGAGGATTTCAAAACCTCATCTCCATTTTAAGAACTTATTGAAACTTGGAATATATTCCATTTTAATTTATACAATGCTATAAAGCACTATCGCCAGCCAGCTCTGGGATTCCTCTCTGATAAGATAGAATCTCAAGTAAGCACAGATGCAGTTGCAACGCTTGGCAGGAATTGACTGGACTGATTCATGGGGGTGAAATTATTATAACTAATTCAAGGCGCATCTTAGCCTCTGTTAATTCGTGTAACAATAATTACTGGGATAAACTCTCCTTCGTCGCCGCATTGAAAGAACTTACTTACATGAAAAAGGTCCTCTTTACCTGTATCGGCACGGATCGAGCAACAGGTGACTGTCTGGGACCACTAGTCGGTACCAATTTAAAGCGTCTGGGGTATTCCGTATTGGGGACACTGGATGAACCTCTGCACGCACAAAACCTGATTCAAGAACTTAAAAGGGTTTCGACCATACATAATCCTGATATAGTTGTTGCGATTGATGCCTGCCTGGGAAAATTGGATGAAGTCGGTAAGATTACCTTGTCTAACTCTCCTTTAACACCAGGAGCAGCCTTAAACAAGGAGTTGCCCGCTGTGGGAGATATCTCGATCATGGGAATCGTTAATATGGGAGGCTTTCTTGAGCTTCAGGTTCTCCAGTGCACCCGTCTCCATACAGTGATGAAGCTTGCTTCAGATATTACACATCTAATTTGGCAGGCAGTACCTGCCTCTCGGAAGGAAACTCAACTCCTTAACAAACAGAGTCAATGCTCCTAAGAATAGATTGCCGCTACTCTCAGCGCCGCATAACATTTCGAGTTTGGTCAGCCTAAAAAGATGTTATAATCGAATAGGAGTGATTAAATTGTCCAAAACAGATAATCGGGTGGACTATGAGGCTCACTTGCAAGAACATATCGACCACACTGCATCTAATCTTAATGAAGCAGAGGATTACTTGAATGAGCATAAAGGTGAGATTACGGCAGGTAAAAAGCATGTTATTGAAGCTAAAAATGATCGACGCAAAGAAAGTATCGAAGGTTTCATAGCAGGAAAGAATAGCTAAGCCGGTTGACAACGAATAATCTAACTTCTACTAAGAACAAGCAGCCTCTTCCGATTTTGGAAGAGGCTGCTTTAACTATAAGTCGATTATAAATATACCTGGTTAACTCACATTATTCTACATCAATTGTCTTTAATCCGCCTGTTTGCTTATACTGCCACTACTTGGTCCTATTCTCCACATATCCTTTGCTGACATCATAAAGAAGCTTCATCAATAGATCTTAGTATAAAAATTAATTAATCCCCACCTAATATAATAGTTGAGGATTAATTGCAACAGCTTAGATACTAAATGAAATGATGGGTCTAAACATAGAAGTTAATTTTTAATACTTTATGAATTTCGTTCCCGAAGTACCGCAGATAAAACATTTTTCAGGAACAACCTTCTCAAGGTTTCCGCAAATAGGACAAAGATAATAAAATACTTCTTCCTCTTGTTCCAGGTTATCCAGTGCTTCTTTATATAGTCTTGCATGAACCTCTTCTGCCTTTAGAGCATATGTAAAAGTTCTTACTGCAGCTTGATTTCCTTCTTCTTGAGCAACTTTTAGAAATTCAGGGTACATGCTTTGATATTCATGATTCTCTCCATTTACGGCATCGTTTAAGTTTTCCACAGTTGACATGATCTTACCCGCAACCTCGAAATGCTTTTGGGCATGAATGGTTTCGGCATCTGAAGCTGCCTTAAAAAGTTTTGCAGCATTTTTTTTGCCTTCCGCCTCAGCTTTTTTTGAGTAAGCGATATATTTACGATTAGCCTGTGATTCCCCAGCGAATGCTTCCATTAAGTTCTCTAATGTTTTTTTGTTATTCATAATGTTCCCTCCCATATAGTTTCTCAATCTAATCATTATGCAGGATCTGTCATCATTTCTTGCCTAATAATAGAAACGATATTTCAATACTGCATAATAATTAAACTACAATTGATAAATATAATATACCACAAAGGAACTTTATAGACTAATTACTGCGAGCCCCTTTATTTCTGAAACATCGATTTAAGATGAGCATTAATCTTTCAATCTAAAAGAGAAGGAAAGATTGATTTTCTCAGATCAGTATAATAGGCAGTCAATTTTATAAGGACGACTAACCATCATGAATCAGGATACTTTAGCTCCCACGAAATCTCGAACTCAATAAATTTTTACATTTAAAACAATGGCATCAAAAAAATTAAAGCTAATAAGTCAATAATTCAGGATGACAGACTTCTTTTATATATGAATGATTGCTTGGAGAGTGCGATGGTAATCTAGATCCTATTAATAGGATTCAAAGATATGAGTCTTAAAAACTAAAATGGACCCTGTGATCTTTCCTTCAGATCACAGGTTTTTTTCGATAACTTTCTCTGTCTCTATCATTAATACAGAAAACTAAGCATATTATAAAAGTTAAGTATTTACCGCTTTGGAATAATATGGTAAAATTAACCAATACATATTTGAGAAAGGGGTTGTTGTTATATGGCTAAACATTCTAAAGTTGCTAATAATGCTAATATCGCAAATAATGTTAAAACTGCACGGATAATTTCTGTTGCCTCACAAAAAGGCGGGGTTGGCAAGACTGCAACTGTCACAAACATGGCTGTAGGGCTAGTTAGTCTTGGATATAAGACAGCTGTCATCGACATGGATGCTCAAGGTCATATCGCACTTTCGTTCGGGATCGAAAAAAGCAACTTAAAGAAAACGATTTATGATGTTTTAATTGGTGAAGTAAAAATGAGAGACATAAAGCAAACTGCATTTGGGGTGGATCTATACTTATCAAACAATTCTCTTTCCGATCTCAGTCCGAAAGTAATGGCTCAGCTTAACTCCAAGCAATTCCCTACTCCTAAATACCTTTTGAGAAATGCGATAGGTCAGATAAGAACCCGGTACGATTACATTCTCATTGATACCTCTCCGAGCAATGACATACCCACAATGAATTCCCTGTTAGCGTCTACAGACATTATCATTCCGGTCCTTCCGGAAGGACTGTCCATTGATGGGATCTTCGACACACTAATATTAATCAAGAATATCCAGGAACAAGGTGCAAAGGTCAATGTTTTAGGGATATTGCCTACGATGGTCCAAGACCATACTAACCTTCATCATGTCATGCTTCAAGATCTCCGGAAACGTTTTGCAGAGACCCCAGACATAAAGGTTTTTGATACAGTAATCAAACGAGCCATACGGCATGGACTAGCCCAGACCCACGGTGAACCGGACATTAAAAAAGCCCCCGAGTACCTTTCTTTTGTAAAGGAAGTACTTGCCATCGCATGAGAAAAACAGAGCATCCTTATGATTCAAAATCCGGTAAAGGCATTAAAGCCTTTACCGGATTTTTTTACATCGAATTTTATCTAAAAACACATCAAACTTTAAAGTTTACAACAAGTTCTCCAATCTCACGCTGCTATTTTGACATGGTCTGTTTGTCGTAATTCTAGCAGAGAGAGGGCAATCTTCAAATTTAACACTTAACAATTTGGGCTCTAGACCCCGTGGGTTCGATGTACTCTGTCGTTGCGTGGAGCAATGCCAATAATTCGTGTAAATGAAAGACCTCTCTAAAATATAGAACAAAGAATTGGGAATAATAAGAATGAATCTTAAAGGAGGTATTGTGATGGCTGAAAATAAGTCAAAAGAAAAGTTCTTAGCAAACCCAATCGAAAAGCATGACACGGCCGCTTGGCGGGGGCATATCGAAAGTGTTAAACCCCAATCGAATGTACCTATCCCCAGCGAAGAATCCGTGCATAATGCCAAGGAATGGGTCGATACAAATTCCTTGTCATAACAAATAACGTATCCTAAATGAAATGACTCCCGAACTGTAGTTGTACGGGAGTCATTTCATTTAGGATGTTTGGCATAAGCTAATAATTATTTGAGTTTGAAATGCTTAAGTTTTCCTAGGTGGTATGGTATATTTTTTAGATTTTCGACAAATATCTTGACATACACCTTATAATACTATAATACTTAACATGTTTTGATATTCTAGTATTAATTAAGAATGAAGGGTACGATAACTGTGGAAAAGGTTGAAATACTTATTATAGGAGCCGGAGTTGTCGGCTTAGCAATTGCCGCAGAACTATCTAAACAATTTGATGATGGTTCAGTAGTTTTGCTGGAACGGCATAGTAAATTTGGACAAGAAACCTCCAGCCGCAACAGCGAAGTAATCCACGCCGGTATTTATTATCCAACAGGAAGCCTAAAGGCAAAATTGTGTGTTGAGGGTAACCAAAAACTATATCAGTTTTGTCAGGAATGGGAAATACCACATAAACGTATCGGAAAATTAATTATTGCTCGCAATGAGGAAGAAATCCCAGCATTAGAATCAATTTTGACTCAGGGTCGCAAGAACGGGGTTAATGATCTAGAACTATTGGATAAAGATCAAATTGCAAAATTAGAACCAAATATTAGAGCCGCTGCCGGACTATTGTCTCCCTCAACCGGGATTATTGATTCACACAAGTTAATGTTAAGACTTGAATGGCTAGCTTTAGCACAAGGTGCTATCGTTGCCTACAATCACAAAGTAATTGGAATTAATCCAAAAGGCGATGGATATCATGTGACTTACCATAATCCCGCAGGCCAACTTGAATCGATTCATTGTCGCTGGTTAATCAATTGCGCAGGATTAACCAGCGATCAAATCTTTTCATTCTTGGGAATTAACATAGATGACATTGGTTACCGCATCTACCCTTGTAAGGGAGAATATTTTTCCGTTTCAAATACCAAGTCAGCTTTAGTGTCACGGCTTATCTATCCACCTCCATTAAAGGATCTGAAGGGCTTAGGCATTCATGCTACCAAAGCATTGGATGGCCGGTTGAGGTTTGGTCCAAATGCAATCTATACAGAAACGTTGGATTACGATGTAAATGAAGATCATGCCCAAGAGTTTTATAACGCGGTTAATACCTACATGCCATTTTTAAAATCTGCAGATTTCCATCCGGATATGGCAGGTATAAGACCCAAAATCCAGGCCCCAGGTGATCCCATTCGTGATTTTATTGTCTGTCACGAAGTTGAACGCGGATTTGAGGGATTAATTAATCTGATTGGCATCGAATCTCCTGGCTTAACCTCGTCATTAACTTTAGCAGAGATGGTTAAAGACCTCATACATTAATTACCCTCTCTACACGGACTGAGGGTAAAACAAATTAGCTAATGGAACTATTAAATCTTGGTTGAGGAGTTTTTATGCTTAATGTTTGTCTATTGGGAACAGGAGGTATGATGCCGCTGCCAAACAGATGGCTGACATCCCTTCTGATAAAGTATAACGGAAGAATGCTTCTAATAGATTGTGGTGAAGGAACTCAAATCCCGTTGAAGATGGTTAAATGGGGTTTCAAATCTATTGATGCCATTCTATTTACCCATTATCATGCAGATCATATAGCAGGATTACCCGGACTGCTTCTTACTATAGGCAATGCAGGAAGGAAAGAACCGTTAACTTTAATGGGGCCTCCTGGCATAAAAAAGGCAGTTGAAGGTTTAACTGTCATTTCACCCGAATTACCTTATGAGTTGACATTAATTGAGCTATCCGACCTTGAAAGTACCAAAACACTCCTAAGCAATATTGAAATTAAGAGTATCCCCGTTGATCATACTCTACCTTGCTTATCATATTCTATTGAACTTAAAAGACAAGGTGAATTTGATGTTGAACGTGCTAAGGAACTAAGCATTCCGGTAAGCTATTGGAACAGTCTTCAGAAAGGTATGAATATTACCTTTGAAGGAAAAATTGTAAGTCCTCAAATGGTTATTGGTGAAACGAGAAAAGGGATAAAGGTTTCCTATTGTACTGATACAAGGCCGACAGAAGGTTTAATAGAGTTTATTAAAGACTCAGACCTCTTTATTTGTGAAGGAATGTACGGCAATGAAGACGACTTATGCAAAGCAGAGCAAAAAAAACATATGATGTTTTCTGAAGCCGGATTACTCGCAAAACAAGGAAGCGTAAAAGAACTCTGGCTAACTCATTATAGTCCGTCTCTGACAAAGCCAGAGGAATACATTGAGCCTGTGAGAACAATCTTTAAAAATACAATTGCAGGAAGTGATTTACTTATTAAGTCTATAAAGTATACGGATTAATAAGTAAATCCTTTCATTGCGACGAGTTCACTGTCTTCCTTCCCTAGCCAGAGAGAGTACGTTCTGCTATCCAACTGTATGTAATTATGGCCCAAATTTAATGGTAAATAAAAAAGAGGGAGCTGTTTAGTAAAATGGACCCTGTAAAATAGACAGTTAGAAAAAGAGGCTCTATAGCCAAAATTTAACTGACTCTGTTTTACAGGG